>NZ_JASXSX010000001.1:0-23461 GCF_032085515.1 Gleimia hominis
AATACCAGCCAAAACGCGGCATTTGCGTGAGGAAAATTCCTTCACCATCCTTGTATCAAAATGGGTGTCCAAGTGGAGCCACCTAGGAGACTCGAACTCCTGACCGTCCGCTTACAAGGCGGATGCTCTACCAACTGAGCTAAGGTGGCGCGACCTCAAGTTTGCCATGAATGAGGTCCATTTGTCACATGAGTTATTTCTGCGCGGCTTTTATGCCCTCAAGAAGATTTTTCGTGACCTCTTGCGCAGACTCGCCTTTCAACTCAATCAGCTTGTTATTAGAAATGAACTGCGGTGTGTATTTTTCTGTCGAACCATCAACTTTGCGGGAAATCCACTTGTCCGTATTCGCCTTTAACTGCGCCTTCATATCCGACGTTTTGAACTTACTGATAGTCGTTTCAGATATGCCCACCGACTTCGCGATCTGCGCGATCTTGTCGGCCGACTTCTGCGCAGACTCCTGGATCACGGACCCGTCTTTCGCATCAAACTGCGACTTAAAATACGCCATCACAGCCGCGTGAAAATCCATGTACTTATCCGGCTGCTGCTGCCACACCACGTACGCCGCATCCGCCGCCTTTTGGTGGTACACCATGTCCACCGTGTTCACCGGCGTGATCTTGAGGTTAAACTCACCATTCTTCGCAGCTTTAGTTAGGGTATCGCCCAGTATCGCAGTTGTATCCGCGCACGCGTGGCAGGAGTAATCCATGTACTCCTCTAAAGTGGGCACCCCAGACTTAGGTTTCCCAGGCCCGTCAGCACTAATTATGAACGAACCGTCAGCACTGGCAGCTGCCGCGCCCTTACCTGCTGAATCTGCGGAACGAGACTTGTAAACAACCAGCCCAACCGCTGCAACCACCGCCAAAACCAGTAGCACCACGACCGTGATGATCACGTTACGGGTACGGCGCTCCCGCGCCTGCGCTTGCTCCCGCATCTTCCGGGCTTTCTGCGCGCTCGCGCTACCAGCTCCCTTTGAGTTCGCCGAGTTCGCCATGACTCCTCCGAATTTTCTAACTACAGCAACGTATACATCTTAAATAACGGCGGGCACACGCGCCCAACACGTCTGAATATCCGACGTGGCCGGCACGTCTACTAACTGCGCACGCGTGCGTGCTGTGGGCACCCATCTAACCTTTCGCACATACCCACCCGATACGCCTGCCAACCACACCCAACTACGCACCCGGCGCATCTATCTACCCTTATCTATCTTGCGAATCTGGGCACCTACCAACCTATAACCCCTGTGACCATGCCAACCGTTAGCGCGCACACGCCACACAAAATTATCCCGAAGAACAACCTCAAGGCCCCAGAAGGTACCGCAGCCGAAATGGTGGCCCGCTCCCCTTCACGCAGATGCCACCCACCAGCACCCATGTGGCAGAGCAGAACGATCACCACCACACTCACCCAAAGCAGGGCGGGCACTGCCTGCACGTCTTGCCACGCTGACAACCAACCGCGCTGCCCCGGGCTACCTTGCAGCATTTGCAGGAACGGGGTGTTCACCAGGTCTAACCGCCGCGACATCGCCCAAATCGACCACGCTGCACCCGCCAGCACCCCACCGATCAACGCGTTAACGCCCACGGCAAACACAGACTTGAGCGCATACGGCACTGCCCTAAGTGCCGCGAGCGCATTATCTCCCTTCTGCTTAGATCCCACGCGGGTGCGGCGCCGTTCCCGCCACGTGCGGGCGTTCCCAACTGCCTCAAGAAACACCAGCAATACCAGTAACCAGATCGCCCCCGGCATCCCAAACCACACTGGCAGCAGGCACGCCAACCCCATCAGTCCGACGGAAAACAAGTTCGCCCGCCCCGGTGCCCGATACTGATACACCGACGGGAACGCCCACTGCGGCACACTTGCCTCACCTATTTGACCCGCCTGAGGTCCTGGCACTCCGCCCGCCTGAGGTCCTGGCATTCCCCCCGCCTGAGGTCCTGGCGTTCGCTGCGCTACCGGCCACTGCGGTGCAGGTGGCTGCCCCCGACCAGCGATTGGGCTTGCCGGCGGATCTTCCGGTGAGACCTTCGGCGCGTAAACCCGGGTGGCGTCGCTTCCTGAAGCCGCTTCTGGATCGTACACTCGAGTTTTGTCGCCCTCAGAGACCGCTTCTGGATCATAAACCCGGGTGGCGTTAGATCCCTGATCGTAACTATCAGGAGCTGCGTAAGCCCTGGTCGCGTCACTATCCTGCACAGCCTCTGGATCGTAAGCACGCGTGGAACTGTCAGAATCAACGTCCGGTTCAAAAGTCTGCGTTGCCTGCGCCTGCGGATCCGCCTCATCTGCATCCGAGTACGCCTCGACCTCAATGGCATCAAACTCCCGCAACTGATCTAAAAACTCACCGTACTCCAACCGATCCTGGCGCGGCCCCAACGCCCGGCGCAACACCGTCGCCAACGGTGGGTAAACCCCCCGCGTGTCCGGACGGCCCGTCGCGATCCGACCGAGCACCACCTCCATCTTCCCCGTTCCAAACGGTTGCCGTCCCGTCAACGAAAACAGCACAATCGCAGCGGCACCCCACCAATCCGTGACCTCATCATCATCCGCGCCCTGCAGAACCTCAGGCGCCACCCAACCCGGGGTACCCGTAACCAAACCCGTCGACGTAAGCCGTTCATCCCCAGCCGCCCTAGAGATCCCAAAATCAATCAGCACCGGCCCTTCCGGCCCCAACATCACATTCGAAGGCTTCAAATCCCGATGAATCACGCCCGCCGCATGCACCTGCCGCAGAACCTCAGCCAAACTAAAAGCCAAATCAACCGCATCATCGTAATAAAACGGGCCGCGCTGACGCACCTCATCACGCAAAGACAAACCATCAACCAGCTCCGTAACCACAAACGGCTGCTGGCCCTCCGTCTCCAAATCCACCACGTGCGCCACCGCTGCGGAACGCACTCGATTCAACGTCTGCGCCTCCCGCGCCAAACGCACGCGCGCCACCTGGTCAGACGCCACCGCCGGATGCAAAAGCTTCAACGCATACCGGTCGCCCGCCTCATCCACGGCCTCCCACACGACCGCAGCGCCACCACTGCCCAACGGGCGGACAAGACGATAACCCCCCAAACGGGTTGCCGGACGCTGAACGGAATCACTCACACCCCAAATACTACTAACCACAACCGGGAAGAAGCTGAAAGCCACATCTAACCCACAACCGTGTGTCCCAAACCAGCCCGAACCGGCGCAAAACCAAACTTCCCAAAAGCTGAACAAACACACTCCATACCCGTGTCCGCACGCCCAGAGCATGGTAATCTATGAGAGGTTTCTACGGCTAACAAACTCTTGATGCGACGCCGACGTGAAGCAACAAGGGAGTGTGAGCACGTGGGGATTGTGACAGCGAAGCCGCTGCCACTCCACAACGGATCGTTTGGCACGTACCTGCCGATGGAGGAAGAAACTAAATATGGCATCTGTAACTTTTGAAGGGGCAACCCGTATCTACCCGGGGTCAGAAACCCCCGCAGTGGACAACCTGAACCTAGACATCGCCGACGGCGAATTCCTAGTGCTCGTAGGCCCCTCGGGCTGCGGTAAATCCACGTCACTGCGCATGCTAGCCGGACTCGAAGAGGTCAACGCCGGCACCATTTCAATCGGAGGACGAGACGTCACCGACGTTCCCCCCAAAGACCGCGACATCGCAATGGTCTTCCAAAACTACGCGCTCTACCCCCACATGACCGTGCGGGACAACATGGGATTCGCCCTCAAAATCGCGGGCACACCCAAAGACGAAATCAACCGTCGCGTAGAAGAAGCCGCACAAATCCTCGACCTAACCGAATACCTGGACCGCAAACCAAAAGCACTGTCCGGTGGGCAACGCCAGCGCGTCGCCATGGGCCGCGCAATCGTGCGGAAACCACGCGTATTCCTCATGGACGAACCGCTGTCTAACCTGGACGCCAAACTGCGTGTACAAACCCGTACCCAAATCGCGTCCCTACAACGGTCCCTCGGGGTAACCACCGTGTACGTGACCCACGACCAGACGGAAGCCCTCACCATGGGTGACCGTATCGCCGTACTCAAAGACGGGATCCTCCAACAAGTAGGTACCCCCCGCGAAATGTACGACCGTCCAGCAAACGAATTCGTCGCCGGATTCATCGGCTCACCCGCCATGAACCTCGGCACCTTCAAAGTAGCTGACGACGGCTACGCCACTCTCGGTGAAGCCCGCGTCCCCCTCTCCCAAGAAACACGCGACGCCATCACCGAAGCAGACGGCGGACAAATCGTCATCGGATTCCGCCCCGAATCCCTCGAAGTAGTAGAAGAAGGCACCGACGGCGCCATCCCCGTAGAAGTAGAACTCGTCGAAGAACTAGGCTCCGACGCCTACATCTACGGACACCTCGTAGGCGGCGGCGACCTCGGCTCCGGAACCGACGCGAACCCAGATGACGACACCACCGACCAAATCATCATCCGAACCGCACCCCACACCTCACCCGACAAAGGGTCCGTAGTGAACGTGCGCATTAAGAAAGGTGGGCAACACAACTTCAGCCACGCAACCGGTGAACGCCTCCCCGACTAAAACCACACGTCGGGCATGCATCACACGTAGGCCAAAGGCCATGCGTGCAAGAAGCACAATTAGATAAGGTAATACCGCACGGAAGCGGGCTTCCAACGCAAACTGGAAGCCCGCTTCACCATGTCAACACGGCACACGCCCACAAACCAAAAAAGCTTCCGATTAGGTATCCACCAAAAGTGGTCTAACCTGGAAGGGCCTGTGCACAAACTAAGACTAGGGAGTTAGGAAATGCGATTTTCCAAGTCCGACGGCAGCAACGTGTTTTTCGACCTGCTAACAACCCAAGCTAACCACTTGGTACGTGGCGCCCAACTACTGGCACGCATCCACGGGGCAAGAAACGAAGACCGCTTCAACCTCCGCGACGAACTACACGAAGTCGAACACCTCTGCGACGAAGCCCTCCACGAACTCTCCTCCAAAATCAACCAAACCTTCGTCACCCCCTTCGACCGGGACGATCTAACCTTCCTAGCTGGAAAACTAGACGACTGCATGGACTTCATGGACGAAGCCGGAGACCTCATCGTCCTGTACAAAGTCGGAGACCTCCCCCGCGGAGTCGTGGAACAACTAAACGTAATCCAACGCTGCGCAGACCTCACCGCACAAGCCATGCCGAAACTAAAAAGCCTCGGCGGACTCCGCGACTACTGGATCGAAATCAACCGCCTCGAAAACGAAGGCGACAAAGCCTACCGGCGGGTCCTCTCCGAAGTATTCGACACCTACGAAAACGCCATCGAAGTAATCAAAGTCAAAGACATCGTCGAAGCACTCGAAAAAGCGTGTGACAGCTTCGAAGGCTTAGCAAACGGCATCGAAACCATCGCGATTAAGGAGTCCTAAAGCGTGGAGCTCACACTATTCCTAGTGCTCCTAGTGATCACCATATCGCTAGCATTCGATTTCACTAACGGGTTCCACGACGCCGCCAACGCGATCGCCACCTCCGTCTCCACCCGCGCCCTAACCCCCCGCGCCGCCCTAACCTTAGCGGCCGTCATGAACTTCGCGGGCGCACTGATGGGCACCGCGGTCGCTAAAACCATTGGGCAAGGCATCATTGACGTCGCCCCATTCACCGACTCTGCGGACAACCAGTTGAAACTCCACGGGCTCGCCATCATCCTCGCGGCCCTCGCCGGAGCGATCACCTGGAACCTCATCACCTGGTGGCTTGGGCTTCCGTCCTCATCTTCACACGCCCTCATCGGCGGCCTCGTTGGAGCCGGGTTAGCCTCCGCCACACCCGTGCAATGGTGGGGCGTAACCACCCACGTGATCATCCCCATGTTCGCGTCCCCACTGATCGGCTTCGTCCTCGCGTTCATTCTGATGAAGTTCACGTTAGCGCTGGTTAAATCCCTGCCCTACCACCGCACAATGCGGCGTTTCCGCTACGCACAAACCGTTTCCGCAGCCCTCATGGCCCTAGGCCACGGCCTGCAGGACGCGCAGAAAACCATGGGAATCATCGTCATGGCACTACTCGCCGGTGGGTACGGGCACACGCACAACATTTTGGTGAACGGTGAGCTGCAGATCCCCCTGTGGGTCAAACTCGCGGCCGCAACCGCGATCACTGCCGGCACCTACTCTGGTGGTTGGCGGATTATGCGCACCCTGGGTCGAAAGGTTATTGAGCTAGACCCCGCGCACGGGTTCATTGCCGAAACAGTATCCGCCGGTGTTCTGTACTCCGCGGCGTACGTGTTCCACGCTCCCATTTCCACGACCCACACGATCACTTCAGCGATCATGGGGGTTGGCGCCACCAAACGCCTCTCCGCCGTCCGCTGGGGCGTGGCCGGCAACATCGTGACCGCGTGGTTCCTCACGCTTCCCGCTGCCGCGTTCGTGTCGTTCATCCTCTACATGGTGCTGCACATGTTCTTGCCGTGATCTTACTGCGAGGGAATCTTCTTCTGACTGTGAGTGATATTTTGAAATCTTCATTTTTTCTTCGCATCACCGGCGTTGCCGCAGCGTTAGTTGTGTCTGCACTGGGGTGCGCTGCGTGTTCCACGGTGGCAGTGGATTTGAACGTGGGCGAATGCATTAAGCTTCCCAGTGATGCGGATTTGGATAATGGTTTTGAGGTATCTTCCGTGTCCACCACTGCCTGCAGTAAGTCACATGACGGTGAGGCTGTGGGCATGAAAACTATTGAAGGCGAGTCTTACCCGGGGCAAGACGAGTTGTACGCGCAAGCGAAAACGTTTTGCCGCTCTGCGTTTAAGGACTACACGGGTGCGGATTTAGATTCTTCCCCATTAGAGGTGTTTCCCCTGCTGCCCACTGAGGACAGTTGGTCGCATTCACAAGACCGGGCGCTGGTGTGCGTTGCGGTTAGCCGTGACGATCCGCTGCACCAGTCCCTCAAGAAAAATACCTGAGGTACCTGCGAAGCCCTGACACGTACTCTTGCCGGCCGTAACCCCGGTGTTTTTCGGCCACGCCAACTGTGCGCGGTAACCCGAATGTATCTGGGGTTACCCCAGCTTTACACGGCGATCTAAGGTTTTTGGGGTTATCCGAAGCGACCGGCGATGTAGTCCGCCGTAGTGGACTCGTGGGGGTTGTTGAAGATCACGTCCGTGTCGTCGGTTTCCACGAGGGTCCCGGGTTGCCCAACGGCCTCCAGGTTGAAGAACGCGGTGCGTTGCGAAATCCGCGCTGCCTGCTGCATGTTGTGCGTGACAATCACGATGGTGTACCGGTCTTTCAGCTCCATCATGAGTTCTTCAATCGCCCCCGTAGAGATCGGGTCGAGCGCGGACGCGGGTTCGTCCATGAGCAGCACGTTCGGTTCCACCGCGATCGCACGGGCGATGCACAGACGCTGCTGCTGCCCACCAGACAGGGACGCACCTGGCTTATCTAACCGGTCTTTCACCTCGTCCCACAGGTTGGAGCGTTTCAAAGATTTTTCAACAATCTGCTCTTGTTCTTCACGTCCCATTCTGATTGAGTTCAGCCGCACGCCCGCGAGCACGTTCTGGCGGATGCTCATGGTTGGGAATGGGTTGGGTCGCTGGAATACCATTCCGATTTCGCGCCGCACATGCACTGGGTCGACGTCGGAGTCGTACGCGTTTTTACCACCTACCCGCACTTCCCCTTCTACTCGTGCCCCTGGGATCACTTCGTGCATCCGGTTTAACGTGCGTAAGAAGGTGGATTTTCCGCAGCCTGAGGGGCCGATGAGCGCGGTGATGGCGCGTTCCGGAATCGTCATATTCACATTTTTAACTGCGAGAAAGTCGCCGTAGTAAATATTTAGATTCTCAACATCTATCTGGTACTTGTTCACAACAATCCTTTGTTTTCTTTGAGGGCTGATCCGCCGGCGTGCAGACGAGTTTTTCAGCGCATGTTGTGGGAGAACAGGCTTGAGATTATGCGTGCACCAATGTTCAGGATCATCACGATGATGATTAGCACTAGGGCTGCTGCCCAGGCGCGTTCGAAGTTGATTGTGGGAACGCAGTTTTCTAACCCACCGCACGGTGCTAGGCCCTGTGAGTATTGCCGGTACACGTACACGGGCAGGGTCATGAGCCTACCTTCGAATGGGTTGAAGTTAATGGAGTGCAAAACTCCAACCGTCATCAGTAGTGGCGCGGTTTCACCAATGACGCGGGCAATGGCCAGCATGATTGAGGTGGTGAGGCCCGGTGCTGCGGTGCGCAGAACAACTTTCGCGATTGTCCGCCAGTGCGGCACCCCGAGAGCGTATGAGGCTTCGCGCAGCTCCATGGGAACTAGCATCAGCATTTCTTGAGAGGAACGCACGACCGTTGGGATCATGAGGACCACGAGGGCAACCGCACCCATGATGCCTGCCCGGTATGCGGGGGAAACGAACGTGGCGAACAGGGCAGCTGCGAACAGGCCGGCGACGATTGAGGGGATGCCTGTCATGACGTCCACGAGGAAGTTTGTGACCCGAGCAAACCGGGTGCCGCGCGCGTATTCCACGAGGTAGATGGCGCACCCCAGTCCGATGGGTACTGAGATGAGCGTGGCCAGGCCGGTGACGAGCACGGTGCCGACGATTGCGTGGTAGATACCCCCGGCGTTCATACCGCCGTAGACGCCCGCCATGGATACGGACAGGAAGTACGGGCTGAGCCGCGCGTACCCTTGCATCACCACGGTGGTTAGCAGTGAGATTAGTGGGATTACGGCTAGTG
The DNA here is from genome assembly GCF_032085515.1 of Gleimia hominis. Classification (GTDB taxonomy): domain Bacteria; phylum Actinomycetota; class Actinomycetes; order Actinomycetales; family Actinomycetaceae; genus Gleimia; species Gleimia hominis. The sequence continues at coordinate 8,803 of NZ_JASXSX010000001.1, forward strand.
CGAATGATACGCATACCACTACGGCGGCGATTTTGTTCACGAGGTGCCGACGCATGTCGTGCGCCGGGTTGCGTGATTCAAAAGGATTCGACGACCGTGCTTTCACGGACGTCAATGACGTTCGCCGCACGTTCGGAATACGAATCGTTGTCATAAACCTTAGTTTCCCATCGCTATGTTTTGTCGGTTAACGATCCACCGCGCTCCCGCGTTCACAATCATGGTGATTGCGAACAGGGCCAGGCCGGTTGCAACCAATGCTGCGGTTGTGATCCCGGTTGATTCTGGGAACTGGAGAGCGATGTTCGCTGCAATCGTTGAGTGTTTACCTGCTTGAAGCAGGTTGAAAGAGTAGCTGGAGCCTACGGAAAGGACCATTACGACCGCCATGGTTTCGCCAAGTGCTCGCCCTAGGCCAAGCATGGAGGCGGAGGCGATGCCGGACGCTCCCCAGGGGAGTACGGCCATGCGGATCATTTCCCACTTTGTTGCGCCGAGGGCTAGTGCCGCTTCTTCGTTCAAAGTGGGGGTCTGTAGGAACACTTCGCGGGCTACCGCGGTGATAATCGGAAGAATCATGACCGCGAGGATGATTGTTGCAGATGCCATTACCCGCCCGGTTGGCGAAACGGGTGGGGCGAACAGGGGGATCCAACCGAAGTAGTCGGATAACCATTCGTAGAACGGCACGAGCCGCGGAACCAGCCACATCGCACCCCATAGGCCGTAAACGACCGATGGAATTGCTGCGAGCAAATCCACCAGGTATCCCAACACGTTTGCGAGCTTACGGGGTGCGTAGTGGCTGATGAATAGGGCAATCCCTACAGACACAGGAACGGCAATAACCATTGCTCCCAGCGCGGCGATTACGGTGCCGAAGATCTGCGGTGCGGTGAAGCGCCACAGGGACACGGTGTCTGCGCTCCCCATGGTGCGCAGGCCCGCGTTCGGGTGCGTCAGTGCCGGCCACGCCTGGATAATCAGGAAGGCCGCGACTGCCGCGAGCGTCACCGCGATGAGCGTGGCGCTGGTTTTACTGCCGAGTCGGAAGACGCGATTTCCGGTTGTGCCTGAAGATATTGCAGTCATACTACTTAGCTTTAATCGCTTCCAAAGACTTCTCTAGTTCCGAACGCAAGGTATCTGAGATTGGTGCAGACCCTGCAGACTTCGCGGCGGCCTCTTGGCCTTCTTTGGAAATCTGGAAGTTAATGAAGGACTTCACCAGGTCCGCTTCCTTCTGCGGGTACTGCGAGCAGACCACGGAGTAGGACACGAGGATCAGCGGGTATGCCCCACTGTCTTTTGGCGTGCGGGAGATCTCGAGGGCGTGGTCACCTTCAACCCCGGTGTCCGCCGGTTCTGCGGAGTCCAGAGCTTTCGCAGCGGCCTCATTCGAGAACTTCACGAATGAATCGCCTGCCTTGAGCGCTACTGTTCCGAGGTCACCGGCCTGCGAGGCGTCCGCGTACCCGATGGTGCCTTCACCCTGGGTGACTGCCTGCACCACGCCAGCGGTCTTATCGCCAGACTCCCCGCCTTCCATTGGCCAGGACTTCGACGGGTCATGCGGCCACGCATCTGGCGCAGCCTTGTGGAGGTAATCCGTGAAGTTCTCGGTGGTACCAGACTTGTCTGCACGGTGAACCGGCGTGATCTTCGTCTTGGGGAGGTCTACGTCCGGGTTTGCTTCTTTGATGGCCGGGTCGTCCCACTGCGTGATTTCTCCGGAGAAGATCTTCGCGAGAGTCGTGGGGTCGATGTTGAGTTCTTTAATTTCGGGCAGTTTGAAGATTACTGCTACCGGGGATACGTATACGGGCAGGTTCATTGCGTCTGCGCCGCAGCGGTCTTTAGCTTTCTTAACTTCGTCGCCCTCCAGGGCCGCGTCGGAGCCCGCCCACAGCACCTGGCCGTCCGTGAACTGGGTGATGCCCGCACCGGAACCAACCGCGTCGTACGTGACGGTGACGTCGGGGTTCTTCTGCATGTACTGGGCCATCCAGGCGTTCATTGCCGCTTCTTGAGAAGAGGCACCGGCACCCGCTAGGGAACCGGAGAGGTCACTCTTTTCTTCCTGCGTGGCTTCTGAGCTGCCTTTGCTTGACGAATCGTCTTTTACTGCGTTGTCGCTGCCGCACCCCGCTAGCATGGTTGAGGTTCCCACTAAACCTAGTAGCGCGAGTCCACTGAAGAACTTCTTACTCTTCACCATCTCTCCTTCACAAGATCGTGCGCTTACGCATACGCTTTTAACCTAAGGCGCTAACCCAACGAGCATGCGTACAGGTGGTTAACAAAGGGTTAACAACCCCAGAAATCTTGGTCCTAACTGCCGATTTCGCGATGCTCATGCAGAAAACTGTGTTCGACGCGATACAGTAATAGTGTGGAAGGCTTAACTTTAACTATCGCAGCAACAATCGCGGGGCTAGGTGTACTCGTAGGCCTGGGGGCCGCCACAGCCTTCTACCGTTCTGAAAGACATTTTCGCGCCACCCCCACAGCCGATACTGCGCCCACAGAAGTTGCGGGGATTAATCCTGAGGTCCTGTCGGTTCTCGAAACCATTGAAGCCATGTCCATTATTGTGGGCCCGCGCGGCCATATTCTGCGGGCGGATGCGCGGGCGTACACCTTCGGATTGGCAACTGGCGATGACCTTACGGACCAGCGGCTACTAAAGATTGTGGAGCAGGTTCGCCGCACCGGGATTGCACAGGAACACGAGGTTACGTTCACTCCGATTGTGAGCCCCCAGGTGCGCATGTTCTTTCTAGTCACCGTTGCAGCACTGCACGGTGGAAAAATCCTCATAATGGCAAAAGACCTTACGAAGGAACGTCGGATCGAAGCTATGCGCACGGACTTCACCGCAAATGTCTCTCACGAACTGAAAACGCCGGTGGGGGCATTGCAGCTGCTGGCGGAAACGATTTACGCGCACGCCGACGACCCGCAAGCGGTGCAGACCTTCGCGCCGAAAATGATTACGGAAGCGAACCGGCTCACCAGTTTGGTGTCTGACATTGTGATGCTTTCAAAACTGCAGGAAGTGGACGTACTGACCCACGCGGAACCGACGCATCTTGACCAGGTGGTAGCGGATGCGCTCGAAACGCATCGCACGGCCGCTAAACAGCGCGACATTGACCTGCAGGTGGATGTCAGCGATCACCCACTGGTGTGGGCGGTGCCGGAACTATTGACTACCGCGGTGCGCAACCTGATTGATAACGCGATTAGGTACTCGCCGGAGCACACGACCGTCACGATCCGCACCGGTACCCGCAGCGAAGTGGGGGTTGTGAGTGTTGCAGATGAGGGCATGGGGATCTCCCAAGCAGACTGTGAACGCATTTTTGAACGCTTCTACCGCGTAGATAAGGGCCGGTCCAGATCCACCGGAGGCACCGGGCTGGGCCTGTCCATTGTGAAACACACGATGCGCGACCACGGTGGGCGCGTGCGTGTGAAGAGCGCGCCCGGTGAAGGTTCCACGTTTACGCTCGAACTACCACTCGCGCACGTGCGCAGCGGAGCGGAAACCACCGCGTCTGCCACGCATATAGATAATGCGCCTGAGGACACTCGCCACCTCGAAAGCGCCCAGGTTCCCGCTACCGCTGGTTCACCACGGGTTAGGGAGGCGCTGTGAGCACAATAGTTGTGGTGGAAGATGAGGATTCGCTGCGCACTCCCCTGGCGTTTAACCTGCGTAAAGACGGTTATGACGTAGTCGAGTTCGCTACCGGGCTTGAGGCCCTCGCGTTGCTCGAAAAGAGCGAACCCGCCCTAGTGCTGTTAGACCTCATGCTGCCCGACATTTCAGGTACGGAAGTGTGCCGCCGGCTGCGCAAGTTCTCTAACGTGCCCGTGATAATGGTGACCGCTAAAACGGAAGTGGTGGACCGCGTGGTGGGCCTAGAAATTGGGGCTGATGACTACGTAACGAAACCATATTCATATCGCGAGCTTCTAGCTCGAATCCGCGCGCTCCTACGCCGAAATACTGCGAGCGCCACCCAAGAAAGCGCCGACGAAGTGCTGGAAGCCCCGGGGATACAAATGTTCGTGGACCGCCACGAAGTGATCATCCACGGGGAAAGCACGCACTTACCACTGCGAGAGTTTGAGCTTCTAGAACTATTCTTACGGAACGCAAACCGCGTGCTGACGCGCTCACAAATACTGTCCCTAGTGTGGGGTTCGGATTACATGGCGGATTCGAAAACGCTGGACGTGCACATCCGCCGCTTGCGTGCGCGGATTGAAGCAGATTCCAAACACCCGAAAATACTTAAAACAGTGCGCGGACTCGGCTACCGGCTAGTAACCTAACTCGCACTTGAAGCGCTGCTCAGTGTGCAAACTGCCGACTAGTAACTAGCGTTAGCAATGTCGCCCCAAAGTCACTCTGCTAGCTATCCCGCAGGGCTTAAAGCCACGCGGCTAGCTTCCCCGCAGGGCCCGGTGGTACGACACGTCAATCAGCTGCGCTTGCCCATCGGGGTACCCAATGTGCGCCACTAGCAGCTGCCCAGACCTCAAGAAAGGTTCCTTAACCGGTACTTTCCGCATCATCGAATGCGGCGCGATCTCCCGGATCGGCTTCAACAAACCCGCCAGTGCCCGCCGCGGCGCACACACCACCAGTGGTGAACCGGGGGTACCCAGCAGTTTGCGCATCACCGCTTCTCCCTCACCGGCTTCTAATTCGTCCGCAACAGGCAACGACAACCCAGCTGTGTGCGCATACGGAAGCAACGTCTCTTGACACGCCCGCCGCGGTGCCGAAAGTGCACGCCGCACCCCAAAGCTCGACAGCATATCCACAAACTGGCGAGACTGCGCCACCCCCAGTCTGGACAGTTGCCGCTCCGACGCCGGCACTTCCCGCGACGCTTCCAAAGAACCCTGGCGAGCTAAAATAACCGTCATCGTCCGCAGCGTCCCCGCCTGCGCCTTGGCGATCACATCAGTCAGCAACCGTCGGTCGCCACGCCGCGTCAACATAGACCGGGCCTGCTCCGCAGCTACCCACCGGCTTTCATCAATTTCGCTTGAGGGCGCCGGGGTCACCGGAAGGCGCGTGCGCAACACCCCGGGGTGCTCCGTGCTGGTACCCACCCAGTAGTACACTTCTTTCGTTTGCCCAGATCCAAGCCGGTAGCGTTGCGTCAACAGTGGGGCCGCTAAATCTACCGGCACCCCCGTTTCTTCTTCCACTTCCCGAACGCCCGCAACTGGAAGCGTCTCATCTAAATCACTTTTACCTTTTGGCCACGACCAGTCGTCGTACCGCGGTCTATGTACCAACAGTACCTGCAGATCTTGAGGGGACACGCGCACCCCCAGTTTCAGATCACTCGGCGAAAGAGCGGTATCTCGCACACGCCAAACAATGGCGCCAGCCGAGCGGATAATACGGCTCGGCACTGGTGCGGGACGAGCATGAGACACAGTGCAACACTTCTTTAGGTCACGACCCCAACGCCACCTGAAGTATCGGTGGCGCACTACTACGATTTAGGGTCTGGCGGATAAGGACATAACTAAAATTGATTCTACAGGGTTTATCCGCCGTTCGTTTAGCAGCACAAATGCAGGCCGTTTGGCAGAGCAAACACAGTTAGCTCACCAGCGCAAACAGCGCTCGCCCAGAGGTGCAAACACTGTTCTTTTTGCAGCCTAAACCCGGGCGTGCTGGTACGCCCCTCTTGTTTACACGAGCCGCCCCACTTGAGCGCGGTCCGCTGCTGTGTCTAAATCGTTTGCAGTTTCCACGAGGGCCCGGGCACGCCTTGTCACCATTGTTGCTAAGCGGTCGCGGTCACTGCGGATCCAGGTGGACCCGAATGTTGCCCCAGAGGCGAGGATCCTGCACACGAGCGCGCAGTCGCGCAACAGTCCAGTTAAATCGCCAAATGGGCGGCCAGACATTAGGTTACTTGCCCTCTCCATCACTTCTGATAGGGACGGCACTGCCGCGATGGATTCTTGGTCGTCAATACCTGCCGTGTAGGGAGCACGCACGCCCTCATCGAATCTCTCCGCTACTTTCAACGGGTCGCGCCGGTACCATTCCGTCAGCAGATATATGCGCCAGAACGCGCCAGGAAGGGTGAAAGCGGGGCTGCGTTCCCAAAGGTCCGCGACAATATCCACTCCCTCACGATTAATGGCATCCACCAGGCGGTTAACCGCATCGGGCCCGAACTCCTCATCCGCTAACCCCAAGAGCGCGCGGGCAGACGTGTTCGCCACCAGCGCGGTCGCTGCCGGATCGTCGTCTCCTTGAATGTTCTCTGCCTCTTCAATGCTGAGCATCGCTGGGCGGCGTGGTTTACGGTTTTCAGCCATAGTCAAATCCCTCCAACCCTCATTATCCTAAACCACGTTTACCACACGTTTTATGCGCAGGTTACGCGCGCACGTTCCGTGGGTTATGGCCACATGTTTTGTCCGCGGTTAGGACCAGTTGCCTTGTCTGCCGCTTACGACCACACGTTCTACTGCGAGTTACGAACAGTTGTTTTAGCCGAGGTTAGGACTGGAGAATTTCTTTAGCTGCCGTGATGAGGCTCTTGGGGTCGCGTTTCATTCGGCCATTCACGAACGCCATGCCGACGCGTGTGCGCGCCCCTGGGACCAACCGGGACCATCCCCGCCCCGTGGGCCACAAGCCACCGTGCGCCGCGAGGCCAGTCCACTGATCCAGCCCGGTGCCGAAACTCACCGCGTAAGTAATGAACGCGGCAGACAACCTCGCTGCAGTCTGTGGCTTGGCCGGGTAGATCCCCACACTGGGGCCGCCAGCGAGGGTGTCTTTAATGAGGTCGCTCACCAGCACAGAATCGGTGTTCGAAATAGGAAGAACCGGGGCAACCACAGTTGTGCGCTCACCTGCTTCAGCGGCCCGCCACCGTTCAATCCGTTTAGCACCCAAATAGTTAGGTCCCTGAGTAGCCAAAGCCGCGTCCATGATCTGCCCCTCACACAAGTACACGTCGGTGGGGGTACCTGAGAACGCGAGGATAGTATCGGGCCGATCGCGCAGCACGAGGTTCTGCACCAGGTCAGCTCCCATCGCGGCATGCAGGTGAGCACGCCCAGGTGCATACAGGGCGCTTGCGATAACTAGTCGGCCCGGCAACTGGCGAATATACCCGGCGAGCTGCGCTGGGGTGCGGGTAACGTCCGCGATTTCATCCGGAACAATGTGCAACTGCCCCGCACCGCCGCGGCATGCTTCCACCAGTGATTCCAACCGTTTCGAGCCAGAACGCACCACCGCGTGCACGTGAGCGCCCGCCCGCACCAGTGGAACAGTGGGCGCTACCTGCCCAGCTCCGCCGAGCACAACCACGGTGTGTCCCTCAAGCGGCCAAACCTGTGGGTGCGCACTGACCTTATCTAAAGCAGCAATCGCTGCATTCGTCATCACTCGGGTAGCGGCGTCGTGGGACAGGCGCGGCGCTGGGTCTCGGGGTTCACCTTGCCCACCCACAGTACAGGTGGGCTGTGCGGAAACCTCTTTTGCCGTCACGTCGCGAAGCAGTGTGCCATCTGGGGTTTGAGTTGTGTTGTACAGCCTGTCAAGCGCCGCCCGGGCCATTGGGACGGCTCGTTCAGCTTCTAACCCCGTGAGGTCCCGGAACACCTCCAAGTAGCTTTCCCGCCACGTGGGATCCCCCACTTCCACGAGGTCGGGTGAGTCCGCAGCGTGCGCAGCCGCGTTAATGGCTTGCTGCAGCGCACGCGTGCCACTGCCTTTACCTAAAACCCAAGGTTGCATCCCATTTCCCTTCCGACTGCTACTACTTCTATTACGAGCCTAGCAACAGCCGGTTGAAACATTCTGCTCTTCGAACTGGGCGCGGTCGCGCCAAAACTGGCGTTCACTCATCGGCGCGTGCCCCGGGTGTTCCCGCGCATGCCGCTCCACGTACCGGTCGTAAGCGGATTCACCCGTGAAGTCACGCCACAGCCTTTTCCCAGTTCGATACGCCTCGTCCAGCCGCGCCAGCAGCCCCAAGCTAGTGGTGCTCATGGCTCGCTCCGGGGATAAGCGCGGGATCACCCACCACCTCATATTCTTTAACAAGTTTCTTCTCTAGCTTGGTCGCTACCAGACGGCCGGGAGCGAAGAAGTTAGATTCCACGTACGGGTCTTCTGAAGTGGACACGTCCCGTTTCGCAACGCTGCGCCACATGCGGATACACGCGCACACAATCACGAACGCAACCGCTACTACGAACACGATCGACAGTGTCCCTTGAATGAACGTGTTGCGAATAACGGCTTGCGTATCCGCTATCTGCGCTGGATCCGTAAGAGTTGGCAGAAGCTTACGGGCGTTGCGCCACTGCTCCCAGTAGCCCACGGCCTTGTCGGTAGAGAAAATCTTCTGGAACGAAGCGGTGAAAGTAACGACCGTGTCGAATACGAATGGCACGGCTGGGATCCAGGCCCACTTGTAATAACCCTTGCGGACCACGCACACGGTACAGACCAGTAGTGCGACTGCGGAAATCAGTTGGTTAGCGATTCCGAACAGTGGGTAGAGGGTTTGAATCCCACCCCGCGGGTCCGTAACGCCCATCAGCAGCAGCGACCCCCAGGAGGCCACCACCACGAACGTGGTGAGCCACGCCCCCACGCGCCAGGAGGGGTCTTTGAACCGGGGAATCACGTTCCCCAGTGCGTCTGACAGCTGGAACCTCGCCACCCTGGTTACCGCGTCAACTGCCGAGAGGATGAACAGGGCTTCGAACATGATTGCGAAGTGGTACCAAAAGCCCATCATCGCTTGCCCACCACCGATTTGGTGGAGGATGTGGGACATGGATACTGCCAGTGTGGGCGCCCCACCGGTGCGGGAAACCACGGACGGCTCGCCCATGTCTTCGGCTACTTTACGCAGCGCTTCTTCCCCCTCATAGACTTTGTTGTTACCGTTTTCATCGAAGGAGTCCCAGCGCGGCATAATGCGGTTACCGTGCGCGTCCGTGACGTTGAGGTTCTGCGCGGCCTCGTTAGAAATAGCTTCGCGGTTGCCCTCATATTCTTGAACAACAGCGGTGCCGGCCAGTTTGTCGGCGGACGCTTCGGAGGTGTTCATCGCGAAGTACACGCCTTGGTTCAAGGAGGCTGCGGCCGCGAGCGCCATGATTGCCACAAAAGATTCCATGAGCATCCCGCCGTAGCCGATGAGGCGAACTTGGGATTCTTTTTGGATCATTTTTGGTGAGGTACCTGAGGACACGGTTGCGTGCATGCCAGATAGGGCGCCGCAAGCGATGGTGATGAACAAGAACGGGAAGAGGGTGCCAGCGAAAACGGGGCCTTCGGTGTTTGAGGCGAACTCGGTTACCGCTGGCATTTCAATGATGGGCCGCACGATTACGATGCCGGCAGCAAGAACCACGATGGTTCCGACTTTCATGAATGTGGAGAGGTAGTCGCGTGGGGTTAGCAGGATCCACACGGGCAGCACCGCAGCGAAGAAACCGTAGATCACCATGATCCACACGAGGGTGGTGGGTGAAAGTTGGAACAGTTGCTGGCCCCAGTCGGTGTTCGACACCCAGCGGCCCGCGAAGATCGCGCCGATCAGCAGGATGCAGCCTGCGATGGACACCTGGGTGATTTTGCCTGGTTGGACGTAGCGCAGCCACAGCCCCATACCGATTGCCAGCGGAATGGTGCAGCCCACGGAGAACACGCCCCATGGGGATTCCGCGAGTGCGTTTACACACACCATCGCCAGCACGGCGAGGACGATCATGAGCATTACGAGGACAACTATGGTGGCGACGATGCCGCCGATTTTACCGATCTCGTCGGTGGCGATTTGCCCGAGGGAACGTCCGCCGCGGCGCATTGAGAAGAACAGCACGAGCATGTCCTGCACCCCACCGGCTAGGAGCACACCGAAGATGATCCACAGGGTTCCGGGTAGGTATCCCATTTGTGCGGCGAGGACTGGGCCTACCAGTGGCCCTGCCCCCGCGATGGCGGCGAAGTGGTGTCCGTACAGCACAACGCGGTTGGTGGGGTCGAAGTCTTTGCCGTTGTTGATCCGTTCCGCCGGGGTGGCGTTCGAGTCGTCTGGCCTCATGATTTTCTTCTGGATGTAAAGCGCGTAGTAGCGGTATCCGATCGCGTACGTGCACACGGCGGTGACGACGAACCAGATGGCGTTCACTTCTTCACCCCGCACGATCGCGAGCATTGTCCACCCAAGTACCCCCAGTGCGGTGATTATTACCCACAGGGCGATTTTGCCTGGGGTCCATTTTGTGTGGGGGCGGGTTCCGACGGGAACACCGTCTTTGTTGCGGATTATGTACCGCTCTTCTTCGGGCGTGTAAGCGGGTTTCGCATCAACAGAAGCCATACTCATTCCTTTACTTCCCAGCGCCTGCGTTGGGCAGGTCGGGCAGTTACTTGAAAAACTGGTCCGGCCTTGGACCTCGGGATACTAGACAATATTAAGGGGATATCCAGAAATTAGTAAGACGTATGTCACTTTTTATATGAAATTGTTATTTATATAATATTTTGGGACTTTAGGCTTGAGGCGGGGCTTCAGAAGGTAGGCTACTCCCCCTCGTTTTTGCAACTGATATCTTGTTGCCACCGCGGTTTCGGCCTGGCTTAATCGCGGCTCTAAACGGGTTCCTTGCCCCGCCAACAGTTCCTTGCCCTGCCAACACAGGGCACGCTGGATTTACCACCCGCGGTTGCCGGAGTCTGGGAACCGCATTCCGCGTGGGTCGTATTCGAAGTCGTAGGCGGATACGGGTTTGCCGGATTCGAATTCGGCGCACATGTGTTCCACCACGGCTTCTAGGGTGCCGGTGCGTTCCACTACGGCTCGTTGCCGCTGGTAGCCAACGCCGGAGGCCGCGATGTCATACAGGGCTTCCAGGTCTTCTAAACAGTTCAGGTCGCGGGCGGCGGGTGCTAGCTGTTCCAGTAGTACCGGCAGGGTGTCTTTTACGCTCGCTTCGTCGCCGTGCGCGTTTTCGATTAGTGTTGCGTCCATTCCGTAGCGGGCTGCCCGCCATTTGTTTTCGTCCAGGAACCACGGTGGAATTGTGGGCAGTTCCTCCCCGGCGTCGAGGCGGCGCGAAGCGGTTTCCACTAGCGCGTGGATGAGTGCGGCGGCGGCGCGCACTTCAGTCAGGTTTGATGCGGCGTCGCAGACCCTCACCTCAATAGTTCCCAGTGCGGGAGAAGGGCGAATATCCCAACGCACTTCGTTGAATGAGCCGATCACTCCGGTTTTCATGAGGCCCGCCGTGTACTCTTCCAGTTGGTGCCACTGCGTGAACTGCCGGGGCGTGCCCGCGGTGGGGAGTTGTTGAAATACCATTGCCCGGTTGTCGCAGTACCGCGTGTCCACCCCTCCCCAGAACGGTGAGGATGCGGACAGGGCTTGCATGAGACCCAGTTGGGTGAGGAGGTAGTTGAGGATCGGAAGGACCTTCCGGTAGTCCTCCACCCCCACGTGCACGTGAGTGCCGTAAAGCAGCATTTGCCGCCCCCAGTACTGCGTGCGGTTCACTAGTTTTGCGTATCGTTCTGAATCGGATACGCGTTGGAACTCCGGGTTCGCAAACGGGTGTGAGCCGGCGCTAGCGAGGTCTATGCGCAGCGGATCGATTACGGGCGCCAGCATGTCCACGCCGCGCTGTAGATCTTCTGCGCAGGCCGCGACGTTCGTTTGTTTGCCGGATACGAGTTCAACGGTGTTGCGCAGCATTTCGCCGTGGATCAGCTCGCTGTCTGGGTTTAGTTCGCGCGCCCGGTCGACCACCAGGTCGCCGCATTGCCGCAGGTCTAATGAGTCGCGGTCAATCAGCTGCAGTTCCCACTCAATGCCGATGGTGGAACGTTCTGAGTCGGCAAATTTCATGCTCATTCTTCAATTTTGCCTGATTTTGACCCGCATGCGCTACCGGTAGCGGCGCGTGAACTCGCTTATGAGGTGGTTGGCGGCGCGCACGTCCGCGCGATCACACCGAGCTTGCACCCGCGCTTTCTCGTCTGCCGGATAGTATGTGTCCCCGTACGTGTCTATTCGAATCCGCATACCTGCCGTGGTGATTTCTGGGTGGAATTGAGTGCCGTAAACATTGTGGCCCCAGCGCACAATCTGGAGGGGGCAGAAATCTCCCGTGGCTAACACCACACTGCCTTCCGGTACCCCAGCGAGGGATTCACTGTGCCCCACGTACGCTTCGAACCGCTGCGGAAGCGAACGCGTCAAACCGTCGCGCATCCCCTCCGGCGTGAGGCGCACCCACGGGGCCTGCAGATCCTCAGGAAAACCTGCGCACAACGCAGCCCCACCCGCAATCGCGAGGGACTGCATTCCATAGCAAATTCCCAACGTGGGGAAATCCGCATCCAACAGGTGACGGCACAGCTCCAGTACGTGCCGCTCCATCTGCAGGTGCGCGGGGGTTTTGAACTCATCGTCACTACCCGGCTGCGTGCCATACGAATACGGCGATCCGCTGATAATCACGCCGGCAAAGTCATGCAGATCCACCGGGCACTCCCCCGCACCGGCCCACTGAAACCTGCCGTTTCCCGCAGTCGACTGTGCCCCGTCTTCCCCGGTTTTCGCTTCAGTTTCAGTGTCTTTCGGGTCAATTTGCGGGGCACGAGTTTCACCTTGTCCGCCGTCGTCGTTGCCTTGTGCCGCGCGGGTTTCACTTTGCCTGCCGTCGTCGTTGCCTTGCGTCGCGCGGGTTTCACTTTGCCCACCGTCGTCATTGCCTTGCGTCGCGTCCGTTTCGACATTTGTTTCCGGAGGTTCTTCGCCCGGCAGCACGTTCAGCGTCTGTAACGTGGTGCCAACTTCCAGACCGCCCCATTTAGCAACCATGTTCAGCTCGTCGTCCGCGATAGTGCCCGGTTGCCTACAGACAACTAGCAAAAATGGTTTGTGCGAGCCTGGTTTCTGGGAGCGAAGAGTCATGCAGTTGATTATACGAACGCCTCCAAATCGAAGTCGCGCGCGCCACATCCTGGCACAGCCAACCCCGCGCCCAGGGAGATGCGGCGCACCCGATCGCCCTGCTTTCGGCGGGAAGCAGCGCACCCAATCGCCCTGCGAAATGCGGCGTGCGGCGCACCCAGTGTTTAGGAGTCGCTGCCAGTACTGGCGGGTGCGTTCGGCTGAGCGGGTTTAGGTGCGGCCGGCTTGTCTGGTTGCGCAGGTTGGTTTTCCACAGGTGGTTTCTCTGGATGGTTGCCCTCCCCCGGTTCTGCTGGAGCGGGGGCGTTCGTTGGCGCGGGTTTAGGTTCTGGGTTCGCCGGCGCAGGCGGATTCGTCCCACCCTCCGCCGGTTTACTCGGCTTCGGCTGCGTGCTAGGAGCCGGGTTAGCTGGTTTAGGATCGTTCGGTTTCGGTTGCGGCGCCGGCCTGTTCGGCGGAGTCGATTGTTTCGGAGCCGGCGCTGGGGTAGCACCCGAACCACCTGGCTGTCGCCCCTGATTACCCGCTGGTTCGCGCGAGGGCCGCAGCTCTTGCGCCCCTTCCGGACGGTGCGGCCGCTGCTGCTGCGCCCGTTCACGCTCCTGCTCGGTCAGCTCCGTCGGGTTCTTCTTCCAATCCTCATGCGAAGACTTCACCGCATCCATGCATTGCGCAATCACTTCCCGCGCAGCCTTCACCTTCCCCAGCGCATTCGCCTGCGCCCTCACCTCGGTAGCGGTCTGCACGGTCTTCAATGCGCGCTGCCCCTGTTTAATTGCCTTTTGCAGGTCAGCAAGTGTGGACTTGTCACGCACCTCACTGGTTTTTGTTTTCTTCTTGAGGTCCTGCGCATTCGCAATGAGCTGCTTCAACTTCGCTGCATTAGACGTGAGGGTACTGTGGATGCGGTCCGTTAGTTTATTGGCGATCGAATCGGTTGCTTTATCCAATACGCTTGTGCGGTTGTGCAGGTCACTGGTGATCGACCGCAGCTGTTTCACCTTGTGGTTGGCGTTGCCCGTCACCTCACAGGACGCCTCAAGATCAATAACCTGCGCAATATCGGCTTGTTCAGCGGCGAAATTCGTTTTTGAATCCGGTCGGATCTCCAGCAACGCGTACGACCTATCTTGCGCGGTAAACCATGCTTCAAGTGCTTTTTCACACTCTTTCTGAGCTTGCCGCAGCGCGTTCCCACGCACGTAAAACACCCCTGCGACCACCAGAACTAGCGCGATAACCACAGGAATCGCAATCGCAATCAGTTTGCGCCGTTTACGCTGCCGCCGCCGATCATCATTACTGAGGTACTTGCCCGACCGCCTAGTAGCCACTGTAGACAACCCTTTCAACCGCTAATACAAGCACCACACAGTGTACAATCATGGGCTGCCCAGTAGGTAATTGCGGGTACAAGAAAAGCCACGCGTTAGCGTGGCTCCTTGTGCCTCCGAGCGGCGTCGATCCGCTGACCTTTCGATTTTCAGTCGAACGCTCTGCCAACTGAGCTACAGAGGCATCGATTCCTCTGGAACCACTGAGGCGCGTAGTGCCTCAAGCGAATTCCGTGTGGAACCGAGCGACCCCGACCGGACTTGAACCGGCGACCTCCGCCGTGACAGGGCGGCGCGCTAACCAACTGCGCTACGGGGCCTTAG
>NZ_JASXSX010000001.1:23557-1428499 GCF_032085515.1 Gleimia hominis
GCGCGACCCCGACCGGACTTGAACCGGCGACCTCCGCCGTGACAGGGCGGCGCGCTAACCAACTGCGCTACGGGGCCTTGGTACCCCCAACGGGATTCGAACCCGTGCCGCCGCCGTGAAAGGGCGGTGTCCTAGGCCGCTAGACGATGGGGGCCTTAGTCAGTGCCATGACTGACTTAAGAAAGTGTACTCAACACCAGTTTGTTTTGGCAAAACCCCCGACTGTGAATCGACTCACCGAACCACCTGGTGACAGCTGGAAATCGCAGTGGGAAGCCCGTTGTGACGCCACCCTCAAGGCTTAACGCGGAGCGGAACGCGCAATCACAATCCCAGCCACTTAAGCTGGAAGCATGGGATGGCAAACGCTTGGACTCAAGCTTCAAAACAACATGCTCACACTGAGCGGCAGCGGTTTACAACCAGCTGCTGATAACCCCGATGACGCCGTAGAAACCGCGGTGAACGTCCTGCAGATCGCCGCTGGCGTGGCGGTTGGTGCGGGAATCTCACTACTGGTCGGCATCGTCATCTGGTGGGTGCTGAAAATCAGTACGCGCCGCATCACTAACTTCCAACTACTGATGCGCCGCGCCAAAATCCCCTACTTCATCCTGTTTATCCTGGCTGGTGGCTGGCAGGGCCTGGATTACATCAGCGGTGTCCTCGACCCCGATAAGACGCAGAACTGGATTCCCCCAATCACCCACGTTTTGTTCATCGCTACGATCGTGGCTGCGGGGTGGATGCTGTTCAGCGCCGCATTCACCATCCAAGACATTGCGAAGCGGGGGCAGAAAACGGATCACCCGAACCGGTTGACGACGCAAGCGCAGATGTTCCGCCGAATTCTGCAGGCCCTGGTGGTGGCGGTGACCGTGATTTCGGTTATTCTCACGTTCCCGCAGGCACGGGTCGCCATGGGGTCCCTACTTGCATCCGCCGGCGTGGTTTCGCTGGTAGCTGGTATTGCCGCGCAAGACTCGTTGTCGAACACGTTCGCGGGCCTGCAGTTAACGCTCACGGACGCGTTGCGGGTTGGGGACGTGCTGGTGGTTGATGACGTTTTTTGCACTGTTGAGGAAATGACCCTCACGTACGTGGTGCTAAAGGTGTGGGATGACCGGCGGGTGATTGTGCCCTCAACCCGGTTCACCAAGAACAGTTTTGAAAACTGGACGCGGCTGCACACCAAACTGTTGGGCACCGTGTTGTTCCACTTCGATTGGACACTTCCGCTGGCGCGTTTCCGCGCGGAAGCGCGGCGCCTCATGAACCAATCTGACCTGTGGGATGGGCGCACCACGTCGATACAAGTTACGGACACAACCGCGGAGTACGTGGAGGTCCGCCTGGTGGTTTCCGCAGCGGACTCCGGGGATTTGTGGGACCTGCGGTGCTACATGCGTGAGCACCTGTTGGAGTGGGTGGTTGAGAACGCGCCCTACGCCCTCCCACGCAACCGGTGGCAGCAAGAGAAACTGGTGGAGCAAAACCGGGACCGTTCTGAAGAAGAGGTGGCGCGGCTCGCGCAGGAACTAGCGAATATTGAAAACCCGGGTGACGAGCAGCAGACCCCACCGAAGTCTTACCAGGACGCGCGAGTTAAGGCCTCTAAACGCAGGGCCGGGAAGGTGCGTAGGCGCCGGCTGCGGGGCCGGTCCGTTAAACGCGTGCCCACCCACGGAGAGGAAACGACTCAGGTGCTGAGTTTGAAGGACCTCAAGAACGTGGTGAAAATGACGGAGCCGAACAGTAAAGAATTCCCGGTGAAGGTCAAACCGCACAATGCGCACATGACTCCTGGCGACAGCGCCAAAGTACCCGACGGCGGCAGCGTACCTGGCAGCGTACCCGACGGCGGCCACGTTTCCGGCAGCGGCGACTACTCCTCGAACGCCGACCACGCTTCCGGCAGCGGCCACTATTCATCCGAAGCTGACCACGAAAACCCGGTAAGGAACCATGCTACCGACGCAGGCAACCCGGTCCACGTCAAGAACAGTTCGCCCCAAACCAACCACGCGGACCGGGCCGGTGCACATGGTCCCAACGCTGATGATGAGGCGGATACGGCAGAGGTAGAGTTGTCGAGTGACCGCATGTTCTCGGGTAGTCCGGAGGCTGAGGAGCGCTCGCAAGCGTTCAGCGGTCCGGGTAAGCAGGTGCAGCGGGAGCGGGAGCAGGCCCTCACGGGTGAACAAGAGGCCGTTAACGCGGAAACCAAGAACTCTGCGCGCGACGCGGCTTCCAACACTGCAACAGATGCCGCGTCTGCCAAGGTTTCTGCGGAAGACGCACGCACCAAAGATTCTACAGATGCCGCGTCTAACAAGGTTTCTGCGGATGAAACGGCAATTGACGGGCCGGCATCTGCGGGTGAACGCGAGGAACAAACACGGGAACTGGATGAAAGGGGCTGAGGGATGAGTGATGAACTGAAAGTAGATCCGGCAGCGGCAGCGTACACGGATGCGCAGTGGCGGCAGAAGTTGACGCCAATGGAATACCACGTGCTGCGGGAGGCCGGTACGGAACGCCCCGGCACAGGCGCGCTTTTGAACGAGAACCGGGCGGGCACGTATTTTTGTCGGGCGTGTGGGCAGAAACTGTTCCGTTCAGACGCGAAGTTTGATTCCGCGTGCGGGTGGCCTTCATTTTTTGAGGCCGAAGATGGAGCGGTGGAATACCTGCACGACGATTCGCACGGCATGGATCGCACGGAGGTGCGGTGCGCTAACTGCGGGTCGCACTTGGGCCACATTTTTGATGATGCCCCCCAAACTCCGACGGGCAAGCGGTACTGCATGAATTCCGTGTGTTTGCAGTTCCAAGCGCAGTAGCCTGCGGCAACAACTAGACCTTGCGGCTGCGTTATGCGCATAGTTACGTGGAATATTCAGCATGGGCGCGCGAACTTCGCTGCGTTTGAGGGAAGTTTTACTGCGTTTGAGGGAAGTGGCGCACCCGCCCCGAAAGGCCCCGCTTTAGGCCAGCAAACACCAGCTCGAAGCGGGAATGAAATAAGGGCAGAAATTCGACACCCGAGGGGCAGTGCGGGCCGGGTTGACGCGGACCTGTTAGCCGAAAGCGTGCGGCAGTTGGCGCGCCTGCAGCCCGACGCGATCGCGTTCCAAGAAGTGGATCGGTTTCAACCACGTTCCAACTGGTTGAACACTCCCGAGGTGATTGCCCGCGCGCTCCCTGGCTACTGGTTCCACTACGCTCCCATGTTCATCGGGTTCGCGGGTGGGCCCCGCATCGCACCCCCGCAGGTTCCAGTAGGTTCGCAGAGTGCCTTTGCTAAAGAGTGTGCCTTTGCTAAAAAGTTTTGTGCCGCGCGCCGGGTGTGTACCCACAGTTGGCCGGCCTACGGCCTCATGCTGGCACTACGTGAACCACCCGTGGCATGGAAGGTAGCGCGGTTGGGGCGAGCACCACTGCAGCGGATACCGCAACAGACCGGATGGTGGGCAAAAACCCTGGGGTGGCGGCCACTGCCTGGGCAAAATCGGAGCCTGCTGTGCGCGGTGCAGGCCGACGGCACAGTTTTCGCCACCACGCACTTAGAAGTACACGCCCCTACGGCCCGCGCGCAGCTGCGCCGCAGCCTGGAACTTCTGCAGCCACTGGGTAGCCCCGTGGTGCTGTGCGGAGACTTCAACTTGGGAGCCCAGGCGGTGCAAGCGCAACTACCGGCCGACAGCGAAGTTATCAGCGCCCCCACGTACCCTGTCGACGCACCCACGCAGTCGTTAGATCAAGTAGTAATCACGCCCGCTCCCAAAGGTGGAACGGAGTATTTGACACCCCCAACGGAGCGTTTGACACACCCACACGCCAACAGCGTATTGTTACCTGTATCCGACCACAGGGCATTGTACGTAGAGACCACCCAATAGGTCTTTGACAGTCTTCAGCTGCGCAGATCAACTCCCCCTGGGATGCTGGCGGCTGCGTAATCAGCGCGTCCCTTGCGCGCAAACCTGCTGGCGGCTGCGCAAACCTGCTGGCGGCTGCGTAAACCTGCGCGCGGCCGCATAAATCAGCGCGTCCCTTGCGCGCAAACCTGTTGCGAAAGGAGTGTCATGAAATCGAGAATCCAGTTAACAGCAAATACCGCTCCCCTCCTTTTGATAGGTTCAGGTCTCACTCAGTATGTGGGCGCTGCGCTCGCGATCGTTTTATTCACTCAGGTGACACCCGCTGCGGTGGCGTGGTGGCGGGTTGCTGTGGCAGCCACCGTTTTCATTCTTTGGCGCAGGCCCTGGCGGATGCGGCTTTCGCGGGTTGATTGGGGTCGTTCCGCTTTGTTTGGCGTGGTTATGACGCTCATGAACGTCCTGTTTTACGAAGCGATTTCCCGCATCGCACTGGGCGTTGCGGTGTCTTTAGAGTTCCTCGGCCCTGTTGCCGTTGCAGTTATGGGGTCGAAGCATTGGACTTCACGGGTCGCAGCTGTTGCAGCGTTGGCTGGGGTGGTGTCCATTTCTGGGTTCGGCGTAAACGTTCAAGATCCGAAAACTGCCCTCGGGATCATATTCGCGTTGGGCGCTGGGGCCTGCTGGGCCGGTTACATCGTGTTGGGGCAGCGGATCGCTTCGCAGCGTTCCGGGATTGATTCCTTGGCAATAGGCACGTTAGCGGGAGCGGTCGTTTTCCTTCCGTTTTGCGTTACGCAGATTCCGAAGGTAGTGGCGTCCCCCGTTTTGATTGGCGCGGTTTTGGGGGTGGGCTTACTGTCCACTGTGGTGCCTTATTCGCTTGAGGCACTAGCCATGTCTAAAGTTCACGCGTCCGTGTTCGCACTGCTCACGGCTTTGCTGCCCGCCACGAGCCTGCTGGTGGGGGCGGTGGCTTTGCAGCAGTTCCCGGCATGGCCTTCAGTGGCTGGTTTGATTCTGATTTCACTGGCGGTAGCGGTTGCGTCACGCGACACCACGCAGGGAGCACAGAACGCTCGCGAAGTAATTGAGAATGCGGAAGGAATATCGGATTAAGGAAAACTGTGGCCCATAGCATTTTGATAATGATTTGATAACTTTATTGTCCCAATTCGTCTAAAACCACCACTATGACTAGAAACCGTTGTGGTGTATCGCTAGCGTAGTATTTGTTCGAACTACTTCGAGAGCATGCTTATGCGTGCAAAGTTAAGGAGAGTAACTATGGGATACTCACTAATCGGATACATTGTTGCCGGTGCTATTATTGGTGCTCTTGCCCGCCTGTTCATGAAGGGCAAGCAACCTTTGGGGATCGTTTGGACGATCATCCTCGGTGCTTTGGGCGCGTTCCTGGGTGGCTGGATCACCGGTTTGTTCATGAATAACAACAGTGGTTTCATCGCCTGGGTGGTGGCCATTATCGTTTCTATCGGTTTGATCTCCGCCTACTTGGGGATCACGAACAAGAACGCTGGACAGTAGTTTCCACGCTCTAAAAGTGGCCCGTCAGGCTCTAACCCAACTGGGTTTCAGCCTGGCGGGTCACTCGTTTTTGTTACAGCGCCTGGACATGGTAAATTTTCCAGGTAGCTACGGCTCAGGTGTTCACCTACTCCAGTTGGCGCAGGTAAGCGCAAACCCGGGTGGCACCGAAAGGCAAGTAGCGGGCCTATAGCTCAATTGGCAGAGCAACGGACTTTTAATCCGTGGGTTCGGGGTTCGATTCCCCGTGGGCCCACAATCCCCGCGTGAACAACGCGGGGTTTTGTTCTACTCCCCCGCGGATTTTGTTTTAATCCCCTCGGAGTTTTGTTGCCCCCCGCCCAGGGCTTCGAAGAAAGTACCTCAAGTTCTAATATCGACTTCCAACCATGGTGGCTCTTGGGCACGCGCCGGAGCGGTTGCCGCCAGCCCCTAACCAAGCCGTATGCTTTAACCATGGGCTTATTGGAACCAGTATCGACGCCAGAAGACGCGATTGTGACCGCGCGTGGCCTCACGAAAATTTATGGTAAAGGCGACGCCGCAGTACAGGCGTTGCATGATGTTGACGTGCAGATTGGACGCGGGCAGTTCACCGCGATCATGGGGCCATCGGGCTCTGGTAAATCCACTTTGATGCACTGTCTGGCGGGTTTAGATTCCATTAATGAGGGTCATTTGGAACTCGATGGAACTACCGTGTCGAAAATGTCGCAGCGTAAACTCACGAAGTTGCGGCGCGACAAAATCGGGTTCATCTTCCAAACTTTCAACCTGATTCCCACGTTGAATGCGAAAGAGAACATTCTGCTGCCCGCCAAAATTGCGAAACAAAAAGTTGATCCGAAGCGGTTCAACCAGGTGGTGGACGCAGTTGGGTTACGTGAGCGCTTAACGCACCGCCCCGCGGAGCTGTCGGGTGGGCAGCAGCAGCGGGTGGCGTGTGCCCGCGCGCTGGTGAGTGAACCAGCTGTTATTTTTGCCGACGAACCGACGGGGAACTTGGATTCGAACGCTTCCGCGCAAGTACTGCGTTTTCTTCGCAGTGCGGTTGACGAGTTCGGGCAGACCGTGGTGATGGTGACCCATGAGCCAGATGCGGCAGCTTGGGCCGATCGGATCCTCTTCTTAGTTGATGGGCAGGTGGTAGCCCAGTTGACGCAGCCGAACCGCGACCGCGTGTTGGAGGCACTGCGCGAACTCGGTTCCGACGACGAGCCTGAACCGACGGCAGGTTCCACTGCAGCTCAGACCCCGGCCTCGACGGCCGCCGAAACAAACGCAGCGGCCACCAATGGAGCAGGAACGCCAAATACCACTGGTGCGCACTCCGCCGATGCTTCCAATACAGACGTTCCGCCTACCTCTAACGCAGGGGCTCCACTAACCTCCGATACGGATGCTCCGCCAACCTCTGATACAGACGCTCCGCTGCCCACTGGTACAGGTGGGCGGCCAAGCAGTCAGCCAGGTCCTCAAGCACGAAATACGCTGGTGGACGCGCAGTTACCGGGCGAAACCCTAGACCAGACGCTGCGCAGACTAGCGCCCGCAGGCGAGTTGGAGCCGGAAGCGGCCCGCGTGGTGGATGCGGCGCAAGAAATCTTGGCGAACCTACCTGGTTCTGTTGTTCCGGAGGAAGAGGACCCGGTGACCGGCTCGATCCCGGTTGTGCCCCGCAATGGCAAGCACCTGAACGAACCTCAAGAAAATCCGGTGAGCGATACGAGGGAAACTGAGGAAATACGCGCCGCAGGCACTGAAACGAATGCCGCAGGCACTGAGGAAATACGCGCCGCAGGCACTGAGGAAACGAATGCCGCAGGCACTGAAACGAATGCCGCAGGCACTGAGGAACCACACGCCACAGACGCTGAGGAGACGCACACGGTAGACACCGAGGAGACACAATCGTGATTAAACTCGCGCTGCGAGACGTGACGGGTAACTTCACCCGTTTTATCGTCACCATTTTGTCCGTCGTGCTGGGTGTCGCGTTCCTGTCGGGCACACTCGCGCTGCGCGCGAACCTGTCCGACACCCTGTCACAAGCCCTGTCGCAAACCGTTTCCGGCACGCTCCACGTTGAGGGCAAGAAGCTCGGGAAGCAAGAAAGCCCGCGCGCAAAAGTGCCTGCGAACCTCGTGGATCAGATCAAAGAGGTAGATGGCGTTCAAACCGTGCGGGCGCAGTACATGGTGCCCGTAACTGTGCTGGGCAAAGACGACGTCCCCCAGTCGAACGGCGGCGGGTTCATCACCGCTTTGCTGTCTGCACCAACTGGCTTCCAACCCTGGACGTTCGACGGCCCCGAACCAACTGAAGAAAACGACGTCACCCTAGAAGCCTCGTACGCAAAACGCCTGGGCAAACACACCGGCGACACTCTCACGTTCGTGATACAGGGCAAAAAGCATGAGGCACACATAGTTTCCACCGCCACCACGGGTAAACCAATTACCCTCATGAACGCGATAATGATGCCGCAAGAACATCTGAAAGCGTACGTGTCGGACCCGAGTATGGTGCAAAGCATTTCGATTCAAACTAAGTCGGGTGCAAACGTGCAGCAGGTGAAGAAGGCGGTTGTCGACAAGGTGGGCAGCAACCTGGATGTACGCACAACCGCGCAGGTGGTGGACGCGCGGAACCAGGCGATGGATACGGCGCTCGCGTTCGCGACCACGCTGCTGCTCGTGTTTATTGTGATCGCGCTGGGCGTGTCCACCTTTATTATTGCCAACACGTTCACGATGGCGGTGAAGGCCCGGCAGAAACAGTACGCGTACCTGCGGGCAGCGGGGGCGTCGCCGGGGCAGATTTTTGCGACCGTTGCGCTGCAGGCACTGTTCATCGGTGTGATCGGTTCCGCGATCGGCTTGCTGGCTGGGAACGGGCTACTGTGGGCGGCGCAAACCGGGTTGGAATACTTGGGGCTTGAGGCCGAATCCTCCCCGTTCTTGTCCACCCACATCATTGTGATCTCCATGATCGTGGGCACACTGGTGACCGTGGTGGGCGCCATTATTCCTGCACGCGAGGCCGCGAACACCCCACCTGTGGAAGCGATGCGCGAAGTTTCGGGTGTGCGCGAACCGTCATTAAGACTGCGCTCCACCTTGGGTTTCATTGGAATCGTCGGGGGGCTCGCGTGCTTGTGGATGGGGGCGAAGCAAATCACTTCTTACCCAGGTACCCTGCTTGGAGTTGGCTCTGTCGCACTGCTTCTTGGGGTTCTGGCGGCTTCCCCGCTGCTAGTTAAGGTCATCATTGGCGCGTTGGGTGCGCCTCTGCGGGTAACGGGCCCACTCACCGCGCGGTTAGCGGTGGGCAACACGATCCGGAATCCGCGCCGCACCGCAGCTACCGCGGGCGCATTGTTCGTTGGTATGGCCCTGGTTGCAGCCGGGATGGTGATTGTTGACTCGGTGCGTACTTCCACGGAAGACGCGGTGCGCAGCGAAGTTAAGGCCGACCTTGTGATCAGTTCGCAAACCGGGATGGAACGCATTAGTGACGAACAGGTGGACAAGATTCGTTCAGCTGCTGGCGTTGGGCAGGTTAGCGCTGATTACCAGGCTTCCCTCACGCCAATAATTACGAATGAATCGCCTGAGGAACCGACCCCCACAGTGTTTTTAGCGGCTAACCCCGATCAGTTGAAAGCCGACTACAACATGGAGTTCACTGAAGGTGGTTTGAACGCGCTTTCTGAGGGCAAGATTGCGGTACCGAAAACGTTCGCGACCACTCAGAAGTTGAAGCTGGGCGACGAACTGACGCTGCTGACGGATAAGGGTCCGCAAAAAGTGGCGGTCGGGGCAATCACGGACTCCACGTCGGGCGGACAATCGCTGCTTATTGACAGTAAGAAAGCGAAAGACCTGGGAATGACGATGATGGGGCGCACCACCGTACTTGTGCGGGTCGCGGACGGAGCTAAAGTTGCGGACGTGAAATCGACGTTGCAGCACGACCTGAAGGATGCGTACACGCTGACGGTATCGGATAAGGCGGATATGGTTGGCCAGATCGGCACGTATTTGAATATGGTGCTCGGCGTGCTGTACGCGCTGGTGGGCCTGTCGATTGTGATTGCGGTGCTGGGGATTTTGAACACGCTGGGGCTTTCTGTTTCGGAACGCGCCCCAGAGATCGCATTGCTGAAAGCGATTGGGTATTCGCGGGTAGCGAACGGGGCGATGATAACCGTTGAAGCGGTTCTGACTGCCCTGTATGGCACGATCCTGGGGATTGCTGCGGGCGTGGCGTGTGGCAGTGCTCTGGTGGTGTACTTGAAGGATTCTGGGATCTCTACCCTGTCGATACCCTGGCCGACCGTTGGTTGGGTGCTGCTCGCCGCGGTTGGGGTGGGGCTGGTGGCCGCTGTTCTACCGGCTATCCGCGCCG
The DNA here is from genome assembly GCF_032085515.1 of Gleimia hominis. Taxonomy (GTDB): domain Bacteria; phylum Actinomycetota; class Actinomycetes; order Actinomycetales; family Actinomycetaceae; genus Gleimia; species Gleimia hominis. Next base: position 33,397 of record NZ_JASXSX010000001.1, read on the forward strand.
CAAACCAACCGATGCTTGCCACTATCGCCGCGGAGTAATACCACCTACTATTGCCGCGGAATAAATTGGGGCTTCCCCAGATGTTGTGGCTGGTTAGAATAGTTGTTACGGGTAACGAAAAGACGCGAAGACCGAGTAGACATGACAAACTAGCGTTATGACCTGTTTACGGTAGGTCCTACTTACGAGGAGTGAACTATGGCTGAAGATACGCGACCAACACCGCCCGTGGCGGTCGTGAACACCACGCAGTCCAGACCGAACACTAGTATCGGTGAGCTGTTTGGCGAACTTTCGAACCAAATTACATCACTGATCCGCGGTGAGATTGAGCTGACGAAGCTGAAAGCCACCAGCACAGTGAAGAAGGCGGGGCTGGGCGCTGGCCTGCTTGCCGGCGGCGCCGTGTTCGGCTTGTTCATGCTCGGGTGGATCTTCAGGACCATTGAGAAAGCTATTGCGTTGGCGCTGCCGGAGTGGGCAGCGGCCCTCATCGTGGTGGGGATCTTGCTGGTGATCACCCTGATCCTCGTGCTGGTAGGGATCCAGGCGTTGAAGAAGGGGATGGCGGAAAAGCCAGACCCGTCCACGAACCTCAAGTTGGATGTCGCTGCGGCGAAGATGGGATTGGACAAGAAGTGAGCGAAGAAAAACCACGGACTGTGGAAGATATTGAGTCGGAACTGCAGCGGACGCGGCTTGCCATGCAATCCACGGTGGATGAGTTGACGAGCCGGTTGGATCCGCGGGCGCAGATGGATCAGGCGAAGCAGAAGGCCCGTGTGAAAGCGGACGAGTGGAAGAGTTTCGCCACCAAAACGGTTGAGGATGCGAAAGAGGGCGACAAAACCGCGATTACTCGCTTAGCGTCCGTGGCGGCCGGTGTGGCTGCTATTGTGGGGATCGCGCTTCTGCGTAAGAAGTAGTTGTTTCCGCGGCCTCTGTATCGCGGTATACGACAGAAAAGTCCATAGAATGGAAAATTGCCCCGTTGATTTTGTACAATGGGGCCGAAGACAGCGTTAAACCTACGGATTGGATAGACCAGTCCGTTCGACATGTGGAGGGGGTCGACGCCTATGGGGCGCGGCCGTCAGAAGGCCAAGCAGACGAAAGTCGCTCGTAAGCTGAAGTACTACAGCCCAGAGACCGACTATGCAGCTCTGGAGCGGGAACTGGCAGCACAGCGAGGCGAGATAAAGAAAAGTGAGTACGGGGAAATCCCCCCGGCTACCGACGAAGATTGGGATGACTACCGACGGTAGAAATCCTACAGATTTGTGGGGCAGCGACTGGTTAGGTCGCTGCCCCACAAGTCTATGCGGGAGGACTTTAAGTACCGCTCCCCGACCTTCCGAGTCTTCTTGTCTTTAAGAACCTGCCTGTTCCTCCGCCCCAGCCTGCTTTTCGGTTTTCCCATCGGTAGCGCCCTCGTTTTCCGCGTCTGCATCGTCTTCGGCGTAGTCTTCAGCGTCTGCGTCGTCTTCAGCGTCCCGGTAGATGTCCCCTAGCGGGGTGCCGTCGACTTTCAGGTCGTCTTGTACTAGAGCGTCTAGGTCCCCTTGCCCTGTCCGGTATGCTGCCCGAGCCATAATATGCGTCCCGATCGGCGCGGTCACGGTTTGGAACAGTAGGATCATCACCGCGAGCGCCACCCACGTCACCGTCCGCATGGTCAGCACCATCCCTAAGCAGCAGAGGAATAGGCCGAACCACTGCGGTTTCGAGGCTGCGTGCATGCGGGCGAACACATCCGGGAGCCGCACCAGCCCTATCCCCGCGATCAGTAAGAACGTGGCGCCAGCCAGCAGAAAAACCGCCCCAATATAGTCCAAGACAATCATTTAGTGCCCTCCTTCCCCGCAGTATTTTCACCTGAGGTACTGTGGCGCGCGCTCGCTCCCGGTTTATCCTCGTGGCGCGCCCGGGCTTCACGCAGCGCCTCAGCTTGCTCTTTCTCTTGTTCCGCATGCGCCTCTCTGCTGAGGGCCTCCTGCTGAGCCCGCGCTTCCTCAGGCGTCAAAATCCGTTTCCGCGGATCCACACGTTTCGTAAGCCGCCCCACGCTCACCGGAAGAACAAAACTGATCATCACCATAATCGCCGGTAAGAACATGACGTCGGTGCGCCCAGTGGTGACGCACACCAAAATGGTTGCGATGATCCCAGCGACGGAAATGACGTCGGAAGCCAAGACCCGGTCCATCAAAGATGGGCCGAGCGCTAACCGCACCAAGCTCAGAATCATGGTGATCACAACTGCGGCAGCTACCAGAAGGTAAATCACATGCAATGCGCTCACGAGCCCATCACCTGCTCAATCTCCTCGCGGGTACCGAGCGCGCGGATAACCCGTTCCTCCTGGCCACGCGTCATTTCGTTAATGCCTTCGGGCCCGCCTTGCGCGTCGATGTCGAACACGTGCAAATACAGGTTGGAATTCTCTTGATCTAAAGACACCACTACCGTGCCAGGCACCAGGTTCGTCATCGCCGCCACAATCGCCAGCACAATGTCGCGGTCAGAGCGCAAATCCACCTTCACAATCGAACACCGATAGGCACGCCCCGTGAGCACCACGGTCGCAACCATGATGGCGGACAGCATCATGTCCCACAAAAACCGGGCGATCAACACGAGGGTGGGCCACGGCCTCACGCGTTTAAAGAACCCTGAACGCGGCAGTGGGAAAACGGCTTGCACGGCCACGGAAACTACGATGCCAGACAGCACTGTGAGCCACGTGATCTGGTGGAACAAAAACAACCAAACGGCGAACAACCAGATACTGAGGAACACGGAGAACCGGGCGCCACGCACCTGCTGACTACGGTCACTCATGAGAGCTTCCTTCCGTCTGGCGCGCTCCCGGTGTGGGCACGTTTGAGGAGCCGGCGCCGCGCCCTTCATCACCAAGTACTGCCCGCACGTAAGCGCGCGCATCAATCTGGTCGGACGCCGCGTTCGTGGCGTAGTGATACAGCGGGCCCGCGCCTATGGTCATTGCGAACATCACGCCCAGCAGCGCCCAGCCGGAGGCGTACATGAGTTTGGATGCGCCCGAGGATTCGCGTTCGCGCCGGGTGCGGGAGGCCGTCAGCAACCGCGTGTCCCGATCTGCGATCGTGTCCGCGTACTGCATGTAGCGGCGCAGTGCCCGCTGCCGCCGGGTAATCGCTTTCCCCTTCAGCTCCGTGTCCGTCGTAGCCGTATCCCCGCGGGGCTGCCAGAACGCAAGGTTCCAAACTTTCACAATCACATACAGGGTGAGGAACGAGGTGAGCATCCCGAATGCCAGTAGCACGTACCCTTCCCAATGCCCGTTCAGTACTGACGCTTGTGCCAGGCCGAGTTTGCCAATAAACCCAGTGAACGGGGGGATTCCCACCAGGTTCAACCCGGCGATCATGAACATGCCCGCCAGCATCGGGTGGGTTCGAATCAAGCCGCCGAGGGTACGCATCGAGGTGGATCCCTCATGCCGTTCGACAAGACCCAAAAGTAGGAAAAGGGTGGTTTGCACCAAAATGTGGTGGATCGCGTAGAAAATGACGGCCGCCAAACCAGCCTTATTGCCCAGCGCCAACCCCCACAATAGGAAACCGATATGCGACACGAGTGTGTACGACAGTAGGCGGCGAATATCATCCTGGGCAACGGCCCCCAGGATCCCCACGATCATGGTTAGTACGCCCACGACGGCCAATAGGTCACTGACGTTCTGGTTTGGGAAAAGAACCACTTCCAGGCGGATAATCGAATAAATCCCCACCTTCGTCAACAGACCCGCGAACACAGCAGTGACGGGTGCGGGCGCAGTCGGATACGAATGCGGCAGCCACGCCGCCAGCGGAAACACAGCGGCCTTAATCGCGAACGCCACCAGCAGTACGAACTGGATAATGCCCGCTACGGACGGGTCGATATGCTGGAACCGCACGGCCAGCAGCGCAATATTCAACGTGCCGGTCGCGGCGTACGCCAACGCGATCCCAATCAAAAACACTACGGAAGACAGCATGGAAACCACCACGTACACGGTGCCCGCGCGGGTGCGGGTGCGGGTGCCCCCAATGGTGATCAGCACAAACGACGCGGTGAGCAGGATTTCGAAACCCACGTACAGGTTGAACAGGTCACCGGTTAGGAACGCGTTCGACACGCCCGCTGTCAGCACCAGATAGGTGGGGTGGTAGATCGCGATGGGCACGTCCGGGTCTTCGTCCGCTAGGTTCTGCGCGATCGAATAGGCGTGCACCCCCAGGGTCACGATTTGCGAGATTACTAGCATGAGGGCAGCGAGCCGGTCGGCGACCAAGGTGATGCCTACGGGGGCGGACCAGTTACCCACGTCCAGCACCACTGGCCCGTTGCGCGCCCCTAAGGCCAGGCCCACGCCCACCACCAGTACTGCAATCAGCACTACGAGGGAGATCAGTTGCTGCACCCGCGGGCGGCGGCCAGCTGCGAGCGCCAGGCCGGCTCCGAACAGGGGCAGGAGGACGGGCAGGGGAAGCATCCAGCTCACGAGGTGGCCTCCGCATCGTAATCCACCCCGGGGTCCAGTTCCCCGGTTGATTCTGCAGCGAGGTCCTCGAGCACTTCTTCGCGCTCTTCCCGGCGGGCCACGCGCCGGTCTTCCACTTCGTCTATGACTTCGTCGTGGCCAGTTAGGCGCCACGACCGGTACGCCAATGCCATCCCGAACGCGGTAGTTACCATGCCGATGACGATCGCGGTGAGGATCATCGCTTGCGGCAGGGGGTCAGACATTTGCTCCGGCGCGGTGGATTGCAATAGGGGTGGCCCACCCGGCCGGCCTCCCGCGGCGATAATCAGCAGGTTCACGCCGTGCCCCAGAATCGCCAACCCAATCACGATCCGCGTTAGGGTGCGTTCCATCACCAGGTACAGGCCGGCTGCAATCAGGAACCCACCTAGTGCGATTACAGTTAACGATGGGGTGTTCACAGTTTCACGTCCTTCTTTTGGCTCTGGGATGGCTCTTGTCTCTGGCGCTGTTCTTTATGCAGGTTTTGGCGGCCCGGTTCGGCTTTCCGCACGGCTTCGTTTTGGCGGCCCGGTTCGTCTTTCCTTGCAGCCTGGTCTTGCCGCTGCGCTTGAGACTGTTCACGGTCGCGGTCGATTTGGGCGCCTAGGGAAGCCAGTAGGTCTAGCACGAGGGCGAACACGAGCACGTACACACCAATGTCAACCACGAGCGCGGTGGTGAAGTGCAGTTGGCCAACGAACCCGAGGGGAATGTCGATGGGGGTAGATTCCAGTACTCGTTTACCTTGAGCCAGGGGCATGAGCGCCCCGATCGCGGCGATGAACAGGCCCAGTCCAAGCATGCGGCCTGGCGCAATCGGTAGGGCCGACCAGAGTTCCGCGCGCCCTCCAGCTAAATATCGCAATACCAGTGCAATCCCGGCCACTACCCCACCTGCGAACCCACCGCCGGGATTGTTGTGGCCTACCAGGGTGAGCCAGATGGATACGACAATCAGGGTGGGGAACATGAGTCGCACCCCGATTTCTAGCATCACGGATCGCTGCAGCGGGGATAGGCGGGCGGTGGAGGGAAGCCAGGATCCGACGGATACGCGTGGGGCCCGTTCAATGCGGGTGTGGCGGCGCGAAAGGTAAATCAGTGACGCCACCCCAGTTGCGGTCACTAGCACTACGGACAGTTCCCCAATGGTGTCCCACGCTCGGATGTCCACCAGGGTGACGTTCACGATGTTTGTGCCGTATCCGAATGGGAGGGCTTCTTTTTTCATGAGGTCTGAGGACGGTTCGTGAACCCGGGCTTGCACGGCGAAAATCGTGGCTACGGAAACGGCAGCTCCAACGGTGCATGCCAGGGCTAGGCGGAGCCAGCGGGAGATCTGCAGGGGTCGGTTCGAGAAGAAGCGGGGTAGGGACCGCAGCACGAGGGCGAACACGATGAAAGAGACGATTTCAACCACGGATTGGGTGAGTGCCAGGTCGGGAGCGCCGTAGATCACGAACAAAAGCACCATGGTGGAGCCCACTACGCCCAGGGCAATCACGGATTTTATTCGCCTCCGTGCCTGCACGGCGACCACTGCGGCGGCAGCGCAAACAACGGCGATCCCCACTTCAAGCGGGGAGTTCCACAAGCTCAGCTTAACCGTGGGGTCACTAATGTGGGCGAGTGCGTAAACCACGATAGCGGCGAACACTGCCAGGATAGTGTTCACGTCCCACGGTAGAGAGCCGGGGTGCAATATGGCGGTGATGCGGGCCGAGAAGTTCTCTAGTGCTATCACGGACCACCGGTAGGCACTGACGACGTTCACGTGTTTGGGTTGCAGGCGTCGTTGCAGCCGGGCGACGGCGGGGCGTTTAACAGCCATGTAGGCACCCCCAATTAGGATCGCGCCCGTGCACACCGCGGGCACAACCCCGGACCACAGGGCAATATGACTATCTCCGGGCATGCCCGTTGCGATCAGGTTCGTGAGCGCATCCATCCACGCGGGGAACGCTCCCGCCAGGGATGCGGCGGCTAGTAGCGCGATCGGTGCGATGGATACCGCCGGGGTGGGTTCTACTTTCATGTCTACTTTTACGCGTTTGGGGGCGAACGCGCCCCACCAGTAGCGCCAAGAATACGCAACTGTGAACATGGAGCCCCCCACGAGGACCGCGAGGCACCCTAGTTCCACCGCGCGCATTCCCAGGGTCGAGACTGGGCTTAGTTCCAGCAGCCACACTGCGTGCGTACCGTCTACGAGCGCGGTCACGAACGCTTCTTTCCCCAGGTATCCCAGGAGCAGGGGCACGCCCGCCATTGAGATTGCGCAGATCCCACCCGCTGCGGCTAGCCATGGTTTGTACCGCATGAGGTTCGATAGTTCCCGCAGGTCCCGCGTGCCCGTGGTTTTTTCAACCAGGCCGACGCTCATGAACAGGGCGGATTTGAATACGGAGTGGGCGATGAGCATACCCAGACCCGCCGCCATGGTGGCGGAGGTGCCGAATCCGAGGGCTGCGCTGATTAACCCTAGTTGCGACACGGTTCCGTATGCGAGGACTAGTTTGAGGTCGATTTGGCGCAGTGCTCGGTATCCGCCCAGAACCATGGTTGCTAGACCGATTATGACGATGAGTGGGGACCAGCCGGGTACGTATGTCAACGCTGGGGTGAGCCGGGCGATGAGGTATACGCCGGCTTTTACCATGGCGGCGGCGTGTAGGTAGGCGGACACGGGGGTTGGGGCTGCCATGGCGCCGGGCAGCCAGAAGTGGTGGGGTACGAGCGCGGATTTGGCGGCTGCACCCCAAATGATTAGGATTCCGCCGACTATAACCAGGGGTGAGTGCACGTCGTAGCTGCCCGCTTGGATGGCGGCTACGAGCGCGGAGACGCGGTAGGATCCGCCCGTGGGGTGGGCAACCATGACGAAACCGGCGAACATTACCAGCGACCCGGCGCCAGTTACGTGTATGGCTTGCCGGGCGGCGGCGCGGGCGGCACGGCGGTCGAAGTGGTGGCCGATTAGGAGGAAAGACAGGATGGTGGTCATTTCCCAAAACAAGTAGACCATCATCAGGTGGTCGGCGGTGACGAGGCCGAACATGGCGCCAGCGAACGCTGTGAACACGGCACTGAACCGACCGAGGGAGGCGGCGTTTTCAGAGAAGTATCGGGCAGCGTACACCATCACCAGCGCCCCGACACCGCTGACGACCAGCACCATGAGCCACGACAGAGGGTCTAAGCGAAAAGCCACGTCAAGGGAGAGGGCGGGCACCCACGAATACTCCTCTAGGGGGGTGTCGCCACTGAAGACACTGCTGGTGTGTGCGAGCGCCCAGACCACGCCGGCTAGGGGGGCGGTTGCCAGCATGAGCAGTGCGTTCCGGCCCAGGTATCGCACTGCCACGGGGGCGAGTGCCACGGCTAGCGCGTGAATCAATAGTATTGCAATCACTTACCAGACCCCACTTTCGCGCCCCTCAACGTCAAAAACTGCTCCCAGGGTCACTGTACCGGTTATCACCGCTTAGAAGCACGCGCAGCCATTATGCGTCCGCCAGCCATCCGAGTGATGGCAGAGCCGTTTATTATGATACGAACCAGGTGATCGGTAGGGGTGTGGGTTATTCAAATGCAACCAGGAACTGGTCTTCGTCCAGGACTTGGCCGGCGGTGGCGCGGGCGATGGTGCCGGCTAGGGATTCGATTTGGTCTTTAACGCGGATGCGTTCTAACCGCACGGCCCGCCCGGGTTTAGACAGGGATTTGCGGTACACCTGTGGGGGTATCCACATGATTTGGTATTCCACGGCCCGCCCCTGGGGCCACTGTTCGAACCTGAGCGTTGGGGGGATGTAGTCCGCTGGGGTTGCGGTGATTTGGATTCTTGAGGTGTTCCCCGCCGATGCGACCAGCGCGTAGCCGCGGACCACAAAATCTTCGCGCGCTGCTTTTTCATCTGCGATTCGTGCTACCTGCGCGGCTTGCGTAAACTCGTTTTCGGGAATGTCAATGGCTTTCGCTACTTCCTCACGGGTTTGCACGCGCTGCGGGGAGTCAATGGGGGGCAGTGACGCCAGTTCACTTACGTTCACTATGTCCGGCAGGTAGCCTTTCAGCAGTTCCGTGAGGTCGTTTTCTTCTACCCAACGTGGGGAGAATACGCTCATTGTCACCGCAGAATCCGCGTCGGGTTCAAGGATTCGCCCCGAGGTGTTGATCCGGATTGCGCCTGCGAGCCGGCGGGCGATTCGCCGCAGTGCCTCAAGAATTTCTAACTCAAAACCGGTGGGCATGCCCTCTGGGAAGGCGGCAGCCAGGTCGTCTACTTTGCGGAGCACTTCGGGTGCGGGGTCGGTACGGGTTTGCGCCACGTCCACAACCCACGCTTGGTTGTAGCTGGTGGGAGTCCCCAGAGTGCGGCGCACAGTATTGTCCACCCGCCAGGGCCCGCGCAGCCGCGCATCCCGCGTTAACCGCAGAACTCCGGGTTCAATCCACCCCGCGTCGTCCCAAATGGACACGGCCAACGCTTCCAGCTCACGCGGGTCCACGCTTTCGTGTACGAGCAGGAGGTGGTGGTCCTCGCCTTTCGCCGGGTCCAGGTGGTCGGCGTGTGCGAAATCGACGCCCGCCACGTCCACGGCGGCACGCACGTCTGTTGCCTGCAAAGCCCCCGCCTGCGTCACGGTTAGCGTTGGGCCGTGCACATCCTGGTTCACGTCCCCCACCTGCGGGGTACCTTGTGCGAACAGGTCCGCTAGCGTGGGCGCGGGTTCGAGTGAGAGGGGTTCGTCGTCGAGTTTCGCCATGCGTTCACTGATGGGAATCCGGTCTGGTTCCGCGTTCCCCTGTTCCTCCTCATTATTTTGAGGGCGGTTCGGCTTACTAAAACTCATAGCTGCTTGCCTTCAAAATCGGCGGATGCGGGCACGTTAACGCATTCAAACCCGAGGTGTGAGCGTGAAGCCGTGGGGCCGCGTTGCCCTTGGTAGCGAGAACCCGTGGCGCCGGACCCGTAGGGGAACTCGGCGGGTGAGGACAGTTGGAAGAAGCACAGTTGCCCCACCTTCATACCGGGGTAAAGCAGGATCGGCATCGTTGCGGTGTTCGATAGTTCCAAGGTGACGTGCCCGCTGAAACCGGGGTCGATGAATCCGGCGGTGGAGTGCGTCAGCAGCCCCAGGCGCCCCAGGGAAGATTTCCCTTCTAGACGGGCGGCGACGTCGGCTCCGAGGGTGACGCGTTCGAACGTGGAGCCGAGCACGAACTCTCCGGGGTGCAGCACGAATGGTTCTTCTTGCCCCACGTCCACCAGGTGCGTGAGGCTTTCTTGTGGTTTCGCCGGGTCGATTACCGGGTACTTGTGGTTGTCGAACAGTCGGAAGTACCGGTCTAACCGCACGTCCACGCTGGAGGGTTGCAGCATGGGTTCGTCCCACGGGTCCAGTGCCACGCGCCCATCGTCGATTGCGCGGCGGATATCGCGATCACTTAACAACATGCTTCCATTTTGGCATGAACGCTTCGGGCGTGGTTTATTTATCCAGATCTGTTAACAATTGTCCGGCGTCCATCCGGTAGGTGTGGTGGGCGCGGCGGATCGCTTCGGGGTCGTGGGACACCATGAGGATCGCGGTGCCTTTGCGGGCGAGTTCTTCCAGGAGGTCCAGCACTAACCCGGTGCTTTGCGCATCCAGATCACCGGTGGGTTCGTCTACCAGCAGCAGTTTTGGTGCGCACACCAGCGTGCGGGCAAGGGCTACGCGGCGGATTTCTCCGCCGGAGAGTTCGTGCGGGTAGGCGTCCGTGAGTTCCTCGATTTGTAGTTGCTGCAAGTACTTTTGTGCCCGCTGTTCGCACTGCGGATCCGCGTTCTTGTACATGCGGGCTGGGAATAATACGTTGTGCCACACGTCTAGGGAAGGCAGCAGTGTTTCGCGTTGCGTCACGTATCCGACGGTGTGGTTGCGTAGCGCGGACGCGTGGGCGTCGTCGAGTTCGGTGATGTCTTGGCCAGCTATCCGCACGGTGCCGTCCGTTGGGTCCAGCAGGCCAGCGATCATGTTCAGTAGCGTGGTTTTCCCATTTCCAGACCGCCCCACGATCGCGAGGAACATGCCTTCACTTACCGTAAAGGACACGTCGTCTACTGCGGCAAACACGGTGCCGCGGCGGGTGAACTCGCGGGTAAGCCCAGATACCTCTAGCAGTGGTTCGCGCGTGGGCTTTAGTGTGCCGCTGGTGGTCACTGCCCCTCCCTCAAGGTTAAATAAGTTTCTTTACTGAGCATGCGGCCGCTACTGGTGACGCACGCAAGTACGCTAACTAGGGCGGCGCCGGCGATACAGGCGACGGCGAGCCACACGCCAGTGGTGAAACCGCTTTCTAAGTACGGTAGTTGCACGGTTTGGCGGATAAAGGACGCGAACGGGAACATGACGAGCGCACCCAACCCAGATCCGATCGCACCACCGGCAACGCCGATCACAACTGCTTCTTGCATGAACATGCGGGCCAGTAACCGGCGGGTGGCACCCATTATTCGCAACGAAGCGAGTTCTTTTTTGCGGTTTTGCGCGGCCGAGGTGAATACGGCGAACAGAACTGCCAGGCCAGCTACCCAGAATAGGGCCACGAAACCGGTGACGTATAGGGTGACGATGTCCATTCCGGCTTTGACTTTGTTGGTCAGAGTGGCGGGCGAGATGGTGACGGTGTCCTCCATGCCGGGCAGTTCCCGGATCCGGTCTTTCACTTTTTGCGACTTGTACCGGTCCCCCACGTTCACCATCACCGCGGAGACGGCGTTGTCGATTTGCGATTCGGGTAGGGTCCGCCGTCCGATTCCCGCGGCTCGTTTACGCATGTCGCGGATGGTGTTGCGGTTTACAAATACGGTGTTGTCGTATGAGGTTCCAGTACCTGCTAGCTGCGCGGCTACGGGGAAGCGGTGGCGGAACAGACGGATTTTTCCGTCCGAGGACGGGTGCACGTTGGATCCGACAATCAGTTCCCCATCTTTGAGGTTCCCGCTGTACGCTGTTTTGATCCACGGTTGAATCACGAAGTCTGTTTGCGGGTCAAACCCGATGATCTGCACTTTCGCCGCGCAGCACCCGAGATTTAGGGAGGCAATGAAAGTTTGTGCCGTGGCTTCTTCTACGCCCGCCACGGATTTGATTTGCTCCAGCACGTCCGTGTCAAAGTAGAAAGTTTGCGGCCCACCTTCGAGCATCACTTGTTCCGCTTGGTCACGAGCGTCTTTGGGGACGATCATGAGGTCCGCGCCCATCCGGTTTTGCAGGTTAGTTAGCCCCGAATACAGGTTGAGGGACATGAGTGACCCAGCGTAGAACACGAACGTCAAGATAGCTACCACGGTGGTAAGAACCCCGGTGCGCAGCCCTGCTTGCCGCAGATTCTGTACCGCCAGGTACCGCCACAACCCACTCCCCTGTTTCACACTTCCTCTTTCTAACTCTGTTCTGCTGCTAGTGGTTCGCCTGGTGCGCTAACGGTCTCGATGGTTGCTCGGGTTAACGGATTGCTGGCTGCTTGGGTTCGCGGTTCGGTGAGTGCCGGTGCTAGTGCCGCGCTGGTCTAGCGCGAATGCGATACCCCCACACACCATGGCGAGTACGGATACGACGATTAGGGTGGGTTTCATAACGGAGTGGCAGTGCATCATTGGGTCGTCACACACGCCGATCAGTACGGTCACAACTGCGAGTTCTAACGCGCTGGTGAGCACCACTCCGATAGAGATCCCCGCTCGCATCGCCGGTGGAGCCATGAGGGCGAACGTTCCCATGAGTGCGATCACGACACCGATTCCAAGTGAAGCCTGCGCGGTCCAGTGGCACGCCATCGGCATGCCCGCCACTGGGCATGGGGTAGCGAATGTTTGGGGTGCAATGGCGATGAGAAGGCCAAAGATGATGGCCGGTGCGCTGGCAATTATTTTGTTACGCATTGTGTAGTTTCGCTTTCACTGTGGGCAGGTCTGGGTGGGATCACTGCCACGTGGTACCCCCATTTCTTCGGGCGCGCACCAAAAAGATGCGCGCCCTTCGTTGGGAGAGACCCTCGTTTCGAGGACTAGAAGAATAATAGGCCACATCACTCACATTTAGCAAGGTTCACCTAAGTTAGGTGTAGAGAACCGCGCAAAAGACTTGTCTACGCACTAAGCGTGGGCAGTGCCTCAAAAACTGCTTATGGGCCAGAGCGCACGCCTCCCTCAGGGCACGTGCTCTGGTGAAGCACTATGGTGGCTAGTATGGATTTTGAGTGGTTGAACTTACCGGCTCCGCAGGCGGCGCGTGAACTGTTGGGCTGCCGCCTGGTCAGCACAATTGGTGGCGACCGCGTGGAAGCGCGGATTGTGGAGGTTGAAGCCTACGATCAAAACGACCCCGCGAGCCACACTTTTAAAGGCCAAACCCCACGTAACAAAGCCATGTTTTTGTCTGCCGGCCACGCGTACGTGTACCTCAGTTACGGGATTCACCATTGTTTGAACGTGGTGTGCGGCCAGGCGGGTTTTGGTGCGGGCGTTTTGGTGCGCGCTGTGGAACCTGTGGTGGGGCTTGAGGTAGTTGCCGCTCGCCGCCCCACCGCACGGAAAGAGTGGACGAACGGGCCGGGTAAAGTGTGCCAAGCGCTGGGAGTTGACCTGGGGCTCACTGGGCATGATCTTTGCGAACCACCGCTGCAGCTTGAGCGCGCGCAGTTGCGTGCGCATGAGCGGATTCTTGAAACCACGCGGATCGGTATTTCTAAGGCCGCGGAAGTGCCGCACCGGTTTTACATCTCAGAACACCCCGACGCCTCTAGGCGCGACCGCGCAGCAGAGCGAAAGCTACGCAGCCTTCCCTGAGTGAACTGCACGGCCACCCCTATATTTACGGGCTCCCTAATTTACTGCGCGGCCTCCCCTCAGTTATTGCGTGAACCGCCGCTAGGTTAGTTCGCGTAGGTTAGTTCGCGAAGCGGTCTTTGAGGTCTTGGACTAGTTCGCGGCGTTTGTGCCGCAACTGTTTCGCCCCCTGCAACGCCCGGTAGTACAGGGGGTGTACGGGCACGTCCCACGGTCCCGGGACCTCGGTGACTTCTTTGGAGTATTTGCGTTTGAACCGGCCCACGCCCGCCAGTTCGGGGGCTCGTGGGGAGTCGATTCCCATGAGGTCCAGGTAGTGCGCACCTTCTTTCGCTAGTGAGCAGGCCATGAAGTAGTACAGCAGGTCGGACGCTCCGGCTTTGCGGCCTTTAGCGTTTGACGCCCCGTAGTAGTACGCGGAGTCTTTTCCGTGGATTGTGGCGATCGCCCACGACACCGGTTCCCCATCTAACCGCGCGGTGTAAAGCTTGCAGTATTTAGGCCCGAGCATAGACAGCATTGTTTGGTACGTGGTGCGGGGGTTAATGGTGAACCCGTCGCGGTCCGCGGTTTCTTCTAAGATTTCGTACCGTTGGTCGAACACGTCCATCGCCTTATCCGTGTCATCCGTTGCGGACAACGCGGGGTTGCGTAGGCGTTGACGTACTGCCCGGCGGCCTTTGGCGTCAAAGGACTTGAGGATCTGGTCATCACTAAGCCCAGCGAGTTTGATCACCACGGTGCGGTCGTACCCCATGGTTTGCAGTAGGTCCTCAAGATCATCGGCTTCATGCCACGTGTGTAGGCGAACGAACACGATAAGGGGGTCGATCCGTTTAACTCCGGCCACTAGTTGCTGGCGGAACGCGTGTTCTTCTGCGGCAGTGGGCTTATCCCCCACCCAAATCGGCCCTTTTTTGGCCCACAGGTAGCGGAACCCGGTGTCCTGGTACAGAGAAAGGCTAATCATGGCGCGTGGCTGCCCGTCCACGTACCACACGAGCTTTCGCCACGGTTCCCGATCGTCCATCGCCTGGTCGTACCGGTCCCAGTGTGGGGTTTGTTCTATTGGTAAGGTCACGTCCAAATCCTGCGCTATTTGCAGAAACTGGTTACCGGTTACTTCCTCAAATTTGCCTACAACCATACTTCAACCTTACATGACCCCACTCCCCCACTTACCGCAACCCCGCGTGACCTTTGGCGCCACCCCTGGGCGATTTCCACGCGGAACCTGCGCTTGACCTGCGCCTGACCGACCCTGCCTACCAGTACGCGCTAGATTTTCCCGACGCCCGCGTGGCGCCAGCGGCTCAACACTTGTTTTGCACAGTTTTTTGTAAGCCGCACCTAGCTTTCACGCGTGGTTGTTTACCCGATATCATGAATGGGTTTTGTTTGAACAGTGTTGGGAGTGGGGCAGTGCCTCAAACGGGATTGGAACTGAAGCAAGCGGACGGGAAAGATGTTGCCCGCACGCAACGCGCGTACGAGGAAATTAAGGATTTTTTAGCGTCTGAGGTCACGTACAGACATTGGCACACAGAAAATCACCCGTCGGAGCAAGACATCCAGCGGTGGATTGAGCGCGGGCAGATGTTCATCGCGCTCCATCATGGGGCGGCGGAGCTTGGGGCGCGCAGCTCAGCGGCTGGCAGTGCAGCTGACACGAATGCAGGCGGCCAGGAACCGGCCGATGCGGAACTGGTTGGGGTAATGGCCCTGGATCAAGCCGTCCCCCAAGGATATGAGGCGGCCCCGTGGCTGGTGGACGCCGCACCCAGTGAGGTACTAGCTGTGCACGCCCTTGGGGTTGTGCCCGGGTATCAGCGACGTGGGGTGGCGAAGTTTTTGTTGGATGGTGCGCTGGAGGTTGCGCGTGAGCTCGGTTGCGTAACCGTGCGGTTAGATGTGCTGGCGCAGAACACGCCGGGGATGAAACTGTACGCCGATTATGGTTTTAAGGACCTGGGGTTGTTCCACGTCGACTATGACACCACAGACCTGCACGACTTCCACCTGTTTGAATACGTTTTAGACCAGCCGTGTAAAAGCGAGGTCTAGCCGGCCACGTAAAAGCGAGGTCTAGCCGGCCGCGTAGAAGTGGGGTTTAGCCAGCCGTGCAAAAGCGGGGTTTAGCCCACTTGATTGAGACGTCGTTTACTGCGCGTCTTTTTCGCGGCGTTTACCAGCCAGCAGTAGGCCGAATCCGATTGCGGATGCTGCGAGCAAACCTATTCCCAGCACGGCTGCACCGGTTCGTACCAGGTGGTTGTCTGACTTGTGCGGCTTATCTGTAGGCGCAGGTTTAGCAGGCTTTGATGGGCTGGGTTTAACCGGTGGCGTTGTCGGTTCCGGCGTGGGTTGTTCTGGTGCCCGCTTCGGGGTTACGGAAATGTGGTAGACCCATTCGTTGGTGGCGTCGTTCCACGTGGGCACGGTGAGTACGAACGGCATGGTGGGTTCGTATTCTTTCGGCGCGTTTTCCGCCACGACTTCTTTCACTAGGTACACGGCGGGTTCAAGCCCGTAGAACGTGACTTTACCTTCCGAGTTCGTCACTCCCTCACGCGTATTTTCTAAACCGTGTTTTTGCGCGGTCTCGGGCGTGAGTTTGCGGATGGTGTCCCAGTTTTCTTTGTTCAGTTCCAGGCCGGAAACGCGGGCGATGCTGTATTTGATGCCAGCTACGTTGGTGGTCCACCGGGTGGCGTTGTCGTTGTATGGGTTGTCTGCAGTACGTTGGATTTCGAGGCTGCCGTCGCGGCTGTGGTCGATGGTGGCGAGGTCATTGGGGTTGGGGTCGCCACCTATTGTGGCCCACGCTCCTGCGTTTACCCCGAAGAGGGTAACTAGGATTGCGGCTACCCCGGCGAGAATCCTATTTCGTAGCGTGTTCATTTCAGCTTTCCTTATTGGCCTGTTGGTCCGACTGTGGGTTGTGCCCGGTGGTGTCGTCACTGTGCGCCGTTGTTGCCTGGTGCTCAGGCCGTGGCTGCAGTTTCGGTTTTTCTAGTATTGTACGTCGAGTTTGGGCACGTTTGGCGGCCCTTTGGTTTTGACGTGTTTGTTCGCGTTGTTTGCGGCGTTGGTGCCGGCGCCACAACCAGTATATGAGCAGGAGTAATGCGAGCAGGCAGATGATTGTGATTGCGATCATCCACCATGTCCACGTGATTCCGTTTGTTTTAGTGAATACTTGCGGGTTGTCTAATGGTGCTCGTTCACCTGTGACGAGCAGCCGGTGCGTGTTGATTCCGTATGGTGTGCAGGTGAGTACGGTTAGTAGGTCTTTGCCGTCTGCTACTTCGAGTCCGTCTACTTCGGTGGGGAGTACTACGCGGATGTCGTTTACTTTGTAGCGTAGTTTTTCGCTGCCGACTTGTATGTAGATGGATTCACCTTTGACTACTTCTTTGAGGTGGTCTAGGAGGGTTGCGGATGGGAGACCGGAGTGTCCGGTTAGTACTGCGTGGGTGTTTTTGCCACCTACTGGGAGTGAGGAGCCGTAGAGGTGTCCGATTCCTTTTTCAAGGGTTTTCGGGTCGGTTCCGTGGTAGATGGGTAGGTCCACGTTGATTTTTGGGATTATGAGGCGTCCCATTTGTGGTGCTAGCGAGAGTTTAGACAAGTACGTTTGGTATGGGTTGTTGTCTTTGGACACGCGGGCGAGCCACGGGTCTAGGATCGGCATGCCGGGTACTTGTTTGTTGTATTCGCGGGCTTCTTTGATGCTTTTGTTCCACGCGCTCATGTCTTGCCCGGCGACTGCTTTGGAGTATTGTTCCGCAGCTTCGTTTTGCCTTAGGTTGTTCCAACCGGTGGCGATTACGGGGTACATGAGTACGAGGATTCCAGCTATTGCGAGCAGTATGGGTAGCAGGGCGGTGCGGCGGGTTTTTACCGGTTGGCCGTTGCGGCTTTTGTTGTTGCGCTTCCGTTTGTGGTGTGCGCGTTTCCCGGGTTTTACCTGTTCCTGCACCGATTCTCCCTGCTACCTCACACTTAATCGAGGAGGTGTTCAGCCGGGCCCCGCTCCCCTCAGTTTTTGTTACCTGAGGGGGTGGGCCGGCCTGTACCTACTTACGCCTGCTCGCGCTGCTTACGTGCGTAGTAGTACGCACCACCAAGCAGCCCAGCACCAATGAGGAGGAACAGGGCGATACCTGCACCACCAGTGAGAGGCAGGTGCTGACGGATCGAATCAGACGAAACGTTCTGGATATCAACCGTGTTCTTCGCATTGTCCATATCTACCGTGTGGACAACCGGCGAAGCTAGCTTCTCGTAGCCAGCAGGTGCTTGCGTCTCAACAATGCAAACCTTCGAACCAGTGATCACCTTTCCGATAGTGGCTTTACCATCAGCATCCGTTGTCCACTCGGATGCACCATCGGTCGTAACTTTAATCGCGTTGCCCGTGGCCTTGTTATTGGCATCGCACTTGTAGATTGAGAACTTCGCGTTCTGTAGTGCCTTGCCATCCTGGTCGGTCTTGTT
This sequence comes from Gleimia hominis, assembly GCF_032085515.1. GTDB lineage: Bacteria > Actinomycetota > Actinomycetes > Actinomycetales > Actinomycetaceae > Gleimia > Gleimia hominis. Next base: position 51,288 of record NZ_JASXSX010000001.1, read on the forward strand.
GATGGTGATGTCCTGAGCCTTAACGACTGGGTTCTCCGGGTCGTCCGGCGTAGTCGGGGTGAAGGTGTTCCCGCGGTCCGTCTCAATGTTTGCGGTGGCCGAGTTTCCAATACCGTCAGCGGGGTTACCCACAACGGTCATTTCGAACTCAACACGCAGGAACTTGCCCTGGGCTGCCTGAACCTTGGCTAGGCCTGAGTCAGTCAAAGATACCGTAGCTTTGTGAGCGTCAGTATTTGTGAAGTTGTAGTCGCCAGCTTCCAGCGTCACTGCATCTTGACCCGCAGCGGTATCTTTTTCAGTAACAACTTGAACCTTCAGAACCTTACCGTTCTCACCATCAGTCTGCAGTGCACCGGAAGGAGTATCTACAACCTCGAACTTTGTAAACTTCTCAGCTTCCGTTCCCTCGGCTGCTTGAGCCAACGAAGGGATGGGGGTATCCACGCGGAACTGCATCTTCGACCCTTGTACTACCGGCGTGTTCTCGTCAGTAATATTGGTTTTCGAAATGTTCTCTAGAGTCTTGCTCTTGGGGTATACGTGCACGTCGTACAGGTAATCCGTACCGTTGCTTTCCGGGTCAGTCATTGGGATAGCGACAATAGCGGGGGCAATCCCTGTGGTGCCCTTGGGGGTGACAGTTTGCTTCAACAGGTAGATACCTGGATCTAAGTTACCGAAGGTCACTTTTCCGTCTGCACCGGTTGCGTCTGAAGTCATGGTGCCGTTTGTACCAAACGCGTTGTCAGTAGCACCAAAGTTCAGCGGGGTAAGATCCTTGGCCTTAGCGAAGTCTGCGTTGTCCAAGCGGTTCAGAGTGGACTTCTGCAGTGAGAAGACTGCACCTTGAACCGGGGTGGATTCTGGAACCTCGGTCAGTTCCTTACCTGTTGGATCAATGGCTGTCGCACCTTCCTTAAGGTTCAGTGCGTGAACTGTGATTGAGCCTTTGTGGTTCGGGTCAATCTGCGTTTCTGCTTGGGCGGCTGTCACGCCCATTGCGGTTAATGCCAGTACGCCAACCGCTGCTACTGCGGAGCGCACCAACCTTCTAGTTTTCGTAAACATTACCTATCCTCGATTTCTCGTGATCTCTCTTGGGTTGCTATATTTTCTTACCTTTACGATCCCCACAGTGTGAGGACAAACCCACCCCGTGGGGTGTGGGAAACCTCTGTTAGTGCCCTACTCCAGCTCCTTCCGTCGCCGGTACACCACATAGCCACTGGCCGCCAACAAGCCCAAACCAGCCGCAATCACCCACGGGAGGAACCCACCCGTGAACGGCATAGCCCCAGACTTCAAAGTAGCCACGCTAATAGTCGGAACATCCACCTGGCCATCAGACGTCGGATTCTGAACCGTAACCAAACCCGCATGCTCCGTATACTCAGCGAGTTTCACCACGTAATCCTCACCAAACGAACCAGCATCCGCGTTCGGCTCATTCACAGCCACCACGTCAAAACGCCACAACTGCGGCATCAACTCACCCACACCAGCACGCACTTCCTCAAGGAAATACGACTGCCCAGGTTTCACATCAGCCTTAAACCGCCACTCACCCGCATCATTTTGAATCCACTCAACAGGCACCGGATTATCCAGATCAGGCCGCGAACTCGAACTCTCCAACGTAGAATCCGCATCCCGATTCGCCACAGGCGCGTCACCATCCACAATCGCCGGATAGATCTTAAACACCTGCGCGCCATCAGCGACCTTCTCACCACCCGTCGCATCGCTATCACGGAACGGGCGGTCCGCATCCCCATCAGTGGCAATCACACGCTGCACGTGAATCTCGCCCTTGTCTTTATAAACGGTCACCAAAACCGCGGCAAACGCCTTATCTTCAGTGTCCAACACGAACCCGTTCTTCAAATCCAAAGCCGGACGTTCCGTACTTTCAAACTTCGGGTCCTTATTATTCACAGTCGACGCGATCTCATTTTGTGTCGGATACAGCACCGACCACGCGTCCGCTAGCCCTTGTTTCTTCAACTCAGACTGAACCGCATCCGGCACGTCACTGCGTTTCACCGTGCACTTAGAGCCAAACGGAACCGCGATATCCCCGGTGCTACCCGGTTTCACGTCCTGCGTTCCAGTCTTCACCCACTTACCGTCAACCTGTTCGTAACCCAAAGTCTTGGACAAGCTCTCCGGCAAAGCAGATGCCTCACACGTGTAATCCCACGGGATTGCCACCGAGCCATCCTGCGCGTTTTCACCAAAAATGTCCTTCGCACGATCTCCCTGCGGGTACAGACCCCAGTGCACAGACCGAGCCCCCAGCAGGTAGGCGGTAGTGAACGTCACCGTGGTTCCGTTCGCATCCGTACCATCACCAGGCACTGGCTTAACATCAGAAACCGTCATCACGATATTCTTGTCTTCCGCAACCGGTGGGTAATCCTTAGCATCCGACTTACCGTCCACACGGTTATCCACTGACACAAATCCGTAAGCACCGATGCTCGGGTAGTCCTCAATCGGTGACTTCCCTTTGTCCCTAAAGTCGAACTCGCATTTCACGCCCGCTGGTAAATCCGCGCTCTCAGGCACTTTAGCGGTCCCATCTTTAGCCAGTTCCGCCTCACCCTGGTACACCAGCGGTTTCGAATCCGAATCCGTCGCATACAAGTCCTCACATCGGTACTTCACATTGAAACTACCAATGTCTAACTTGTCTCCAATGTTTATAGCACCGTCTTCAATCGTGTTCCCCGCCAAAATCGTGGTATCCACGTGGTGCTTCAACGTGATCGCCCCAGCTTGCGGCCGGTCGTAGTTCACATCCACGTTCAGTTTGATGAGGTTCTGGTTCTCCTCAACACGTTTCGGATCAACCTGGAATACCCACGCTGCGTTCTCCGCAGGGTTAGTGGCCAGCTGCAAACCCGGGTCCTTCAAGTAATCCCGAGTGAGGCTGAACAGTTTCTTCCACGCGTCTTGATCCTCGAAAGGCTTGTCCGCATCCAGCTTCGTGACGTCCGCATTGCTTGTATCAATGTTCGTGACCACCTTCGCGTCGCCCTCATTGAACTCCTGCTGCGTCAGCATGCACCGGTAGTTTGCCGGCACCTCAATCTTGTACGTCCCGTCCCGATCCTTGTCGGTATCGCGCAACGTGATTGGTTCACGCAAGATAGCTGCTGCGTCCGTCTGGTTAATCTTCTCCAGTTCTGCTTTCTGGTCCTCTGGCAGATCGTCGGGAATCTCCACCTGCGTCGGCTTACAGTACAAGCTGTACGTGTACTCCGTACCATCCGACAGGGCCGTGCCGTTACCAGACGTCTTCAAATCTAGTTCCACTTTGGTCTTCAGGTACGTGTACGTATTCCACGCAACCACGGTGCCGAAGTAGTTTTCAGATAGTTCCTGAGGTTGAGCCGGGTTAGTTTTCCCCGTTTCCTCCCCGTTCGACGGGCGGGCAGGCTGATCAACCGGCAGTGTTACGTACACCCCGTAGTTAATCTTCTCGCCACCTGGCCGGCATTCGCGATCGCCCGCAGCAGCACAGGAACTCTTCAGGTCCGACCGGCCTCGGAAGTCGTTCATCACTTCCCACCGGGAGGCCCAAGATGCTGCATCTTCGGTAACCCCACCGTCTTTACTGCTGATGTCCGCATGCTCTTGCACACTGCATTCCGCGCCGGCGGGTAAGCCTTTAGCTTGTGCCCATTCGCCCTGTTGGAACCGGTAGGTCATTACCGACTGCGTATCGGCGAACGCGCCTCGCTGCGGCGTGGCAGACGGCCGGGCTCCGGAAGTATCGATCTTCCAAGGGGCAGGCACGTCAATTGGCTGGCCGTTCAAAGAACACGAGTAGCTCACTTTGAACGGGCGTGAACCTTGAATCACCGCGACACCGTCGCCACCCACCTTCTTCTTCACGTTGAAGCTAGCGGTTTGCATCTGGTAGTTCAGCGCCAAATCCAGTTCTTGCGGCTGCTCGCTAACCGTGAAGTCGATTGACGTGGTGCCGTCATCTTCCGGGATATTTACTGACGTATCCGCCAGGGTTAAGGTACCTCCCTTGAAGTTCGACCCGGGGATGCGCGTCATCCGCTTGTTATCCAAAGTTAAGGAGCAGTCCCACCCAACCGGGAGGTTCCGCGACACGTGGGAGCCGTCGCCGGTGCGGGACACTTGGGCGTTGAAGCGCCGTTCAACTTTGTTCTCCCCTTCACCGAACGTGCATACGGCTGATGGAATCAGTTTCGCGCTGGCGTAAGGCCCAGCGAAGAACGCGTCCTTCCACTTTGCAAGCGCGGTGTCCGCGTCTTCACCCAGTTCACTGTCATCCACACTCAAGGAACTCTTCGCGTCGAAGTCAACGGGAGCTTCTGGAATCTCGTATGCAATAGTAGCGTCTAGTTTCTTAGTCGCGTCTTCAGCCGGTGAGGTGAAAGTGAAAGTCCGTGCGTTGGCGTCATCACTTTGCGGCGCAGCCCCTTCGTCGGACACATTGAGCGTCGCTTTGAACGGTGCAGGCACCAGCGGTTTCCCATCCGCTCCGGTTAGTTGCGCAGTGCACTCGGAGTTTGAAAGCAAAGCTGTGTCGCCAGCGAAGATCGCGGTGTCACCAGATTTAACCGTCATCGTTTGGCTCACGTCACCACACGTAACGTTCAAGTTCATGCTGGTGGGCAACAGTTTCGCCAAGCCGGGTTCCAAGCCCGCGGGCGTGGTGCGCGTAACCTGTATGGCCACTTCCCCAGCCGTGGTTGGCCGGAACGTGCTGGTTACGTTCACGGTGTTTCCACCGGGCGCAATCTGGATTCGCGGCGAGTTCGTGGATACTTGCGTATTCTCTGGCAGGTCACCCGTCAGTTTTGTAGTAATGTCACACACCGTACCTGCAGGGTAATCACCGTCGAGGTTCTGCGGACCATCCCCCGTATATTCACGCGTAACCGTGCTTTGCTCTCCGTTCGGGTCCGTGCAGGTGATAGTTGAGGTTTTCTGTAGTTTCTGCGCATCTGCCTCACTCACCGATGTGCCATCTTCTAGCTGCGTCTTGTGGTTCAACGTGAGGCTACCGCGCTTGTAGTTCGCGGTGGTAGTCGACGTGACCTCTTTGGTGTCCGTGGAGGACGTGAGTGTGAACTCCTGCGGTGGCGTTGGCTTCACCTCCACGTTCTTCAGCGTGGATTCCCAGTCTTGCTGATTCTGCGTTAGCGTGCAGCGCGCATGCGTTGGCACGTTCTTGATGATCTCGTGTCCACCTGGCCGCAAGCTAATCTTCCCGTCGAAGTTACCGCTGTCTATCGGCAGTGGTTTCCCGTTTTCGTCCACGCACTGAAGGTTCATGTCAAATGCCTGGCCGATCAGAGTGCTTTGCGCGTCACCGTCCACTGCTTTAGTGATCTGGAGGTTACCCTCACCGCGTTTGAGCACCTGCTGCAGGTAAATGTGCTTAGCACCTTCACTTGATGCCCAGAAAAAGTTCGATCCACAGTTGGCGTAGTTCTGCCCCTGGTCGCCAGTGGGGCTTTGGCACACATCGGATTCCCATTTGCGGTCAAACTTGAATCCGTCGGGCGTCCACATTTGATCGTGGTACTGTCCGTATCCTTCTTCTTGAGGGATGTCGGGGGTGAATAAGCAGTGCGTACCCACCGGCCATGCTTCCCCGTCTTTGTTCGGTAGTTTGGTGGGCGTGCCATCGGTATTCACCATAACTACGCCGCGGCCCACGAAGAAGGGGTTGCCAGGTGCAGTCGATGAGATATCGAGTTCCGGTGGGTTGTCTTTATCTGCCATGTACCGGCATTCGTAGTACATGGGGATCTGCTGGGGCTTGCTCTCGTTTGCAGGTAACAAGCTCAGCCCAGCGTAATCCATGGACACGTCGATTGTTACCTGTTTACCGCTGAGTGAAGAGTTCGACTGAAATGTCGTCGCAGCGTCTTCATCTAGCGGTTCGTTAACGTCCGTGAACTGGTATAGCACTGACGCTGTGGTCGAGGTGGTCAGCCCATCGGTAATGGAACCACCGTAGCTGTCGGCCGGCGTGGTGTTCTCGAACTTCGTGTTATTACCGTCTGGCTTCCAGCTTTGGGTGTGGTTGATCGCCCGTTGAATAATCTCTGGTTTGACGTCCTTGGAGTAACGCGCGGTTTCTTTTAGCATACATTTGGCGCCAACCGGCAGCTTCATTGGACTTGAAGGCGCGGTCTGCCCTTGGGATTCTCGGTAGTTCCCGATTGGGATGTTGCCTTCCCACGTGGTTACCGCGGATTCAACGAGTCGGCTCGCGTCACCTTGTGCGATGATCTTCTTAGTATCCACCCCGAGCGGGTCCACGCACGACCATTCGTAATTAATGGTCATGTTCTTCACTTCGTTCGCGATCTGGATCGGTGGGTTCACTTGCACGAACTTGTCGATCTCAGTTGGTTGAGTATCGCGGAAGTAAAAGTTGCATTTAATGTGCGTGTATGCGGTCTGTTGTCGTGTGGTGAGCCGCGCCCCGATTGGGTTTCCTTTTGCGTCGTCGATATTGTCGGGGTAGAAGTTTTCTGACTTCTCAGCTTCCCAGTATTTCGAGTTGATGTACCCGAAGCAGCGAGCATTATGGCCGTTAAATCGAGTTAACACCTTGTCCGCCTGCGTCTGCGGGCGTATTTCCACGGCCTGGCGATTATTAATATCGGACTCGCTGATGCCGTCCGTACCAGAGGTTTTCGTTTCGTTTACGCTAGCTCCCGCCTGGTTGAACGTAATCTTCGTCTGTATCCCCACGTTGGGGCGCACATAACGGAAGCTTTCATCCACCATGTCATTAGTTATGGACAGTACACGGCTGCGATCCAGCAGCTCCGTAACCGCATCTGCAAACAGGCCATTGCGCACGTCATTAGGGGAGCTATTCGGCGGGCTGAGGAACATGTTGCTTGGAGTTAATGCCCCGCCTGTAGTGAAGTCTTTCCAGTCGTGGTAGGCGCTGACAATACTGTCACGGCGGCTGTTTTGGGAACCGTAAGTCTTGACGTAAGTGCGGTCGTTAATGTTCTTTATGTCGGTGCGTGCTAGAAGTTTTGCACATGTCCCAATTTCATTCTCAGCGGTTGGGCCGAGCGCGATTCGACAAAGCTGTTCCTTGTCAGAGTAGGTTTGTCCCATCGCCATGACGTGAATATTGGTGCCTGCCTGGCGTAGCTTGTCAGCTTGCTGAATGGTGCTAAGTTTACCGTCGTTGTCAGAGGTATATTGACTCTGAAGGTTAATTCCTGGGCTGAAGATAACTACGTCTGTGTATTTTGCTCGCGCATTGTCTTTAACTACCTGGCGCAGCGCGAAGTCAAGCTGTGACGTGTTACCGTTTGTGAGCCCTTTCCCGGTACCGCCAGTAGCATCGATTCGATCGAGCATGCTCATTACTTTTTGGTAGCCCGCTTGCGTCTCGATAGAAGTCAAAGATAAGTTCGGCGGATTGCCAATGGCGTATGGACGAGCCGTCATTGTGGTCGAATCGGACGTGTAAACGCCAAGTGACATTGGCAGACCGCGTAGTCGTGAAACGTTTTGTTTGATCGTTGCCACCTGGTCGCGGTTCGGCGTGCAACCCGTCGGACTGGTTTTCAAGAAGGCATCTGGACACTTACCTGACAACGTTGGCAGGTTCCCACCCAACGTCTCCCAGGTGTACATACCGTGAAAGTCAAAGATGAGGGCAACGCGGTTGTTTTTTAGCTCCACGTCGTGAGTACTGCCATCTGGCCGCGTGTAATCCGTTGGCCAGGGATCATCTTTACTACCAACTACCGGTTGAGTATTAGTTTTGCGCGGCGGAACGCGATCGTGGTCCGGGTTTGGGTTTGCGTCTGCCGCGAATGCTGCGTCAATAAAACCTTGAGCAAATAGGGGTAGCACCAGTGCGCACACACTCAGCAAAGAAATAAGACGCACCAAACCGGATCGTTTACCACCGATTCGACGCAACAAGATGAACCACCTCAGACCACAATTAACCACCGTTACTGTTAGACAGTACCGCTAATTACAAAACAATTCGACTGTTATTTCGTATCACGGACTTATTGTTAAACCATGCATACGTGCAGGTAATCGTTACAATTTTAGCTAACCTTGAATCAAATTATTATTTACGCACTCACGTATGTATTGATTAGTAGTGGCTAATAAAGGACTTTAGTCCTAGAGTTCGGCGGTAATTGCGTTGCCCCAAGTACCGGTTTTATGCCCCGCGCACGGTGCCACCTCCACGTAGTTCAACGCGGCCCTCAAACGCAATATTGCCAGCGAAAGTCCACGGTCCTTCAACGGTAAACGACTCGCATCCAGCCAGGGACGGCAGCGTTTGGAAACGCGTTTCAAAATCCTGAATGAACTTGTAGTACTTGGAATCCAAAGACACCACTGGGGCGGCGTCGGTACGCAACACGAGCCGCGCCTCGTCGGTGTATTCGTACGCGTCCGAACGCACAGTCAACAAATCATTCGTGGTCTTAACCGGTAAAAAGCGGCCGCGGGGCACACAAATCGGGGTGGAATACGCGAACTTCTCAACAATCGCACCCATCGCACACTCCATCTGAATCACCCTGGGCGACGCGCTATCGGTCGGATCCACGTTCTTCTCGTTGCGGATCAATGGCAAATCCACCACGCCCTCGGTCTCACGCAGCAAATCGCGCAGCGACTCAATGTTGAACCACAAGTTATTCGTGTGGAAGAACGGGTGGCGATGCAGGTCCGTGAAGTGATGCATGTCCGACTCCGGGGTCTGCGCTGTATCGCGCAAAATCACGCGGCCATCGCTGTTGCGCCGCGCCAAATGCCCACCCTTCAGGTCCGCGAGCGTTCGCTCGCACACCTCCGGGGCATAATCCGCGCCCGAAGCCGCGAACCAACCCGCGATCGACGCGGACGGGTACGCACCCAAATTGTCCGAATTAGACGTGTTCAAATACCGGTACCCCGCATCCAACAACCGGGTGAGCACGTCCCCGTCGTACAGGGTCGTGTAAATATCGCCGTGGCCCGGTGGGCACCACTCCAACTCCGGGTTCTTATTCCAACTCACGGGTTTAAGCGAATCCGCCAGAATTTTCGGCTCCCGGTTCTGCAGCACGTCCAACGGCAGGTCGGTGCGCAACTGCGGATCCAGCGCGTTCAAAGTGTCGGCCCGGGTGCGGAACGAGTTCATAAACAACAACGGCACGTCCACACCTGTGCGTTTGCGCACCTGAAAAATCTGGCGGGTCATGATGTCTAAAAACGTCTCTCCGTTGCGCACCGGCAGCAACGACTTCGCCTTATCCAACCCCATTGACGTACCCAACCCACCGTTGAGCTTCAAAAACACGGTGCGCCCCAGGGCCTGCCGCGCATCATCGGGATCCACCTGCGTGTTCTCAATCCGCTCCACGTCCGTGATCGGCGTGATTGAGGACTCTGGGATCAAACCCGTCGCCCCCGCCGCAACCTGGTGGAAATACCGTTCAAAGACCCGCATTGCCGTGCGCGACGCTCCATCTGCACGCAACTTCTGCAGGTTCTGCTGCAACGCTTCCTGCTGCTCGGCGGTTAACTCATCGCGGACCTGCTGACCGTTTCTCGGCTGGCTATCTTGCGAGTGTGCCTGCTGGCTGTCTTGTGGCATTTGCGTCTCTTTCTCGTTCGACTCCAAAACTTGCGTCCCCACTAGCGTCCGCGCGGCGTCGTTTTCGCGCGCTTGCGTCGGCGTGGCAACGTACGCGGCGTCGTCTGCGTCCGCTTGCGTCGGCGTAGCAACGTACGCGGCGTCGTCTGCGCCCGCTGGCGTTAAGACCTGCGCGTCCTCATGCCCTTTTTCAGAGGTGAAAACCCGCGCGCCCGCACCCGCATACGTTTCTAAGAACTGCGGCTGCGCATACCCGCGGCGCACACTTTCTTCTTGCACGTGCGCGGCTACCTGTTCAATTATTTCTTGAGGCACCAGGGCAATCGCAGAGCCACCAAATCCGCCGCCCGTCATCCGGGCCGCAACCGCGCCCGCTTCCACCGCGGATTCAACCACGCAGTCCAGTTCCTCGCAAGACACCTGGTAGTCGTCGCGCAAAGACACGTGCGAAGCAGCGAACAGCTCCCCCACCTGCGCGTAATCTTGGTTCGCCAAGGCCTCAACAGTGGCTTCAACCCTCTGGTTCTCCGTTATTACGTGCCGCACGCGGGGCCGCAACTCTTCGGGAAGACGCTGCAAGTCCTCCAGTTTTGCTTGCCGCAACGACTCCAACCCCAACAGGTCCCGCGCCTGTTCACACTGTTCGCGCCGCTGCCCATACTGCCCATCCGTGAGCGAATGCGACGCCCGCGTATCCATCACCAACAGTTCCAGGCCGTGCGCGCGGAAGTCCGCTTCCACCAGCTCGTGGGTACCCGCGTGGAAATCAATCTTCAACGCCTGCCCCGCCTGCGTGAACACGGACGCCGTCTGATCTAACCCCCCGGTGGGTGCGCCCGCCACCTCATTTTCTGCGCGAATACAGGCATTCACTATGCGGGTGCGCGCCTCCTCATTGTCATAATCTGGCGCTAACATAGCGACCGCCATCGCGCATTCAATAGCTGCGGAAGACGACAAGCCCGCGCCCAGCGGAACACAAGACGCGACCGCAGCGTCAAAACCCCGGTCTACCCCCAGCGCCCACGCCGGGCCACCCGCATAGTTAACCCAAGAAGATTCCATTCCGGGTTTAATGTCACTGATGTGGCCTTCCCACAAGCTCGCGCCCTTAGAGATCAAACGGACCACGTCGTCGTCCCGCCATTGGAACGCCACAAACGTAGCATGCGGAAGTGCGATCGGCAGGCACAAGCCGTCATTGTAATCCGTGTGCTCACCAATGAGGTTCACCCGGCCCGGCGCAATCCCCACTACCCCATTAAAAGGGGCGAAAGTCTGTTCGAACAGTTCGGTTGCCTGCCGCGCCCCCTGCGGATCGCTCCAGTGCGGAATGAAAGTTACGGACACGATCTGCCTCCACGTTCCTCTCTAGCAAGTCCCCTCAACGGCAGCTAACTACCACCATAAATCTTTTCACATTCAACAACCCAAAGGCAGGACTTCAACGGCGTGCACGCGTGGCCCAGCCGTTTCAAAGCCGCTCCCGTTCCAACGCTGCTCCCGTTCCAAAGCCGCTACCGTTCCACCAAGCGCAGTCCCTCTTGCGTCAAAACGGCTCTCACTTCACCAAGAGCCGGTCTGAAATGCGTGAGGTTGGGTTCAAGTACTCGTCAAAGTTCACCTCTTGCCCGTCAACCCGGTAGGTGTAGCGGCCTACCTGTTCAACACGCGGGTGGCGTTCGAAATGCGCTATCCACCGCTGCACGACCGCAGCTTCTTGGTCGCTGAGCCACGCGCGCGGATCCGAACACTGCGCAAACCCACACACCAACCCTGCTTGCGCGGTTAAAGCATTTACCTCGGGCGACAATAATGAACCCCGCGTACGGAAATACGCCACATCCGGGTCGCAATCCGCCAACGGTTTCAACCAGGCGCGCGAAAGCGAATTGCGAAGCGCATTCACCACCGCCGGGCCCGACGGATCCCGCTTGCGTTCCGTGTTATCCCAATACGGCGCCGTATCCGGCCCCACCCGCATACCATCCAACACACCAAGCGACGCATTCACCACCGCACCCGAACCGAGCAAGTAAACGTCGCTCCCGACCGCTTCGCGCATAGTCTCTAAGCCCGCGCGGTAGGCAACCTCCCGGTCCATACCATGCTGCCGCTGTGCTTGCACTGCTGCTGCGTACAAAAAGTCGAGTTTGAACATGTCGAAACCCCACCGGGCGATTTCACTCATGGTTTCTGCCAACCAGTCGTGTGCCTGCGGTTTCGAAAAGTCCAGCGCGTAGTATTCTTGCCCCCAGTTAAACCCGGAGGGGGTCAGCGACCCATCTTCGTTATGCAAAAACAGTTCCGGATACGCCTCTACCGTGGGGGTGCCCGGCAGAGCAATAAACGGTGACACCCACAGACCTGCCTTCAAACCCGCCTGGTGAATATCGTCCACCACCGGTTTCATGCCGCGCGGGAACTTCTGGTTCGCCCGCCAATCCCCCACTTTGCGTTCCCAGCCGTCGTCAATTTGCACCACGCCGTAGCCCAGTTTTTTCGCTGCAGGAATCTCACTGGTGATGATCTGTTCGGAAACCTCTTCAAACCACGAGTACCACGACGACCACACCGCACCGAGAACATCCACTGCTTGCTTGCGTTCTGGTAGTTGGCGGTATTGCGCAAGGGCTTTTGCGTAGCGGGCGAACACTTCCTGCTCCGCACCCGTGGTTACGAACCAGGCGCCACCATTCGCGTGCGCGCTACCTGTATCTATACACGTTGCTTCGATCGTATTTGGCGTGAGCGTCAGCACCGGGGTGGAACCACTCAGTGCTCCCACTAACAGCACTTCCCCCTGCTCGGAAACAACCGCGGTCACCATCGAGGAGCGGTGCTTAGTAGTTGAATCATTCACCACATCTTCCGCGGTTAAGCTGCGCAGCGGGTTATCCCAGATTCGCCACGGATCCCGCTCGAGCGACCACCAGCGCGTGGGCGTCCAGGAGTTCCACCCGTGCCGGTAATACTCACTCACACCCCAGTTGTGGGTGACCTTCACGTGGGTTCCTTTAATTAGGTGCCCGCTACTTAGGTGCCCGCTATTAATTACGTGCTTGCTACTTAGGTGCCCGCTATTAATTACGTGCTTGCTACTTAGGTGCCCGCCGGCAGTTTCTTGCCCGCCCGGTGCGGAGGCGTCCTCTGCGGGGGCGTCCACGTGGATCGTTCCTGCTGGTGACGTGATTCTCATGGGGTTTCATTCCTTACAATTTTTTGAGGGGGTGGGCAGTCGTTTGCGCGTAAAGTCAAGCTTTCTGAGGTAGTGGGCGGCAGCTTGGCCGTGGGGTAAACACGAGTGGTGTTAACGGTGGGGTGCGCATAGGAGGTGTTCACGAGTAATGCCGCGCACCCCACCGGGTCTTTACTTCGACAGAATACTGTTTACCTTCTCATTCAATTTAGGTAGAGCGTCCTGTGGGGTAACCGAGAGGTTTTCGATCTCATCAAACGTTACCTGTCCCTCACTGGAAATCTCATTACCATTATTAGTAATCGGGTAGTAAGCCAGTTTCTGCGGATCCTGCGCAATATCTATGTAAGCAGAAACGTCGTGGCCCGCATCCTTGTGTGCCTGCGCGGCTTTCTCCGAATACTCCTTCAGTGACGGGAACACGATCGCGTCTTTCGCAACAATTGCCTGGCACTTGTCGGAAGTAAGGAACTTGACCCACTTCCACGCATTCTCCGGGTTCTTCGCCTGCTTCGTAATCGACGGAGCTAACCCGTTAATAATCGTCTTCTGCCCCACCGGCCCGGTTGGCAGCGGAGCGAACGCGAACTCGTTCTTCTCCGAAGACGTCCACAAGTTAATCCGCCACGACCCATCCGGTACCAGCGCGGCCTTCCCCTGCTCCATCATCGGTTCCAAACCAAGTGGCCCAGCGACCTCCAGGGGCGTAACAAAACCGGCTTTAATCTGATCTTGCCACCAACTGATTGACTCTATTAGCTTCGGGTCACTCATCTTGTACTCGGTGCCAAACGGGTTCTTATCTAAGTATTCAAACCCGTTAGATAGTGCTAGCCACGACCACTGGCCCTGGCCCACAATGCCACCACCTTGTTCTAAGCCCCAGCCGTAGACCTCAACATTATCTTTATCGAAACCGGGTTCGTCCCCGCGTTTACCGTTCTTATCCACCGTTAGGTGCGCGATGAGTTTACCGAACGTACCCCCATCTTTGGGGTTCCAAGTGAGCTTGTTCAGATCCTCAGCTTTATAACCCGCATCTTCCACGAGTTTTGTATTGTAAACGAACGCTATCGTATCCCAGTCTTGTGGAATACCGTAACGCGCCCCATCCTTTTCCCACAGTTTAGTTAGTTCACCGGTGTACTTAGAAAAATCGATCTCATCGTCTTTGATGAACTGATTCAGGTCAATAATCTGTTTCTTCCCCACCAGTTCGGGGTAGTACTGGACGTGGTTCGTAATCACGTCCGGGGCGGTACCAGAAACCAGGTCGGTCGTGAGGTTCTTCCAGTAATCATCCCACCCCTGCTGTTCAATTTTGACCTTGAGGCCACTGTCTTTCTCAAATGCGTCAGCACACTTCTGATACGTGGCTTGCTGACCGGGGTCCCACAGGCGGTATGTGATTTCTTTACTATCACCCGCCTTAGTATCCTTTGCTTTTTCACCCGACACGGAGGTACCACCAGAGCATCCTGCTAAAAGCAGGCACGTGGCCGCTGCCATGGCTGCTAGTTTGCTTATCTTATTCTTCATGGTTGTTTCCCTTTCAAATTTTCTAACCAGCCGCTACTTCGCCGCTGTTAGCCCTAGAGAGTTCACTAAACGCTTCCCAAAAATCAGGAGCAGTAAGAACATGGGGATTATCTGCAGTGTCGCAGCTGCCATTAAACCCGCCCAGTCTGGTCTTGTTGAGGGGGAGGACTGCGCGAATACGGACAGCGCCACGTTCAGCAGCCGCACGTTCTCTGCCTTAGCGATCAGTTGTGGCCACATGTATTCGTTCCACCCGAACACCGCTTGAATAATCGCCAGCGTGGTTATTGGCGCGGCGCACATTGGGACAATCATTTTGCGAAAAATTGTCCACCGCGATGCCCCATCGATCATCGCCGCTTCCTCCACTTCGCGTGGTAGCGAGAGCATGAACTGCCTCAGGAAAAAAATTCCAAACGGGCAGATCAAAACGTATGGGGCGAGGAGGCCTTGGAAAGTGTTGATCCACGCCAACTGGTCCATCAGTACGAAGTTTGGCAGGGCAATGAAAATCGGGGGAATCATGAGGGCGGTTAACAGGATTACGAAGATCGTGTCGCGGCCCCGAAAGTGCAGTCTAGACAGTGCGTACGCGGCCATGGTTGACGTCGTTACTTGCGCGACCACCAGGATGATTACGAACACCAGGGAGTTACGCATGTACAACCAGAAGTTAATGGTAGCTGCGGTTCCGCCGGCGGCAACGCTCTCTTCCGGGGTCGTCATGCCGAGCACGCGTTTGAAGTTAATCCACGTGGCGTTTTCTGGGATCAGTGAGTAGTTGCCAGAGAACACTTCTGGGTTCGGCGTCATCGCTGTGCGCACTGCCCACAGAAGTGGCAAAACAGTGACGATCATCAGGAGGATCAGTAGCCCCCAGCCAGCTAGTTTGCCTGAGTTTGTTTTTCGTTTTGCCGCCATACCTAGTCCATATCCGATTCGTTTGAGCGAGCGAGGCGCAGTTGGAAAAGCGTTAGGATCACGAGGGCTGCCATGAGCACCACGGCCATAGCGGAGGCGTACCCCATGTCGAACTGCTCGAATGCTTTTTCGTAGATATATAGGTAGATAACGCGCGTGGCGTTTCCAGGCCCGCCTTTAGTAGCTACCGAAACTGTGTCGAAAATCTGGAACGAACCAATCATCGAAACCACAATCACCATCACCAGTATGGGGCGCAGCAGCGGCACTGTGATGAAGCGGAAAGACTGCCAGGTGGACGCGCCTTCCGTGTCGGCGGATTCGTAAATCATCTTCGGAATAGTCTGCATACCCGCAAACAGCAGCAGGCCCGTGTACCCCATGTTCCGCCACGAGTTCACCAGCGCCACCGTGTAAATCGCTATATCGGGGTTACCGTAGAACGAAATAGGTCCAATATCTAAAAAGCCAATCACGTGGTTCAGCAGCCCCACGGTTGGATCCAGAATGAACAGCGTGATCGCCGCGATCGTCACGTTGGGAACCAACCACGGCAACAACAGGGTGGACCGCACCCACGTGGATTGCGAAACACGCTGCATCAGCACCGCAATTAATAATCCCAGGATGGTTTGCGTCGTAATGTTTACCACCACGTAGATGACGGTTACTTTTACCGCGTTGAGGAACGTGGCGTCGCTTAGCAAACGCGTGTAGTTGTCGAAACCGATCCAGTGTGCGTCCTCAAGCAAATTCCAGTCGGTAAACGACATCTGAATCCCGCGCACAATGGGGACGAAATAGAAAATGAGGAACCCGAGAACTGCGGGTGCAAGGAACCAGATTGCTGCGCGCGCGTCCTTACTGCTGTGCTTGTGGCCCGGTTTGTTGCCATGCGCAGACTTGTTCGCGCGCAGGCGCCCGCGTAGTCCCCCACGATTTTGTGCGCGGGTCGGTTGCACGGCAGTGGTTGTCATCTGCGCTCCCATCATTGCGGTTAAGCTTCTTCGCCCAGTTTTCTTGCTATTTGTGCGGTAAACCGAAGACGCTGTTGTCGTTTGGCACCCCTGTTTCAGCAAGTTTGAGTTGCTAGACACACATTATTACGTTAGTTTCATATGTATGTCAAGTAACCACGGAAACCCACGAACGCAACGCGCTCCCCGCACCACCTCCCGACCGCAAGCGCGAACTGATTCGAAGCAGGAAACTCAACACGCGCCTCAGGGGAAGGCAAAGTCGAAAACGCAACGCGCCCCTCAGGGGGCGCCGCGTCGAGTTCAGCGGCGTGTGAACCTGCTGAATACGTTCCGTCAGCTCACGTCTGCGCAGACTATAAGTACCCTGTCGACGCAGATTAATGTGTCGCGTCCGGCAGTGGAACGTATCGTAGCGGACCTGGACAACTTGGGGTGGGTGAAGCAGCTGGCGCCCGACAATTCTTTTGGCCGACCCGCTACGCGATGGACTTTGGATGCGGATACCGTTCACGTGCTCGGGTTGGATATTGGCGCGCACCACTGTACGGCAATGGTTTGTGATTTATTTGGTGAGGTTCTAAGTGAACTCACCGTCGATCTGGACGCTAAGACTCCGGCTAAACAGCGGCTATTGGACGCCACAGAGGCTGGTTGCGAAGCGGTTAAAGCGGCCGACCTGTCGATTGAGGAGATTACGTTGTGCGCAGTGGCTTCCCCCGGGGTGGTTAACGAAGGGGTGGTCACGTATTACGGTGGTTCGGGAATGCCGGATTGGCGGGGAACTGATATTGCACAAGAAGTGTCGGGGGTACTTCATTGCGAAACCGTGGTGGCCGGCGACTGTGCGCTCGGCGCGTTAGGGGAATCTTGGCGGGGCGCCGCGGAAGGCCACGACGATGTCGTGTACATCCTCTCGGGTGAACGCACCGGAGGGGCAGCGATTATTAACGGGCAGATTCACCGCGGACTACAGGGCGCAGCCGGGCTGATCGGGGAGCTATCTCCGATTCGGTGGAAGGATATTGAAGCCGAAACGTGTGCGAAACGCGTTTACGAAACCGATGAGATCACCAGCCGCACCGAAATCTTCAATGCCGCCCGCACCGGCGACGCGAAAGCAGTGTCGGTAATCGAAGACTTCGCGGACGCACTGTCACTAGGCGCGGCCGCCATGGTTCTTACGCTCGCTCCATCACACCTGGTGGTGGGTGGTAAATACTCCGCATTTTCCGACCTATTCTTGGAGCGATTTGTAAACAATCTGCAGCATTGGTGCCCGGTAATGCCGCAAGTGTCCGCATCCGCGTTAGGCCCGCGGGCAATCTGCTTGGGGGCACTGCGTCTAGGGCTCGACACGCTCTTTGAGTACTTAGAAAACACTGCGCTGGCGGGCGATGTGTTCCCCTCAGCAGAAGGATTCAAAAAACAATTCCAAGCCTGAGGTTCGTGCCCGACTTGTGTGCGGATGTAGCCTCGCGCACCTGTCTGGTCCACAAGTAGCGCCACTGCCTCCAAGGGCGCTTGTTATGCTTCCTTGGAGGTTTTTGTCGTGAATCCCTCTCTTTGCTAGCTGGTACAGAGTTAGCCCAGCTAGTACGAACTTGGTGCAGCGGGTACAGAGTTAGTCCAGTTGGTATAACCGTTGCGCGTTTGTGCGCAGTATGGAGTTCCGTTGTTCCTCAGGCAATTTGGCTTGCCGCACGTAATTAAATGCGCGCACGTACTTGTCTTCTTGGAAATAGGGGTGGTCGGATCCCCCTAGAATTTGCGTGTCCCCATAGCTTTCAACCGCTAGGCGCAGCGCGGGTTCGTAGAAGTTCGCGGCGTCAAAGTAGAAGGTTCGTAGTGTTTCTTGAGGGGACGCGGGGAACGCATCCCAATCCGTGTAGTTATCCTCAATGCGTTGGAACATGAACGCTAAGTCGCCTCCCAGGTGCGCGATGTGGAAGCGAATATTGGGGTATTTACCGGGAATCCCCGCTTTCAGTAGGTGGAGGGTAGCGGTGGCGTCCTCCACGGGCGCACCATTAACCCACGCGAGCCCCTTATCTGCAATCAACGGTGAGCACACCCCATATCCCGTCGGGTGAATATTCACTACCGCGTGCCGGTCGTTCAGCTGCGTCCAAATCGGAGCGAACGATTCGTCATCCAACGTGGTGCCATCACGGAAAACGGTGGGCAGTGAGACCCCCAGGAAGCCACGTTCGAACACATGCGGCAGTTCCGCGAGCGCAGCCTCAACATCTGGCAGTGGTAACGCACCGTACGCATGGAACCGCCCCGGGTAGGTATCGATCAGCCTCGCGTACTCGTCGTTAATCCACTGCGCGGTCTGCGCGTCCGCCGGTACCTGCGGCGTCACGGCCAGCACCTGCTGCTCCACCCCAGCTTTGTCCATCCACTGCAGGCGAGTGCGCATGTCCTCATCGGAAGAATCCGCGTTCATGCCCCGCGCAATCGCAGTGGTATCCGGATCCACCCCAGCTTGTTCCAGCATGTCTAGGTATCGGGCAGGGTAAACGTGAGCGTGTGTATCTATCGCCAGTGTGTCGTTAACAGTCATACTCCCAGGCTATAACGGGTAGCAGCCATGAGCTACAGGGAATGAAAGCCCCCGCTCAGCACACTCAGCTACCAGCTATCGTACGGGCAACGCCCCACTCAGCCGCCAGCTATCGTACGGGCAACGCCCCGCTCAGCCGCCAGCTATCGTACGGGCAACGCCCCACTCACCTGACGCGCACCATGCCCCGCAGAACATGGTGGATGCGCGCCGGGCAAGTAGGGCGAGGGGTACTACGCCGGGCAAGTGGGACGCGAAGTACTACGCCAGGCAAGTAGGGCGAGGGGCACTACGCCAGGCAAGTGGGGCGCGGAGCACTAGGCCGGGCGAGTAAGCGTCATGCCTGGCGCACACCTGTTATCCCTGGTAGATACCCGCGAATTCCTTCGCTGTAGCATACGAAGTTTGCGTCCCATACTTCGTTACCGAATCCGCTGCGTACCGGTTCGCAGCTTTCAACGCGGCCTCCACATCATCAGTTTGCATGAGGTAGTGGCTGAAACACCCGATGAACGCGTCCCCCGCACCAGTTGTGTCCACCGCATCCACCTTCGTGCTTTCAATGAGCGTGTCCGTGTGTTTGTTCATCCACAAGCACCCGCGGTCCCCCAGCGTCACAATCACATTCTTCACTCCGGCTTCCAGCAGAGCACTCGCCGCATTCCGGATATCGTCGATTGTTTCCACCGGCATACCTGTAAGGAGGGAAAGTTCAGACTCGTTGGGCATAAAGTAATCTACGTCCTTAACCTTCTCTAACACGAGGTCCGGTTGGGCAGGCGCTGGATTCAGTAGCACTGGAATCCCGTGTTCTTTACCGAACTGGATAGCGGCGTAAACCGTTTCCAGCGGTATCTCAAGCTGCAGCACAATGAGCTTACAGGCCTTCACTTCCTCAGACGCATCATGAATATCCACGGGAGTGAGCTTATCGTTAGCGCCCTTGACGATAATGATGGAGTTTTTCGAATCCGGATCCACAAAAATCGGCGCCACCCCCGACGTGGCGTCCGTGCGCAACACGTGAGTGGTGTCAATCCCATTTTCCTCAAAATTACGGATCGTGTTATCGGCAAACAGGTCATTCCCCACCCGGGTGAGCATCAACACGCGCGAGCCCAGGCGCGAAGCCGCAACCGCCTGATTCGCACCCTTACCACCGCAACCCATTTTAAAATCAGGGGCCTCAATCGTCTCCCCCTCACTTGGCATACGGCGGATATACGAAATCAAATCCACCATATTAGAACCAATAACCGCAATATCCATAACTAGCCCTCCACTCCAGTCGTCACCGCAAAGGTGCGGGTAGCACCCGGATCCACTTTAACTATCGTCCCAGCTTTTTCAGCGGCCAAGAAGCCTTCTGGCCTCGACGTACCCGGAAGCACGAAAGCCGCCACCTGCTGATCCGGATTGTACAAAATCCACCTAGTCGCAACCTGGAAGTCGGAGCTCTTAAACTGCGTAGTGAACACTGTGCCATCCGGGCTAGTCATCGTGAACTTCATATCCTCACCATATTGCGGCAAGTCATCAGCAAAGTACACGATCTCTGGATCAAAACCTTCAGCGGCAGAAAGGTCATCCGCATCCACTTTGCCCGAGATAATATCCTCATTCAGCTGAGTCCATTCCTTTGTCGGCTTCACGTGGGCAGGAATAGAACGCCGCAACTGGAATGCGCCCTTACCAATCGACTGATCCAACTTCCCATTTTCCACAAACGCGTAGTTCATGTGACACATGTACTGCATTGAAAGCGGCATGTATTCAGACAAGTTGGTTACAGACAAACCAATATCAAACAGACCCGAATCAGCATGCAAGGTAACTGACGGCCGTGCTCGGTAGTGATCTCCAAACCCTTTGACATACTCATACGAAGACACCGCGCTAATAGCATCACCATTTTCAGAAACTTCAAGCCAACACCGGTCCATAGGTGCGCACGGAAACTCGCCGTGCATCTGATGCGTGTCCTCAGGGGAAGGGCATCCCGCACTCAAGATACCGGAATGGAACGCGAAACAACCGTACGTGTCTGTTATTTCTTTAGCCGGGTGCGGCTCCTCAAACATATTTTTCATACGCAAGCTGTGACCATCAAAGTTTGCGTCCCAGATTATTTGCCCCATAAACGGGAGGACTTCCACGTACCCGCGTTCGTTACCTAACGTGAGCGATTCAATGCCGGTGCGGTAACGTTTTCCCTCTACTTTAAATCCGTCATTCTTCAAGAAAACCTGAGGTTCGTTCGAAAACGCTTCTTTATAAATTGGGATTTGTAACATGCTTACTGCTCTCCTAAAACCTGTTCTTTTCTTCTTTGAAATGTTTAATAAAGTACACGAAAATCACTGCGAAACAAACCAGGGACACTGCGAACGAGGTCTGCATCGAACCCGTTGCATCCGAAACATACCCCTGCACCAGCGGCACCACAGCACCCCCGATAATAGACATCACGATAACGGCTCCACCGGTTTCGGTGTGACGCTTGTCCTTGATCGAATCTAGGGTTCTCGCATAGATGGTTGCCCAGCATGGGCCAAACAGACCGGACGTGAGAATCGCTGCGTAAACGGCGCTCATATTCGGAGCAAACACCACCCACAGCAGCGCCAGCATGCCAAAAATCGAGTATCCAATAAGCACTAGGTTCTCATTGAACTTCGTCATGAGGATATTCGCGACCACTTTCCCAAAGAAGAACGCGATGAATGCGCCGATCATGAAGTTCGAGGCACTCCGCTCATTGAGGCTTGTGTCTAAGTTCAGCGCAAGCCGAATTGTGAACGACCAAACCGCAGTTTGCATACCGACGTATAGGAACTGGGTGAAGATGCCGAACAAGAAGTCCTTGTTGCGGGTTAAATACTTCAAGGTCTCACCAATCGACGCACCTACTTCTTTCTTTCCCATAAGAGGCTTACAGTGCGGCATTTGGGTAATCGCTAGAATAATCAAGAGAATAGCTAGCACAATTATTATGAACCGGTAAGGCCCAAGCGTGCGTTGCAACATTTGTTCGGCAAACTGCTGTTTTTCAATACCCGTCAAATTCTCTAGTTGCACGTGGAGTGCATCGCCTTCAGTGAAGATGAGGTACTTGCCAAGTAAGATTCCAAATATAGACCCCAGCGGATAGAACGTTTGAGAAATGTTCAGCCGTAACGTTGCGAACTTTCGAGGCCCAATCATTGAAGAATACGTATTGCACGACGTCTCTAAGAATGACAATCCTGTGGCGATAGCAAACAGTGCAGCTAGGAACACAGAATAGGTAGCCATTTTGGAAGCCGGGAAGAACATCGTGCAACCAATGATGTAGCAGCTCAGCCCAATAAGAATGCCGGTCTTATAGCTCCACTTACGGATCACGCGCGAGGCAGGGATTGCAAGAACAAAGTAACCACCATAGAACGCGGATTGCACAAATGCCGAAGCGAAATCTGTTAGTTCGAATATCGATTTGAACTGCGTGATCAAAATGTCGTTCAGACTTGCTGCAATTCCCCACATCGGGAAGCAAATGGAAACCAACAGGTACTGGATCATAGGGGTTTTACTAAGGTACCCGTCTGGCATCTGCTTTGAGCTGTCTTTAATTAACCCAAACGAGGTGTTCTTCAGGGGAGCTTCTTTTGTTGCCATGGTCAGTTAGCACCCCGCTTCAGTAGTTTCTTACCTGCGGATGCTCCGATCCGATTTGCGCCAGCTGTTAGCATGGCTTCCATTTCTTCGTTTGAGTGGATTCCGCCTGAGGCTTTGACTCCAAAGTCTGGACCCACCGTGGCTCGCATCAATTCCACGTCAGCGGTGGTGGCTCCCCCGCTTGAGAACCCGGTTGAGGTTTTCACGAAGTCCGCACCTGCCGCAACAGTGGCTTTGCACGCTAACTTGATTTCCTCATCTGTCAGCAAACAGGTTTCTAGTATTACTTTTACGGTTATGGAATCGAACTTGCGGGCTACCTGAACTACAGCCTCAATATCATTTTGTACTGCCCTCCAGTCACCGTCCTTTGCAAGCCCGATGTTCATCACCATGTCTAGTTCTTTTGCACCTGCTTCTAGTGCTTGGTTTGCTTCAAACGCCTTCACCTGTGAAGTAGTTGCGCCAAGTGGGAAGCCAATTACTGTGCACACTTTTACCGCGGTACCGTGCAAATTCTTAACGCATTCTTTAACCCAGCTTGGGTTCACGCACACGGCACCAAACGAATACTCAACTGCTTCTTTGCAAATAGCCTGAATTTGTTGCCGAGTAGAATCCGGCTTAAGCAAAGTATGGTCTATGGGAAATATCGCCATTGTTTTCTCCTTCCGCATTCATGGTATTGATGCGCAAGGACTCTGATGGCTACCTACGTGTTACCAGAACGATTGTGCCCAATAGGAACAAACGTGCCCACTTTGTTTTTCCAAAAGCGTGTTCGTGCTTTCTTTATTCCTCTGAAGACGTGTTCGCACTTTCTTAACCACGAGGTACAGGTTTAAACTTTTTCACTATGGCCGCAGCAGTGCTGTAGTCCGTCACCAGACGGTTTACGTAGCCATTTTCAAGTGCTGCAAACACCGCCTCCACCTTTCGGGTACCACCCGCAATGAGAACCTTCTGCTCTTTGCGCCGCAAAGATGGTAGAGAGATCCCCACGGTCCGATTATTCAAGTCAGGAACGCAGATGCGACCGCGGCTATCTATAAACCTAGAACAAATATCCCCCACAGCCCGTTGATTTATCACTTCCCTTTCCCTGGGCAGTATCGGTGTCTTTAGAATCAACTCCCTATTGCTCACCAGGTCCCCCACCGTATACACCGCGATCCGACACGAATCGCCCATAGCAAGGACCTCACGCAAGTAACTCTGGCTTAAAAGCTGGTTCTTCTCTTGCACGCTTGCGACAAATAGCGGCGAACCTAGCTGGAAGTAGTGCCCTCCGAAAGCGCTGGCCAGATGCGCTAAAGTGCTCGGATAATAGTTGACGGTATCTTGAGGAGAGGTCAGTCCGCGGCTTAACTCAACGACGCTCACGTTGCTGCGGGTTTGCGACTCCAAGTTACTGGCAAGCGCTGCCACGGTACGCGAATAAACCATGCCGATAGTGTCACCATCACGCACCAGCGAAGACAGTGTCTGTGCACCAGCTACGCCAAGTGCTTGCCGGATTCCGTTAGTTGTTGTATCTGCTGGCGAAACGAGTGCAACTTCGTGCAGACCATACCGGTGTTGAAGAGCTTCGATAAGTACCTTATCGTCTTCCCGAGGGTCCTTAACAACGGTTTGAATAAAACCGCGCTTGCGCGCATGCGTTAGAAGCTTCGACACGGTTGTGCGTCCTAAGTGGAGGCGCTTGGCAACCTCGGCCTGCGATAAACCAGAGTAGTAAAACTTAGCAGCATCAAGCGACAATTCGTCACGCTCAGAAAGCCGGTACTGATCCATGAAATCGTAGTATACGACAAACTGTGCGCTAGAAAGGGGAAACGAGGATACGCTACTCAATCCCGTTCTTGCTTGAACAACTCTCCCATGGGTTTGAAGTTGTGGAGTAGTACTCTAGAACCATGAAGTTCGGAATGCGTAAACCATCTTTTAAACGCTCTTTCAAAGCACGCACCTCGGGGCGGCTTAAGCGATCACTGAAACGTGCCGTAATCCCAGGATACGGCCGTAAAGGCATGGGTTTTATTAAGAACCCGAAGCGCTCGTTGCGCAATGCTGTTTACCGCCGTACCACGTTTAGCATCTGGAGTTTGTTTAAATGATTTCGCGCGCCGTAGCTACTTTGAACTACAGGCGCGCGGACACATTCAAGGTTTAATTATTACAGCTACGCGTTTGCCTTCGTGACAGCTATGCTTTTGCCGCCAAATTTTTGGGGCGCATAAAACCCCACACCGCGAGTACTACACCCACGATCGTCAAGGCAATCCCCGCGTAGAGCGCAATCTGACCCAGCAGCGACCAGCCGTACACGTTCAGCAAAGTTCCGCGCAGCACGTTACCTTGGAACAGCGTGTTGTTCTTCAGATCGTTTAGTGATTTCAAGTCGCGTGCCGAATCGTATTTCGTGAGGGGATTGGTTGACTCCGCTTCCATCAGCTGCTTTACGCGCTGCTCATCAGCGCCGGGGTTAGCTGCCTCAATGTCCTTCTGCAGCGCCGCTTCTTTTTCTTTAATAGTGCCGGTAACCGTAGCGAACGTAGCCCCGGGCACGCCAGCGCGTTTCGCCGCGCCCTGCATGTGTTGGGCAATAAAGTTATCCGCATACGCTTTCGCTTGGCTACCCGTAGTCATTTTCTGACCAGCCCACTGCGAAAGCACTTTTCCGCTTTCTGCGTTAATAGCGCCCGAATCCACCTGCGCCTGGATCGCTTGCTTGTCAGGGAACTGGATGTCTTGCGCCTTCATTTGCCCAGCAATAAACGAGCGCGCAAACAAGCCGCCTCCCAGCGCGGCAAGCCCGATGACCAGCAAGATTACCCCGAAAATCTTTCCGAAGTTCTTGTATATTTTCTTGTCCATACCGTCCTCCTAGATTGAACGGTTAAACATTACCCTCTGGACTAAGGTCCCGATTTTGTGAACACTAGATTCAGCCCCACCTAACATCGTGCCAGCATGCCCTCTAGCCTGAAACAGAGCTTCAATCCAGGCTTAGGTGATCTGTGCTACACGCGTTTCAAGAATTGGATTAGCAGGTTTTAGAAAGCGAGTTATGCGTCTGAGAACGGCGCATCAATGCAGAAAACAGATCACCACCCGAGACAAACCACCAACCGGCTAGCGGTAGCGACAGTTCGAGACAGCGTTACGTTAATCCGCGAGCCGCATGTCACCGGGTTTAATCCACCGGCGTTTACGCATGAACTCACTGATACCAAGCGACAGCAGGGCGGGGGCAACAAAGTGCATCAGCAGGATTAATAGCAGTAGCCCCATCGTTGAATACTGAGGGCTCATAACATTCCACGTCATTATTTGCCCCACGAGGCCCGACGTGCCCATGCCAGAACCGGCAGCGTTCGATTCCATGTGGAACACCATGGTCGCCACGGGCCCCAAAATCGCGGAAGCTAGCGTGGGCGGAATCCAAATCAGTGGGTGCCGCATAATGTTAGGCACCTGCAGCATAGACGTGCCGATTCCTTGGGAGATTAAGCCTGAGATCTTGTTTTCGCGGTATGAGGACACGGCGAAACCAACCATTTGGCAGCAGCACCCGACGGTGGCGGCGCCCGCAGCGATCCCAGAAAGCCCTAATACGATCCCCAATGCGGCGGATGAAATCGGGAGAGTCAAGATAATCCCCATCAGCACGGACACGATAATGCCCATTAAAAGGGGTTGGCGTTCCGTCCCCCAGTTCACCATCGCCCCCAGTGTGGTCATTACTTGCGAGATGCCAGGGCCGATCGCGAGCCCCACTAACGCGCCAGAACATAGCGTAATAAATGGAGTAACCAGGATATCGATTGGTGTTTTACCGGCAACGAGCCGGCCAACCTCAACGGCCACGAACGACGCGATGAACGCACCCAGCGGTTCGCCAGGACCTTGCAGTTGCATCTGCATACCGTCAACCACGCCTCCGGAAAGAATTTTTGAGGCATGTGCACCTATCATGCCTGCTAACGCGGTTCCCGCTACCACATAGGTGGAGGCGCCAAGTCGGTTAGCAACGCCCAAGCCGATTCCTGCGCCAGTTAGAAGGGAGGCGATTGAACCGACCATTATGAAGAAGTGCCCTACGGAGCCGGGGATTAGGCCACCCACTTGGATTAGGATCGTCCCCAGGATGAGGGTGGCGAACAGGCCGTGCGCCATGCCCGTCATCGCATCTATGAAAAATAGGGAGAGCCAGCTGCGAATTTGCGATTTCATCGACGTCCTAAAGGTTCGTTTTAGTGTGTAGTGTAAGAAAGCTACACGCGGATCGCTATTTGCAACAGGTTCTTCTCACTATTCGTACTATTGCCAGAACTACTTGTGCTGCTAACCGAATACCGGCCAGGCATTACTCAACCAAATATCCGCTCGGTATCACGCAACCAGTTTCGCATGAGCAAGCTTTCCCGATCTTATTGCACACAAGCCAGCTTCACCGCACGCTGTTGCCCACGTGCCATTTTCTTACCCCAACCAGTTTTGCACGTACGCCATTACGCAAAGAAGTGCGGCTACACAAGCGCCGGATAACGCGATTGCTCGCGTCCAAAGCTTCGGTCTTCGTTTCGGACCGTCGTCGTCAATGCTGAATTCAGATTGTCCCATGCCTGAATCTTACCCGACTCCACCATTTTTGAAATCTTCCTCTGTACAGCCAGGTTAGGTATTGCTAAACTCACTTAAAAATAATCGACCTGCAGACCAGATGTATTTTACTGGTCGCCAGTCCAGATGCGGTCTAGCGCCCCTTACGAGAAACGATTTTGAGGAAGTGACCATGACTTTTGAGCCAATGACCCTCACCACGCGAACTGTTAACGACCTTTCGCCGAATTACCGCCGCATTTCTTTCAGCTCCCCGCAGTTAGATCAGCTGGAACCACACCACCCGTTCGACCAGCGGATCAAGTTCATTTTCCCTCCTTCCTCAGGGAAGCTACCGAAAATGAAAACTCAGGATTGGTATCAGGCGTGGCTGGGTCTTGACGAAACAGAGCGCGGTTGGATGCGGACCTACTCAATTCGCGCGATCGAAAAGAACGCGGGGCACGTGGTTCTCACGGTTGATTTTGTGCTGCATGGTAAGGCAGTTGGCGAGGAAAGCGGGCCGGCATCCAGGTGGGCTCAAGATGCTCAGGTGGGTGATGAGGTCATTTGCGTGTTCCCCACGGCGGGCGCCCAGTCGGGTGGAATCGAGTTCGCCCCCGCAGATGCTGAACAGATTTTGCTGGTTGGTGACGAGACTGCAGCCCCGGCAATTGCCCGCATTTTGGAGGATCTTGCGGCTGGTGATGACACCCAACAGGCCACGCGGGGAGCAGCTTTAATTGAGGTTCCTACCGCTGACGACGAGTTGCATATTAATAGTCCTGAGGGGGTGCAGGTACACTGGCTCCCCCGCAACGGCGGGGACTATGGGAGCTCACTCTTACCAGCGTTGGAGGAAATCGTTGCACCTTCTGAGAGCGGAACTGTGGTTGCGCTTGATGAGATTGAGGAAACTGCGGAGGCGCCGCTGGTTTGGGAAACTCCCCTGTACTCCGCTTCGGGAGCGCAGTTGGACAGAGCCAGTTCAGATGAGCAAGTAACCAGCGCGGATCCTGATGCTCAAGCGGGTGCTGAAACCTCGGACATAACCCCTCAGGCAGAGGAAGAACCAGGCGTAAAAACTACGCGGTCGACTGCGCGCACGTTCTACTGGATCGCAGGCGAATCTGGAGTGGTGAAGCAGGCACGACGCTACCTAGTTAAGGAATGCGGTGTGAAACGTTCAGATGTGGCATTCATGGGCTACTGGCGGATCGGCGTAGCAATGCGAGGGTAGGTTGAAAAATAGGAGAAGCCCCAAGGCTCTACACCTACTAGCTCGTCGATCCCTTCATGTTCGAATAGTGCGCTACCTCACCAGCGTGTGCTAGCGTTAAGGACAGTCAAATATTTGACCCCCACCGTGAGGAGTACCACGATGAGAGCTCGACTTACCAAGAGTCTTGGCATCGCGGTAGTTGTGGCTAGTAGCCTCGTATTAAGTCTACAGGGGTTGTCAGCAGCTCAAGCTTCCCCACAAAATGACTCTTCCACCACCTCGTCGTGTATAGCATCTTCAGGCTCTTCGCAGTCGCAATCGCCCGGAGAGTACACTGAGATCCTCAATGTGAAGTTTGAGGAGAATCGTGTTGTTACCGCATCGAACGATAAACCGCTGTCTGTTCCCAAGAAGATTGCAGCAATTAACGGGGTAGCAGAGTATTCTCTTCCCTCAAACCTCGGATATTCATACGCGACTACAAATGACGGCGAATCACTTTTCATCTCAAACGCCGGGCATGAGCTTGTTGGTCTCATCGATTCCGTATCCGCAGTCGACATGGATGGTGCAACATGGGCTGCAACCATGAGCGTCTCCAATAATGTGGTTACTTTTTCTAGCGAGGAAAGCGGAATTCATTATTTCCGAGTCGAGTATGTGGGTGCTACTGCAGAAGATGAGAGTGAAAACGACTTCGGGCATCGAGCGTCCCTTATCGGGGTTCCGCAAAACTATGTTTACAACCCTGCCCTGGGCTCTCTTCACGATTACTGCACTAAGTCGCCTGATGAATTCCCTAATCCTTTCGGCAAGAACGCCGATTTTAGGGGTGCCGTCCGCGTTGCCCATACGTTCAGTTCATGCGCATAGAGGGGGCATAATGAGGTACATTCCGCTCGCTACAACCACGACAGGGGTCCTTGGTGGTGTCCTGCTGTCGTGGTTCGCGTTGAATGTTGATGCTCCTTTGGAAGCACCCGACTACCTGGTGTTTTCGCCGCTAGCGTTCTATCTTTTGCTCACTGTTGTTGGCATCTTGTGTGCATTCAAAGTCTCGGGTGTGCGCGCCAGGAGTGTACTGTACTCGGTTTTTATGACACTTAGTCTCGCCGGGGTTGGGTCGTTCTACATCTTTAACGAGCCTACAACGATTAACGTTTTTGGGTTCTTAGCTGTTGTGATTGGACTTCTTGGAGCGCTAGCGCCCGCAGTAGTCGTATCTCGCCACGCTGGAGCAAACTAGCCTGCGGCCTTTTGCGATGCTGAGGCGCTGGTGTTCTGGAGACGTTGTGATCTGATGTTTGTCGCCGTTGCGCCCACTCGGCAGACGCGTATTTCTGGCTGTTCAAAGACATGAGCCCACTCTCGAAGGAACTGATGAAGCTCGCGCTTAAAGGTCGGTTACCATGGCGGGCACCCAGTCCTAGCCTGTATGGTCGACAACACCCACGTTCGCCGTGACCCGGCAGGCAACATAAAACCCAACAAACAAAAATCCACCGAGAAAATCGACGGCGTGGACGCCACGATCATGGCTCTAAACCCAGCCATCCGAAACGGCACCGGGCACGCCAGCGGCAGTGTTTATGACGAACGTGGACTACCCGTGCTGTAGTTGACTTAAAGCTTGAGGCGCAGTGCCTTGCGAACCTCTAGTTGCAAACGTTATCAAGATGTTACAAACTTGTTCGTAAGCTGATGAGCTTTAAAAACATAAACGGCCACACGGCAGATTTGTGTGATGGTGTTTTTGCGAAGGATGCTTTTAGCGCTATCGAAAGGATTCCAGATGAAGTGTTAGCTAAAAACGATCCTCAGGCTCTAAAAGCTTGGTATGAGTCGCTCGGTCAAGATCGTGTTAATTGGATTGCTTGTGGATCGGCTATTGGGTTAGCAATCGTCACGAACTTTACGCCAGCAAAAATTGTTAAAATAAAGTCTGCAATTAAGACACTCGGTGGTGCTGTTACTTTCGCAAAGAAAGTATACTCTCTTTACAAAAAAGCACGAGCAGGCGGCCTTACGGCAAAAACTGCCTTAAATGCAGCCATTACTGGAGGAGCTCAAGCGGCTGGGCCAGATGTTAAAGAAGCCTTGCTGGATTTGTTTGGGGTTGGAGCAGTAATAGGTGCGTGTGGTATAGGAGATTAAATGCGTGTAACTAACATAGTGGGCTGGTTGCTTTGCGTCGTGGGTATCGTTCTACTGTGGTTGGATATTTCTCATGCCGAGTTCTTGTGCTTGGCTGGTTTTCTTGTGGCTTTAGCTGAATTGATTTACTCGAAAGCAACATCGAAGAACCGCGATGTTTCTGATAGATGATCTTATTTGTCTAGATTCTTCTGTAGGTTCGATTTTTCATATCCGATGGGCATCTGTCGTGTGGCAGGTGCCCATCTTCATGCTTGCTCTTCTAGGAGGTGAGAAATGGGTTTATTGAATTGGCTGCGTGGCGACACCACCCACACCACTGACGATCATGCGATCAGCTCTGGCTACAGCTTCTTTTTCGGAGCGACGTCGTCTGGTCGTCCGGTGACGGAACGCAGCGCGATACAGATGACGGCCGTCTACTCCTGCGTGCACACTTTGGCCGAGGCGATCGCTGGCCTGCCGTTGCACGTCTACCAGCACAGCGGGGATGGTGCGAAGGTGAAAGCGCTCTATCATCCACTCTACCGGCTTCTTCATGATGAGCCGAACCCGGAGATGACGAGCTTTGTGTTCCGTGAAACCCTGGTGACGCATCTGTTGTTGTGGGGTAATGCGTTTGCTCAAGTACTGCGCAACGGCCGTGATGAGGTGGCTGGCCTTTAACCGTTCATGCCTAACCGCATGACCGTAGGCAGAGACGAGGCTGGACGGCTCTATTACGAGTATCAACGCTCGTGGGATGAGCCCACCGGCAGGTTCGAGACGGTGCGGCTCACACCGCATTAGGTGTTGCATATTCCAGGGCTCGGCTTCGACGGCCTGGTTGGCTATAGCCCGATTGCGATGGCGAAAAACGCTATCGGCCTCGCCCCAGGCCACCGAGGGCTACGGGGCGAGCTTTTTCGCTAATGGTGCGGCTCCGGGTGGTGTGTTGGAACTTCCGGGCACGATCAAGAACCCGGCGCGGGTGCGTGAGTCGTGGCAGTCGACATTCGGTAGTGGGAGGAACGGGAATAAGATCACGGTGTTGGAAGAGGGCATGAAATACACGCCGATCTCTGTTTCCCCGGAGCAGGCGCAGTTTTTGGAGACCCGCAAGTTTCAGATGGGTGAGATTGCCCGTATCTTCCGTATCCCACCCCACATGATCGGTGATCTTGATGCGCTTGAGCTGCTCTACGACTCCGTCGCCGACACGCTCTCCCAGTTGATTCGCACTGCGTTCATCCCTTCTCCCGGTCACAGGTTCATCGTTGCGGACTTTTCTGCGATTGAAGCGCGTGTGATCGCATGGCTCGCCGAATAAACAACCACCCTAGACGCGTTCCGCGATGGCAAAGACCTCTACTGCGAAACCGCGAGCAGAATGTTCGGCGTCCCAGTTGAGAAACACGGCGTTAACGGTGGGCTTCGGCAGAAGGGGAAGGTTGCTACCCTCAGCTTGTTGCTATCAAGGGTCATCTGGCGCGCTCAAAGCCATGGGAGCACTCACCATGGGGCTCGCCGAGCACGAGTTGAAGCCGATTGT
Organism: Gleimia hominis; assembly: GCF_032085515.1. GTDB lineage: Bacteria > Actinomycetota > Actinomycetes > Actinomycetales > Actinomycetaceae > Gleimia > Gleimia hominis. The sequence continues at coordinate 83,302 of NZ_JASXSX010000001.1, forward strand.
GGATGCCTGGCGGGCTGCTCACCCGCCCATCGTCCAACTCTGGGTAGACGTAGAAGAATCAGCCATCGCAGCGATCGTCTCGCGACTTGCTCGTTGCCGGAATGCACGCGGTCGACAAAGCCGGGCATCGGATCGTGATGCATGTGCATGATGAAATCGTCATCGACGAACCCTTGAGCTCGGGCTTTACGGTGGCTGAGGCGTGTGAGTTGATGTCCACGCTCCCCACTTGGGCCCACGGGCTACCACTTGATGCAGACGGGCACGAGTGCGACTACTACCGCAAAGACTAGAATTGTTTGTCCTGATCTTTAGGAATTCCGAGGCTTTCTGGACTGACAAGGGGGCTGGTAAGGAATGATTCTTTGATCAGTTTGGTTATTTTATCTGACCAAGTGGAACCAGGCGAAGTAGTGCGCAGCAAGAAAGCTATCAGGTGTAGGGCTCCGAAGGTTCTCTCACTCTGCCCCTCCGGCAACAACTGTAGAAACTTTATCGTGCGTAGGGATGCGGTAGGAACTGGAATAAAAGATTTGTTCCACAGCCGGCCGTGATGCGCGCAAATATTGCGTATTACAGTTAGTTGCTGCAGCCACCGCACTAAAGGCGGATTCGCTAAGGCCTTACGTCGTTGAGCACGCGAAAGCGCACCATAATCAATACTGATACCGAAACTGTCAGCAATTTCTATCTGGAGTTCCGCTTTCAATCCCGCATAGAGTTTAGAAATATCGGAAAAATCTAACACTTCTGCTAGCACCCAGAACGGATAGAGACCCCGATAGTTTTGGTCGTAGTGGCGGATAAACTCGCTGCGCGTTTTCGCTCTTGCTACGCGTTTGTGGGCGGTGCTCATCCATGCCTTGTAATCGAAATGGGAACGGAATATTTCAGGTCTTTTATACCCCAAAGGGTCGCTGGCACAAATCTGGGCACTAATATGGGCGCGCACCGCCACTTCGACTCGCTCCAGCCCATCCAAGACCAGAGCCCTCAGTTTACGATCCGCCTCATACAAGGCAGCTGCATCACTAAAAGATATGCCTGGCATAAAGTTATCGCCGCGCTTAGCGTCCGTTTGCACCCGGGCGGGATACCAGTAAGCCGACAGACGGTAGTAGCCCACGTTTGCCAGCCACTGCTGTGCCTGCTCTTCATCAACGTCCATGCCTCGCGAACGCAGAATCGCAATCTGCTCCGCGACACTGGCCGCCGGTTTAAGAGGCGAGGTACGCACTACGACCCCTTCCGTAAAAAGAGATCCAGCCCACTCCCAACCAGAAAGGTCGAGGCGGGCTGAACGATTAGCTCCAGCCTAACAGAGATTGAAAATACAAACCATGACGAATCTGGATATTAACCCCAAATCCTCCCTTCCCCGTCCGGATTCACCGGTCCCCGAGGTGACCAGTAGCATCCTGCCTTACTTCCAGGCAGTCAACGCTAATCTGGGTGGAGGGTACCGTGTGGGTATTTACGCTTCGCGTAACATTTGCACTCGGGTAGCTGAGGCAGGATGCAGTGCTGCCTCTTTCGTTTCTGACATGTCTACAGGATTCTCCGGAAACCTAGGCTTCCAATTCCAAACAACTGGGCATTCGACCAATTCCACGAAATCAGTGGCTACCACGGCAGGTGGGATCTCGATCGAGTGACCTACTCAGGACGTTCAACTTCATGTTCAACTGTCGTGAAAAATACCGCAGATCCGGTTCTAGATCCGGACCCGTCATCGCCCAATGATGATCCGTTATTGCGCTGGACCGAAAAGACGGAAAACAAATGCCTAGACGCAATGAGTGGATCCACAAATCCTGCTGCACCACACAAAGGATCCATTGGCCAGTTCATTCACCCTGGGTGTCCTGAGCTCACCCGCACTCGTTTCTGCCAGGCTCATGCTAAGGCTGAGGACAAGCGTTACCGGAAGTATCAGCGTGACCCAGCGATCAACCGTCGCTACGGCACGCGCTGGCGCAAGATCCGCGCTGCCTACGTTGCCCAGCATTCTCTATGCGAAGACTGTCTCGAACAAGGCCGCTACACGCCTGTCCAAGAGGTGCATCATTTTCTCCCGCTCGAGCATGGCGGCACCCACGACTTTGGGAACCTGCGGGCGCTGTGCAAGCCGTGCCACTCTAGGCAGACCGCGCTCGATGACGACCGCTGGAGGCAACAACCTCGGGTCTACACGTATTAACGCCCGCCACGTTCGCGCCTATCGCGTCGATCATCTGGAACCTCAAAGGTGCTCACCTGCGACGCGTTCGTCGATCACGGGGCAACGTCGCGGCTCTGGTGAGGGGTTGGGGGTTCTAGATCTCTACAGGTCTTGGGAAGGTCAGCGGGCGGGGCCAACCGCGCACAAAAACCTTGATTCAAACAAGGTATTACCCCGGGGGTGATTATTTGCCGGCCTTGCGTTGTTTCTTTTTCTTATTTTCTTGTTGGCCGATCAAAACAAAACAGGCAAATCCGGCAAACCACAGCGGCACAGTGAGTAAGAGATTCCTCGTGTAGTTGTCGGTGAAAATAATCAAGACGTCCGCGATGGAGGCTATGCACAACAATCCAATGCCCAGCCACGTCAATATGTCACCGTGTGATGTCTTCTTTTTCTTGCCCACAAGGCAATAGCCTACGTGAGGAGACATCCATATGGCGAAAGATGGAACGAACCGTGGCGGCAGACGTGTGCGCTCAGGTGCGAAGCCAGATGCGTTGAATGAGAAGATCGCTGCCGGACGCCCCGCCACTCGCCTAGAGGATCCGCTCAGTGAGCCGTTCGATTTCGAGGGCAGTGACATCGGCACCGGGGCGGTGCTCACCGGGGAGACCATGCCCGAACCATCCGACTACCTCTCGGAGGTTCAGCGCGATGGTAAGCCACTCGGTGCTGATCTGGTGTACCGGGAAACGTGGCAGTGGCTCGACCAGCGCGGCTGCTCCCAGTTTGTGGCACCCAGATTGATTGAGGCCTATGCGCAGGCGTTCGCGCGGTATGTGCAGTGCGAGCAGGCGATCTCCGAGTTCGGGCTGCTCGGCAAACACCCCACCACAGGTGCAGCCATCGCCTCCCCATTCGTTTCCATGTCCCAGAGCTTTGGGACGCAGAAAAACACGTACTGGTACGAGATTTACGAGATCGTCCAAGCTACCTGCAATACATATTTTCCGGCCCTACTCCGGGCGACGAGGTTATGGAGCACCTCCTGAAAGCCCGCTCCTAAACACCCCTCAATTCCATTTCGCTTCTCTTGCTTCTGCCATGAACTGGGCGGCACGCGTGTTATACACACCCCTTGTCCGCATGTTTGGAAACTCCCACTGCTTTAACTGCTTCAGTAAAGTTGATTCCCTGGTCTAATAAACATCGGTAATACTCCCGCCGTGCTGCGCACATCAGTAAGCGATTTGGATCCCCCACACTTTGATATTCCACAACACCTGAAACATCCTTTCTTAACCCAGCTGCTGGAGCGATACTTAGAATCCGCCCGTAGAGCCTGTTTCTGGCTAAAAAGGCTGAGAGCGAGCTTACGTTAGTACCTTCCTTCAGGGGGCGAATGAGCCATTATCGGATAAAACCAAGTCTGTATGAGCACATAAAGTAGCGGTTCGTCGTTCTTGACTCAAGGTATTCACAGCAGCTTTTTAAAGTGTTCAATACTGTGAAACTACTAAATGTTGATGTCGTAATGATATCGAAAAGTATGAAACGATCATTTCAGATATTTCGCGTAAGCTTAGCCGCTTAAAAAACTGAGTTAGGACACACTACCTATTTAGGCCAGCCAAGCCATACTGCTAAAGCAAGACTAATAAGGCCTAAAAGGCTGACAAATCCCCATTTGCGATCCTGCTTAATTCGCATAAGGCCATAAACCAGTAATGCGATCCCAAGTAAAGCAGAAAAAAGCATAACAATAAAACCCATTATCTACATCTTTCTCTTGACTCCGATTATTCTATCATGTTGCGCAGTGACCGAAGCGTCATGCACTACCGTAACTATTGCACATCCGAATTCTTTATTAAGCCCATTCAAGAGTTTCATCATACTAGCTCAGTTTTCCACGTCCAGCGACGCTGTTGGCTCGTCAGCGAGAACCAATGGTGGACTAAGAATTATTGCGCGAGCAAAAACAGCCCTCGACTCCTCTCCTCCAAAACACCCAAGCGGTCTCTTTTGTAGAATTGATTCGATTCCCAAGGAAGAGGCAATTCGGTCGCACCTTTCCCGCCAGTTTTTTGCTCGAGATCTTGCATAAAAAAACGGTAAAGTAATGTTCTCTGCAACGCTGAGAGCCTCAATGAGTACTGAGTCTTGAAGAACGAAACCGATTTTAACGAGTGTAACCCCAGTTGAACTTAGCGGTATCGAGAATACCAACTAAGGCAAGTGCAACAATCTTCTTCTTTACATTCATGAGAATGTCCTTTTCTATCTGTAACGAACGCAGGTCTGGTCGTGCACACCGAAAGATTATGTGGTTTATATCACTTTTGTCAAATTTATTGGCTTCAATATACATTTCGGGCGTTGGTTACCTACCCTTGGCTGCGGCATCTCTGTTGACGTATTCTGAGCTACTATTTTAGATCCGGTCTTCGCCGCCGGTAGGGCATTGTATCAATAGCAGAGTTCATGGGCTAACTAGGTGGATCTGCGCATGGTTCACACAGAGGAAATCTGAGTGTCGGCTCTTGTTTGCGACTATCCAAGCGGGGGCTAGAACATGAAATAAGACGATGAGAACGCTTCTGGCACGTTGTACCTGATTTCATTGGCTTCTTTGCGGATGGTAACGTTCGAATTTTCGAGCAAGATTGGGTTCAAATATGGTGTGCCCCCGTGGACATGGATAGTTAGACGTCGAAAATGATAAAAGCCGCTTGAGCTCTTGAACCCCTGTTGAGTAGGGGTTTTTGTTGTTTCTGGGGCTGTTCGCTGGGGTGCTGGAGGTTCAGTAATCGGATGCTCGTCCCCGATCTTCCCGTTGGATTGGTGCACGTTTCTGGTTGAGGGGGTCTGCTGGCGGGCTTGCTTTAGCGGATATCTGGCGAGGGGGCGTGCCCTCAATTGTGATTGATAAGACCGTGCCCACCTTCTACCTTGTGGGGCGTTCTCGCTCGCGCGCATGTCTCCATCATCACGAAGAACCACATGCAAAAGTACATGTAGTATCTCGCGCATATTGTGACGATATTTTGCATGTATTTATGGGAAAATGAAGCGTTGACGGTAACTCGTGGTGAAGGAGGCGATGGTGCGGAAACGTACGGCGAAGAAGTCGATGAAGCACATCAACATCGGCGACCTTGGACGTGGTCAGGCATCGAAGCTGCTTAAAGAAGTGGCTGATGGTGACGATGTGGCATACGTGTTGCGTTACGGAAAGCCTCTCGTGGTGGTCATGTCGCATGAGCGTTACGAGCGATTGATGGAAGATGGAGTTGACCCGAATGAGCACTGAGAAAACAACGAACTATGTCAGCTTCATTTGGAAGATTGCGAACCTGCTGCGCGGTGACTACAAGGAGCACGAGTACGGAGACGTGATCTTGCCGTTCACGGTGCTCACCCGACTCGACTCCGTGCTCGTCGACACGAAGGCCGACGTGCTTGCAATCCGTGACCAGAAGGGTGTCCCGGCTGAGGTGAAGCGCATCCAATACGCGAGAGCTACCGGCTACCCGTTCTGGAACACCTCCAGGTTCACGCTGCACACGCTCAAGAACGATCCTGACAACCTGGAGGGCAACCTGCGCTCCTACGTGGAGGGCTTTTCGCGGAACGCCCGCGACGTGCTGAAGTCCTACGACTTCTACACCGTGATCGACCGGCTAGATCGCTCCGATCTGCTCTACCAGATCGTCGACGCTTTCACCGACCCAGCCGTGGACTTCTCACCTGCAGCGGTCTCCAACGCCGACATGGGCACCATTTTCGAAGAGCTTATCCGCCGTTTCAATGAGCTCTCGAACGAAACCGCTGGCGAACACTTCACGCCCCGTGAGGTCATTAACCTCATGGTCAACATCTTGTTTGAATCGGACATGGACGTGATTTGCGAGCCAGGGTTTATGGCCTCGCTGTATGACCCAGGGGTTGGCACCGGTGGCATGCTTTCTGCCGCGATTGAACGGGCCCACGAGCTGAACGAAGGGGCGCGGATTGAGGTGTATGGGCAGGAACTCAACCCGCAGACCTATGCGGTGGCGAAATCGGACACTCTCATCAAGGGTGAGGATGCCGACCGGATCTACTTCGGCAACTCGCTGACCGCTGACAGAACAGCTGGACGAACGTTCAACTACATGCTGTGCAACCCACCCTTCGGCGTGGAATGGAAGAAGTACGCCGACCCGATCAAAGACGAAGCCGAGAAGCGAGGGTGGAAGGGCAGATTCGGTGCCGGCCTGCCACGTATTTCAGACGGGTCGTTCCTGTTCTTGCAACACATGATCTCGAAGATGAAGCCCTACGACCCGGCTGATACCCAGAACGCGCCAGGCACCCGGATCGGGATCGTGTTCAATGGATCACCATTGTTCACCGGCGCGGCAGGCTCGGGTGAGTCGAACATTCGCCGCTGGATTCTTGAAAACGACTGGCTGGAAGCCATCATCGCCCTGCCTGACCAGATGTTCTACAACACCGGTATCCTCACCTACGTTTGGGTGCTCTCCAACCGCAAAGCGTCAATCCGCAAAAACAAGGTGCAACTAATCGACGCCACCGGACTCTTCGCCAGGATGCGCAAACCCCTGGGTGAAAAACGCAAATACTTGACCGAGGACAACATTGCCCAAATCGCGCGCATCTACGGCGACTTTACCGAGGACGAGCACTCTAAGATCTTTGACACCTGCGAGTTCGGCTTCCATGAAGTCACGGTGGAACGTCCACTACGTTTGAACTTCACCGCCACACCCGAACGAATTGAGCGACTGTGGGAACAAACCGCGTTCAAGAACCTTGCCAGCTCGAAGAAACGCAGCGAGCCTGCACGCAGCGCCGAAATCCAAGCAGGCAAGAACGCCCAGACTGCTATCGTCAGTGCGCTCGATAGCCTTGACGGTGAGGCGGTGTGGAAGAACCGCGACGAATTCACGAAGGTCCTCAAAGCCTCTTTCAAGGAGTATGGTTTGACGGTGCGCGCCCCGCTGCTAAAAGCGATCGTGACGGCCCTGGGTGAAACCGACCCGAGTGCTGACATCTGCCGCGACGCCAAGGGCAACCCGGAACCTGACCCGGCGCTACGTGACACCGAGCAAATCCCACTTGCCGAAGACATCGACGCCTACATCCAGCGAGAAGTCATCCCGTACGCCCCAGACGCCTACGTCGACCCCGGCAAGACCAAGATCGGCTACGAGATCCCCTTCACCCGCTACTTCTACCAGTACGAAGAACTCGGTGACCCCACCGAAACCCTGGCCGAAATCCAAACCCTCGGAGCCGAAATCCAAGCCTCCATCGCCAAACTCTTCAACGAGCAGGTGAACTAAATGGAGGTCTACGAACACTACAAAGACAGCGGCGTTCCGTGGATTGGTGAGATTCCGACAGACTGGGCAGTAGAGAAAACGAAATATCAATTTGAGATTCGTAAACGCCAAGTTAAGCATGATGGACAGACCATCCTGTCCATTACCCAGAAGCGTGGCAGATCCAGACGCTTTCGAATATGACAGATGAGAACAAAACGAAGAACAAGGATCTTTCGGAGAGTAATCTCCTGAGCCTTAGCTACGGTTCTATCATTCGCAAGGATATTAATCTGGCTTTGGGCTGTTGCCAGCTTCATTTGATGCTTATCAAATCGTTAATCCTGGGTATGTAGTTCTACGCATGACCGATCTGCAAAATGACAAGAGAAGCCTGCGCAGTGGTTACGTGAGTGAACGTGGAATCATCACAGGAGCATACATTGGGCTTATTCCCAGGGCTCAGATAGATCCGCGATTCCTTGGATGGATGATGCGCGCTTACGATCTAAAGAAGATGTTCTACGGGCTTGGATCTGGTGTGCGCCAGTCGTTGAACTATTCAGAACTAAGGAAACTGCCAACACTTCTTCCGCCGCTTCGCGAGCAGGAAGCTATTGCGGCTCACCTTGACACGAAGACAGCAGAAATTGACGGCTTGATTGGCGATATTGACCGTCAGATTGAGTTGTTGGGGCGGTATCGCAAGCAGGTTATTAATGATGTGGTGACGGGCAAGGTCCGCGTTAGTGAGGAGGCATGATGGATACGTCGGAGCGCAGGTTTGAGTCCGAGATCGAATACTGGCTGACTACCCAGGGATCGGAGTTTGACCGGTTTGAGACGCGTGACCCGCAGGGTTTTGATCGTGAGCTGTGCCTGTATCCAGCTGACCTGATCCGGTTTGTGAAGGTTGCTCAGCCGGATCAGTGGGCGAAGTTGGAGCGCACTTACCGAGGGAACGCGGAGCAGAAGTTTCTGAAGCGTGTCGCTGCGCAGCTTGATCAGCGTGGTGTGATCGATGTGTTGCGCCGTGGCATTGAGGATGTGGGTGCTCGGTTCAAGCTGGTGTATTTCGCGCCCGGCACTGACTTGAACGAGGTGCTTGCTGAGAAGTATTGGGCGAACGAGATGAGCATCGTGCGCCAGCTGCGTTATTCAACGCGCAGTGAGAACTCGGTTGACACGGTGCTGTTGGTGAACGGCATCCCAGTGGTGACACTCGAGTTGAAGAATCTGTTGACCGGCCAGACGTACCGCGACGCGATCGCCCAGTACAAGCGGGATCGCCCGTCCTCGGAGCCGTTGTTTGGGTTGAACCGGCGTGCGGTGGTGCACTTCGCGGTTGACACCGATGAGGTGTGGATGACCACGAAACTTGCCGGCCAAGATACGGTGTTCCTGCCGTTCAACCGGGGCTTCCAGAACGGTGCCGGGAATTCTGCGGTGGAGGGGAAGTTCAAGACCTCGTACTTGTGGGAGCAGGTGCTGGCAAAGGATTCGCTGCTGGACATTTTGCACCGGTTCGTGCAGTTCGTGCCCGGCAAGACACCCGAGGGGCGTCCTGCGAAGTCGAAAGACAAGGTGATCTTCCCGCGCTACCACCAGCTCGATGCGGTCCGCAAACTCATCGCGGACGCGAAGGCGAACGGTGCTGGCCATAACTATTTGGTGCAGCACTCGGCCGGGTCGGGCAAGTCGAACACGATCGCGTGGCTGGCTCACCACCTGTCAAACCTGCATGATGACGAACAGCGGGTGGTGTTCGATTCGATCATTGTGATCACTGACCGGAGGGTGTTGGACAAGCAACTCCAGGACACGGTCTTTTCGATGGATCACACCGCCGGTGTGGTGGTGAAGGTCGACAAGAACGCCCGCCAGCTCACTGATGCGCTGGGTCGGGGTGCTCGGATCATCATTTCGACGTTGCAGAAGTTCCCGTTCGTTGACGTGTCCAACATCGCGACGGCTGGGAAGCGGTTCGCGGTGATTGTGGATGAGGCACACTCGTCGCAGACCGGGCAGGCATCTGAGCGGCTCAAGCAGGTGCTGGCTGACACTGCCCAAGCGGGTCAGGAGTCCGAGGCGGAGCTGCTGGATCGTTACGCTCGAGCTGAGGCTCAGGTAGAGGCCGAGGAGCTCGAGGTTGACGAACAGATCGCGGCGGAGATGGCCACTCACGGCCGTCAGCCGAATCTATCGTTCTTCGCGTTCACGGCCACCCCGAAGCAAAAGACCCTGGAGATTTTCGGAACCCCGGTAGCTGAGGGTACTCCGCGTCCTTTCCATGTGTATTCGATGAAGCAGGCGATCGAGGAAGGTTTCATCCTCGACGTGCTGGCAAATTACACCACCTACCAGACGTACTACAAGGTTGGTAAGGCCACCGCTGACGATCCGGAGTACGCCAAGAAGCAGGCAAACAAGGCGCTGGGCAAGTACTTAGCCCTGCATCCGCACAATCTGCGGCAGAAGGCCGAGATCATCATCGAGCACTTCCGCAGCAACGTGGCGCACAAGATCGGCGGCAAAGCCAAGGCAATGCTGGTGACCGGCTCCCGGTTGCACGCTGTGCGCTACTACTTCGCGTTCGCCAACTACATCAAAGCCAAGGGCTACACCGACCTGGGTGTGCTGGTGGCGTTCTCCGGCACCGTCAAAGACGATGGGCAGGACTACACCGAGGAACAACTCAACGGCTTCCCCGAAGCCGAGCTGCCAGACCGGTTCGACACCGGTGAGTACCAGATTCTGCTGGTGGCCGAGAAATACCAGACCGGATTCGACCAGCCCCTGCTGCAGACCATGTATGTGGACAAGAAGCTCCACGGGGTCAAGGCCGTGCAGACCCTGTCGCGGATCAACCGGATGTGCCCGGGCAAGTCAGATACGTTCGTGTTGGACTTCGTCAACAGCGCTGACGACATTCAGGCGGCGTTCCAAGACTATTACGTGTCGACCTCGATCAGCGAGGAAACCGACCCGAACATCGTCTACGACCTCTACCACCTGATCGCCTCCTACCAGCTGTGGCGAGACGAAGAAATCGACGGATTCGCGACCGTGTTCTTCAGAGAGCAAAAACAGCAGACCAACCTCGACTTCGGCAGGCTCAACGCCTACCTCGACCCTGCGGTCGACCGCTTTGACGCGCTTGACGACGAGGAAAAGCTCGAGGTGCGCTCGGCGTTCAACAAGTTCAACCGCAACTACGAGTTCTTGACCCACATCATCCGCTTCGACGACGAGCAACTGCATAAGTTCGCCGCATACGCGAAGCTGCTGACCCGCAAGCTCCACATCGACGGCGACCCTGCCCCACACCTGGATGATGAGGTCACCTTGCAGTACTACCGGCTCCAGTCGGTCTACGAGGGTTCCATCGACCTACAAGACCAGGTGGGTGAGTTGAACAACTCGCCCAAGCTGAGCATGCCCACCGAAGACGACCGCGAGCGACTCTCCAAGATCCTCGACTCCCTCAACGAACGATGGGGCACCGAGTTCACCAACATGGACAAAGTGCTCGAACAGGTCGCCGACGACCTCGCCCAAGACAACGAGATCCAGCTGCGGGCCCATAACCCGCTCGACCTGTTCAAGATCATCTACGAGGAGAAGATGCCCGACGTCATGCTGGCGCGGATGACCCAGAATCACGACTTCTCCATGAAGTACCTGTCGGACAAAGCCTTCCGCGCCGACGTGGACGCGATCCTGCTCCCGCTCATCCACGACCGCCTCAACCGACCCCGGCACGAGGACAGCCAGCGAGACGGCTCCTGATCCGTAGACTTGCACCAGTTAACTTCACGTGTTAGCTTAGTTGCTAACAGACGTGAGGAGGCTGTTCCAATGACCAAACCAGAAAGCTTCGGTGCCTTCCTGGAAGCACATAGGAAGACGCAGGGCTTAACCATGCGCAAATTCGCGGACGCCATCGGTGTGACCGCTCCGTACCTGAGTGACATCGAGAAAGGGCGCCGGGCTGCCCCGGACGGCAAGCTGGGGGACATCGCCGAGACGTTGCGACTCTCCCGCTCCGAGAGGGAGCGGATGTATGACCTGGCAGCATTGACTCGCGAGAACCAGGTGTCTACCGACCTGTCGGGCTACATTATGCAAACCGACATGGCTCGCGTCGCTCTTCGCCGGGCAAAAGAACATGACCTGAGTGACCAGCAGTGGCGGGACATCATCGACATCATTGAAGGCGGGGAAGCTGACCAGTGAGCCTTGACCCCAAATACCTCAGTAAGGAGCGACTCGAGGCTCGCGCAGAGAAGGAGCTCGAGAAATTCGCCGGTGGCGCTCAACTGGTAGCGCCTATCCCGCTCGACGTCGACAGCTTCGCCGAGTTTCACCTGGGAGCGGCACTGGACTATCAGCGGCTTTCGTCGGACGGCAGCGTGCTTGGAATGTCGATCTTCCAGGAGCTGTCCATCCCCATCTTCGAGTCTACCGGCGCAAGGGTTGACATCGCTTTTCCAGAACGAACAATCGTTATCGACGACGATGCCTTGCGTGACTCCCCGGACAGTCGACTGCGTTTCACGATTGCCCACGAGTGTGCTCACCTCCTTCTGCATCGGCATATCTACTACCGAGACCCTCGGATGAAGTGCAAGGGAGAAACAGGGTATCGCCCGTTCACCACTACCTCGGAGGGCGTTCGCACTGACAAGGTTGATCGCGCCGAGTTCCAAGCCAACTACCTCGGGGCTGCGCTGCTCATGCCCCGCGACCCGTTCTCGCAGGCATTCACCGAGCTTGCCCCCGAAGGCTGGCGATCATTGGATGAGCGACGCAAGCGCCGTGTCGTCCGGGAACTCGCTGGGACTTTCGAGGTTTCTAAGCAGGCTGCCGCAATCCGCATCAAGAACCTGAAGCTCACCGCGTAATTCATTCGCTACGAGTCGGGTTCTCTTTTTTACCCATGTTGTAAGCAACTTAGCTAACTAGTGAATAGGAGGTGTTATGGAAACAGTAAAGAACGCGGGAGGCAAAACGATTTGCCGTGTCGACCTAGAGCGTAGGCAGATCGAGATCGTCCATAAGGGATTCCTCTCCCGGCTCTGGTTCGACGACTGCGGGGGCTTTCATCAATGTCACGAACGACGGCCCCCACCTGAACCGCACTATCGATAACCCACTGAAACACAACTGAATACCGACATAAACAGTTCGATCCGCAGAACCGCTAGACGGGCAAGGATCACGCATTACCTCGACTTTGAGGCGCGTGAACCTGCCCGTCTTGCCGTTTCTGCGGCGTTGCGGACTCCTGCGGATCCCAATCCGACAGGAGATCCCCAATGTCCAAGCGTACGGACGCGCAGGAAACGCAGAACAACAACGCTGCGCTCACAATCCGCTTTAGGCACGAAGCCGACAACAACAAGCATGAATCCGTCACCGACGTCTACGAGATCGACTCTGGTGAGTTTGCCGTGATGGTGGAAACCGACCGGCGTGAACGCGCCGAACAGACAGACCGTCCGGTCGATGAGATCAAGCCGAGGTATCCGCAGCAGATTCTCGATGAACTGGCTCGGCAGGAAGAGGCCGTCTTCCACGAGGCCTATCGGGGTGATCGTGGCCCCAGCGCTCGCAAGTGCAGCTGCGGTGCCGGGTGCGGCCCGCGCCGTGGCTGCCGGGTGCCGAAAAACGCGCCGTGGTCGCTCGACTGGTTCATGGAGATCGACCGTGAACCGGAATTCGTTGTTGACAAGTCCGACGATCCATCTGCGGTTGTCGAGGATATCACCGCGTCGCCCGAAGACCAACTGATCGCCGCTGAAGACACCGCTCGGAAGGCCCGCGAATTCCAAGCGCTGCGGGAGGCGATCGCTGGCCTGGAGGGCAAGCACAAACAAGTGATGGAGCTGATGCTCGCCGACGCGGACATGAAGCAGTCTGACGTTGCCCGCGCCCTGGGCCTGTCGCGAGCCCGAGTCTCACAACTGTTCAAGGAAGCAGCTGCGGTCCTTCGCGCAGCGGTGGAGGCGACGCGATTTAACACTTCCGATGGTGTCGGCAGTGGGGTGAAGGGAGCAGCCACCCGGGCCACTCCCACCAGTAAGGAAGGCAGGTGAAGGAGATGACCCAGCATCGGCTCAAGCTCCATATCGCCAAGCACATCCCCGATGATCCGGGGATCGTCGGCACCCGCACAGTCACCCTGCGCGAACGCATCATGCGCAAGCTCCTGGGCCGCAAGCAGCGCGTCACCATCGTCGTGCCCGGCAACTCGGTCAAACAGATCGACATCGCCGAAACCGACGACGATCTGATGGCGCTGGCCGACGCGGTCGGCGTCACCCACAAAGGCGGTGATGCGGCGTGAATGTCACCGACGCGAACAAGCACATCGCGGCACTCAACCGGATCGCCGAAGGCGTGACCATGCTCGCGGCCGCGATCGAGGAGACCGCGTGGGGCTCATTTGAGGATCATGCCGGGATGCCTGGTGCGCGTCCGATCGCCGCCGCCGGGCTCGCCCAACCCGACCTTGAGCAAGCAGCCGCCGAGCACGAGGCCACCCACCAGCAGGCACCCGAACCGGCACCTGAGCCGGAGCCGGTGTCGCTGGCGCAGGTGCGTGGGGTGCTCGCCGAGCTCTCCAGCCAAGGCTTGACCGAGCAGATACGTGAGCTGATCGTCACCACCGGCGCAGACAAGTTGTCGGTGGTCGACCCGGCCAAATACTCGTGGCTGCTCGCCAAGGCGAAGGAGCTATCCGATGCCTGACCAGCACTCGCTGCTCTCGGCGTCGGGTGCGCACCGTTGGCTGAACTGCCCACCCAGCGCAGTCCTGGAGTCACGCGAGCCGAATGCCTCGTCGGCGGCTGCCGAACAGGGCACCGCAGCACACGCCCTCGCAGAGTGGAAACTGCGGCGCGCCCTCCACCAGGCACCAGCCTTCAAACCGGAATCCGACTGGATCGATACCGAGATGGAACACCTGACCGACGACTACGTCGCCTTTGTCCAGGAACACATCTCGATCGCGCGGGAAACCTGTGGTGATCCGCAGGTGCTGATCGAGCAGCGTCTCGACTTCTCCCACATCGTGCCGGGCGGGTTCGGGACCGGCGACGCCGTTATCATCGCTGAACCCACACTCCAGATCATTGATCTGAAGTACGGGCAAGGTGTGTTGGTTGAAGCCGAGCAGAACCCGCAACTCATGCTTTACGCCCTCGGAGCGCTCCATGCGTTCGGGAGCCTGTACGACATCGAGCGCGTAGCGGTGACGATCTACCAACCACGCCGATCCAACGTCAACACCTGGAGCATCACCGTCGCAGAACTTGAAGCCTGGGCTGAGGCCGAGATGAAACCGAAAGCCGAGCTCGCAGCCGTAGGTGAGGGTGAGTTCTGTCCCGGATCGTGGTGCCAGTTCTGTCGTATCGCGCCAACGTGTCGAGCACGAGCTGAAGCTAATCTGACGCTGGCCAAGTTGGAGTTCGCGCCACCGGCCGAACTGAGTGATGCGGAGATCGCTGACGTGCTTGCCCGGATTCCGCAGCTCAAAACATGGGCGTCGGATGTCGAAGCCTACGCACTCTCAAAAGCCGTCAACCAAGGCGTCACGTTTGAGGGCTTCAAGCTCGTCGCAGGCAGGTCGGTACGCAAATACACCTCCGAGAAAGACGTCGCTGCGGCTGCTGAGGCGGCTGGCTACAAGGACATCTATGACCGCAAGATCATCACCCTCACAGCCATGGAAAAGCTCATGGGCAAACCCGCCTTCAACGAGATCCTCGGTGATCTCGTGACCAAACCTGCAGGCAAACCCACCCTGGTTCCTGCATCCGATAAACGGCCACCGCTCGACCTAGTGAGTGCGGCCACCGATTTTCAACCAAACAAGTAACAAGTAGAAAGCAGAAAAGATTATGACAACGACTAACACAACTCGTATTGTGACCGGCGAAGTTCGCCTATCCTACGCACACGTCTGGGAGCCGAACTCCATCCAAGGCGGCAAACCCAAATACTCCGTCTCCCTGATTATCCCCAAATCCGACACCGCCACCATCGCAGCCATTGAGAAGGCCGTGGATGCCGCCATCGAGGCCGGGATTGGGAAGTTTGGTGGGAAGCGTCCCAATAAGGCCGCCTTGAAGCTTCCGTTGCGTGATGGGGATATTGAGCGTGACGACGAAGCCTACAAGGGCGCCTACTTCCTCAACGCTAACTCGCTGACCGCTCCACAGATTGTTGATATGAACGTCGCCCCGATCCTGGACCGCGCCGAAGTGTACTCGGGCTGCTACGCACGAGTATCCCTGTCCTTCTATGCGTTCAACACAAACGGCAACCGTGGCATCGCTTGCGCACTGGGCAATATCCAAAAGACCCGTGACGGTGAGAGCCTTGGCGGCGGGCGTGTCTCGGCCGAGACCGACTTCGGTGCCTTCGCCGCTGATGAAGACTTCCTGAACTAACCAACTCCAATCGTGGAGGGAACCAGCGTTCATTGTTGGTTCCCTCCACTTTTCCTCTGATGTGAAAGGAACTCCGTCATGCGAACACTCTTCTGCGATATTGAATCTTTCAGCCCCGTCCAACTCGCTAAGACGGGCGTTTACCCGTATTGCGAGCACCCAGACTTCGACCTGCTCTTGTTCGGTTATTCGATTGATGGCGGCCCGGTAGAGGTGGTGGATCTTGCCAGCGGCGAGACCCTGCCCGACGAGGTGCTGGCGGCACTGGTGGATCCGGATGTGGTCAAATGGGCGCATAACGCCGCCTTCGAACGAGTCTGCCTGTCCGCCTGGCTCCGTCTTTACCATCCCGAGCTTCTCGGTGATGGGTTTCTTGACCCAAGACAGTGGCGGTGCACCATGACCTGGTCGGCCTACCTCGGCCTGCCGATGAGCCTCGACGCAGTAGCCACAGTTTTGAAGCTTGACGTCCAAAAAGACACAGTAGGTAAGAAGCTGATCAAGCAGTTCTGCACACCCGCCACACCCTCAGTCTTGAATGGCGGCAACCGCAGGAATCCACCATCAGCTGACCCGACCGGGTGGGCAAGGTTTATCGACTACAACCGGCGCGACGTCGAAGTCGAACAAGCCATCCACGACAGACTGGCGTCTTTTCCGATGCCGGAGTCCGAATGGGACACCTACGCCCTCGACCAACGCATTAATGATGTCGGGATTCTTCTTGACCATACCCTTGTCGATAATGCCGTTGCCGTGGACGAGCACCACCGCAACGCGTCGCTTGCGCGAGCGCAGAAACTCACGGGGTTGGAGAATCCAAATTCGCCGATCCAGCTCAAACAATGGCTCCACAACCACGGCTGCGAACTCGAATCACTAGCGAAAGCCGACGTCGACACTGCACTAAGTGCTGCTACTGGCGCGGTGAAAGAAGTCCTCGAACTGCGCGGCGATCTAGCGAAATCCAGCGTAAAGAAATACCAGGCCATGCAAAACGTTACAGGCAGCGACGGCCGTGCACGCGGTCTTATCCAGTTCTACGGAGCAGGACGTACCGGACGCTTCGCCGGACGCCTCGTCCAAGTCCAAAACCTCCCCAGGAACTATCTACCTGACCTCGACCAAGCACGAACACTCGTCAGAACAGGCAACCTCGACGCACTTGAGTTGCTCTACAACTCCGTGCCCGACACACTTTCACAGTTGATCCGCACCGCCTTCATCCCTAGTACCGGCAATCGGTTTATTGTCGCGGACTTTTCTGCAATCGAAGCGCGCGTCATCGCCTGGCTCGCAGGAGAAACAACCATCCTCCAGGCCTTCCGCGCGGGAAAAGACCTCTACTGCGAAACTGCGAGCCGCATGTTCGGCGTCCCAGTCGAAAAACACGGTATTAATGGCGAGCTTCGCCAAAAAGGGAAGATCGCGGTGCTCGCCTGTGGCTATGGCGGATCGATCGGTGCGCTCAAAGCTATGGGAGCACTCACCATGGGACTCGCTGAGCACGAGCTCAAACCTATCGTCGACGCCTGGCGGCAAGCTAACCCACACATCGCCCAGCTCTGGGCAGACGTCGAAGAAGCCGCGATCGCTGCAATCACGTCGCGCCAGCCGATCCGGCTGCGGAACCTACGCTTTACCGTGGAGTCCGGGATTCTCTTCATCGAACTCCCCTCCGGAAGACGACTTGCGTATGTGCAGCCGCGTTTGGGTGAGAACCAGTGGGGTGGAACGTCTATCACCTACACCGGAACCACCACAGCGCGCCGCTGGGGACAGCTCGAAACCTACGGCGGCAAACTTGTCGAGAATATCGTGCAGGCGATCGCCCGTGATCTGCTCGTCACCGGCATGCACGCAGTCGCCGAGGCAGGGCACCAGATTGTGATGCATGTTCACGACGAGATCGTTATCGACGAACCCACAGATTCGGGCTTCACCGTTGCTGACGCGTGCGAGCTCATGACGACACCGCCCGACTGGGCAGCAGGGCTCCCACTCGACGCCGACGGCTACGAATGCGATTACTACCGCAAGGACTAACTCCTACTCGTCGCCGAGCAGCAGCTTCGGGTCGGTTTCCATGAACTCTCGAAGATACGCGGCGATCTGCTGATTCGCAGCAGAGGGCGCTGGATCGTTGTCAAGATCGTGTAAGTATTCCAAGAACGCAAAGAGACGCATGCGCATTGCCATCGCCCACACCGTTGCTTTATCGATTTCACTCATACCATCCATGCTCGCTCGCGCAGCATTGTTTGTCTGCGGGGTATATCCTGCATGGATTTAACACTTTTAGGTTCGTCGGCAGTGGGGTGAGGCCCTTAACTCCTTGTGCCGCCCGGCACGAGTTTTTCTCGACGGGGTCTCGGGAAGGAACCCCGCCATGGGAAACCAGATTCAAACATTCACCAACGACGTGTTCGGCACCATCCGCACCATCACCAATGATGGCCAGACGCTGTTTTGTGGGAAGGACGTCGCCACTGCGCTCGGCTACGTTAACGCCAGCAAGGCAGTACGCGATCATGCTCGCGCCGATGGGGGTCTAAAACGTTACCCCATCGTCGATGCCATGGGACGCGAACAAGAAGCCACCTTCATTACCGAAGGTGACCTCTACCGCCTCATCATCTCTTCAAAGCTCCCGGCAGCACAGAAGTTCGAAGCCTGGGTGTTCGATGAAGTGCTACCGACGATTCGCCGCCACGGCATGTACGCCTACGACGAACTACTCGCTGACGATGAATTCCTGGAGCATGCCATCGCCACTCTGCGGGCCGAACGGGCCAAACGCCTGGCAGCAGAGCAAGCCCTGCTCGAAGCGGAACCGAAAGTCTCGTACTACGACGTTGTGTTGCAGTCCGATTCGCTGTTGACGACGACCGCGATTGCGAAGGACTACGGACTCTCCGCGAAGAAGCTCAACCGGATCCTGCGAGATGCTCACGTGCAGTTCCATCAGTCGGGCCGGTGGTTCCTGTACGCGAAGTACGCCGAGCAGGGATACACCCAGTCCAAGACCCACGAATACGGCGAAGGCCAGACCCGCACCCACATGTACTGGACCCAGAAGGGACGTCTGTTCATCTACGACCTGCTCAAGAACCAGCTCGGCATCCTCCCGGTGATTGAGCGTGAAAGTCAGGTGCAAGCATGACCGTCGCGACTCTTGATATTGGTTTTTCGAAGAAGAACACCGAAGGCTATCTGGACCTGACGAGCTACCACGCTTTGAAGAAGCTCCAGCGTGAACAGTTCGGCTACCGACCCTTGGTTTATATCTGCTCGCCCTACTCAGGTGACACCGAGGCGAACGTTGAGCTCGCCCGTCAATTCTGTGGGTTTGCAGTAAGCGCGGGCAAGATCCCGTTCGCTCCGCATCTGCACTATCCCCAGTTCATGGATGATGCAGACCCTGATCAGCGTGAGTTGGCGATGTTTTTCAACAGGGTGTTGCTCGCCAAGTGCGAAGCGCTGTGGGCATATGTCGGACGCGTGAGCCCTGGTATGCGCTTAGAGATCGGGTGGGCGCGCGACCTCGAGTTGCCGATTAAGTATTTCGATTCTGATTTCAAGGAGGTCACGCCATGACCACGTCCTTCACTCTGTTTGCTGCCACGGTTACCGGCGTGCAGAACAATAACCACTACCCGCATCGACACGAGGTCACTGATGCGGCTTCGCTGACAGCGGTTGCTGGCTTTGATCACGTGGCAGCCACCTACATGAATGACCGCCGCTCAACTGCAGCGTTCATGTCTTCGGATTGCGTGGTGATGGATATCGATAACGACCACACCGAAACCCACACCGAGTGGATCACGCATGAGAAGCTCGGCGAGTTGATGTCTGGTGTGGAGTTCATGACCGCCACCTCCCGCAACCACATGAAGCCGAAGGGTGTGCTCTCCGCCCGGCCACGTTTCCACGTCTACTTCCCAATCCACACGATCACGAACGCGGACGAATATGCGGGATTCAAGCATCGCCTGGCATCACGGTTTGGTTTCTTCGACCGCAACGCTCTGGACGCAGGCAGGTTCATCTACGGCACCACCAACCCACAGATCACTGTGCATGAGGGCGACCAGTTGCTCGATGCGTGGCTCGATAACGCTGATGAGCAGGACGTGTTCGCCGCCTTCGATCAAAGCACTCTCGTGATTGGTGAAGGCTCGCGCAACGCTACGTTGTCGCGCTTCGCTGGCAGGGTCCTCATCCGCTACGGCGATACCGACCAAGCACGAGACCTCTTCGACCGCAAAGCCAACCTCTGCGAACCACCACTCAGCGAGGGCGAACTGCAGACGATCTGGAACTCGGCATGCAGGTTCGCTTCGAAGGTCGCCTCCGACCCGAGCTATCTGCCGCCAGAGGCTTATGAGGCGTTGGCGGGTTTGCGCCCGGATGATTTTTCCGATGTCGGTCAGGCAGACACATTGGCTGGCGAGTATGCGAACAAGATCCGCTACTCACTGGCTACCAAGTGGCTCGTCTACGACCACGGCGTGTGGGACGAGAACGACTTATCCGCACAAGGCGTCGTTCAAGAGCTAACTTCCCGCCAGCTCGAGGAAGCAGACCGTCTGATCGCGTCCACGTGGGAGACCATGACGGCAACCGGCGCAGATCTCGTGATGGCCTCCGCATCGTCGAAAGCACGCGGCATCGCCAAGCTCACGCCTGTGCAGGCGTCCGCGTTCCGGGCGTGGGATGAGGCAAAAAACTACCACAAGTTTGTTCTCTCCAGGCGTTTATCACGCAACATCACGGCCACGTTGAAAGAAGCCGGGCCAATCTTGCAGGTACGTATCCGCGACCTCGACGTCGACCCCTACCAGCTCAACACCCCGGCAGGTACCTGGGATCTACGCGACGGCACAAGCCACGGGCACAATCCAGCCGATCTGCTGACCAAGCAGACCGCTGTCAGCCCCAGCGATGAGGGCGCACAGATCTGGGCCGACGCCCTGGACGTGTTCTTCCAAACAGATGCCGAGTTGATTGGTTACGTGCAGCGCATTGTCGGCCTGGCAGCTATCGGGCAAGTCTTCGTCGAAGCCCTCGTCATCGCCTACGGGGACGGCCGCAACGGCAAATCCACCTTCTGGAACACTATCGCCCGAGTGTTGGGGACGTATTCGGGCACGATCTCAGCCGACGCGCTCACTGTCGGGGTGCGCCGCAACGTCAAACCCGAACTCGCCGAAGCCAGAGGCAAACGGCTCTTGATCGCGGCTGAAACCGAGGAAGGCATGCGCCTATCAACCTCGAACGTCAAACAGCTTGCCTCGACCGATCAGATCTCGGCAGAGAAAAAGTTCAAGGACCCCTTCGCCTTCACACCCTCCCACACGCTCGTGCTCTACACGAACCATTTACCGCGTGTGGGAGCCATGGACGCAGGCATCTGGCGGCGTCTAATCGTCATCCCGTTCAACGCCACCATCGAAGGCGATACGGACGTGAAGAACTACGCCGACCACCTCTACGAATACGCTGGCGGGGCGATCCTTTCCTGGATCATGGAGGGAGCGCGCCTCATTCACACCGAGGGCTACAAGCTCAAAGCCCCACTTCAGGTCGTTCAAGCCTCACAGGCCTATAAGGAAGACAACGACTGGTTCTCCCAGTTCCTTGAAGACTCATGCGACGTCGAGAACGGCTTATCAGAGCGTGCCGGTGACCTCTACCAGACGTATCGAGCGTGGGCGCAAAACACCTCAGGATGGGCGCGCCCGATGGTCGACTTCAACGCTGCGGTCGAACAAGCCGGATTCGTGCGGAAAAAGACCAAACACGGCATGTACGTCTACGGGCTCGCGATCGCATCCGAGTTCGGCAACTAACCCCATGGTGACGAGCTGTGACGAGCCATTCCCTACCTTACGCATGTGAAATTACATGGTGTTTTTCTCTATATAAAAGGTTAGGAACGACTCGTCACATGCCGTCACCCCTGAATTGAACTCAAGGAGTGACCATGAACGAACACGTAATTGAAACGAAACTCAAGAACGCCGTTGAAGACATCGGTGGCTTGTGCTGGAAGCTTGTCTGCCCTGGAACCACGGGTGTACCTGACCGGATATGCCTGATGAACAGCCGGGCTGTTTTCGTTGAGCTCAAAGCACCAGGCAAACAGCCACGCCCAATCCAATTACGTCGGATGAACCAACTGCGCGACCAGGGATTCCAGACCTTCGTCATCGATTCGGTGGACGGCATCAAGGAGGTGCTTGATGCACTATCAGCCGCATAACTACCAAACACAAGCAACCCAATACATCATCGACCACGACGAGGCCGCGATTCTCCTTGGGATGGGTTTGGGCAAATCAGTGATCACGTTGACGGCGATCTGGCAGCTCATGCTCGACTACTTCACCATCCACCGCGTCCTCGTCATCGCACCACTGCGGGTAGCCCGCGATACGTGGCCAGCCGAAATAGCGAAGTGGGATCACCTTGATGGGCTCACCATCGCGGTCGCTGTTGGAAACAAGCAAGACCGGCTGAACGCTCTCGCGGCGTCTGCGATGGTGACCATCATCAACCGTGAAAACATTCCATGGTTGGTGAACCAATTCGGGGGTAGCTGGCCGTTCGACATGGTCGTCATCGACGAACTCTCCAGCTTCAAAAACCACCGCGCGAAGCGGTTCACGGCGTTGGTGAAAATGCGGCCCTTTGTGAAGCGCTGGGTCGGGCTGACCGGCACGCCAGCGTCGAACGGGCTCATGGATGTCTGGGCGCAATTCCGGCTCCTCGACGGAGGTCAGCGTTTGGGCCGTTTCATTACTCGTTATCGCGATCGTTGGTTCGTACCCGACAAAAGGAACGGGATGCAGGTGTTCACCTATAAGCCACGCGTGGGTGCTGAGGATGAGATCTACGGCGCGATCTCGGATATGACGTTGTCGATGCGAACCACCGACCACCTGCAGCTACCAGAGCTGACGGTGACGACAATGCCTGTGGTGCTGGAGCCGAAAGAACGGTGCGTCTACGAGCAACTCAAGGCAGACCTCGTCCTCGACCTTGATGGGGCGACGATTGATGCTGCGAATGCTGCTGCGTTGTCGGGCAAGTTGCTGCAGTTGGCATCGGGCGCGATCTACACCGGCGACGGTCAGTGGGCTCCCGTGCATGATCGGAAACTTGACGCTCTAGAAGACCTGTATGAGGCAGCCAACGGCAGCCCGTTATTGGTGGCGTATTGGTTCACTCACGACCGCAAGCGCATCACCGCGCGATTCCCACAGGCTCGGGAGCTGAAAACCTCGGCCGATATCGAGGCGTGGAACAGGGGCGAGATTGTGCTTGGGCTGATTCACCCCGCATCTGCGGGTCACGGTCTGAACCTGCAGGCAGGTGGGCATCTGTTGGTGTGGTTTTCGCTGACGTGGAGCCTGGGGCTTTACCAGCAGACGAACGCGCGCCTGTATCGGCAAGGGCAATCCGAACCTGTGACGATCACGCATCTTGTTGTGGAAGGGACGCTCGATGAAGCCGTGCTCAAAGCTCTTGATGCGAAGGACGCTACTCAGGCTGCGTTGATTGACGCGGTCGCACAAGAAATCCACACAACTACTGAAAGGACACGCTCATGCATGTGATGACGAAATACCTCGACACTCGTAAGGCCGCGATCGCCGCTCTGCAGGATTATGCGGTGATGGAACAGATCATCGAGAGTACCGACGAGCAGATCAAGGCGGCTTATGCTGACGCGGTTAGCCCAGCATCACCGCGCATGGACGGCACACCACCCTCGGGCGACCTCCACGCTTCGGAGAACCGGATCGTGGCGAGCATTGAGCGAATAGATGCGTACAAGGCTCGCTACTTGCAGGCTCGCCAGTACATGGACTGGTTCTTGCCTGCGTGGGAGGTCATCGCTGAAGACGACCGCTTCATCCTCGAAGGCTTCTTCCTTAGCGAGGGGACGCAAGATGAGAAGGTGTCGATGATCGCTGATCATTTCTATGTCGAGCGTGACACGGTCTATCGGCGCAAGAACCGGGCCCTCGACAGGTTCGCCACCGCCTTGTATGGACAGCTTTAGCGTTAGCGGGTATCCGAAACATGCGATAGAAAACCGCATATCGGTGTGAGAACATGTAAGTGGTTGAAAACTAGGTGAAGCCCCAAGAACCCACGCGGGAACTTGGGGTTTCACCATGTTCGGGAAGGAGCCAGCGATGCCAGAAAAACCAGCGTCCCCGTGCTCCCACCCCGGCTGCCCCGAACTCACCCACGAACGTTTCTGCGAGCAGCACGCGAAGGCGGAAGACGCACACTATCGGAAGTATCAGCGTGATCCGAAGATCAACCGCCGCTACGGCGCGCGTTGGCGCAAGATTCGCGCCGCCTACATCGCACAACATCCTTTGTGCGAGGACTGCCTAGAGCAAGGCAGGTATACGCCGGTGCAGGAAGTCCACCACGTTCTCCCGCTCGAACACGGCGGCACCCACAACTTCAACAACCTCCGAAGCCTATGCAAGCCCTGCCACTCCAGACAGACCGCGCTCGATGACGACCGATGGCGGCAACAACCTCGGGTCTACACCTACTGACGAGCACACGTTGCCCGCTGGCGCGACGATCATCTGGAACCTCAAAGTTACCCACCTCGATGGTGTTTGCCGAACACGAGCCAACGTCGAAAGCCTGGCGAGGGGTAGGGGGCTCTCGATCTCTACAGCTCTTGGGAAGGTCAGCGGGCGGGGCCAACCGCGCGCAAAATTTCCGAATCAAACAGGGTATTGACCCGCCCCACGAATTCTTCAGCGCCCGCGAGCGCACTTTCGGCCTCCAGTCCAAGGCCACAACGGCCTAGACAAGGAGGCACACCCATGGCGAAAGACGGCACCAACCGGGGCGGACGCCGCGTGCGAGCCGGTGCAAAGCCCGATCCGTTGAATGAGAAGCTCGCAGCTGGCCGCTCAACCACGCGGCTTGATGATCCGCTGAACGAGCCGTTCGATTTCGAAGGCAGCGACATCGGGGACGGTGCGGTACTGGCTGGTGAGATCATGCCCGAACCGTCCGACTACCTGTCCGAGGTTCAACGTGATGGTAAACCGCTGGGCGCTGACCTTGTCTACCGAGAAACGTGGCAATGGCTCGATCAACGTGGCTGTTCCCAGTTCGTCGCCCCACGCCTGATCGAAGCCTATGCGCAGGCGTTCGCTCGGTATGTGCAGTGTGAGCAGGCGATCTCCAAGTTTGGTTTGTTGGGGAAGCACCCGACGACTGGGGCGGCTATCGCGTCCCCGTTTGTGGCCATGTCCCAGTCGTTTGGCAAGCAGGCGAATGTGTATTGGTATGAGATTTTTGAGATTGTTAGGGCTAACTGCACTAGTGACTATTCGGGTGCGGCTCCGGGTGATGACGTGATGGAGCAGCTATTGAAAGCACGCTCGTAGATGCGTCCTAGTTGCTTGCCGGGGTTATTTTGAGCGTTTTGTTGCGCTGAAAGCTGCCCCTAGCGCGATTCCAACTCCTGTGCCGATAGCTAACGCTGAGGCGTTATCGTCCATAATGAACCGAAAGATAATGCTGGTCATTATCCCGGCAATCATTCCATAGGCCACGGCTTTACCATCGCCGGTAGAAGGCTCTGGCGGATTAGGCTTACTCGTTTCGTCTTTCACGTATTCCAGTATCACACACGATTCGGGTTCGCCTGTCTATCTTCGCTCCCCACTCTTGGCTGACAAGGCGGGGAGTTTTTGTTTCTTTTGATTTTTCTACTGAAAGGGCATTCCTATGACTATGGTTCGCAGCGCTGAAGCAGTGTGTATCGGCCATCCCGATAAGCTCTGCGATCTGATCGCTGACACAATCCTTGACGACATCCTCTACGAGGATCCCGCCGCACGCGTCGCAGTAGAAGTGATGGCCTCTGGCCACAGGATCATCGTCACAGGTGAAATCACCACTACCTGCCGGCCGCGTATTCGTGAATCGGTGCGCTATGCGCTGGTCAAGGCGGGTTATGTGCCGTGGAAGTTCCTCGTCTTCGTCTGGACACGCCGCCAGTCCCCAGACATCAACGCAGGAGTCACCCGATCGCTCGAAGCACGGTTCGGTGACGACACCGAATTCGCCCTCCAAGGAGCAGGTGACCAAGGAACCGTTTACGGATACGCCACGGCTGAGACCCCGGAGCGTTTGCCGTTGCCGCTTGTGCTCTCACACGAGATTTGCGCCCGGCTCGACCAGGTACGCAAGCAAGGCACGATCACCGGTATTAAGTCCGATGGTAAGGCACAGGTAACAGTTTGTTACGACGCTGCTGGTAAGCCCGTGGCGATTGAAACCGTGGTGGTGTCGATCCAGCACGATAAAACCAAGGATCTCGATGAGTTGGCGGCGGAGGTGAAAACACTGATCGTCGCACCCGCGTGCAAACCGTATCTGCCGATCAGCGCTGACACCGAGATTCTGGTGAATCCCTCGGGCTTGTTTACGGTTGGTGGGCCGAAGGCGGACACTGGACTGACGGGCCGCAAGCTCATGGTCGACACCTACGGCGGGCTCGCCCCTCACGGCGGCGGAGCATTCTCGGGCAAGGACGCCTCGAAGGTGGACCGCTCGGGTGCATATATGGCGCGCCTGATCGCCAAGACTATCGTCGACGCCCGGTTGGCCGTCGAGTGTCAAGTGAGCATGAGTTATGCGATTGGGAAGGCTGACCCAGTCGCCTTCACCATCGACACCCTCGGAAGCGGTGAGTACTCCGACCAGATCCTTAACCTTGCAGCACGAGAAGTGTTCCCGCTGCGCCCCGGTGGAATCATCGATGCCTTGAACCTTCGCAAGCCTGGCTTTACACAGTATTCAACCTACGGTCACTTCGGCCATGCCGGTCTGCATTGGGAGAACTCTTTCGCTCACGTTAATGCTTTAGGGAAGGCGGTGAAGAAGCATGCTCATGAAAACAATGCCAATAGCTGAGCTGAAGCCCGCTGACTACAATCCGCGTAAAGACCTCCAGCCCGGTGATCCTGAGTATGAGAAGCTCAAGCGATCTTTGACCGAGTTCGGCTACGTCGAACCCGTCATCTGGAACTCCACCACTGGTCATGTCGTGGGTGGGCATCAGCGTTTGAAGGTGCTGGAAGACCTCGGCCACACGGACGTGGACGTGATCGTCGTGGAGCTGGATGAGACGCGCGAGAAAGCCCTCAATATCGCGTTGAATAAGATCAGTGGCGAGTGGGACAACGACAAACTGGCTCTCCTCATCGCCGATCTCGATGCTTCGGATTTCGATGCTGAGCTCACCGGTTTTGACGACGCTGAGATCGCGCAGCTTATCGGCTCGCTCGATGAGGGTGAGGTGGAGGATGATGATTTCGACCTCACTGCCGCACTCGAAGCAGCCGCGTTCGTGGAGCGTGGTGATGTGTGGACGGTCGGCTGCCACCGACTCGTGTGCGGCGACGCCACCTCACAAACCGACGTTGAGGCTTTGATGGGTGGGAAGCGCGCGAACCTCGTACTCACCGATCCGCCCTATAACGTCGCCTTCGAATCAGGGTCGGGTTTGTCGATTAAGAACGACAAGATGGATGGCGATAAGTTCTACGACTTCCTGCTATCGGCGTTTACGAACATGGTGGGCGTGTGTGAGAAAGGCGCATCCGCCTACGTTTTTCACGCTGACACTGAAGGGTTGAATTTCCGTCGCGCCTTCGCAGAGGCCGGATTCTATCTTTCGGGGTGTTGCATCTGGGTCAAAGACTCTCTGGTTCTTGGTCGCTCGCCCTACCAGTGGCAGCACGAGCCAGTGCTCTTTGGTTGGGTGAAGACAGGTAAGCATCGCTGGTATGCGGATCGGAAACAGACCACGATCTGGAATTTCGCTAAGCCACGCCGTAACGCTAACCACCCCACCTCCAAGCCGCTGGATTTGTTGGCGTATCCGATTGGGAACTCCACGCAGGCGAACGCGATCGTGCTCGACACGTTTGCAGGGTCAGGTTCGACGCTGATGGCGTGCGAGGCAACCGACCGCATCTGCTATTGCATGGAGCTTGACGAGAAATACGCGAGCGTTATTCTTCGCCGCTATGCCGAACACACTGGTGATGCCGCAGGTATCACCTGTTTGCGTGAGGGCAAAGAGTATGCGTATTTGGATTTGGTGCGGGATGTTGATCGGGGTGAATCGTGAGTGGTTTGACGTTAGGTTCCTTGTTTGATGGTTCGGGCGGTTTTCCTTTAGCTGCCAAAATGGTTGGTATCAAACCGATGTGGGCATCTGAGGTAGACCCCTTCGCTATCCGGGTAACTAGGAAAAATCTGCCTGAAGTTCGCCATGTTGGCGATATTAATTTGTTAGATGGTGGCCGGTTACAGCCGGTGGATGTGATCACGTTTGGTTCACCTTGTCAGGATTTATCTATCGCAGGTAAGCGGAGCGGGATTGATGGGTCTCGCTCCTCACTGTTTTACCAAGCTGTGCGGATTATTGAAGAAATGAGGCAAGCAACTCATGGTGTCTACCCAAGATATGCTGTGTGGGAAAACGTGCCGGGCGTATTCTCCTCAAACCACGGGGCCGACTTCGCCGCGGTCTTGCAAGCGTTTATCGAGGTGTCCTGCCAGCAAACGCCACGCATTCCTGTTCCTGAAACCAGCTGGGCAACCAGCGGATACGTCTTGGCAGATGGGGCATCACTTGCATGGCGAGTGCTCGATGCTCAATTTTTCGGAGTGCCCCAACGTCGTCGTCGTATCTTCCTTGTCGCAGATTTTGCAGGACAATCCGCACCCGAGATTCTATTTGAGTCCCAAAGCAGCACAAGGAATCCTGACGCGAGCAAAGAAGAAAAACAAAACCCTGCCCGAGCAATTAGCCCAAGCACTACAGGCAACCGGTGCGGGGCGTTAATTCTTCGTATGCGTGCCGGTAAGCCAGGCGGTGGTAAAGGGCCGTTGATTCAGCATGACCTTTCAGGCACATTGGGAACTGGTGCTGACCAAGTCTTATTTGAACCTAGCATGCAGGTGATGCTTGATTACCATCCGAATGATTCACGCATCGAAATTGGCGACCAGGTAACAAGTCAAACCTTAACTTCACGAATGGGAACAGGAGGTGGAAATGTTCCACTCCTACTCGACCAACCTGTATACGGTATAAATTCCGTCCACGACAATCGTAAATATGGTGGCGAATGCGGTTACGAAACCACTGTGGCAAAAACTCTTGATTTAGCTGGCGGTAATCCCGCATGCAATCAAGGCGGAATGGTCATTCTCGAACCGATCTATGCTTCTTCTAAATCTGATCATTTCACGAGGGCAACTACAAATGTTGCTGGTGCACTTTTGGCAAGTGATTCACACCAGCCACCTATTGTCGCTAATACGATGCTTCGCCCACGCAAACTCACACCCCTCGAATGTTCTCGTCTACAAGGCTTCCCGGACTATTGGTGTGACAACCTCACAAACCTCGACCCAGACGAAGACGAAATCAGGTACTGGGAGGGCGTGTGGAAGAACTGGAACCTAGGACGGGGCGTGAAACCGAAAACTCGCAGCCAAATCACTACTTGGCTGAAAACCGCGCCAACTGATTCAGCACAGTACAAACTGTGGGGAAATGGGGTGGCATTACCAGTAGTGAAATACGTCCTCAACAGGCTACAAAAAGCAGCCAATACGACTGGATAAGCGGGCGCACCTATGGCTGTATGTACATGACCAAACAAGATCCCTAACTGGGGAAACACGAATTGGAGGATGGTCATGAGCGAACTACATATTGAACTGACCGAAATGCTAGAAGTAGGCGTCGACCTGTGGAACCGTGCTGAAGCATTCGGGTACGCCTGCGAACACGACTTCGAGCTAGCCACAACCTGCATCAACGACTACCCAGATGACTATCTCGGTTTCATCGCATCTTGGTTCGACCAGGAGGTGGCAGCATGACCCGGATTCCCTTCTCCCCGAACAAGAGAGGGCGCAAGAAACTCGCCGACACCATCGCCTCTCACCTTGGCGTCAGAGCGGAGTATACGGGCACGCCCACGTTCGACTACCAGATCGGGCAAGCCCGGCTAGATCGGGACTGGGTACTCCACCTCCCAGAGGACATCGACGCCGAAGCGCTCATTGAAGCCACACAGAAGGCCGGGTTCGCGCCCACGAGCAGGAGTACGGGCTGACGCTTGCTTTCCCCACGACCGGTTGGGACGAAGCCACAGCCGCGAAGCTCCAAGCCCTGCTCGCCGCCAAGGGAGAACTCATCGCTAAGGCGCTGGGCATTCCGGCCACTCCGATGAATTTGAATGCGGTGGAGGGAACGGTTGAGTTTGCCTGGTTCGAACAACTTCCTGACGCGGAGGTGATCGAGGCGGCCAGTGTGCTCCTTCAGCTCATGATCGAGCAAGCCAAGACCTCCACCCGCATCTCACCGAAACCACCTGAACCAGGGAATGATAAGTATGCGATGCGCTGCTGGCTCCTACGCCTGGGCATGATCGGCGACAGCTACAAGCACGTGCGTCGAGTCCTGCTGACCAACTTGGAAGGGAATGCGGCGTGGAAAACCACGCCCACACAGGCCGAATAAACGGGAAATATGCAAGAGATCAGAATCTCTATTCTTCCTGTGTAAATACGCCGAAAACGGCTGGATAACCGCGCACACCTATGGCTGTATGTACATGACCAAACAAGTACAAAGGAGAAGGTCATGAACAACGAAAAGACCACGATGGAGCAGCTGCAGATGGCAACCGACAGCTACGGCACGGTGATCCCCTACGGAGACTTCGTCCTCGCCTCGGCATACCGGCACCTGGGCAAAGGCCGGATCGGAAACGACGCCCGCGTCTACAAGCTCGCCGAGCAGCCCATCCCTAGCTGGGGATCGGATGCCCGTGGCTTCATTGAATGCGAACTCGACCTGGTCGCCGAAGCCGACAACCTCTTTGAGGACGCCGGGCATGCCATCGCCTGGGCGCTTGCCCACACCAACTAACCAGCACAGGAAGGAGCCTGAAGGGTGTGATGCGCACTCTCGACACCTACACGCCGACCCGATTCATGGCCACAGGCTCACGCTACGACAAGCGTAAAGCCGACTTCGCGGTCGCGTTCATCCAAGCCCTGAAACACACCAAAGGCCGCTGGTCAGGCAAACCCTTCCAGCTCATCGACTGGCAAGAGCAAATCATCCGCGACCTATTCGGCACCGTCAAAGAAGACGGATACCGCCAATTCACCACGGCCTATGTTGAGATCCCTAAGAAGATGGGCAAGTCGGAACTCGCCGCCGCCGTCGCGCTGCTTCTGACGTGTGGGGATGGTGAGGAACGTGCTGAGGTTTATGGGTGCGCGGCGGATCGTCAGCAGGCTTCGATCGTGTTTGAGGTGGCGGCCGACATGGTGCGCATGAGCCCAGCGCTGTCCAAGCGGGTGAAGATCCTCGCCAGCCAGAAGCGGATTTTTTACAAGCCCACCAACTCCTTCTACCAAGTGTTGAGCGCTGAGGCGTATTCGAAGCACGGGTTCAACATCTCCGGTGTCGTCTTCGACGAGCTACATACCCAACCCAACCGTGCCTTGTTCGATGTGATGACGAAAGGCTCAGGTGATGCGCGAACCCAGCCGTTGTACTTCCTCATCACGACAGCGGGTACCGATACGCATTCGATTTGTTATGAGCAGCATGAGAAAGCTGAAGACATCCTCGCAGGCAAAAAGCACGATCCCACGTTCTACCCAGTGATTTACGGGGCCGGCCGTGAGGACGACTGGACCGACGAGGACGTGTGGCATAAGGCTAATCCGAGCTTAGGAATCACGGTTCCGATCGAGAAAGTCCGCCAAGCCTGCACGAGCGCGAAGCAGAACCCTGCTGAAGAAAACACTTTCCGACAGTTACGTTTGAATCAGTGGGTGAAGCAGTCTGTGCGGTGGATGCCCATGCACGTCTGGAACCAAAACAACGCACCTGTTGATCTGTCCGATCTGGAGGGGCGGGTGTGTTACGGCGGGCTGGATCTTGCGTCAACGACGGATATCACGGCATTCGTGCTCGTCTTCCCACCCGAGTCTGGCGACGAGCCCTATGTGTTAGCGCCGTGGTTCTGGATACCCGAAGACAACCTCAAACTGCGCGTTAACCGTGACCACGTGCCCTACGACCTGTGGCAACAGCAAGGCTTCCTACAAACCACGGAAGGCAACGTCGTCCACTACGGAGCAATCGAAACCTTCATTGAGCAACTCGGGCAGCGCTTCGACATTAGGGAGATTGCGTTCGACCGGTGGGGCGCGGTTCAAATGAGCCAAAACCTCGAAGGGCTCGGTTTCACCGTTGTACCGTTCGGACAAGGGTTTAAGGACATGAGCCCGCCGTCAAAAGAGCTGATGAAGCTCGCACTCGAAGGTCGGCTTGCCCACGGCGGACATCCAGTCCTGTCGTGGATGGTCGATAACATTCACGTGCGTACTGACCCTGCCGGCAACATTAAACCCGACAAGCAAAAGAGCACCGAGAAGATTGACGGCGTGGTCGCCACGATCATGGCTCTTGACCGCGCTATCCGAAACGGCAGCGGGCACGTCAGTGGCAGTGTTTATGACGAACGCGGCCTACTCGTGCTGTGAGCACGCGCATGGATGAACGCGCCGATGCCTGTGCCGATCAGTCCCAAGATCGAGTAGGCGAAGCCGTAGATGAGGGCTGAATCGTTGTAGTACACGAACAGTGTGGTCAAGAACCCTGCGAACGGGGCCAGTAGCCACCACCAGCCGAACCCGTGGTGTGCCCCATCGATAACGCTCAAAACGATGGTGAGTAGTGGAAACGCGATGAACCACTTGGCGTTGGGATCGCTCAGCCTGCTGATCCACATGGAGATGAGCGGCAACAACCAAAATGCCGCTAGCAGGACACTCATCAGTGCCCACGACTGTTTTGAGGGCGCTTTCATATTCCAATTCTACATGTGAAAGGACACCGCATGGGTTTTCTGAATTGGCTGCGTGGCGACACCACTCGCACCGCTGACGATCATGCGATCAGCTCTGGTTATAGCTTTTTCTTTGGGGCGACGTCATCGGGTCGTCCGGTGACGGAACGTAGCGCGATGCAGATGACTGCCGTTTACAGTTGCGTGCGGATCTTGGCCGAAGCAATCGCTGGTTTGCCATTGCACGTCTACCAGCAGAGCAGTGATGGTGCGAAGGTGAAGGCGCTCGACCATCCGCTCTACAGGTTGTTGCATGATGAGCCGAATCCAGAGATGACGAGCTTCGTGTTCCGCGAAACCCTCATGACCCACCTTCTCCTGTGGGGTAATGCGTTTGCTCAGGTGATCCGCAACGGCCGTGATGAGGTCATCGGCTTGTATCCGCTCATGCCAAACAGGATGACGGTCGGACGTGACGAGGCTGGACGGTTGTATTACGAGTATGAGCGTACGTGGGATGAACCGTCCGGGCGCTTCGAAACCGTCACGTTGGCCGCGCGCGACGTGCTCCATATTCCAGGACTCGGCTTCGACGGCCTGGTTGGTTATAGCCCGATTGCGATGGCGAAGAACGCCATCGGTTTGGCGCAGGCTACCGAGGACTACGGGGCGAGCTTTTTCGCTAATGGTGCTGCTCCTGGTGGGGTGTTGGAGCATCCGGGCACGATCAAAGACCCCGCGCGCGTCAGGGAATCGTGGCAGTCCACCTTCGGTGGCGCTCGTAACGGCAACAAAGTTGCGGTACTTGAGGAGGGCATGAAATACACGCCCATCTCCGTCAGCCCAGAACAAGCTCAATTCCTTGAAACGAGGAAGTTTCAGATCAATGAGATCGCCCGCATTTTCCGTATCCCGCCGCACATGATCGGTGACCTCGAAAAGAGCTCATTTTCGAACATTGAGCAGCAGAGTCTCGAGTTTGTGAAGTACACGCTTGATCCGTGGGTGATCCGCTTCGAACAAGCCATCACCAAAACCCTCCTCAGCCCGCGTGAGAAGCCGCAGATCTACGTGAAGTTCAACCTCGAAGGCTTACTGCGAGGGGACTACAAGTCACGGATGGATGGATATGCGGTGGCACGCCAGAACGGGTGGATGAGCGCCAACGACATCCGCGAACTAGAAAACCTCGACAAGACCCCTGCCGAGGCTGGCGGCGACCTCTACCTGGTAAACGGGAACATGCTCCCGCTCGGTCTTGCGGGGGCTTACGCCGCCACCCACCAGGAATCAGAACCTGAACCGTCGTTGGCCCAGGAACCGACGAGTGAATCTTCTGTAAGGAGGAGGATATGAGACGTTTTTGGAACTGGCTCACACCCGAGCCACACAACACTGACCCGGACGCAGATGCAGTCCGGGTCTTGCGCATTAGCGGCACAATCGCTGAAGAATCCTGGTTCGATGACGATGTCACGCCGAGAATCTTCGCTAGTGAGTTGAATGCTGGGTCTGGGCCGGTGACGATCTGGCTCAACAGCCCCGGAGGGGACGTGGTTGCTGCCGCGCAGATCTACAACATGCTCATCGACTACCCAGGCACAGTCACCGTCAATATCGACGGCATCGCCGCATCCGCCGCGTCCGTGATCGCCATGGCCGCCACGAAGGTCGCCATGAGCCCCGTGTCGATGTTGATGATTCACAACCCGGCCACCATGGCGGTCGGTGACAAGGACGAACTCGCACGTGCGATGAGCATGCTTGATTCGGTTAAAGAATCGATCCTGAATGCATATCAGGAGAAGACGGGCATGAGTCGGGCGAAGCTGTCCAAGCTCATGGACGCTGAGACCTGGATGGACGCGAGGGCTGCGATCGACATGGGTTTCGCCGACGAACTCCTCACCAACCAACGCAACCCAATGTTTGCGGTCTCGCCTGAGAAGCCCGACGATGAGCCGGATGACGATGATGACCCGGTCGAGTCTCCCAACGAACCTGACAAGGACGACGGCGAGGAGTCGAAGCGCCCTCCGTTCCCACTCACAAAGAACGAGCGTCTGGGTGTGGTGTTTTCCCGCCGCGCCAGCGAACAAAAGCTCGTCGCGCATTTGACCGCCACATCACCGCCGAGACCGGTGCGACCACCACGCCCCACTGTTCAGCCCGCTGCACCTGTTGGTCGGCGGGTTTGTGATTTGTACGCCGAACTGATCAATCAACCCCACTGAAAGGACTAATATCCATGTCTACTTCACTTTCTGTTTCTGACCTTCGTACCAAGCGCTCCGACGTCTGGGAGAAGGCGAAGGCCTTCCTCGATGAGCGCCGCGATGCTACATCGGGCTGCTTGTCGGCTGAAGATGATCAGGCTTACGCGAAGATGGAAGCCGAAATCGATCGACTCACCAACGAGATCGCACGCTCCGAACGAGCCCTGCGCCGCGACGCCGACCTCGCCAAGGCAACCAACACACCGCTGACCTCAATGCCAGGCATCAACCCTGACGATGAAGCCAAACCCACGACCCCACGCGCTTCAGCCTCCTACAAACGAGCCTTCTGGGACGTGATGCGGCTCAACGCTTCTCCGATGGAAGTACGCAACGCACTCTCCGAAGGCGTCGATACTGAAGGCGGATACTTGGTGCCGGATGAGTTTGAACGCACACTGATCTCATCACTTGAAGACCAGAACATCATGCGCTCCCTAGCGAAGGTCATTCAAACCACCAGTGGGGATCGCAAGATCCCAGTCGTTTCCACGCATGGCACTGCCGGGTGGCTCGATGAAGGCAAGCCGTACACCGAGTCGGACGAATCCTTCACCCAAGTGACGCTGTCGGCATTTAAGCTCGGCACCTTCCTCAAAATTTCAGAGGAACTCTTGAACGATAGCGCGTTTAATGTCGAGCAGTATTTGGCGGCGGAGTTTGCTCGCCGTATCGGTGCTGCTGAAGAAGAAGCCTTCCTCACCGGGGACGGTAAGAACAAGCCCACCGGTATTTTCGCAGCCACTGGTGGTGGCGAGAAGGCGGTGACCACAGGCAAGGCCACCGACATTACGGCTGATGAGCTCATCGACCTGCACTACGCCCTGCGTGGCCCGTATCGGAAGACCGCGGTGTGGCTGATGAACGACTCGACCGTGAAAACCATCCGGAAGCTCAAGGATGGTAACGGCCAGTATTTGTGGCAGCCAGCCCTGACCGCAGGAACACCGGATCTGGTTCTCGGCCGCCCCGTGCACACGAGCACGTTTGTTCCGGAGATTAAGGCTGGTGCGTCCACGGTTGCTTTCGGTGACTTGTCGTATTACTGGATCGCCGATCGGCAGGGTCGCTCGTTTAAGCGGCTGAACGAACTGTTCGCCACCACCGGGCAGGTCGGGTTCCTCGCTTCGCAGCGTCTGGATGGCAAGCTCGTCCTGCCCGAAGCAGTCAAACTGTTGACCCAGAAGACCGGAGCATAACCAAGGAGAGGAGGTGGCCGCAATGACCACGGTTGATTTGGTTGCGCAGGTGAAGGCGAATCTGCTCATCACCTTCGACAATGACGACAAGCTGATCGGCGCGCTGATCAATGCGGCCACCTCCTACGCCTGCTCCTTCCAGCACCTGCCCGAAAACCACTACGAAACACACGAGATGTCTGGGGCAACCAGGCAAGGCATTGTCATGCTCGCCTCCCATTTCTATGAGTCTCGTGATGGTTCCACGGCAGGTTTCTGGGCAGATAAGCCCGATGCCGCTAAAGCGGTATGGAACGCGGTGAACAATCTGCTGCGTCTGGATCGGGATTGGAAAGTCTAAGGAGAACAACTCATGGCTTCTTTGGGATCCATGCGCACCACAATCGACCTTATACAGCCGACGGTTGTTCGGGATAAGGCGGGGTTCACCACCACACGCTACGAGATCAAAGCGACCATACGGGCGCAGATCGAGGTGCGGCACGCCAGCGGAGCGTGGGTGAACCGCGCAGCATACTCACAGGCCGACGTCCTCTTCCGTATCCGCACCGTCCCCGGACTATCCGTGACCGCTGATATGGAGATCAGTGGCCCGGATGGGCGGTATGTGATTGACGCAGTTGAGGTGATCGGCAGGTATGTCGAGATTCTTGCCCACCAGACCACACCCGAAGGAAGAAACTGATGGCTCGAGTGCAGATTCGCTTGCCGAACGCGTTTATTGATTCCCTCGACGCTGCCAGCCGTGTGCTCGAAACATCTGCTGATGAGGTTCTGCAAGCTGGGGCTGCGGTGGTTGAGCCGCGTATGCGAGCCAACCTCACGGGCGCGATCGGACGGGCCACCAAGCAGCCCTCACGCTCAACCGGGCAACTACTCGCAGCGTTGGGCACAACCTCGGTGAAAGTAAACAGTCGAGGTGATTACAACATTAAGGTCGGCTTCGCTGAGAACCGCCGAGACGGACGGTCGAATGCGTTGATCGCCAACGTCCTCGAACACGGCCGTAGTGATCAGCCTGCACGTCCATTTCTTGCACCCACACGGTCACAAACAAGGCGGGGCGCTATCGAGGCTATGAAAACAGCGCTCACAGCGCGGATTGAGCAGGTGGGGCCATGACCGCACTCCTCGAACAGCTCACGACGATCGCTGACGAGCTTGGTTTGCCGTTCGAAGTCAGCCTCTACACGACCACGCCAGCGCCGCAGACGTATCTCGTGGCAACCCCACTGACAGACATGTTCGACGTGTTCGCAGATAATCAACCCAGTATCGAGGTTGAGGAAGTTCGCCTCGCACTTTTCACGAAATCTAACTATCTCGACCTGCGCAACCTCATTACCCGCGCCCTGCTCGACGCAGGATTAACGATCACTGCCCGCAGCTATGTCGGCTTCGAAGCTGATACCGGATTTCACCATTACGCGATAGACGTCGCAACCCACCACGCACTCTGAAAGGACACTCCCCATGGCAACGATTGGTTTAGACAAGCTCTACTACGCCACCATCACTGAAAACCCTGACACGGGTGAGGAAACCTACGCGAAACCCAAACCGCTGGCCAAAGCCATCTCCGCAGAACTGAGCGTCGAAGTGGCCGAAGCAATTCTGTATGCCGATGACGGCCCTTCTGAGATCGTCAAGGAATTCAAATCCGGAACCCTCACTTTGGGGATTGATGATCTTGGTGGTGAAGCAGCCGCAGCCCTCACTGGCGCGACCGTGGATTCCAACGGCGTGCTCATCTCCGCCTCAGAAGATGGCGGGGCTCCGGTGGCGATCGGGTTCCGAGCAGCACGCTCCAACGGTAAGTATCAGTATTTTTGGCTCTACCGGGTCAAGTTCGCCCTGCCAACCGAAACGCTGGCCACCAAAGCCGACTCGATCACGTTCTCCACTCCGAGCATTGAGGGCACGATTTTGCGGCGTAACAAGCCAGATGAGAAGGGGCGGCATCCGTGGAAGGCCGAAGTGCTAGAGGGCGGCACCGGGGTCAAGCCTGAGACGATTACCGGCTGGTACGCCCAAGTCTACGAACCCGCTACAAGCTAACGAGCAAGGAGTACCAAGCGATGACCAGCAAGAAGAAAGATCCTGTTGTTGAACCTGGCCGTTCCGCCACTGTCACCATTGGCGGGGAGGACTACGAGCTCGTGCTCACCACGAAAGCCACGCGTCTGATTGCCGAGCATTATGGCGGACTCGAACATCTGGGCAACGCCCTCGAAACGTCTGATGATTTGGGCAAGACACTGGGTGAGGTGATTTGGTTGATCACGCTACTGGCCAACCAGTCCATCCAGATCCATAATCACCGCCACCCAGACGACAAGCGCCCAGAGCTGAGTGAGGACGAGGTTGAACTACTGACTGTGCCTGCTGATCTGGCGGATTATCGTGGCGCGATTGCCGAAGCTCTCCAGCGCGGCACACGCCGAGACATCCTGACCGAGCCAGCCCCAAAAGCACCAGAAGCGGACGGATAGTCGACAACGATCAGGCTGTGTTCACGCGGCTGACCTACATTGGAATGGCCCACCTCCACCTATCACGGGTAGAGGTGGGCTTAACCGTGTTCGGGGAACTGTTGGATCTGGTCGACTGCTGGCGGCTAGAAACCGGCAGAGCCCAGCCGCTACGTCACTGGTTCATCGACGACATCATCCCCGCAGGGATCTAAATGGGTCGATGTGACATGGGTGATTCACTCACGAGACGATCAAATTCCTTACGTGCAGCTTTTTCGACCTTTTCCCAGTTAAATACGCCCTTCGCTATTTCCACAAGGGTATTCAAGTCGCATTCGCCTTTATCGAGCTCCGCATGCAGGAGATCAGAGAGTGCCTTTGCTTCCTCTTGTAGGCCTAAAGCTTCAAGAATCCAAAGATACATCTCTGGCCGTTTCATTCCCCTCCAAGTCTTACTTGCAATTAGCAAGTGCTTATTGCGCTTATCGCAGGCATCTACTTGAACGGGTTTAGAAACAAAAAATCCAGCGCAATGCATCCGGGTGGTAAACCACCAGCGGTCGTTGTCGTTTTGAGGATAACGAGCTTCGAATATGTCAGATAAGGGTGTTGGAACGATTAGTTCGCCAAGAACTGCACCGAAATCTTCCGAGCTCATGTCCATAGCGTCCCCCTTCGCTTAGCAATTTGATCCCTTTTCATTATCCCTTCGAGGAGGTGACTTTGTCATGGCTGACTCCAGTTTTGGTTTGAAGATTGGGCTTGAGGGCGAGCGCGAGTTCAAGCGCGCGATCACGGATATTAACCGTGAGATGCGGGTGCTCGGCAGTGAGATGAAGCTTGTTGCATCCTCGTTTGATAAGAACGACAAGTCCGCCGAAGCCCTCACCGCCCGTAACCAAGTGCTCGGTAAAGAGATCGAGGCGCAGAAAGCCAAGATCGAGACCCTGCGCGCCGCACTCGAAAACTCCGCCACGAGCTTTGGTGAGAATGATTCGCGGACGAAGAATTGGCAGATCCAGCTCAACAACGCAGGCGCTGAGCTCAACCGTCTCGAGAGCGAACTCAAATCGAATAACGACGCCCTGTCCGATTTCGGGAACGAGGCAGACGGCGCGGGAGATGATGCGAAGGGCGCTGCCAAAGATGCGGGCAAACTCGAGGGTGCGGTGGATGACCTCGGCGACGAGATGGACACCACCAGCTCCAAGACCCGCATTTTCGGCGACGTGCTCAAAGCCAATCTCGCCTCCGAAGCCATCATCGCAGGAGTCAAAGGAATCGGGCATGCGATCGCCTCGATTGGTCGCGGCATGGCCGGAGCCCTCAAAGAAGGCGTGGAATACAACGCGCGTATGGAGCAATACTCCACGTCGTTTACGACGATGCTGGGTGACCAAGCCAAAGCTCAGAAGCTTGTGAATGATTTGAAGGTTGAGGCGGCGAAGACTCCGTTTGGTATGGAGGACCTCGCGGGCAACATGCAAACCCTCCTGAGCTTCGGAATGAGCCTTGAGGATGCGAAAAAGCACCTGAACGAAATCGGCGACATCTCCCAAGGTGATGCGGTGAAGATGGAGTCCTTGACACTTGCGTTCGCGCAGATGTCCTCGACCGGCAAGCTCACGGGTCAGGACTTGCTGCAGATGATCAACGCCGGATTCAACCCCCTGGAGGAAATATCCCGCAAGACCGGCAAAAGCATTGGTGAGCTCAAGGAGGATATGGCCAAGGGCGCAATCAGCGCTGACATGGTAGCTGACGCCTTCGCCAGTGCTACTGCTGAAGGCGGGCGTTTCTACGGGGCCATGGACGCCCAATCACAGACCTTTAGCGGCCAGTTGGCGACGATGCAGGATGGGGTTGAAAATCTCAAGGGGTTGTTGGCTGGTGGTCTGTCGGAGGCGTTGGCTGGGTCGGTGTTGCCGATGGTCAACGGGTGGATCGATGAGCTCACGGCAGCGTTTGAAGAAGGCGGCGCACCCGCCTTGATCGACACCCTCGGCACCGTCTTACAGGAAGCTCTCGGGTTTATTGCTGAGCAGTTGCCGATGGTCGTTGAAACCGGCATGTCCATTCTCACCGCATTGTTAGAGGGCATCATCGAGGTGCTCCCGCAGGTCGCGGAAACAGCGGTGACGCTGATTATCACGCTGGTGGAAGCGATCATCGAAGCGTTGCCGTCGCTGTTGGAGGCTGCGATTCAGATCATCGCCACCCTAGTTTCTGGTATCGGTGAAGCCTTGCCAGAACTGGTTCCGGCTGCGGTGGAGATGCTCATGGCTTTGGTGCAGGGCCTGGTCGATAACCTGCCATTGCTTCTTGATGCGGCGTTGCAGCTCATCACCGGACTTACCGAAGGCCTCATCGCAGCGATCCCTG
This sequence comes from Gleimia hominis, assembly GCF_032085515.1. GTDB lineage: Bacteria > Actinomycetota > Actinomycetes > Actinomycetales > Actinomycetaceae > Gleimia > Gleimia hominis. The sequence continues at coordinate 124,541 of NZ_JASXSX010000001.1, forward strand.
TCGTCATCGAAGCCCTCCCACAAATCATCACCGGCATCGTCACGTTCCTTGTGGGTGCGATCCCGCAAATCATCGAAGCAGGAATCCAACTCTTAACGGCTCTGATCGGTGCGTTGCCGCAGATCATCACAGCGATTGTGGCGGCTTTGCCGCAGATTATTACCGCGATCGTGGGCGGCGTGGTCGGCGCAATCCCGCAACTCATCCAAGCAGGGATCCAGCTACTGACGGCGTTGATTGGTGACCTGCCGCAAATCATTACAACGATCGTGGCAGCACTGCCGCAGATTATCGCCAGTATTGTGTCGGCGATTGGTGGGGCTATCCCGCAACTCATCCAAGCAGGCATCCAACTCCTCACGGCACTCGTGCGGGCGTTGCCCCAGATCATCACGACGATCGTCGCAGCAATCCCACAGATCATTACCGGCATCGTCTCTGCCGTTGGCCAGGGTGTTTCAGCGATGGCTGAAGCGGGTAAGAACCTCGTCTATGGCCTGTGGAATGGCATCCAAGGCTTGGCGGGCTGGTTGTGGAATCGGGTCTCGAATTGGGCGAGCGGGATTTGGGATTCGATCACCGGCTTCTTCGGCATCCACTCACCGTCACGCAAGATGGCGTGGGCAGGACGGATGCTCGTCGAAGGCCTCGCAGGATCCATCCGCACCGACGGCAACAAGGCCGTCACCGCCGCTTCTGGGCTCGCGCGTGACACGATGGACGCCTTCAGCGACCTTGAAGACGGGCTTCATGTACCGATCGAGACGATGGCAGACCTGCAGGTACCTGCCGTTGATCTCACCCCGCAACCCGTGACTGTATCTCAGCGAAGCACCGATGAAGTAGCGGAGCGTGTGGATGTGGCAAGCATTGTTGATGCGACGGCGAAGCGAATCCTGTCCTCGCTGGACATTAGCGTGACGCTCTCGGATGGGACGCTGGTGGGCAAACTCGCACCCGCCCTCGATAAACAACTCGCGCGCCTGGACCGCAGGCAGACCGTGATGGCAGGAGGCTACTGATCATGTTTGGCTTCACCCTCAACAGCGCGGTGACCTCTACGTCGCTTGGGCTGCGACTCACGGCACCGGTTGCGATTCCAGCAGCTGTCCGTGCGGTGGATGATATTGAGGTCGAGGGCAGAGCAGGCACCCTGACCCGGTACACGGGCTGGGAGGATGCCGAGATTGAGCTTGACCTCGCCGTTCCTATCCGTGGCGGTCTCGACCAGTATCGAAGAGCCGCCCACCACCTCACGGACGCGTCCACGATCGCGTTCACTGGTGAGTCGGGTGTGTATCGGAAGGTTAAGCACTGCGAAGTCTCGGAATTGCGTCGGGAGCTGTCGGGGTGGGGGCTGTTCACCGCGCGGCTCACCTGCCAACCCTTCGCTTACCTTACGAGTGGGCTCGCACCGGTGACGATGTTGGAGTCGGGGACGATCACTAACCCAGGACTTCTTGATGCGGCTCCGATCATCACTGTTACAGGCACGGGCATGCTCTCGCTGACGATCAATGCGCGCGTCTATCACGTGAACTCACCAGCAGGCTCCGTCACGCTCGACAGCGAACGCCTCGTCGCACACGCCCACGGGAAAGTCCAGACCGACGCACTCAGTGAAGCATTCCCAGTCTTCAAGCCTGGGGTCAATCGGATCACGCTCGGCGCTGGTATCTCGAAAGTGGTCATTGTGCCGAATTGGCGCAACCCCTAACACCCAACTCACGCAAGTTCCGATGGTCATCCCTTCGTGGGGTGGCCAAATTGTTTTGTTTGGAAGGCACCCTCATGATTACGGTTCACGACCGCACCGCCACCACATTCACCGCCACCGGGCTAGGAGTCTTGGATCGGGAGATCATCAGCCCGATCGTGGTCGAAGAACTAGGTGGCGAATTCTCCCTGACCTTCACCTACCCGGCAGACGACCCTTCAGCCGCGTACCTCGTAGTGGAAAACATTGTGGCAGCGCCCGTGCCAGGGCTGGAGCAACGTCAGGGGTTCCGTATTAGCGAGGTTGTCACCACCCTTGACGGCTTTCTCGAAGTGAGCGCGTTTCATGTCTTCTATGATCTGGCTGCGAACCTCATCGCCGACACCTACGTGGTCAACAAGACCGCCAAGGCTGCACTCGACCAGCTGCTGGGTGCTGCGAACACGCCCCACAGGTTCACCGCCACCAGCTCCGACACCACGACTCGGGCGAGTGCTCGGGTGGTGCGCATGCCCATCGCCGCCGCTCTCATGGATACCGGCGAGGACAACACGCTCATCTCGCGTTGGGGCGGGGAACTGGCCCGCGATAATTTCCATATCCATCACGCGCCCATGCGCGGAGCCAACCATGGGGTGGTCATTCGTGACCGCAAGAACCTCACTGGCTTCGAATCATCTATTGATTTTTCGACGGTGGTGACGCGGATTTTGCCGGTCGGCTACGACGGTCTACTCTTGCCTGAGCTCTATGTGGATTCGCCGAAGTTGGGTGATTATGTGGTGCCGCGTATCCGCGTCATCCGCTACGGACAAGTCAAAGCCATCACTGATAAAGACAACCCACGTGAAGGCGAGCTTCCGCTCGATCAAGCACACGCGCAGTTGCGACGTCTGGCGGCAGCGGAATTCAGTGCGAGACATGTGGATGAGCCGTCTGGCTCGTACAAGATCCGCTTCACTGACCTTTCACAAACCCGTGAATACGCTGATCTTGCGCGGCTAGAGACCGTGGAGATTGGCGATACCGTGACCGTCCGCCACGCTGATCTTGGTGTTGCGCTCACGGCACGGGTGGTCGCTTACGAATACAACCCACTCTCAGGTCAATACATCTCGCTCGAACTTGGAACCGTAGCTCGGAAGTTCACGTCCGTCACCCGGCAGGTGAAGTCTGCGATGAGTACGGCGGTGGCTGCGTCGGATGCGGCCGGGTTCGCGTTGGCTAGTGCGGATGGGAAGAACACCAACCACTACGGCAGCACCCAACCCGCCACCGCGCAGCTGGGTGACACATGGTTTAAAAGCAACGGCGAAACAACCGAAATCTGGATCTACCGGCTCACCGACACCGGGCAACCGGGCTGGGTGGCACTCGCTACTGATCTGAACCATGCCCAGGTGCAGGCCGAACTCGACGCCGCCCGCGCAGAGGTCGACCAAGCCCTCGCCGCCGCACAAGACGCACAAACCGCCGTCGATGCTGTCGCCACTCAGATGGCGTCGGCGCAGGTCGAGATCGACCAGGCCAAGACCGCAGCCGCTGGTGCTACCCAGTTGGCGCAGGATGCCCACGACGTTGCGGTTACCTCGGATGGGCGGCTCACGGTTGCCGTTGTTGACCCGAGCGTAGCGGACGCGGCTGGCAGGCCGGAGGGCGCGCTGTGGCAAGTGCGCGCCGATGGCGTGATCGCCCGCCAATACATCCTCACCAACAACCAATGGGAACCAACACCGGTGGGTGGCGCGATGATCGGGTCGAAAGCGATCAGCCAAGCACACATCGCAGATGCCGCCATCGGCACCGCACACATCGCTGATGCCGCGATCACCAACGCGAAAATCAGCTCACTGTCGGCAGACAAGATCACCTCGGGCTATCTCGCTGCTGGACGGATTGCTGCCGGCTCGATCACTTCGGACGAGCTGACGATCGCCAATGGGTTTATTACGAATGCGATGATCTCGAATGCGGCGATCACGGATGCGAAGGTTGGCAGCCTATCCGCGAACAAGATTACGACCGGTACCTTATCGGCTGCACGCATCGCAGCCGGTTCAATCACCTCCGACAAGCTCACAGTCGCCAACGGATACATCACTAACGCGATGATCAAAGACGCTGCGGTCACATCGGCCAAGATTGCTTCGCTGGATGCTGTGAAGATCACTACCGGCTACCTCAGCGCAGGCAGGATCGCCGCGCGGTCGATTACGGCGGACAAGCTCGCCACCAACGCCATCCAAGTAGGCCTGGCAGGCTGGACGCAATCTATCCGCATCACCCCGTATCAGATCGCTTGGTATGACGGGACCACCCTGGAGGGCAAGATTACGAGCGCTGGTATGCAGTTTTGGTACGGCACTAGGTATATCGGTGAGTTTGCTCGGCGGGCTCATAAGGACAAGCCGAATGTGCAAGGCATCGTGAACCAGCTTGCTTACAAAGGCGACTACGTGGCCTGGACCTACCAGAAGGCAGACGGCGGCACCTACTACACCTGTCTCACCCTTGACCCGAAAGGCCTGTTTTACGGGCAGGCAGGTATCCACCTCGGCTCCGATCTGCGAACAGGTGGCTACAAGTTCTACACGACGGGCTCACGGTATGTGACCTTGCAGGACTGCACGCTGACGGGCAAGGGAACCTATTCGGGCTGGGTGGGGCCAAGCGGGCTGTCGAAGATCGTGTTTCACACCTATGACCTGATGGTGGTCACTAACGGCTCGTATTACAACATGACCCGCCTATTCGACCGCACCAAAGATTTGATGTCGCGAATGAACGCGATCCTCAGCCTGCTCAATCAAGGCTGGATCACATCCATCTCCGGAACCGGGTCGAACATCACGTGGCGGTACTTCTCCAACACTGGCTTATCGGCCATGTCCACCAACCTCGCATAGAAAAGGAAACACTGATGAAGATCATGCTCGCCAACCAGTATTTGCAACCCATCGCAGACCTACTCACCAATATGCCGCTCAAAGCCACTCAATCCAGGGCGCGCTCGAAACTCCTCACGCTAGTGAAGGAAGCGATTGCACGGTTCGGGGAAGACGAATACGACCTCGTCACTCACTACGCGACCCTCGGCGAGAACGGCCGCCCCGTCTTTGCGGACGATGGCACGTTCGTCCTCGCTGACCCTGACAAGGCCAGTGAATTCCTTGACGCACGTACCGAGTTGCTGGCCTCGGTTGCGGAAGTCTCCGGCCCAACCTACGACGGCCACGAAGCAGACATCCGCCAGCTTCTTGATGGCTATGAGGGTGAGCTTTCTGGCGAAGCGGCTGAAGCCTATGACGTCCTTTACGACGCGATCACCAAGGGTGGCCAATGACCACCGAAGACGAGAACAAAGAACTCACCGAAGTCTCCGCTGATGAGTCAACGTCTAGCGAAGAAGTGCAGCTACCGATCGTCCCAGTTGAGTCCGATGCCACGCCTGCACCACCAGCAGAGGCTATCGAAGTCCAAGAACTCCCAGCACCACAGGTAGCTTCGTTCGACTTGAGCCTGCCGATCTTGGAGGTCTTGACTGACCCAACCATGTAGTCCAGTGCTACACCGATTTTTTTGATGCCTTCACCCCAGATGGGTGTGGGCAATTTTTTATGCCCACGAAAGGAATACCCATGTCTATACACGCCATCTGGCACGCCATCCAAACCGGAATCGCCGGTGTCGGTGCTTGGCTCGCCGCCTACCTCGGCGGCTTAGACGGTTTGGTTTACGCGTTGATCGTCTTCGCTATCGCCGACTACATCACCGGCGTGTTGGCCGCCATCAACGAACGCCGCCTCAGTTCATCCGTCGGTTTTAGAGGTATCAGCCGCAAAATCCTCATCTTCACTCTCGTCGGCCTCGCCCATTTGATCGACGTCCACGTCCTCGGAGCACCCGGCGTGCTTCGCGCGGCGGTCATTTTCTTCTACCTGTCCAACGAAGGCATCTCGCTGGTGGAGAACGCCACCCGCCTCGGCCTGCCCGTCCCATCCCAAATGCGTGGGGCGCTTGATGCGATCGCTAACCGCGCCGACAAACGACCACCCCTGACCGAAACGACAATTGAAAACACAACAGATAAGGAGATTCACTGATGAAGAATTGGCTCGCGCTTGAGGCCGATATCGACCTCATCATGAACAAGCACTACACGCCCGGCAGGAACGGTAGGCGGATCGATAAGGTCATCATCCACCACAACGCAGGCAACCTCACCATCAGGGGCTGCTACGACGTGTGGCAAACCCGTCCTGCTTCCGCCCACTACCAAGTCCAAACCGACGGACGCATAGGCCAGCTCGTATGGGACCGGGATACCGCCTGGCATGCAGGAAACTTTGCCGCCAACACCACCAGTATTGGCATCGAACACGCCGACATGACCAGTGATCCATGGACTGTATCCGAGGCGTGCCTTGATAACGGTGCACACCTCGTCGCGGCCGTTTGCAAGTTCTACGGTCTCGGCCGACCTCAGTGGGGGAAGAACGTGTTCGGGCACAAGGACTTCTCTGCTACGGCCTGTCCGGCATCTCTTGCTGGCTCCCAGCACGCCGCATACATGGCTCGCGCCCAGTCTTGGTATGACCAGATGATCGGCACAGCCCCGGCACCAGCTCCTGTTCCTGCAGCGCCGAACATCGACGCATTGGCTGACGCTGTCATTCGTGGCGAGTACGGGAACGGTGATGAGCGTAAGCGTTGCCTCGGAGCCAACTACGCGGCTGTCCAACAGCGAGTCAATGAGAAGCTTTCTGGCAACGCGCCAGCGAAGCCTGCTGGGCCCAACATTGATGCCCTCGCTGACGCCGTGATCCGTGGCGAGTACGGCAATGGTGAGGAACGTAAGCGCCGCTTGGGCAACCTCTACAACGCGGTCCAAGCGCGAGTGAATGCCAAGCTCGGCTACTAACAGCTAGAGGTCAACGAACTTAGCCCCGTCAGCACTGTGACTTCCCAACTTTCGGGGAGCCGGTGGTGGCGGGGCTTTTCGTCATTTTACGGACGGATTTAACAATCGGGGGTTTGTCGGCAGTGGGGTGAAGGGAGTGACCCCACTGTGAATGATCTTGATGAACAACGTATCCGTAACCTGCGCACGGCGGGCTGGGGGTATAAAGCGATTGCCGAGTTTTGCGGCCTGACCCGTGACCAGGTCCGTTCATACTGCACCAGCCGAAACCTTGAGGCTGGGTTGGTGGTGGCCTGGTGCGTGTGCCACTGGTGTGCCAGCCCTATACAGGGAGCAGCTCGGGCTAGGTTTTGCTCGCCCGCCTGCAGGCATAAAGCGTGGCGGGAACGGCAGAAAACCGAGCCTGTGCGCGAGCAGACCTGTACGCACTGCGGACGCCGCTTCGCGATCGTGGACAAGCCAGGTCAAAAGTTTTGCTGTCACGCCTGCTATGTGCGTGCCCGATTCGGCACACGTGGCGGACGACCATGAGCACGCTCGCCGCTCGGGTTGATCAGATGACACAGCCTGAGGTGTTCGCCCGAGAACTCGCCTTCATCACGGACGCTCACGTCTTAAGCATGCTGGCAGATCGGGGCATGCTCACACCTTCAGAGTATCGACATGCCTATCGGCTGTTGTGGGAGGACTGGAGCCCGATCTATCAACCACAGATTGTGGGCGAAACGACTGGATAAACACCTGGTTTAGAGCGTGTATAGACCTAACGCGAAAGGAGAAAACGTGGCACAAGTTAGTGTGGTGACACCAGTTCGGCCGCCTGCCCCGAAACTGGTCAACGTAGCAGCATACGCTAGGGTCTCAACCAACGCCGTCGAGCAGTTAGCATCCCTATCGGCGCAGGTTTCGTATTATTCGCGCCTGATCCAATCCACACCCAGATGGGCCTATGTAGGGGTGTTTACCGACGAGGGTATAACCGGCACGTCAACAAAATCCCGGCAAGGCCTGGCCGACCTGATGGACGCAGCCAGGAGTGGGGGTGTCGATCTTGTGTTGTGTAAATCAATCTCACGCCTGGCCCGCAACACTGTCGACCTGCTCGCTACGGTCCGTGAGCTCAAAGACCTTGGCGTGGCCGTACGATTCGAACGCGAACGCATCGACACCCTTAGCGCTGACGGGGAACTGCTGCTAACCTTGCTGGCCTCGTTCGCCCAAGAAGAATCCCGCTCGCTATCCCACAACGTCAAATGGGCAATCCGCAACCGATACAAGAACGGTGGCACGAACTCCTTCGTTGTCTATGGCTACCACTGGGCAAACGGCCAGTTCACCATCATCGACGAAGAAGCCAAGATCGTGCGCTTACTGTTTGCCAATTATCTCGATGGGATCAGCCCGGAAAAGACCGCTGGCATGCTCAACTCCGAAGGTAAACGCTCTCGGGGAGGGGGACGGTTCTACGGATCCGTGTTTCGTCGCATGCTCGAAAATGAGCGTTACAAGGGCTGCCAAATGCTACAGAAAATGTACCGCCCCACAATCCAAGCACCCACACGCTCCTTCAATGACGGGGAGTTGCCGCGATACTGGGTTGAGCAAGCCCTCCCAGCGATCATTGACGAGGCGATGTTTGACGCGGTGCAAGCAGAAATCGCGTACAGGCGTGAGGTGGGTCCGGCGGCGACCCCGTCAAAGAACACGGGCGTATTCACCGGGCGGATCTGTTGCGGCGTGTGCGGGAAGAACTATCAACGCAAAACCCGCACCTACAAGTCTGGAACCTCATATAAGTTTTGGCGCTGCTGGAGTGCCTGCACCGGGAACGGAAACCCCTGTAGGGGGCACAACCTGCGCGAAACACTCCTCGAACACGCCTGCGCAGACATGCTCGGCACCAAAAGTTTCGACCCCGTCCAGGTTGGCGAGCAGATCGTGATGATTGAAGCCTTCGAGCATCAGCTCACATTCCACCTCGCGGATGGAACCATGGCATCAGTGGGGTTAACCAGTGAGGGGAGGTTGGCATGAGTCGCACCGTCACAGCGATACCCGCAACAAAGAAGCTTCGATCTGCCGCGGCCTCATCTGGTGTACCGGCACGCAGACGGGTGGCCGCGTATGCGCGAGTTTCCACCGAGATGGAAGAGCAAACCTCCTCGTATGAGGCGCAAATCGACTACTACACCACCTATATTCGCTCACGTTCTGATTGGCGGTTCGCGGGCATGTATTCCGATGAGGGCATCTCTGGCACCTCCATGAAGCGCCGTGAGGGATTCCAAACCATGATCGATGACGCCCTGGCAGGCAAAATCGACCTGATCCTCACCAAGAGTGTGTCCCGGTTCGCACGCAACACCGTCGACTCGCTGACCACCGTGCGTAAGCTCAAGGATGCAGGCGTCGAGGTCTATTTTGAGAAGGAGAATATTTACACCTTTGACGCCAAAGGCGAGCTATTGATCACGATCATGAGTTCACTGGCGCAAGAAGAATCCCGCTCTATCTCTGAGAACGTCACCTGGGGGCACAGGAAGCGTTTTCAAGATGGGAAAGTCATGGTTCCCTACAAATCCCTACTCGGATATAAGAAAGGCGAGGGTGGCAGCCTCGTCATTGACGAAACCCAGGCTCCGACCGTGCGGTTGATCTACCAGCTTTTCCTTGACGGGATGGCGATCAGTGAGATTAAAACCGAACTCGCTGCCCGCAAGATTCTCACCCCGCGCGGGAAAGAAGTGTGGTCAACGTCGACAGTGCGCTCGATCCTGTCGAATGAAAAATACAAGGGCGATGCCCTGCTTCAAAAGACGTTTACCACGGATTTCTTAACCAAACGTATGAAGGTCAACGAGGGTGAAGTGCCCCAATACTATGTGTCGGGTAATCACGAGCCGATTATTGCTCCGCGTATCTGGGATCAGGTGCAATACGAGCTCACCACCCGACACGGCAACATATCCTCATCGAAGGTCGGCTTGTTCTCCACCCGGCTCAAGTGTTCGCAGTGTGGTGCATGGTATGGGCGTAAAACGTGGGCGTCGAACACGAAATATAAGTACACAGTTTGGCAATGCAACCACAAATACGCAGGCGGACACCCTTGCAGCAGCGCGACTGTGAAGGACGAACATATCAAGAACGCTTTCGTCCAAGCACTCAACCAACTGATCGCCCGCCAGCCACGACAAAGCCACCTACTGCAAATCTTTGATTCCATGTTTGATACGAGCCGTATGGAAGAACAAGCCGCCGCCTGCCAGGCGAAAATCGTGGAGCTCACTGAGCAGATCGAAGCACTGATAGCGGAAAACCAGCAACGCGCGCTCGACCAAGACGCCTACCAAAACAAGTACACCGAACTCGATACTGCCTACCGAAAGACACTCGCACGCAAAACAAGCCTCGAAGCCGACATCACAGCAAAGACAGCCAAACATGCGGCCGTGACTACAGCCCTAAGCGATCTGGCGGGCGAACCTGTGAGCGAGTTCCGCCCCTCACAGTGGAGCGCACTCATTGATCACGCCATCGTAGGCGAGGATACGATCCGGTTCGTATTCCGCACCGGTGAACAGGTGAGCATGACCCTGCAAGGGTGATGTTGTAGCGGTTGACGTGCACGGTTAGGTACATCTCCCAGAAATTAGATAAGGTTAGCCTTACTTAATAAGGATGGTGTTTGCATGGACGATAGTGCAATGGATCAGGGTGTTGACGGTGAGTATGGGTCCGCGAAGGAAAAATCTGTCGCTGGCCAGAACGCGATCCGTCAGCTATCGCAGCCGGTGAAAGGCAAGCTGTTCGTCGCGCAGGTTTTGGCTTTTCTCTCTGGTGTGTTGGCTATTGCCCCGTATGTGGCTTTGGTGGAGCTTGGCAGAGAACTTATGCAAGACCAGGTGGACCCGGCGCGGGTGAACTGGATTGTCATGCTCCTCGTCAGCGCATACATGACCCGGTTGACCTTATATTTTGTTGCATTGGGCGTGACGCATTTTATTGACCTGTCGTTGCGTAATCAGATGCGTCGGCAAATTGCCGCCCGAATGTCGACTGCTCCGCTGTCGTGGTTTACCCGCGAGGGTGAGGGGAAGATCCGCAAGACCATTCAGGATGATACGGCCACGGTGCACACAGTGATCGCGCACGGGCCGATCGAGAAACTGAACGCGATCGTATCCCCGCTCGCTTTGTTGGCCTATGCGTTTGTGGTGGATTGGCGACTCGCGTTGCTGTCGATTGCGACGATTCCGATTTATGTGGGCATGTATGGCATGTCGATGCGTGGGATGAATGAGAAGACCGCGCAAATGGATACCAAGCTCGCTCAGGTTTCGGCAACGATGGCCGAGTTCGTTGCCGGTATCTCAGTGGTGAAAGCGTTCGGCAAGGTCGGCCAAGCACATAAAGCCTATTTAGATGCAGCTAACGAGTTTTCTAAGTTCTACCGGGCGTGGTGTATGCCGCTGGTGTCGATGTCGGTCGCCTCATTTTCGTGGGTGTCGATCCCGGTGTTGTTGATCGTGAACCTTGGCGGTGGCGCGTTGATGATGAACGCCGGTTGGGTGAGCATCTACGAAGTGGTAACGACGACGTTGATCGCCTTGGTGCTGCCGGGAGCGTTGATGGCAGTCGCAACCATCGCCTGGTCGTACCAGCTCGCAGGGTCTGCGGCAGTGAGGCTGGTGAACGTCATGGAGCTACCGGCGTTGAGTCAGCCCGATGCGCCACAGACACCAAACGGTCATGATATTGAGATTCGGGGTGTGTCGTATGCCTATGACGACACCCAGGCATTAGACGAGGTGAGCCTGAGCATTCCGGAGGGGACGGTGACTGCGCTGGTTGGCCCGTCGGGTGCGGGGAAGTCGACATTGGCGAGTTTGATGGCCCGCTTCGATGACCCGGACGCTGGCACGATCACTATCGGCGGGGTTGATCTAAAGAGCATTTCCCAGGACGTGTTGTATTCGACGGTCGCATTCGTCCTGCAAGATGCACAACTTATTCGCGACACCATCCACAACAACATTTCCCTGGGCGCGCCAGACGCAACCTTGGATCAGGTGCGTCAGGCGGCGAGAGCAGCGCAGATCGACGAGTTCATCATGAGCCTGCCAGATGGTTACGACACCGTGTTGGGGGAGGACACCCACGTTTCGGGCGGGCAGGCAGCCCGTATCGCGATCGCCCGGGCGCTCATGGTTGATGCCCCAGTATTGGTGCTGGACGAGGCGACGGCGATGGCGGACCCGGAATCGGAATCGAAAATCCAACAAGCTCTCTCGACTCTTGCCAAAGGCAGAACCGTGATTGTGATCGCTCACCGACTGGCCTCGATCAGAGGGGCAGACCAAATCGTCGTCATGGAACGCGGGCGCATTGCTGTGGTCGGTAAACACGACGAGCTGTTGGGTAATGCGCACTATCAGGCACTTCTTGCCCAAGGTGCATGCGAGGAGATGACACGATGAATCAACTATTGCTGCCACGCTTTAAGCGTTTGATGGAACCCGCCTCGTGGCGAGACCTCTCGGTCGGTCAAGCGTGGGGTGCGGTCTCAGGACTGTGTCACGGCTTTGCCCTGCTGACTCTGCTTCCCGCAGCAAGTGCCCTAGCGACCGGAATGCCGGTGTGGGGGTTATCGTTTTGGGGCTGGCTCATCGCCTTGGCGGTGATCTCGGTAGCGGGTGTAGGCACCGAGTTTTATGGCATGCGCACCGGCTATATCGGCGCGCTCGGATTCATTCACGACGTACACCAGGCAGTAGGTAACAAAGTAGCCCGCCTACCGTTGGGAGTGTTCGATTCGGGTAGCTCTGGCCGACTGTCGCGCATGGTCACCCAGGAAATGATGAACTTGGGCGAGTCGGCGGCACATTTCATTTTCTCCCTCGTCCAAAAACTCTCAGCCGTGCTCGTAGTCACTGTGGGAACCTGGTTCTGGGATTGGCGGCTGGGACTGACCTTGACAATTGCGTTCCCGATCATGCTTGCCTTCCTCCATATTTCCCGTGTGCTTCTTGATAAAGGTAAGCAGGTTTCCGAACCAGCCGAATCGGAGCTGGCGGCTCGCATGGTCGAATTCGCCACCTGCCAAGGCGCGCTGCGTTCCTGCCATGTCGCCGACGACTACCCGGCCCTTGATCGGGCATTCAAACAGGCTGACCGCAAAAGTCGCAAAGCATTGTGGATCGAAACATTAGCGAACCTGATTAATGGAATGTTCGTCCAAGCGCTTGTCGTGGTAATGATTTGGCTGACCGCCCAACTCGCCCTCGGCGGGCAGATGAATGCGCTGAACGCCGTGGTCACAATCGGCATGTGCCTGCGGTTCACTACCATGCTCCAAGACATCGGTGGCTGCATGACCGGGCTGGAAGAACGCCGCCAGCAGATGAACCACGTCGACAAGGTCATGGACGCTCCCGAACTGTCCGAACCTGTCACCTCCACACCGGTGAGCGCTCCTGGTGATGTTCGCTTCGATGATGTGACCTTCGGCTACGATCCGGACACCCCGGTTCTTTGTAATATTTCCTTCCATGTCCCGCAAGGCGGCATGTGTGCCCTGGTTGGTCCATCTGGGTGCGGGAAGACGACGATCGCCCGGTTGGTTGCACGTTTCTGGGATGTGCAGTCCGGCAGCGTGCGCGTTGGCGGGGTTGATGTGCGCGAGCAAACCATCGAAGACCTGATGCGCCAGGTGTCTCTCGTCTTCCAAGACGTCTACTTATTCAATGACACGCTCGAGGCCAATATTCGCCTTGGTAACCCAGAAGCTACCGATGAAGAGATTCGATGGGCGGCTGACCTGTCGGGCGTGACGGAAATCGTCAACCGCCTCCCAGACGGCTGGAATTCATTGGCGGGTGCTGGCGGGCGTGCACTGTCAGGTGGGGAACGCCAACGAGTGTCCATCGCTCGCGCCTTGGTGAAGAAAGCTCCGATCGTGCTGTTCGATGAGGCCACCAGCGCGTTGGACGCGGAAAATGAAGCCAACATTGTTGCGGCGATGAACGAGCTACGCAAGCGCTCCACACTGATTGTCATCGCCCACAAACTTGAAACCATTCGCCAAGCTGACCAAATCATTGTGCTCTCCCACGGTGGGCGTATCGCCCAGCGCGGGTGCCACGACGAGCTGGTCAACCAGCCAGGTCAATACCGCGATTTCTGGCAAGAACGCATCAACGCCGCCGGATGGCAACTCGTCTAAAACACAGCACTGTTCATAATCATGAAAGGAATAACTATGTCCACACCCACGTCCTCGCGCCTAAACACGCGCGACTTCATCAACATTGGCGTCTTCACCGCTTTGATGTTCGTCATCGTGTTTGCATTCGGAATGCTCGGGTTCATCCCCGCCGCCATGTATGCCGGTTTCTTGCTTTCTATCCTCGTTAACGGCATCGTCTTTGCGCTGTTCACAGCACGCACTCCGAAGATGGGGGCATTGACAATCATGCTGGTTATCATCGAAATCCTCTTTTTCGTGACCGGTCACTGGGTGGGCGGCATCGCGGTGGCCGCTGTATTTGGCCTGCTCGCCGACCTAGTCATCACCAAGGGGCCGAAGAGCGTGAAGGTTCGCGTTCCGCTGGCATACGCACTGTTTATTCTGCCGATCTACGTGTCACCGTGGATGCCGCTATTTATGAACCAAGACGCGTATATGTCGCAGATCGCCGAACAAATGGGCGCAGACTACGCCGCCAAGATGGCGCAGGTTGTCACGATTCCGATTCTGCTGGGCTTCTTCGTCGTGATGCTCATCGTTGGCTGGCTTGCTGGTCTGTTGGGAACCAGGGTCGCGCGCAAACACTTTGAACGGGCCGGTCTTGTCTAAACTTCCCGACCCGCGCACGATTATCGCAGCGCTCGTCATCGTCTCCACCACGATCTACAGTGCCTACTCGCCGTGGTTCGTGTGTGCTCTGGGCGGATTCGCCGCCGTGATGCTGGCGAGCGCTGCGATCAACCCCAACACGCTCGTGCGCCCGAGCTGGGTGGCCGTATACTTGGCCACGTTTGCGGTCCTCGGCGGGCTCGTCTTCGTGATACCACTGGTGTGGAAGTCAACGGCCGGCGCGTTCTTCGTGCTGTTTTTGCAGTTGATGTGGCGATTCAGTGTCAGCGCAGGAATGGGAGCCTACGCGATTGGCGTGATCCGACCCGCCACCTTGCAAAAAGCACTCGCCAGCTCGCGGATCCCGACCTGTTTCACGATCCCAATCTCTGTTGCCTTACGTGTGCTGCCCGTGATCGGCCACGAGGTTAAAGCGATCTCAGATGCCATGAAACTACGCGGGATGTCCGTGCTCTCACTGCGTGCGGCGCAATACTTCACAATCCCGCTGCTATCGACCGTGGTACGCAGCGGGGACGAACTGGCATCGGCCGCCCTCGTGCGAGGACTGGGCGGAACCGCAAAGTCCACCTCGGTCACAGTCGTGAAATTCCGTGTGATCGACGCAGTCATTCTGCTCATCGTTATCGGCTTCGCGATATGGAGAATCGTCCTATGACAACAGCCCAAGCCACCAGGGTCACCTTCACCTATCGAGGAGCAGACCATCCCTCAATCAACGACGCAACCATCACCATCACACCTGGAACCGTCACCTTGCTGTGTGGCGCATCCGGGTCAGGAAAAACCACCGCACTACGGCTATTTAACGGGCTCATCCCGCACTTTCACGACGGCGACCTCACCGGAAGCGTCACAGTCGACGACATTGACGTGGCACGAACAGATCTGCCACGCCTTGCCCACCACTGCTCGACAGTATTCCAAAACCCGCGCACCCAGTTCTACACCACTCACGTGCGTCAAGAACTCGCCTTCGGTCCAGAAAACCTCGGTCGCGACCCGCATGACATTCGCCGACGCATTGATGAAGTAGCCGCCGAGTTAGGTATCGCCGATCTGCTGGAATCCCGCGTCACACAACTATCAGGCGGACAGATGCAACGCGTGGCCTGCGCCGTCGCCATGTGCAACAACACGTCGCTGATCGTGTTCGACGAACCGACCGCGAACCTGTCAGCTGATCTTATCGACCAACTCGCCACACTCATCGCCAGGCTCAAAGCCGATAGACACACCATCATCATCGCTGAACATCGGCTGAGCTTCCTTTCCGGGATCGTCGACCGTGTCTACTGCTTCGACAAAGGTAACATCGCCCTCACCGCAACCGGCGAAGAGTTCTACGCTACCTCGGATGAGGAGCGCAAACAGCTTGGACTGCGATCCCTAGTGACTGTGCCCATGCCGCAGCTACCGCAACCGGCAGGATATGGGCTGGAGATCAGAAACCTCACCTTCGCCTACCGCCACGGAAACACGGTTCTCAACATCGACCATCTGCTCTTCCCGGCAGGGAAAATCACCGCACTGTTGGGCCCGTGCGGGTCAGGCAAATCAACACTGGCACGTATCGTCTGCGGACTCGAAAAAGCCAAAGGTGCATCCATCACACTCAATGGGCAAAAATTCACCAGCCGAGACGCATACCTCGTCATGCAAGACCCCACCCGGCAGCTATTCTCAGACACAGTCATTGACGAAGTCACGCTCGGGATAACGAGAGCCGAAAAACAACACATCGACGCCCGCACGATCCTTGAAGAACTCGATCTTGCGGAGCACGAGTCCGACCATCCGCAAGCGCTGTCTGGTGGGCAGCGCCAACGCCTGGTCATCGCCACCGCGCTTGCCGCGAACAAGAAGGTCTACATTTTCGACGAGCCGACATCGGGTGTGGGCTACAAGCACCTCGTCGCAATTTCTCAAGTGATGCGCAAACTCGCTGATACCGGTGCCGTCGTCATCGTCATCACCCACGACGCCGAACTCGTCACCGAGGTCGCCAACCATAGCGTCCGCCTCGACCAAATCAACGCCTGCTCAGACATGTGTCTACAGGAGTGAACGAGGGATTCACGAGCCGAGTTTCTAGAAGGGGGTCATCATGAGCGAGCATCACCACGATCACGGGCCAAGCGCGCAAGAAGCCGCCACAGATTCACACCTGCGAAAAAAGCTCGCCATCGCATTCGGACTCGTGTTTAGCATCGTTTTGGTGCAAGCTATCGGCGCGTTTATGACGGGAAGCTTGGCACTCTCCTGGTCGATGTTGTCCACTCGTTGGCTGATTCTCTTTCCCACTGCGGCTTCTTTTTGTCATGATCGCGTAAGCGCTCAACAAAGTTTTCTATCTTGCCGATGTAACACTAGGTATTCTCAATAGCTTCAGGATCATTACCAAGAAGAATATACACACCATTACAAGCGATTGAGCTGAATGCCCCCGTGTTTGCATGGGGTTTTTGAGACGTTTGAGTTTGTTTGAATCTCGCAGCGACTAGACATCATAGTTCTGCTGAAGTCAATACCGCTTTAGCAGGGATTTTTATGGTTTTTGCTTCTAATCATAAAGAGATTATTTGCGGAACTCGGGATGGTAAAAACTCAGCAAAACTGCCGCAGCTATCAGAACTGTGCAACATGTCATTGGTAGCCACGGAGAGAGTCCGTAAAGTGCGGTGGAGGCTATCGGTGCCACTACATAGGCTGCACCATTGTTAGCATTAATCAACCCGGCCAGCCCACCTTGCTCTTCGGGCTTCATTTGCAAAGTAGGCGCCGTGTTGTAGCCAGGCATCGCCAGACCTAGACCAAAGCCTGTCAAGATGCTGGCCACGATGAACAGTCCAAGATTTAGTGGATAAACCAAGAGCAGTAACCCGAGAAGAACGATTATTAACCCTCTTCTAAAGAGTTTTTTAGCACCCCAGTTTAACCTTGGAGCCACCAAGGCCTGCGCCAGTATCATCACCACACCCATTATTGACATGCACAAAGCGGTGAGCCCTGCTGTTGCGCCGGCCGCTAGCTTCAAAACATCCTGCAGTAAAAAGCCGAAAAGTGTAGCCACGGTAGAAAAAGCGGTAAACATTAGGAAACCGCAAGCCAGGAACACGAATACTCTTGAATCAAAATAGGAAACTTTTGCCGGTTGAGCGACTTTTTCTTCGCCACCTGTGGGTTTGAATGTTAGCAGTAAAACGGCAACGCCTAAAAGCATGACCAGAGGCATCACCAGCAGGGGCATCATGAAACCTCCTATAGCTGCAAGGCTGCCACCCAATAAGGCTCCAAGAATAGACGAGAATCCTTGTGCAGCGCCCAAGACTCCCAGACCTTTTACCCGTTGCGTCTCACTGTAGGTATGAGTCACAACGTAGGTTTGCGCGGCTGGGGAAACTGATGCGATGGCACCGCCGTACAGCACGCCCCTAGTTATGACTACTCCTATAATCAACGCTACGCCGGTGAGCAGACCCTTAAATCCTAGCCACACCACCATAGCGAATCCACCTAGAGCCAGGATTCCGGCAAGCATGCCAATAAGCAAGATACGCCGAGATCCCCATCGCAATGAGACCCGTCCCCACCTGGTGGAGGTAAGAGAAAACATTATGGCTGCTAACGAAATGGTGGCGCCAATGTGCCATTCCTTCAACCCGATTTCGCGCGATAGTGGAGCCAGAATTGGATTAAGAATCATCTGCCCCATATACGCCAGTAGCACCGTCAAAAACAGGGGAAACAGTCCCGTTATTTTTGATTCGACTTTCTCGTTTCGTTCATTAGTGGCGCACATTAAAACATCCTTTCCAAAGTGAGCAGCCAATCAAGCTGAAACAATACTAGAACAATGTTCTAGTATTGTCGAGGTTGAGGGTATGCTGTTTTCGTGGGAAATAAAGACAAGCGGGTAAACACGGGTAGACGCGCCTGGCTGACGCAGGAAAAGATCATGTACACCGCAATGGAACTGACCCGAGAGTGCGGTCTAGAAAAATGGTCGATTCGTGACCTTGCGCAGCGTCTGGGAGTAGTTCCCTCTGTCATCTACCACCATTACCAAAACCGTGACGCCATTACCGCTTCTGTAATCGGCGAAATCACTAGCACCATCGAGCTACCGGACGAGCAGCTGGAATGGAAAGATTGGTTCATCTCCCTAGCAGAAAATGTCAGACCCGTCTTTCTTGAATTCCCCGGAGTCACCGACAAACTGATATATGGACATATGGACGCCGCGTTTATACCAATCTTGGAGGTGGCTTACGAAAAACTACGGGACGCTGGTTTTAGCAAGTACATTCACATCGCATACTCAATTATCATCAACACGATGCTGTGGAGCATTACTGCTCGCAACTTGCGCAGCCCAACCAAGCAGGAACAGCGCCACGACCTAGCCCAAATGATTACCCAACTTCAGCCCCTAGCTGCCTGCTCTACAACGCTGACCGACATAATCCAGGGCTACTTAATTCCGCTAGCCAACCCGAAAAACGAAGACCGCATGAGTCAGGAATACTTTGAAATCATCATGGAAGTCGTACTCGCCGGTTTAGAGATAGCGATTTTGCCTCGCGAAAACACCTAACGAACCCGTGAACAAGAGAAATCATCAATACGCATAAAATATTGCCCAAAATCGCAAGGCATCCAGCTAAGAACAGAGCCTTTCAGCCTCTCACTCTATTTCCTGCGATTTTCCAATAAACACAAGAAAATCCACTATATCCAGAGCTTCCCAAACAACTGGTACGACTACATCAAATACGTCACCATCAATGAACTAGCTATCGCTCTTCACAGCACGCAGGCTTCTCCCAGGAATCCGCAGCCTATACCGAAGCCTAAGCCCAGCCTATTGCGTATGGACGAAGAGGAAACCTCCATCTCGACGTGCAGAAATAGCGTTTGGTGTTTTATATGAGGGTGTTTTGCATGTGGAAGACTTACTGGCGCGCCGCACCAGACTCTGTTACGAGCATCGGAATCGCGGATTGGCTGCTATTGACGAGGTTGCGAAAATAGCTGCGGATATTCTTGGCTGGGACGAGGCGGCCAAGGCGCATGAGATAGAAAACTACAAGGCCCGGTGTGATGCCGAAGAAAAGGCGGAGGGGATAGTTAGCGAAGACGAAGCTCAAAAGGTACGTGAGCAGGCGGTGCCTATAACCGAATTTGTTGATGTGGCTCCGCAAATTGACGGTTAAAGCCGTGGGGATTTTTGCCCTTTAAATCGCTGACTCTAAGGCCTTGGAGGCGTGTACTCCAAGGACTTAGACGTACTTAGGATGCCAATAGGCCCTCTCTGGCAACAGAGCAAAATTCAGTTTTAGGCGCTTGCTTTAAAAGCACTTTCGATAACGCGGTATTCGGGCTAATGCCCGAAAATAAGACAATATCATTCTAAGTTTACTAACCTAGAACCAACACCACTGATCCACCGTTAACGCCGGGTCACAGAGGCGCATTTTTCATCTCCGTTAGCGAGTTGAACCCCGACACCCTACCTGAACAGGGAAAACAGGATACTAGGTAACGGAAAACCCAAATCCGCTAACGCAAGCGATTTTCTTGACCCCCTTGGGGCGTACGCACTAACGCAAACGCCTACTTATCATTTTCGACGTCATGTTGGAGCGGGCGACGGGAATCGAACCCGCCTCTACAGCTTGGGAAGCTGTCATTCTACCGATGAACTACGCCCGCGCGGCTATTAGATTAACTATTAGCAGCACGTGTAAGTATAGCCGCATATGGGCCTCATGAGCAAAATCGGCCGCACCTGTGGTTCGTTTCGGCACGCACACACCTACAATTGGGGTATGGATCAAGAATCGCTTCAACCAGTTGTCGCCGCCGCGATCATCAACACCACCCACCATCAGCGAAAACTGCTTGCCGCGCAGCGTTCGTATCCACCCGAGCTTGCTGGGAAGTACGAGCTGCCCGGTGGCAAAGTTGAAGCTGCTGAAGCACCTCTTGCGGCATTGGAACGGGAGATCCGCGAAGAACTCAACTGTGCGATAAAGATTCACCGTTTTCTTCCTTGTCCAAATTCCCCTGAGGGAACCTGGCCGATCCTCGGAGGCCGGCGCATGTACGTGTGGGTTGCCCACCCACTGTCCACCCCTCAGGTTGGAAATTCGCATTCAAAACTGCAATGGGTTACGTTACCGCAAGCACGGGCTCTGCCCTGGCTTGGCCCTAACTGGCCGATTGTTGAAGCGGTATTTAACAACCTTTAACTCTGCAGTAGTGCCCGCATCTATTCAAAACCCAACCTGAAATCTTCAAATACTAGTCTGAGATCCGCCGACATTGCTTTCTAGCCTTAAATCCACCGACGGTGCTTTTAAGGAATTACTATAGTATCTGCAGCAATCCCGCATACACAGCCACACCAAGCACTATTGAAACCAAAGCGTTCCTACCAAAATAATGCACCGCCATAGTCGCGACAATCCCACCCACCGCAGGTAGCCACGCAGTCGGATCCCCCACCGGCAAATCCGCCAACGTGTAAAACACTAAGATGACCATCACACCGATAGGCATTGACGCACCGATCTCACGCAGAACCTCACTGTCAGCAAGACGCTTCAACACGACAAACGGTGCGGCCCGCAGAACAAACGTAACCACTGAAGCAATCAGTATCACAGACACTACGTACATCACGGGCCCACATCCGTTCTATCTGGAAACAAACGCGGTTCACTTCCACCACCACCGCGGGCAAAGTCGTCACCACTACGACCAATGGAACTATCACCGCGGCGAGCCGTACAGCTACCAAAATGGCAACGGAAGCGCCCACCCGGCAGCGCGTTGACACGCAAGGTTAAAACTAAAGTGAAACTCAACAACGCAACAATCAACATCAGGTCTTTACCTGCAGCCAAACCAATAACCGCACACACCACAGCCACCAGCAGAACCAGTGGACGCGGGTTCTGCCGATACGAATCCATTGCTAACACAACGAACAAAGCGGTTAGCGAAAACGCCATAAAACTCGCGTCAAAATGCATACCACGCATAAGCAAACCACCCACAACAGAACCAAACAGCCAATAAGAATGGTTCAAAAACTGGGTCCACAGCACCACTTTCCCAGTCAACTCACCCGGTTTACGCATAGTGAGCACCGCGTAAGTCTCATCCGTCAAAGCATGCACCCCATACAAACGCCCCAACTTAGACCGCACAAGTCGCAGCGGAAACGACAGTCCGTAGAAAACATGTCGGAACCCCACAAAAAACGCGGTGAACGCCACCTCAACTAAACCCGCGTGGGCAGAAATAAGCCCCGTGAGCACAAACTGCGTTGCCCCCGAATACACCAGCAGCGACATTGGGATAATCCACCACCACGAAATCCCTGCGGCCACCGTGTACATCCCATACCCAATTCCGAGTGGCAAATACCCAGCCGCAACCGGCAAACTCAGTTTCACCGCCGTACCAAACCCCGGGGTGGAAGAACTACTTGAAGAGCGAGCCATACCCTCAAGATTATTAAAAAGGCGTGAAGGGGGCGGAAGGAGTCTCAACTTTGGAACACCGCGCCAACTTCAACCGGGTGGAACTTACTTTCTATCTCACAACCCAAGCTTTACGGACGAAAAGGCAATAAGTGTCATAATACTGGTATGCCGAAAATTATTGGATCCTCCATAGGTGAGCACCGAGAGAAGACGCGACAGTCGCTTTTTGACGCGCTCTCTAGCTTGCTGCAAGAAAAACCGTTCGAACAGATCACCATGTCAGAGATTTCAAAAGTCTCCGGAGTGGGGCGCACGGCCGTGTACAACCACTTCAAAGACAAAGAAAGTCTGCTGCTGGCACTCATGAGTGCAGCCACCGAAGAATTCGCGACCGTCTTATCGCAAGCACTGCAGCTCTCGCGCGATCCAATTACCCAACTACGAATTTACGTACGCGCCCAACTGGAACTGAAAAAACGCTACCACCTAGCAGAAGGCACGTCGCTGCGCGGAGTTGCTATCGCCGGGTCCCACAGTGAACTCAAAGCTCACGGCTCACTGGTGGCGCACATCCTGCACCACCTGTTGAACAACGCGAAAACACAGCAGGCAATCACGGTGGAGCCGAACGCGCAGATCATCAACCTGATCCACTCTTGCTTAGCCGCGCAGGCTTTACCCCGCGATCAAAACGAACGCCAACGCGTGATGACGCAGGTGGAGAACTTCATTTTGCGTGCCGTGGGCGCCAGTGAAGAAGCCATTGGCCACGTCGACCCAGCGGTGCGTGACCTGCGTTTTATCGGTGAAGATGAGGACCTGGGTGACTCCGAACAGGCAGGCAACGCACGCGCTGGTGAAAGCACGTCCGCCACCTACCTTCGATGCCCAGTTATTGGAGCGTAACCGCTATTGGGCGTAGTGGCGAGTTAGCAGCTTAGCTCTGGTTTCCAGCTTGGTTCTGCGCCGCCACTTCCTCACGGACCTTATCCATGTCCAGCTCTTTGATTTGCTTGATCACATCATCAAGCGCGGCCCCTGGAATAACCCCGGAGTGGCGGAACACCGCAATCCCCTCACGGAACGCCATCAGTGTAGGGATCGAAGAGATCGACGCTACCGCCGCTAACTCCTGTTCCGCTTCTGTATCCACTTTTGCGAACACAACATCCTCATGGCGACCAGAAGCCTCATCATAAATGGGGGCGAACTGGCGGCAGGGGCCACACCACGACGCCCAAAAATCAATGAGGACAATATTGTTATCCGTAATTGTCTTCTCAAAATCAGCTGACTTCAGATCGATCGTTGCCATATCGGTTCCTTTCCACCCGTAGCGAATACGCTCAAACTCACGGCAAGTACGCGTAAACCCATAGCGAGTACGCACACCCCACAACGAGTACGCGCAAACAAACCCGCTAAACGCAAGGCGCTTCCACGACTATCGCCACCACTTGGCAGCAGATTCGCAGAACGCGCGTTGACGCATTCCCCAAAAGGGTGTTTACAGTATCGACTTTGTGCCTACCACTATGTACAACGTGCCCGGCGCGCGTCAATATTTCACAAACCCACCAGGTGTGAGTGGTACCACCTTCTATTGCGCCACGAGCTCCGTGATCTGCACCGTATTTAACGCCGCCCCTTTGCGCAGATTGTCGCCCGCAACCACGAACACTAGGCCACGCCCATCTTCAACGGCTTGGTCTTGCCGGATGCGCCCCACCAGAGAATTATCTTGCCCCGCTGCCGCTAGCGGGGTGGGTACCTCCACCACGGTCACACCGGGCGCGTTTTCCAACAGTTTTTGCGCTTCTTGAGGGGTTATGGGTTGGTTGAACTGCGCGTGAATAGTCAACGTGTGCCCGGTGAACACGGGGACGCGCACACATGTGCCAGACACCGCCAGGTCAGGTAGACCGAGGATCTTGCGTGATTCGTTACGTAGTTTTTGTTCCTCATCGGTTTCCGCGGACCCGTCATCAACCAGGTTGCCCGCGAGCGCCACCACGTCGAATGCGATTGGGGCGGCGTACACCTGCGGATCCGGCAGGTCTAGTGCGTGCCCGTCAGTGACCAGTTGCGTCAGGTCTTGTTCCACCCCGGCTTTCACCTGGCTGATTAGTTCGTTAACGCCCGCCAACCCGGATCCGGATACGGCCTGGTAGCTAGAGATGAACAGGCGCTCTAACCCCGCGGCGTCGTGGAGCGGTTTCAACACTGGGATTGCCGCCATGGTGGTACAGTTTGGGTTCGCGATAATCCCTTTGGGTCGGTGGGCGATAGCCTGCGGGTTCGCTTCGGTTACCACCAGTGGCACGTCTTTATCGCGCCGCCACGCAGATGAGTTGTCTACCACTACGGCTCCCGCGGCTGCGAATTTTGGGGCGTATTCGCGTGAGGCACTTGCGCCCGCTGAGAATACAGCTATATCAATACCGGAGTAATCCGCAGTGGCAACGTCTTCTACCACAACGGTTTTACCCGCGTACTCCAACTCGGTGCCGGCAGAGCGCGCGGAGGAGAAGAAACGGACGCTAGTGGCTGGGAACTTGCGTTCTTCCAGTATTGTTCGCATAACCCGGCCCACCTGCCCGGTGGCTCCCACGACTGCTAAGGTTAGTTCTTTCATCGTCCGCTCCCTCCATAAACAACGGCTTCACTATCGGTTGAATCTAGGTCGAATGCGGAGTGTACGGCTCGAACCGCGGCGTCTAACTGCTCGTATTTAACAACGACGGAGATGCGGATCTCTGACGTGGAAATCAGATCGATGTTAATACCAGCTTGCGACAGGGCGTCGAACAATTTAGCGGACACCCCGGGGTTCGTGCGCATCCCCGCACCAACTAACGAGAGGATGCCGATCCCTTCCGAATAGTGCATTTCTTTGAAACCCAGTTCAGCTTGCGCATCGCGGAGCACCCGCATCGTGCGTTCACCATCTACCTCAGGCAAAGTAAACGAAATATTTGCCCGCCCGGAACCGGACGTGGGCAGGTTCTGCACGATCATGTCGATATTCGCGTCCGCTCCCGCCACGAGGGAGAATAAGCGAGCTGCCGTGCCAGGCTTGTCATCCAAACCAATTATCGTGATTTTCGCCTGGGACCTGTCGTGGGCGATCCCGGAAATGATTGGAGCTTCCACAGCTTCCTCCTCTAATGCCGCGTCGGGGACGATACCTTCTAGTTCTGGGTGGGCGGGCTCGTTAGCAATCCAGGTGCCATCTAGTTTTGAAAATGAGGAACGCACGTGCAGGGGCACGTTGTAGCGGCGGGCGAACTCGACTGCGCGTAAGTGCAGGATTTTTGCCCCGTGGGCCGCTAACTCCAAAGTTTCTTCTTGGCTGATACGGCAAATCCGCTGAGCGGTCGGCACGATCCGTGGGTCTGCGGTGAACAGGCCATCCACGTCGGTGTAGATCTCGCACACGTCTGCGTGGAGGGCCGCTGCTAGCGCCACCGCAGTGGTGTCTGAACCGCCACGGCCCAAAGTGGTGACTTCGTCATCTGAGGAAACACCTTGGAACCCAGCGACGATCGCCACGACCCCATCGTGGATTGCGCGGGCCACGCGTTCTGGCACCATGCCGGTAACCTGGGCTTTCCCAAAGTGTTTATCAGTGAGCACGCCCGCTTGCGCCCCCGTGTAGGACATGGCTTTAACCCCCATGTTGTTAATCGCCATTGCCAGCAACGACATGGAGACGCGTTCACCAGCGGATAGGAGCATATCCATCTCTCGCATCGGCGGGTGCGGGTTAAGTTGACTCGCCAAGTCCAGTAGATCATCAGTGGTGTCCCCCATTGCCGACACCACCACAACCAGGTTGTGACCAGCCTTGCGCGCGTCCACTATGCGCTCGGCCACCCGCAGCATCGCCCGGGCATCTGCCACGGATGAGCCACCGTACTTCTGCACAATGAGTGCCACGCGTTCCCTCCTACCTCTTTCCTACAGTTCCGGCCGTGACCCAATTAGCCCGCCTCGCCGACTTGCACACCCGTGGTCCAACTGGGCGGCCTCGTTGGTCTGCATACACCTCGAGGGGTTGCTGGTCTGCGCGCAACCCGTCACCATTCCACGGTGCGGCGGCCTTCGAATGCGCGCCCGAGGGTCACTTCGTCCGCGTATTCCAAGTCCCCACCAACCGGTAGGCCCAGTGCCAGCCGCGAGGTTGGTACCTGCATTGATTCCAGCATTCGCGCCAGGTAAGTAGCGGTGGCTTCCCCCTCAATATTCGGGTCGGTAGCCAGAATGACTTCTTTAACCGCGCTTGACAACCGGGACATGAGCGAACGGATCCGCAACTGGTCTGGGCCCACACCTCTAATTGGGTCAATCGCACCCCCAAGCACGTGATAGAGCCCGCGGTACGAACCGGTACGTTCGATCACTTCCACATCTTTCGCTTCTTCTACCACGCAGATCACCGTTTGGTCGCGTCGCGGATCCAGGCATACAGAGCACTTCTGCCCCTCCGCGATATTGCCACAAATTTCGCAAAACCTGACTTTTTCTTTAACTTGCTTGAGGGCGTCCGCGAGCCGGAATACCTCATCTTTATCAGACGCTAAAATGTGGAACGCAATCCGGGACGCCGATTTAGGCCCAACCCCCGGGAGCGTACCGAGCTCTTCAATCAGGTCCGCCAAAGCACCTTCGTACACTATCTACCACCCTCTGGGTTTTCTGGGATTTCTTCAAGAATGCGGGCGTCCAACAGTTTTTCCACCACCGGGTAGCCTATCTGTACCGTGGACTCCACCGATGCATCATCCCTACGCGCCCCGCCCGTGAAATCCGTGTCATCCTTACTCACCCCACCCGTGAAATCCGCATCGTCCCTATGTGCCCCACCCGTGAAACTCTCTTCTATTTCCGATTCCGCGTGTTCAGCCTGGTCACTGAGCTGGGTTTGCGGGCTGTAAGCGGGTACTTCGCTTGGCAGAATGTCGTTCGCCTGCGATCGCGCGCTCGTAGCGAATGCTTCGCTTGGCGGAATGTCGTTCGCCTGCGATCGCGCATCTGCAGCGGATTCGCCCTCTGGTTTTTCTTCCGGCACATTCAGCGACGGTGCGGCAGGTTCGTCACTGGTTTGCGCAATGTTTTCCGCTAACCCAGTGCCTTCATCTTCCGCGGACGCGTACCTGTCTGACTGCGGGTTTTTCGCCACCTCCGTCGCGTTATTTTCCGCATCCCCTGCCGAGCCACTGGCGGGTTCGCCTGCATTATTTTCCCCTGAGGAACTACCTGGCTCGGGCGGGTTTTGAGGCGCACCAGTTTGCGCGGACCCCTCATGGGCGGAACTGTCTTGCTCTGCTGTGCGTGTGGTTTGGTTTCGTCCGCGCCCAGGTACCGCCACTGGCCCCCACCCGGAACTAGCCGGAGTCGCGGCACTACCAGAATTAGTTGATCCCTCGGGACTAGTCGAACTCCCGAAGCTAGCCGAAGCCTCGGGACTAGCCGCAGGCCTATTCCCCACTGGAGCACTCGCGGAAGAGGCGGCCGGCCTAGTTCTGTCCGTTTGATTCGCATGACCTGCTGGGGCACCGCTTGGTTCTTGCCCTTTAACAACGCCCTGAACGGTTTTTGCGCTGCCAGTCACCTGTTTAACAGCCTGAGCGATTATTGGCGCGTGCCCACTCATGAAGATGCGCACGAGCGTGTCGTTCATGAACCCGAACGTAACTGACTCCGTGTCTTCCGCCACCACGTTCGCGTTCTCCATCAGTGACCGCGACGAAGACCTAAGCGTCCGCACAGTTTCAAGGAACCGCTCCCAACTCCCCTGGACCGTGTCCCCACCCGTATCCTGCATCGGGGCGCGCGTCGGTTCCGGTCGCTGGGCAGAGCCCGTCGGTTCCGATTGCTGGGCAGGGCCCGTCGATTCCGGTTGCGACATAGCCGCAGCCGGTTTTTGCTCTGGTTGCGACATAGCTGCAGATGCTTGCGCAGGTTGCGGCATGGCTGCAGCCGGTTTTTGCTCCGGTTTTGGCATGGCTGCAGATGCTTGCGCGGGTTGCGGCGCTGTCGCACGGGATTGCTCTGGCTGCAAATCACCTGCAGACGTCTGCGCGGACTGCTGACGCTGGGGGGCCGGTTCGGACTGTTGCAGTTTCTCTTGCTGAGCACGCCGACGTTCCTCTTGCACCCGTCGCAACTCCGCCCTGGCAATCTGCGCGTTAGACAGCGGTTCCCCGTTTTCATCCGTTGCCCGAGGCTCTGCAGACTGCGGTCCATTCCCCCAAGACCTTGCTGGTCGCGCACGAGCGGCCTCAGACCCCGTGGGCTGCGCTCCACTACCCTGCGCTCCCGCAGGTAAATCCACACTTCCCTGAGAATGCGGCGACACCGCAGCTTGCGAGGCTTCCACCAAAATGCGGCCAACTAGCAACTCTAACTGCAGACGAGGTGACGTTGCCCCAACCATGGTGCGCAACGCCTCATCAGCTAAATCTGCTGCCCGCGACAACCGCGCCGGATTCCACTCTTTCGCCTGCTGGTACATGGCATCCACCTGCGCTTTAGGTAGCTGCCCCAGAATGTCGCGCGCGCCCTCACCGGCAACAGTGATAATCAGCAAATCCCGCAGGCGCTGCAGCAAATCCTCAACGAACCGGCGCGGATCGTGCCCAGAATCAACCATCCGCTCGACTGCACTATAAATACGGGCCCCATCGGATTGCGCTAACGCACCAACCGCGTCATCCAAAAGCGCGTCATCCGTGTACCCAAGTAGGGCAACCGCACTCTCATACGTTAACTGCGAATCCGCACTGCCGGCCATCAACTGGTCAAGTACTGATAAAGAATCTCGCACGGACCCACCACCGGCCCGCACCACCAGAGAAAGCACACCTTCTTCAACACTGATCGCTTCGCGGTCACACACGCCCTGCAGAAACGGCATCATGATATCGCCGGGCACCAGGCGGAACGGGTAGTGGTGAGTACGCGACCGAATCGTCCCAATAACCCGCTCCGGTTCCGTAGTGGCGAAAATGAATTTAACATGCTCCGGAGGTTCTTCCACCAGCTTCAGGAGCGCGTTAAACCCCTGCTGCGTAACCATATGCGCTTCGTCAAGAATGAACACTCGGTACCTGTCACGAACCGGCGCGAATGTGGCGCGTTCACGCAGTTCCCGAGCGTCGTCAACACCGTTGTGGGAGGCCGCGTCGATCTCTATGACGTCCAGCGACCCAGGGCCACCAGTGGCTAGTTCCACGCAGGACTCACATTTACCACACGGAGTGTCCGTTGGGCCTTCCGCACAGTTCAGACACCGGGCAAGGATCCGCGCGGAAGTGGTTTTACCGCACCCTCGTGGGCCTGAGAACAAGTACGCGTGCGTCACCCGGTTGGCACGCAAAGCCGCTTTAAGGGGTTCGGTGACGTGGGACTGCCCAATCACCTCATCAAACGTTTCGGGACGATACCGACGATACAGTGCTGTACTCACAGTTGAACTCTAACCTGAACTCCGACTCGTAATCATGTCTGTCTAACCACGGTAGCTTTCGGGAGGCTGGTTGGCGGGTATTTTGCATCTATCTGGCGGCAAAATCGCCAACTATTGCGTGGGTTGCTTCGATGAGATCGCGGGTTCGTAGCCGCACGGAAAGCCCCCGGCCACCCCCAGACACGATCATGTATTCAAGTGTTGTTGCGCGCGCGTCAACCACCACTTGGCAGGGGCGTTTTTGCCCGAACGGGCTGATTCCACCCACTACGTAACCGGTCCGCACCTGCGCTTTGTGGGGATCCATGAAACTCGCTTTCTTCCCTTTCGTCACGCGAGCCAGGTTCTTGAGGGACACGCGGTCTGCCGCACTGATAATCACCGAGTACGGTTCATTATCAACCTCAATGATCAAAGTTTTGAACACCTCCGACGGGTCGTAACCAAGCTTCTGCGCAGCTTCTTTACCGAACCCACCGTCGAAATTATTCTCGTGGTGGTACGCAAGTTCCTCAAACGCAATGCCTTTATTATGCAGCTCTTGCAGTGCCGCTGTGCTTTCTGAACCTGCTGCTTTCTTCGTTTTCGACACGTCCCCTCCCGGCCTGGTTATTCACGACGTGACGCCGACGCCTCGCCACAACTACCAACTACCAACTACCAACTACCAACTACCAACTACCAATGGTACGCCACAGGGCCCGTGGTTCCCTTCCGTGAAATTGCCGCTATTGATATGCGGATCGCTCGCTTTCTTATTCAATGTTGCGGATCTGACAACGGCGAGTTCGACTTACGTAGACACAATTAGCTACACTTTATGCTGTTGTGTTTTCGTCTGAGGCACTAAAGCACCTCTTCGGACAGTAAATAGTCCGTTGGGAGCAAGGTCTTTTAACAACGCAAACTCAACCACTGGAGGATTCGCCTAGTGGCCTATGGCGCTCGCTTGGAAAGCGGGTTGGGTGCAAGCCCTCGGGGGTTCGAATCCCCCATCCTCCGCCACGGCCCCGCTGTTTCCTTGAAATGGCGGGGTTTTCACATGGTTGGGGCTTGCGTTCTGGCGGGTTGAGAAACTCTTCATGCTCGGGTGGAGTTTGGTGTTAGAAGAATGGCGACGGTGAGTTCAGGATCACTGGCTTATAGTCCCTACCTCAGTTGCCGCAATTATTATCATCGCGTTTAGCCTGGGCAGCGAGCATGTCGTCAAGGCCCTCGCGGAAATACTCCAGCGCATAATCGTCGCCATCAACATCCGACCACGGGACAAGCTTGTCCCACGCCTCTAACAGTTCAGGAGAGAAAATAAACCCCCGGCTTTCAAACAACCCCGGTGCAGCAGACTCAACCGCACAAAACGGGTCCATCTCATAAAAAGAATTCCCGTAGTTGGCGTTCCACCTATACTCACTTACCTGTGCTTTTAGCTCCTTTATGGAGCGCTCCACAGCCTCATCAAAATCCATAACTAACCCGCTTCCTAGCTCTATCCACCGACATTGTAAACGCAGCACCCAGCAGCTTGTCCGCATCCCCACGTGCGTGGGGAACACGAAAACAAGCGTAGTATCTACGCTACACATAGCGGCTCATCCCCACATGCGTGGGGAGCACCTCGCGCTCACACCCCCGCCGGAACTATCTGACGGCTCATCCCCACATGCGTGGGGAGCACTGATTCCCCCGGTGCGGCGCGCTGGGGTGAATAGGCTCATCCCCACATGCGTGGGGAGCACGTGTTGCCGGCTGGTGTTGATCCGCTCGAGGGCGGCTCATCCCCACATGCGTGGGGAGCACCCTCATCAACGCCGCACTTGGGTCGAAGCAGCGGGCTCATCCCCACATGCGTGGGGAGCACACTAGTAATCTCCGAGCGTATGGCCTCGAGCTCGGCTCATCCCCACATGCGTGGGGAGCACCCACTGTGCTTCTGGCAGGGTGGATAGTACGGGGGCTCATCCCCACATGCGTGGGGAGCACAGCCCCTCGAGTGCTCTCATGAGTGTCTCGGTCGGCTCATCCCCACATGCGTGGGGAGCACTAATGGGTGAGTAGGCAAAAAGTCTGGCTGGAAGGCTCATCCCCACATGCGTGGGGAGCACCCATGCCGTATCGCGGCCCACATTCCATGGCGCGGCTCATCCCCACATGCGTGGGGAGCACCTCACGTGGAAGTGGTGGAGCAGGATCTTGGTGGGCTCATCCCCACATGCGTGGGGAGCACGCGCATGAAGACACTTCTGGCCCAACTAGTGAGGGCTCATCCCCACATGCGTGGGGAGCACGGGTTAAGCGGTGTTAGTTGCGCGGGCGCGCCCGGCTCATCCCCACATGCGTGGGGAGCACTCGATGCAGCATCGTATTCTGGGTTGCGGGGATGGCTCATCCCCACATGCGTGGGGAGCACTACTATACCCCACCAACAACACTAATGCAACTGGGCTCATCCCCACATGCGTGGGGAGCACATTCTCCCAATCCACCTGCACAGACGTAACATCGGCTCATCCCCACATGCGTGGGGAGCACTGAGAACCACCCCAAAATATGAGGTCACCTTTAGGCTCATCCCCACATGCGTGGGGAGCACAATTTCACGCCCAGGGCTGCCCCAGCGCGGCCGGGCTCATCCCCACATGCGTGGGGAGCACATGACCTGATCCGCCTAGTGTGGTCTAGCTACGGGCTCATCCCCACATGCGTGGGGAGCACGCGTGGCGGGACGCGATGATCAGCGCGATCGCAGGCTCATCCCCACATGCGTGGGGAGCACTTCGCTCACCCATGCGCGTGAGCGAATCCCCGAGGCTCATCCCCACATGCGTGGGGAGCACACTAAGAATGTGTTGGGCGCGACGCCTGTTGAGGGCTCATCCCCACATGCGTGGGGAGCACGTTCATAGCACCTATGAACCACGTTCACCCGAAGGCTCATCCCCACATGCGTGGGGAGCACGTTTGGACTATCCGTGTTAACACCATGGCGTTGGGCTCATCCCCACATGCGTGGGGAGCACTAGCACACAGCAGCATGGAGCGGCGCCTAGATGGGCTCATCCCCACATGCGTGGGGAGCACTTCATGGCCTTTATATTTCGCGCGGCAAAGGTAGGCTCATCCCCACATGCGTGGGGAGCACGCGCGGTATCACTAGCTGCCGTGTACCGCGCGGGGCTCATCCCCACATGCGTGGGGAGCACACTTGTTGATCAGCAGAAACGTCCTGTTACCTACTGGTTTTCATTTACTTCCGCGAGATAGACAAGGTGCGAGCAGCTTCCCTCCACCCTCATTATCGCATAATCAAGAACCGTTGCGAGATGGGTAGGTAAAACATGAGGCACCACGGTCCATCGAGTACCGCAGTGCCTCATGCGAAAAAGGAATTACCAACTAATCACGGTAGGTAGTAAGCGGGGTTCGGCACCTTGTAGGCGCGGTCAGAAGCGCCACCCTTCAGGTCCGAGTACTGATCCCCAAAGTTACCAACCACCCGGTAGCCAAGGTCGTTCTCAAAGTGCTTACGCACCGAAGACTTGTACTCAACTGTTGTGCACTTGTCCTGCGCGCAACTCACCCAATCCGGTAACTCAGCTTTCAACGAACTCGCCTTCAACACAAACTGGTCGAACTGCGGGTACCCAGCCTCAAGCAAGTTACGTTTCGTAACATCCGTCAACTGTGCCTCACGGCCAGTTAACACAGCTACCGAACAACCAGCGTTCTTCGCTTCCTTAACCACATCCACCATTCCAGGCACAGCAGGTAGCGAATGATAGTTAGTCTTCAAATAATCAATCTCAGCTTCATGCGACCAGTTCAAATCCATCGACTCCTGCATCGCATACGTCAACAACATCGTGTCATCCACATCGAACACCGCCAACGGCTTCTGGCCCTTAGCAACACCCGCAGCACAACGCTTCACCAAGTCCTCACCATTCTTCTTAGCAAGCGCCCGCGATTCCTTCGCATACTGGGAATCGTTCAAATCAGCAACCCGCTCACCAGCCTCATCAAGATGCGAACCGTAATACTCCCGGATCGTCGCCTTCACAATATCCATATTCGGCACCTGATCACCCGTAACCCCAGGCACACTCCCAGACGACCCATCCGCAGCCACCTGCCACGTATACTCCGCCGGAGCCATGCCCGCAGCCGCATCAGCCTGCTCCGCCTCTGGCAAATCCGGGCTCGGCAAATAATACGACGGATTCGGCAACTTCACCGCCTGCTGCGCGTAACCACCCTGCAGATCCGACCACTGATCACCAAAGTTACCAACAATCGTGTACCCCAGATCCTCCTGAATATGCTGACGCGTACCCGCCTTAAACTGAACCGTCGTACACTTATTCTTCTCCATGTCACAACGCCCCTGATCCTGCAAATACTGAGGCATCTGCGCGCCCTTATTGAACTTCGTGAAGAACCGATCAATATTAAACGCCGGCTCACCCTGCACATCCACATAACCAGCAGCCGCCAAATTATCCACCGTGTACTGCTTCTGCGAATCCGCCCGGCCCGTCAAACCAATAATCTCGCAACCAGCCTGCGACAAACGCTTCACCACATCCACCATTCCCGGTGTAGCTGGCATCTGATTACCATCAAACCATGCCTGCTGCTTATCTGGCGTGAACATGAAATGCATATACGCATCTTCCATATCGTAAGTGAACAGCGTCGTATCATCCGAGTCGAACACTGCCGCCGGCTTCTTACCCGCAGCCACCGCAGCTTGGCACCGATCCGCAACCTGCTCCGCTGCCTTACTAACCACCGCGGTCACATCCGAAATATAAGGCGACTGAGTTTTATTCGCAATCCCCTTATCATCCGCATTGTAGTAAGCCCGCACAGTTTTCTTCGCGATATCCCAGTTAATAATCTGCTCACCACTAGCCGTCTTCCCAGTCGACCCATCCGCCGCCAGCGTATAAGTAGCCTGAGGCTTCATCCAGCTTTCGTCCGCATCCGACCGTTTGTCGTTCGGATCGTTCCCGCTCGGTGGTTCCGACGGGTTCGAGCCCGGAGTTTCACCCGGTTTGTTGGTCCCCGGGCCGCTAGTACCAGGCTCGTTCCCCGCTCCCGGTTTACTACCGCCCGGCTTGTTTGCACCAGGGTCGGTTGCGCCCGGTTTATTTGCACCAGGGGCGGTCGCGCCCGGCTTCGACACCACCCCACCCGCGTTATCGCGCGCAGGATCGTAGTGGTAACCAGCTGGACACGCCTTCGCCGTTCCCGCTTGTTCAGCCGCATTTGCCTGAGGGGCCGCCAACCCCATCGGCACCAGAGCCAGCACCGCAAACGCAGCCACAACACCGAAGTTGCGCCGGCGCCTCAGGAGCAAAAAAATACCCGCTATCAACAAGATAGCGGATACGCCAGCCGCCCAAATGGCGGTGGAACCAGTGTGCGCAAGATTCGGCACACAATAATCGGGGACTTTTGCCAAACTCATGATCACAAAACCACTCCGTTCACATAGTAATAGTGGACACAAAAAGCATACGTCGCCACGCAGCTACTTCGCAGCCCCCTAACCATCTGTGCAAGCGGCAAACGGTTTCGACAATTGGGGCGCGCCACCACGGGGCATGCGTATCACCCGTGATGGCGCGCTTCAAAAATGCACCGCATGCTAGTTCTGAGCTGCCTCCATACGACCAGCTTCCATACGATCAGCCTCCATACGATCAGCTTCCATACGACCTGCCTTTACATGAGCTGCCTCCACCCCGCGCGCTACTTTGCGGTGGGCTTCCCAGATTTCCTCAGGCAAATTTTTAAACTGCAGCAAATGCTGCTCGCGACTCTTCATTTC
Source organism: Gleimia hominis (assembly GCF_032085515.1). Taxonomy (GTDB): domain Bacteria; phylum Actinomycetota; class Actinomycetes; order Actinomycetales; family Actinomycetaceae; genus Gleimia; species Gleimia hominis. The sequence goes on from NZ_JASXSX010000001.1 coordinate 159,858, forward strand.
TTGCGCCCACACCGCGTAATCGAGTGTCAAAATCTTGTCTAAATCTGCGTCACCACCTTCGTAACCATCCAGGTTAAGCTCACTCTTCTTAGGTAAGATCCCAACTGGCGAAACAACGCCCTCCGCATTCCCTTCCTTGAGGTCCAACAGCCACAGCAGCGCCCGCAAGTTGTCGCGGTAACCAGTCCACAAGAAATGCCCATCCTCGGGGTCGCGCTGGAACCAGTTCACGTGCGCAAAAATCGGCTTATGCTCCGCGCTACCAATCACGTTCAACCAGTGCTGCGCATAATCCCCCTCCGGATAAGACATGAATGGGCGCATAGACATAGGATCATAACGCATTACCCCTTCTTTACCTTCAGCTGCGAACGTGGCCTGCACCCCCATTGTCAACCCGTCGTACACACCTTCCGCCACGTCGGTAATAGCGCGGATCAGCGGTTCCCGGTCCGCAACCCTGCCCCCAAAAATGATCGCGTCAATCGGCACGCCCTGTGACCGCTCGTAATCCGGCGCCACATTCGGCACGTTCCCCAACTGGGTGGTGAACCGCGAGTTCGGATGCGCCCACTCATCCCCCTTCGCTTTAGAACGCTGCCGTTCGACCGGCCGGTTCGCAATCGGTTGCCCCTTCCAATCCAACCAACCGGACACGTCCTGCGGGTAATCCGGGGTCTTACCTTCCCACCAAACCTCTTGGGTGTGCGGATTGTAAGCCACGTTAGTGAACAGCACGTTCGTGCCCGGTTCAATCGATTCCATCGCCGTGGGGTTCGTTTTCCAGTTCGTATCTTTCGCCACGCCAAACGCCCCGTATTCAGGGTTCATTCCGTAAATACGCCCGTCGTCCCCCACACGCAACCAGACGATGTCGTCCCCGTAGAAATGCACTTCGTAGCGCTCCCCCAGCACTTTTGGCGCCAGCATCATCGCGAGATTCGTTTTTCCAGACGCCGACGGGAATCCGCCGCACACGTAGTACGTTTTGTTTTTTACTTTGTCTTTAATTCCGATGAGCATGAACTGTTCAGACATGAATTCACCCGACGCCCATCCGTCGTATGAGGCCTGGCGCAATCCGTGCGCGATTTTGCCAAGCAACGCGTTACCACCGTAAGAGGATCCGTAGTGCAATATTGTGCGCTCATCCGCCACCGTTGCAAACAGGCGCTGGTCTTGGTCCGTGCCATGCCCCAAGTTCTGCAAGTCGCCAGTGACATGCACCGCGCGGACGAACATACCCTCATCTTCCACATCATTTAGATACTGCACGCCCACACGGGCCATTCGGATCATTTGCAGGCACACGGTGCGGTTATCCGTAATCTCTACGCCCCGCGCCCACTTTTCTAACGGAGACCCAACCGGAGCCATTAAGTACGGCAACACGTACATGGTTTTACCTGCAAACGCGCCCGCCATGCGTTCTTTCTGCAGCTGCGTCACCCCGCTGGCATCGCGCCAGTTATTGTATACGCCCCTGTGCTGCGGGTTGTGCGTGGCAACAACCGTGCGTTCTTCCGACCGTGCCGTGTCCTTATAATACGATCGCGAGTAGTAACGCCCTTCCCCAGCCGGCGCAATCTCCCCAGCCGCTAGTGCCTCGTCAATTAATCGCGCGTCGTCCCCGGCGTCGATGACTTCAATTTTGTCTGGTTTAAGCAAACTTGCCCATTCGTTCACATACTCGGCTACAGACTGGTTTGTTAAACCGGCCTCGCGCAGCGTTTCAATTACGTTTTCCATGTGGTTCCCTTTCGCTATTTGTTTCCTGAGGGGCCTGCCCGGCGCAGAGCGACTGCCTGCCGCACGTGCCTCCTTGGGGCTGCGGTGGGTAAGCTGAGCTCCCTACACCCCTTCTGGATTCGACCCCTCGAACTTAACGTTAGGATATAGCGTTACATAGCGGCGCGGCAAGGACTGTGTACCTAAGGGGTTAGAAAATGGTTCAAGTAAAACGGCTGCGCACCCCTTAGGTGGGATGCGCAGCCGTTTGGTTCCGTTATTGGAGCTCTGTTGGAGTTTGGTTACAGGCCTTTCGACAGTTCAGTTAGAACAGTGAGGTCTGTGTCTGATAGTTCCAGTTGTGCGCCAGGCATGATTTGTTCTAGTTGCTCAACGTTGCGTGCGGACGCCAGTGGTGCGGCGACGGTTTCTTGGGCACGCAGCCATGCGAGAGCCACCGCTGCGGGCGTGACACCTTGGGCGGACGCTATTTTCCGTAGTGCGTCCACCACGTCGTACGCCTGGTCGTTCACGTACACATCTACCATCGACGCGCGGTCGCCGTTAATGGCGGTGTCCCGCTCGTATTTACCGGTGAGGAACCCGGCTGCTAGCGAGAAGTAGGGGAACACCGCAAGGTTCCATTTGCGCGCGAAGTCTTGCCGTTGTGCCTCAAAATCTTTTCGGAACACAAGATTGTAGTGGGGCTGCAGAGCTACTGGTAGTTTGTAGCCTTTATCTTTCGCTACTTCCATCCACAGTTCCAGACGGTCTGGTTCGAAGTTCGACAGACCAATTTCTTTTATGAGGCCTTCGCTGGCCAGTTCGGAGAAAGCATGTGCCATTTCGTCCATCGGCACATCTGCGTCATCTTGGTGAGCGTAGTACAGGTCAATCTGATCTATGCGCAAACGCTCTAATGATTCTTCGGCCGCTTTACGAACGTTTTCTGGGGCGAGCCCTTCGCGCCCAGGTTTTTGCGACACTTTGGTGGCGACCGCTAGTTTCTTATGGTTGCCCGGCTTTTCTAGCCACTGGCCCATAGCGGCTTCGGACTCACCGCCCTCGTTGCCTTCTGCCCAAGCTGAGTACACATCAGCGGTGTCCACGAGCGTGCCACCCAGCTCAACGAACGCATCTAAAATGTCTGCGGTTTGCGCGACGTCGGCGGTCCACCCAAAGGTGTTACCACCAAGCGCAATCCCCGTTGTCTTCAAATCAGAATCACCAATGTTCATACTTTTACACTACCAACCACATCAAACCACCGCAGTGTCAGAGGACACACGTGCAGAGTTCAGCACTTCACTAATTGCGGAGACGACACACGGAGGAAGACCAATCTGTTTTTCTATCTACTCACACACGGCTCTTCCTCAAGAAGCTCCCCATTCGGCCGTTTGCGAAAACCACCGCCAACCTGCCAAGGCCTAGGCCCTTCAAGCGGACGGTAGTTTACCCCCGAAGCATTCAAGCGCTCCAAATGCTTCTTAAGCCTGGAAAGGAAAGCTGCGTAACTGGTTTTCTTCTCGCCGGACCAAACTATCTCGGAAAACGCACACCCTCGAGGCCACGCAGCGTACTCCACGCCCCTGTAATCGGGTATGTATTCGGTCCACACCTGGAACTGTGATCCCCAAACGAGGTGTTTCTTGTCTTCCGCAATAGTAGACAAAGGATCGAAACTATATGCCTTCTCCAAAGGAAGATAACTCCCCATAGAATATGGTTCCTTCATCGATTTTGATTGATAGTAGTCAAAATACGTAAAAGCACGCGGGGTCATTATAGTAGGCATATTGAGTGAAGTGGACTTCCATCCTCGCTGACTACTCTGCCATGCTTGGCAAACAAGGCCTTCTATCCTTCCCCCGTTAATAACCTCATCCCACCCAATAGGCTGCACTCCCCGTTGCTTCAACCAGTCGGTCAAGTAGATCGTAAACCAACGTTGCACTTTTGAAGGGGCATAGCCATGCTTCCGCGCAAAATCTATAACATGAGCATTATTCTCCCATTGCGTGGTAGGAACCTCATCACCACCGATATGGGCATACTTGGCGCCAGTTAACTCGAGAATTTCATTCCAAATCGTATGTACAAACTGCAGCGTTTCTCGTGAAAAATTGATTACGTTCTCGTGCACCCCCTTACTACCGCTCACATCCGCTGCCTTCGGAGATGCACCTAAATCTGGATAGGCCGCTAATGCTGCGGTCATATGACCTGGAAAGTTAATCTCGGGAACAACCTCAATGCCCAGCGAATTAGCGTACCTGGATATCGCTCTTATTTGGCTCGGCGTATATAACCCTCCGTGCGGCGCCTGGTCACCACCCCATGCGTCCGTAACAGTTTCAGGGCGCCAACTCGCTATCTCCGCTAACCTCGGATACGAATCACTAGCAAAACGCCACCCTTGATCGTCAGTCAAATGCCAATGGAAGACATTAATCTTATGGCGAGAAAGCCATTTCAAAAATACCAACAAATCTGAATAAGGAATGAAATGACGAGCCGTGTCCAGCAAACCACCACGCCAAGAGAATGCTGGGTAATCTGCTATTTCAACCCCTTGGAGCTTCCAGGTTTCTCTTACGAAAGGAGCAGCAAATATCTCGGGATCAGCAAGCTGCAGCAAGGTCTGGGCCGCCCAAATAGCGCCACGCAAATCTGCAGCAAAGATTTCCACCTTCCCATGTTCAACATTCAAACGGTAGCCTTCGGGTGGAAGGCTCGTCTCACTCGTAACCTCAATATCCGCACTATTGGATTTTGAAAGCGTAAAACCGGTTGTCTCAGCAAGAATGTGTTGAACAGCATCACAGATCTCCGAATCTGTCGGCCCTATTGTTGATGCTTTAGTTAATAGAAAGCTATCTTCTCGCCATTTCACGCTAGCGGGATGGGGGACTAATGAACGCATATTTTCCTCAAGAACTATGGCTTTAGTAGACGGTCAAGGTGACTGGAACCGTATGTGGAAGCAGAAAGGGCATGCTTCCACATACGGCTGCTATTCGGACAATTTAGTCGGCATCGGACTCTGCCACTGTTAAGTTGCCGAAATCTGGTGCAGGTCCATGCGGATTATCTACACTCACTGCGTTCAAACCTTCTTTGAGAGCTACACGAACTTGCTGCTTAGCAAAGCTTCCCTTAAAGCTGCCTGTATTAAGTCCGCTGAAAACCGCAGTAGGAGTGTTGTTAACAAGTACCCTAAATCCTCTCGGATCTTTACACCTGTATTCAAAAGTGAGTACATACTCACCCGCTTTGGGCACCCATATGTTAGTCAATGTAGCATCATTGTTTGCACCACCTAACCACCTGGTTACCCACCGATCCGATCGAGTATTGCCACGCAAGTAGCCATCCGCGATTGTTCGCTCGTATGGAAGCGTAGGTTGTTTCTGATAAGCACGGAAATAATCAATCTCGAACTCCTTTGGATATGGAACACTCGGATCATACTGTCCGTTCCACCCTCCTCGTTCGTTTTCATATATTCCCAACAGGGTTAACATAGGGTACCCAATCGTGGAGCGCGTTTTCGCAACCAATTCTCCATCAACCTGCATTGCCATCCCAGACTCATCCCAGTCAAACTCGAATACATGGAAGTCATCAGCAAAACTTTCTTCACCGGGTAATGAGAATCTTTGCTTAGTTGGAAACACACCAAGAGTATCCTCCCACGGATGAACTGAAAACTGGCCACCTGTAGCATCCTTAGCACCCAAAATTTCGAAAACATCCACTTCCCCAGTTTCGCGCCCATCAGCATTTGAATGCTCGGCTTCTCCCTGGTTTGCACCTATCATCCACCACGCAGTATGTGAACCGCTTCCCCTTGCTACACGCGCTCTCAGCTCAAAATGACCATACTTTTGCAGGTGCCCACGAAAATGCTGAACTTCACGAATAGGCCCTTCGTAATCGGCCCACCTGTGCAAGTCATCTCTTTCGTAAGTTTGGATCGAAGACACTTTAGTACCAGGGTCTTTAATTGGATCCCAACCAGCTCGGTTCTTCGTTAACCGCAGTTTAAGCGTTCCATTATTCACAACATAGTCTGGTCGTGTTTCTCCGTTAGACCAGTGCGGTAAATACTCATCAAGGAAAAGTGCGTGGTTAATATCCTTCGTATTAAACTCATCCGATGCGAGTAGCACATACCCTTCCTTTTGAGGGGTATCTCGATCTATGCGCGCTTCGAAAGGTGGTAGAGCACTATAAGTGGATAGACCCTTATTAAGCTCAGCTGCATCGGTATCACCCACCACTGCTAACGTCGATACAAACGCGGCAGACATCAATACAACAGCAGATTTGAATACTTTCGAACGTAACATCATTCTTATCCCTTAATACCTGTGTAGGCTAATCCTTCTATTACGTGTTTTTGCATGGAGAAAAAGAGTGCAAAAATGGGAAGCATTGCAAGCGTGGACGCAGCCATCATTAGTGCATACTCAGAGACGCGATACCCCGAAAGGGTAGCTATTCCAACCGATAGCGGCATGGATTCCGGTCGGCTGGTAACCACCAGAGGCCAAAGTAACTCATTCCAAGACCACAGAACGGTTGTTATACCCACCGCAAAAAGCGATGGACGCACTAAAGGCAGCATTATTTTCCAATAGATCCGAAGATGGCCTGCACCATCCACTCGTGCTGACTCTTCTAATTCTTTCGGTAAAGCTTCAAATGCTTGCTTCATTAGGAATGTTCCAAATGCCGAGAAAAGACCCGGCATGACAATTCCCGTAACTGTATCCAATAATCCCAAATTCTGTATTATCTGGTACTGGGGAATCAGATATATTTGCCCTGGCACCATCAGAATTATGAGCAGTAACGCGAAGAGGAAGTTCCTGCCGCGAAAGTGCATTCTCGCGAATGCGTACCCAGCCATAGAACACAGTACTAACTGCGTAATCGTACGTATAACTGTGATCAATACTGAAGTCACAAACTGGTTTCCAAATGGGATTTCCTTGAAAACATTCGCATAGTTCTCAAGATGAACAGAATCTGGTATCAATGTCGGTGGAACAGATGAAATTTGAGCATCTGTGGAAACCGACATGAGCAACTGATACAGGAATGGGAACGCCATTATGAAACCGCCACCCAGCAGAGCTGCATGGACAAGAAAAAGAGACTTATTACTACGTTTTCTCATTGGTCAATCCATTTTTTACGGATGTGAAATTGAATAGCTGTGACTCCACCTATTATCAGAAGAATAATCACTGCCACTGCCGCCCCCATACCTTTGTCGTTGTTGGTGAATGCCTCAGAGTAAAACAAGTACACCAATGATTTAGTATGTGGTAGCGCTGGGTTATTAGTCCCCATAAGTGCAAATAGAGCATCGAATAACTGAAATCCACTGATGGTCTGCACGACGGTCAAGAGAAAAATTGAAGGAGCCAGCAACGGAACAGTAATTGAGAAGAATTGCTGTCGCTTTCCTGCTCCGTCTAGCGACGCTGCTTCATATAACTCATGGGGAATACCGGATATCCCAGCTGACAGTATGATGACGTTAAAGCCTATCGATGCCCAGACCCCAAATAGACACACTGCTGCAAGTGCAAAACCGGGGGTAGTCAACCAGTAAGGAGGATTCTCAACACCAAACTTCGATAGAGCTTGGTTTACCAAACCAAAATCACCGTTAAGTAGCAGTTTCCACACAAGGGCAACCGCAACGGGCATTGCTATATAGGGCAAGAAAAACATGCCTCTATATATGCGTGCCCCTTTCAGCCCTGGAGTTGCTAATAGTGCTGACACCACCAGTGCGAGTGGTATGCCTAGCAGAATCGCCGCTACGTAAACTAGGTTGTTCACCAGCGCTGAGCTGAAATCTGAGTTCGCGAACAGGTTCTTAAAGTTCTGCAGACCAACCCATTCAATGTTGTTTCCAAAGGCGCCTGATTGCGTGAAGGAAATGTAAAAGTTCTTTACAATCGGGTAGTGGTAAAAAACAACCACTCCTAGCATCAGCGGGCCAATGAATAAGAGGGGCCACCATCCATCGGTTTTCTTTTTCTTGGCGTGGGAGGCGCTTACGCTCCTCCCACGCCCATTAGTCGTTATTTTCATAACTACTTTTCTTTAGCTAAGAGATCATTCATCTCTGAAGCAAGCTTCTTAGCGGCGTCCTCCATTGAACCGCCTGCATCAAACGCGGGCACGAGAATTTCATTTTCTTTCTCGTTCCACGCCGATGTATTTTTTGAAACGGGGTATGGAACTGAGTTATTCTCCGCAGAGTCGATAAAGCTCTTGAGATTCCAATCCGGAGCAACCTTGAGCCACTCATCTTGAGTTCCTTCATATGCCGGAATTGCTGTTCCCATTTGCGCGTCAACGAGCTGTGCCTCTTCAGACCCTAGGTATGCAGCGAGCGCTTGAGCTGCAGCCATTTGCTTGGTTTTTGACGATACGGCCCATGACATGCCATGAATAACTGTCGACATGTTCTTAACTTTTGGTAAATAAGCTACGTCGTAGTTGTCAGCATCATCACCAAGTTTATCTTTAAGAGGGCCAGCTACCCAGGAACCATCCCACAGCATTGCCGCTTTACCGGACGAGAAGATGTCTATTGGCCACGTGGTAGACATCATTTTAGTTTGCGGCATACCCCCATCGTGAATGAGATCTGCCCACAGCTGCAGGCCTTCAATGGTTTCTGGCGAGTCGTAACCAGACTTCCCATCCTTCAGAATAGATCCTCCAGCCGCCGGCACCGTGTTGTAATAGCTGGTTTGCCCCGACCCCACAATATTCGTCACAACTCCGTGGATACCTTTGTCTTTGAAATGCTCACCCGCTTTTACTGCTGCATCGTGGAACTCATCCCAAGTCCAGTTATCTTTTGGCTCGTCAACTCCAGCCTCTTTCAAGAGCTTCTTATTATACCAAACGCCGATGGTATCGAAGTCCTTAGGAACGCCATACAGTTTATTATCGTAGGTGTATAAATCAATTAATGCCTCAGGGTACTTACCCTTATCTACTTGCTTATTCTTAGCAAGCTCTTCGAGCGGAGCAAGTTGTCCATTTGATGCGTAAAGCTGGAAATTTGGACCGTTCATCCAGAAGACATCTGGGAGATTGTCACTCTCAGCTTGAGTACGCATTTTTAGCCAGTAGTTGTCGTAGTCCTCTACCGACGGTTTCACTTCGATCTTCGGATACTTTTTGTTGAATCCTTCAATCATCTTATTTAGCGATGGAAGCTGGTTCTTGTCCCAAATGGAAATGTTCAGCTTAGCTTTTGTGTCCGCGTTAACGTCCTGAGTCTTATCACCGCCGGCATCACCTCCTCCGGAACACCCGGCAAGAAGCAGCACAGTCGCGGCGACCGCGCAAACTCTACGTAATTTAGGGAAAAACATCTTTGGTCCTCCTGTTAATTAATTATTGTTTTCCTTGTTATCTCATCGGCGAGATTGCTTGATTATTCGCGTAGTATTGCAAGAGTTTTTCAGGCAGTTCGGGTACGGTTTTTAGTTCTGAGTTGTTGCGTAGTGATTGGGTTGCTAAGTCTCCTACTGCGACTGCGTTCCACGCGTTTATTGGGTTCGCGTCAATAGAGGCGCGTCCGCGGATAAAGTTAATGAACTCAGCTATTATCTTTCTGTCCGCATCATTGTGTCCCCGCTCGTCGCCCACAATCGGGATTTCCAAATCCGCTTTCGCAGAGTAAGTAGTTCTTTGCGTCCAAACCTTCACCACTCCACCATCGGAATCACCGAAGTTCTCCAACCGCCCAGCCGTGCCAATCACCGTGTAATTACGCCAATAATCGGGCGTGTAATGGCACTGCACATACGATGCCAACACGTCATTATTGAACCGCATATTCACCGTATACAAGTCCTCCACATCAACAATTTCGTTGAGGCCCTTCTGACTCAAAGGAGGCCAGTTCTCTAACGAAAAGAACTCCCCCATCAGCTGGTCACTCCGATCCGCCCGGTCTTCAATCTGCGAATATAACGACTGCTGCCCCATCGCCGTAACCGCTTTCGTGTAAGAACCACCCAGCCAATGCATCACGTCAATATCGTGCGCACCCTTTTGCAACAGCAACGAATTACTCTTCGACCTATCCGCATGCCAATCCTTAAAGTAATAATCACCCCCATTCCCAACAAAATGACGACACCAAATCGCCTTAATATCCCCAATCACACCGCTCGTAACCACATCACGCATAGCCCGAACCACCGCCATGTGCCGCATATTATGCCCCACGTACAGACGCGTCCTCGTCCGATACGCAACCTCAAGAATCCGCGTTGCATCCTCAACCGAAATCGCCATCGGCTTCTCCAAATAAACCGCAACCCCAGCCTCAAGAAGGGCAATAGAAATGTCAGCATGCGTGTAATCCGGCGTCAACACAAAAGCGCAATCAATATCCGCATCAACCACCTCCGCAATCGTCTTAACCACAGGAATATCCCGGCCCAACTGCTGCCTAACCCGCTGCTTCGCCAGTGGATGCGGATCACACACCAACACAATCTGCGCATTCAACTCCGCGCGCTCCACCTCCAACGCAAACGAAGAACGCGCCCCCGCACCAATCACCGCAACCCGCAGCCGACGCTGCGAACCCACCGGCGCGCTCAAAGCAACAGACGGAAACGCCGCCCGCACCGCACTCACCGACTCCGGTTTCAACCGCACCACCGCAGGCGCACCAAACAAACGCTGAACCAACTGCTCAACCCCAAAAACCGTGGCCCCAACCAACGCCGATTCAACCCCAAACGCGTTCCCCACAATCGGAATCGACGGCGCCCCATTGCGATGCATCCGCGCTAACTCACGCTTCACCTCCTCAACCTGCTCACCATCCACCAAATCCGCAGCCCCCAAAACCACACACTCCGGCCGCACCACCGCACACACCGCACCAATCGACAACGCGATTCTTCTGGTACGAGTCAACGCATCCGCCTGCCCCGCATGGGCATTAAGCTCTGCCCCCAGGAAGTCCGCTATCTCCCCAGCGCTGCCACCCACGCCCTCATGAATCCGCCCATCAATAACCAAACCCGTGTTAACAGCCTGACCAATATCCACATACAACAAACTCGAATCCGCCCCGCCCGACCGCGCAGAATATTCCGCCAACGCCACAAGATTCAGATTGTTATTCACCAACACATCGCAGTTAAACACATCTTCAAGCCGCTTCTTGAGGGGAAAATTTGCCCACTGCGGCACCATCTCAGAACGACTAACAACTCCCCCATCAACCACGCCAGTTACCGCAACGGAAACCAACGCGGGGTCATCGCCTTGCAAAAACTCATTCGCAGCCTTGACTACGCGCTCAAACCGCGCCTCACGCGACAATGTCGAATCCAACGCGCCCGTATGAACTCGTAAAACCGCCCCATCCAGACCCGCCAGAGAAAACCCGATCCGATTGTCCATCAACCACACCCCAAGTGTGAGCATCGAACCAGCGACCAAACGGTACTTCGAAGCGGGACGCCCAGACGTAGCCACGTTCTCTTCCAACTCATCCACCACACCACGCTGAATCAACGCATCCAACGCCGCTTTAACAGTAGGTCGCGAACTATCCAAACGTTCCACCAACTGGCTTATAGTGGCAGATCCTCGCGCGTGCAAAACCTGGGCGACCGACGCCGCAGCAGGGCTAATTTCTTCCGCGAAACCCATCACAAACGCTCCCTTACGTTAGGTTCTTTCGATAGTCGGCAACCGCTTATGGATACGAGTTTAACATGGGTTTGGTTCAGCCGTGCTCACTTAAACAACACACGCAGCATCGCACCAACCCCACCTGATCATGTACACTGGAGGCCGATCCCTCGTGTGACGGTATCTCCTGAACCTCCCCAGGGCCGGAAGGCAGCAAGGATAGGGTAGCTCTACCGGGTACATGAGGGATCCTTTTACACCTCAAGGCCCATGATTTCCCTATTCGGCATTCTGCGCCAATCAGCCTCTAAGCACACTACGCATTACACCCAGCCGCGCCTTACCTAACTCATGTTAGGATATCCTTTGCTTTGCTATCACGCGGTTAGCCCAGCCTTTTCTTGCTAGATATTCTGCTGGTTTTCAAGAACAATAAGAATATGCAAAGAATTGTTAGCTTCCTAAAACGCTACCCCGAACTAGCGGCAACCCTCGCGGTCGGAATCACCGCAGCCCCCATGGCGTGGGCGCACCTACCGTGGGTCCAATGGTACGTATCCGCATTCGCACTCATCATGGCTGCAATCCTTGCCTGGAACATGGTTAAAGAAATCATGGCTGGCGCATGGGGCGTCGACCTGCTCGCAATCACCGCAATCATCTCCACCGTCCTCGTAGGCGAATACTGGGCCGCCCTAATCGTCTGCCTCATGCTGTCCGGCGGTGAAGCCCTAGAAGACTACGCTGGCCAACGTGCCCGCAGCCAACTCACCGGGCTCCTCGAAGGCGCTCCCACCACCGCACACAAACTAGACGGCAACGACATCCCCACCGACGTCGCGATCGAAACCATCGAAATCGGAGACCGCCTCCTCATCCGCCCCGGTGAGGTAATCCCCGTGGACGGCACTTTGCAATCCGACACGGCACTCACCGAAGAATCCTCCCTCACGGGCGAACCACTTCCCGTCGAACACAAAAAAGGCGACAAAATTCTTTCCGGCGGAGTAAACGGTTCCGACGCCATCACCATCACCGCCAGCGCCCGCGCCGCAGACTCCGAATACCAAAAGATCATCGAACTCGTCCAACAAGCGCAGGACTCACAAGCTCCCGTGGTGCGGCTCGCAGACCGCGTAGCTGTTCCCTTCACCATCATCGCGTTCATAATCGCAGGGGTAGCCTTCTGGATCTCCGGAGACCCAGTGCGCATCGCCCAAGTGCTCGTAGTAGCCACCCCCTGCCCACTCCTCATTGCCGCGCCCGTCGCCTTCCTCGCAGGCATGAACCGGGCCGCAAAAGAAGGCATCATCATCAAAGACTCCGGCACCCTCGAACGCCTCGCAAAAATCCAAACCATTGCGATCGACAAAACCGGAACCTTAACCTACGGACACCCCGAACTCGTCCGCATCCTAATCGACCAAAATTTCGACGCCCAAGACGTGCTCGCAAAAGCCGCGGCAGTAGAAACTCACTCCTCCCACCCGCTCGCAGCCGCAATCGTCACCGCCGCACAAGAACTCGGCACCCCGACTCCACCCGCCACCGGCGTGTCAGAAATAACTGGCAAAGGCGTAACCGGCACCGTCAGCGGCCAACTCGTAGAAGTGGGCTCTGGCCGCTGGCTCGACCAAAACCAACGCGCCCCCGAACCTCAAGCCGGACAAATCCTCATCCACATACGCATTGACAACCAGTGGGCCGGCGCTTTCGTAATGCAAGATGTGTTACGCAAGGATGCGAAAACCACAATCGAAACGTTCAAAAACTCAGGGGCGGAGCACATCATGATGATCACCGGTGACGGCGAAACAACCGCAAAATCCATCGCCCACGAAGTGGGAATCGACGAAGTGCGCGCCTCCCTACTGCCCAAACAAAAAGTGGAAGCCGTTAAAACCGCTCCCCACCCCGTAGCTGCAGTTGGTGACGGCGTCAACGACGCCCCCGTACTCGCCACCGCAGACGTGGGAATCGCCATGGGGGCGCGCGGCTCCTCCGCCGCCTCCGAATCCGCCGACGTAGTAGTAATGCACGACGACATCTACCGCGCATCCCGCACCATCACCATCGGCAAACGCACCATGCGCATCGCCATGCAAGCAATCGGCATTGGGATCGGCCTATCGATCCTGCTGATGATCATCGGTGCCGCCGGCATAATGCCCGCCGTGGTCGGTGCATTCATGCAAGAAATCGTTGACCTCGCATGCATCCTCTGGGCCCTGCTCGCAGCCCGCCCCTCCAAAGAAGAAATCCCCGTTGAAGACGTGCTGGCTGCCAACTCGCAAAACACGAAACGAACCGAGTACCGTTCCCTGTCCGAACTCGTTGAACGCGCCTAATGTCGGCACCAAGCGGAAAGTCTAGTACTATCACTGACAGCGAAAAAACCGCGCCAAATCAACCCATAATCGGGTGAGTTACCGCTCAAAACGCGACCAAATCGCGCATAAACCACTGTTTCGTGCCAAGGTTTAAACATGGGTAGAAAGCAGGCAGACACCACGCGGAGAACGCAACCAAGCACTCCTTTAGTGCAGATTCGAAACGTGCATAAGAGCTTCGGTAACTTCGAGGCCCTCAAAGGTGTGGACCTAGATATTCACGAGGGACAAGTCGTCGCCCTAGTGGGCGCCTCCGGTTCCGGCAAGTCCACACTCTGCCGCTGCATCAACCGGCTCGAAACCATCACATCGGGTTCCATTGAAGTAGACGGAAAACCACTGCCTCAAGAAGGAAAAGAACTCGCCAACATCCGCGCAAACATCGGAATGGTATTCCAATCCTTCAACCTGTTCGAACACAAAACGGCGCTCGAAAACATAACGCTCGCCCCTATCAAAGTGCGCAAACAAAAACCCGACGCCGCCCGCGCAACTGCCCGCGACCTCCTAAAACGCGTGGGCCTAGCAGACCGGGCGGACTCCTACCCCTCGCAACTATCAGGCGGGCAACAGCAACGCGTCGCGATCGCCCGGTGCCTCGCAATGAAACCCAAAATAATGCTGTTCGACGAACCCACCTCGGCGCTAGACCCAGAAATGATCACCGAAGTGCTCGACGTGATCTCCGAACTAGCTGACGACGGCATGACCATGCTGATCGTCACCCACGAAATGGGATTCGCCCGGCACGTAGCCGACAAAGTCGCATTCATGGACGACGGACGTATCGTAGAAATAGACACGCCCGACAACTTCTTCACCCACCCCAAGAGCGAACGCGCCAAAGATTTCCTCTCCACCATCTTGGGGCACTCAAACAACGCAAGCAAAGACAAATAGGAAGGAACAAGAGATGAAGTTACGCAGAGTTACCGCTGCCGCCGCAGCCGCAGCACTCACCATGATGGGACTGGTCGCTTGCGCCGGCCCCACCGAACGCCCCCAAGCCCAAGACGACCCCAGCGCAACCTCACAAAACGAAACCACCAAAGGTAAACGCATAACCGTCGACGAATTCGACCAACTCGCCGCCCAAGGCCCCGTTGCGGAAGACGACGAAATCGAAAACAACCCGTGGGCCAAAGCCATTAAAGAACGCGGTAAACTCCGCTACGGCGGGGTCTCCACCTCCCCCATCTTCTCCCTCCAAGACGTCGCCACCGGGCGCGACACCGGATTCGACGCCGGTATCGCCCACCTACTCGCCCACTACATCCTCGGCGGTGAAAATGCGGACATCGGCAACCAAGCCGACATGACCGTCATGACGCCCGACACGCGCGAACCCTCCCTCCAAAACGGGGCGGTAGACGCCGTGATCGCCACCTACTCCGTAACCCCAGAGCGGTTAAACAAGGTAGATTTCGCAGGCCCCTACTACTCCTCCGGCCTCGCGATCATGGTGAAATCCGACAACGACAACATCAAGAGCCTAGACGACCTCAAAGGCAAGAAAGTTGCTGCCCAATCTAACTCCACTGCCATCCCATTCATCCAAGACAACGTTGAGGGAGCGCAAGTGTCCACATTCGCAGACAACGCCGCGTGCATGACTGCGGTGCGGCAAGGCAGCGTAGACGCATACGTGCAAGACCAAGCTATGCTGCTGTCCGCAGTGGCGAACGAGCAGAACAAACAACTGAAAGTTGCCAGCCAACCATTCACCGAAGACCTCTACGGCATCGGCCTGCCCAAAGACCAGCCGGAAGCCAAAGAGTTCGTCAACAAGTTCCTCAAAACTATTGAAGAAGACGGTTCGTGGAAACGCCTGTGGGAACAAACAGTAGGGCCCTTCATGGAAGGTAACGCCCCGCAACCACCCACCATCGGGGACTTCGGGAAGGCCGCACAAAAATAACGGCCACAAGAGAATTAACGGTACCTAGATGCAGATTGTTCTAAATAACGCAGACCTACTGTTAGCCGGGCTCGGCCGCACCCTCGCGATGGCCGCGCTCGGCTACATAGGTGCCCTAATCTTGGGAACCATAATCGCCATTTTTCGGGTCAGCCCCGTTCCCGTCCTGAGGGGGTTCGGCACCCTCTACGTGCAATTTTTCCGTAACATTCCGCTGCTGACCCTCATGATCCTCACGGTTTTCGCACTCCCCGACGCGGGCCTGCAACTATCGTTCTTCACCGCCACCACCCTCGCCGTCGTCCTATCTTCAGCTGCGTTCGTGTGCGAAACCATCCGGTCGGGCATCAACACGGTCTCGGTTGGGCAGTCGGAAGCCTCCCGCGCCCTGGGGATGAACATGTTCCAGCAACTGCGTTACGTGATCTTACCCCAAGCGTTCGCATCGATGATTCAACCACTGGTTAACGTCTTTATCGGAACAGTTATTGGTACCTCACTGGCATCCGCAGTGGGAGTTGCGGAACTGACGAACATCACCCAACAACTGAACCTGCGTTATGCCGAAGCGGTACTCATGTTCGTGGTCTCTGGCATTTGCTACCTGGCGATCGCGTTCGGGGGCGGCGCATTAGGCGTGTGGCTTCAACGCCGCGTAGACCGGCGGTTCTCCCGCCCCACCAAACGGGAAGGCCGCGCCGCGGTGGAACGGTTCCAACAGGAACAAGGAGAGATGGCATGAGCACACGCAACGCCAACCTCAAGAACAAAACCGGCCAAGGGCGCAAAGTGACGCCCACCCGGATTCTCTTTGACGAACCCGGCCCCAAAGGGCGGCGCAACATTCTCATTGTCTCCGCCGTGTTCATCGTCCTACTCGCCCTCGCGATCGTGGGCGGCTGGTACCAACTGTGGTGGAACTACCAGCTGGAACCCGACAAGTGGCTCCCATTTCTACAGCCCGACCTGCTGAGGTTCTTTGGCCGCGGCGCACTAGGCACAATCACCGCCACCCTGGTGGCCGCCGTATTCACCTTCCCGCTGGCACTACTGCTTGCCCTCGGGCGCCTGTCAAAAAACCGGGTCGTATCCCTAGCTGTAGGCGGTTGGGTGGAAGTGTTCCGCTCCCTTCCCCTCCTGCTGCTGGTGTACGCGTTCTTGCTTGCAGCGCCCCGGTACGGGCTTAACCTCCCCACGTTCTGGGTGCTGGTTGTCCCCATGATCATCAGCTGCTCCGCCACAACTGCCGAAGTGTTCCGCGCCGGCATTCAAGCTGTTCCACGTGGGCAAACTGAAGCTGCGCTATCACTGGGGATGAGCTCGAACCAAGTGTCGTGGCTCGTCGTGATTCCCCAAGCCCTGCGGCTAGTGGCCCCCAACCTGCTGACCCAGCTCGTGTCGCTGCTCAAAGACTCCACCCTCGGTTTCGTCGTCTCCTACGCCGACCTGATGCACCAGGGGCAACTGTATTCCGCGCAGTCAAACTCCTACATTCAGACCTACGCGCTGATCGCAGTGATTTACGTGGCCATTAACATTGCCCTCACTCAGCTGGCTAACCGGTGGCGCGCCGCTTAACCTCCAGATCAGGTAAATCCTCCAGATCAGGTAAATTAGGATCCGTGACTGCACCGAGCAACAACACCCCGACCCCTCCTGGTAAACCCGCGCCCACACTAACGCCGCGGCAACAGTATCGAGCGTTCCGCGAAGCCCGCCAAAGCAAAGTGTTCACCGTAATCGCAGTCGTGATGCTTGCGGTTACCCTCATCTCCATCCTGGTTCTAGCCGGTACCATCCGCATCCCCTTCATCTCAGACTTTTCTGAAAGCACCGAGTACGTTGAAAAGAGCGGAGACGTACCCTGCCCTCCAGAAAATGCGGCGAACGTAAAACTAGACGGAACCAAAGCAGTTATTCTAAACGCCACGTCTCGATCTGGGCTTGCGAACTCGGTGCAAGACGCACTTAAAAGCTACGGGGTGAAAGTTACGGACACGGGCAACTACGTTGGGCAGTTCTACGGGGCCACGCAAATAACGGCAGATGCCGACCACGTTGCGCAGGCGTACTCACTGGCCCGCGTGTTCCCAGATGCGAAAGTGAAGTTCTCGGCCTCCCCCAACGACAAGCTCACGATTCTGCTTGGCGAAAACTTCTCTGACATGCTTCCTCCAGAGCAGGCGAAAACGGTGCTGCAAGACAAGAACGCGCAAATCAGCAAACCAGAAAACTGTAAGCTCCTACCCGGCCAAGAATAAGCCCCCGGAGCGGGCAAAACCTCCAGTTCTTATTTGTGCCTATGATGGGGATATGACCTCAACAACACAAGAAGCGGGTAAACAGTTAGCGGACTTAATGCGCGGGCGCACCACCATGGTTGTGGCGGGTGCGGGCATGTCAACAGACGCGGGACTGCCCGATTACCGCGGCACCGGATCTTCCGGAACCCCCACGGTAGATTACGACCTGTTCATGTCCGACAAGAAGTGGCAACGTTGGGTGTGGCAGCGAAACCAGGAAACTTGGCGTGCCGTCACCCGCCTGCAACCCACGCCCGCGCACCGCGTGGTGGCGAAGTGGCAGGCCGAAGGGCTCGTTAACGGAGTGGCGACGCAGAACGTGGACGGCTTGGATGCGCGCGCTGGGATAAAGGATCCGATGCTGCTGCACGGCACGTTCGCCCTGGTGAACTGCACTGGTTGTGGTTCGCAATTTCCGCGTGAGGACGTGGATGAATGGATGCGGAAGTTGAACCCGAATGTGGTGGACGACCCAGACCCGGCGCACTGCGCGATTTTAGCCGAGGCAGACGAGGCAGGTGCGGATGCGTCCACTTTTGAACCGGCACCTTGCCCAAAGTGCGGTGGGGTATTGAAACCGGACGTCGTATTCTTTGGGGAAATGCTGCCGATGGAAGCCATGTCCCGCGCCTACGCAGCAGCCGCAGCCGCCGACGTGGTACTCGCCTTAGGCACGTCACTTCTGGTTGGTACCGGGTTGTGGGTAGTGTCTGAGGGCCTGCAATCTGGCGCGGACTTCGCGATCGTGAACCTGGGGCCCACAGCGGCCGACAACTACGCAACCTTGCGGATTGAAGGCAACGTGTCCGACATCCTCCAAGCTGCCGACCAAGCGCTCTAGCAAGCTAGCGGCCGAGACCCGGGCTGACTGGCCCAAGTTGACGGGGTTCGTGGCTACGTGCTGACCGGGCCCGGGCCTCCGGGGCAAACGAAAGATACCGCCTCGAGCTGGCAGGGGTCGTGGCTACATGCACGACCGGGCCGGGACCTCCGAGGCGAAACGAAAGATACCGCCTCGGGCTTGCTGGAATCGAAACGACAGTTACTGTCCCCAGGGGAAGGCGTTTTCTGCGATTTCACCATCGCTGCCGCTGGCCCACCCTTGGCGTGAAACCGCGAATGACTTCCCAGTTTTCGTATTCCAACAGCTCATGCCTTTAAACCGGGACACGCACGCGTAGTTACCGAACGTGGCGGCCTTGTCGTAATCCAAAAGTTTAATGTCGTCTGCCAGCCCCAGGTCACCGCACATGGACCGGCTTCCATCTTTAGTGCCTTCCACTGCGAACCCGCCGGTACCACCACAGATTTGCCCACCGCCAATCGGATCCTCAACAGATTCGTAAACTTGGCACGCCATTTTGTCTTGATCGGCAAGAATCGTGCACCGGATATTCTTCGACGGCGTGTAAAAAGCAGCAGCCCGCACCGCTCCCGCTGGAGCCGGATACCCCGGTTCTTTACTCGAAGGGCTTTCCGACGGCTCTGGCGTTTCTTCCTCTTCAGTGGCCTGCGGAGTTTCGGGTTCCGAAGTGGGTTCTGCCGACGCGGACACCGACGCTGCCGGCTGTGATTTGTCTATTTTGCCCCACGTTAAATATCCCATCACGGTCGCTACGAACAACCCCAGCATCACCGCTGCAACCACCGAGAGGACCGCGATAACCACCGCTATCCGGGTATTCGACGAACCGCTCTGCGGGGCCTCCTGGTACTGCTGCTCCTGCCCCGCTGCGGCCGCCGCGTACTGGTTGCTTTGCGGATACTGGCCCATCTGGGTCTGCTGGTACTGCTGCGCATCCGCGTACTCCCGCTGCGTTCCCTGCGGGTAATATGCCGGCGGGTACGCTTCCGTTTGCCCGCCCTCACGATCATCCACGGGCGGTAAAAACGTGGTCTGTTCCACGTCCTGGTCGCGTTCCTCCACTTCAGCTTCCTGAGGTTCTTCACCCCACTGAGGTTCTTCGCCCCGCTGAGGTTCTTTAGTCCACTGAGGTTCAGCAGACTGCGACGCGGAATCAGCTTGTGCGGGTTGATCGGCTTCTTCAGTGCCAGCACGCTTGCCTAGCGCAGCGTCAATCTGTGGATCATTCAGCTCTCCGAGCCACTCAATCAACGCGGGATACTCATGCGCCGTCGGGTTACCCGCCACCTGGGGACGCAACTTTGGATGCGCAATTGCAATATCGTAAAGCTCGTCGAGCGGCGTGTTCGGATCAGCGGCCTTCTTCGCAAGCTTGGGATCCACAGTATTCTCCTTCGAGTTCGCATGCTACCGATGCCAGGCTATCGCCTCAACACATTAAACTATAAGGGAACAGGCGTTATTCGCCACCCACATTCTTATAAAATAGTAAAAAGAATAAGAAGTTAAGATGTCGACAAAATAAGGGAGGACTCCATGATTCCACTAACAGAAAGTGCCGATCTCTACAAAGCTTCTGACGATAGGTACGATAAAATGCCCTACCGCCGCCTCGGCACAACCGGGCTGAAACTCCCCGCCATTTCACTTGGGTTCTGGCATAACTTCGGTGACGACAAACCCCTCCAAACTCAACGCGACATCGTCCACTACGCATTCGACCACGGCGTCACCCACTTCGACCTGGCGAACAACTACGGGCCCCCACGCGGCTCTGCAGAAAAGAACTTCGGCCGCATTTTCCACGAAGACCTCGCGCACTACCGCGACGAAATCGTGATCTCCACAAAAGCCGGGTGGGACATGCAACCCGGACCCTACGGATTCGGGGGCTCACGCAAATACCTACTCGAAAGCCTGAACCAGTCCCTCGACCGCATGGGCCTAGACTACGTGGACATCTTCTACTCCCACCGCCCCGACGCGGACACGGACCTGGAGGAAACCATGCTTGCCCTCCATACCGCGGTGACGAGTGGGAAAGCCATGTACGTTGGGATCTCCTCTTACTCCGCGGCGGACACGAAACGAGCCCAAGCGATCATGCGTGACCTGGGCACGCCCCTGGTGATCCACCAGCCGTCCTACTCCATGCTGAACCGGTGGATTGAAACCGATGAGCTACTAGAAACCCTCGCGCAAGAAAACATGGGTGCCATCACGTTCTCCCCACTTGCGCAAGGCATGCTCACCGACCGGTACCTAGATGGTATTCCTGAGGATTCCCGCGCAGCAGCAGGGAAATCACTCGACCCCGACTGGCTGTCGGACGCGAACTTGAAACACATTCGCGCGCTCAACGACATCGCGAAAGAACGCGGTCAGTCACTCGCCCAAATGGCGCTCGCCTGGGTGCTGCGTGAACGCGGCGGTGTTCACGTCGACTCCGCACTCGTGGGAGCCTCTTCTGTGAAACAGTTAGCTAACTCCCTGGGCGCGCTCGAGAACCTCGAGTTCTCAGACGAAGAAATCAAACAGATTGATCAGCATGCCACGGACTCTGGGATCAACATCTGGAAGAGCGCAACCGAGTCCACCCAGGAGCGGTAAAACTCAACCGAGTCCACACAGGAACGGTAAAACTCGGCTCGCCCCACCGGGGCGCCGCGCCCTCGTGTCAGTGCGTTGTTCTACCGGCTGGAGCGCTGGGATTTAGCGTTGGTGCGCCGCGGTTTACTACCCGTATTCCGCGGCGCATTTACGCGTCCGCTTTGCAAATAAGTGATGAACGCAGGCAGAAAAACCACGCTGCTTAGGGCGAAGGCAATCAGTTCCACACTCAGCGCAACTGCGGGCCAATGATGGGCCTTCACCGCCTCTTCCACCCATTGGCCGCCCTCAACCGCGTTCACTACTGGCCAGTACAAACTGTTCGCCAACGTCAATAGGCCCAGCAGCACAATCATTAATGCCCCCGAAGCGGTGAGCATCGCCGTTCCCGTAGGGTCGCGTTGCAGCGTCGCTTCTTCTTGAGGTACCAGCACCAGCGCCCACAAGGCCACCACAATTACTGCGCCAACAATATCTGCGGGCCGATGCCACCCCACCCCCATGATCGCGATTGCAACCAGGGCGTTCACCAGGGCGGCGATTAAAGCAACTAGAGACCTAATCCGCTGCTTGCACGCGATTACGAGGGCAAGTGATAAAGACAGTGAAACAGTCATGTGGCCTGAGGGAAATGAGTTCGGTAAATCCACCCCAATATGTAAGAACGGGCGGGCGATAACCCACGTTTTCAGAACCTGGGTGGTGACGTTCGCGCCCACCACCAGCACCCCCAGGCGCAGTGCAAGCGCAGGGCGGCGCACCACTACTGCCACGAGCATCACCAGAACGGTGCCAACCCCAATTGTGATAGGTGACACGGACCGTTGCATAATGGCCGACACCCATTGAAACCGCGCGCCCGTTGCCGCAACCGTATCTAGCGCCACCTGATCCAGGGTCTGCCCCAACTGGCTGCGCACCGCGAACATCGTTAAAGCCACAAGTAGGACTAGCATCAGCACAAACGACGCCACGCGTAGGTTCCGCCGGCCTTGCGCCCTAGAGCGCATTATTTGTGCCATTGTCATTAACCAGATCCTCCTAAAACCCCTTCAACGCGCATAACGCAAGCAACTATTCTAGCCTGAAGAAGGGAGGAAGCCTCCCCTTAGTTGTAACGCTAAACTAGTAACGACATTATTCGAACGACCGAAATTCTCTTGGAAAGGAGTGACGATGGTAAATAAACCCCATCTGAACCTCCACCAACTCCAAGAGTTTCTAAACAGCAGTGTAATCGACCTGCCTTTCAAACCCCACGAAGACGGGTTCGTGTTCGAAACCTCCGACGCAGTAATCACCATCCGTATCGCCGCCCCTTCCGTACTACAGATCCGCGGGCGCTGGCGTGGGATAGCGCAAGATTTTACTAGTTTTGAGGCACTCGCCCAACAGGTGCGTAATTGCAACCGCATGCACCCGATCCCAAAAGCGTACTTGGAGCACGTGGACCACTACCAGTACCAGTTATGCGCAGAAGCGAACTCACTGATTACCGATGGCTCCACCGGCACGCACATTATTCACACGCTCGAGCGCAACATGCCGCTCATGGTCGCCTTCTTCGCCAATGTGAGCCGCGAACTGGGGAACAAGCTCGAAGACCCCACCGCCAATGCCGGAACGGGAACCCACGCACCGACGGTAACTACTTTTGGGACAGACACCCCCTCAGGAAAATGGAACGAAACCCACCCGAGTGGAGGGGAAGTCAACCAGGTTCTGGGACAAACTGGCCCGCTCCAAAGAGGAACCGTTGGAACGGAGCCGGGCGGGGCGGAAACGATCGGAACGGAACCGGACGCCAGCGTGATGAACGCGGGAATAGGTGAAGTTTCCATGGGCGCGCGCATCTACCCGGTGCCGAACTTGCGGGTAGAACAATCCAACCCCCGTACGCGGGATCGGGTAGAACAATCCAACCCCCGCACGCGGGATCGGGTCGAACAACGGAACTCACACGCACAGGGGCGGACCAACCCGCAGGTAGTCACGGAACAAACTCGCACGCCCGTAACCCTCGCGCGCATAAGCCACGCCGCCGAAGACCTCGGAGGCCTATTTACCCTAATCGGACCCAACATCGGATGCGTCGAGTTGAACGGTTCCTCATTCGCAATCTCCCTGTGCCCCGCCACCAACTTCATGTCAATGCGCCTGGTGTGGCACACCCAACTCGCGCCCGCAGAAAAATACGAACCCGCGATCTTCACCAGCGCAGACGCGTGGAACCGTAAAGAATTCTTCCCAACCGTCTACACGTGCCCCAACGAAAACGGTGTCAAAGTAGTGGCGAACTACGTGGCGGACGTGGGCGCAAACATGACTAACTCGCAACTGCAAACCCACCTGGTGGTCGGCATGTCACAAACCTACGAAGCCATCGACTTCGTCCGCAACACGGTGTGGTGGGTGTTCAAAAAAGACCGAGCACAAAGCCACGGGTGGATGGGATCTTGCGAAATCGAAGGCCCGGAACATGGCTGCTGCTGAACAGCGGCCCGGACGCGATGACATACTTCAGGTACTCACCCGCATCGCGGACGGTTCTGACCGTCTGATCACCGCGATTCACGTTCCTCAACGCGACGGGCAGGCGCAGCCGTGGCCCGCGTGGGTGCACCCAAAGGTACGCAACCGGTACGAAACCCGCGGTATCGCGAAACCGTGGGCCCACCAAGTAAAGGGCATGGACGCCGTGTGGAACGGCCGCCACACCGTGGTCGCAACCGGCACGGGATCTGGTAAATCACTGGTTGCGTGGGCACCGATTCTGAGCGCGGTCGAACAGGGGGATTCCACGCGCCTATCCGCACTGCACGCCCGCCCATCGGCCCTGTACTTAGCGCCTACGAAAGCGCTCGCGGCCGACCAGATGCATTCTTTGCACGCGCTTGCCGGTAACCAGCTGGCGGCCCGCATTGGGCTTGCGGATGGGGATACGGCTGCGGAGGCGAAAGACTGGGCACGAGCCCAAGCGGACATCGTGTTAACAAACCCCGATTACCTGCACCACGTGCTACTGCCCGGCCATGAACGGTGGACGCGTTTGCTCGCCCGGTTGCGTTACATTGTGGTGGACGAAATGCATTACTGGCGAGGTGTTCTGGGGTCGCATATCGCGATGGTTCTGCGCCGACTACTACGACTTGCCCGCCATTTAGGTGCGCAACCGGTGGTCGTTTTCCTGTCCGCCACCGTCGCGGAGCCAGCATATGCGGCGGCGCGTTTAATTGGGGTTTCTTCCGATCAGATTACCTGCGTGGATGAGGACACTTCCCCCGCTGGTTCGCACGATTTAGTTTTGTGGCAGGGCGCGCAGCAGATGCTGGATGAAGTTCCGATTGAAGAGTACCTGCGTGCCGTTGCCGCGGCGCAAGACGGCACGGGCGTTATGCGCGGTGAGTTCCAACGCCGTTCCGCCACATCTGAAGCCGCTGTTCTGGTGAGTGCCCTGGTGGAGCGGGGTGTACGCCTGCTGGCTTTTGTACGTTCGCGCGGGGCGGCGGAAACGTTGGCGGCACAGGCGGGAGAGCAGTTAGCGGCCCGCGGGTGTGGGTTCCAGGTGGCGGCTTACCGGGGTGGTTTTTTGCCTGAGGAACGCAGGGAACTCGAACAGTCTTTACGCACCGGTTCCCTGCGGGCCTTGGCGACGACGAATGCGCTTGAGTTAGGGATTGATATCTCTGGGTTGGATGCGACCATCACCGCTGGCTGGCCTGGGACCCGCGCGTCCATGTGGCAGCAGGTGGGGCGTGCGGGCCGCTCCGGTGACGCGGGGGTTTCCGTGTTGATTGCGTCCGATAATCCCCTGGATTCTTTTTTGGTTCACCACCCGCAGATGCTGTTGGAGCAGGTGGAGGCGTCTACGTTTGATCCCGCTAACCCGTTTGTGCTTGGCCCGCATTTGTGTGCGGCTGCGGCCGAGTTGGCGTTAACACCGGCTGATGCGCAGCTGTTTGGTCTGCCGGACGTGTCGTATTTTGAGGAGTTAGCGGCTCATGGGTATTTGCGGCGCCGTCCGGCGGGTTGGTTTTGGAATGTTGCGTTGCCGATGCGGCCGTCGGATTTGACGGACATCCGCGGGTCTGCTGGGGAGGTGCAGGTTGTGGATGAGTCCACGGGGTCGGTAATTGGCACTGTGAATGCAGATCAGGCGCATTCGCAGGTGCATCCGGGGGCGATTTATGTGCATCAGGGGCGGACGTATCAGGTTAGTGAGCTCACCCGAGTGCCGGCCACCCCGGGGGCGTCTGGTTCGTCTGCGGGTACTGGTGGGGGCCGGGTAGCGTTGGTGAATGCGGTGACTACCCGGTTGCGGACGCGTCCGACTGTGCATCAGAGCGTGGAGATTTTGAGTGAGACAGACAGTTGGGTGAGTGCGGACGGGTCGGTTCGTTGGTGTGTTGGTGATGTTGAGGTTACGAGCCAGGTAACTGATTTTGACACGCTGCGCCTGCCGGGGTTGCAGTTTGTGACTAATACTGCGTTGGCACTACCTTCGGATACGCTGCGGACAGTGGCGGTTTGGTGGGAGATTGATTCTGAGGCTGTGCGCGCGGCGGGGGTTGCGGACCGGGATTTACCTGGGGCGCTGCATGCTGCTGAGCATGCGTCGATCGGGATTTTGCCGTTGTTAGCTACGTGTGACCGGTGGGATTTAGGGGGTTTGTCAACTGCGGAGCATGAGCAGACGCATGCGCCCACTGTTTTTGTTCACGATGGTTACCCGGGTGGCGCTGGGTTCGCTAA
This sequence comes from Gleimia hominis, assembly GCF_032085515.1. Classification (GTDB taxonomy): domain Bacteria; phylum Actinomycetota; class Actinomycetes; order Actinomycetales; family Actinomycetaceae; genus Gleimia; species Gleimia hominis. The sequence goes on from NZ_JASXSX010000001.1 coordinate 186,132, forward strand.
CCACGGTTGGTTGCATGCCCGCCAGTGGGTTGAAGCGACGCTGGATGTGGTCGCCACGTGTGAATGTGAGGCCGGTTGTCCGCGCTGCATCCAATCCCCTAAGTGCGGTAACGGTAATGAGCCACTATCTAAACCGGGGGCGTTAGCTCTGTTGCGTTTCTTAGTGCAGCACTGCCCCGAGTGAATGCGCGTGTTTTGTTTTTGTGCGAGTCGTTTTGCACACGCGGTTTTGTGCCCCGTCGCGGTGCGACTGGTGCGCGGTGGGTTTTGCCGGGGAATTAGGTGAGGATTCCACCCCAGCTCTCCCTTCCAGGATGGAATCCCCATGGACGCAAATGTCTTATGGCACTGCGTCTGAAAAGAATTTATCATCACTGGCTCCTCGCGGTGATTTAAAGGTGTGCACACACCGGGTGCCCCTACTCTACTGAAAGCCTGTTTGCGCTGGTAAACCGGCTTTTGCCCGCACTGTTATGGGGACTGTTTGGCCGAGTACCTCAAAGGTCCGCGCCCCGGTTAACCACACGTCATTTCCGTCACTGACACATTTCGTAAGTGCGATTTGGTTTCGGCTGGCGATAGTTTGCCCACGCGCACACTCGTCACCGCGCCCACTGAGCATGGCGTCGGCCGCCGCGAGCGCCGCCATGTCTATTCCTGCGCGTGCTTTCGTTTTCACCGCGTACATCATGGCGGTCGCAACCACCAGCCCTCCTATTATGAGGACCACGAGGATTACCGCGAGCGCGTAGACCGTCCCCGACCCAGCTTCTTGCTCCTTAGTTTTGTCGCGCATGTCTCTGTTGCGCATGGTTCCGGGTGCCTCAGTTCTGCTGCACATGGTTCCGGGTGTCTCAGTTCTGTTGCGCATGGTTCCGAGTACCTCAGTTCTGCTGCTCACGGTTCCGGGTCCTCTTTGGAGGAAACGACTTCGCAGCGCGCGGGCATGACTGCCGCGAACGCGTGAGATGCGGTGACTGTCGCCACGTACGTATCTCCTTGTTGAGCGATTGTTACGGAAGTGGGGCGGGAGACGGATCCGCGTCCCATTTGCGCGGCAGCGCCAGTGGTTTGCCCGATCGAGGCTTCCCGCGCCGCGGTGCGCGCAACTTGACAGGCATCAGCTTTAGCTAATCCGACTGTGGCGGCGCCTAATACTAGTACTAATACGGCGAGGACAGCGGGAATGGTGACTGCGGTTTCGGCACTCACCATCCCCTGCTCTCCCCTGTCTGAGTAGACGTTAGACATTAAGTGCCTTCGAAATGATGCCCTCGAGCAGACCCTGCACGCTCCCGGATTTAACGACCGCCAGCAGGAGCCCCGCGAAGGCGACCGCCGCAATAATCCCCACGGCGTATTCCGCGGTTACCATCCCCGCTTCGTCATCATCCAAGTGATGCGCAATCGGCACTAATGCAGCATCTTTCTGCTCGGTTGTTTGCTTGTTAATACGCATAGTTTTACCTTTCTGTTTTGTGTGTTCTTGCGTGTGTGCCTGGTAATCCCGATATGTTCACCAGTTTCGTGTGCTTATCGAGATGGTTTTATTGTTTCGAGTTTCCAAACAGTCGGTCCGCGCGGTTTTCTCCGACGTGCACTCTTGAGGTGGTGTATAACTCTTGTCCACAGGCAGTTTGTAAGCGTGCCTCAAACTGATTGCAGCGGTTTTTGCCAAAACTATAGGACAGCTATGGGACGCTCTTACGCCTACTGCGACAAAATGGGTGCAAAGGCGGTGCTTACACGGCTGTGAACAGCATGATCACGATAGGCACTACCCCTATACACACGAAAGCGGGCAAAAGACACAGGCCTAGGGGAAGCACGAGTTTCACTCCCAGCTGCTGGGCTTGCTCTTGTGTTTGCGTCAACCGGTTTTTTCGTATCGCCTGGGCCGCCAGAGTTAAGAGTTGCATTGGGGATGCACCAGCGGACCAGGCGGGCCACAGGGCGTCGCAGATTTTTGCGTGATACTCATGAGGCGTTGGCATCTGCGTGCGGGGAGCTCCTAACCGCAGTAGCGTCCCCATGTGGCTAAGAGGCGGATCCGCGCATGCGTGCGCAACTGTGTCCAATGCGTGGGGGATGGATGAGCCGACCCGCAGCGCCGACGCCAGCAAGTTGATTTCTATCACCGGGTCCACGCCCTCAGAGTTGGTCTGCTCTGCGGCTCGTACCATTTTGTGCGTCCACCGGTGCCCGGCGATCCACAGCACGATTCCCAGTGCTAACGCGAGGGAACCTGCGGCGCCGTCGAAGAGTATGCCAGGCAAGTCTGCGCCCAGTAACCAGGCGGCTACCAACCCCAGCGCGGGGAGCCACAGGAGGAGCCGCGCACTCAACCGCGGACCTGCCTGAGCCACGCGTCGCGCCCGATCTGCCACTTTCGCGTCTTCAATACCCTCAAGTACCACTTCAAGGGTCTGTGCCAACGGGGTACCTAAATCGTGGCTTAACTGGCACGCCGCCACGATGGAACTGCGGTAGGGTGCGAACGCCGTGTGGTTACGCACTAGCTCAGGTACGCCCAGGTCGTCTACACTCGCCGCGACACTAATTTCGGCCCCGCCCTCAGTTGGTACATTCTTTCGCTGCGTCCCCGATTGCGCACTGTTTCCCCAAGCTCCCACACGCACTTCCGTCTGCGTGCCCGCGAGCGCTCCCGCCCAGGCGTCTGAGGTTGACAGGCCGCATTTCAAGCGCGAAACCACGTGGGCAAGCAGAACCGCTGGGTCATCGACGCTCTGCGGTTTCACGCTCTCCTTGGGTCGATCCCACCAGTAGGAGCGGAAGCGCCGCGCCCGCATAACCTCGAGAGAAACGATACTCACGCTCACTAGTGAGGTTAGGGCGAGACTGAGCACGAGCATCATGTCAAAATCCGTTTCAACTGCTGCCACGCCTCATCTTTTCGCCCCATTGTGAGTGCTGGGACGGCCTGTAACGGCAAGTGTGGTTCGAACACGGACACCTGTGCGACTTTGCGCCCCTCCGGAGTTCTTTCCACGTGTATCACCGCGTCAAAAGCGGCAACTGCCTGCCTGTACACCGCGTCCTCCGTCATCCCGGCGAGAGCCCCCAGGGCCGCGAGGCGCGCCGGCACATCCGCGGGATCGTTGGCGTGAAGCGTAACCCAGCCACCCTCATGCCCCGTGTTTAACGCTGCCATTACTTCGCGGATCTCCGCGCCGCGGCACTCACCCAGAACGATCCGGTCCGGACGCATACGCAATGCCGCGCGGACCAGTTCTGTTAATGAAATCGCGCCCTGTCCCTGCACATTTGCGTTCCGAGAAGTCAAACTAACCACGTGCGGGTGGTGGGGAGCTAACTCCGGGACGTCTTCGATACAGATGATGCGTTGATCGTCGGGCACCAGGCTGAGGATTGCGGATAGTAACGTGGTTTTCCCACTGCCGGTAGCTCCCGTGAGGATAACGCAAGCACGGGCTTTAACCAGCTGCTCAATGGTTTGAGCGGTGAGGGGATCCACCGTGTTGTTTGCAATCAGCTCGCGCATAGTGAAACTGCGAGGGCGTTTGGTGCGCAGAGAAATCACCGGCCCACCCTGCGCCGGTGGTGACAAGACCGCGTGCAGCCGCGTTCCGTCCGGCAGCGTCCCATCGGCGATTGGAGCAGCGTCATCTAAACGAACCCCTGCAGCCGCAGCCATCCGCACGGCCAGTGCCCGCACATCCGTAGCGCGCGGAAGCTGCCCAGCTGGCTCTAACTTGCCGCCGCGTTCCACCCACACTCCCGCGGGGTTAACGAGCACGTCCGTGACCGCCGGTTCAGCTAGCAACCGCAGCAAGAACGGGTCTGGACCCGCAAGGCTCGCATTCACCTGCGCAAGTTCTTGCAAGAGTTGACGGGTGGAGGCCAGCCGAGCCATCCCCTCATCTACCGCACCGGCCGCGCAGGTTACATCTGCCTCGTACCCGTCAGCTTTGCCGGCTAAGCCCACTATTTGTTTATCAGCCCCACCAGCTGACACAAGCGCACGCCTACTACTTGCGCTCTTGCGGCGCGCTAACGCTTGTCTAACTTCACGGATTCCCATCAGTAGTCTCCTGCACTACATAACGTCGATACATTGGGGTGGAACGCGTAACCGCTGCGGTTAGTGCTCCGTGTTTTCGGCCCACGCGCCGTACTTTCCACGGACCTAACACGGCGTGCACGCGGTGCCCAGCTAACCGTTCCAGTGCGCTGCGGGTCCGCGTCAGATCGCGCGAAACCAGGCAAATCAATGGATCTAAGGCAGGCAGTGCCCGCAAAAGCTCGGGTCGTAACGCGCCCGCGTCAATCACCAGTGGCATCGCAGCAGCCACACCCCGTGCCCACCGAGCAAAACCAGCATCAGTTAGTTGCGGCGGTGCTTGCGATTGCGTGCCCACCACCGCGATCCGCCGGTTCCGTATTCTGCCCGGTAGAGGGGGAGAATCGAATTCGATTTCGCGACTCGCAACATACTCAATTTCCTTACCCACCCGCCCTACCCGCGCGACGAAACCCGGATCATCACTGCAGTCCACTATCGCCAGCGGCCCCGTCAAGTACGCCGAATCGGTAGCAACCCGAGTGGTTCCCGCCCGCCCGTGCGCACCCACCACCACCAGTGGGTGCCGGTTCCCCGCCCCGTACTGACGCGTTAACAATGTCAGAAACTGTTCTTCCTCCCCGGGGAGTTGCACGTCCACACCCAGGCGGATAATCCGTTGCGGACCCGCGGGCTCAGCTGAAGGTGCTGACGTTGCGCCTTTCTGTGCTGAAAGTACAGGAGTTGCACACGCCTCGGCTGAAGGTGCAAGAGCTGCACCTGCCTCGAAAGTAGCAGCATGTGGTTCTTTACCATCAGTTATGAGCGTGTATGGCTCACTCGCCTGCGCGCGTTCAACTACGCGTTCACCCGCAAGTGTTACCAGCGCTTCCACCTGTTCTCGTTTGGGCGCCCCAACTTCTACAACCACGTTCATGCGTCCACTCAACCACCCGCCGCAAGTTTTTGAGATAGGGGTTTTAGGTGCTTGAGGAACCGCGTGGGTGTGGACAGATAGTTTCCACAGGCGCCGCAGTCCAGTGAAGACCAGCCGGAGGTTTCCTAGGCTCGAAAGCTTGGCATAAGCTGAACACATGAGCAAAACTAGCGCCACGCAATGGGGGGAACCCAGGTTCCTGTTCAACCCCACCGAACCCGTGCGCCCAGCGATCATCGTTACGCTTAGTTTTGTTCTGGCCCCCGCTGCGTTCCTACTACTCTTTACCTCCGTGGGGCGGCTGCTAAACGCCGGCGCGGGCGGCACTCCCTTAGCGTCCCCCACCGGTCAGCTAGGGGTACTGGGCAGCGCTATCCTACTGCTCCTCATCGCGCACACTGTGCGGTGGTCTAACGCCGGCATGGGGGTACTAACGATCTGGTCCGCGGCCCTCACCCTCATCTATGCCGCCCAAGGACTACTGGGTGCCAGCTCGTGCACTCAGGCACTAACGCGCTGGACCCAACTGCCTTTATACGCGTGCAGCATCTGCGTGGGGGTAACGCTCATGACCAAGTACATGACTACCCGCGCTCCTCAACCCAACCCGCGAATCCCCGCCTGGCTCGCGTTCACCTGCGCGTTTGTCCTGTCCGGAGCCATTGTCGGCATGCTCTACGTCCTCGCACCCCGCAATGTGGACGCCATCCGCCTTGGGGACGCGTCGCTACTACCGGCCCGCACCAGCGGTGAAGTTGCACTGATCGTCCTCACCTGCCTGGGCGCAATGGTATTAGCCCTCCTGGCGAACATTTCGGTTGGGGCCGTGCAGGCAGCCGCGTGGATTTTCTTCCTCATCCCCGGGTTAATCGTGGTGCCAACCGTGACGACCCTAACGGACGTGACCGCCACCCCGAGTAACAGTGCCATAATTGCCTGGCAAATGACGATGCCCGTGTGCGCCACCATTGGTGTGCTCCTAGCCACCACCACACACGCCATCGCCCTTGCCCACAACCCACAAACCAGTGGATAACATGAGGTCAAAGTGTGTTGTGCGGGCGCGCCAAAACGACAATCACCGCACATGCCACTAGCGTGGAATCATATATTGAGGAGGTTCCTATGAGTGATCCGAACGCTAAACACCCTGAACACGATGATGCCCCCACGTGGGGACTAGCCCCCAACGACACCGATCAGACAGACACGCATTCAGATCTGATCACCCCGTCAGCAGACGATGACGCTCCCACACGCACCTCCTCACCGGCATCACAATCCCCTATGCCAGCTTCACAGGCTCACACGGAGGACACCAACCCGGTTGGCACCGCTGCTGAACATACCAGCACCTCCATTCCACACTCCAACCTCCAAACGGACGAAACACTGCCCGCAACCGGGGGTGGTATCCCTCAAGATGTCTTGGCGCGGCGGCTCGCAGACGAGGAACCTCCCGAAGTTGAACCCGAAGAACCTGAGGAACCCCGGCCCCTCGTCTACTCCCAAGACCCGCACGAACTAGACCTGGATGAACCCGCCACCCAAGACCTGCGCGCAGACGTAGAAACCGACGCGCAAAACACGCATGCAGAGGAGTCAGCGGCAACGCAGTCAGACGCGAACGCGGATACGCAAATGCAAGCCCCAGATACAGGGTCTGCAGAGGACAACGAAGAACTCGCCGTAGACGGGGAGGACGAAGAGGACGACCTGGAGTCCACCAAAGTGCGCCGCCAGTCCCTACTCAAAGTAGACCCGGAACCGGAACCGCAAGACACTCCCGGCACCACCGCGTGGCACCCCCGCCGCTTCCCTGAAGAAGAAGCGGAATACTCCCTGTTTGACGAAGCTTCCGTGGTTCCCGAACTGCCATCGCGCGTGGGAGCACGCGTGCTCTCATTCTTCCTGTATCTAATCGGCTTACCACTCGCGTGGTACCTCCTGTCTGACGCCGCAGCCCGCTTTACCCTAGCGCCCGGCAACGCGATGGACAGCGGCCACATTAACCCCGCGGCCCTCATCGAATTTGCCGGCGGTGGCATAGTGGTCATCGTGCTCGCCTGCCTGTGCATCCGCTCGTCACTGGGCGCACTCATCGGTGGTGTCATCATGATGGCCGGAGGTCTCCTCCCCCTCGCCGTGCCTTCCCTTACCAGTAACTACCTGCAACGCGCACAATCGTGGCTGGAATCATGGAACGCGTTCGGCGCAAACGTGTCCCACCACCTGCAATACACGGGTTTCAGCGGCACCATCTTCACCGCCGGGCTAATCACGTTCCTCATCGGCCTCATCGCGATCCTCGCGCGCCGCGACGGCCGCAACGAACAGCAGATCCGCACGCAAATCGAACAGATCTCACCCACTACCCTAAACAAAGGCCACGGCCACAAAAATGAGGAGAAAAAGTAGGCAGTGACCTCCAAGTTTTCAAAACGACCGGCCATGTCCAACACGATGGGCCGGTCGTTACTCATGCCCTCCGGCCCCTGGTCGCACCGAACGGTCAACGCGGCAGGCGTGAACTTCCACGTCGCCATTCACGGGCCCGAAGACGGTACGCCCGTCCTGCTGCTCCACAGCTTTCCGCGCACGTGGCTGTCTTGGAAACACACGCTCGTTAGCCTCGGAGACGCCAACTGGCGGGCAATCGCCATGGATCTGCGCGGATTCGGTAACTCCGACCTGCAACCCCACGGGCAAGACCCACTGCGCATGTCCGCAGACATCTCCGCCGTAATCAGCGCCCTCGGCTACACCAACGCGCACGTAATCGGCGCGGGCCTCGGGGGAATTCTCGGCTGGATCCTAGCGTCCACCACGCCCAAACGCGTGCGCTCCCTCATGTCCGTGTGTAGCCCCCACCCGCTGTGCGCCACCACGCTTAACCACCCGCCAGCGGTGATGAAGCTTCTTGCCCTTACGCGCGCCCCGTACCTCAACCGGGCGCTACTGAAATCAGGCAGACTTATTGATATGGGCGCGCAAACGCTGTGCGCCCCCGGCAGTCACTTCCCCCTGGACCCGTACCACTACGCGTTCTCCCGCCCCTTCGCAGCAGAAACCGCGTTGGAAGCCACGATCCGTGCGCACGCGCTCACACACAAAACTCGTTCGCGTATCGACACCACAATCGACCGGCCCGTATCCACCGTCATGGCGCGCGAAGATCCGCTGCATACGCGGGCCGCATACCTACGGGACCAGCAGTGGGTACAAGATCCGATTCAAACGTTTGAGGTTCCAGGGGGCCATTACGCCACAGAAGAAGCACCGGCGGAAGTCACCAAGGCTGTGTTCAAACACCTCGAACCGTACGCGTGAACACCGCTGCCATCAGATGGCGGCGGATGGGCATAGCTGCGCCAGTTCGCAGTGCCCACAATCGGGCTGACGCGAATGGCACACGCGCCGACCGTGCTCAATTAACCGGTGGCACAGAACTGTCCAATCCGCATCCGGCAGAACCCGGGCAATATCTTTTTCCACAGCCAGCGGGGCTTTGTGTTTACTCCACCCCAGGCGGCGCGCTAACCGTCCCACGTGCGTGTCCACAGTTATTGCCCGCATCCCAAACGCGTTGCCCATCACCACGTGCGCGGTTTTACGGCCCACCCCCGGCAGGGATTCCAGTTGCTTACGTTCACGCGGTACCTCACCGTGAAAATTATCTTCCAAAGCTGCCCCTAACCGTACCAACTGGCTGCTGCGACGGTTTTGGAAGCCAAGTGGGCGGACAATGCGCGCAACCGCATCCGGATCCGCATTCGCTAAATCTGTGGGCGTGGGATAGTGGTCAAACAGCTGCGGGGTGACCGTATTAACCCGCGCGTCCGTGGTTTGCGCCGAAAGCACAGTGGCAACCAGCAGTTCGTAAGCGTTGCGGTGCACTAGAGCGCAGTGGGCATCGGGGTACAGGTGAGCCAACTCATTTGCAACCGCAGGGGCGTTCGTGTGCATACCCGCCAGCCTAGCTTAAAACCGTGAATTTAAAACAACCGGTTGGAAACCGCAGGTTTGGAACCACGCAGCAGTCAGATTGATAGCCTCAACTGCATTTTATGTATAAACTTGTTAAAGGCATCACAAGAGATTTCAGAGCGCGGCTCAGTCGCGCGCAGTCACAACACCGTTTACAGCGGAGATGGAAGGGAAATCGTGGAGAGTAACTACATCAGTCAGGTCCCACTGTTCGATGGTCTAGATGAACAGCAGCAGACTTCACTGCGTCAGCGGATGGGACAAACAACGCTGCGTCGCGGTGAAGTCCTATTCGAAGAAGGCGACCAAGGCAACCGCCTGTACATCATCACGGAAGGCAAGATTAAACTGGGCCACACCTCGCTCGATGGGCGGGAGAACCTGCTGGCAGTGCTAGGGCCCGGTGAGATCATTGGCGAACTCACCCTCTTTGACCCGGGTGCGCGCACCGCATCAGCAACCGCTGTTTCCCCGGTGACGCTCCTGTACTTGGAGCACTCGGACCTCGTGGAAATTCTGGACACGAACCCGACGATGGCGCGGCACATGCTGCGTTCACTGGCGCGTCGTCTGCGTCGCACCAACGAGTCGCTTGCTGACCTGGTGTTCTCAGACGTACCCGGCCGCGTCGCCAAAGCCCTGCTGGACCTGGCAGACCGGTTCGGCACCCAAACTGACCACGGCGTACACGTACCTCACGACCTCACGCAAGAGGAGCTTGCGCAGCTCGTGGGTGCCTCACGCGAAACTGTTAACAAGTCTTTAGCGGACTTTGTTTCGCGCGGCTGGATCCAGCTCGAAGGCCGTGCGGTAACACTACTGGACCTGGATCGGCTCGCCCGCCGCGCCCGGTAACAACACCCCGGGCCCTAGCGCCAAACCTGCGGTAAGGCTGCATCCGCGGATACCGCAGGTTTAAAACACTTTGAGGCCCCAGCACTGCTGGGGCCTCAACGCAATTATTTAACTAGTGTTTCCATGAACATGAACGCACGCCAAAACAACTAACGTTGCCGCGAGCCTAGCCGCACGCCGGAAATAACTAGTCTTATTTCGAAGTCGCTAGTCTTGCTTAGGGCGTTTCAGATACGCCACAAGACTTTCGGGGTTCGCGGGTGCGGGAACGACCTGCACGAGTTCCCACCCGTCTTCGCCCCACTGATCCAGAATCTGTTTTGTACTGTGCACCAGCAACGGTATCGTTGCGTATTCCCATTTCTGCATGTACCCCATCCTAAGCTACAAATCCGCCCAGTTGAACCCCACCACCGAAAGTGGGACCCACAAGGCGAACGCTTGTTAGCGACGAACGCGCGCGAGAACTTTCGGTACTTTCGGTGTGCGAATCTCTTCCGCTAACGGATCATCTGAATGTAAGATCCATTCGCGCCAATCCTTGACATCCGTGTAGTGGCGGAGCATGGCCCGGCGTTCCCGTTCAGTTAACCCACCCCAGACTCCGAAGTTAGCTTCTGATTGCAACGCGTCCGCCAGGCATTCCAACCTCACCTCGCACGCAAAACAGCGCGATCGAACCTGACGCTGACCTGCGCCCTGAACGAACAACGCGTCGGGAGAATCAGTTGCACACAGCGCCTTCGCTGCCCAGCTCTGATCGCTATCCGCGTATTCGTATTTCATTTGCACCCCATTGATACGTCTTAATACGTAACCTTCTCTACATTGTGACCATACACACATGAACGCGTTTTTACCAATCGGCCTCCAGTTAGGCAGCGAAGGGCCGGTTCGTCGTAGGCTTAGAACATGCCTCATTCGAATATTCGCTCGGTCAAAAAACCGCAGCTCGCCCGTCTCCTCACCGCGTTCCTTGCGGTGTGCGCACTGGCGGGTGTGCTCCTTTCGGGTCTTTTAGTTCCGACCCTTGGGTTAGCGGGCATGGTGGTGAAGTCTGGTCCGGAGGTTTTTGATTCCCTCCCCGCCGACTTGAAGATCGTTCCCCCGTCGGAACAGTCCACTCTTGTGGCGTCAGACGGCACGGTTTTGGCGTCGTTCTACACGGAAAACCGGATTGTCGTTCCGCTCGACAAGATTTCCAAGCACCTTCAGCAAGCAGTTATTTCCACTGAGGACCGCCGGTTCTACGACCATAAAGGCATTGATCCTGAGGGCATGGCCCGCGCCGCGTTGAATAACCTCGGTGGATCCGGGTCCACGCAGGGTGCGTCTACCCTCACGCAACAATATGTGAAGAACTCGCTTCTGGAAGCTGGTTTGCAAAAAGGTGACCAGGACATGATTGATGAGGCAACCGAGCAGACCATCGGGAGGAAATTGCGCGAGGCACGCTACGCCCTGGACCTAGAGAAGCGGTTGTCGAAAGAAGAGATCCTGGCGGGGTACTTGAATATCGCCCCGTTCGGCCCCAACGTGTACGGGGCGGAAGCGGCTGCGCACCTGTATTTCTCAAAACCAGCTGCGAAACTGGACGCATTAGAATCCGCGCTGCTAGCGGGAATTGTTAAATCCCCCAATGAGTACAATCCGCTGCGGAACCCGGATGCGGCTCAGGATCGGCGGGACACGGTCCTAACGTCAATGCTGGCGCAAAACAAGATCACGCAAGAAGAGTACGACAAGTTCGTGAAAATCCCAGTGAAGAAAATGTTGAAACCCGACTACACTCCCCAGGGGTGTGCGGGAGCTGGCAACGCCGCGTACTTCTGTGAGTACGTGCGGTCTGAACTGCTGCGGTCAAAAGAGTTCGGGGCATCCCAAGAAGACCGATTGCAGAAACTGCAGCGCGGTGGTTTAACCATTAAAACCACGTTGAATAAGGACTTGCAGGCGAAAGCGTTCAAGGCGGCGCAAGATCGGATTCCAATTAACGACCCATCGGGTGCCAACACGGCGATAGTTTCTATGGATCCACGCAACGGCGCGATTGTGGCGATGGCGCAGAACACGAACTTCGGCACCCCCACGGAGCAGAACCCGGGAGCAACACAGAACTCGATCACGGCCGATAAGGCACACGGTGGTGGTGATGGGTTCCAGGCGGGGTCAGCGTTGAAGCCGTTCACGATGCTCGAATGGTTCCGTGAGGGCCGCTCCGCGTATGAACGGGTTGGAGGCCACTCCATTCACTTCAGCCGAGGAGAGTGGAATATTCCATGCGCCCCCCAGATGGCGGACAACTGGACGGTGCAGGATGTGGACGGTAAACCCGGGTCGTTCAACATTATTGAGGCCACGGAGAAGTCTGTGAACCGTGCCTACGCGCACATGGCAACCCAGTTGGATATGTGCAAGCTCTTTGACGGCATGAAAGACCTGGGGATCTCTAAGCCCGACGGTTCCCGGTTGGATCCGCACCCGTCGTCCATTATTGGTGCACCGGCAACCCCGCTGAGCATGGCGCGCGCGTATTCTGCGTTCGCTAACAAAGGTAAGTTGTGCAAACCCATGTCCGTGACCGAGGTGACGGATCGGGATGGTAAGCAGGTTGCGAAGTTCAAGTCTTCTTGTTCGCAAGCGATACCGGAGAAGAATGCGAACCAGGTGGCGGATGTGCTGCAGCAAACCACGCAGAGCGCGTTCTACCGCGCCTCTGACATTGGCCGCCCGCACATCGGGAAGACCGGGACTACGGATAACAACGCGGGTCTTTGGTTCGTGGGTGGTACCCCGCAGCTGATTACCAGCGCGTGGGCGGGTTACGCTTCCCAGTCTTCGGCGTCGATGAATGGCATTACCGTTAACGGCACATACTACGGCACGGTTTACGGTGGTACGTTCACCGCTCCGATGTGGAAGCAGTACATGGAGTCTGCTTTGGAGGGCCAGGAGGTAATGAACTTCCCTGAGGCAGACTTGACTAACGGGAAGAAAGACGAACCCGCGCGGGCTCGTGAGCCGCAGCATCAGCAGGCTGAAGACGAGGGTGAGCGGGATGCCGAACCTCAATACGAGTACGTTTACGAATATGAGGAAGACGACGGCGAATAGTGCCTAAAAAACCAGTTTTAACACGATTGAGGTACGCAACCGCGGTGGTGGCGGCAACTGCGATGGCAGGGTTGGCGTGGACGCAGGTGGAGCGGCGGTGGCCGACGGTGCGTCACGTGGATGCCCACGGCGTGCTGCCCACCGGGTCTGCGCCAGTGCGGGTTCTGCACGTGTCTGATCTGCACCTGTTTCCAGGCCAGGATTTTTTAGTTGATTTTGTGCGCAGTTTAGCGGAACTGGAGTTCGACTTCGTCGTGTCTACGGGCGATAACTTCGGGTCCACCCGAGGGTTGCCGATGCTACGCCGGGCGTACGAGCCTCTGCTGGGCCATCCCGGCGCGTTCGTGTTTGGTTCTAACGACTATTATTCGCCGCAGCCAAAACCGTGGCATTCTTACCTGGTGGGTTCGCGCCGCCACGCGTTCAACCGGGTGTCGCGTACAAAACCGGATTTGCCGTGGCAGGAGTTGGAAGCGTTTTTTCACAACGCCGGCTGGGTTAACTTGAACAACCGGGCGGGGCACGTGCAGTTAGAGGACGGGCGCACGCTGGCACTAATGGGGGTGGATGACCCGCATATTCACCGCGACCGGATGCCCGTTCCGAATGCGGATTGGAATTCTCCTGAGGCGCTGCGGATCGGCTTGTTGCACGCTCCTTACCAGCGGGTCCTCAACGAGTTCGTCCACTTGGGAGCGCAAGCACTGTTCGCGGGGCATACGCACGGTGGGCAGTTGCGCGTGCCAGGCGTGGGGGCGATTGTCAGTAACTGCGATGTGCCGCGCAGCATGGTGCGTGGTTTACACCGCTGGCACACCGCCGAAGGGGCCGCGGTTTTGAACGTGTCCGCTGGTTTAGGTACGTCCATGTATGCGCCCGTGAGGTTTGCCTGCCGGCCTGAGGTTAGCTTGGTGACCTTACATTCCGCGTGAGGTTCATTACCGTTACAAAAGTCTTTTGGTGGTTTGACAGCCGCTTGGCTATACTAATCAAGTCGCTTTGACTTCGGGGTGTGGCGCAGCTTGGTAGCGCGCTTCGTTCGGGACGAAGAGGTCGCAGGTTCAAATCCTGTCACCCCGACCATATGATGTCTCGAGGCATTGTTAACTGGTGTCTCGGGGCATTATTTACATTATTTTGCGCTATTGTTTACTTTTTAGTTGGTAGTTTTTGTTGGGGTCGAGTGCGATCTCGACAGCTATTCCTTTGGCGTTGTGGTTGATTACTTTTCCGGTGTTGTGGTTGCTTATTAGGATCTTGTTGTTTATGGGCTCTTCACCACAAACTCTTTTTAGAAAAACCCTGGATAGTATTTAAGTAATTGCTTACTGTTTTAAAAGATTTTCTTGGCACTAAATCATGAGGCGTCGCTCACCTCAAAGAACCCATTATTTCCCGTATTTACGCGCTTTAAGCCGAGTCGAAGAAGAATTTGCGGTTGCTTTCACCCCTCCCCTTTCGTCCCCTATTTTTGACGGAAACAACCGTTACTATTGAGGCAGTTATTAACTCCAGGGAGGGACGTTGCGAGTACTACACGAAGCTCAGAAAGAGCCGAAAGCCAGCATTCAAGCAGAACCTTCATCTGAGACCCCCGATAAACGAGGTGGGGTAACCCGCCGGTCATTCCTCGGATGGTCAGCAGTGGCCGGTGCAGGGCTCGGACTCGTGGGATGTTCCACCCAGAAAAACCCGTACTCCATTCACGGCCAAGCCCTCGTGGCAAACGGAACCGGACGCACCGACGTCGATAAAACCGTGTGGTCAGCCTGCACCGTGAACTGTGGGTCACGCTGCCCCCTGCGCCTACAAGTTAAAGACGGGCAAGTGGTACGGGTCTTACCCGACAACACGGGCACAGATGAGCTGGGGAACCAGCAGGTACGCGCCTGCCCGCGCGGCCGGTCAATCCGCCACCGCATCTACAATCCGGATCGTCTCAAACACCCCCTCAAGCGCAAAGCCGGTACTAAACGCGGGGACGACCAGTGGGAAGAAATCAGCTGGGACCAGGCCCTAACCGAAATCGCGCAGAAAATGAAAGAGATTAAACGCGACTACGGAAACGAAGCGTTCTACATTAACTACGGCACGGGGGTACTTGGTTCCACGATGTCTTGCTCATGGCCGCCAAATACGACGCCCGTGGCGCGGCTGCTGAACCTCTACGGCGGGTACTTGGACCACTACTCGGACTACTCCACTACGGGTATCACTCAGGCATACCCCTATTTTTACGGCGGGTGGCAAAACACGAACTCGCTTGACGACGTGATGAACTCAAAATTGCAAGTCATGTTCGGTAACAACCCGCAAGAAACCCGCATGTCTGGCGGTGGGCAAACCTTCGTCACCCAATACGTTAAACAGCACGCGAATGTGAAAACGATTGTGATCGACCCGCGTTACTCCGAAACGTCGATTGCTCTTGGTGACGAATGGGTTGCGCTACGGCCCGGCACGGACGCCGCCCTGATCGCCGGAATGATTTACGTGATGATCAAAGAGGGGTTGCACGACCAAGCGTTCCTAGACAAGTACTGCGTGGGATTCGACGAGAACACCTTACCCGAAGGCGCACCGAAGAACTCCTCTTACCGCGCTTACCTAGAAGGTAAGGGCCCGGACAAGACAGCGAAAACACCGCAGTGGGCGGCGCGCATAACGGGGGTACCTGCTAAACGTATTGAACAGTTGGCCCGCGAAATCGCCGGTGCTAAACCGTGCGCAATCAGCCAAGGGTGGGGGCCGCAGCGGCACGCGAACGGTGAGAACGCAGCCCGCGCCATCTTCTTGCTCGCAGCCGTAACCGGTAACATCGGCATCCCCGGTGGGGGTACTGGTGGCCGGGAAGGGGGTTCTTCCCTACCGGTAGACCCGATTTTTAACACGGAGTACACGAACCCCTCAAACAAAATTATTTCCGTATTCGGATGGCTCGACGCGATTGAACGCGGCCCCGAACTAGACACGTTCAACGCCGGGGTGGGGGTAAAACCAGAACCGGGCGTGCGGGCCCTGAAAGTACCGGTAGACGAGGATGGGAACCCGACGAACACGAAACTGGAAGTGCCAATTAAGGCGGTGTTCAACTACGGTTCCAACTCGCTCGTGAACCAAACGGGAGATAACAACCGGTCGGTAGAGATCCTCCAGAATGAAGAAAACTGTGAACTGATCGTCACGTGCGACATCATGAAAACCGTGACGGCACGGTACTCGGACTACATTCTGCCAGGCACGTCCACGTCGGAGGAATCGGACTTCCACCAGGGGGAAAACGCAACCCCAATGGCGTACGGGATCGTGTCGCAACAGGCGATTAAACCGCTGTACGAATGCAAATCCATTTTCGACATCTGCACCCTACTAGCAGAAAAACTCGGGTTGAAAGACGAGTTCACGGGTGGGAAAACGCGTGAGGAATGGCTGGAAGCCACGATTGCTGCCGCCCGCGAAGAAGACCCCGACCTACCCACGTACGCGCAGTGGAAAGAAATGGGAATCTACCGGCGCAAAGTTGATTCCGAGGTACCCATGGCGGATTTTCGAGAAGACCCGCAAGCGAACCCGTTGGACACGCCGTCTGGGAAGATCGAGATCTACTCCAAACGCCTCCAAGACATGGGGCAAAAATGGCACTTCGGGCAAATCCACGAGCAGCGCAAAGGCGATAAACTCACGGCCCTACCGGAATACATTGAAACCTGGGAAGGCCCAGCGGAAGCACAGGAGAACCCGGATTACCCACTGCAGGTGATCGGACACCACTTCAAGGGCCGCACTCACTCTTCGTACGGGAACGTGGAATGGCTCAAAGAAGCGCACGTGCAAACCGTGTGGCTTAACCCGATTGACGCGAAAACCAGGGGCATTAAGAACGACGACCTCGTGTTTGTCTACAACCCGCGCGGCACCATCCGGCTGCCTGCGAAAGTGACGACGCGGATCAGCCCCGGAACGGTTTCAGTCCCTCAGGGCGCGTGGTACGACCCGAAACCATCCACGGAAGTGAAGCCCCCTAAGGGCGCTAACCCAAATAAACCAGTGGACGTGAACGGGTCCGTGAATACGTTAACGTCCCTGCACCCCACCCCGCTGGCGAAAGGCATGGGCGTGCACACCACCCTCGCGCAAGTGGTGAAGGCATAGGCGTCGAAGCCAAGTGGTGAAGGCATAGGTGAAGAGGAAGATAGATGAGTAACGAGAAGATACCCGCCCCGGGCCGTGCAAACACGGTGGATGCGCCGCTGACGCAACCGGGCGCGAACTACGGTTTCGTATTCGACCAGAACGTGTGTAACGGGTGTAAGGCCTGTCAGATTGCCTGTAAGGATAAGCACGACCTGCCCCTGGGGATGAACTGGCGCAAGGTTGTGGAATACACGGGTGGTTCGTGGTCGCAAAACGATGCGGAGAACACGTTCACCCCATCCGTGTTCAGCTACTACACGTCGATTTCTTGCAACCACTGCGTGAACCCCGTGTGCGTGCAAGTGTGCCCCACGACCGCTATGACTAAGCGCGAAGACGGCACGGTGTACGTCGACCAGTCCAAGTGCGTGGGCTGCCGGTACTGCCAGTGGGCGTGCCCCTATGGGGCGCCGCAGTTGGATGCCCGCACGGGCCACATGTCTAAATGCGACCTGTGTTATGACTACCGAGTGGAGGGGCAGAATCCGGCGTGCGTGGATGCGTGCCCAACCCGGGCTTTGGGGTGGGGGCCGATTGATGCGCTGCGGGAAGAGTACGGTAGCGAAGCGGGGATTGCGCCCCTACCGGATCCGTCGATTACGGAACCGAACCTGGTGATTAAACCGCACCGGGATGCACAGAAGTGGGATCGGGGCACCGGCATGGTGCAGAGCCCGAAAGAGATTTAGGTAGGAGAATCCAATGCATGTGGGCGAACTGCCTATGATTATTTTTACGGTCGTTGCGCAGATGTCCGTGGGCGCGTTCTGGACGCTGGGTTTAATCCAGTTTTTGGGGCGTTTGAGGCGCGTGGATCGCACTGCGGTTGATCGCATCACGAACGCGGGGCTCTACGCGGCGGGCCCGTTGTTGGTACTGGGCTTTTTCGCGGCTTTCTTCCACCTACACGACCCGTTCCACTCACCGTTCACACTGCTGCACTTGGGGAGTTCTTGGTTGTCGCGCGAGCTGGTTAGCGGGGTGGCGTACGGCGCGTTCGGCGCGGTGTTTGCCCTCACCCAGTGGTTCAACTGGCTGTCGCGCACCGCGCGGGAAGTGCTGGCGGCACTCACGGCGGTTGCGGGCCTGTTTTTGATCATTTCGATGAGTGGGGTTTACTACTTTACGGTTACGGTGCCGGCTTGGCATTCGTGGTTCACGTGGGTGCTGTTTTTCGGTTCCACACTGTTCACCGGCCCGTTGGCAGTGGCGGTTGCGTTAACCGCTACGCTCGGGGTGTCACACAAGCGCCGCACGCAAACCCGCGTTTCGAAGCCCAGTAGTGGCGCGGGGCAGCCGATGATGGGAACTCGGGTTTCGCGGTGGCGAAAGAGCGTTGGGTTTGTCTCGCGCGGTTTCTTCCCTGAAGGTAGTTTCGAACCGGATGCGTACGCGCTATCTACCGCTTCGCTGCGCATGTCGAACGTGATATCCGTGGTGTCGGGCCTGTGTCTGCTGGTTGCTTACGGCGTGCGGGTACCGCAATTGGCGTTGGGGACCAGTGTGGAGCACGCGGTGGCGCAGGCGATGACGGCCCACGGTTACCTGGTGATTCGCCTGGTTACCCTGGTGATTGCCGTGGTGTTGACCGCGTGGGTGGCGCGTAAATCGTGGGATACTAGCCGCCGCCCGGCCCGGGCGTTAGTGTGGGGTCTTGGGGCCGCGTTCGTTTTCGCGTTGGTTACGGAACTGATTGGGCGCGGCATGCATTATGAAGGTTTGATTCACGTTGGGTTAAACACGACATTCGGGTGAGTATGAGTATTGATTCGCAGGTTCTTGAGGATTTTGCGCAAGCGTTCACGGTGGCGTCTACGCTGCAGTTGAGTCCGCTTTCTAACGCCGCTGCGGCGGAGCTTGTGCAGATGGGTCCGCATTGGCCGCTTAATGGTTTTGAGGCTGCGTGGCAGCTGCTTGCCGACGGGGTGGATGAGGGTGAGTACGCGCGGTGGCAAGACATGAACCGCGTGTATGGGCTAACTGGGCCAGCTGTGGTACCTCCGTACGAGTCCGTGCACACGGGTGATGATGGTTTGATTTTTGACCGCGACACCCTTCAGGTCCGTTTAGAGTACCTTCAGCTTGGCCTTGAGGCACCCCGGCTTAACAACGAGCCCGATGACCACATTGGGTTGGAACTGTCGTTTTTAGCGCACGCGTGCATGACGGCGGCGCAAGCGCAAACAGAGTTGTTCGCGCAACGAGCCGTCGGGGTGGCGGTAGATTTTTCTGCCCGCCACCTGCTGGTCTGGGGCCCGCCCATGTTGCGTGCAGCCTTGAGGGAAGCGTCTACCCAGTGGTTTAAAGGGGTGCAAACGTTAACGTTGCAACTGCTGGAGCAGTGGCAAGAACTGCTGGTCAACGCCGGTTTAGCGACCGTTGGCAAGCAAACTGGTTCAGATGGTGACTCCGCGGATAGCGCCCCGACCTCAGGAAATAAAACCGAAATACCATCCGGTGGCGACACGGACGGTTCGGGCGGCAAGAGTGCTGACGCTGACCGTTCGGAAGGCAAGAGTGCTGACGCTGACCGTTCGGGCGGCAAGACTGCTGGCGCCGGGGAACGGGCGGGCGTTAAACGCGACGGTGGAAAACAGGCGGACTCTGAGCGCAAAGCCGGGGAACGGGCGGGTTCGAAGCGCGACTGGTTAGAGGCATTATGATCCGATTCGACCCATTGGAAACGCCCGAACCGGGGGATGTGAACAGTAGGGGAACTCGGCTGGGGACAGTAGCGTCCGTGCTGGCGATGCTGCTTGCTGCCCCACCTTCGCGCGGAATGGAGTTGAACCTGCGGGACGGGCAGATGCTTGATTTATGGCCGCTGCGCGATGAGGATTCGCAAGCGGGGGTACGTAAACTCCGCACCGTAATGGCGGGTGGGCCGCTGCGTGTATCCGGCGAATACAATGCGTTGCTTGGCCCCGGTGGGTGCGTGCCAAAAAGTGAGACTGCAGCGACTGGGGCCGAGGCAAACCAGGGGGGACAGACGCTGGCGGGCACGTATGCGCGCTATGGTTTTGCGCAGCCGCATCTGCAGCACTTGGGATTCGGGCACGTTGCGAACCAGGTGGGATTCGTGGGGGTGCTCGCAACCACTTTGGCGCAGTGTGCGCGCGAAAACACGGACTTGTCTGAGCATGCGCGGGTGTTTTCCACTTTTCTAGATGACCACGCCGGCCCCCTGTGTGCGCGCGTGGTGAAGGGGATTCGCAGTGAAGGGTCGAGCGAGTTCTACAGTGCGGTTGGGGATCTACTGGTGGGGTTCTTGAAAGAAGCCGCGGCCCTAGCAAACCATCTAACCGACTAGCTTGCTGGGCCGCGGCTGCGCAGCTATCTCGCTTTACGCCGCCCCCGTTTAACTGCGGGCGGGCTCACTTGCCAGGTGATTACACCCCGCGTGTTTAACTGCGGGCGCGCCTAGTGCAGAGGTGATTAACTGCGGGCGCGCTGACCGCGGATGTGTTTGGCCGCGTACACGATCCCGCCTACCACCGCCCAGATAGCGGCAATAGTTAGTGCCAGGCGTGCTGCATCTACCAGCAGGTTCACCACAATAATGATCCCGATGATGGGCACCACCGCGGCTTTCCACCCTTCCCCACGGCCCCGCGCGTAGTAGCCGATCACGGAGATGTGCAGGAAGATGAACGCCACCAGCGCCCCAACCGTCACCATCGTAGACAGGGTTTCTAAACCATCGGCATGCAACGCAGCGACCGTAGAGACCACCAGCGTGATCCCCGCAGAAACGAGCGTGGCGTTGCGCGGCACGCCCTCACGCGCATCTACCTGCCCCAAGAAAGCCGGAAGGTCGTGGTCACGACCCATCGCGAACAAAAGACGCGACGCCGCTGCCTGCGCCACGAGCGCACTGAAAACCGGGCCGATAGAACGCATGATCGTGATCGGCAAATGCAACCACGATCCAATGGACGCGTCGAGCATGTCGTAAAAAGCAGTTCCCTGCAGGTCCGGGTGGGAACGCAGAACCTCCGGAGAATACGGGGTGAGCAACGACGCCACGTAAGTTTGCGCTACGAACAAAACCGCGGCAACCACTAGGCACCAGCCGAGTGCCCGCCCCACATCACGCGTGTCCCCAGTGGTTTCTTCAGCGAACGAAGCGATCGCATCGAACCCCAAGAACGCTAACGCAGCCACCGTTGCTGCACCGAGCACACCGCGAATATCCAAGGTTTGCGCGCCAATGATGGGTGACAGCCACGGCCTCTGCGGCCCCACAGTGAACAGAACCCACAGGCCTGCGATTAGGAACACGGACAGGGCGATGACCTCAATAATCAACATGACCATGCCAACTTTTGTTGCAAGTTTAACGCCCAACAGGTTCAAAACCGTCACCAGCACCACGCCCGCTAGCGTGAGCGCCCAAACCGGGAGGGAAGGCACCAGCGCGTGGGTCGCGATCCCCATGAACAGCACCGCCATCGCGGGAATGAACAGGTAGTCCAAAGACAACATCCAACCGGCAAAGAAGGCAGGTCCTTTCCCGAGCCCCGCTTCGGAATACGCGTAAACAGAACCGGCTTTAGGTACCGCGTGGCTCATCCGCGCATACGAGTACGCAGTAGCTCCCATCGCACAAACCGCGATTACGAACACGAGTGGGGTAACCCCACCACTTCGCGCGTCGAGCACACCGAAAGTGCCCATCGGCGCGGTTATCCCAATGAACAGCATGCCGTACACGATCAAATCCGTGACCGACAGTGTTCGCCGCAGTTTTGGTTCAGCAGTTGACGTCATTTATCGACCTTTTCGTTAATCTTCCCTCTTCTCGCCGTCACTTCAACACTTGCACTACCCACATTTATTCCCCTTGCACCGCGTATTTCGCTACTCGCGCTAGTTTTGCTTACGACGCTCGGAAGAACGCGGCTCAGGCCGCTCACTTAGTGCACTTTATCGCTGTTCACAGCACTGCAGTTACGCGTGTTTACTCCACTTGCTGTGCGTGTCGCGTTTGTGCAACGTGCACGCATTGCGTAGCGTGCGCACCGCGTTCCCGTAGCGTATGCATATTTCGTGCACTACCGGCAGCTGGGTCATGTTTGTGCGACTTATTGAGGGTTTCTTTCTGTCTAGTTAGGGAACTATTTCCCTTTGCGGGGGACGTATCCCTTTATTTAGGAATCTATTTCCCTATGTATTGGGTAAGCATGGGGGCCACCCCCACGTAGTTCGCAGGGGTTAGGGCCAGCAGGCGTTTTTCTTCTTCCGCTGGGAGCCCGAGTTCTTTAATAAAACATCGCATGGAAGACCCATCTATTTTGTGTCCGCGCGTTAGTTCTTTCAGCCGCTCGTATGGATCTTCCATCCCTTTAACACCAGCGATCGCTAGAACCCGCATGGTTTGCTGCACGGCTTCACCCAGGACCTCCCAGTTATTTTCAAGGTCCGCACGCATTTTGCTTGCGTTCACGTCCACGCCTTCCAGCCCGCGCCGCAAGTTATTGAGCGCGAGGAGGGAGTGGCCCAACGCCACCCCGATCGTGCGTTTGGTGGACGAGTCCGTGAGGTCCCGTTGCATCCGCGACGTCGTAAGCGTTTGCGCAAGGTTGTCGAGCAGCGCACACGACACCTCCAGGTTCGCTTCCGCATTTTCGAACCGAATGGGATTGACCTTATGCGGCATTGTGGACGATCCCGTACTGCCTTGCGCCTGCAGGTTCTGGTGGAAATAATCCATTGAAATGTACGTCCACGCGTCAGTCGCCAGATTGTGGGCCACCCGGTTGTAGTGGGCAACGTGTGCATACAGGTCCGCTTGCCAGTCGTAGCTTTCGATTTGTGTGGTGAGGGGGTTCCATTCCAGCCCGAGGCTACCCACAAACTCTTTGGTGACCGCTAGCCAATCCACGTTCGGTAGTGCCACCACGTGCGCCGCGTACGTGCCGGTTGCACCATTCATTTTCCCGAGGTACTCGGTGGCCTCTACGCAGCGACGCTGGCGCGAAAGTCGGTGCGCAAAAACGGCGAGTTCTTTACCGACCGTAGTGGGGGTCGCGGGTTGCCCGTGTGTGCGCGCCAGCATCGGGGTTGCGGAGTGCGCTTGGATCATTACCTGCAACTGGTCTTCGAGTTTGCGTGCGGCTGGCAACCAGATTTGCTCAACCGCCCCTTTAATTCCCAGGGCGTACGCCAGGTTGTTCACGTCTTCCGAGGTGCAGAAGATATGCACTACCTCGTGCAAAGCTTTAAGTTTTTCACCGTCTAGTTCTACACCGTCCAGGTCCGCTGGCGCGTTGTCTAAGCGGTGTTTTACGTAGTATTCAACTGCTTTAACATCGTGGCGCGTCTGTGCTTCAGCCTGGGCGATCCACGCGATCGCGTCCGCGTCAAAATCCTCAGCGATACTGCGTAAGTAATCACGCTGCGCGTCTGTCAGCTGCGGGGCACCGGGCAGTAGTTGGTGGTCGAGCAAGAAGATGAGCCATTCGACTTCGACGTGTACCCGCGCCCGGTTCAACGCGGGTTCCGACAGGTGGTTCACCAGTGGAGCGGCAACGCGCCGGTAGCGGCCATCCAGGGGCCCTAACGCGATCGAAGGCTGAATAGTCGAAAGGTCGATGCTCATACAGTAATTGTTGCATAAAACAGTATGAGAATACTAAGGCGCTCATCACAACACGCATTCACCGCCGGTGTAAACTACCCGGGGCTGTGGATAGACCTAATACACAGGATAGGCGTGTACACAGCCCGATGCTCTCCGCGTTATTGCCCCCTCTGTGGTCCGATACTTTTTCTACGTGGACTTCATAACAGATATTTCATTGTCGGGAGCATGTATTTCCCTAGAGAGCAGCGCATCAGCAGTGCGTGACCTCGCGATGGAGTGGGAGGGGTCGGCTGCTGCATCGGCTCGGTCCCGCCAACGCGAAATCGCAGACAAAGTGGAGCACGCCGCCGGGTTAGCGCGGCAAGCCCAAGCGTCTTGCAAGAAACTACAGGCATTACAGGCCGCCCAAGTGGCGTCCGCATTAGTGGGGGCACCGTGACTGTCGTAATAGATTCGGGCCAGACCCGAGTGAACACTGTGAGCATTCTTCTAGCCGCATTCACAGCGAAAACAATTGTGGCGCAACTGCAGATCGCCAAGGGAGCAATCAGTCTTGCACGTATTCCCGTGCAAGCCACCGCCATGACTGTACCGTTCGGCAGCTCCGCTGCTGCTCAGCTGGATGCGGCTAACGCCGCTATTCCCATCGCGGAACTGGATGAGTTTGCCACTAACTTATTGTACGTAGCAAGGATCATGGATACGGTAGAAAACCAGGTGCGCGGCTCATTCGAGTTCTCTCGAGGGCTCGCGGCTTGGTTAACCGGCGACCAACTGCGGGGCATAGAGACCGCGCATTTGATTAGCCCTGCCGCTCAAGTGCTTCGCCCCATTATTGACGAAACGCGAAGAAAGGTAGCGCTCCCACTTGGGATAATCGCGTTTTGGCAAGACGAAAGTAAACGCGGTGACAGTATTTTAACTGGACCGTTTTCACTGAAGAAAGCCGGTGAATTCCTCAAACGTGGAGTGGCTGAAATCTTCAGTGGCTACTACATCCACTCTCCCCTCCTCCACCCGCGTGATGATGTGCGTCAAAGCGCGCGGGGAATAGCTGTGATCTGGGAGCGGTTAGTGCGCGCAACCGACCCGAATTTCTTTCCGATAACTCGGATCCGAGAATCCTCAACTGGAGAACAGGTGCACGAGTTCGATTCGATTAACACCCACTATGGTTTACGCGATGCAGCAGTGTGCGGCATGCTCACCAATCGTCTGAGCAAGAACAGTGATTGCGTGATTCCCGTGCGATCTTTAAAGGATAAGCACGGCAAAGAACCCGGGGTGGAAGTTAGTACACCTATGAACTCAGCGGACGTGCTGAACCGGGTGCATGATTTGGCTACCAGTACGCGCGATGAGAACACTAATACGATTGAGATCCTACGCCACAACACCCCCGGGTCTAGCCGCCCAAGCTGGTCCGTAAACATGCGGGGGACACAAACGTGGATGGTGGGCCGAAACCCGGCTGATGGGTTGAATGATGTGAAGATCATGGGTGGCCTGGTCACAGACCTGGAGCAAAGTGTGGCTGACGCAATGAAAAGCGCGGGCGTTCAACCGGGTGATGCCGTAGAGTTCGCGGGGCATTCGCAAGGTGGGATGGTGGCTGCCTCACTTGCTGGGTCCGAACTAATGCAAAAGAAGTACAACGTGGCGAGCGTTATCGCCGCTGGATCACCGATAGATGGGATTCGTGGGCTCGAGAACACGCCTGTTGTTTCTTACATGAATACGGCCGACCTGGTACCCGCTTTGGATGGTCGCGCCGTTCATGGCACCAATGAGCACATAATGGTGCACTCCATTACTCAGCGTGATTATGCGCATTCACTACCCGGATATGTTGAGGATGCGTTAGAAGCCGACAACAAAGGAGACGTTAACTTTGACGCGCTGGCGCAACAGCGGCGCAACAAGTTGGGCTTGCGGGAAGATACGGTTACGACCGCGGTCCGGTTTGACCTGGACCGAGTTAAAGAGGCGAGCAAGTAAAACCCGCCTAGCCAGGGAGCCACCCAGTCGATTCCAGCCCCTGCCGGGTAAAGCCCAGCCAGGAACCACCCTGCCGGGAACCACCCAGCCGGGTAAAGCCCAGCTAGGTGCCGGCAAGGGCGTGCGGGAAGCGCTCCGGCGCTCGTGGGGCACCGCTTCCCAGACTGTTGGGCGGTGTTCTAGCCCCGTGGCGTGGGCGTAAACTGGGGTTATGAACCACTGCCATGTTTCGATTCGCCCCGACGTTGCCGCACTCCCTAACTACGTGCCGGGCAAACGGCCTCAGGGGAAAAACCCAGCAAAACTATCTTCCAACGAAAACCCGTACCTGCCACCACAAGCCGTGCTCGCAGCGTTCGCAGACACGGCACAATCCGTGAACCGGTACCCAGACATGGCTTGCACCGAATTGCGTGAAACGTTGGGGCAAATGCATGGGGTTGCTCCGCAGCAGATTCTGGTTGGGGATGGTTCTTCCGCAACCCTGCTGCACGCGTTAACTACTGTGGCTCATCCGGGTAGCGAAGTGGTGTTTGCGTGGCGATCTTTTGAGTCCTACCCGATCGCCGTCCCAACAGTTGGGGCCAAACCAGTGGCTGTTCCCCTCACCAACAAGGGTGATCACGACCTTGATGCAATGCTCGCAGCCGTAACTGATCGCACGTGCGCAGTGATTGTGTGCACCCCAAACAATCCCACTGGGAACGCGATCACCCTGCAGGCACTGCGAGAATTCTTGTCGCACCTTCCAAGCAGCGTGATGGTGCTGGTGGATGAAGCGTATATTGAGTTCGCCTCCGCCCCCGGGGTTGAGACCGCGTTGGGTTTGCTCGGCGAGTTCGCGAACCTCGTGGTTATGCGCACGTTCTCCAAAGCCTACGGTTTAGCGGGTTTACGCGTCGGCTACCTGGTGGGACACGAGGAGTTGATCGCAGCGATCACGCGTGTCGCCACTCCATTTGGCGTGTCCACAACCGCGCAGGCCACGGCTTTAGCTGCGCTGCAAAACCGCGGTTACGTAGAAGAAGCGGTGGCAGCTCTGTGTGAGCAGCGCGACGCGACGATCACAACGCTGCGGAACCTAGGGTTAAAAGTGTGGGATAGTCAAACTAACTTCTTTTGGATACCCGCCGAGGATTGTCCCCTGCCACCCGCGGAGTTGGCCGCACGTTTCTTAGCCCAAGGGGTTGCAGTGCGGGCGTTCCCACAGGGGGTGCGGATCAGCGTGGGGCTACCGCAAGACAACGAGCGGTTAATCCACGTATTCCACGACCTGTTGATGGGCGGCTCAGTACGGTAATGTAACCACGATCAGGGCGGACAGGGCGATTTCCGGTAGCCCGATTGCCCGCGGGGGCCACGGTTTTGCCCGCAACCTCGCGGAAACTGGCATGCCCACTGCCCGCCCCAGCGTAACCGCCCACGCAAGCAGATGCCACGGGGAAACGAGGCCCCGGGTGAACAGCAGCAGTATCACGGCGAACGCGATCGCGTGGGCGGTGATGGAACCGATCAGCCACGGGTTGGAACGGCGCTTTCGAATCAGGGTTTTGACGTACGGCACCGTTAAGAGGAAGTAGGTGAACAGCAGGCACCAGAGGAACCAGGCGTGCGTCATCAGTGGACTGCTTTGCCAAAACACTTCGGCGGTGGAGATCGAGGCGGCGACGGGCACGAGCAGTGTGGACGCGGCGATCGTGGCTGTGCGCGAAAGCATTCCCCGTTCTTTCCGTTGCCACGCAGTGATCGCAGCGATTGCGACTAGGGGAATGTAGACGAGTGCCCACGATACTAGAGTGGGGCGGGCGATGAGCAGTGGGATGCCGAGCAGCCCGGTGATGATGGCGTAGGTGGTTGTGGATTTGCGGTAGCGGGTGCGGAAGTGGAATTTAACCCATTTTTCAGCGGCACCGAAGAAGAGGAAACCACTGGTCCACGCGAGTGCAAGCAGGATGTGCACCGCGCTCAGTGGAGCGAGGATCAGGCCGGCGATCAGTGGGAAAAACGCCATTCCCCAGGAGCCGTGTTGGTCGGTGATCCACCCGTTTTTAACTGCCGGTGATGTTTTGAACGGCCGCTTCCGCGCACCACTTGACTGATGTTTGCTTGAGCGGTGCACCTCCGAAGAGCCGCTGTGCGACTGCTGCGCCCTGGAGCCGCCGCTAGTTGTCTTGCCCGCCCGTGGCGAGGGAGAGGACGTCGCGGACGATTTTTGGGGTGTTTGTTCTTGTGTTGCGGAAGAGTTGTCCATAAGCATATTCTACGGATTTTTTCGGGTTAAATGTGGGACCGGGTTAAATGACTGAGCAAATCTCGGACCGAAGCAAATCTGGTACTGGGTTAATGACCGGGTAAATGTGGGACTGGGGTTTGGGGTAGTGGATATGCTTCGCGGCCAGTACCGCTGGTGTGGAACCGGATCGGTACTGGCCGCGTGCTCTCGTTGCTTATTGGCGCTCTGTTAGCGCTGGGTTTTGCTTTGTTCACCCGGGTTTTTTCTCACTAGCCCTGGGTTTTGCTTTGTTCACCCCGGTTTTGTCTTACTAGCGCTGGTTTTTTACGCTGTTGCGCCTGCCGATTGCTAGTGCTGCAAGCCCCAGCCCGGTGATGGTAACCACTGGTGCTACCAGGCCTGCTGCTTGCGAACCGGAGGACGCGAGGTTGGATTCCTTCGCTTGCGTTAGGGTCACGTGTTTGAATCCTGGTGCTTTAGCAGGGGTTTTGTGCGTGGCACCCGGGTTCACCACATTCCCAGCAGGATGCTCACCCTGCCCGGCGCCTGGTGTCGTCTGCTGGCCGTGCGTCCCCTGGTTACCGTGTTGGTTACCTTGTTCGCCGATCTGGTTGCCCTGTTCACCGGGTTCATTCCCTTGGCCGCCGGGCTGGTTACCTTGCTCACCGGTGCCGGGGGTTTCTTCCCCACCGGTTTCGGGTGCGCATGGTTTCGGCAGTTCAGCACTGAATTCCCATTCGGTTTTCACTCCTGGTAGGAACGCGAACCGGTCTTCTGGTTGCGCTTTTACGGTTACTGACGTTCCGTACTCGTATTCGTGCTTGCCCGCGCTCACGGCTTCACCGTTGAGAGTGTAGTGCACGTGGTCGCTGCTGGGGATCGTGACGAATGGTTTCACTTTGCACGATGAGGGGTCGGATGCGTCTGGCACTGTCCCTTTAACTGCAGCGGGGGTTACGTGGTAGTAGTCGTATGCGCGTTTAGCTTCTGCGTACGCAGCTTTTGCGTTGTCGTATTTCTCTTGTGCTGCCGCGAGCGCGGTGGCTGAAGCGTTGGCTTGCTTTTTCGCTTCTGTGAGCGCTTCTTGCGCAGCTTGCGCTTTCTCTAATGCTGTTTTGAGGTCCGTGACCGCCGTGTTGATGGGGGTGAACTCTGGTGCGTCTACCTTCTGAGTGTCCACCCCGCTCCATTTGAGGGACTGCGCTTTTACTTGTAGCTGCTTGGCGTCCTCTAGGTTTTGCTCTGCTTGTTCTGCGTCTGCTTTGGCGGTTTCTAATGTTTGGTGCGCGGAGTCTGCTGCTGCCCGCGCTTTCTGGAGGTTCAGGGTGGCTGCTTCCACCCCGTTCCCAGCGGCGAGCATCTGGTTGTATGCCTGCTGTTTTTGCGTGGCTTCATCAGTTTTGTTTTGGGCTAACTGTTGCGCTTGCTCAACTTTGGTTTGAGCAGTTTGCAGCTGCGTGTTTTTCTGGTTGAACGCTTGTTGTTTAGCTTCTTGAGTTTGCGTTGCTTTTTGTGCTGCTGCTTGCGCTTGAGTTAACGCTACTTGTTTATCGTCCAGTTGTTCTTGCGCTTTTGTGACGGCTTGCTGCGCTGCTAGTAAAGCTGCGTCATCACCGCTGAGTGCCGCAAGTTTTTCTTGAGCGTTTTTAAGTTCTTCCTGGTGTGCTGCTACTAGTTCTTCCGCTGCTCTGAGTTTGTCTTCTTCCCGCCCGAGGCTGGTTTGCGCTTGCGTAACTGCTTGATCAGCTTCGTCGTACGCAGCTTTCGCCTGGTCCACAGTTTGCTGCTTAGCGTTAACTTCAGCTTGTGCGGCAGCAACTTTACTGGTGGCGGCCTGAGCTTCTTCTGCTCGGCTCGACGCTTCACCCTGCTTGTCGGTGAGGTCTTTTTGCGCGCTGTCTACCGCGGTTTGCGCTTGCTCGGCTCTTGCTTGAGCTTCGGCTAACTCTTTTTGCTTCTGCACCACAATGTCTGATGCAGAGTTATTTTGCGCATTTTCGAGGTCTTCCAACGCTTTATCTAACGCTGCTTTAGACTCGGCAGAACCATCAGTAAGCTGGGCTTTCAAAGTGTCGTAGTACTCGTTAAATACCTGTGCGTATTTTTCTAACGTAATGGCTGTTGTGGGATCTGCTGCCCCATCAAGCATCTGTTGAACGTGAGTTTGTTGCCCCGCAGCGTTCTTGGCAATACCGTAACCTGTTACCGTCGTTTCTGGCTCAACGATGGACTTGAAGTGGCCCACGCTCGTCACTATCCACCGCCCGTACATTTCATTGTGCTGAGTTAGTTGAGCTCTGATCTGTTCATCAGTTTTTCCCTCAGCACTCAGTTTCTCGTACCAGTATTTCTCTGCGGTGTACCAACCTGCGTATGGGTCTGTCGTATCATTGGCCGAAGGTTCGACGAACTTGCCGGAGCTGTCAATTACATTGTGGGGTTTAGCCGCAATGGTTGGCACTAGGATTTCATGCATGTTTCCGTATAGTCCAGGTGGGAGCGCCAGGTTGCCATGGTCCTGTGTGCGTGCCGAGATGTTCGCGTTCACCTGGGCCGAGGCCATTACGGAGCTGTGTATTTTCCACGGCTCTAGTGGTTGCCCTTCAGTTGATGTGGAGTGCGCTCTAATGTCGTTGCCTTCTTTAAGGAAGTCAAGGGAGGCCTTCATATTGTCCAGGCTGGTGGCGTCTCCGTCTTGGCCAACTTTGGTGTCACTTCCAGCGTTGTCAATAATGGCAGCAGCGTCTGTGTCACCGTTCTTCTCGAAGAATCCTTTGGAGCCTAGCGCCCATTGTTTCTGCGCTTCTGCTTTTGAGGCTTCTACCGCTTGCTTGGCTTTGTCAACGTTCGCTTGTGCCTGCTCAACAGTCATGCCACTTTGGTTACCAGCAGCTTCAGCTTTCGTGTCGTCCAACGCTTTCTGCGCGGTTTCCACTGCCTTATCCGCTTGCAGCTTCTCCTGCTGAGCCTTTTCCAACGCTGCTTGCGCATCTTGCACAGCCGTGTCAGCCGCCTGTTTTTGCGCTTGCGCCTGCTCGGCTTGCTGCTGCGCCTGTTCTAAAGCAGTTTGGGCGGCCTGCTGCTCAGCTTCCGCAGCTGCTACCGCTTCTTCTTTGCTGTGCAGCTCCGTCATTTTCGCCATCACAGCCGCGTTACCTGCGGTAACAGCCTGCTTCTGCGTATCCACCTGCGCTTGCGCTTGATCCAACGCCGCCTGCGCATCCTCCACCGCTTTTTGCGCCTCACTCAGAGCCTCATCGTCACCGAGCTCACCTTGCAGTTTCTGCAACGCCTGCTGCTTTTCCTGCAGTACTCCCTGCGCGTCCTCAACCGCCTTCTGCGCGGTCGCCAAATCCGCGGCCGCTGCCTCAGACGCTTGTTTAGCCTGCGCCAGCTCCTGCTCAGCATCCGATTTTTCCGCATTCACCTGCGCGAGCTGATCCTGCGCTTGCTTAGCCGCAGCCTCAGCTGCCGCCGCGTCTGCCTGCGCTTGCTCCGCCGCTTCCTTCGCAGCCGCGATTGCCTCCGGATCCGACGCCCCCGCCTGAGCCTTCTCTAAAACCGCCTGCGCTTCCCGCACCGCCGCATCAGCAGCATCCGCATCCACCTGCGCTTGCTGCAGCACCTGGTTCGCCGCCGCAACTTTCGCTTCCGCCTTCTCCACGCGAGCAGCGATATCCGCCTGTACCTTCGCCACCGCTGAGTCCCCAGCCGCATCCGCCGCCTTAACCTCGTTGGCCGCAGTGTCCGCCGTAGCCTCCGCTGCCTTCACCGCCTG
The DNA here is from genome assembly GCF_032085515.1 of Gleimia hominis. Classification (GTDB taxonomy): domain Bacteria; phylum Actinomycetota; class Actinomycetes; order Actinomycetales; family Actinomycetaceae; genus Gleimia; species Gleimia hominis. The sequence goes on from NZ_JASXSX010000001.1 coordinate 217,856, forward strand.
GGCGTCTTTATCCGCCTGAGTTTTCGCCGCCTCCAGCTCAGCGCCAGCTTCCTCTTGAGCGGCCTGCGTGGTTTCTACCGCCTGCTCAGATTCCGTTGCGTTAGTAGGCAAACCTTGGTTTGCGTTCGTGTCCTTTTCTGTTTCCTGAGGGAGGTTATTCTCCGTAGGTGCCGAATCGGCTGCCATCCCAGGCACCACGGTTGTGAGCGCCAAAACTGCACTCAACCCAAGGCCCGTGCTTACACGCGCCATCCCCCGGCTGTGACGCGCTTTTCTTACTGAGGGTTTACCAAACTGAGCTGCCGCTCGACGCTGACGTGACATTACTACTCCCGCGCAAGTGTTGAAGGAAAGGGTTAGAACAGTTCTTACTGTACATTGCGCGAAGAAGAAAAGACATGGTTGTCCACAAACACGCTGCACCAAAACTGGTGCGCCCCAAAAACAGGAAAGCGGTGGAGGTGGGATTTGAACCCACGGTGGCTTGCACCACACAGCATTTCGAGTGCTGCACCTTCGGCCGCTCGGACACTCCACCTTAGAACGCTCAGCACCTCAAGCATCAAAAAGAAGCGACGCGAAGCATTCGGCTTTCAAGTTTACATGTTTCTACGCGAAGCGAAAAATCTGCGCAGCACAAACTCGCAATCGTGTTCTAACACACCTGCCACAACTTCCACCTGGTGGTTCAAACGCGAATCACGCACCACGTCCCGCACCGAACCACACGCCCCCGCTTTCGGATCCCACGTCCCAAACACCAGGCGTGGCACGCGCGACGCCACCACCGCCCCCGCACACATCGTGCACGGCTCCAACGTGACCACCAGCGTGCAGCCCTCAAGCCGCCACCCTCCCCGCTGCTTCGCAGCTGCCACCAACGCATTCACTTCTGCGTGCCCCACGGGGTTACCGGCGGCCTCACGGTCATTAAAACCCTGCCCAATTACCTCACCGGCCTCATCTAAAACTACAGCCCCAACCGGCACGTCTCCCGCTTCACCGGCCCGCCGGGCTAGACGCAACGCCCGCACCATCGCTTCCTTATAATCCACAGCCAACTCCAAATCCAACCTCCACACACTAGGCCGCTCGACCCGCACGGGCAATTGGGTAAACATCGAACACAACACAATCACGCCGCGCGGCAAATAATCCACTCCACACGCTTCACACGGTATTCTAGAAGCATGCGAGTTATAGAAGTAAAACACCCCCTGATCGCCCACAAATTAACTGAAATGCGTCAGAAGGAAACGCCGTCATCGACTTTCCGTCATCTAACAGAAGAACTGTTGATGCTACTGACCTACGAAGCCACCCGAGACATCGCTGTTGAAGATGTTGAAATTGAAACGCCCGTCGCGAAAACGACGGGCACTCGTTTATCAAAACCCCGCCCCCTAGTGGTTCCTATCCTGAGGGCCGGCCTTGGCATGCTAGACGGCATGATGCGGCTACTGCCCACAGCGGAAGTTGGGTTCCTCGGGATGGTCCGCGACGACGCCACCTTGCAGGTGGAAACGTACGCTAACCGGCTTCCCGAAGACCTGGAGGGCCGCCAGTGCTTCATCCTCGACCCGATGCTCGCCACCGGCCACACCATGATCGCGGCAATCGACTACCTGCTAGACCACGGGGCGCGTGACGTCACCTGCCTGTGCCTCCTATCCGCCCCGCAGGGTCTAAAAGCCCTCGAAGAAGCGGTCGGGGATCGCGCGAACGTAACTATCGTTACCGGTGCGATCGATGAAGGTCTGAACGAACACTCCTACATCGTGCCCGGCCTTGGGGATGCCGGGGACAGGCTCTACGGCGTAATCGACTAACCACCCCTAGCTGCAAACAACGCGCTAATACAAATAAAACCTCTGCCCGGGCCTGACAAACCAATGTCACCTCGGGCAGAGGCTTTATTCAACGCGTAGCCCGCGTTACGTTAGAACGCGAAGATCACCTGAGGTTAGAACGCGGGAATAACCGACTTGTCCTTGAAAGTGTCCTCAATAAACTTCTTCACCTGATCACTGTGCAGCAACTCATCCAGTTTTTTCAGATGCTCATCATCCTTATCTTTTGCTGCCCATACCAACACGTTGTTTGCCGGGTTGTTTTCTGGCGATTCAACTAACAAAGCATCATCGGCGGCGCTCAACCCGCCTTCGCTCGCGAAGTTTCCGTTAATTACTGCCGCGTCCACATCCTGCAGCGCCCGCACAAGCTGCGGCCCCTCAACTTCTTTAAAATCAAAGTTTTTTAGTTTTTTAACTTTATCGATCGTGAGGTCCTCAGCTCCCTTCGGCACTTCCACCAGCCCCGCTTGCTCCAGCAGGTGCAGCGCCCGATCTTGGTTCACCGGGTCGCTGATGATCCCGATGGTTGCCCCGTCACCAATTTCTTTCATGTCCTTATGTTTCTTCGAGTAGATCGCAAGCGGTTCCAGGTGCACGGGTTTACCGGGCACAAAATCGTATCCGCGTTCCTTCGATTCCTTCTTTAAATACGGCACGGTCTGGTAGAAGTTCGCATCCAAATCCCCCGACGCAAGCGCCTGGTTCGGTTGTACGTAGTCCGTGAACTCCACAATATCTAGTTTTAGACCCGCGTCTTTAGCCAGTTTGTCGTCTATAAAATGCAGAATTTGCGCATGAGGGGATGGCGACGCTCCTACCCTCAATGTCGTAACCGCGGAATCACTGCCCGACCCGTCACTGCCGGCATCGGATCCGGAGGTTGAACCACAGCCCGTTAAGACGAGCGCTGCTGATGCTGCCACTGCAGCGAAAACACGTGAGAAACGCATAGTTATTTCCTGTTCTTAAAAGTCGAAATGAGTTTGAGGTAGTGCTGGCCAGGTACGCTAGTTGGGGACCTAACCCGGCTGGTGGTGGCTCAGCGGTGGTCCACCAGCCGGCTACACATGTCGCCTACCATCTGCACGATCTGCACGATTACGTACACGCCAATTACCGCCAGCACCATTACGTCTGGCATGAAGCGGTTGTACCCGTAGTTCATTGCGAGTTGCCCAAGGCCGCCGCCGCCGAGCGCACCCGCCATCGCCCCGTAGCCAATGAGCGTGATAGCAAGCACTGTGATGGCGTCGATGATCGCCGGGAGGGCTTCGCGCACCTGCACGTCACGCATTATTTGCCCGCGAGTGGCCCCCATCATTTGTGCGGCTTCTATCTTGCCGTCGTCCACGCTCCGCACCGCGGTTTCCACGAGGCGAGCGAAAAACGGGATGGCCGCTACTGTCAGGGGGACAACCGCTGCTTTCCAACCGATTGAGGAACCAGCCACTAGGCGGGTAAACGGAATGATTGCGATCATCAGAATGAGGAACGGGATGGACCGCCCAAAGTTCACGATGAAGGCCAGTACTTGGTGCAACGGCTTGTTGGTGAATAGGCCGCCGCGGCCAGTTGCAATCAATACAAGCCCAAGGGGAAGGCCAATGATGACGGTAAACAGGGTTGACAGCCCCGTCATCGCTAACGTTTCCCACACGCCGGGCCAGAACGCGCGCTGTACCGCGGGGTTGTTGAACCAGGTTTCGTCGCCGTTAGCCACGAGTGGCACCCACGCGTGCGTTAACGACGCGGTGGCGGGCATCAGGGCAGCTCCTATGTTCGATAGCACCGCGCTCATGCCCTCACCTCCGCATATACTTGATTATTTTTTAGTGTTTCAATAATTTTATCCGCATGGTATTGCGGGACGCCTAGTGCTAACCGCCCTACCTGCACGTTAGAGAAAGATTCGAATGTTCCCGCGAGCACGTCAGCGCCCATTCGGGAGGCCAGTGACATCACAGTTGATCCCGTGGGTACCCCCGGGGTGGAGGTGAACATGGTGTCTATAATCGTGAGGTCTTGCGCTACCGCTTCTTCGGCCAGGGACGGCATGGGAACTAGTTCTTGCGCAAGCTTCGAGGATGGATTCGCCACGATCTGTTCTATGGAACCGGATTCAACGATTTTTCCGTGCTCCAGCAGCGTTGCGGAATCGCAGATTGCGCGCACCACCCCCATTTCGTGGGTGATGATAATGATGGTTACGCCCATTTCGTCGCGGATCTGCGCCAAAAGGTTGAGGACTTGGCGGGTGGATTCCGAGTCGAGCGCGGACGTGGGTTCGTCGCACAACACTACTTTTGGTTTCGCCGCGAGCGCCCGCGCTATCCCAACGCGTTGGCGCTGCCCACCGGATAGTTGCGCGGGGTATGAGGTACCGCGGTTCCCCAGGCCAACTAGTTCTAAGAGTTTTTGTGCGCGTTCGCGCCGCTCGTGCTTGGGGGTGCCCGCAACTTTCATGGGGTATTCCACGTTCGCGAGTGCGGTTCGGGCGTCCAGTAGGTTAGCGGATTGGAACACCATGCCGATGCTGCGGCGTTCTTCCCTAAGTTGGGCGTGCCCCAGCTTGGTCAGTTCTACACCCCCGAGGGTCACGGAACCTTCAGTTGGTGATTCCAATGCGGTTAAGCAGCGAATCAGTGTCGACTTGCCGGCACCGGACTGGCCGACAATACCGTGAATAGAGCCGCGTTCCACACTGAGATTAACGTGGTCTAGGGCCACAACTTCGTTGCCGCCACGCACCGGGTATTTTTTTGTGAGATCCCGCAGTTCAATTAGCGTGCCTGGCGTATGCCCATCTTCCGGACTTGTTTGCCCCGCATGTTCGGGCAACATGTTTTGCGCAGTGTTAATAGCAGGGCGACTCATAATCCGAGCTCCTTTCACACTGGCTCATGTTGTACGGTGCTGATTCGAGCCTACACTGTGAAAATTCGATTGCTCAAACGAGTCCAAAAATAGACCCTAAAAGTGATCGGTATCATTATTTTCTGCGTCGCAACAAGAGCACGCCCCCTAGACCAGCACAAACAGCGGCTGCTGCCAACCCCAACACGGGTGCTCCCGTACGTACCAACTTCCGCACTTTCTTCACCGCCGGCTTCTTGCCCGGCACAGCAGACTGGTTCTGCTTTCCAGCTGCCGGTTGCTGCGCTGGAGTGGTGGGATCGGTTATTTCAGGCGCGGGTTCCACCGTTCCTGGATCCGACGGTTCTGTCGTGCCCGGGTCATTACTGCTGATGCGGTCAATGACAAACCGGTAGGTGTTAGAGGTAATCCCGTCTGCGGCGCGGACCGTAACTTCAAGCACGTTCCGGCCGCGCAACAAAGTGCCTGCGAACTCAGTTGGTTCCACCGGCTGCCCATTGAAAGTGGCCGTGACTTCAGCATCCGCATCCGTTGCCGTTAGTTGGCCCAAAATAGTTTTCGCACGATCAGCTGCGAAATAATGCAACTGGCCTGCAGTAAACTTCCAATCGCGTGAAAGGCCCGAGAAAACAGCTTTCGACAGGGTAGCTACCGACGACGGGTGGTCACGTAACGAGTCTGTTTCTTGCCCAGCTACACCCTGACCGGCCTCACCTTGACCATCTTCACCTTGATCAGTTCCACCCTGACCAGCCCCACCTTGACCAGCTTCACCTTCTTCAGATCCACCTTCTTCAGATCCAGGCGCGGTTTCCACATCAGCTGGTTTAACCGAAACCGCTACGACTGGGCCCGGTAGGCGCCGCTCCCCCGCTAAAACATAGGTTTGCACAGTGGTCTGCCCAACGCTCATACCAGTGACCACCCCGGCACTATCCACCGTGGCTACAGCAGGATCCGCGCTAACAAAAAACACTTTCCCAGACTCACCTGCCACCCGATCTTGTGCAGCAGCATTTTCCGCACCGCTAGTATCTTCTGCGGCAGTATTCTCGACAGCACCAGCGTCTTGTGCAGCAGCATTTTCCGCACCGCTAGCATCTTCTACAGCAATCCCACCGTCTTGAGGCGCGGTGCCATCACCCGAGTTGTCGAGTTCACCCGCATCCATATTCTCTAGCTCTGCTTGCGGGTTGAGCCCAACATCGTACGTATTATTTGCAAGCACCACTTGCTTACTACCGTTGAATGCGAACAGTTTTTGCTCATTCACAGGCTTAAACACCGGCCGGGCTTTAATATGGTACGCCCCGCCCACAGGTACCTCAACAGCCTGGCCACCATCTATTTGCACACCATCGGACACAGTTTGCCGATACACGCGGTTGGACACAAACCTCAAATTACTAACTGACTTAGCATCCAAAACCCGCTGATCCGACACGTAAAACGTGTTGTCCTCAATTGCCATGTTCTTATGCACCGTGTCTTCACTAGACACCGTGGGGTTAGTTGGCTCCACCAAAATCGCTTGCGCCCCAGACCGCTGGAAAGTGTTCGCGCGAATAGTCACATCCCGCGTCGGCCCCGATTCGTACCACCCCTGGGCATCATTCGAAATATAAATCCCAGCCATCCCCATGCCATCAAACAGGTTGTCTTCAATCAGAACCTTCCCCCGGGTAGTAACCAAAATCCCACGCGTAGGAGTTTCTTTGAAAACATTATTCTTAATGGTCACATTCGGCGTGTAGGTAATGTTTTCAACCACGTGCTCGTTCACTGCTATTTCTTGAGGAATAGGCTTATCGAACGTAAGAATAGTATCTGTTAAACTACCTGACCCCTGCCCCAGGTTTCCACCCTGCCCGTCCGGACCATCTACAGCCACCACTGTGCGCACCGAATCGCGCACCGGAATCATGTTGCCCTGCGTCATGAACTCCACTTGGTCTCCCACAAAAAACGAGGGGAATCCAGCGGTCTCGTTATGCATGTACCGCACGCGGACCTTCCGATCAGAAATCCGCTCCACCACCTGCTGGAAGGTTCCGTGAATATTAATCGGATCGTCATGTGGGTTAGAGAACGTGGAGTTAGTTACCTCAACCGCGCCCTTGCAGCCAGACATTTGAATGAAATCCGCATACCCAGCGGTGCTGCGGCCCGTTCCAACTCCCACGCCAAAGTGGAGGTTGTTCATCTGCACCGTATCCGTCGACTGGCCCACTACCCCGAAACCGTGTAGGAACCGAAAATCAATCGTATCCAAGCGGACGTTCTTGTCTTTCCATAAGAAAACCCCTGGGTGGTCGCGCACTGTCTGCCGCATCTGGTAGCTTATTCCCCGCGCGTTTTTCAGTTCCGACTCCATCTGGGTGTAGGAAAACTCGAGCCGGTTGTTCCCCAGGTCTTTCACACCGGCCACGTGTTTGAAAATCGGGTTGTTCCACACGTCGCCTCGCACTGTTAATCCACTTTTCGTGTCGTAGCGTTGCACGTACGGCAGTGCGTTTCGCTCCGTCCAGTAGGCCTCATGCGTATACGGACTCTTATCGGAAAACCATTCAACGTCACTGCCTTTAACCCGGTATTTGTACTCTTCTGGTACGTAAACGGTAGCGATCCCGGCATCCGGATCCACCGCCTCAACCGTTAAATCAATCGCAGACGGAACTTCGAAGTCTACCTGAAAGTTTTTGAACGAAACATTCTCACTATTAATCGCCGCGAAGGTGGTCATTTTCCCATGGAAGATAATTTCAGAACCCTGGCCATCCACGGTTATATTCTTTGTATCTTCAAGCAGCATGCCGATACGTTTTTCTTTATATGAGGCGTCCGCCCCCACCGTATTAGAAACATACAGTGTGCGCTGGGGTGCTTTATCCGGGTAAATATCGTATCTACCCGCAGGGAACACGATCCGCACGGAAACGCCTTTTTCTGCCATAGTTTTCGCCTTCGCGATAGCTGCCTTGACAGGCTCCGCCGCATCCTGCTTCGAATCTGCCTTCGCACCGAAGTCAGCAACCGACACGGTTTGAACCAACTCGTCTGCGTACGCAGCCGGTGCGATTACTGCAAGCAGCACGCATAGAACAGCGGCAGTTACTGCGCCAACTAGGCTTCTCGCAGTATTTAGGGCTTTGAACGACATTGTGATCCCTTTCCGTCCCCCTGCGCAGACTAGCGGGGCAGAAGAATCCACTGTTGTGAAACCGCTGTACACCCGTTTTTATCTGCGAGGTTTACCCGATTATGCCAAATGCTGCGCGTTAACAATCGGCTGTTAGCGCGCCAGGTCTGCTTTGAAGCTAGCACACTTAAACTGCCTGCAATGCGGAATTGACGACTCAATCTGCGCACGGTCTGATTAGTTGTGCGCAGACCTGCTCAAATGGGGTTAGAGGTGATCTGAATCGTGTTATTCTTTCGTAAGTGCTCAGCTTTGAGCACGCTGTTTCGTAATCTAACCCGGCCTACCGGCAGTGACGCCGATATAGAAAAGAAAATCATGAGCAGATTTGGCAAGCTAATAGGGGGCGTGCTGACCGCCTCATTAATACTGGCTCCCATCACCAGTTTCGCCACCACTCAAACCAGCCCGCGCAGCGGCGAAAATAGAATCGAGAATACGCAGGCCAACATGATTTTGCGGTACAACAAACCCGGGGTCATAACCGACGCCGACGGCTCCACCGACGGGTGGGAACACGAAGTACTCCCCATTGGTAACGGCTCGATGGGCGCCACCCTCTACGGACAGGTGGGGGCCGAACAGATTGTCCTCAACGAAGACACACTATGGACCGGCGGGCCAGGAACTGAGGGGTACAACTACGGCAATCCACCCGCCGACCTCCTCAAGCAGAAAAAAGCGAACCTGAAGAAAATCCAAGAAACCATTGACGCAAAAGGTAGTTTGGAAGCGTCGCAAGAACTAATCAGCTCAATCGGACACCCCAAGGCCGGATACGGTAACTACCAAAACTTCGGGATCCTCAAAGTAGACACCCCAAATGCGCAGAACTACACGCAATACGAACGCCACCTAGACATCGACCAAGCCGTTGCGGGCGTGCAGTACAACGTGGGGCAAACCCAGTTTAAACGCGAAGCCATCGCCTCCTACCCCGCCGGGGTTATTGCCCAGCACATCAGTGCGAACCAAGGCACGGCTGTGAACTTCCACCTCACCTACGACCGGGGGTTGCCCCCCGAGTTGAAAACCCCTCAAGCGCTTTCTGAAGCTGAAGTAAAAGCAGAAGGCAACGCGATTACGCTAAGTGGCAAAAGCCCCGACAACGGATTGCAATACTACGGCAAAGTACAGGTGGTTACGGAAGGTGGCACGGTGACGGCGGGAGAAAATGGGGACCTCACCGTTAAAGACGCCGACAGCGCCACCATAATCTGGGCGGGCGGCACCAACTACGCGCAAGCCTACCCTAACTACCGCACGCAAACAGCACCAAACACCGCAGTAGACCGCAAAATAGCGCGGGCCGCCGCGACCCCGTTCGCAACCCTGCGGGCCAAACACGTGCAGGACTACCAACAGCTGTTCAACCGAGTGAAACTCGACCTGCACGCCCCCACACCAAACACCACCACAGACCAACTGGTGCGCGCATACCAAGGAACTACCGACGCGGACCGGTACCTCGAAACGCTCTACTTCCAATACGGCAGGTACCTACTCATCTCCTCCTCGCGCGAAGGCTCCCAACCCGCGAACCTGCAGGGCGTGTGGACCCGCAAAAACAACCCACCGTGGTCAGCGGACTTCCACTCGAACATTAACTTGCAGATGAACTACTGGCCTGCCCTCACCACGAACCTCGCGGAAACCTACGACCCGTACCTGAACTTCACCTCCGACCTGGCGAAAGCCGGGCAGGTGACTGCAAAAGAACTGTTCGACGCGCGCGGCTGGGTCGTGATGAACGAAACCAACCCCTGGGGGTTCACGGGCGTATTCGACTGGCCCACGGCCTCATGGTACCCAGAAGCGAACGCGTGGCTCGCACAAGGTTTCTACCAGCGCTACCTGTACACCAACGACAAAACCTTCTTGAGGGACCGCGCGTACCCGATGTTAAAGGCCACCTCTGAGTTCTACCAAGACTTCCTGCGCGAAGACCCGCGCGACGGATCCCTAGTGTTGAACCCCTCGTACTCGCCTGAACACGGCTACTACACGGCCGGCGCCGCGATGAGCCAGCAAATAATCACCGAACTATTCACCTCCACGCTCGCGGCCGCCACAGACCTGGGGGTTAGCGACAGCTTCACCGAAGGGCTCACGCAGACCCTCAAGAAAACGGATAAAGGCCTGCGGGTGCACAACGGGAAGGTGCAGGAATGGAAAGACCCTGCGCTGGAACAATCAGGGGAACCGCACCACCGGCACACATCGCACCTGTACGCCCTGTTCCCAGGGGAAGCGATCTCACCGGCCACCACGCCGGAACTAGCTGACGCGGCGAAAGGTACGCTGAGGGACCGCGGGGACGGTGGAACGGGCTGGTCGAAAGCGTGGAAAGTTAACTTCTGGGCGCGGCTAGGTGACGGCAACCATGCGCATCTGATGCTGCGGCAACTACTGACGCAATCGACGTACCCGAACCTGTGGGACGTGCACCCGCCGTTCCAGATTGATGGGAACTTTGGGGGTACCTCGGGGGTAGCGCAAATGCTGCTGCATGGCAATGACCAGGTGATTGACGTGCTTCCAGCGCTGCCGGGGGCGTGGCGGTCCGGTTCCGTTTCTGGGTTGCGGGCACCGCGCAACGTGACGGTCAATGCGCAGTGGAAAGACGGGCAGGCCACCACTATTGAGGTACATTCGCAGGATGCGCAAACGTTGAGTATTCACACTGCCCTAGCCCAAGGCCCCGTTGTGGTTCGGAATGCGGATGGTAACGAAATTAAAACCACTCGCAAAGATGGGGTAGTTACGTTTGAGGCGCAAGCGGACACTTGGTACACGCTTACGGGGACGACTTCGCTGACAGTCAGCTGCCCCGCACAGATCAACGCTGGTCAGCAGGCGGAAGTGGCGATCACAACCCAGGGGATTTCGGGGAACGCGAAACTACGCACGTCAGTGGCGCAAAACTGGCAGGTAGCACCCGCAGTGGCGATTGCGCCGCGGGACGTGCAGCAAGAAGGCGCGGAACCGATTGATGAGTACAACCAGCGGGCCCTCACTAAGCCCGCACGGTTCAGTGATGCGGCTGACGGCGCTAAAACCACTACGGTTAAGGTACGCGCCCCAGAGGACACGGCGGGCACCGCAAAACTGCAGGTCACGTTAGAGGCAGCGGGTGACCAGTTGGTGCGCGAATGCTCCACCACGGTGGTGGACACCGGGGTGGTGCCGATGGGAGCTGCGAAAGTAGTGGCGTGGGATTCGCAGGCCACCGAGGGGGAGGCCCGCCCCTCTGGTTTAGCGACCGCCGCTATCGACGGGGACCCGCAGACGTATTGGCACACGCGGTGGACCCCTCAGGTTGATGAACCCCCTCATTATTTAGTAGTGGACCTGGGGAAGGAATACGACCTGACGGCTGCGATTTACACGCCGCGGCAAACTGGAGCGGTGCAGAACGGGCAGATTGGTGAATACGAGTTCAAGGTCGCTACCGACACTGAACTGCCTGAACCGGGTGCGGACGATTACGGTACCCCCGCCGCGGGTAACACGGATGGGGTGGCGGCGTTCCCACTTGATTCTGAGGACGCGTTCCACGCGGTGGCGCAAGGCCAGTGGCCAAACGCTGTGTACGAGCACCAACGCGTTGACTTAGAGGCCGATGGGCCGGTGAAAGCCCGGTACGTGATGCTGAAAGCGGGCGCGGATGTGAAAGGACAACCGTTCACACATGTTGCGGAACTGAGTTTCCGGCAGCAACCCGAAACCCCGAGTGCTGAACTGGAAGCCGTGCCCGAACCGGACTATCCCAAACCAGCCACCGGGATCGTTCCGGGCCATGAGCCTTCCGACGGGCCTTCTGAGGGGCCTGCCGGCGGATCTTCTGGAGGTCCTTCTGACGGGTCTTCCGGCGGGCCAGCCGGCGGGGCGGGAACTCCAAGCGCCCCTGCGTCGAAGCCAACTACTGGAACTTCCAAGCCAACCCAGAAAGCCGGAGCGCAGCAGAACCAGCGCGCAAATGGCGCCCAGAAGTCTGGCATTGCCCGCACGGGAGCGCTGGCGATAGTACCGCTGCTGCTAGCTGGAGGTGCGCTCACAGCAGTGGGAATTGGGCTTAAACGCAGGCGTCACTAACGGGTAGCGCCTGGGTGGCGCGGCTCGTAGCAACCCTCAAGTGCGGAAATCTAGCAGCCCTCGGGTGCGGAAGCGTTACGGCGGCAGTGTAGCGCCGCCCAAACAGGAACCTCGCACACTTCAGGCAGGAACCTCGCGCCCCTCAGGTAGATAACCAAAGGCCGAACCCGGCGGTTAGCACGCACAGGACCGCGGTGCCCACACAAGTTAGGAATGCGGCTACCCAGGTTCGGGCTGATCGGGCTACGCGCGCCATGGTGTACACGTCCATCATGGCGGTTGAAAACGTGGTGTACCCACCCAAAAACCCGGTGGCGACCACTAACCACACTCCCGCGTATTGCGAGAGGAACCCGAACAGCACGCCCATTACGAACGAGCCGATTAGGTTAATCAACATGATTGGCCACGCGAGCGCGCTGATCCGCCACACGGAGGTGCGGGCGGCCTCATCCAAATAGGGCGACAGCGTGGTGGATCCCGTGTGGGCGCTCAAAAACCCGCGTAACCGTAGTTCCGTTGCGTACCGGCACAGTGCTCCAAATCCGCCTGCGAACGGCAGTAGTATCCAAGCGATCATGCCACTCCCCCCGACTCACTTTCGCCTTCAGAGTCACAAGAGCCTTCAGAGTTACGCGGGCGGCCAGAACGTCCAGTGTCGCCAGATTCACCAGCTTGTTTTTGCGATCTGCCCGGCTTTTTGCAGCCACCAGGTCCCCCAGCCTGTTTTTGTGGCCGTGCGGTTCCTTGCCCGAGTTGGCCAATGAACATACCTGAAAACACCGCCACGTAGCCGAGCAGCAGCACCAAGCCGCCTTGGATGACCGCGGAGAAAGCCGCGCCCTGTGACACCTCACGCGCTAATGCCAGCGCGAACGACGAATATGTGGTAAACGCCCCTAAGAAACCCGTGCCGGCAAGTAGTTTAATCCGATCCCAACTGGGGTTATTGCCGCGTTTACGCGCCCACAAGCCAGTAAGTACCCCCATTAGGAACGCACCCACCACGTTCACCAGTACCGTCGAAGTTGCAAGTGGGGTTTCCACTTGCATGAGGGTAATTGCAGGCCCGGTGAATAAACGGAACCCACCGCTGACAAGCGCATCCATGACCGCGCGGGTGGTGGCACCAAGTGCTCCGCCAATAAATACCAATGCGTAGGGGTTGAGGTGGTAGGTGCGGGCATTTACAACATTTGGCCCGTGGTTCTCACGGGCATTCGCTTCGGGTTTCGCGCGGTTTCCGCCGGCAAATGCGTCGCGTTGCCCACCGTTTTTACCGGCACCAGAATCGCCTCTGAACCACGTGCGCCGGCCGTTGGAAAACCTCATGAAACCCCTCCCAGCGGCCAGTTTATACGCCATTCCCATCGGCCCGTAAACCACGTGGCTGCTCGTGCGAGGAGGATCACCGGCCCGTAAACCACGTGGCTACTCGTGCGAGGAGGATCACCGGCCCGTAACCCGCGCGGCCGCTGACGCGCATAGAGTCACCGTCCATCAACCACGTGGCTGCTTGCGCACATAAAATAAGGGGGTGAGTAATACTGGTCGTTTCGCTCCCAGCCCGTCTGGGGACCTGCACGTAGGGAACCTGCGGACCGCGTTGCTGGCGTGGACGCTGGCTAGGCAAACTGGTCGCCGTTTCGTTCTGCGGGTAGAAGATATAGATAGGGTGCGTGAGGGGGCAGCGGCCCGGCAGGTGCAGGACCTGCGGATGCTGGGGTTGGACTGGGATGGGCCGGTGCAGTATCAATCTAAGCGCCGCAGTGAACACCTGCAGGCATTGGAAACACTGCGGTCTAAGGGGTTGCTGTTTGAGTGTTTTTGCTCGCGCAAACAAATCCGAGAGGCCGCGGTCGCACCAAATGGTCAAGTGGGCCACTACCCGGGGACGTGTCGGAATCTGGATGCACACCAGCGCGATCGCAAACGCGCCGAGTTGCTGCAGCAGGGGCGTCGCCCGGCGTGGCGTTTGAGCCCTCAAGTGGAAAAATGGCCGATTGAAGACGCGGTTTGGGGGAAGCGGGCGGACCCGATTGACTGCGTGGTTCTACAACGGGGGGACGGCGCGGTGGCGTATAATCTGGCGGCGGTGGTTGACGATGCGCACGCGGGGGTGGATCAGGTGGTGCGGGCGGACGACTTGCTGCAGACCTCTTCAACGCAAGCGTATTTAGCCCACGAGTTAGGGTTCGCCCAGCCCACATACGTGCACGTACCCCTGGTTGTGAATGCGCGTGGGGACCGGTTAGCTAAACGCGATGGGGCGGTGACTTTGCGTGACCTCTTGGCCCTGGGGTACTCGGTGAGTGACGTTATCGAGACAATTGCCAGGTCGGTCGGGGTTCAAGCCACTACTGCCAAGCAGTTTTTGCACCGCTTCGAGTTAGCACGCATGCCCCACTCCCCCTGGGTGTTTACCCCACCCCAGGCACTTACCCCTCCCGCGTCACAACGCTGAGGTACTTCGCACCTGATTGCGTGCGATTGCCTGCGATACAGACCAGTCTGCGGTCTTAGTTGCGGAGCCGGTCGGCGCGACGTTTGTCTACCCAGCCGATGCTTATCGCAATGGTTTGGATACCTAGCACAATGCACAGCGCGGTCACGGTTCCCCACGAGTATCCCACCGCGGGCACTGCTGCGAAGAACACTGCGGTGATGATCGCGTTACCGATTGCGGTGGCGAGGCGTTCCACAGTTTGTTTAACCCCACCGGCAGCACCACCGTGTTTGACGGGCACTTCATCGAGGGACAGGGTTTGGTTGGCAGACCCAACCGCGCCTTGTCCGAACCCAAGTATTGCCAGCGTTAAGATCACCCAGTAGATAGATAGGCCAAACATTTCGTGACACGCCACCACGACGGCGGTCAGTGCGGTACCGACCATCATTGTGCCGAGCGCGATTTGGATTACTGAACGCCCCCAGGTGAGTGCCCGTTCGGAAGACCAGCGGGCCGCAAACATAGAAACCAGTGCGTTCGGTACCGAGAAGCTCCCGGCCGCCAGGGCACTGAACGCAAGACCGTTTTGTAAGAAAATAGCGGAGATGACGAATATGGACGTGGAGCCTAAGAAGTACGCGCCGGACACGGCTGTGCCGAAAGAGAATGAGGGGATCCGCAGCAGATCTGGATCCACCATCGCGTAGTTACCGCGGTTCTTATACCAGTTCTCCCACGCGTACCAGGCGAACAGCAGCCCGATGCCCGCAGCGAATACCAGTAGTAGCCACCACTTGAAAGTGTGGGAAGTGAACGGCAGCATAATTCCCAGCACAGCGGCGGTAACGAGTAGCGCACCAACGGGGTCAAGGTCGATCTTCTGCTTGGGTCGCGGCTCGCCGCTGGTCGCGTCGGGCTGTGCTGCAGCGGGGCTTTGCCCACGGTTTTCGCGTTTATTCCGGCGGTTGTCGCGCCGCGCTTGCTTGCGAGCACGCCGCCGCCGAATCCACATTCGTTCGCGTTCAAACGGCAGCCAGATGAATGCGAGTGCGATACCAAGCAGGCCGAGGGGCAGGTACATCATGAATGTGTATCGCCACCCAACGGTTGGGCCGAACAGGTTAATGATCGCACCGGCAATCGGTGGCCCCACTGCGACCGCAACGGCCACTACCATGCCGAACATGCCGAACGCTCGCGCCCGGGCTTGGCCCGAGAAGGTTTGTTGGATAATCCCCATAATTTGCGGAGAGTAGATACCCCCGCCGATGCCTTGGATGATGCGGAAAATGTTCAGGTGCGTCGGGTCGGAAGAGATTGCGCACAGGGCAGAGCCGATGGTGAATATCACCAGGCCGATTTGGAACAGTAGGCCCCGTCCGAACAGGTCCCCCAGCCTCCCCGCGGGGATTAGGGAAATACCGATCGCGAGGGCGTAGCCAGACAGTACCCACTGCAAGCTAGCGTCCGTGGCGTGTAGGGATTTACCGATTGTTGGTAGGGCAACATTCACGGACGACACGGCAACCAGGGACATCGCTAGGGGTACTAGTAGTACCACGAGGATCCTGCTGGGTGTGAATACGCGTTTTACGCCTGGGATGCGGATTTCCCCGCTGTTGTTTTCGCCTGGTTGTTTGAACCCTTCTTCTTTGCCAACTGACAAAGTCGAGCCTTCTTTCTGCACGTTGTTCTTCAGTTTTCGATCTTCTCAGACTTCGCAGAAATGGAACAAGCGGAAATTCGTAAATCACATTTCTGCGTTTACGCCCGGCGCGTCGCCTAATGGTTGGCGTGCACACACCCCGCCCCCACAGTGTGTTCTACATGTAACCATGGGGGCGGTTTTATTTTCGTTTGAGGTACTTGCGTGGGCAGTGCAAGCACCTTCTGTTTGCTTATATTCCGAGTACGGTTTTGGCGATGAGGAAGTAAAGGATCAGGCCGGTGGCGTCACAGAACGTGGAGATGAAGGGGTTGGAGAACACTGCGGGGTCTGCACCCACTACCCGGGCGATGATCGGCATTACCCCACCGACGGAAGCAGCCATCGTGCAGATGGACAGCAGTGTCAGCCCGATCACCAGGCCGATCTGGTAGTTGAACACGAGGGAGGCGAGGATGAACCCGATTCCCCCAAGCACGGCACCGAGGGTGAAGCCAACGCGAACTTCCCGGCCTAGTACGCGCACAACGTCGCGTTTCTCCACGTCTCCGAGTGCGAGGGCACGGGTGACGGTGGTGGCTGCTTGGTTACCGGTGTTCCCACCCGTACCGGTGAGTAGGGGGATGAACAGGGCTAAGGTTACGACTTTGTCGAGTGTGGATTCAAACGTGTCGAGCACGTGCACGGTGAGGATTGCGGATAGTGCCAGCACCAGTAGCCACACGATACGTGACCGCACGATCCGCAGCACTGGGGTCGCGAGGTAGGGTTGGCCCAATGGTTCGGACGCACCTGAACGCGCGGAGTCTTCGGTGTCCTCAACTTCAACAATATCTGCGGCGTCGTCCCACATTAGGAGGCCGACGTAGCGTTCCTGACTGTCCACTATCGGCATGGCTAGTAGGTCTAGGGGAAGGAACCAGCGGGCTGTAGTTTCGGCGTCGTCGTTAACGTGGGCGCGCACGGCTTCTGTCATGAGTTCCGAAATTATGGTTGATGATTCCGCCATAAATAGTTCCCGCAGTGACGTGACGCCAACGAGTTTGCGTTGCCTATCGACTACCGGCAGGGTGTAGATGGTTTCCATGTCGTTTGCTACGTGCCGGACGATTGCGAGCGCGTCGCCGACTGTCATGTCGTCGTGGATGTCCACGATTTCTGGAGACATGTGGCGGCCGATTACGTCTTTTGGGAACCCGAGTAGTTTGCTGGTGGATTCGCGTTCTTGTTTTGTGAGGTTGGAGAACAGTTTGCGCGCCACGGATTGTGGTAGTTCGTCCAGTAGGGAAACTCGGTCGTCTGGGTCTAGTTCGTCGAAGAACTCGAGTACTTCTTCGGTACGCAGCGCCGTGATGAGGTCCGCTTGGTGTGCGGGGTCGAGCGTTTCGAATAGGCGTGAGGCGCGGTCTAGGTCGAGCAGGCGCAGCACCACTGCCGCTTTGGCTTTCGGGATGCGTTCCACGAGTGCGGTGAGCTCTGGGATGCTCAGGGAGGTTATTAGGGCGGAAACCTCTTTCGCGTTTTTCGCGGTGATACTTTGCGATAGCAAATCTTCTATTTGCTCTACGGTTTCTTCCATGATGCCTCCTTCGCTCCCCCGTTACCCTATCGCATGGACGCTCATTAGAGCATTATGCGTGAGAGGGTAGTTGCATGGGTATTTCTAGAATCGATGATGTTTACATTAAAACGGACAGTATCAATCCTACTAACACTGAGCTGGAAGCGTTTAGTTTAACCTGGCTGGCGGAAGGTGAGGAGTATGGTGGTGCACACGTTGTCCCGGTGGTGAGTGTGAAGCGCGGTGAGTTGCGTACGCGCGCGGTTGGGGCCGGTTCGGTTACGCGGGCGGCGGCACGCCAATTTGGGCGGGCGCTGGCGGTGACGCATGCGGTGGGCGCGGATTATTTTGGTCAGCCGCCAGCGGGGTGGAGTGGTAATGGGTGGATGGGCCGCAGTGAGCTGGCGTATCCGTCGGCGGAGCGGGCTTTGGATTCGTGGGGGGCGTTTTTGGCGCGCGATAGGATTTTGCCGAACCTCAAGCCGGCTGTGGATAATGGTTCGATCGATGGTCGGGGCGCGGCGGTGGTTGAACGCTTGTGTGAGCGTTTGCGCGACGGTGAGTTTGATAGTCCTCAACCTGGTTTGGTGCGCACTGCGGCGGCGCGGATTCATGGGGATTTGTGGACGGGGAATGTGATTTGGTCTGCGACTGCGGATTTGCCTGAGGGGCCGCGGCGCGCGGGTTTAGGTTCGCGTGAGGGCGCAGCGTTGGCGGATGTGACGGGGGTGCTGATTGACCCGGCTGCGCAGGGTGGGCATGCTGAGTCTGATTTGGCTGCTCTGGGTGTGTTTGGGCAACGTTATTTGGAGGATATTTACGCGGGTTACAACGAGGAGTCTGCGCTTGCGGATGGGTGGGAATCCCGGATTGGTTTACATCAGCTGCACATGTTGATTGTGCACGCTAATCTTTTTGGTGGCGGTTACGGAGCCGAAACCGTTTCGGTTGCGCGGCGTTATTTGTAAGTCGGTTGCTCGGCGTTACTTGTAGTTGGTTGCGCGGCGTTACTTGTAAGCCGGTTGCGCGGCGTTACTTGTAGGGTTTGTACGCGGACCGTGCGCAAGTTCTCAGCCACTGCTGTTCTTAGCCGCTGCCGCTGGTGAGGCTGTCCGGGTGTGGCGAAATTGGGAGGGAAATTAAAATATCTCCTTCCCGGTGGGTCTCACCAAGAAGGAGATGGGGCGCGCTCGAAGGGATTCGAACCCCCAACCTTCTGATCCGTAGTCAGATGCTCTATCCGTTGAGCTACGAGCGCTCAGTTTTGAGCGGCTGGAATTACCGTTGACCGCTTCAACCTGGGTTTAACTTTAGCTGCCTGCGATGGGTTTTTCCAAATCAACGGGCTGTAACACTAAGCACACTTAATGGCACGGCGTTTTGCGTGCGTTCAGTTTGGTAGAATCTTGTGTGGCCGTTAGGCTATTACCCATTGGAGATGTCGCATAGTGGCCTAGTGCGCCTCCCTGCTAAGGAGGTTGGGGCGTTCGCCCCTCGCGGGTTCAAATCCCGCCATCTCCGCAAAAACCCCGTTGTTTCGTTGAAATAGCGGGGTTTAGCTCGCCCTACATGCGGCTAGAAAAACCCGAAGAAGTCATCCTCTGGGAACATTAGGGAGTCTTCTTCATACTCGTAATACGTGGCCATCGTTTCATAGTCGTCTACGACATCGGATAATTCTACCCCGCGTTCATGAGCTTCCTCGGCGAAACGTTCCGGACGAACCCCAGTGCGGTCCGAAACCGTCTCCATAATTTTGCGTTCTACATCATTCAAGTTACCGAACTCTTCGTCCACTCCCCCACCTTCTTTGGCTCATACATGCTAATTCAGACCTACGTCACGGTAGTTATTATTCAATCCTCAGCATAACTAAAATGTCTGAGCGTATTTCAGACTAGGGGGTATAAGAAGCTTTAGGCGTGCGCTGCCTCGGCGAAGGAAACCGCGTAGTCCCCATCAGGCAGTACCAGGGCCTGGTAGGCGTGGTAGATCTCCGGCATACCTGTCCACGTTTTTTCTGACAGTTCGTTGTTCTGATCCAGTTCTTCGCGCCACTTACCCGGTGCAGTAATCAGGTACTTGTCCGCGTACTGCCACCACTGTGCTTCCCATTCCTCATACTTAGGATCCACTTCAAGCCCCCACTCGGCCTGCGCGTGGCGTGCCACGTATGCTGCGTTCAACGCCTCGCACACCACCCAGTGCATCCGCTCATGCGTTACCGCACGTCCCTCAAAATCAGTGGTGTACACAAAACCAGGCGCACCATCTACTTCCCAACCATCCTGAACTCCCGCGTGAATTAAGTTGAACGCGTCCTGTGCCCAAGCCACGTCTTCCCCTAAACGCGAATACACAACGGCAGCTTGCAGCGCTAACCGCGCCCACTCAAAAGCATGGCCCACGGTTGCACCAAACGGGCGGAACGGGTCCGCAGGCTTATCCCGGTTATACTCCGGTTGCGGCGTCCAATCCTGCGCATAATGCTCCACAATCCGCCAGTCGTTACCACGCGCGCCCTCAAGCACAAACCGGCAAATCGCAACCGCACGATCCAAATAACGCCGCTGCCCCGTAGCATCGTAAACCGCTAAGAAAGACTCCACCGTATGCATATTCGCATTAATCCCCCGGTAAGAATCAAACTCCGACCAGTCTTCGTTAGCGGCCTCCCGCACCCGCCCAAACTGCGGTTCCCACCAGTATTTCTCCGTCAACCCCAGTGCCGCGTCCAATAGTTCTTGTGCCTGAGGGTGCCCTGCTTGCAATGCCGAAGCGGCGGCGAGCACCACGAACGCATGCGAATAAGACTGCTTAACCCGATCCGCATCCGTAAACGGTTCCTGCCCGTTCGCTGTTACTGCCGCGAACCAACCGTCGTTAACTGGGTCCCGCAGCGAATGCAGCAGAGCGTGAATACCGTGGTCTAGCAGGTCGCGCGCCTGCTCGTTCCCACGCAGCACTTCGCACGCATACACGTGGGTGAACCGGCCATTAATCCACAGTTCTACACCGTGGTCAGCCTGATGCTTCCCGTTCGCGTCCAAATACCCAAAACCACCGGGCAACTGCGCATTCTTAGAAAACTCCACCAACGCATCCCGCTGCACATGCCGCCACTGCTGCGATGGAATCCCCTTTAGAGCACCTTTCCCCTCAACGCCTGTGGTAGAAAGCGAGTGTGCGTCAGCAGCGTCGTTCACATTTGAGGTGCCTGCATGGTCTGCGTGCATATGATTTTCTGGTTGTGTCATTATCCTTTAAGAGCTCCTTCTTCAACGCCGCGGAAGAAGAACCGCTGCATGGTTGAGAAAATAATAATGATAGGAATCAGTGCAATCACCGTTCCAGCAGCCACCACGCGCGGGTTGGACCCGAAGTTAGACTGCAGGTACTGCATCCCCACCGTCAGGGTGTACTTCGCCGGGTCGTTCAGCACCACCAGTGGCCACAAGAAATCGTCCCATGCGCCAATAAAACTGAACAGTGCCACCACTGAAACCATGCCCCTCACGTTTGGCCACACCACGTAGCGGATCCGCTGCCACGTGTTTGCACCATCAATTGTAGCGGCGTCCAAAGTATCCTTCGGGATCATCCGGCACGAAACCGCCATGAGCAGAACGTTCATCGCCCCGATCGCACCCGGTAACCACACGCCCACCAGGGAGTTATCAAACCCTAAGCCCTTAACCGTTAAGTACTGGCTGGTTAGCGTAACTTCTCCCGGCAGCAGCAGGGTAGACAAGAAGATGCCAATAATAATTTTCTTAAACCGAAACTGCATACACGCAATTGCATAGCCCGCCAAGGTTGCAAAAATCGTGTTCGACACAACGGTTGCCACCGCCACCAGCACCGAATGCAACCCGTAATCCAAAATTGGAACGCGCCGCGCAACCTCCGCATAGTTCGCCATCGTTGGCTCAATTGGAATGAGGTTCGGTGGAAACTGGTAAATATCCTCCGCAGCCCCTTTAAAAGAGGTAGACAACTGCCACACGAACGGGCCCACCGCTAAGATCAGCAGCAAGATCAGCAGCACATACTTGGCGATGAACAGGGTTGGGGTCGCGTGCTCATACGGCAGTGAACCACGCTGATACCACTTCAACCGCGCCACTTTACCGCGCCCCGGTTTCACCTGCGCACTCATTGCCTTCCACCTTTCTGCACAACCACACTCCCGGTCGCAGCAGTTATGCCACTGCGGTGCGCGTCAGCCTCACGGGCCGCAAGTTTCGCACCGACCCGCTTCTTCTTCTGACGGTCCTCCCGCCACTTCTCAATCGTGGCTTTACCGCCATAGTTCATGTACGCAACAAACAACAGGGGGCCAACTGTTAAGAAGAACAAGGCCACCGACATTGCGGATGCGTACCCCAAGTTCCCGTTCAACCCCGAACCGATCCGTTTAATCAGCATCACGATCGACTGGTCGAGCCCACCGGGGCCACCCGTACCATTCGACAGCACGTACAGTTCAGAGAAAATCCTCACGGCCGCCACACACACCAGGGCAGACACCAGAGCCATCGCGCCTTTAACACTCGGAATCACGATCGAAGTGAAACGCCGCCACCAAGAGGCACCATCAAGCGTCGCGGCCTCTTGAACCTCACGCCCCAAATTCGCTAGTGCCGCCAAGTAAACGACCATGTAATAGCCCATCCCCTTCCAAACTGTTAACGCAATGGAACACAACAGCAACTTCCACCGGTCCACCAGGAAGTTAATGGGTTGATCCACCAACCCAGCCATCTGCAGGGCCTCATTGACGATGCCGCGGGAGTTAAAAATCCACGCCCAAATAATGCCCACAACCACCACGGACGCAACCACCGGGAAGTAGTAGGTGGTGCGGAAAAACCCGATGCCAGGGATCTTCTTTTGCACCAGCATGGCTAGCAGTAGCGGTAAGAAAGTTAGGAGCGGCACGCATACGACCACGTACACGAGCGAGACGATGAGTGCCGCCCCAAACTGGGGGTCATGAAACAGGTTCGCGTAGTTCTCCAACCCCGTGAACTCAGCTGGTCGCAGCGGCCGCGCATTCGTGAACGAGAGGAAGATGGTGTTAATGAACGGCCACAGCGAGAACACTAAGACCCAGAGCACAGCTGGCCCCGCCAAAAGGTAGGGCGTATACCAACGATGTGTTTTCATGACCCGATCCTTATTATCTACCCGATTTTTACTGCTCGATCATCGCGTTGCACTTTTGCACCGCGCTGTCCAGAGCTTCCTTCGGGGTCTTGTTACCCTGCAGTGCTAACGCAATTTCTTGCAGCACCGCGGTTTTCATTTCATCTGACATTTCCACAGGGGTCAGCAGCTCTGCCCGCTGCACGGTTTTACCGGACACGTCCAGCGCCTGCTTCATCAGATCTGTCTCTGACCCGTCCCGCAAGCTAGCAGCGTCTTTGTTACCTTCTTGCGTGCCGGGCATGAACCCTTTAGCGATCTTCACGAACGCCACTTGGTTTTCGTTATTCGTGAGGTACTTCGCGAGCGCCAACGCTGCCGCCGGATGCTTGGAGTTCTTCGCCACGGCCACGCCCTGCACCAGCAGTTGCGGAGTTTCCCACGGTTCGGTTACCTCCACTTTGCCTTCCAAGCTGGGGGCGTTGGTTACGACGTCGTCCGCGAACGAAGGAGTGGATTGGATGCCGGCGAGCGTTTCTTTGTAGAACGCTTCGTTGCCGATGTTGCCTTTATCTACCGCGGTGATTAGTTCCGCTGGGATAGCGCCCGCCTGGTAGAGTTTCGCGTATTCCTCAACGATTTTTACACCGTCTTCAGAGTTGAACGTGAACTTGCGTGCATCTGGGTCCCACACTTTAACGCCGCGGGCAGACAGTGTTCCGATTGAGGGAGCTTGCGACACCATGGCCACACCCTTCTCGGCTGCTTTCTGCGCGTCCGCCAGGAACTCCTCTTCGTTCGCTGGGGCCTTGTCAATACCCGCTTTCTTCAGCAAATCCTTGTTCCAGTAATTGAACGAAACCCCAAGGTACCACGGGTAGCCGTACGAGCCTTCGACCCCGGGGTACTGGTAGGCTTCCACCCCGCCTTTAACGTACTTGTCGAGGTCGTTGTTCTCTGCGGACTTTAGGTCCATGAGTTTACCGGCTTTAGCTAGAGGCAGGCCGAACTCTGGGGGAATGTTCACCACGTCGGGAAGCTCATCTGCGTTAGCTTGCTGAAGGAGCTTATCTTCGTACCCGTCGCCAGGCTGGTCCATCCACTTAACTTTGACTTTCGGGTTTTCTTTCTCGAAGTCTTTAACGAGTTTTTCAAAGTACGGGGTGAACTTGTCGTTCTTGAGCGACCAGGTTTGTAGCGTGATGTCACCGTCCACTTCACCTGCAGCTGCGTTCTTTTCACCCCCACCCTCGTTGCTGGTGCTGGACCCGCCAGTGCATGCCGTCATGCCGAGGGTTAAACCGCCGGCACAAGCGAGCGCCACGAGCTTCTTTGCTATGGATCGCATGGGATCTTCCTTTCTTATGGTTTCCTTACTTAGGTTTCCTAACGCAATAGCTATATCGAGTTTTTCGTTACTTGCAGAACGCGGGGGGCGCCGCGTTCAATGGCCTGCGCCCACTGCTCAAATATTTGCCCGCTGGGCCGCACCAGAACGCGCGCATCCTCGTGATCAACACTGGGAATCGCAATCGGGTCCGCCCCAGGTTCTTGAGGTTGAGGAGCCTGGCCCGGGGCCTCAGGTTGAGGAGTTTGTCCCGCGGCTTCTGGTTGCGGAGCCTGGCCCGGGGTCTCAGGTTGCCAAGCTTGATTCGGGATTTCAGGCTGCTGAGCTTGGTTTCCAATCCACTGGGAAAGCGCTTGTCCAACGGGTTTCACGTTTCCCTCAGAATCAAATAAACCCAAATCGTACTCAACGGCAGGGAACCCCGTGAGGCTGCGATGCACGTCGTGCGAACACCACCAGGTGACGGCCTCCACCCCAGGTACCGCCGCCACGTGCGACAGTGTGCGCGACACAAAAGCGGGAGCGTTCTTGGCGCTCAGGTAGTTCAGGGGCGCGCCAATTTCTTGCAGCCACAGGGGTTTAACCTGTCCCAACTCCGTCTGCCAGGCGCGCATGAGCTCCAGCAGGTAGCGGGCTAGCAACACTAATCGCGGGTGGTCTTTACCGTAGTGCTGGCCGATTTTGCCGAACACCCACGAATGCACTGTGGTGATATCCCCGCATTCCAACGCGTGCCGCGGTGTGAACGGCTGGGTGGGTTCAAACACTAAGTCGTCGTCGAACGAGAACGAGTGCTGCCCCGCCGGCCAGTACTCGTCAGCGGTGCTGAGCAGCTGGGTGAGCCACGCGCCCGCCTGCTGGGTCGTCAACTTGTGCCGCACTGGGTGGCGTGCAGCCGCGAACTGCACGATTTCGTTACCGAGCGAAAGCCCCGTTGTACCATCGACGTCCCGCAGCGCTTCCGCCAGCGCCCGCACCAGTGCCGCCTGTGCCTGCACCACCGTGGGGTCAGTGAAAATGTTGCTCTGATGCCAACTTTGCGTCCACGCGGGTAAGAAGTCGAACGACGACATGTGGCCCTGCAGCACGTCCACACTCACGGTCAACCCCCGCTGTGTCGCCAGCTGCGCGAGGGTGCGCACATCCTCCACCGCCTGAGCGCGAATGTGACTTGCGTTCGGCTGCAAAACTGGCCACAGCGGAAACACGCGCACGTGGTCCAAACCAAGCTGAGCGATCGCATCGAAGTCGCGCGCAGCCTCATCGGAATCAAAATCCAACCAAGAGTAGAACCAGCCGCTGCGCGGCACGTAGTTAACACCGACCTTCATCGCTTACGCCTTTACTCGCAAAGTCACAATCTGGAATGGGGCGAGCTCGAAGTGGGTTTCGTTATTTTCCGTCACCACACTTGGGAGCGTCACGTGCGTGTCCGCGGATTCCAGCACGTCCACCGCACTCACAGTTACGGGCCGGTCGAACTGGATCCGCGCATTCACCCGCGCTCCCACCGGTTCGTACCCGCGGATAATCACGTCCCCACTGCGGTCTTGCGCAAGCTTCACGGTCTCCACCACAAAGCCATCCGCAGCCTCAATGAACGTCGGTACCGCCCGCTCGCCCTTTGGGGTGGTCGAATCAGCGGCCGAACTGCTCGCGGCAGAAGTACGCACGGCAGAGTCGGTGGCCGAACCACCAGTTCGATCAATGGCCCGATCAGCGACCACATCAGCCGTGATGTGGCGCAGCGGGGCGTCCATGCGTTGCGTTCGAGCAACCGTGTCCCTCAAGCCCGCACCTGGGAAAATGCGGAAGTGGCGGGTGTGGTGCCCGCGGTCTTGAATCGGATCGGGGTAAATAGCGGCGCGCAGCAAAGACGCTCCAAGCGTCACGTACGTACCCCCGCCCTCGCGAACATGCCGGGAATGCGACCAGCCGTAGGTGGCCTCATTAGCAATCCCCACTCCAAAACCGGTCTCAGCCACGTGCACCCACCGGTGCGCAGCAACCTCAAACTTATTGGACTCCCACGTGGTGTTCTCGTTAATCGGACGGGTCAAGTACCCCATTTGTGTTTCATACGCCGCCTGATCCGTGTGCACATCCACCGGGAACTGCAACTTCAACAGCTTCTCGGTTTCCTGCCAGTTAGCATCCACCGTGACCTCCAGTGCCGCCTCTCCCTCAGGCAGGGCGTAGGTAACGGTGAAACTGGACTTACTCGTCCGGTAGTGCGCCACCACGCGATCACCGCGGGCTTCAACCCGGTCAGCCACCAGCGTGCGCTCACTCGCCTTGTAGAACTCGTCCAAATCCCACGCGTCCCACATGTTCGGGAAGTCTTGGTACAGGTTCAACCGGCCCAGCCGCTCCCCCGGGGGCACCACTTCGCGCCCATCCGCGCCGCGCAGCGATTCCACCAAACCATCCGCGCCGATGCGCACTGTCACCGCGTCGTTAGCAAGCTTCCAACCACCATCCACGGTTTCAAGTTTGGTCGGTGCCACGTGTTCAGGAACCCCCGCGGCGAACGCTCCCACCCCCTGGGTGGGTACCGCAGCGGCATTGAAGAAAAGGTCTTGCCCATCCGCGAGCGCTGCGCACGCTTCGGCAGCGATCTTTCCGGCGGCAGCTACCACGGCCGCGTGGTCGCGCTCGGCTTCCTCGTGCACCCACCCGATTGACGATCCGGGGAGGATGTCGTGGAACTGCAGTAACAGCGTGTTCTCCCACAGTTTCAGCAACTGCTCGTACGGGTATTCGAAGCGGCCTTCAAGCGCAGCCAGCGTGGCCCACAGTTCCGCTTCTCGTAACGCAGCCTCTGCCTGCCGGTTACCTAGTTTGGTATTTGCCTGCGAGGTGAGGGTACCGCGGTGCAGTTCCAAGTACAGCTCCCCCACCCACACGGGCACGTCCTGCCGCTCAGCCATCGCGCGGGCAAAGAACGCGTCCGGGGTTTCATGCGCGATCGTGGGCGCGCCGTACAGGTCCTCCATCCGCTCTGCCTGCTCAAGCATGTCCCGGGTTGGCCCACCGCCGCCGTCACCGTAACCGTATGGCAGCAGTGAGCTTGACGCCTGTGCTTTATCTTTAAAATTCGTTTCCGCATGCCGCACCTGCTCGGGGCTAATCTCTGCCCCGTAGGTGTCGACCGGTGGGAAGTGAGTGAACAGGCGGGTGCCGTCAATGCCTTCCCACTGCAGGGTATGGTGCGGAAATACATCCGTTTGGTTCCAAGAAATTTTCTGCGTGAGGAACCATTTGGCGCCCCCGAGTTTAGCGATCTGCGGTAGTGCGGCAGAGTATCCGAATGAGTCTGGCAGCCACACGCCATCACAGCGGACCCCGAGTTTGTTTTCAAAATACTCTTGCCCCAGTAGGAGTTGCCGGCACAGTGATTCCCCACTGGGAAGCATCGCGTCGGGCTCCACCCACATGCCTCCAACGGGCACAATCTTGCCTTTTTCTACCCACTTCTTGAGGCGGGCGAACAGTTCGGGGTGATCCTCTTCGAGCCAGGCCACGTGTTGGGCAGCTGGGAGCGCGAAAATCATTTCATGTCCGTCGTCGAGCAGGCGCAGCACGTTAGAGATTGTGCGGGCAACTTTGCGCCGGGTTTCACGCACCGGCCACAACCACGCGGAGTCAATGTGAGCATGCCCCACTGCCGTTAGGTGGTGAGCGTGTTTACTAGCGTGGTCAGCCAGCACGGGTTCAAGGACGCGGCGGGCCGCGGGTGCGCTCCCCTTAATATCATCTAGATCCACCGCGTCCAAGGCTTGGTTGACGACCTGGGCGAAACGCAGCCGCAACGCGTCGTCATCACTGTAGGTTTGGGCAAGTTCAGACAGGATTTCAATGTCGAACGCCAAGCCCCTCACCTGGTCGTTGACCTCCACCACTTGCGCGCCCGCCACCTTGTAGATGTGCTCAGCTGGGCTCGTGGTTTTGCGGCCTAACTGTGTGGGTTCAAACGGCGGGATTCCCAGCAGCAAGGGGTTTGCCGCGGCCTCAATGTAGAAACAAAAATCTTCCCCCGCAGTAAGTGGAATCCACGTGTTACGCGGATTAACAGCTTTAACGATCTGCCCATCCGGGGTGTAAACAAGACCCTCAGACTGGAAGCCGGGCGAGTGGTCTTCCCACCCTAGATCAACGTGTAACTCCACGGTTTGATTGGTTTTAGGAGCGCTCCCCTCCAGCTTGAACCAAGTGGTTCCCCAAGCTGGGCCCCACGTCTGTCCGATTTCGAACGGCTCGTAAGTAGCTTTTATAGCGGTTTCAAAGGACACTGGTTCGCCCTGACCAGGCCGGGTTGGGTCTTGTGTTACGTTCCATGCGGACACGTTCACATCTGCGAGTTTTGTGAACTGCGCGGGGCGGATACGTTCAACGAGCGTGCGCTTTGCGCGAGCTTCAAACAGATGATGATTGTCGTGCATGTTGCCTCCTTGCCACTTCCACTAAATAAACTAAACCGCTATAGTGGAGTTTGTCAAGGCTTAACGCGCAGTTATTTCAAATAACTGAACACCTTTAGTGATTGAGGTAACATAGATTTATGTCTAGGTTGACTATCCGCGATATTGCTCAGGAGGCCGGCGTGTCCCCCGGTGCCGTTAGTTTTGCGCTGAACGGCAAACCTGGGGTTTCGGAGGCCACTCGCACCCGCATCATCAATATCGCCAACGATTTAGGGTGGCAACCAGACCCGGCGGCGAAAGCGTTGTCGCTACGGAAAACAGATGCGCTCGGCATCGTCCTCACCCGCCCACCTCAAACGGTGCGCGACGAAGGGTTCTACTTCCCATTCCTGTGCGGCCTAGCGGAAGTGTTCGCGGAATCCTCCCGCCCCCTCGTGTTCCGCCTGGCGCAAACCATTGCGCAAGAAGTGGAGATTTATAAGCAGTGGGCCTCAAACCACCGGGTTGGGGGCGTGGTGCTGGTGGACCTCAAGGATAATGATCCCCGCCCGCAGATTGTGAAAGACCTGGGCCTGGCTTCCGTGTCGGTGGGGCACGATCAGGGCGCGGGGTCGTCGATTTCTGTGGACGACGCGCTGGCGATGCATGCGGTAGTGAACCACGTGTTCGCGCAAGGTTTCCGCTTTCCCGCCTACGTTTCTGGGATTGAAACGTTTACACACACGACGGTGCGGAAGAAAGCGTTTCTAGATAAGGCGCGCGATTTGGGGTTGGAGCAGGCGTACGCGTTCAACTCCGATTACACGGAGGATTCGGGCGCAGCGATTACCCGCATGATTGTGGAACGCCATCCGGAAGTGGACGTGATTATTTACGATAACGAGATGCTCACATTGGGCGGTGTTAACTATCTTTTGTCGCAAGGCAAAGCGATTCCCGCTGATGTTGGCGTGTTTAGTTGGGAAGATTCGGTATTGTGCCGGGTTTTCTCCCCTTCTATTTCCACGTTGTCGCGTGATCCTGAGGCCCTGGGGCGCGCGAGTGCACAAGTGCTGATCGATGCGATGGATTCTGGTGAAGATCAACACCGGGTAATGCCTAGCCCTCAGGTGGTTCAACGCGCCACCACTAGCGTGTAGGCGCTATGTAACCACGCGCCCCTGTGAGTTGCTTCAAACCGCGTGGTTTTTGGGTAGGCTTGGCGTGTGAAGTTCCTCAATAATCTTTTGCCCTCATTCGATCTGACGTACGACGACGTGTTCATGGTGCCGTCGCGTTCTGACGTGGGTTCGCGCCGCCGCGTGGACCTGACTACGAGTGATGGGACGGGCACCACCATTCCCCTGGTGGTTGCCAATATGACGGCGATTTCGGGTAAACGGATGGCAGAGACGGTGGCGCGCCGCGGGGGGATTGCGATTATTCCGCAAGACATTCCGTTGGACGTGGTGGTTTCCACGGTTTCTGAGGTGAAAGCCAGCCACCTGGTATACGACACGCCCGTGGTGGTGAAACCGCATCACACGTGCGGGTATGCGCTGGGCTTGATGCCGAAACGCTCCCACGGGGCCGCGGTGGTGGTGAACCCGGAGACGAACGTGCCGGTGGGCATGGTGGACATGTCTGATGTGATGGACGTGGACCGGTTCACGCAGGTGCGTGAAGTGATGACTACGAAACTGATGACGTTACCCGAGGGCATTGACCCGGTGGAGGCGTTTGACCAGTTGAAATCCGAGCACCGCAAACTGGCGCCCGTGGTGAATAAGGCCGGTGAGCTGGTGGGATTACTAACCCGGCAGGGAGCGTTGCGTTCCACGATTTACAAACCTGCGGTGGATGCGCAGAACCAGTTGCGGATCGGCGCGGCAATCGGGATGAACCGCAACCCCGCGCAGCGCGCAGTGGAGCTAGTGCAGGCTGGGGTGGATGTGATTGTTGTGGACACGGCGCACGGCCACCAGTCGAAGATGATGGATGCGGTACGGCAGGTGCGCAGCGCTCTGCCAGATGGGTTCCCGATTGCAGCGGGGAACGTGGTGGCCGCACCTGGGGTACGTGATTTAGTTGAGGCGGGCGCGTCGATCGTTAAGGTCGGGGTGGGCCCGGGCGCGATGTGCACCACGCGGATGCAGACCGGGGTTGGGCGCCCGCAGTTCTCCGCAGTTTTGGAGTGTGCGGCTGCCGCGAAAGAGTTGGGTGCGCACGTGTGGGCTGACGGGGGTGTGCGCCATCCGCGGGACGTGGCGTTGGCGTTGGCCGCGGGGGCGTCTAACGTGATGATTGGTTCGTGGTTCGCTGGCACCTATGAGTCGCCCGGTGACGTGCAGTTCGACGCGCACCAACGCATGTATAAGGAATCGTTTGGGATGGCTTCTAAACGCGCGGTTACGCGCCGTACTTCCGGCGAGTCTGATTTTGATCGGGCCCGCAAAGCCCTATTTGAGGAGGGCATCTCGGTGGCCCGCATGTACATTGACCCAGAACGCCCCGGGGTGGAGGACCTGATTGACCAGATCGTTTCTGGCGTACGGTCTTCGTTCACCTACGCGGGTGCACGCACGATCGAACAGTTCCAAGAACGCGCGATCGTGGGCCTGCAATCAGCATCCGGCTACCGCGAAGGCGCACCCGTGCCCACCTCTTGGTGAGGAGCATGCCAAACCCCAGTAACGGGCGCACTTAAGGAGTCGGGCCAGGTGAGGGCGCACTTAAGGGTTCCGCGGCAATTAAGGGAGCCGGCTGTTTTGTGGCGCCGGGTCGTTTAATTACGTAATTATGGGCGCCAGGTCGGGTCGGCAGCGGGCGCACCGTAACGTTCGTACAGTTCCGCCGGCCGGGCCGTGGCGTCACTGAACCCAGCGCTGCGCAAATCCCATTCACTGTCCGCATGCTCTCCGACTTGCGCTTGCACGCTAATGGAAATCGGAGCTGGGGTACCCCAGTTCCACACGGTCCGAGCTACCTCGTCCAACAGAGCACACAGTGCCTCAGGCGCTTGCTGACCAGTCGGATGCTGAGCCATATCCTGCACCTTGAGGGTCACTTGTGCGAGCGCTGGCTTACCGAACCCGCGGCGTACCTGGGCGGAAACGGAAACGAAACCGTGTCGGCCCTCCAGTTCTTGGGCTAAGTGCCGCGCCAGATCATCTGCCGCCACATCTGGGTTACGCAAGAACTTTAACGCGGTCGACGCAGCCAGAATACTTGCGCCGATACCACCAATGATCAGGGGATTACGCACTTCCGGCACTTTACCGGAACGGAACTTGTTCACCGGAAAACGCTTGCGTCGCCCCCGCGCATCCCTTGTTCCAAACAGGTCACGGAACCTCATTCACTACCTCCAAACCCCGGCAACGGTACTTCCGGGGGCTGCCACACGGGCCCCATGTGTTCGTATACAGAGTCAATCGAGGGTGGCCCTCCCTCAAGGATGTCTTGTGAAATCTCAAAATGGTACACGCGCGTCTGCTCCCCCGGGTGCGCTAACTGTTCTTGAAGTTTGCGTACCGCCCGCCCCATGCGCGAAAACGGTTCCACGCGGGCGCGGCGCTCTAACAGGCGAATCGTGTCGGTGTAAGTCGCAGAAGAATGCGCGTAATACAGTGCGCCGCTGCGGGGGCGGTTAAGACGCCGCCCCACCACTACGCGGTCGGTGGTTAGGCGGCGGGGGCGCCCGTCGAACGCGGGGATCACATCTTGGTCGTGCTCCACTGCAATCGCAGTTACGCCCGCGGGGATGCGCACGCGCCGGCCAGGTACCCCCAGGGTCACAATCCCATCTATCGCCAAAGCTTGCTCTTGAAGCAGCCCGAGGGCCACCATGCCACCTTGCGAATGCCCCACAATGGTTACGCGTTCCCGATCGGACCCAGCTGGGTCGAGCCCTTCAGCTTCCATGGCTTGCCGGAATGCTGCTAGTACCCCCATGCGGACTGCGGACCGCAGGCCCAGCATTTCGCGGATATTCGTTTCGGTACCCGCGGGGTTGTGGGTGGTGCGCAGCTCAACTGAGTCCGTCCCGGGGATTGAGATGAGCCAGCGCCGCTGCGGCCCCGCTCCCACCCGGGTGATTTTCACGATCGCGCCCGTGGTTTCAGCCCAGTAAATGTCATCAATGTCCGCCGCCATGTCTTGCAGTGATTCGGGGGCGGTAAATCGCCTTACTTGCCCGTGGGCGTGACCGCGAGGCAGTGGGCGTTCCCGCCCGTCCTCATACATTAAATCTGCCCGCACGTCACCACCTCTGAACCGGCCCATGGCAGTGCCGGCGGCGAGGAAAAAGGACATGAACGATTCGTATCCGCCGCGTGGGAGGCGGGCGATCCGCTCGGCCAGTTGGCTGCTATGCGACGGGTGGAGCAGCTGATCTACCCGCAGGCCACTGCGGTAGGCGGCAGACACGGCGTGTGCAACCCGGCAGACCGCTTGGATCACCAAGGTGTCCAGACCGGGCATGTCAAAGAACACGCGTTGGGAATCTTCAACGATTTGCTCGCCCCGCGCCGCCACTTGCCCTTCCATTTGCGCACGTACCCCAGCGTCCCACACGGGTAGGGACGCGAAGATTCCCGCGGCCGCGTTACCTGCCAATCGGCCGATGAGAGGGGCCAGTTGCCGGGCCCCTTCTATTAGCAGCATCGTTTCTGGCACCTGGCGGGCAGAGTAATAGTGGTGCAGCTGCGCCTGCCCCGGCGCGTTGGTTTGAGGGCGGCTTCTGCTGCTAGTGTGCGCGCTGCCCCGTTGGTAATGACCCCGCTGGTAAGTACCTGTCTTGGTGGGGGTGCGCTGGGCGCCAAATCGAGGTGGTTGAACACCTTCGTCACCGGGTTTTGAGGCATTTTGGCGCGTGTGTGCGGTCAGTAGCTTCCGAATCGCGTTGCCCAGTACCCCCATGGGTTTAGTCTATGGTTTTCACCCCCACCTGGCAGCGCAGAGGTCAATAAACACCCTAGACACGCATACCCCTCGGGGGTATAGTCGGAGACGGTTCCCATATTGCATTAGAACTGGGAAGCGGGATTTGTAGGAGGAAACATGAGTGCTTTCACGCTAGATGTTAAGGGTTTGACTTGCGGGCATTGCGTTGCGTCCGTGAAGGAAGAACTGGGGGAGATCGACGGAGTTGACACGGTCGATGTGGATTTGAATGCGGGTGAGGACAAGGTCAGCCACGCCCGAGTTGAAGCTTCGAAGGAGATTTCGGACGACGCGATCCGCGAAGCCATTAACGAGGCCGGTTACGACCTGGTTTCGATCAACCGGTAAACCGAGTTTCGATTAACCGATAAGTAGAAGCGAGTTAAACCGACCCCGCACGCATCCAGATTGTGCGGGGTGGTTGGTGTTTTTGGTTAGTGTTTTTGATATCAGGGCCGCCGGGTTCTGGTAGACGTCGAAGCCGTTAGGTTTTTATGCTTCTAAGTCAGTTTTTATACGCCGGATTTTTGAGTTAGGGAGGCAGCATGCAGCACGCGCAGATTGGTGAGGATGTGCAGCGCCGCGCACAGGATCTTAAGCGGCGTTTCTTTGTGGCGGTGGGGTTCGCTGTTCCCGTGATGGCCCTGTCGATGGTGCCCGCGTGGCAGTTCACCGGCTGGCAGTGGGTAGTGGCGGCGCTGGCTGCGCCGGTGGTGACGTGGTGCGCGTGGCCATTCCACGTGGCGGCGTTCCGCGCGGCCCGGCATGGCTCGTCTACCATGGACACGCTGGTTTCGATGGGCGTTATTGTTGCTTCCTTGTGGTCGGTTTGGGCGCTGTTGTTCGGGGGTGCGGGCACCCTTGGGATGCAGATGGACATGTCCCTCATGCCGAAGGATGCATCTACGTCGCATGCAGAGATTTATTTTGAGGCCGCAACCATGGTCACCACGTTCCTGCTAGCCGGGAGGTGGGCTGAGGCGCGGACGCGTTACCGGGCGGGTGATGCGCTGAGGTCCTTGTTGGAACTGGGGGCGAAGAAAGCTCACCGGGTGGTGCCTGCTGGTGGGGTGGAACTGGTGGATGTTGACGCGCTGCAGGTGGGTGACCTGGTGGTGGTTAAGCCCGGGGAGAAGATTCCAACTGATGGGCGCGTGGTGCGTGGGCACGCGGCTTTGGATACGTCGCTGCTTACGGGTGAGAGCGCCCCCGTTCAGGTGGGTGTGGATGATGAGGTTACGGGCGCCACGATTAACACGGATGGCCAGTTGACCGTTGAGGTCACTCGCGTGGGGTCCGACACGACTTTGGCGCGGATTGGGCAGATGGTTACCGATGCGCAGGCGGGTAAAGCACCGGTGCAGCGTTTAGCGGATCGAGTGTCTGCAGTGTTCGTGCCGGCGGTGCTGGTGATTTCGCTGTTAACTCTGGTGGGGTGGCTCATTTGGGGGCCGGGTGTACAGCCAGCGTTCACAGCAGCGGTGGCGGTGTTGGTGATTGCATGTCCGTGCGCACTGGGTTTGGCTACGCCCACTGCACTGCTGGTTGGGTCAGGCCGGGCAGCGCAGCTGGGGATTGTTATTAAGGGCCCTGAGATTTTGGAATCCACCCGGCAGATCGACACCGCTGTGTTAGATAAAACCGGGACGATCACTAAAGCGCAGATGCATGTGGACCGCTTTGTGCCAGCCGAGCCGCGTTTCGCTGGTAAGCATGCGCACTCGCGAAAGCATCAGTCAGAAGAGAACCGTGGATCCGCGCCAGCTCATTCTGCCGACGGGCCGCTTTTAGCTGCCGCTGTTGAGGCCGGTTCGTCGCATCCGATTGCGCAGGCAATTGCGGACTACGGAAACCAACCTGGTGACCGCTCGGATGTCGATGCCTCTGAGTTCATTAACCACGCGGGCCATGGGGTTAGCGCCACCGTGGCAGACCAGCGCGTGTTCGTTGGCAGCCCCAAGTGGATGGCATCAATCGGGTTTGATACTTCCGCGCTGGCTGAACAAATCACAGCCGGTGAGGAATCCGGTGCCACCGTGAGCCTAGTTGCCACCGCTCCCCTCACCGTAGTTACTTCGACCACCGACACCGCCGCCAACACGGCAGCTGCCAGCACTTCGGCTGCCGGCGCCTCTACGCAGGAAAGTGCTGGCGAAAATCCCGCCGTGGGCTCTGCTGCGCCCATGGAGCCAGGGGCGGATGGTTCCGCTGCGCCCACGGGGTCGCACGCGGATGAGGCGGCTGCCCCTCAGGCGCTTTATTCTGTGGATCTTGCGGTCGGGGGGATGACGTGCGCGTCTTGTGTGCGGCGAGTGGAACGCAAGTTGAAGAAGCTTCCGGGTGTGGATGCGCAGGTGAACTTGGCGACCGAGCAGGCGCAAGTGAAACTATTTGACGACGTCAGCGACCAGGATCTGGTGGACACCGTTGAGAAAGCTGGGTACACCGCCACCGTTTTGGGCCGTCGCGACTTAGCTTCCGCCGCCTCCACCGCTTCCCCCGAGGTTCCGACTGCCCTTAAAGCACCCGCTTCAGCTGGTTCCCCGGCTTCAGCTGATTCTCCTGTCTCGGTGGGTGCGCCCGTTTCTTCTGGTTCGTCCATTTCGCGTGAGGCACCGGGCGGGCCTACACAGTTTGGCGCCAACCCGCGGGTGAGTGACGGCGTGGTTTTGGGGGCTTTTTGGGTTCGTGATGAGGTGAAGGAGTCCTCGGCTGACGCGGTGCAGCAGTTGCGTGGCCTTGGGGTGGAGCCGGTGTTGTTGACCGGTGACAATGAGCGCGCAGCCCAGCATGTTGCAAACCAGGTGGGGATCAGCCAGGTGCACGCCGGCGTACTACCCGACGATAAACGGGACGTGGTGGCGGACCTGCAGCGGGACGGTCACGTTGTCGCGATGGTTGGTGACGGGGTGAATGATGCGGCGGCTTTAGCTCAGGCGGGGACGCGTGGCTTAGGGATGGCTATGGGTTCGGGAACGGAAGTGGCGATTGAAGCTGCGGACATTACCTTGATGGGTTCGGACCCGCAGGCAGTTGCAACTGCTATCCGGATTTCGCGATCTACCCTGAGGGTTATTAAACAGAACCTGTTCTGGGCGTTTGCCTATAACGTTGCGGCGATTCCACTGGCGATCGCGGGCCTGCTGAACCCCATGATCGCAGGCGCAGCAATGGCATGCTCCTCAGTTATTGTTGTGCTGAACTCACTGCGGTTAAAAACCGCGAAATAGGTGCTAGAAGAACACTAGCTTCATCCCCATCACATTAGTTGTCCCCGCGAGTCACGCGACCCGCGGGGACAACTAAACCAGTTGACACAAACGACTGGAGCACTGATAAGACCCGGCTCAACAAACAGACCTATGGCCGGGAAGTCCGCCCAACTGTGAAATCAGGCCGGCAAAAAACCAGTTGAACCGCAACGGCAGCAGCGTCAGGTTAACGCCCTATCAGCGTTGTTTAGAACTCACTGTCGATCCCGGCGTTCACCACTAGTTTCGTGTTAACAAACTCGTGGATACCAAGATCAATGAGTTCGTGGCCGTAACCGGAGTTCTTCACTCCACCAAACGGAATGTCAGAGCCCACACCAGTTGGATGGTTAATGAAGATCATGCCGGTATCCAGTTTCCGTGCCACCTCTTTACCATGCTCCTCATCAGATGTGAACACGGAACCACCCAAGCCGAACGGCGAATCGTTAGCCAACTCAATGGCTTCCGCCTCATCCTTAACCCGGTACAACTGCGAAACCGGACCAAAGTACTCATGCGAATACGCGTACGTACCCGGTTTAATGCCCGTCAAAATCGTGGGCTGCACAAAGAACCCCTGCTCTGGAACCGGATCCCCCAGCTCCTCCGCAGTAGCCCCCTCTGCCTTCGCCTTCTCAATCTGCTCCAGCAGCTTCTTCTTCGCATCCGCCGAAGACAAGGGCGAAAGCTGAGTCTGCGGATCCATCGGATCACCCGCCCGCAGCTTCGCTACGCCCTCACGGTATTTCTCAACGAACTCGTCATAAACCTCATCAACAATAATCATCCGCTTAGACGCCGCACACACCTGGCCCGCGTTCCAATGGCGGCCAAACACAGCCCACTCCACGGTCTTATCAATATCCGCATCAGCAAGCACAATAAATGCGTCCGCACCACCAAGTTCCAACGTGGACTTCTTGAGGTACTTACCAGCCAACGACGCAATCGCAGCACCAGCACCCTCAGACCCCGTCAACGCAACCCCGCGCACACGTGGATCTGAAATCACCAGCTCCGACTGCTCGTGAGCCAAATACAGGTTCGTGAATCCACCTTCAACCAACCCGGCCTCACGGAACAAATCTTCAAATGCCTGCGAACTCTGCGGCACAATCGACGCGTGCTTCAAAACCACCACGTTACCGGCCATCAACTGTGGCGCCGCCACCCGCACAATCTGGTAAGCCGGGAAGTTCCAGGGTTCAACAATAAAAATAATGCCCTGCGGTTCGTAAACCAACTGGCAATTCCCTTTACCGTACTTCTCGGACTCCAACGTGCGTGGCTCCAAATACTTCGCGCCGTTCTTCACATAGTCCTCAAGCATGCCAATGCAGATATCTAACTCCGCCTCGGCCTCGGGCAAAACCTTACCCATCTCCAAAGTAATGATTTTCGCCAAATCCGTTTTCTTATCACGAATCAGATCCGCAGCCTTTTGCAAAACCTTACCGCGATCTTCCAAACTCGTATCACGCCAACTCTTGAACGCCTCGTGCGCCTTATCCAAAGCCGCTTTAACCTCATTGTCGGTAGCGGTATCAAATTCTTTGACGACCTCGCCGGTGTAAGGGTTCGTGGTCTTATAAGCCATTTCGGCTACCTCCCTAATATTTGAACATCAGCGCTCTCACGCCACTTCTCACCTGGGAAAATGCCGTCCACACTGAGGCGGTCCCAGGGACTCCCACGCTACCACTTAGGACCTTAGTCCGCATGAGGAAGCTTCCCCTAACTACAACCCGCACGCCGTTATTCGATACAACGTACTTTCACCCGCTTGAGCTACAACCTCAAACCCTTTGGAAGTATCCACCCCGTAGAAACCCGGCCACTTTTTCGACCGGGGCGTCGAATAATAATTCCTATCTGGTGACTCAAAAAAGTAGCGCACATCCATCTTCCGCAATGCCGCGCACACCGCCTGGTCCGAGTGGATATTCTTAAACCCAGACACCAAATGCCGCACCTGTTTATCGGGTTCAGTAATAGACAGTTGAGGGAACAGCACCCGGTTACCGCCCAGCGCCTGGAAATACACCGTGCCCTGCGACGGATCCCCAATCACCGCCCCATCCAGCTTCGCGGACCGCGCCAACTGCAGTTCCTGCGCCGACGCCATCCCTGCCTTACCAAGATTCTGAGGGTCATAAACCGTGCGCAGCGCCGCCACACGCGTATCAAACGACAGTACGCACACCAGTGCCACAACCACCGGAACTGCAACCGCCATCCAGCGCCGCCCCCGCGCGCGGGCAACGCACCAGCGCCACGCACTGTGCACCCCAAGAGCAGCGAGCGGCACCACAACCACCATCATCGCGCCCGCAATCCGCCGCCCATCCGTGTACCAGGGGCCCGCGAGGAACCTCAGGCCAAAATCTGGGGCATTCGCCAAGAACAACAAGAATGCGAACACCAGCCACGACCCCGCTAACCAACGCGGCCCCACTGTGGCGAAATCGCGTGTAATTGGGCGGCGGCACAATGCGCGCAACCCCAGTGCGATCAACGCAACGAGGCCCGCAGAGTACAGCACGTACCCAACTGTGGTTGGAAACGGTGGGGCGGGCATGAACGGGCGGATCAGGGCGGCACCCCACGAGTGGTCGCGGGCAAACGAACCAACAGAGCGGGTCAGCGGGCTCATCGCCAACCCCGCGAGCGCCCCCACCAGCACTAGAATCACGGCAGCGAGCCCGCCGGCGACACCACGTGCCCCACGCTGCCAAGCCGACCGGATCCGAGTGATAAACCACGCGACCACCGGGACAACAACCACCGCGAACGCGTTAAAGAAACTAATCGGATGCAGCCCAACCGCACCCACCGCAGCCACCAGCCACACCGCCAGCAGCGCCACCACGGAACGCAGCGGGGCCGGGGTTTGCACACCATTTGCTACTTGCCCAGAGGGAAAATCACCTGGAAGCGAATCACCTGACGCCAACCCACCTGGAAGCAAATCACCTGACGCCAACCCACCTGGAAGCGAATCACCTGACGCTAAATCACTGGGCGGCAGATTACCGCGGGAGGCGCTGGAGCGCGTTTTGTTATGGAGGCTTCCCTTTTCGCTAGGCGTCGCCTTGCTGGCACGGATTATCCGGGTCTCCACTCGGCCGGCCAGTATGCGTCCCAAGTGCACGGACACGGTAATCAGTGCAGGCAGCATCGCGATCGAAAACGCGTTCGGCCACTGCGCGTACATAGAGATGAAATCCGCGGGAAAAGACATGGCAAACCCGGCCAGTACAATCCCGATCAGCTGGGCGCGGCGCGGCAACCGCAGCTGCTGCAGCAACGCCGCCATCCCCACTACCCAGCACACCACTAGCACAACGCTGGACGCATTCACGGCCTGTGCCACTCCCGTGCCTTGCCCCAGCGGGGTGAACAGCGCGGTGAACGCATGCCACCCGTCTGGATAATACGTGTTTGAGGGGTCATGGCCCATCATCGGGTCTAACGCGCCGATGGGGAACGCCTCATGAGTTTTCGAAACCGTGTAAACCGCGTTCAAGTGGAACGACGGATCCCACTGCTGCAGCGGGTTACGGGCATCCACCACCCAGTACAAGGGGACTAATCCGCCGGCCACCCCAAGTCCTACCGCCACCGCCTGCAGCCAGCCAAACGTCCACTTTCCATTTAAAGCTTGCGCCTGGCCGTTACATGGGATTTGCGCCTCGCCGTCTCGCCGGGATTGCGTTTGGTTTTTGCTTGAGGTTCGTGCCCAAGCGGCGCCCAAAATAGCCAGCACACCTAAAGAGGTGAATACAAGCGTGGGGCGCCAGAGTCCCTCATGGGAATTTATGCCCAAAGAATTTGCTAGCGAACCTAAACCGAGCGGTGAAAGCCGCGAAAAAACCGCGGTCAAAACCGTGATGAACCCAAACGAAATCAGCGGCGCCACCGCAAGCGCAAACAAGGGACCCTGGTTCGCCGCGTGGCTGCGCACCCACCCGCCCTGCGCCACCAACACCACGAACATGAGCGCCGGCAGCCACAACAGAATCATGCGCGATCCCCCTCATTCGCATCCTGTTTCGAAGCACCCGAGCTGGAAGCGTCCGAGGTGGAAATGTCCCGGCGGGAAGCACCCGGGGTGGACGCGTCCAAATCGGAAGCGGGCACGTTCGAAGCACCCGGGCGGGAAGCACCCGAGGTGGAAACGTCCCCGCGGTAAATGTCCGACGTGGAAACGTCCGGGCGGGAAGCACCCGAGCGGGAAACGTCTTTTTTCTTTTCACGCGCGCGGTGCAGCAGAAACTCAACGAGCATGGGAAGGAGGGACACGAATACGATCACCAGGATAATTACGGACAGGTTGTCGTGGATGAACTGCACGCCCCCAAGTGCGGCGCCCAGGACGGTCAGGCCCGAACCCCACAGCAGGGCCCCCACCAGGTTCCACAGCAAAAACCGTACGTGGTGGTACCGCGCCATCCCCGCAACGAGCGGCACAAATGTGCGCACAAACGGGACGAACCGGCCAATCACCAGCGCGCGCCCACCGTAGCGGGCAAAGAAGTTCTCTGCCTGCACTAAATACTCTGTTTTTAAGATCCGCGCGTCGTCTTTAAACAACCTGCGGCCAAACCGCGCTCCCAACCAGTACCCCACCTGGGAACCCGCGAGCGCACACACGCCAATCACCGCCACCAAGCTCCACAGGTGCAACCCCAGCTGCTCGTGCAGCAGTCCAGCGGAAAACACTAGTGAATCCCCGGGCAGCACGGGGAACAGGACGCCCGATTCGATAAACACAATCAGCGCCACACCCGCCAGTACCCACGGGCCCAACGCGAGCAGCAGCGACTCTGGGTCTTTGAACCAGTTAATGAACGATTCCAACCACTGCGGCAAATACGCCAACGCGGCAGCCAGTGCAGTCACCTTGGACCTCCAGTTCGTGCGGTAAACGATTCAACAGTTAAACATCTCTAAGCCTAAACGGTGCGCGCGCGTTTGCTCTTGAAAGAATCGGTGTGCTTGCACACTTGCACACACCCTGGCGGCACTAGGTCGTGGTGTTCTCACGATCCCGCGTGTTTGCGTAAGCTGGAAACCATGAGCTCCACGTCCCCTTCTGCGCTAACAGCGGTGTCGCGGCTTTCCCAACCCGTGTTAGTGTCCGACCGGATTAATGGGCGTGCTCGCCGCGCAGAAGACGCGTTCGACTTCACGTTGTGTGTGCTTGGGATTAGCTCGCTATTACTGTTGAGCACGTACGCGCATTCCACCACCGCCGCTGTTGCGCAAGATGTGCGGTCCGCGCTCACCGATGTGCTCCACCAGATCCTGCTTCTGCCCATCACGTTCGTAGAATCCGCGTTCATCCTCATTGCGCCCGTTGCAATCGTGGGGTACCTGCTGTTGAAAAGTCGGTTTCCACTTATTCTTGAGGCGGTAGCGGCCTCCGTAGTCACGGTCGCCATCTGTACTCTTTTGCAAGTATTCGCCCAGTACCTGCCCGCTTGGCTGCTGGGGCGCCTACTGGTTTCTTCCCAGACCGGCACGCGCGTGGCGATCGACGCGATGGCAGCGACCATGGCAACTCTTCTGACTGTTTCGGGTGAATCTAACCGCAACCGGATGATCCGCTACTCCTGGTTCGCGCTTTTTACGTTCACATCTATTCACGTTCTGCGCTCTACCCTACCGCTGTCGGGCGCGTTGATTTCCGTGCTGCTCGGCCGCCTCGTGGGAGTTGCCACGCGCTGGATAATGGGGGTCACAGAAAGCGATGAGCGCCTAACCGACCTGGTTGATGCCCTCCTCGGAATCGGAATTGTCCCCACCCAGATTGTGCGCACGGACCTGGATACGACCGAACGTCCCCTAGCTACTTTTGAAATTCATGAGGTCCCGCGCGAACGCTCCGTGTGGAACGCTCCGTTCCTACCGCTGGGCTGCAAACAGGTGGAATCGCAAGAACCTCGGGTGGTGAACGTGGAGGTACCTAGCTTGCGGCGCAGTGACGCGAACCTGCATTACGCGTGCTGGGACGAAGCGGGAAACATGTACGAACTACTGGTGCTAGACCCCGATGCCCGCGTGTACTCACTGCTGAAAGACCTGTGGAACAACCTGCGGCTGCGCGGCCTTTCGCGCGCACTCACCACCTCCACCACCGCGATGATGGAACGCGAAGCCCTCGTCAAGATCGCAGCGCACAAAGCGGG
The DNA here is from genome assembly GCF_032085515.1 of Gleimia hominis. GTDB lineage: Bacteria > Actinomycetota > Actinomycetes > Actinomycetales > Actinomycetaceae > Gleimia > Gleimia hominis. The sequence continues at coordinate 260,841 of NZ_JASXSX010000001.1, forward strand.
GGTCGCCACCCCCGCTGTGCTGGGGCTCGGCGCCTCCGGAGCGCTGGCAGTCACCGTGCAGCAACGCGTCCCGGGGCTGCGTCCCCTCACCGAAATCCCAAACGAAGAACTGGACGACACCGCAATAGTGGGCCTGTACGCGGAACTGAAAACCGCGCACGAACAAGGGGTTACGCACCGGGTGATCGACCAGAATTCGCTTGCGTTCGACGAGTCGAATAAACCGTGGCTACTTAACTGGGAAGACGGGAACGTCGCCGCCTCCTCCCTGAGTCAACGCATCGACATCGCGCAACTAGTGACCGCACTGTCCCTCAAAATAGGTGCGGAACGGGCTGTCACACTAGCGCAGCAAGTGTTTGGGGAAAAAACCATCACATTCGCCTCCCCCGCGCTTCAACCCGCGATCCTGCCCACCAGTACGCGCAAGGCACTGCGGGAAAACCGGGAAATGCTCACCGAACTGCGCTCCCACATGACCGGTGAGGTGGCCGAAGAGGAAGTACCGACCCTCAACCTGCAACGATTCTCCATGCGCACGGTTGCAATCACCATCATCGGAGTGATCGCCCTGTGGGTACTGCTCGGTTCCCTCAACTTCCAATCCGTCATCAAAGCCGTGTCGAACGCGAACCCGTGGTGGATAATCGTGGCGGTAATCGCCTCGCTCGTCACCTACCTGGGGGCAGCGATCCCCCTCAAAGCGTTCTCCCCAGAAAAAATCTCTCTGCGCGAAGCCACGCTCGTACAGGTCGCAGCCTCAATCGTTACGATGGTGGCACCCGCCGGAGTTGGGCCCGCCGCTCTGAACCTGCGGTTCTTAAACAAGCGTCGCGTAGACACCCCGGTTGGGATTGCGACCGTGGCGCTCGTGCAAGTGTCTCAACTGGTTATCACCATCACCGCCCTATTGTTCATCGTGATCTTCACAGGGCGTTCCGCCACCTTCGACATCGAAACCTCCACGATTGTTTGGGTGGTGGTCGTCGTGTGCCTCATAACGATCGCAATCACCGCTGTGCCGCGTATCCGCACGTGGATTTGGAGCAAAATCGAACCCACGTGGAACCAAATGTGGAGCCGGCTCGTGTGGATCGTCAGCGAACCCCGCCGCCTGATCATGGGCATATTAGGGAACCTGCTGAATGTCGCCGCATTCGTCACCACGTTCGGTGCGTGCCTCGCCGCGTTCAACTACTCACTGGACGTAACAACGCTAACGGTCACGTACCTGGCTTCGAACTCACTGGGCTCCGTAGTGCCCTCCCCCGGTGGGGTTGGCCCAGTGGAAGCAACCCTCACCGCAGGCCTAACCGTCGTGGGGGTACCTGGTGGGATCGCGATCTCCACCGCCCTGCTGTACCGCCTCGTCACCTTCTACGGCCGCGCGCCACTCGGGTGGATCGCCCTGCGTATCCTCCAAAAACGCGACCTCGTGTGAACCTCACTGACGGAAACGGACGCGGGTTAAACGCGCGGCGGAACCAGATGGGTTACCCAACGGGCGCTTAGTCAAATGCGGGCGCTCCAAAAAGCAGTCGCGCGGCGAAACCGGGCGGGCTGCCTGCATAACCGGGCAGACTTTGAAACCGGGCGGGCGCCTCACACGCCCACAGGCATCTTGCTTTCAAAAGGCTTGGGCACATGTGAGATGCTTTTTCTATGGGAAAATCACAAGACACGCGACCTAACAAGCCGGGTACATCGAGTAAAGGTAATCGGGCCCTGAAGATTCTGATCGCAGCTGCCGCCGTCGCCTTGGTGCTAGTGATCGCGTTCTATGCAACTAAGTCGTGGAATAGTGATTCGCAAGAGGGTGCGGCCCCAACCGGTGAGAACACGGCGCCGCAAGATTCCCAATCGGACTCGGGCAAGGCACAGCAGAGTGAGGGCGCGATCGAAGATGAGTACGCGCAAACTCCTCCGGATACAAATATTCAGCAAGTACTACAGCAGCAAGCGCATCGGGAAGAAGGTGACCCGCGAGCCCTCGGGCCAGTGGATGCGCCCGTGGTGATGGTGATGATGGAAGACTACTCGTGCCCAATGTGCACCAAGTTTTTTCACGAAACTTTCCCGGCTTTGAAAAAGCTAACGGATGAGGGGAAGTTGCGCCTAGAGTTTCGCAACAACGTGATTTTCCGCAACTACGGTTCTGACATCGCGGCGTACGGTGGGCAGGCTGCGGCGAACCAGGGGCATTTCTGGCAGTTCGTGCAGCACGCGTACTCCGTGGCAGGTAACGGCCACCCCGAGTACACGCGCGACACCGTGTTAGAAATCGCCCAGGCCAGTGGAATTAAAGATATGCAGAAGTTTGAGGCCGATTTAGACTCGGCGCAAACCAAGCAGACCGTGGAGTTAGAAACCCAGAAAGCCCAGCAGGAACTGAACATTCTATCCACCCCGTTCAGTGCGATTAACAAAACTTACATTTCTGGTGCCTACCCCACGCAGTACTTCTTGAATACCATTAAGAAGCAGGCTGAAGAGGCTTCCACGAAGTAGGGGGCAAGTATGGAAATCGGCTATTTAGCAGCGTTTCTTGGTGGTGTGTTAACCCTGGTGGCACCGTGTTCCGCGCTCTTGCTACCCGCATTTTTCGCGTACGCGTTCACATCCCCGCGGGTTTTGGTTTCCCGCACGTTCGCCCTGCTGCTTGGGATCCTGGCGGTCACGGTTCCGATGGGTGCGTTTGCAGCAACGATCGGTGGTTTTATTCGCAGTCACACGGCAACAATCGCCACTGTGTTGGGCGTGCTGGTTCTGCTGTTCGGTATAGCCCACGCGTTCGCCGTTTCGCTCCCCACCCCAGCGGTGGCGTCGCGGTTGATGGCGCGGGGCACAAAACGTTCCGCAAACAAGGCTCCGTCTGTTTTGGCAGTGTTCGCCTTGGGCGCAGGTTACTCGCTGGCTGCCATTGGCTGCTCCGGCCCCATTTTGGGAGCAGTGCTTGCCGGCGCCGCGTGGGGTGGTTCCACGATTACTGGTATGGCGCTCATGGTTTGTTTCAGTTTGGGAATGGCCCTGCCAATCGGCGTGTTGGCGTGGGCGTGGGAAGCATTCGACATCGCTCAAAAAGGGTGGTTACGCCCCCGGCCCGTGCAGGTACTGGGGCGGTCAACCACGTGGCTTAACCTAATTTCCGGGACCATTTTCGCCCTCCTCGGACTGGTCCTCATTTTTACGGGCGGGCAAATTAACCTGCCGAGTCTGCTGGATTCTTCCACGCAGGTTGCTTGGGAAACACGCATTCTCGCAGTCAGTAAAGCCGTTCCCCCCTGGGTTTTCCCTGCTTTACTTGCCTTGTTAGCCACCTATTTAATCGTGAGGCTGTGGGGCAAACACTCCGCCCGCAAACAAACCCAAGCTGCCTTAGAAGAAACTACGCGCTCAGATAGGCCCGGTGAAGTTACTGCGGCCTCCACCACTCAATCCAGACTGGAAGATAGTTCTGATGCGGCTGAGTAAGAAGCGGGGACTAGCGCGGTTTTGCACGGAGTTCGCCGCTATTCTTGCCGTTTTACTGGTCTTCGGGGTGGCGGGGCACTTCGCGGCCGTACATTTGCTTTCAAAAGACATTCCAGCGCTGGCGAAACTGCATTACTGGCAGCCAGCACTGTTTGAAATCTCCGTTCCCGTGTTCGTCTCCGCTTTGATGGCGCGCGCTTGGTTACGCCGATCCCGACTGTCTTACGTCACGTGGACGGAACCGGAATACGTTCCTCCCTCTAAAGGCGGGCGAGCCCCCACGTACGCTCCCCCGTTGGACACCGATGATGACGTGCGGTTCGGCTCCGCCCTGTCCGCAGAACCCGAACCGTTCTACGACTTGCATATTCAACCGCGGATTTCGCGCCTATGGTGGCTGATGGGTGTGCTGACGGTGCTGGGGATAATCATCATCATCGCGTATGCACTGAACGAGTCCGACATTTCCACCAGCGAGTTCACCGTCGGGTTCCTCACTGCCGCAGTTTGGGCGGGATCACAAGAGTACGTATTGCGTGGCTTCGTCGTCGCCCGGGCACGCACGTTCATTCGCCGTGACCACTGGGTGGCGCTGGTAGTTATGCTCGCGTCCACCCTGTGCATACTACCCCTAGCTCTAACTGCCCGCACACACACCTACATGATCGTCGTCGCCCTTTCCGGGCCGATCACCGGGGTGCTCCTATTTTCACTGCGCCGCATGTTCAACACACTGTGGGCACCCATCACCGCCCAGTTCCTGTTTATCCTCACCTTCTTCGTCCTCCTAAGCCCCTACAAATAGGCGGGTGCCAGAAAACTATTCACCCGCCACCCCATCGCTAGTCCTTTCGTCGTACTTCCTTGGAGTTTTAGTGAGAAGGTGACGATCTGGTGGAAAACTCTTGTCAGGTCGATAACGATCTTGTACTCTTCTAGAGAGCACTTTCGCTTCTATAGTATCCGACAATGAAGTCATGTTAGGAGTATCAATATGGGGACCACTAAACATATGCATTTTGGGTCATTGTTTTTTGTGTTTACTACTATGTTAGCGACTAGTTCACTACCAACCGCATTCGCAGATTCGGGTGAGAAACCTCCGCTCAATCCCCAGGTGCTAGCGCAAGTCGCAACACAAGAATTTCAGGCGGATGCCTCAATCTTGGTTCATGGATATGGGCTTGACAACTCCCCGCATAAGATTGACAGAAGAAGCGCTGAGCGCAATAGTGTTGGGAATGAACGCTTTGAACAGGCAGTTGAGCGGTATCGTAAAGAGCTTGCAGGCATGGGAGAAACCTATTGTGATTCGCGCACTAACACTGTTATTAATTCAACCACTCAACAACGTAATGGATCTGTTAAAGCTATTGTAACCGAAACGACGTATCTGACAATCTGTTCTAGTAGCACCGAGACGGGTTATGAGACCCATCATGCGCTCACCTTCTCTCCTCTACCGGGAGGTAAATGGGAGATTGTTAAGGATCAGTACTTGGAACCAACTGGATTGCTACCACTTGAGCAGGCTCAATCCCTAGTTGATGCTAATGCAGAGAGTTTCGATGACGCAAGGACGCGGATGAGCTTAGAAGGTGCCACTCCCGCATCTACTAACCGTCTGGATGAGGCAAACAAGCAGGTGAAAGAGACGTTTCGTGCGAAAGGATATAACTATGCAGCCATGGCCAGTTATCTTGAGAGATATTGGAACAAATATAATCCTGCGTATCGATCGTTCACGGGCAGTGGCGGAGACTGCACAAACTTTGTCAGTCAAGCTTTAAGAGCAGGTGGTTGGAAAGATAAACCCGGTTGGTTTCGAAATGCCAACTACTGGTGGTACTCAAGCTTTAATCAGAGTAGGTCTTGGACCAGCGTAGAATATTGGGCAACTTTTGCGCGCAATAGTGGACGTACATCTATGCTGTCAAACGTATGGCAACTACGAAAAGGTGATGTACTCCAGGTTAAGCCTAAAAATTCGAATCAAAAGATTCACACGATGATGGTTTCGTATTACAGCAACGGCGTACCTTACTTCACATACCACAGCGCTAATCGCTACCGCCGTAGCTTGAACCAGGTTCTTCTGGATTGGAAAGGAGGGGTGTTCTATGCATACAGAACCTAATCGAAGTGCGATCTACTGGAAGCTAATACTGGTAGCTACAGTAGTTTTGACTCTACTAGCTACGGCATGGTTTGTAAGGTTCTCAAACCGCTCTGAAGCAGAAGTGCAGAACCTGGCAAACAAAACAGTTTCTACTATTAATAAGAAGAACTACGAACAACTCGAACGGATTCTCAATAATCCTGTTGCGACACAGACGCTTAGAAATGAAGTCGAAAACAAACACGTTCATCTTGGGCAGGTAGAAGAAACAGATCCACATTCTGGTTTCTTTACTGTGCTTGTGCCTGATAGCACACACAAAGAAGTATTCATCTACGTGACTAAGAATGAGTCTGGATCCTGGTGGGCTAGCATTCCTTAGCGACACCAAGGACCTCATACTTCCGGGTGTGCCACACATTCATTCAACAGCACTGAAGTAGAACTAACCCAGTAGTTTAGGTGTGATTTTTGCCAGCATGTGTCTTCGACCTGCAATTTAGAAAGCGGTGGCGCTAGCGTATACTAGCACCACCGCCTTTGGATTTAACGAACTGGTGGTTAGCGTGCGATCCAGTCTTTTAGTTCCATGCGGCGCCCAGTGTAGAACGGCGTGTCAATCCGCGTGTACAAGCGGGCTTCAACCTCACGCTGTTTACGAAGCACGCCCATAACTCGATCTAGTGAGTCCGCTTCCAGGGTGATCATCCACTCGTAGTCACCCAACGCGAAACTAGCGAGCGTGGAGATCTTCACGTCCAAGAAGTCACGCCCGTTCATGCCGTGTTCACGCAAAATCGCGCGGCGCTTATTCGGGTTCAGGTAGTACCAGTCCAGGGACCGCACAAACGGGTACACCGCACACCACTCGCGTGGGGCTGAACCATCGATAGCAGCCGGTAGGTGCGCAGCATCGAACTCAGCGGGAATGTGGGCCGCGAAGTTGTTCCACACCGGTTCCAGCGACTGCCCCAACTGTGAATCCAGCAGCGCCCGGTACGCTTTTTGAATCTTCTTTGCCTCGTCCGCGTAGAACCAAACCATCAGGTCCGCGTCCGCACGGAAACCTTCCACATTGTAGAACCCGCGCACCGTCACACCGTGTGCCGCGATCACATCCTCTACTTCTTTCGCCAGTTCAGTTGCGTTTTCCGCGTCGTATTCACGCATGTCCGCGAACGCGGTGAACAAGAAATAGTGGTCTTTAGCGTTAACCTCGTCGGCACTTACCTTGTGGTCACGCGGATCCGCCGGCCCCGCCTGGTGCCCAGTGGGATGTGCTTCATGAGGATGCCCGCCCGGGTGCCCACCCGGATGGGAGCCAGCGTGTCCATGTGGATGTCCAGTTGTCATCGTTTCCTCTTTCGTTATTTCTTGTGATATTGCATGAGGGATCGCAGCGCCCGGGCGTTCCACGCAGCATGCATCCACATCTGCGTCGTGCCACGAATGGCCAGTGAGGCGCGGGTCCATCCCGGAGCGGGCGTGGGCGGCGCGGGCCTCCAGCACTTGCGCTAACGTTTCAACAAACAGGGGGTGGGTACCTGCGGTAGCGGCGCGGGTGAACGCTAACCCGTGTTCTCGCGCGGTTTGCGCAGCTTCCGTATCCAGGTCGTGAACCACCTCCATGTGGTCTTGCACGAACCCAATCGGGGCAACACACACCCCGTCCACACCACTGTTGGCGCACGTGGTGATTGCGTCGTTCACATCCGGTTCCAACCACGGCACAAACGCGGGTCCGGAACGGGAGCAGTACACGAGTTCCCACTTCGGTTCGAACTCCAAGTGCGGCAGTAATGCGTTAATGTGCTCCACGTGCTGTTCAACATAGTTGTGTCCAGGTAGCCCCGAGGCCGCGTTCATCCCGTTTGGAATCGAATGGGTTACCAGCAGCAGCCGCGGGTTCTGCACCCCCTGGTCGAGCAGTTCCTTCCAGGCGGCAGATACGGATTGTGCGTTCGTCTCCACCAATCCTGGCTGGTCATAGTAAAGCGGGGCGCGTTCAACCTGAAGGTCCCTGGCCCCCACCACCCCTTCTTCAATGAGGTCTTGGCGGGCCTGCCACACGTCCTCACGGTACTGCCGGCACCCGGAATAACTGGCGAACGCGGCGGTGGGCAGCATGAGGATGCGGCGGTGTCCCGCGTGAATCATCCGCCGGAGCGTGTCTTTAAAAAATGGGTGCCAGTTACGGTTCGCTAAATACACACGCCGGGTGGACCCTCGGGAAGAAAGCGTATTCTGAAGTGCTTCCACAAGCTCGTTATTCCGCGCAATAATGGGGCTAACCCCGTTGTAAGAACGGTAGTGAACCGCAACTTCTTCTAACCGCTCATCAGGTACCCCACGGCCTTTCGTGGCGTTGCGCATAAACGGAAGCACTGCCGCTGGCCCGTCGGGCCCACCGTAGGAACACAGCAGTACCGCATCGTAGGGCGAAAGGGGGTCGGTGTTAGTCAAGCGCTCTCCTTAACGGCGTCTAAAATCTGCTTCGAAGCGGATTCAGTCTCGGTTGGTGTTTCAGTGCTGCCCACTGGTTTACGCGCTTGCGCTCGTGAAACCTCTGGCGTCTCGGAACCCACGCCCGTGAGCATGCGCACCGCCTGCATAAACTGCCCCGCCTGCCCGTGCGCACTGGCGGTGTGCGCCGCGGTGGTGTGCTGATGCAAAATTTTGCGTGCCATCCGATTCAACGCTTTCTCCACGTCGTCGGGCCGCAGTGGCCGTTCCGGGAGGCGCCGCATCTGCTCATCCACCAAGGTGCGCATGTAATTATCGAGTGCGTGTATGGTTGGCCCCAGTTGGCGCGCATTTTCTTTCCTGAGGTACCCGCGTACCTCCTCAGAAACAATTTGCCGGGCCCGTTCGGTGCGCTCTGGAGCTAAATCTGGCACCAGGCTCCGCACGGTTTCTAAGTCAATCAGCGTGATGCCATCGAACTGCGCTACTTGCGGGTCCACATCCCGCACAACCGCGAGGTCGAGGACGACGAATCGGTGGTGCCCATCGCGCACGTGGGTGGCGACGTGCTCAGTGGTGACGGTGGGGCTGCCCAAGCCGCGGCAAGAAACAATCAGGTCGGTGTGCGCCAGGGCGTCTTGCAGCTGTTCGTCACTGGTCACGGCGGTGAGGCCTCGGCCGTGAGCGAAAGATTTAGCTCGGCCGGTGCGTGAATGCACGTAAATGTTGCGGCACCCGCGGTCAATCAGGTTCGTTACGGTCGCGCCGGCGTACGAACCGGTGCCGAACATGGTTACCGTCACGTCCGACCATGCGGGCAGGAGGCTCGCCGCGTGGTCTAAAGCCACAGACGCAACCGAGCGGCCCATGCCTGACAGCCCAGTTTCTCGCTCCACAATGCGTGCGGTCTGCAATGCCCAGTTAATCGCGGATGTGGTGGCACCAGATGTGGTGTGGTTTCGTTCTGCCCGCCGCAGGGCGTGACGCAGCTGACCGGTGATCTCCCGCTCTCCCACCACCATGGATTCCAATCCGCACGCCAGGGTGCACAGGTGCTCGATAACTGCGTCCCCCTCAAAGGTGCGGGCGCGTTCGCCCGCAAACGGAGTCCCCACCAGCGGGTCGGCCAGCAGTTCCGCAATCCCGGCCTCAGCACCACTTTCTGGGGCCGCGTCGGCGTCGCAGTCAACGAGGATTTCAATGCGGTTACAGGTGGCGAGCACAACGGCGCCCCGCACCCCCGGGATCTGCCGCAGGGTTACTTCCAGATCATCCTGAGCCAGGGGGCTGAGTCTTTCGATCACGTCCAGGGCGTGGTCGCGGTGGTTGAAACTGAAAACTTTCATAGTCACAATGCCTTCATCAAACCACGATTTAACGCATTTTTCTCAACACTCAAACCCGTTTTATGTGACATGCCGTCACCTCATGTTTATATGACAGAGTGTCATTGCGGATGCGGGGTTTTGAGGCTCGCGCAAGGTTGCGCAAAGACCTTTGTTTTGATGCATAATCCGTAGGAGATAGGAGTTTTGTCTTCAGAAAGGCGTTTCGTGGCATCGAATATTCTCACCGCTCTGTCGGGCCGGCGCCCCAGCCGCGTTCCCGTTTGGTTCATGCGTCAAGCGGGTCGATCTTTACCGGAGTACCGAGCGTTGCGAGAAGGAATTAGTATGCTCGAGTCTTGCCTAATTCCGGAGGTCGCGGCGCAGATCACCCTGCAACCCGTGCGGCGTCATGACGTGGATGCCGCGATTTTCTTTTCTGACATTATGGTGCCGCTACGGCTCGCGGGGGTGGGGGTAGAGATCCAACCTGGGGTTGGCCCGGTACTGGACCATCCGGTGCGCACGGAAGCGGATGTGGACAATCTGCCTGCCCCGCAGTTAGAGGATCCGCAAGCGATTGCGCAGGCCGTGCAGATTGTGCGCGGCGAACTGGCTGATGATAAAGCGTTCCTGGGGTTCGCGGGAGCACCGTTTACGCTCGCGGCCTACATGGTGGAAGGCAGGCCTTCGAAAGATCATTTAGCGGCCCGCGCCCTGATGGTCCAAGCGCCGCATTTGTGGGATCGGTTGATGCGCTGGTGCGCGCGGGTTTCGAACGCGTTTTTGAACGTGCAGATTGAGGCGGGTGTGAACGCGGTGCAGCTTTTTGACTCGTGGGCCGGGTCTTTATCACGCGCCACGTATGAAAAATACGTGTGGCCGTATTCGCGCCTCACGCTAGAAAATATTGAGGTCCCAAAAATCCACTTTGGAACGAATACGGACCGGGTGTTGGACCTGATGGGCCGCGGTGTTCAGGCAGTGGGGGTGGATCACCGTGTTCCTCTTGACGAGGCGGCGAAGAAAGTCCCTGGGATGGTGTTGCAGGGAAACGTGGATCCGGCAATGCTGTTTGCTGGCACGCAGAACTTGAATGCGCATGCACTAGACGTACTGGCGCGCGGGTTGGCGGCTCCGGCGCACATTTTTAACCTGGGGCACGGCGTCCCCCCCAATGCTGATCCGGGGGTACTGACGCAACTGGTGGCGTACGCGCACAGTTTAAACCCGCAAGAAATTGAACAGGCGGCAGCGGAACTGGAACTGGCCTTGGCGGAAATGGAACCGGAACGGACCGCAGCAGCGGAACCCAAGATCGCCTCAACCGCAAAAGAACTGGACCCCGCTTCAGCGCCACAGCGGGCTGCGAATCGGATCCACGGATCACACTTCGAGGAGGAAGAATGAGCATGCAAGCAGATATCGTAATCGTCGGTGGTGGTCTGGCGGGCATGACGGCCGCGTATGAAGCCACCAAGCAGGGACTGCGCCCGGTGGTGGTTGAGACGCGCGGCCGGCCCGGAGGGTTGATTGCGTCTGCAAAACTAGCGGGCGTGCCGTTCGATATTGGGGCGGAATCGTGGGCGACGCGTTCCCCCGCTGTGGGCGAGCTGGTGGATGAGCTCGGCTTAGAAACGTGCGCTCCCACGGGGCGGTCTTGGATTTACAACCAGGCTTTAGGCAAGACCTATCCTATTCCTGAGGGGTCCTTGGGTTTACCGGCTGATATTGATGCGCCAGAAGTGCTCACCGCGATTGGGGAAAGCGGGGTGGCACGGGCGAAACAGGACCTCACGATGGACCCAAAGGTGGGAGCGGACTGTGAGGATATGGAATCGCTCGTGACCACGCGGCTTGGCGAAGCGGTGGCACGTCACCTGGTGGAACCGGTTGCGGGTGGGATCCACACGAACACTCTAGACCGCCTGGCGGTAGACACCACGGTGCCGGGCCTGCGGATCGGACTTAAGGAAACCGGGTCGCTACTGGCCGCAACCGCGCGGATTGCCCAGGCGAACCCGGGGCCGAAGGTGGCGCAAACCTACGGGGGGATGTTCCGGCTGATTGAAGCCCTCCAGGCGGAAGTGGTGGCCCGCGGCGGCAACGTGCTCACCCGACACGCGGTACCCGCGCTGCATGCGAATGCCGCCCAAGGTTCCGCAGGCACGGGGCAAACCTCGGCTAGCGCAGGCCAAGACCGTTCGAGCGCAAGCGAAGACCAGGCGGACGTCGCAGAAGATGCGCTTTGGACCGTTGATGTGCAGGCCACTGAACGTGGGGCAGATCCGGCGGCGGACCCGGTGCCCACTGGTGAAGTGCAGCAGATCCACACGGACCGGTTGGTCGTGGCCCTGCCCGGTCCGCACGCCATGCAGCTTCTGTCGCAAGCACTTAAGATCACTGCGTGGGAGCTGCCGTTGGGCGCACCGATTGCCCACCAGGTCCTCATGCTACAAGCCCCGGAACTAGACGCCGGCCCACGCGGCTCAGGCCTGCTAATCACCCCGGTGGAAGGGTCGCAGCAAACCAAGGATCCGACGGAGCCGCCGGTAACGGGCGCTAAAACAAGCCGCATTATTGGGGCGAAAGCGGTTTCGCACCTGTCGTACAAGTGGGGATGGATGCGCGAAGTGCTCCCCGCTGGCCGACACCTGCTGCGGGTTTCGTACGGGCGGGCGGATGAGCCGTACCCGCAGCCGACGGTGGAGGGCGCGCTCGCGGATGTGAACCAAGCGATGGGCGTGAACATTTCGCCCGACGCAGTGGTGGGGTCGATGCTGGTGCGGTGGGATGGGCAGTTGGCGCCACAAACCCCGACGCACCGCGCGTACGTGGCGCGATTGCAGCAGGAGTTGGAGGACTACCAGGGGCTGGCTGTGTGCGGCGCGTGGGTGGCTGGATCTGGGTTCGCGGCCGTGGTCCCGGCTTCGTGCGCAGCAGTGCAGGGGCTGGTGAATCCGCGTGGTTGAGATCCGGTTGGGCACCCGCAAGTCTGAGCTTGCCCGCACGCAAAGTGGTTTGATCGCAGCCGCACTTGAGCAGTTGGGGGCGCGCGTCACCCTCACTCCTATTCATACCCAGGGGGATGTGACGGCGCAGTCGCTGTCGAAACTCGGTGGCGTGGGGGTTTTCGCGGCGGCGTTGCGCTTGGCGCTGCTGTCTGGTGAGTGCGACATTGCGGTGCATTCGTTCAAAGATTTGCCGACCGCACCCGTGCCCGGATTGGTGATTGCAGCCGTGCCACCGCGAGCGGACCGCGCCGACGTGCTGGTAACTGCCACTGGTTTAGCGCTAGCGGATTTGCCGGCGGGGGCGCGCGTGGGGACGGGGAGTCCGCGCCGTGCAGCGGCATTGTTAGCGGCCCGCCCCGACCTGCAGATTGTGGATATTCGGGGCAATGTGGGCACGCGGTTGTCGCGGGTTCGCGGGGTGGGGCAGCCCGGTGATTTAGATGCGGTGGTGCTTGCCCGCGCTGGTTTGGTGCGGTTGGATTCGAAGTGGGCGTCCAGCCCGGTTTTGGAATCCATCCCCGCCCCAGCGCAGGGGGCGTTAGCGGTTGAGGCACGAGCGGACTCGCCGCTTCTGGACCTGCTCGGAAAACTGGATGATCCCCGTGCCAGAATGGAGGCCGTGGCGGAACGCGCTGTGTTGGAGGGACTGCAGGCGGGTTGTGCGGCGCCGGTTGGTGCGCGCGCACACGCTTCTTCGACCACCTTGACGTTGGAGGCCCAAGTGCTTTCCACCGATGGTTCGCAACGGGTATCCCGCGTGCTTTCCACGTCTTTGCCGGATGCGGATTTGCCCGATACTGATTTGTCCGATGCTGATTTACCGCATACTGGTGAGCTGGGTAATGGTGAGCCAGTTAATGATGAGCCGGCCCACCAACTGGGGTTAGACATGGCCTCGCAGTTGTTAGCTGCAGGGGCAGGGGAAATAACTGACCTGTCTGCCACCAAAACCCGCGCCAGTCACAGTGCCCCCACCCACGCCAGTCACAGCGCCCCCGCCCAAAATATTAAGAGCGCCTCCACCCAAAACACTAAGAACGCCCCCGCTCGAACCGACACGACACCTGATTGTGCCGCTACTGTGGCACCAACCGCTAGCGTTTATGAACCTCCGACCGTCCATTCCGCGGGACCGTCGGACTTTGACGAACCCGAGCAACAGCGTTGGGGTGGACGGACGGCTCCGGATGTGGATCGTTCGGACGCTCCTCTTACGGGCAGGAGCGTGTTTATTCCCCGTTCGGGCGCAGATAACCTCAGTGCGGCCTTGCGCGCAGCGGGTGCGCACGTGCACGCCCACGCGCTCACCCGCACCGAACTAGACACTAATCCCCTCCCCTATTTAATAACGGGAGCTTTTGACTGGGTGGTGTTCACTTCTAAACGGACAGTTAAGGCATTCGCTGCTTTCGCGTCCGCAGATTCGCCCACTACCGTGCAGTATGCAGACCAGCCGGATTATGCGCCGCTACGGGAGGTGTGGCGGCAGGCGCGCGCGTCTTCGCTGCACGGGTTCCGCGTGGCTGCACTTGGGCAAAGTACCGCAAACGAGCTGCGGAAAGTGGGGATTGAAATAGATTTTGAGGTCGTAGAAAAGGTCACTGCCGAGGAGTTCTGCCACCAGTTCACGTCCGCACCCCCTGATTTCACGCGGCATCCGCACGTGTGGGTTCCCGCGTCCGCTAAGGCCCGGCACGTAATTAAAGACGAGCTCACCCGCAAGGGGTGGGTGGTGGATCAGACCCCGGTGTACGACACGGTTGCGGTTACTTCCGTACCCACGGAGGTAAGCACGGGGTGGACCATGGGCATGTTCGATGCGGTCGCGTTCACCGCCGCGTCGAATGCGCAGGCGGCTGCGAACTTGTTAGGCCCACTGCCTGACTCTTCCCGGGTGGTCACGTTTGGCCCGCCTAGTGCCCGCGCCGCGCAGTCCGCTGGGTTCAGGGTGGATGCGGTTGCACAGACACAAACAGCAGCTGGTTTAGTCGCTGCAGTCGAGCAAGCTTTTCACAAACACTAGAGGTGCATGGACGTTCACGAGCCCACCACCGGTTCGGAAGGTGGCTGCAGATTGGTAGTTGGGAAGGAACATTATGATTGAGAAACCGTTTTTTAGGCCTCGTCGCCTGCGGACGACTGCGGCGATGCGCGCGCTGGTGCGAGAAACCCGGGTGCATCCGCGGCAGCTGATTTTACCCGCTTTTATTCGCGATGGGATCAAAGAGGCGAATCCGATTGCGTCCATGCCCGGGCAGTTTCAGCACACGGAAGCTTCCCTGAGGAAGTTGGCGCGCCGCTGCGTTGACGCGGGTATCGGTGGGATTGACCTGTTTGGCGTGCCACTGGATGCGGATAAGGATGCGCGTGGGTCCGTGGCGTGGGCCGATGATGGCGTGTTGAACCGCGGGTTAGCGGCGGTGCGGGACGAGGTGGGCGATGACCTCGTGGTGGTTGCGGACACGTGTTTAGATGAGTTCACGTCCCACGGCCACTGTGGGGTGCTCACTGATGATGGTCGGGTGGATAACGACGCAACCTTAGAACTGTATGCTCAGATGGCGGTGGCGCAGGCGCGTGCGGGTGCGCACGTAGTGTCCCCTTCGGGCATGATGGATGGGCAAATCCGGGTTATCCGCCACGCGCTTGATGACGCGGGTTTTGAAGAGGTTGCGATCTTGGCTTATTCCGCGAAGTATGCGTCCGCGTATTTTGGTCCGTTCCGCGACGCCGTGGGGTCGGGTTTGCAAGGTGACCGCAAGACATACCAGCAGGATCCTGCGAATAGGCGTGAGGGAATGCGCGAAACCTTGCTGGATCTGGCTGAAGGCGCAGACATGGTGATGGTGAAGCCGGCGGCATCGTACCTGGATGTGGTTGCTGACGTGGCTGCGAAGTCGCAGGTGCCTGTCGCGGCTTACCAGGTCTCCGGTGAGTACGCGATGGTGGAGGCCGCTGCCAGTAACGGGTGGTTGGATCGCGACCGGGTGATTGCAGAATCGATCACTGGGATCGTTAGGGCCGGCGCGGACATCGTGTTGACTTACTGGGCGTTAGACCCCGCGCTGCACGCGTTCATGCAGAACTAACCTCACCCGGGTAGTTCACCCCCACTAACGCGCCACGAATACGTGATAAATGTAGGCCCCTTAGGTGTAGCGGTATTTTCACCTAAGGGGCCTGTTCGCAAATAAGTTTTTGCGGCTTGAGGTGGTGGCTATATCACCACGGACAGGCCGAGCACGCACACGAGCCCAACTACGGAGAGCACGGTTTCCATGAGCGACCAGGTTTTGATGGTCTGCATGATGGTCATCCCGAAGTACTCTTTAACCAGCCAGAATCCGGCGTCGTTCAAGTGGGAGAAGAACACGGACCCAGCTCCGATGGCAAGCACCATGAGGGCGCAGTGCGTGGGTGACATGCCGGCGGTGAGGGGCACCATGATGCCGGATGCTGTCACTGTTGCCACGGTTGCCGAACCGGTTGCCAAACGGATCAGTACGGCCACTAACCAGCCGGCGAGCAGCGGGTTCAACGCCGCGCCGGTGAGCCCGTGGGCAATCACATCGCCAATTCCGGAGTCCACCAGGGTCTGTTTGAAACCACCGCCGGCAGCAACGATCAGGAGGATCGACGCAACGGAAGCGAGCGATTTACCCACCTGGCCGTTAATGAAGTCGCGCGTTCCCCCCTGCATGAATCCAAGTACGAACATGGCAACGATCGTGGTGATAAACAGGGCGCTGAGGGGGTGCCCAATGAACGCAACCGCCCGGCCCCACGCCTGCTCTTGCATGCCGAGTAAGTCCACTACGGAGCCGGCTAGCATCAGCACGACCGGGAGCAAGATCACGCTCATCGCCTGCCCGAACGAGGGTTTGCGTTTCAGCTCTTGCTCGGCGCCGCGTGCTTCCTCACCAATAACCGGAGTGTCCAGCGGCATCCGAGCCAGTACTTTGCCCAGCAGCGGGCCCGACACCACCACGGTAGGAACCGCAACCAGCAAACCGAGCCCAAGGGTTAACCCCAGGTTCGCGTTAAGAGCTGAGATCGCTACCAGGGGCCCCGGGTGCGGGGGGACGAACGCATGCAGGGTAGATAGGCCCGCGAGCGCAGGAATGCCCAATAAAATTACGGGTAGTTTAGACCGTTTTGCCGCGAACAAGACCACTGGAATCAAGATCACGACACCGACTTCGAAGAACATGGGGATCCCCACTACGAACGCAATCAGTGTGAGGGCCCACGGCAGTAGCTGCATCGGGGTTTTCCCCATGATCGTGTCTACGATAACGTCCGCCCCACCGGAGGCGAACAAGAGGGTGCCAATAATCGCCCCGAACGCGATCAGTAACCCAACGCCAGCTACAGTGGATCCCACACCTGCGGTGAACGAATCCCACGACTTATCGAACGGCACGCCCGCGCACACCGCCATGGTGAACGACCCCACCATGAGTGCGATAAACGGGTGGACCTTCCCCAGCGATATCAACAAAACAATGACGATAATGCCCGCCAAAGCAGCAAGTATCAAACTCATATTTTTAGCTTCTTTGCTCTACTTAACCCTGTTTGTTTAACCCTGTTTAATTAATTTGCCGCGATTACGTGGTGCGGCACTAGTTGCCTACTGCCCCGCATTTACCTAGCTCGCAGCCTTTTACTTAGTGCGCAGCCTTCGCCTAGTTCGCATCCTTTAACTAGTGCGCAGCCTGGAACTTTTCGATTGCGGCGATTGCCTGCTGGATTTCCGATTCTTTACTGCCGTCGACGTTCACCACTACGCCTCCCTCATCAGCCTCCAGGGGCTGAAGGGTTTCGAACTGGCTGCGCAGCAGTGAGGCGGGCATAAAGTGGTGCGGCCGCTCTTTCATCCGTTGCGCCAGAACCTCCTCGGTTCCCTCAAGGTGAATAAAGAATACGGGCACGTCGTCGCGCAACACGTCCCGATACGCACGTTTGAGCGCTGACGAAGACACGACGGTGGATTCGCCTGCCTCCGCCTTGTCTTTCATCCACGTGTTTATGGAACGTAACCACGGCCAGCGGTCCTCGTCATTTAAAGGTACGCCAGCGGACATTTTGTCAATATTTGCCTGAGGGTGGAACTCGTCTCCCTCTGCGAGCGTGTATCCCAGTTGATCGTGTATCGCCTCTGCAACAGTGGATTTGCCACTGCCAGCAACGCCCATCACAACTACGTGAATGCTCATGCGTTCTCCTTCAACTTCGTCGTCGGTCCGGTAGCCACACGTAGGCCGCCACACCCGTTAGGTAGCACCTATCGATCAAATCGTAGTACTTATTATAAGCATGAGGGGACAAAATACCACCCGCATATAGAAATATGTAAGAATTAGTGCGCGGGAGAGCGGGGAGCTATGTTGGACAATCAGCAGCAAAGAGAGGCATTACTGTACGAACGCATCTGCACCACCCTGGCTGTGGAAATCCTCGATGGCGACTGGCCCGAGAAAACCGCGTTCACGCTAGAAGAGATCCAGCACCGGTTTGGGATCTCCCGCACTGTGGCGCGCGAGGTTGCGAAACTACTCGAAGCGGTGAACGCCGTGACTGTTCGGCGTCGAGTCGGGCTGGTGCCCAACCCGGTGCAGCAGTGGGACGCGTTGAACACGCAGGTGATTCAGTGGAAGCTGGCCTCCACCCACCGCCAAGAACAACTGTTAGACCTCACCGAGCTGCGTTTAGCGATCGAACCGGCTGCCGCCGCATCGGCTGCGCAAGTGGCGCCTGCGCAAGTGCGCGCGCTGATGCCCGTGCTGGCGGCGCAGCTGCGCCGCACCGGGGAAGCCGGCGAGCTCGACGAGTTCCACGTGCTCGACATCCAGTTCCACACCACCTTGCTGCGCCACTCTGGGAACGAACTGTTCTCTGCTTTCGCCGACGTCGTGGCCACCGTTTTGCGCGGCCGGGTGGAACTACACATGTACCCGCAGCGTCCAAAACCGGAAGCTCTAGATGCGCATGAGGCCGTGGTCGCAGCCGTGTGGGAAGGTAAACCCGAGCAGGCGCGGATCGCAATGCGGCAAATAGTGGACGAGGTGGCGCACGCCCTGGACATACCCTAAAGGCCGGGGCTCGCTCGCTTGCCGCCCCGACCCTTAGGTACCTTGCGCACCGAGCATTGACTAGCCCCGTGCCTCAAGAGACTGCTCTATAGGCCCCGCGTTCCCTCTAGGAACCGCTCTTACAGTCCTCGCGCGCCTTCCAGGATCGCACCGTCAGATTCAGCCACGTCCTCAAACTCGTGCTTAATGCGCCCCTGGTACGCATCTAACACCATGCCGGCAATGAGCGCCACCAGCGCGGGCATAACCCAAGCCATCTGCACCTGCCCCAGCGGAAGCATGTCCAGGTAGTAGCGCAAGCCTTCGAAAGCTGGAAGCTCCGTTGAGTACAGGGCCTCAAACGCAGAAATGAAAAACGCTACCCAAGCGGGAAGGCGATACGCCCACTTCAACTTGCCCGGCACCGGAATGTCCACCAAGCACACCACAATCACGCAGATCGCAGCTGGGTAAATGAACTGGTTGAGGGGCGCAACAACCTTGAGGATTGCCTCCAGACCCATATTTGCCAACAAGAGGGAAACCGCAATGTGCACGGCAACCATCTGCTTGTACCCAACGCGGGGGAACAGAGTGCGGAAATACTGAACGGAAGCCCCCACCAAACCGACTGCGGTGGTAAGGCACGCGAGCAAGGCGATGAGCCCAAAAATCACTTGTCCACCGCGGCCGAATAAAGAAGACGCGGCGGTCGCGAGTGCTTGCGCCCCATTCGTCAGCCCCTGCCCGGCCACGCGGTTACCCAACAGGGTGAGCCCAATGTAAACGAGTGCCAGCAAGGTACCCGCGATCACTCCGGCTTTCGCAGTTCCCGCAAACACCTGCTGCTTCGTGTTGAAACCACGGTTGCGCAGCGAAACGATAATTACGATGCCGAACACGAACGAGGCGAGCGCATCCATCGTGAAGTAGCCTTCGATTATGCCGGTGGGCATCGGATTGTCCGCAAACTTAGCTGCCGGCGCCACCGCCGTGGACGGGAGCTTAAAGAACGCCGCCGAAATAAGTACGACCAGCAAAATCACCAGCGCAGGCGTCAGCCACGCTCCAATGCGTTCCAACAATTCCGTGGGGTTAAGCACCATGAGGGTCACCACCGCGAAAAACACGAGCGTGTACACCGCCAGGCCAACGGCATCCTCGGAAGTTATGTCCGACGGCTGCCCACCAGAAGTGAGCAGGGGTTTAACCGACATTTCGTAACTGACGGTTGCCACCCGCGGAATCGCGTAGAGCATGCCGGTCGACAAGAAAACCGTGACGGTAAAAACTAGCCCGGGCACTCGCCCAATCCGATTCGCAATCCCCGTAATCCCATCTTGTGACGTTGCCACCGCAATCATGCCCAGCACCGGCAGCAGCACGCCCGTGCACAGGAACCCAATCAGTGCCCACGACACGTTTGTCCCGGCGTCCACCCCGATCATAATGGGGAAAATCAAGTTACCAGCACCAAAGAACATGGCGAACAGCGCCAGGCCCGTGATGACTAACGTATAGGTTTTACTATCACGAAACTTCATTTGGGTACTCTCTTCTTCCAACCCGTTGATGGTTCCATGCATCGTACCAACTTCCCTGATTTGCCCCGCAAAGCGTCTCTAATACTGGTATTCTGTTGGATTACCTTCTTTTTTATGCTTTTTGAGGCACCGCGCTATGCTGATGGGCATGCGCATTCCCCCAGCTTTGCCACCCACCGAACCAGGCCGGCCGCACCCGGTGGGCGATAAGCAACCTTGGGACCGACACGCACCTCAAAACGCATTTGAACGCGCAACCGGTGAGTACGACCAGTACCGGCCCCGCTACCCGCAGTCCACTATCACTGCTCTCGCTAATCTCGCGGGCGACGGTGAGGTGTTGGACGTGGGGTGTGGCACGGGGATCCTCACGCGGCAGTTAATGGACGCAGCCCCAAACGCGCATGTAATAGGCGTGGAACCCGCTCGCGCGATGCGACAGCAAGCATTGGAACGGGGGGTGAACTGCATTGACGCGACCGCGGAAGACACCCACCAGCCTGCGGCAAGCATAGACCTGGTTACGTTCGCTCAGTCTTGGCACTGGGTCGACGCCCAGACCGCGAGCGCGGAACTGGCTCGGATCCTCAAACCAGACGGGGCCGTGGCGATACTTTTTAACCAGTTGGATGTGCGCGTCGAGTGGGTGCACCGCCTCACGCGGATTATGCGGTCGGGGGATGTGCACAGGCCAGACACGCCCCCGAAACTGGGCCCGCAGTTTACCCGCCCCGAACTGACGGTGGACACGTTCACTGTGCGGATGCTGCCAGAACAAATAATGGCGCTAGCCAGAACCCGCTCCAGCTACCTGCGGTCAACGCCACGCAACCGAGGGCGGATGCAAGACAACCTGCGCTGGTACTTGTTTGACCACCTGGGGTATGCCGCCGAACAAACCGTGACCCTGCCGTACTACGCACTCACGTGGACGGCGGGTTTGCTCTAAACGCCAGCTTCTGGCACCCACGCGTTTACTTGTGGGCAGCGGCGCGTTTGCGTCTGTGAGCGGCGCGTTTGCGGTAGCTTTTTTGGGTGTTTCTGCGGCAGGTGCGGCACCTACATTAGACTGATCCCATGGTTGAAACACATTTTGATTCGGACGAAACCCCCACTGCGTCGCCGCAGCTGTCGAACAAAGAACTGTTCGACGCCGCTAAAACTGTGATTCCCGGGGGTGTGGACTCCCCGGTTCGTGCCTACGGCAACGTGGGCGGTGTGCCGCGTTTCATTGAGTCCGCGGGGCAAGCCCTGGTCCGCGATGTGGAAGGGCAAATTTACGTAGACCTAGTTGGGTCGTGGGGGCCGGCTCTGCTGGGACACTGCCACCCAGAAGTAGTGGAGGCCGTGAAAAAAGCCGCCGAGGCAGGGTTGAGTTTTGGGGCGCCCACCGCCTCTGAAACCCGTTTGGCGCAGGCTGTGCAAGAGCGCGTTCCGTGCGCAGAAAAACTCCGGTTTGTTTCCACCGGTACGGAAGCGACGATGACGGCTATCCGCTTGGCGCGCGGCGCCACGAACCGCGACCTACTCGTAAAATTCGCTGGCTGCTACCACGGTCATTCAGATTCACTACTTGCCGAAGCGGGGTCCGGAGTGGCCACCGCAGGGCTGCCTGGTTCAGCTGGCGTCACCGAAGGCACTAGTAAAGATACAATCGTAATCCCCTACGGTGACACGGAGGCCCTGCGCGCGGTCTTTGAACAGCGCGGCAACGAAATAGCCGCGGTTATTACCGAAGCCGCGCCCGCGAACATGGGGGTCATTACCCCACCTGAGGGTTTCAACCAGGCGATCCGCGAAATCACCTCCGAGCACGGGGCCCTCATGATTTTTGACGAGGTCCTAACTGGCTTCCGCGTCTCCCCCTCCGGATACTGGGGGTACGAAGCGCTGGGTGAGAAAGCGGCGACAAACCCCTCCTGCTCAATCGCGGCGTACACGCCGGACATCTTCACGTTCGGCAAAGTGATTGGCGGCGGAATGCCCCTGGCCGCCGTGGGTGGGCGCGCAGAATACATGGATTTACTCGCTCCCCTCGGACCCGTATACCAGGCCGGTACCCTGTCGGGCAACCCCCTGGCGACCGCGGCGGGGCTCGCCACGTTAGAGCTAGCCACCCCCCTCATGTACGAACGGATAAACTCCGTCTCTTCCGTGCTGCGTTCGAACCTCGCGCAAACACTGCAAGCCGAAGGGGTCCCATTCGCAATCAATAACGCAGGGAACCTATTCTCCCTGTTCTTAGGGGAAGCCCCCGCAGAGCACGGCGTGCATAACTACGAGCAAGCCAAAGCGCAGAACACGGACGCGTATCGCGCGTTCTTCCACGCCATGCTCGACGAGGGCATCTACCTCCCACCCTCTCCGTTCGAAGCCTGGTTCGTGTCCAGTGCGCACACGGACGAGAACGTGGGGGCGATCCTAGACGCGTTCGGCCCGGCAGCTCGCGCCGCCGCGCAAGCACTATAAGCACTACCCGGGGGCCATAAGACCACGCGAATGCGGGTTTAGATTTATGCTGATTTAGGATTGATATTCGTATATCCTCCAATTGTTTACAAGATCAATTGTTAACAAAATGTGAAACTTCGAAGGAGACGTCGTGCGCATAGGTGTGCCCAATGAGGGGACGGAGCGTCGTTTAGTTGCGTCCACACCCAAATCGGTGGGGAACCTAATTAAGTTAGGTTACGAAGTGACGGTGGAATCCGGGGCTGGGGAGTGTTCCCACTACCCGGATTACCAGTTTGAGGACGCGGGCGCGCACATCGGTGATGCCCCCTCCGCATGGGGGGCAGACATCGTCCTCTCCGTTGGCACGCCCACCACCGAGCAGTTGGACCTCATGAAAGAAGGGGCCACGCTGGTCGCCCAACTTGCCCCCGCCCGAAATAGCGACCTGCTGGAAACCCTGGCGGAACGCAAGATCACTGCGCTGGCAATGGATACGGTGCCACGCATTTCGCGGGCCCAGTCGATGGACGTTCTGTCGTCCCAAGCGAACGTGGCGGGTTACCGGGCAGTTATCGAAGCCGCGAGCGTTTTCGGCCACCTGTTCACCGGGCAGGTCACGGCAGCTGGGAAGATGCCCCCGGCACGGGTATACGTGATCGGTGCGGGCGTGGCTGGTCTGGCGGCAATCGGCACCGCTAACTCAATGGGCGCGCAGGTGTACGCCACTGACGTGCGCCCGGAAGTGGCGGAACAAGTCGAATCCATGGGCGCAACATTCGTGCCGATTCCCGTGGCGCAGCAAGAATCTACAGATGGGTATGCTAAAGAACTGTCCCAAGATGATTTGGATGCGGCGCAGAAACTGTACACGCAGCAGGCGGCGCAGGCAGACATTGTGATCACCACGGCGAACGTGCCGGGCCGCAAATCTCCCGTGCTGCTCACCCGCAGCGCAGTGGAGCAGATGAAACCCGGGAGCGTCATCGTCGATATGGCGGCGGCAAACGGGGGTAACTGCGAACTCACCGAAGCCGGAAGAGTTACCACCACGGAAGGCGGGGTGCTGGTCGTCGGCTACACGGACCTGCCCGCTCGCCTCCCCGCACAATCCTCCCAGTTGTATGGGCAGAACGTGCTGAACCTGTTGAAACTACTCACTCCCAATAAGGATGGGCAGCTGAACTTAGATTTGGATGACGAGGTGGTGCGCGCCATTACCGTTACGCACGGCCAGGACATCCTGTGGCCACCGCCGCCCATCAAAGTGTCTGCGGCCCGCCCGGCTCCGGCTGCGAAACCAGATCCGGCGGCAGAGGCAAAGCAGAAAGCTGAACAGTCCCGTAAGGCAGCTGCGAAGAAACGCCACCGGATTCTTGGCGGTGGCCTCGCTGCCCTGGTGCTGGCCGCGCTCGTGCTCGCCTCCCCCACCGCAGTTATTGGCCACTACATGGTGCTCGCACTCGCGGTGGTGGTTGGGTTCTACGTGATCACAAACGTCACGCACTCACTGCACACGCCCCTCATGTCTGTTACGAACGCGATCTCTGGGATCATCCTGGTGGGCGCTATTTTGCAAGTCGGCTCCGCAAACCTCCTGGTGTCTGCCCTGTCGGTAGTTGCCATCATGGTTGCGTCCATTAACATCTTCGGCGGATTCACGGTCACCCACCGGATGCTCGCCATGTTCAAGAAGGATTAGGCCCCATGCTCGGAATTGGATTGAACTCGATTGTTGCACTGGCCTACATTGCGGCCGCACTACTATTTATTTACGCGCTAGCGGGCCTGTCTAACCAAGAGACCGCGCAAAAAGGTAACAACGCCGGCGTAATCGGAATGACCATCGCGGTGGCCGCCACAATCGCGCTGGCGCTAACCTCGCATCCAGACCGGGGCGTACTAGTTACCGCGATTTTGATTGCCGTCGCGATGGCGGCGGGCGCGGTAATCGGCATTATCCGCGCCAAACGGGTTGAGATGACGGGGATGCCCGAACTCATCGCGCTGCTGCACTCATTCGTTGGCCTTGCCGCAGTGCTCGTTGGGTACAACTCTTATTTGGCGCCAGACCGGGCGTCCGCTGCCCTGGGTGGCTTCCACCTAGGGGAAGTGTTCCTGGGGGTCTTTATTGGTGCCGTCACGTTCACCGGCTCTATCATCGCGTACCTGAAACTATCTGGGAAGATGAAGGGCGCGCCCCTGACTCTGCCGGGGCGGAACTTGCTGAACCTCGCGGCGATCATCATCTCGGTCGTGCTGATGGTGTTCTTTGTGCGCCAAGACGGCGTAACCGGTTTGGGAATCACCCTGCTGGTAGTTATGACGATAATCGCGCTTGCGCTCGGCTTGCACCTAGTGGCAGCTATCGGCGGTGGGGACATGCCGGTGGTTGTGTCGATGCTGAACTCGTACTCCGGGTGGGCTGCCGCGGCCGCCGGGTTCATGCTGGGCAATGACCTGCTGATCATCACGGGGGCCCTGGTTGGTTCCTCGGGTGCGTACCTGTCTTACATCATGTGTAAAGCAATGAACCGCTCGTTCGTGTCCGTCATTTTAGGTGGGTTTGGTTCCGATGGCGCAGTCGCATCCAAAGATGAGGAACAGGGTGAATACCGCGAGATCACAGCGAGTGAAACCGCGCAACTACTGAAGGACGCCTCGAAGGTCATGATCACCCCCGGTTACGGCATGGCGGTGGCGCAGGCACAGTACCCCGTTGCAGATCTGACGAAGCGTTTGCGCGCATCCGGGGTGGACGTGGAGTTTGGGATCCACCCGGTAGCTGGGCGCCTGCCTGGACATATGAACGTGCTTTTGGCGGAAGCGAAAGTACCGTACGACATCGTTAAAGAAATGGATGAGGTTAACGACGACTTCGGTGACGTCGACGTCGTACTCGTGATCGGCGCAAACGACACGGTTAACCCCGCTGCGGAAGAACCGGGCTCCCCAATTGCGGGAATGCCGGTGCTGCGCGTGTGGGAGGCCGCGAACGTGGTCGTATTTAAACGCTCCATGGCTACCGGTTACGCCGGCGTGCAGAACCCACTGTTCTTTAAAGACAACACCCAGATGCTGTTCGGCGACGCAAAGGCTTCGGTGGAGGCAATAATTTCCGCACTGTAGCCAGCGCGTTCACTCCACTCGCTAGATGGTGACCAGCGCCGGATTATGGGGGCATAATATTCCGCAACTCACACGGTTATATCATTTCGCTGGACGTTTTCTTCTCACTTAGTAAGACTTCTTTCTGAGGGCAATATCGCTTTGGTAGAGTCCACAGTTACACAACGACCTATCCCCAACAGTTGTGCGAATGAAGGAAGAATTATGACCCTGAAGAAGATAGCAGCAGTGGCTGCTACGGCCGCTCTGGCCCTCACAACCGCGGCATGCGGGTCCGGTGACAGCAGCGGATCTGGCGACTCGGGAGCAACCGGTGGTTCCAACTACGTGACCTTGAACGGGACGGAACCGCAGAGCTTACTGATCCCCTCCGCAACTAA
The DNA here is from genome assembly GCF_032085515.1 of Gleimia hominis. Taxonomy (GTDB): domain Bacteria; phylum Actinomycetota; class Actinomycetes; order Actinomycetales; family Actinomycetaceae; genus Gleimia; species Gleimia hominis. Next base: position 286,811 of record NZ_JASXSX010000001.1, read on the forward strand.
CGAAGTGGGTGGCGGACGAATTATCGACATGGTGTTCGCAGGCTTGGTCTACTACGACCAAAAAGGCGAGTCACACAACGAGATTGCTGAGTCAATTGACGCGAACGACGACTCCACAAAGTTCGACATTAAGCTCAAGAAGGGCCTGAAGTTCTCCGACGACACGGAAGTGAAGGCCGACAACTTCATTAAAGCTTGGAATGACGCAGGTAAGCTGTCGAATGCACGCCTATCTGGCGCATTCATGGAACCGATCAAAGGGTACTCCGACAAAGAGGATTCCGAACTGACCGGGTTGAAGAAGGTGGACAATTACCACTTCACCGTGGAACTAAACCAACCGACTGCCGACTTCCCACTGCGCTTAGGCTACTCCGCGTTCGCTCCCCTACCTGATTCCGCGTTCGACAACGACGGCAAGGTAACGGACGAGTTCGGGGAGAATCCCGTTGGGTACGGACCCTACAAAATGAAAGAAGAGGGCGCTTGGGAGCACAACGTGCAAGCCACCCTGGTGCCGAACCCGAACTATGAGGGCGACCGGAAACCTCAAAACGATGGGCTCGTGTACAAGTTCTACACAAAAATGAACGCAGCGTACGCGGACGTGCTGGCCGATAACTTAGACGTGTTAGACGAAGTGGACGAATCCGCATTCTCCACCTACGAACAGGACGTGGCAGGCCGATTCTTCAACGAACCAGTGGCCCGGTCAGACAGCTTCGCAATCCCCTACATTGAGCACTTCCAAAACGATGAGGAAGGCCAGTTGCGGCGGCAAGCAATCTCCATGGCGATTGACCGCGACGAAATTACGACGAAAGTGTTCCACAAGACCCGCACGCCCGCCAAAGACTTCTCCGCACCCGTTATTAACGGTTACACGGACAAGTTGAAGGGCAATGAGGTCTTGGAGTTCAACCCCGAAAAGGCGAAAGAACTGTGGCAGAAGGCCGATGAGATCTCGAAGTTCTCCGGAACCCTTGAGATCGCCTACAATGCCGACGGCGGCCACCAAGGCTGGGTAGACGCGGTGTCCAACTCGATTAAGAACACGTTGGGCATCAACGCGCAAGGCAAGTCTTACCCAGATTTCAAGTCGCTGCGCACCGAGATCACGGACCGCACCATTAAGACCGCGTTCCGCACCGGGTGGCAGGCAGACTACCCAGCTTTGTCCAACTTCCTCACGCCTATTTTCAAAACTAACGGCAGTGCGAACGACGTGGACTACTCCAACCCGGATTTCGACAAGCTGTTGAACGAAGGTGACTCTTCCACTTCTGTTGACGAGGCGAACGAGCACTACCAGAAGGCGCAGGAGATCTTGATGCAGGACCTACCTGTTATTCCCACGTGGTATCAGAACACGGTGGGCGCGTGGTCGAACAACGTCGACAACGTGGAGTTCAACTGGCAGGGCGTGCCGGAAGCTTACAAGATCGTGAAGAAATAGCGGTTCTGTACCGTCTTTAAACACTGGGGGCGGCCAACTTGGCTCTTGTGAGCGGGCCGCCCCCACGTGTACACATTTTTGTTTTCTATTTATTTAAAGGAAGTTCGATGCTGCGATATGTCGGCCGGCGCCTGCTGCAGATGATTCCTGTGTTCTTGGGCGCGACTTTCCTGATTTTCGCCATGGTGTATTTGATGCCTGGTGATCCGGTGGTTGCGCTCGGTGGGGACCGGGGGATGACCCCAGAAATGCGTGCAGAGATAGCGTCTAAGTTCAACCTGGATAAACCGTTCCTCGTGCGCTACCTGCTTTATTTGAAAGGCGTGGTGACGTTCGATTTCGGCACCACGTTTTCGGGCCGTTCCGTTAATGAAGTGATGGCGGGCGCGTTTCCCGTGACCGTGAAACTTGCGGTTATGGCCCTTATTTTTGAGGCTGTGCTCGGCATCGGGTTCGGCCTGATAGCTGGTTTGCGGCGCGGGGGCTTGTTTGATTCCACCGTCTTGGTGGTGTCGTTGTTCGTGATTTCTGTGCCCACGTTCGTAATCGGTTTCGTACTCCAGTTCGTGGTGGGGGTGCAGTGGAAGCTGCTACCCGCCACCGTTGGGCCAGATACGTCTTTTTACCGACTTTTAATGCCCGCGATCGTTTTGGGGGCGGTATCTTTTGCATATGTCTTGAGGCTCACGCGCCAGTCCGTGTCCGAGAACCTGTCGGCGGATTACGTGCGGACCGCACGGGCTAAAGGCATGAGCCGAGCTGCGGTTATGAACCGCCATATTTTACGTAACTCCCTGATTCCCGTGGTCACGTTCCTAGGTGGTGACCTGGGGGCGTTAATGGGAGGGGCGATTGTTACCGAAGGTATTTTCGCTATCAACGGTGTGGGTGGCACCATGTACCAGGCGATTGTGCGTGGGGAAGCCGCCACCGTGGTTTCGTTCACCACTGTGCTGGTGGTGGTTTACATTATTGCGAACCTCCTGGTTGACCTGTTGTACGCAGCCTTGGATCCACGGATCCGGTACTCCTAAGGAAGGGGATTTGAACAATGGCTGATTTCAAAACTGTTTTGCCGGGCCAGGAACACTACGTTAGCGATATTGACGAGACCGGCCTGGGGGCTGTGGACGCGGTTAGGGACGAGTCTGCACCATCGTCCATGTGGGGTGAGGCGTGGAAGTATTTGCGCCGCCGCCCCGTGTTCTGGGTGTCCGCAGCGATTATTGCGCTCGCGGTTGTAGTCAGTGCGTTCCCCAGTTTGTTCACGGGAACGGATCCGGCGCACTGTGAGCTCGCGAAGTCTTTAGCGACCCCGGAGTCTGGCCACTGGTTTGGTTTCGACCGGCAGGGCTGCGACGTGTATTCACGCACGATGTATGGTGCGCGCGCCTCCGTTACCGTGGGGGTACTAGCCACCGCGATCGCCGTGATCGTCGGCGTACTTTTCGGCGCGGTCGCCGGCTGGTTCGGTGGGGTCGTAGACACGATTCTGTCGCGTATCACCGACATTTTCTTCGCGATCCCATTTGTTCTGGCTGCGATCGTGGTGATGCAAATGTTCAAAGGCTCCCGCACGGTAGTGACCGTGGCCGTGGTGCTGGGAGCATTCGGGTGGACGCAGATCGCTCGGATTACCCGCGGGGCCGTTATGAGCATTAAGCAAAACGAGTACATAACCTCTGCGAAAGCACTGGGCAGACCCGGGTTCTCCACCCTCGTCGCACACGTCCTGCCCAACGCGGCGGCACCCATAATCGTGTACGCAACGGTTGCGCTTGGCACGTTCATTGTGGCCGAAGCAACCCTTTCCTTCCTCGGGATTGGACTGCCACCCGACGTGGTGTCTTGGGGGCATGACATAGACGCAGCCCAAGCTTCCCTGCGGACTCGTCCGATGGTGCTGTTCTACCCTGCGGGCGCATTGGCACTCACCGTTTTGAGTTTCATCATGATGGGCGACGTGGTGCGCGACGCTCTAGATCCGAAGGCGCGAAAGAAATGAAAGAACTGTTAAAAATAACGGATTTGGAAGTAGCTTTCCAATCTTCCACCGGCATGGTGCCAGCGGTCCGGAAGGCAAACCTCACGGTGTACCCCGGGCAGACAGTAGCGATCGTGGGTGAATCCGGTTCGGGTAAATCCACACTCGCCAGCTCCATTAACGGCCTCCTCCCCGGCACCGGGCAAGTAACGGGCGGATCCATCCGGTTCGATGGGCGCGAACTCGTTGGGCTTTCAGAGAAGGACCTGATTGAGCTGCGGGGCAGTCAGATCGGCATGGTACCTCAAGATCCCATGTCGAACCTGAACCCCGTGTGGCGAATCGGAACGCAAGTTAAAGAAACACTCACCGCAAACAACATTACAAAAGGTAGTGCCGCCCACGAGCGCGTTGCCGAACTGTTGGAACAAGCGGGGCTGCCAGATGCGAAAAGGCGGGCGAAACAGTACCCACACGAGTTTTCCGGCGGGATGCGCCAGCGGGCCCTGATCGCAATTGGCCTGGCGGCGCGGCCGAAACTGCTGATTGCGGACGAGCCCACATCCGCGCTGGACGTGACCGTGCAGCACCAGATTCTGGACCACTTGGAGCACTTGACGCACGAGCTTGGCACCGCGGTGTTGTTCATTACCCACGACTTGGGGTTGGCGGCAGAACGCGCTTCCCACCTGGTGGTGATGCACCGCGGCCGCGTCGTTGAATCGGGCCCGGCCCTACAGATTCTGCAGCAACCGCAGCATCCGTACACGCAGCGTTTAGTTGCCGCTGCCCCCTCCTTGGCATCGCAGCGGATCCAAGCGGCACTCAAGCAAGGGGAGACCTCAGACGAATTATTAAATAAAAGCGTAGAAGGTTACGACTACACGCGCGAAATAATTCGCGTTGAAAAACTCGTTAAAGACTTTGATGTGCGCGGCCAAAAGGGGGCGGCATCCAAACTGCGGGCAGTTGACAACGTGTCGTTTACCGTACGGCAAGGTACTACGCTCGCGCTAGTGGGTGAATCTGGGTCAGGTAAATCCACGGTGGCGAACATTATTTTGAACCTCCTCAACCCCACGTCTGGGAAAGTGTTCTACAAGGGCACGGACCTATCGACGGTGGGAGAAACGGAACTGTTAAAAATGCGTTCCAAAATGCAGGTGGTGTTCCAAAACCCCTACGGTTCACTGGACCCCACATTCTCCGTTTACCGCTGCATAGAAGAGCCTTTGCGGGTGCATAAGCGCGGGAATAAGAAAGCGCGGCAAGAACGCGTAGCTGAACTGTTGGATGCTGTTCAGCTTCCCCGGTCTGCGATGCGTCGCTACCCCGGGGAACTGTCGGGTGGGCAACGCCAACGCGTCGCAATCGCCCGGGCACTCGCCTTAGGCCCCGAGGTGATTGTGTTGGACGAAGCCGTGTCGGCCCTGGATGTGCTGGTGCAAGAGCAGATTCTGCAGCTGCTGTCGCGTCTGCAGACCGAACGGTTGCTGACGTACCTGTTCATCACCCACGACCTCGCGGTGGTGCGGCAAATGGCCGATGACGTGGTGGTGATGCAGCACGGCAGGGTCGTTGAGGCAAATAAGACTGATGAGCTGTTCAAAAACCCGCAGCGCGACTACACCGCTAACCTCATTAATGCGATTCCAGGTGGGTCAATCCGCCTGTGGGAGGGCAACTAATCGGGGCCGTGCTGAGCCCAGGTTCTCGGTGGTTTCTACCGCAGGCTTACGGTGGTTTTACCCGCGCCGGTAACACTAGCCTCTGTCGCACGCCTCCCCGGTCTCTCCCGCGGGAGTCCGTTGGCGTTTTCTGCGGGTGCGCACCGGTCTCTCCCGCGCGAATCCGTTGGCGTTTTCTGCGGGTGCGCACCGGTCTCTCCCCCGGGCTCAGGCCTGACAATTAGGCAACACAAGCGCTGCCAAATTGTCTAGGACGTTGAGCCCAGAACCCGCGGGTTATCGCGGTTTTCTGGTGTTACCTGGGCCATAGCATAGAGTTTTACGTAACGCGTTGCTTGTTGCAGCGAAGTTTCGATCAACGACGATAGAGGTCCGAGGTATGCCGGTTGCCGTAACTTTCACTCCGGGTGAGCACATTATTGGTGGTTCACTCTTCATAAGCGCGTTAGTGGGTTTGCTCCCGCTGCTCGTGTTCTTCATTCTCCTGGGTGTTTTTAAAGTTAAAACCCACTGGTGTGCACTCATTTCACTGGCGACCGCACTGGTGGTGGCCGTGATTGGGTTCAAAATGCCGGTTTCCCTGGCTTTACTTTCTGGTTCCCAGGGTCTGGCGTTTTCTTTTACTCCCATTTTGTACATCATCATCACTGCCGTTTGGCTTTATAACCTGTCTGAGGGCAGTGGCCGATCCGCGGACGTGCGCGCCGCGTTCAACGTGGTCGGAGCCGGAGACCGGCGGATCCAAGCGCTTTTGCTTGCGTTTAGTTTCTGCGGAATTCTTGAGGGCCTAGCGGGCTTCGGTGCGCCCGTCGCGATCGTGTGCGCAATGCTCGTGGCGATCGGGGTGGAACCCATCAAAGCGGCGGTCGTGACGATCACTGGTAACGCAATCAACGTTGGTTTCGGGGCCGTGGCCATCCCGGTTACTACCGCCGCGGGAATCGGGGAACAAAACCCCCTCGAGGTGGCCGCACAAATGGGAATCATCACCCCGTTCATCGCCGGGTTCGTCCCCCTGGGCCTGCTGGTACTTCTCGATGGGAAACGGGGTTTAAAGCAGCTTTGGCCCGTGGCGCTAGCATCCGGAATTGTGACGGCGCTGGGACACTGGGCGGTCGCCACCTACTTCTCGTATGAACTCACCGCGATCCTCGCCTCCCTCCTCGGGTTCGCCGCGGTCACCGGCTTGCTGCAAGTGTGGAAACCCACCACGCCCGAAACAGAACGCACGCAAACAGATGCAAAACTCACCGGCAAACGCGCTACCCTCGCGCTAATGCCGTACTGGCTGGTGGTGCTGGTATTCGGGGTGGCGAAACTTTGGACCATCGGCATCGACTTGCCGGCAGCGTTGAAAGCTACGGATATCAAGTTCGGCTGGCCCGGTTTGGACGGGCACCTGCTCACCGCAGATGGGGCGGTGAACCCCTCCACCCAGTTCTCCTTGGCGACACTGAGTTCACCCGGCACCCTCATTGCCCTCACCGCAATCGTCGTAACCTTCGTTTACGCCAAAACGGCGAACAAGCAGTTCCCATTCACGGTTGGGAAGGGCTTCAAAACCCTGGGCACCACCATTTATGGTCTGCGTATCGCGATCCTCACTATCGCCACGGTGATGATGCTGGCGTACGTCATGAACTTCTCTGGTCAGACAGGGGTTATTGGCGCGTGGATGTCCGGTGCGGGCGGCGCGTTCGTGCTCATCTCCCCCGTACTCGGGTGGATCGGCACCGCCGTAACTGGCTCCGCCACATCCGCTAACGCCCTGTTCGCCGACCTGCAAACCACTGCGGCACACACCGTTGGGGCGAACCCGTCCCTCCTGCTGTCCGCAAACACAATCGGTGGCGGGATCGGCAAGATCGTCTCCCCCCAGAACCTCGCGATCGCAGCTGGGGCGATTGACAAACCGAACTCCGAACCCGAACTGCTGCGCCGCCTCGCCCCCATCTCCGCGTTAATGCTCGTGGTGTTAGCGCTGCTGGTCGGCCTGCATCACATCATTTAGAACCTCCAGATAGTCAACCTTCTCGAAAGGAAAACGGTATGAAAATCGCACTCTTCGCAACGTGCGTTTCAGACGTCATGTTTCCGCAAGCCGCGCAGGCCACGGTGCATCTGCTGCGGCGTTTAGGGCACGACGTTTACTTCCCCGAGCAGCAAGGGTGCTGCGGCCAAATGCACATTAATACGGGGTATTACGACGAGGCCTTACCGCTCATCAAGAACCATGTGGACACGTTCAAACCCGTGCTTGACGGGCAGTGGGACGCGATCGTGGTTCCGTCTGGTTCGTGTACCGGTTCGATCCGCCACCAGCAGGCTCTGGTAGCGAATTCGCTTGAGGAACGCCGGCTCGCTAAAGACGCGCAGCGGATCGCGGACCTCACCTATGATCTTCCGGAACTGCTGATCGACGTGTTGGGCGTGGAGGATGTGGGCGCGTACTTCCCACACAAGGTCACGTATCACTCCACGTGCCACTCACTGCGGATCACGAAGCTGGGGGACAAACCTTACCGGCTGTTAAACAAGGTGGGTGGGTTAGAGCTTATAGACTTGCCGGACGCCAGTGCGTGCTGCGGTTTCGGGGGCACGTTCTCCCTCAAGAACCCGGATGTGTCTACCGCGATGCTGGCGAAAAAGATGGCGAATATTCAGTCTACGGGCGCGGAAATGGTGGTCGCGGGTGACTACTCGTGCCTCATGCATATTGGGGGCGGGCTTGCGCGCGCTAATGCGGGGATTCGTGCGATTCATATTGCGGAGGTACTGGCTCCCACTCAGGATGAGCCGTGGGCAGCTCCGGAGACGACAACGAAAGTGGGGGTATAACACCAATGTTGGTTGAACTATTGGCGCAAAAGCATTCTGGGAAGAAAACGGGCAGAGCGCATTCGTCTGAGCAGCCGCAGGCGTGGACACCGGGCGTGCCGATTCCGGATGACCCGCTGCGGTGGGGAGAGTACTTCGCGTCTTCGGCTAAACGGCAGATGCAGAACACGCAGTTGCGGCGCAATATCGGGCATGCGACTAACACGATTCGGAACAAGCGCGGTCAGCGCGTAGACGAAATGCCGGATTGGGAACAGTTGCGGTTGGCTGCGAGCGCGATTAAGCAGCGTACGCAGGCGATGCTGCCGGAGTTACTGGAGCAGTTCGAAGCGAACGTGAAGAAGAACGGAGGGATTGTCCACTGGGCGCGGGACGGTGAGGAAGCGTGCCGGATCGTGTCTGGGATCTTGCAGGATAAAGGCGTGGACGACGTGGTTAAGGTCAAGTCCATGGCAACGCAAGAGATTAACCTCAACGAGCATTTAGAGAAGCTGGGGATCAGCGCGTGGGAAACAGACCTGGCGGAAATGATTGTCCAGTTGGGTGAGGACATGCCGTCGCACGTGGTGGTTCCAGCGATTCACCGTAACCGCGCGGAAGTGCGAGAAATTTTTAAAGCAAAAATGCGGAATATTCCGAGTGATATTTCGGCGCAGCCACGCGAGTTGACGATGGCGGCGCGCGCGCACTTGCGGCAGAAGTTCTTGGATGCGAAAGTGTCCATTTCGGGTGCGAACATGGGGATTGCGCAGACGGGTACCCTGTCGGTTTTTGAGTCTGAGGGTAACGGCCGGATGTGTTTAACTCTGCCCGAAACGCTGATTACCGTGATGGGGATTGAGAAGCTGGTGCCGTCTTATCGTGATTATGAGGTGTTCACCCAGCTTCTGCCTCGTTCGGCGACGGGTGAGCGGATGAATCCGTACACGTCGATGTGGACGGGGGTGCATGAGGGGGATGGGCCAAAAGAGTTCCACTTGATCCTCATGGATAATGGTCGCTCACGAGTGTTGGCGGACGAGGTGGGGCACGAGGCTCTGTCGTGTATCCGCTGCGGCGCGTGCTTGAATATTTGCCCGGTGTACGAGGAAGTTGGGGGCCACGCCTACAACTCGGTGTACCCGGGGCCGATTGGGATTTCACTTACCCCGCAGATGGTGGATGGGTTCGACCATTCGGATCCGGATTCAACCCTGCCGTTCGCATGTTCACTGTGTAACGCGTGCGCGGATGCGTGCCCGGTCCATATTGACTTGCCGGGCATTATTGTCGAGAACCGGCGTAAGTACCAGGATGCGGGTCGCAAGGGGATCCCTTCGGGTTGGGATTTGGCGATGCGGGCAGCGTCGCAGGTGATGCGCAGCGGGAAGCGGATGGAAACCGCTGGGAACGCAGCTTCGCTGGGCAACATTTTGGGTGGTAGGGCCGGTAAGATCGGTCCGCTCCCCCTGCCGGTGGTGTCCACTTGGACGCGTTCGCACGATATTCCGGTGCCGCCGAAACAGACGTTCCGTTCGTGGTGGAAGGAGCAGAACTAATGCGGACTATGGCTGAGGATAATGTTGCGAAAGCAGAGGTTTTAAGGCGGGTACGCCACGCACTGCGGGATAATCCGATTAAGCCCGTGCAGGTACCTCGGGATTATATTCAGGAGGGGGAGGACGCGCCTGGTTCCGACCCGGTGATTGACGTGTTTGTAAAGGCGTTGGAGGATTACAACGCGCACGTGCAGATTACGGACGAGAAGGGTGTGCCTGCTGCTATTCGGAAGGCGCTTGAGGGGGTGGCTACTGCGGTGATTCCACGTGGGTTACCCCAAGAGTGGCGCCCTGGTTTGGACGCGGTGACGGTGACGGTTGAGCAGCCGGACGCACCGCTCACGAACCATCAGCTGGATCAGATTGACGCGGTCGTCACGGCGTCGCGGTGCGCGGTGTCGCACACGGGGACGATCATGTTGGATGGCACGGAAGATCAGGGTCGGCGGGCCCTCACGCTCGTGCCGGACACGCACGTGGTGGTGGTGCGTGGGGACCATGTGTTCCCCACGGTCCCTCAGGCGGTGAAACTGCTCGGGGAGCATCCGACGCGTCCAACTACGTGGGTGGCGGGCCCGTCTGCCACCTCGGACATTGAGCTGATCCGTGTGAACGGGGTTCATGGGCCACGGAACCTGCACGTGGTGATAGTCCGCTAGATTCAGGTTGTGCCACCGGCGCGTTACACTGAAGGCGCGCCGGTGGTTTTACCCACTTCCTGGGCGCGGTTTAGGGCAGGAGGATTTCGGTGGAGCACGGTTATACGAGTGATAAGCAAAAGTATTTGGCGCGCATGAAACGTATTGAGGGGCAGGCGCGAGGAATTCACCGGATGATCGATGAGGATGTGTATTGCATTGACGTGCTCACTCAAATCTCTGCGATGAAATCTGCGTTAGAGAACGTGGCGTTGCACTTGTTGGAAGACCACATGGATCATTGTGTGCGGCACGCTGCGCAGGCGGGTGGGCCGCAGGCCGATGAGAAACTTGCGGAAGCCATGCAGGCGATAACGCGCCTCGTGAAATCGTGAGAGGTTTGCAGAAGCCACAAAACCGTTTCAGTTTTTGAGATGATAATGCTTCTATTATGCTGCTGCGCAACCATTGTGCTATGTCTCATGACCATTCTCATTCACATGCGGGCGCTGCGGGGGTGCGGCCGCTAGCGATCGTTTTGACGCTCACCGCCACGGTATTCGCAGCGGAGCTGGTGGGCGCGTGGTGGACTAGTTCCCTGGCGTTAGCCGCGGACGCTGGGCACATGTTTGTCGATTCGATGGGCCTGGTGATCGCTCTCGCGGCTGCGGTTTTGTCGCGCCGGCCCCGCAGTGATAAGTACACGTGGGGTTTTGTGCGGGTTGAAGCGGTTTCTGCTGCGTTTCAGGCGGGTATCCTCATGGTTGTTTGCGTGTGGGTGGCGTACGAGGCCATCACCCGGTTTTTCGAACCTGCGCACGTGTTGGCGCCGCAGATGGCTGTTTTTGGGGTTGTTGGTTTGCTGGCGAACGTGGTGGGGTTAGCGATTTTACTGTCGCACCGGGATCAGAGTTTGAATTTGCAGGCTGCTTTTCTTGAGGTTCTAAATGACGCGTTAGGTTCGATTGCTGTATTGGTGGCAGCGGGGGTTATCTACTGGACTGGTTGGGCAGCTGCGGATCCGATTGCGTCGTTGATTATTGCGTGTCTGATGGGGCCGCGGGCTGCGCGGATGTTTGTGCGGGCGGTGAATGTGTTGCTTGAGAAAACTCCGGAGGGTTTGGATTTGCAGCAGGTGCGAGAACATATGATGCGCATTGAGCATGTGATTGATGTGCACGATATGCATGGGTCCACGGTTTCGACGGGGTTGGTGGCGCTCACTGCGCACGTGACGGTGGATCCGCGTTGCTATCGGGATGGTTGTGGGCCAGATGTGTTGCATAAACTGCAGGATTGTTTAGCGGAGCATTTTCCCGTTGCGGTGGAGCACTGCACGTTCCAGTTAGATACTCCTACACATCGGGATCATGAAACTCTGACGCACCACACTTAAGCAGCAAGTTTAGGATCTGTTGCCGTCCACCTGGGCAGTGGTTCCACTCTTGTAGATTCTTTCTTCTGGAGCGAAGTCGCTGCTTTCAGCAGGGTTTGGATGCACACTTGAATGCGGTGCTTTCAGCAGGGTTTGAATGCACACTTGAATGCGGTGCTTCCGGCAGGGATTGGACGCATACTGTGCACCGGCCGGGGCTGCTCATAGCTTGCAGGGTCACGGCGGCGCGGCCACGCGTGTTAATTTCCATGAGGCCTTCTAGAACTCCCTGGTGAATCGCACACACCAGCGGCATCTGGTTGCGCCCCTGTTTCCCACTGCCACTCGCGCTGCGTGCCGGCCCGATCTGCCCGCGGATCGGGCAGTGCCGAAGCTCGATCACACCGGGCTGCTGCCCCATTGTGGCTGCGTACCCTAGAGATGAGAGGAACATCCGCAGTTGAGTAACACACTGGTTTAAGTTCAGCTCGCTGCCCTCACCTGGCTGCGTGGATACGGAAGCATCCGCCCCGGTCTGGGCAGATTTCTTTCCTGAGCCGTCCGCTCCCCGAGTCTGCAAAGGCTTCTTTCCTGAGCCGTCCACTCCCCCAGTCTGCAAAGGCTTCTTAACGGAATCATCTACGTTGCGCTGTGTTGCCTCAAAGGTTGCGGCTGGTTCTGCTTTTGCAACTCGGTGTGCCCACCGGTGTCCCACGGATCGGGCGGCGGCGTACGGGTCTGTGCTCGTGTCCTGCAGGTAGTCGGCAACGGCAGCGCACATGGTGGCGAACTGCATTGCGAAACCATCTAGCGAGGCGGGAGCCACGGCCTCATACACCCAAGATGGACGGCCCCGACCCGTTGGATTTTGCCGTGATCGAACCACTAACCCGTTTTCAACTAGCGCGTTCAACGTGTCGCGCACTGAGTTCGGGTGCACGCCCTGAATCCTAGCGATCCGCGCTACGGTGAGTGGTTCCACCGCGTCGGACAGTGCGGTGAGGGTAGCGTTTTGCGCGGGGCTCAGCGCCGCCACATTCCCCAGGAGCTCCCCCAGGTCCCCTACCTGCGTTTTCTCTTCCACTGCCGTCTCTTCTCACGCCGCGTATCGAACGTTCTTGACCCCGTATTCCAGCTACTGTTATTCGAGCTACCGTTTCCGCACAGTCCCCACGGCACTTTTGCACCGTGGGGACGTTATGCGTTTCAGTATCTGATATCTAATTTACCGTTCATTACCAGAACCTGGCTCCTCAAACGGAGGTTGATCTGTACCATAATTACCCAGATCATTCTTCCCCTGAGGCGCTTGCTCGCCTTGCCACCCCTGCTTTCCTTGCGAGTTGTGCTCACCTTGCGGGCTCTGTTTCTCTTGAGGAGCTTGCGCACCTTGGGAAGTCTGCGTCCAGTGAGAAGCTTGCTCACCTTGCGAACCCTGAGGCGCTTGTGTTTGCCACGGTGCAGGTTTGTGTAGCGGGCGTGCGAAACGGTTTTTCACTGATTCAAACTTGCGTTGCAGCTCGTCCGTTCGGGGCAGCCCGGCTACCACTAGATCAGTTTCACTGAACGTGCGGAAGAACCGGCCGGTGGGCCTGGTGACTATGCGGGCAAACAGGTTCGAGACGAATGAGAAGTTCCGGATCAACCACGGCACTCCCCAGCTTTGCACTGCGAAAATAACTGCAGCGTAAATAGCGAGGATCAAAACCGCGGAGGTACTTAGCTTGAACGAGATCGCCCCAATATTCAGCAGCTCTGAGGCCAGTGTTGGCATACCATCCAGTACGAAGCTGAAGGTTAGTACCGCCAGGATGCCGCCCACTGCGAACACCGCGATGTCTGTTAGGTAGCTCTTCCATGATGTGTCGAAACCGCGTAGTCGCGTACGCACGTATATTGTGACTGCAATAAACACTAGGAGGACCACAATCAGAATCAGCGTCAACGTGGTCGATAAGCTCCAGATGCTGGCGTACTGCATATCCGCATCGGTTTTGGTAACAGCCGTTCCGAGTATTAACGCTGGCACTGCGAAAAGTAGGTTCACGAACAACAAGGGCGTAGCGGCGATGAGCGCAATGTACCTTTCGCCAGATTCGCCTGAAATTATTGCGCTGCCCAGAATCAACACGAACAGAATCACAATAACCACCAGCGAGCTCATGAGGTACGTGCCGACAGCGGGTTTGCAGTAACGCCATGCGCGCACCACCTTGTTTGGGCCGGGCGCGTCTTTCATTCCCGTCTTCGAACCCACGCGCATGACGGTGACTGCCGCGATAATCAGTAACCAAAACAGTGGGCGCCCGTAGTCGGGATGGAAAGTGGTAATGGAGCCTAGCGAGCTGCCAATCAGCTGCAAAATGGCGTATATCAAGTACGCACTGAGCCAGGTGGAAACAATAGCTGTTCCGACTTGCGCAGTTTTTTCAAGAGGATCGCGCGAAACCACGCGTCTTCCCACAGCTGCGGCGCAGAAGAACGCCACCACAGTGAAGGTAACTAGGAATACTTGCACGGTTGCGGTGGACTGCATGTTCGCGCCAAAACTTTCAAGCAGCCCAGTCGGGTCAATGTTGCTGGGCACCAGCTCGGCACCAAGTTTGCCACCAAACACGAAGTTGAGTAACAGAAGTGCGCCACCGAAGTAAGTGGACGCACTCGGAGGAGTATCACTAGCAAAACTAAACGCCATAAGCACAAGCAATAGCGCCAAGGGAGCTAACACAAGGGTCAGACCGATCAGCGTCCCGGCTTTGAAACTGCCACCCAGATCCGCGTTCTGCTTGTTCTGCGGCTGCTGCACCTGGAACCCTGCTTGTTGCCAAGGATTGTTTTGCTGTGCCGCATTCTGCTGCGCTTGCGCATTTGGTTCGGTGTTGTGTTGCGCTTCCGCGTTCGGTTCAGTGTTTTGCCGCTCTTCCGCTTTCGGCTTGGCCACCGGCGCAGGATCAGTTTCCGCATTCTGCGCACCGGCTTCCACTTGCTGAGCTTCATTTTTCACCTGGTCAGAGCGCGGTTCCATGTGCTCTCGACTGGTTTCGACCCGCTCATCTCTGGTTTCCGCGTGCGCAGGCCCAGTTTCTGCTCGCTGAGCGCTAGGTTCTGCGTGTTTTGGTCGGCTCGGTGGCGGTGGGGGTGGTGGGGCGGGTTCCGCATCCCGGTTCGATGCATTGTCGAAGGGGTGCTCTTGCGAATTCTCCTCAGTCATACTTCTACTCCACTTTCACGAAGACTCGGTTCAATCAGTATAAGGGCTCACCCAGAAGCAACCCTACCTAGCTTCAGCTCACTATTTCACCCGCATTTGCCACTGAATCGTTTCCGCCCAGCACTTTTCCGCTGCTTGAACACGTTTGAGCACGCTCGTAATCTTCCCACGTGTCAATATCCATTTGCGCGTCGTCGTCAAGCTCCAGCGTGCGCAGCCGCATGGGGGCAACAAACCGTTTTACAGATACGTTCCGCACTTGCCCCCCTCGTTTTTCAATTTCTTTCTTGAGGGACTGCGTGCGGTATGCCGCCAGTAGGTGCTGCGGAAAGTTACCGGTTCCTATGGCGCAAACACCATCTGCGGTACACGCGTGAAGGGCGTCAATTAAATGAGTTGCTAGTTGGGCGGAGAACGGGGCGTCGCACGTCGTTACAAATACGGCTTCGCAGTTATTTAGAGCCCCTAGCCCCACGGCGAGCCCGGCTAAGGGCCCTCCGTGCGGCGGGTTTTCTAGTACGCGTTGAACTCCTGGGGGTACGTCTACGTTTTCGGGGGCGATTACAGCAATGTTGGGGGCGGTGAACCCGGATTTGAGGAGCCCGTCGAGTACGTGGTCGAGAAGCCGTTTTTGCACGAGTTTCAGGTTTGGTTTTGACTGTCCTCCAAGGCGGCGGCCGGTTCCGCCGGCGAGTACGATCGCTCCCACTTGTGTACTGGACCATCCGGGGTGTTTCCGCATCGTGGCTCCGTTCGATGTTTAGGGCGTGCGTCAGCGGCAGATCCCTGTTGAGCGGCAGGTCCCTGTTGGGGTTCCGCACTTGTGTTTGCCCTAGCGTAAGTACGTGTTCAGAGGGCGCACCTATTGTAGATGCGCCCTCTGGTTTCACGCTATCCCACCTGGGTTCATCCAGGTGGGAAGTGCGTTTGGTTATTTGGTTACTGCACGCGTTCTGCGCTGCGTCCAAATGAACGCCAGTCGCTTTGGATGCGCACGCATATCGGTGGTTCGGTTCCGAGTACGGAATCGAGTTTTTGTATTGCTCGTGTCACGTCTGCACGCACCTGTTCGGGTGGCGCGCCTTTGTGGGTGGATACGCGCAGGAGGATCGAGTCGTCTCCTTTCACGTTGTAGGCTTGTGCGCCTACTCCCACAATCCACTGGTTGTCCTCCAGTTCGTGATGCACGATGTCGCGTACAAAACCGATGTTTGTGCGGGTGCGGCCCTCGGTGTTTTCCGACTGTTGCCGGCCGACGCGGCGGGATTTTCCGCCACCTTGACCGAAAATCGCAGTCAGCATGAGGATCACTATGATCACGGCGATAGCTACTGCGGCTACTCCTATCCAGGAGGTGTTCGCGTTGATTATCGTTTGTTCGTGAATGTTAGCGAGCCATTCAGTTGACGTTTGAATGGTGTCTTCCCATATTTTGAGGGCTTGGTCCATCGCAAACGTGAGGATCAGCGCAACGCTGATGGCGAGCATTATTAAACCAACGATTCCGAGGAATAGCCGGTTCAGTGTTCTGGGGTAGTGCCTCATTAGTTCGGTACCCTCCCTCGCTCGTTTATCCGCACGGTTGCGCTCACTTGTTCAGCGAATCCGAGTGATTCGATTTGTTTCTGGACTGCACTTTGAATCGCTTGCTTATCTACTGCTTGCCCGGAAGTGGGGGTTACGGTTACTTCCGCGTTGCGGGCGGAGAGTCGGGTGGTTACTTGCCCGGCTGGCAGCCCTGCCACTTCACGTGCGGTTTTCGATAGCGCGGAGGCGATTA
Source organism: Gleimia hominis (assembly GCF_032085515.1). Taxonomy (GTDB): domain Bacteria; phylum Actinomycetota; class Actinomycetes; order Actinomycetales; family Actinomycetaceae; genus Gleimia; species Gleimia hominis. Next base: position 303,319 of record NZ_JASXSX010000001.1, read on the forward strand.
CCCTGTCGTCTACCACAAATGCTGTTCGCTGGTCATTTAACCCGTGCCAGTCGAGGCGTCCGGGTTTCAGAGCAACGATGATCAGGAAGAGCCCAACGAGCGCGGCGATAACAGCAACTGTGATGATCGCTGCTGGAGCGCCGTAACTACCTGGGTTCTTAATGGCCTGAGCCATTTGTGGTGGGGATGCGAGTAGTGGTTTTGTGTTCGCCATGTAGAGAATGGTTTCTACAGCTAACCAAGTTGCCAGCACCCCGACAATGAGGGCTACTACGCCTGTTAGTACTGCTCGTGGGGAGTGCGTTTCACGACGAATCATGTAGTTGACATGCCGGTTACTCATCGCACCCTCCTTTTCGGCTTGTTGTCCGCCCACACGCCGTTGATGTCGACGTTGATCGCACCCACCGCGTGGCCACCAGTGTGGTCCACCGCGGTTTTCATCCGGGTGCGGGCCGCGTCTACTACCTCAAAAATCGTGTTTGAACCAGCTGCGACATCGTCAACTTGATCGGCGCGGACGGGCGTTTGTATCTGCAGTCCCAGGCGAGAACCGTCGTCCACCAGGTTCACGGTGATTTGTGAGCTGGGGACGCGGAACTCTTTTTGAGCTGCAGCCAAAGCCACTGAGCGCAGTGCTTTCGTGCGGACAGTGGTGTGCCCTTTACTGGTCTTATTCACGCCGCCCCCTAATCGGACGTCGTTGATCGGTTACCCGCCAGCGAATCCGTAAGGTCGCGCACGTCAATGTCACCAGCTAGCACTTTACCTAGTAGTCCGCCCACTGCCATGAATACGACGGTGAGTAGGAAAGGCCAGAAACCCAGCACCACTGCGACGACCGCTAGGATGGCGCCGGCAAACATGCCTGCTTGAGTATGGTTCACTTTACGCGCTCACTTTTCTTTGGTTCGTCTTTTTTGTCGTCTTCTTCTTCGTCGTCCTTGTCGTCCAACTCGGGAATGTAGACGTCTGCAACTTCAATGTTTACTTCGGTAACTTCCAGGCCAGCGATGTCCTGGATCCCGTCGATGATGTGTTTGCGAACCTTGTCCGCCACTTCGTACACGGGGTACGGGTACTCAGTTACGATTGTGAGGTCAACAGCGGCCTGCTCTTCGCCTACCTCAACGGAGATGCCCTGCTTGATGTTCTCGTTTGCTCCCACGAGATCGCGGGCGGAACCGAGTGCGCGAGAGAACGCGCCACCTACGTCGTGCACACCCTCAATCTTGTGCACTGCCAAGCCAGCGATTTTTGCTACAACCTGATCAGCGATGGTGGTCTTACCATTCTTTTCCTGACCAATCTTTGGCGCTACCTCTTTGCCAGCCGGATCCTTCTTGGCAACGTCCTTAACTACCCCTCCGTTAGGGCCTGGTTTGACATCTTTTTTCTCAGACATTTTCACTCCGAATCTCAATGGTTTCCGAGGTAACACATTATGTGATACCCAGTACACTTTCAGCCTATCGCCTTTATTTAATAACTGCTACCCTAAGAGTCTTAACTTCGAGATTCTTGTGCTCTAAGCGGAAAACTTCCGCAAATAACGCCCCCGGCCGCCTTTTCTTCCAAATCTTCACCATCGCTCCCTGCGTGTACAAGAGCCATTTGGATTCAAAATACGGTCCTTATCTTCAGTGTTCCTCGTATTCAATGTTCTTCAGATTTAATGTTCTTCAGATTCAATTTTCTTCATATTCAAGAGGTTTGTTTCAAAAGACCGTTCCCTATTATCCAGTAATAATTACTTCCTTTTTGCCTGAGGGATCCGCGAACCCTAAAGCAATTGATCTAAGCGCTAGCCCAGGGCCGCGGTCGGGTTCTTCATCCGCATAAATTCGTTGCGAGGACCCGGGTTCCACTGGTTGCGAAGATCCGGGTTCAACCCCACCTCCTGAAGTGCAACCGCGAGCGCCAAGCCCGTAAAGTGGGTCGCCTCCTATCGGAGCTCCAAGAGCTGCGCAGTGCACGCGGATCTGATGGGTGCGTCCAGTTATTGGAATCGCTAGGTACTGCGCAAATTCTCCCGCCCCAATTTGATGGTTCGGCATTTGACCGTTCGACGCAGTCTCTTGCGAATTTACCCGATACGATGCAGTCCCCACTCCGGCCCCTCGCAACAACATAGCCCCCGTCTCAGCCGCGCGATACGATGCAGTACCCTTTGAACTCAGCTGCGGTAGTGGTGCGAAAAGTGTTGTAGCGTTACTCGCCCCAGTGCCTACCCGCATCCGCATGCGCTCTGGGTCGCGTTCAATGTGGCTCCGCACCTCCAGCCAATACGTGTCCACAGTCGAATTCGCCCAAAACTTCTTGAAAGCACCATCTTCGGTCAGGTCGCGCAACACGGGGTACTTCTGGTGAACCGATGCAGAATCAATTGCACGCACCAAAACATGCGGCGCTGAAAGATCGAACTCGGGGGCACGCAGCGCGTAAGCCTTAACCACTTGCCGGGTTTCAAACTGGCGTTGCAGCGCCGCCCGGGTAGAAGCCCGCGTTGAACACAGCACCAAACCAGAAGTCAACCTGTCTAACCGGTGGGCCGCCACAATCTGATCGTTGTGTTCTTGTCGGCGTAACGCCACAGTCAGTGACCTCGCAACGTAAGCGCCACGCGGCATCGTGGCGATACCCGCTGGCTTATCTGCCACCAGCCACCCATCACCGCGCGCAACAACCGGGATTTCAATGGGAGCACGCACTTCGTCAGCAATCGGGCGGTAAAGCCACACACCCCGGGCTAGCACAGCTGCTGGTGCAGTAGCTGGGATTGGCCGCCCCCAGCGGTCGACAGCCCAGCCGCCCTCAAAAATCTGATCTAACTGGGTGGGCGACAAGGTGGGGTAACGCTGCTCGAACCAATCGCGAACACTACCTTCCAGCGGAATCTGGTGAGCGCGCGGATGCCACACGCGTGTAGGGTATACCCCGCGGTACGCAGGTGGGGTGCGCGTCATGTCCCTACTTTCACTACTACTCGTATTGTTTCTCTCTCTAGTACTCGTATTGTTTCTCTAACACCCGCACGATTAACAGGTGGATCGCGGTGGGGTCCACACCACACATTAGCCGCAGATGCCACACCGACACATTAACGGCAGATTCCACACCGGCAGATTAATTGAACCGGCACAATCAATGAAATGCGGCGAAGTCAACACCCGCTCATTGATTAAAACAGGCGTGGTACTTTGCAAATCTTTAGTGTGCGGGATACTTTGACCCTATACCGATTTGATCGTTGAAGCCTGAGGAATTATGCATGTCTAAGCCAAGAAGCAGCACTGGCGCGCCGGGCGAAGAGAACCTTCACCGAAGCCTACGCGCTCGCCACCTGAACATGATCGCGATTGGTGGTGCGATTGGTACGGGCCTGCTAGTTGCATCCGGTGGGTCTATTTCAACAGCCGGGCCCGGAGGCGCGCTCGTAGCTTACGGTGGGATCGGCATAATGGTGTACCTGCTGATGCAGTCGCTTGGGGAAATGTCCACGTGGCTACCTACCTCGGGTTCGTTCGAAACGTGGGCAACCAGATGGGTGAGCCCCTCATTCGGTTTCGCGCAAGGTTGGAACTACTGGTTCAACTGGGCAATCACGGTGGCGGCCGAACTGGTAGCAGTTGCGATCGTCATGCGGTACTGGCTGCCGGGCGTGCCCGCTTGGGTGTGGTCAGCCATTTTTCTCGCGCTCCTATTTTTGGTGAACGCATTCACCGTAAAAGGATTTGGAGAAACCGAGTTCTGGTTCTCCTTAATTAAAGTGGTCACAGTTATTATTTTCTTAGCCCTGGGGGTCACCATGATTTTAGGGATCATTGGTGAAAGCCCAGGCTTTTCCAATTGGACCACGGGGGAAGCCCCGTTTGTTGGGGGTTTCTTCGGCACTTTCGGGATCTTCATTATCGCTGGCTTTTCTTTCCAGGGCACGGAGCTTCTGGCTGTTGCTGCTGGGGAGGCCGATGATCCTGAGAAAACAATTCCTCGGGCTGTGCGCGCCGTATTCTTCCGGATCACACTGTTTTACATCGGGGCGATCATAGTGATCGGTTTCTTACTTCCGTACACTGACCCCCACTTGTTGGCCTCCGACGTGGAGGATGTGGCAGTGTCACCATTTACCCTCATTTTTGAAAAGGCCGGTATTTTAGGGGCAGCAACCCTCATGAATGCCGTAATCTTAACCGCCATTCTTTCGGCTGGTAACTCCGGCATGTACGCATCTTCGCGGATGCTGTACTCGATGGCGGTTTCCGGTAAAGCACCCAAGATTTTCACGAGGGTGAACAGCCGTGGTATTCCCATGTACGCGTTGATAGCCACCACTGCGGTGGGTGGGTTCGCGTTCCTAACCTCGTTAATTGGTGATGGCGCCGCATATTTGTGGTTGGTGAGTGTTTCTGGTTTAGCTGGGTTCGTCACCTGGGCGGGCGTAGCTTGGTGTCACTACAAGTTCCGACGCGCGTTCTTAGCGCAAGGACACAAGTTGAGTGAACTACCATTTAGAGCGCGGTTCTACCCGGCGGGCCCAATCGTGGCGCTCGCCATGGTGCTAATTGTAATTATTGGGCAGAACCACGAACTGTTCCGCGGCACCGCGTCATTCACCTCCGTGCTGTCGACATACATTGGTTTGTTCGCATTTCTCGCACTGTGGGGCGGACACAAACTAGTGACCCGCAAACCGAAAGTACGTGCGCAAACAGCTGACCTCTCGCGAACAGACAAAACCTCAACCGACGTCGTTTCTAACGCAGCAGACTCAAATGGTGCTACGCCGAAGGGACCCCAACAATAGGGACTGCATGAGAGGATAAGTGTTATGCAACCCCCATGCATAACGATCGAGAAGCTTCAGCAAGGATACGGTCGAACCACCGTACTTGAAGGAATCTCCACCGAACTTTCATGTGGAACGATTGCACTGCTCGGAAAAAATGGCGCTGGGAAAACAACGCTCCTACGAACACTCGCCGGCCAACTAAAACCTCAAGCCGGCCGCATCCTACTAAATGGAGCTGATGTTTACAGTAACAAATACGCAACCAGAACCAGTCGTATCGGTTATCTTCCCCAACGCATGAGCTACGACCCACACCTACAGGTCTCTCAGTTCTGGAATACGTAACTCAGCACCGACCTGCCGGTTTTGGAATACGTAACTCAATACTGATCTCCCCATTCTGAAACACCTGCCTCAACCGCTTTACGCAGGTTTCGCAACTGGTTTCAATAAACTTGGCGTTACTTCACTTTCCACCACAACCGATAGTTGCTTACGGGCACGCTTCGCACTGGCAACCAAACCTGCGATTGCCGCGTCCCCAAGTTCACTCGGACTCACTGCCACATTCTGCAAGCCTAAGAAACTCATCGCCCGCATCGCCTGCTTCACCGTGCGCGCACGCACTCCCCACGCACCAATCAGCCCATCAGCAACCAGTGCGTTAAGTGTCGCTATCAGCCGCGCATCCACCAGCTCATCCGCGTTGCACCCAGGTAGATAAACCATGTCCGGCGCCCGCCCCAGCTCCTCATAAATCGCCAGCACAGCAACCTCTAGCTGCTGCGGATCCAGATCATAAACTCCAAGCACAGGATGCGTCAGTTCCCCAACCGTAACCGCGACCGGTTCTGCAACCATATTTCTTTGCACGCCCACGTATGCCACCGACATTTACCCTCCTTAAAAAGCTGAATCCAGCAGGCCACTATTTGCAACCAAGTTGCTCTAACAAGCAACCAACACTACCGACACATTACCATCTTTACTAGTTTTTTAGGTTTTTTGACCGACACGCAATCAGAGAATGTACGCAACTAGAAGATATGCGCAAGTAACTAGAAGATATGCACAAGTAAAGAATGCGAGCAAGTAGAGGATGTGAGTTGCGAACGGATGTGCGCGAGTAGAGGATGTGAGCAACTGCAACAAGCAAATCTAGCGCGACAAGTGATCCCACCATCGCTGGTGACCTATCATTTAGACAGATTCACCAGCTTCAACCCTGCACCGCAGAGGTGCAGTAAGGCACGTTTATGACCACTCTCGTTGCTCTAGCCATGCTCATGTTAGCCACGGTACTAGTTGTAACCATCGGGGATCGCCTGGGGTTACCTTGGCCAATATTGCTCATCTTCCTAGCAATCGGCGGGCTAGCGATTCCAAACGTATCAGCACTCTACGTGCCAGCAGACCTTATGCTGCCCATATTCCTCCCACCCCTACTGTGGGCCCTGGCGCGCAAAATGACGTGGGGCGCAATCAAAACTCAACTGTCGACAATCGCGTCGCTGTCAATCGCCCTAGTGTTCGTCACAATCGGCGTGCTCACCGGGTTAACACTATGGCTCCTCCCGGTGGTGGGTGTGGCCGGAGCAATTGTACTTGCAGCAGCGCTAGCGCCACCCGACCCTGTGGCAGTCGATGCCATAGCAGTCTCCGCTGGGATTCCAAGACGCATCACCTCAACCCTATCCACCGAAGGACTCTTTAACGACGCCGCATCGATCGTGACATTCAACCTAGGGTTAAACGCACTCCTCGCAGGCTCCGAACTTTCTTTCGCAAACGGGGCTAAAAGCTTCGTGTGGGCCGTAGTGGCGGCAGTGGCACTTGGGCTAGCAGTGGGGCGAGCAGCAGCGTGGTTCAGCGATCACGTCAGCAACGTCACAGCCCGCAACGCTTTGACCTGGGTTTTACCTTTTGCGGTATACGCTTTTGCCGAACACATTGAGGCGAGCGGTGTTATCGCAGTGGTTATAGTTGCGATTGAACTGACTTCCAGAGCCACCCTAAGTGCAGAAGATCGCCTGTCGGGAGCCGCGTTTTGGGACACAATCGAAATGCTATTCACAGGCGTGGCATTCGGGTTAATCGGCCTCTCCGTTAGCGCCGCAATAGACGAAATCGGCACCGAGCTGTGGCACGCCGCTTTAGTTGGGCTGGTACTGGGAGTCGCAGTAATTATCGTGCGCTTTATATGGATGCTTATTGCGGCAAAAATTAATCAGCGGCGCGAACGCTCGTTCGTAGCCCCACTAGACATACAAGAAGTGCTAGTGATGACGTGGGGTGGGATGCGCGGCCTAGTCACCTTGGCGTTAGCCCTGTCTATTCCCGCGAGCGCCTCTGGGACGCTTCACCACGAGGCCTCAGTGATATCTTTAGTGTTCCTCGTAGTCACCATGGTTATCCCCGGGTTGACCCTCCCCTCCCTCATGCGGACTCTTAATCTAAACGACACCTCCCAGCCCATTGACGACCTGCAAAAACGTGCCCGGAAAGCCGCTGCGAACTACATTTTCGAAAAACAGGGTCGGCCCACCGCAAGATCACGCCGGGAAGCTCGGGAACAGTTGAAGAACCGTTTTGCACGCTATGAGGAAAACCAGGAACGCAGTAAAGAAGATCGAAAACAAATGATGCGTGAATCCAAAGAGCTACGGCTTGGCGCACTTAAAGCCGCGCAAGACGAACTGCTGCGCGCCCGCAACGAACCCGGAATTGAACCAGGGGCAATCGCCGAGATCCTAGATGACCTCGACCACATGATCCTCGCAACCAGAAACTAGCTGCGCGCGCCATCCTAAATAATGTGCAGCGCGCCCACGCTCAGTTCTCTTAAGTAACTCACCTACGCGGGCGAATTAGAGCCCGAGCTGACGGGGGCGAGTTAGAACCCGAGCTGTGGGCGCGCGGTATGTAAGCGCACCTGCTGGCGGCGCATATGTTCAAAGCCCAACCGCCAGTACGTGCCGCTGTTACAACGACATATCCACTACGGCGCGGCCAAGAATCTTGCCTTCACGCAGCTTCTGGTACCCCTCATTCGCCTGTTCTAGCGAGTAGTGAGTGGTGACAATCGACTTGTAATCAATATCTCCCTGCGCCGCCAACTTCACTACCTGCGGCAAATCCTTCCGCGTGCGCGCACCGTAATTACCGACAATGGATTGCGACCGGCGGACCGTACGGTTAATCTCCACATCCGCGGTCTGCACCCCCGCCCCCAAACCAATCGGAACCATCTTTCCGCCATCGCGCAACGAATCTAACGCAGACTTCCAAGTAGCGGGCGCGCCCAGTGCCTCAAACGCAATATCAACGCCCACACCATCGGTAGCAGCGAACACGGCTTCGCGCACATCCTGCTTAGCAGAGTTCACAACGTGAGTGGCACCAAGCTTCTTCGCGGCCTCCAGCTTCTCGTCATCAATATCAATCGCAACGATCTTGTCGGCACCAATCGCCTTACAGATTTGAATAATATTCGACCCCACACCGCCCGTGGCAGCCACCGCAACCGTGTCCCCATAACGCACGTCCCCACCGTTACGCACCGCACCGAACGCGGTCAACGCTGCACACCCAAGGATCGCGCCCGCAACCGGATCCACGTTATCGGCAACCGGTGCCACCGACGTAGATGGAATCACCGCGTACTCGGCTAAACCACCCATCGAATACATCGCGATCTCTTCGCCATCCAGGCTCTGCAGCCGAGTCTTCCCGTCATACAACTTGCCTTTAAGCCGGTTGAGGTCAAAGAAAGTTGAACACAGATCATCCCGGCCCTGCGCACAGAACTCACACTGCCCGCACGGCATCAAGAACGCGCCAGCAACTTTCTGCCCCACTTTAAGGCCCGTGTGTTCATTTCCGGGCCCCAGTTCAACAATCTCGCCCGCCACTTCGTGGCCCAGCACGCACGGCAAAGGAAACTCAATCGAACCAGAGATAACGTGCAGGTCAGAATGGCACATGCCGCACGCTGAGACCTTAATTAGCACTTCTGCGTTCTTGGGGTGCGGAGTTTTGATCTCTTCTACCTCCAAGCCCTTGTCGTAATCGCGAAGCACCGCAGCTTTCATCGTTTCCGGTATTTGTACTGACATAACAACTCCTTTGAAGTTAATGCGTTCAGTTCTTCATTTTGCCACTTGAGGCGAATCCCGCTTTGCCGCAAGTAGATTACAGTCCCAGCATAGCCACAAATAGCAACCATCGCTAGGGCTTTGTACTTACATTTACTAGTTGGGTTTCGGGAGTGACCGCGGTCCTTACTCTCCGCAGCGACGCGGATTTGAGGATTCGCGCGGCATTAACCGCGGTTCCAAAACAATATCACGCTGCGGCGCATCCGGATTATCGAGCCGTTCCATCAGCACCGACACACTCGCTTCCGCTAACCCCTCAAGCTGCTGATCCACAGAAGTGAGCGAAAGTTCCGGCATGTACGCAAGGCGCGTGTTATCAAACCCAGTAACCCCCACGTGGGCGCCCGGCAGCAGACCCCGGTTGTGAATCGCCATCAGCAGTTCCACCGCCAGCAAATCGTTGTGACAAACAATGCCGGTATCTGCCCCGAACTCATCGAGCACTTCGCGGGCCGCGACATCCGCGCGGTCGTCCACAATAATCACCGTGATGTCATCGCGCCGGCCCCGCTGCTCCATCGCTGCGCGGTAACCATAAATGCGCTCATACGTCGTATCGCCCTTAATGTTGCGAAACGGGCCGAGGAACACCACATCGCGATACCCCTGGTCCAACAGGTGCAGCGCGCAGCTGCGGGCACCCTCAAAATCATTCGTATGCACCAAGTCCACGTTCTGCGGCGCCACATTATTCGACACTAAACAAACCGACATCTCATCGGCTGCCCGCTGCAGCACCCCTTGGTCAATCAGCGGGGAAATCAACGCCAAGCCATCGACCCGCAGTTCCACAAACCGGTCAATCGCTTCCTGCTCCCGGTTAGGCTCCGACAAACTCACGTTCACCAACGCGGTTAAACCACGCCGCGCGCACGCACGCGTAAACGCCTCCGCGAACTCACCGTAAAACGAGTTTTCAAAACTGGGCACCAGCAGGCCCAAATTATTCGTCGTTTTAGAAGCCAAAGACTGGGCTGCCGCATTCGGACGGTAGCCCAGCTCTTCGATTGCTTGCAAAACCGCTGTGCGGCGCTGGGGGGAGACCCGTTTGTCCCCACGCACCACCAGCGAAACGAGTTGACGCGAAACCCCCGCGGCTTTCGCCACATCCGCTTGCGTCACCCGTCGAACCATACCCCCTAGTTTAGCGGGTAGCTGGTTACCCGGCCGTCACAGTTTGCGGTTCGCCGCCAAGAGCGTATCCGCCCCGATCTTCAACCCTTCCAGCGGGCCGTAAGCCTTGTCCTCATGCTCAATATTCACATTCATATCCGGGTTGATCGCCACAATTTCACGCAGGAACGCCGCCCACCAGTCCACGTCGTGCTGGGTACCCGCGTGGTTGCGGCCCAACCCGAGCGCTACGAAACGCCACGCCGGATCCTGTGGCCACACCGAACACCACGATGCCGGCCCCGTGGGGTACTTCTGTTCATCCGGCGCGCTTTCGGGAACGTAACCGAACTCGGCGTCGAGCACCCCTTTCACCTGCACTCCCGGTTCAATCGCCGTGTCTTTGGCGTGCACGTGGAAAATGTGTTCGCCCAAATACTTGGTGGCCTGCACAATGTCTAGCCCCTGCCACATCAGATGGGAGGGGTCCATGTTTACACCGACGTTTTTTGCGTCAATATCTTCGGCAAAGTTTAAGAATCCATTGGGGTTGAACACGAGGTTGTGCGGGTGCAGTTCGAGCGCCAGTTTTACACCGGCGTCTTGCGCGCGCTGGTCCATTTCTTTCCAAAACGGGATTGCGACGCTGCGCTGGTATTCTTTGATTTCCATGTACACGTTATCCCAGGGGTTCACCACCCAGTTTGGGTATTTCGCGCTCTCATCGGACCCCGGTAGGCCAGACATGCACACGATTTCTTCTACCCCCATTAGGCCCGCTAGTTTGATTGCTGCCTTGAGGTCGTTCGCATGCTTTTGCCCCGTCCCCTTGTAAGGCGACAGCGGGTTACCGGACGTGTTGAATCCCGCCAGTTTCATCCCTTTTTCTTCGAATACGCCCAGGTATTCTTCGCGGGCAGTCTGGCTAGCGAGCAGGGATTCCACAGGTGCGTGCGGGGAAGGAATAAAACCTCCCACATTCACTTCCGCCCCGTTTAATCCCATTCTCTTGAGGGTATCCAGTGCCTGCCCCAACGTCTGGTTAGATAAGCAAGCGGTGTAAGCTCCAAGCGTTAACGCCATTGTGTTCTCCTCTTTCAAATTATTTGATTTCTACGCTGGTTATATGATTTCTACGCTGGCGCCACCGTCTGCAGCTGAGCGTGCGATTGCCTGCTGGATCCGCATAGACCGGTACCCGTGTGCGAACGACGGCAACTTCGGCAAACCATCATCAATGCCAAGCACCTGTTGGATGAACGCGTGCGCCTGAATGGTGAACTGATCTATTTGCGTAAACCCAACCCCCGCGAATGCCATGGAGGAACCGTCTTTGAAGTACGGGAACTCGGGGTTCACCAGTACGCGCCGCTGACCCCTTAAATGTTCTGGTCCAGATTGGTCATCTACCGTAATCTCCCCTGCGCGCGCCATGTCGAAACCCGCGGTTGCTTGCGTTCCTATTACGTTGAACATGAGGGCGTTGGGGTACCCGAAAGCCACGCGTGAGCATGAGAACGTGCCGCTCACACCGGTTTCAAACTCGGCGGTAAAGGTGGCGACGTCGTCGTTAGTGACCGCACTCATCTTTGCGGGCCCGTCTACTGAAACGCCGCGGCCACCAGCAACCACCCCGTCCATTTGTGGCCGCTCGTTAATTACTGTGGTTAGCCGCGCCCCGGAAACTGAGCGGATTGGCCCCATCACGTATTCCGCAGTGTCGATTAGGTGACTGCCCACATCACCGAGTGCACCCGACCCCATTGGCCCCGTGTACCGCCAGGCAATCGGTGTTTTTGGGTCTGCCCCGTAGTCGCACCAGTACCGGGCGTCGAAGTGATTGATAGTGCCGAAATCCCCGTTTTTAACCATGCGGGCAATCTGTGAGATACCGGGGTTACGCCTGTAGGTGTAACCCAGTCCGGTAACCACGTCTGCTTCCGCTTCTAGCTGCGCCATTGCTTTCGCATCTTCAAGCGTGTCCGTGAGGGGTTTTTCGCACAACACGTGTTTACCAGCCTCTATGAGAGCCTGCGCCATCTGCCGGTGCAGTTTGTTAGCAACCACGATGGAAACGATATCGATACTGGGGTCTTCCACTATGTCTCGCCAGTTATCAGTGGCGTGTTCGAACCCGTAGTCTTTCGCTGCGGACTGTGCGAATGGTTTGTACGCATCGGCAATCGTAGCGAGGCGCACGTGCGGGAAAGGCGCGTGGTAGATCGTAGCTGCTTGCCGCCAAGCATTCGCGTGTGTGCGGCCCGCCATGCCCGCTCCAATCACGGCTACAGAGAGTTGCTGCATCTTTGGTTCCCCCTCAGGTTAATACTCAACATCCTTGTCGTACCCAACGCGCGCAAGCCGGTTCTAAACCCGAAAAAGGCTCTCACTAAAAGCTACTGCGATTCTTTTAACGCGCGTTAAGGTTGCTTCTAGTTAACCACACGCCATTTGTCCTGTCAATAGATTTTTCGTGGAGCATGTGGGTGCTGTGAACAACACGCCTGTGGCCACCTAGCTTTACAGCTGGGTGGCCACAGGTCCTATTTTTGACTACCTCGTCTCTACGTTCTAACTTTTACGCCCTTAAGCGCTGGCTACTCACCACGTCGTCTATTCGCCACGTCGCCTGCTCACTCACGTCACCTACTCACCATGTCGGCTGTTCACCGCGTCGTCTACTCACCACGTCGGCTGTTCACCGCGTCGGCGCAGTAAGTGCCACGCGGACACCCCCGCGCCTACGAGCCCCAGCGTTAACACTGAAGTGATGCTTACGGTTACCCCATGGAAGAATCCAGTAGCGATATCCGGCACCTGCGTGATCATTTTGAATGCCCCCACGTATCCCACCATCACTCCAGCAAGGATTAACACCGCTACAAAAAACAGGAGATTAACGGCCCAACGCGCAGAAAAGGCGGAATTAAAATATCCCACGACTGCGCTGATAACAATCAGCAGCATCGCCACTGCTGCAATCTTGGGAATCACCCACAATGGTGTCCCCTCCACTTCATTCGGATGAGTCCAAAAGTACCAAACCAAAAAACTACCCAAAACTACCTCGACGAGCGGTGCAACCCAGTTCAAGCCCGAAAACACTGGCTCCACCCGCGCACCTCTAAAACGCGAAAACTCTTTGAACATCTTCGTTCCCCCCCCATGTGCGATACAGTTCTGCTAAGCCAATAAAATAAACCGTGCGTGCTAAGTTAATTATGCTGAAATAGCGCCTAAGAAACTAGAGTGCACAACTTCTGTTATTAACCTGTTACGATCTGCTCTACTGCGCTTTTGTGGAAGCACGCACCACTAGTTGGGGTTCCAGTGTGACGTCCCGCCCTGCCTCGTGCGTATCCTCCAACAGTTCAAACACAGCTTCCGCCATCCGCACCGGAGTCTGATCTATCGAGGTTATTCCGCGCTCACCACGATTAGCGTAGAACGTATTGTCGTAAGACAAAACCGCAGCCTCAACCCCCAAACGCAGCCCCAAGGACCGCACTGCTGAAACTGCCTCAACCCCAATCTGGTCGTTATACGCAATAATCCCCGGTCTTTTATTCGCAACAGAACGCTCTGACGGGTGCGCGCCACCGCCTAGCACAGTCGAACTTGCAGTTGCGCGGCCCTCATTCAACGACAAAACCTTCGCCGCATCGAGCACACTACGAACCTCGTCATACGGATTATCCGTAGGACACACGCGGAGTGCGGCGCCACTAGCTTTCGCAGCCTTCACCAGCTCCTCAGACCGGAGCCGCATCGCCCCATCCGTCGCTTCACCCGCCGGACACAACACGACCAGCTCACCAAAGCCCTGCTCCAATAAATGATCGACTGCTAAACGCGCAGCCACACCCTCATCAATATGAACAGCGCTAACCCGAGCACCATAACTACTGGCCCCCACCAAACAAGCCGGCGTATTCCCAACCACATCCGCCAACTGCGCAGCAGAAAGCATGGGCGAAACCGCAATCACCCCACCTACCCGTAAAGAACAAAACGAACGCAACACCTGCTTTTCGCGCTCAACCTGCGAATTCCCAGTGGCAGTAAACGCCACCACACCCCGCCCATCAGCCACCTGCTGAATCGCAGACACCACCGACTCAAAAAACGGGTTACGTAAATTGGGCAGCAAAATCCCCACCATAGAAGATCTGCGGGCCGCCAACATCGCCGCGCCCAAATTACGCGAATAACCCAAGCGGTGCGCAACCTCAAGAATCCGCTGCTTCGTCCCCTGCGCAACATTCGCAGAATCCGACAAAGCCAAAGAGACGAGGCCGCGCGAAACCCCCGCTTCGCGCGCCACGTCCGCCTGCGTAACCTGATTCATACGCCCAAGTCTACGCGGAAAACTCCTTCTCTAACCTCTCGCGCATCCGCACATTCGCCTCATCCGCTTTCTCAATCCAACCAAACATGCAGACCGTGAGGACCCCATCGAACTTCATGTCCCGCAGCGTAGCGAACAACTCGTCCCACGGTACCTCCCCGTCCCCAATTTCGTTGTGCTGATGTACACGCGCATCCACACCCGGCGGGTTAATGATGTAGCGGTTGCCATCGTTAATCTTGTGGTTATAAACATCCGCCACGTGCACCGCTTTTAACTTAGGCCCGGCGTAGCGCAGCATCCGCTCCACATCCCCCGCCCCGTCCGACAGGTGGAACGTGTGCGGGCAGCAATACTCGTAATTCACCCAATCCAAGTTCATGCCCCGCACAATCTCCACCGCCGGGTCGTTCAGTTCCACAAAGTCGTACGGGTGGGCTTCCATGTTCAGTTCAATCCCGTACTTCTCGAACGTCGGCACCAGCTCGAACATCGACTTGTACCACTGGTGCTCACACTGACGCGGCGTATTCGGGTCACCAGAAAACTCCGACGTAATGGTGCGCACATCCAACTGGTCAGCGATCTCTAACAGCCGCTTCCAGTTCCGCACCTGTGCCTGCCGCTCCTGCTCATCCACCGCCGACCAGTTGAACACCGGGTTCAGCGTCCGGATCTTCACTCCCGTGTCCTTAACCGCCTGGTTCAACTCGGCAATATACCTGTCGTCGGCCTTTGGATAGTGGTGCCAAAAGTGAAAATCGCGCCGCGGTGACAGCTCCACATACTCGTATCCCAGCTGCGCTGCCTTATGGATCGTTTCAGGCGCCGACATGTTTAGGTAGTACATGTTTGGATCTAGTGCAATATCAACCATCATGTCCTCTTCGTCCAATAGTTTTGTAGTTCTTTTTGGTGAGGGCGCCACCGTCGGCACCCTCACCAACACCAACCATAATGTTCTTACATATGAGTGTAGCGCATAATTCTAACGCGCGTTAAGCCAGGGACTACCAGCCCGCAATCGGCACTATTTGTACAACTCAGGTTTATCAATCATCTGCACATCCACCAGCGGCCCACCACCGGTTTCCGCCGCCTTAGAAGCGGACTCTAATGCCGCTTCCACCACCACCGTGGCAGCATACCCATCCCACGCGGTGGAACCCGTGTGACGATCCGCTTTGACGGCATTGATCCACTGCCCAACCTCACGGTTAAAAGCAGCGTGAAAACGATCAATATGCGAACTACAGATAGCATTGCGGTTCCCAGCGCGGTCGCGGATAAAAATCTGTTCCTGATCCCCCAGGCGCGCTGTGCCCTTTTCCATCACCAACTCGCATTCAATGGAGTAGCCGAAGTCGATATTCACATTGACTTCATCATCGATGCGCACGCCCGATTCGGTGTACATGACCAACACAATCGGGTCAACCAAGTGCTCATAACGGTTGGAGGTTAACCGCGGCCGATCCACGCGCACCGACGTGATTTCTTCATCCAACAGCCACCGCATCGTGTCGATTTCGTGGATCGCAGTGTCGTCAATCGCGTTGCGCGACGTGTAGTTTTCGGGCACCGACGGGTTCCGGTGTCGGTTGTGAACCAGGGTTGCATACCCGTGCTCCCCGGCTTTAAGCACCTGTTTCATCTGCTGGTACCCGGCGTCAAACCGCCGCATGAACCCAACGGTAACGAGCTTTTTACCCATCTTTTGCTCTGCCGCTAATATCGCTTCACAATCGGCGATCGTGGTGGCGAGCGGCTTTTCGCACAAGACGTATTTGCCAGCCTCAATGCAACGGATTACGTCCGGTTTATGAACCTTCCCGAACGTCGCGATGAGCACCGCGTCCACATCGTCGGACTCAATCAACTCCCTGCCCGAAGTGAACACTCGCGCGCCCAAAGGTTCGGCCACCGTCCGCGCGGCATCCACGTTCAGGTCCGCCACCGCACTGATCCGCCCTCCGGCCAATTCATTTTCTATACGTTCTACGTGTGCGCGGCCCATACCTCCCGCGCCAATCAAACCAATTCTGAGCTCAGCCATGACGCCTCCTTATTTCATTCCCAAACCGCATTCGGCCAAGTAGTTACGCATGTTTATCGCATTGTTCTTGGGGAACGAGGGGTCGCACGGGTAGCAGTCTTGCTCGCAGATACAGTAGATATCGCGGTCCAGTTCCGCGAGCGCCGCTACGAACTCGTGCATTTCTGGAAGGCCTTTGGGCGGGCACACGGACGCGCCTTTGGCAACTGCTTCGCCAAACGGCCAGTCTTTTTCGTGCGCCTCCCGGGTGATGTCTTCGTCGAACGCTTTGATGTGCACGTACGTGATGCGCTCCGGGTAATCTTTGATCAGTTGCACGGGGTCCCCACCGCCGTACACCACGTGCCCGGAATCTAGACAGAAGTTCACATACGTTGGGTCGGTGGCGTCGAAAATTCGGGCGATCTCTTCTGGCGTTTCAATATGCGAGTCCCCATGCGGGTGCAGCACCATCTTCAAGTTGTATTCGTCGAGCAGCATTTGCCCGAGCTTGTTCGCGTTCTCCACATACAGCTTCCACGCGTCGTCAGACAGCACGCGGTCATCGGTCCATTCCCAAGTTTTGTCGTCGCGATACAGGGGTGGGAGGTGCACTATGTATTCTGCTCCTACAGCCGCGTGTGTTTCTGCGATTGCGCGGAACGTTTTTTCGGTTGTGGACCATTGATCTTTCTTGTGTAGCACGCCCCATCCGGTGCCGGCCACTACTTTCATACCGAATTCGTCGCACCATTTTTGTAGTTCTTTCGGATCGGTTGGGAAGTATCCGAATGGCCCGGTTTCGATGATTTCGAACCCGGCTTCAGCCATTTCTTCCCATGCTTGGCGCGGGTCCATTTGTTTTTCGTCTTTGGGGAACCACACGCCCCACTGGTCGGGGCACACGCCAATGGCGAGTTTTGAGAATTTGGGGTCGTCTAGGTTACGTGCTTTCGACGTCATTGCCGAATCCTTCCGTTTTGTTTTGTGTTCTTTTCTTCCTGAGGCGGTGGCCGCTGCACACCCTTCAGATTTGACCTAGCAAATATTGCTCACCAATACGTGGAGGCTCCACCCACTTGTTTTGGCGCGCGCTAATAGCTTATCTTATGCGGTAACGAATTGGAAGAGGTTTCACCATATTGTGTTTACAAATGATCGTCAGTTGTGGTTATAGGTATTATTAGACCATGGCCTCACTCACCGTTTTACAATGGGTTACTCTGATCGCAGCCGCACTTTTTATTGGGCTGTCTAAAACAGCTTTCCCAGGTTCGGCCACCCTGTCGGTGGTGATGTTCGCAGCCGTAATCCCGGCGCGCGCGTCAACCGCCATGATGCTGCTGCTTTTGTTAACTGGTGATCTGATTGCAATTTGGACATACCGGCGGGACGCGGATTGGCATACGCTGCGCAAACTGCTGCCCACCGTGGTGGTTGGGGTGGTGGTCGGCGCCATCTTTTTGAATTTCACTTCTGACCTGGTTATGAAGCGGTCAATCGGCTGGATCGTTCTCGTGTTGACTGCGATAACCCTGTTCAACATGCGGGCTTCGAAACGCGCCGACAAGCCGGGGGTCGGTGATTCAGCGGGGGCCTCAAGGGTAAAAACGGATGCGGAAGTGTCGGATGAACGCACGCAAAACGTGTTTGCCCGCACGTTCTATGGAATGCTCGGCGGGTTCACCACGATGGCGGCGAACGCTGGCGGTCCGGTGATGACGTTGTATTTCTTGTGGTCACGCTTTCCGGTTAAACGCTTTTTAGGTACGACCGCGTGGTTCTTCTTTTTGATTAACGTGGTGAAGTTGCCGTTTTCAATTGGGATTGGCCTGATCACCCCCGCGATTTTACCTGTGGACGCCGCGCTCGCTATTTTTGTGATTATTGGTGCGCTGTTTGGACGCTGGGTAATTCGCTACATTAAACAGTCCGTATTCGACCCCATTGTCATCACCCTGACCGTAATTAGTTCGATCTACCTGGTGCTTTAGGCACTATTATTTGAGGCAGTGAAGGCCCACTGCGGTATTGAAACCGGCTTACGTGGGCCTTCGTTTTCCGCGTGGCACGCGGTGAAGGTTTCTACTTGGAGTAGCGTTTTTCGAACTCGGCCTCCAGTTCCTCGAGCGTGTGGTACTTGGTTTCGGGCAGTATCTTCGTGTAGAAGTACAGGGAAACGCAGTTGATGAGGGCGAAAACGAGGTAGGTTTTTGCCCCTCCGAGGTACGCCATCATGGACGGGAAAATGGCGGTGATGACCGCGTTGGCGAACCAGTTGACGGACACTGCGGTGCCTTGCGAGACGCCCCGTGTGTTGGCGGGGAAGATTTCGGAGACGAGCACCCAGGTGACGGTTCCGGATTGTTTGAAGAACAGGAACGCGGTGATTATGACGAGCACGGCCCAGGGCGCGAACGTGGGAACGGTGCTGGCGATGTTTCCGGCTTCGTCCATGTGTGGTTCGATAACCCAGAAGAAGAGGGCGGCGAGCCCAAATAGGGACAGTACGATCCCGGTTTCTTGGTACATGGCGACGTGCCGGCGGGCGAATCTTGCAACTAGGTAAATGCCGATTGCAGCGCCAATGCAAGAGAAGAAGCCGGTGACCACGTTCAGCATGATCGCGTTTTCGGATGAGAACCCGGCTGCGTGCAGTACTTTCGGCATGTAGTACATTGCGGTGTTGATACCTGTGAGCGGGTCAATTATTGAGATTGCGACGCCGAGGAAGAGTACTTTTCGGGTCCATTGGGTGGCGAATACTTGCCGGAGTGTCATTTGGGGTTGGTTTTCGTATTCGCGGTTGATTTCGATCATTTCGCGTACTTCTAGCCCCAGGTTGTGTTTCTTGGGGTCGCGCACGCGTTTGAGGGAGGCGATGGCTTCGTGGTAGCGGTGTTTTGCGGCGTACCAGCGAGAGGTTTCTGGCATTGTGCGCATGAGGATCCACAGTGCGATCGCGGGGATGGTAGCGAGGATGAGCATGTACCTCCAGGTAGCGCCGTTACCGCCGACGACTACCAGGTCGCTCATGGCTTTTGCGTGGTCCCAGTCTATGGATTCGCCGGTTTCGGTGATTACGTGTGGCCCGTGGTTGATACGGGCGATGATGGCGTTCATGGAGTACGCGAGGAATTGTCCGAACACGATCATGAACTGGTCGATCGCGACGATTGGTCCGCGGACTTCTTTGGGCGCGGTTTCAGCGAGATAGACGGGGACGGTCGCGGATGCACCTCCGACTGCGAACCCGAGGATTATGCGGAAAATGCACAGCATCCAGAAGTTGAGAGACAGTGAGCATCCAAGGGCGCCGAAGAAGAATATGGCGGCAAGCAGCAGGATGTTGTGGCGCCGCCCGTACCGGTCTGAGAGTCGCCCCCCGATTATCGCTCCGAAGCCGGCGCCAACCATGAGCAGGCCACCGACGAGACCTTCCTCCACTGGGTTCAGATGTAGCCCACCTGCGGCGTTTGGCATGTATAGGTACGGGAGGGCTCCGGCGAGCACCCCGGTGTCGTACCCGAAGAGTAGTGATCCTAGAGTAGCTACCGCTGCAATTAGCGGGATTGAACGTTTTTTACCGTTGGGTGGGGTTTTCTTAATGAGGTCATTGAGTTCGCCGTCTGTAAACGAACTCACCTGCTTTTGGTCACTCATGTGTTCTCCTGTGCCTGCTCGGCATCCGTCGTTGGATTCATTATTCTAAGTGGAGCCTTCAGCAAAAGCCGGTTCCGCAACCTCGCACAACCAACCTTCACTTGTCGTTACAAAGATAGACGATGGTTGGCAAAAAAGCAATGTCCACCTTATTCACAATCTTATTTCCACAGCTAGAAGATGGTTTCGGAAAAGACACACCCCTTCAACTTCAGGGCGTATTACCCTTATACCGAAAGCTAGAAAAATAGATTTCGCAGTACGAGAATAAACACCAAATGATGTTACAAATACTTTTGATATGGCTATGTATTGACTCGCCAGTTCAGCTCAACCCATCCATCATCTGGCTAGAATACATAGGCTTCTTAAAGTGTTCTCTAAACCCTTGGGTAAGCAGCCTTCCTCATACTCACACGCCCAATCCACAATCTGATCCACGCCAAGCCACAATACGAACACACCTGGATACGCGCGGCGTACCTGCAGGTTGTTCAAAAAACCACGCAGGCTGTTTAGACTAGGTAAGACGTCTATTTGGGCGTTACCACCAGAGTGTACGGAGTTTTATTTTGAGTGACACCGCCACCAGCCATACGAAAACGTGGCCACTATCCGCATACGTGCGGGCATGGTGCGTACACGCGTTCACCATGTCAGGTCTCCTCTGGGTCTTACTGGCCGCACGCGCGCTAGGCGAAGGACACTACAAAGCCATGTGGGGATGGCTAATCGTCTCCCTAATCGTAGACGCCATCGACGGCCCGTTAGCCCGCAAAGCAAAAGTACAAGAAGTGGTCCCCTGGTTCTCCGGCACCATGATGGACAACGTCGTCGACTACATGACGTGGACCTTCATCCCCGCAGTATTCATGGTCAAAGTAATCCCCCTTGGCCCAACCCCACTAGCGATAATCGCTGCTATATGCGCCCTCGCCTCATCCATGTTCTGCTACGCGAACACCCGCATGAAATCCGCCGACTGGTACTTCGTTGGCTTCCCCGCCGCATGGAACATCGTCGTCCTCATTCTCTGGCTCTTCCACTCCGGCCCCATCGTCAACTGGCTCGTCGTCATCGTCTTCACCATCCTTGCCGTCGTCCCCTGGAAATGGCTCCACCCGTTCCGCGTCAAGAAATACCGCGCCATAAACGCAGTTGCCGCAATCATCTGGGTCACCTCCACCGCCATCATGGTCTGGACCTTCCCCCACATCCCCATGTGGCTCCGCATCCCCTGGTGGATCAGCGGCATCTGGATCCTCGGCGTATCAGCCCTGCGCACGTGGCGCGGCCGACCCGACCGTCCTAACCAGCGCCCGTGAAATCCGCCGATCACCCCACCACTTATAACCCTCAAGCACAAAAGTGCCCGCAATAAGCAGCGCAATAATCCCCCAAATCCACGGCGGATAATGCTCCCCATAAAACCCAAAATAAATATACGGCGCCATAAACGTAGCCACCGTAACCACCATGCCAAGCAAACGAATCCGAAACCGCGGCGCCGTCACCATCGCCAACACCCCCCACGTATACGGAATCGCCGTCCCCAAATCAATCGCCCACAACACCGCCACAGACCCATGGAACTGCGGCACAAACATCACCGGCAACGCCCGCAACGCCGAATAAATAATCACCACCGCATAAGCAATAAACCGCGGATTCGTAACATAACGCGTCAGCAACATCCGCTTCATAATCGGCACCCCAGCCGCAAGCAACTTCTTGTACACCCGCGGGCTAATCAGCAACCCATCCACGTCATGCAGCGCCTGCGTCAAAAACTCCAAATCTGCGCGACCACCCCGATCCACCAGGGCCTCCACCAACTTAATCGGCGCAATCCCAACCGGCACCACCTGCTCGCCCGCAACCTCATGCACACCACCCAACGGTTCCAAAACCCCATCGGGCAAACACGCAGACCACTCCTCCCACACCGGCTGCGTCATCGGCATAAACCACAAACGCTCCCTTTTGCGAATCGAATCGCGCAACGTCGCCACCAAGTACCGACGCGTCTGCGCATCCCCTAGCCCCGCGAACGTAGGCAACTCCCGCAAATGCCTATCCTGCAAATCACTTGGCCGATCCACACCAGCAGCCGAAACCACGCGCTGAGGTGACAGCGCGTACTCCTCCGCAAAAGACAGGTCAAACAGCCAGTTCACCCGTTAAGGCTACCGCATAAACAAGCGGTGGCGCGGCAGCCATACGGCCTCCACGCCACCAAAACACGCGCGAACCCAATACTCACCCACGCGGTGAGCTGCGGTTCACAAATGTTCTACCCTTCCGGCAACTCCTACTCTTCACGCTGGAACGACATCGTCGCCTCGTACATCCCAGCCTCAGACGGCCAACGCGACGTAATCGCCTTCGCCTTCGTGTAGAAATTCACGCCCTCCGGACCATGAATGTGGTGATCCCCAAGCAGCGATTCCTTCCACCCACCAAACGAGTAGTACGCTACCGGCGTTGGGATCGGCACGTTAATCCCCACCATTCCGGCTTCCACCTCGTTTGTGAACCGGCGGGCAACCCCACCGTCATTCGTGAAGATAGCGGCTCCGTTACCGAACTCCGAGGCGTTCACAATCTCAATGGCCTCATCGTAATCCTTCGCCGTAACCACCGTGAGGACCGGGCCGAACACCTCCTGCTTATACAGATCCGTGTCCGTCGGGCAGTTCTCAACAATCGTTGGGCCCAACCAGTGGCCCCCCTCATAACCCTGCGCAACGTAATCACGACCATCCAAAACCACGTCCGCACCAGCCTTCTCAGCACCATCAATCAGGCCAACAATGCGGTCCTTCGCAGCCTTGTCGATCACGGGGCCCATCTCGTTCTCTTCATCTAAACCAGAGCCAACCTTGATCTTCTTCGCCTCATCCGCCACCAGCTGCGTGAGCTTATCTTCAATCCCACCCACAGCAACCACAATCGGCAGCGCCATGCAACGCTCACCTGCCGCACCAAACGCAGCGGCGCTAATGTGCTTAGCCGCGAACTCCAAATCGCAATCCGGCATAACGATCGCGTGGTTATTCGCCCCACCAAGCGCCTGCACGCGCTTACCGTGGGTAACGCCCGTGTCTTGAACAATGTGCGCAACCGGGGTGGAACCCACAAACGAAATCGCGTCAATCCCCGGGTGCTTCAAAATCTCGGTAACGATCTCCCGGTTACCCGGCAGCACGTTGAACAACCCGTCCGGCAACCCCGCTTGCTTGTACAGTTCCGCCGTGAACAAGGACGCCGATGGGGTCGTGGTAGCCGGCTTCAAGATGAATGCGTTCCCTGTTGCCAAAGCCAGCGGGTGCATCCACATCGGCACCATCGCCGGGAAGTTGAACGGGCAAATTCCCGCCACAACTCCCACCGGGTACTGAACAGTATGAATATCTACGCCAGTGGAAATCTGCGACGACATCTGACCCTTGAGCGCATTATTGATTCCGCACGCGAAATCCAGGGTCTCGCGCCCCCGCTGAATCTCCCCAATCGCATCCGTGTACGTCTTCCCATGCTCGGCCACAATCAGCTTCGCCATGTGATCTTGATTCTCAAGCAGCAAGTGACGCATCTTGAACATGATCTCCACGCGCTTGGCAAGCGAGACCTTCGCCCAGTTCTTCTGCGCTTCTTTAGCGACCTTTACCGCGTGGTCCAAATCTGCTTTTGAGGCGAGGTTCAGTTTGCTCTCCACCTTGCCCGTAGCCGGGTTCTCCACATCTACCTGCTCGGCGGGTTCGCCGTCATAGTACTCCCCGTTGATCCAAAGCTTGAGTGTTTCCATTATTAAATCGAACTCCTCGTCGTGTTCGTCGTTGGCACCACGCTGCGGTGGCGCCCTGTGGCTTACGCATATAAGTCTAACGTCCCAAGCCCAGTTTGTCATTACATTTCTTTTAAAGGGGTCTGCGGCGGCCATCCCGCGCCCAACATCCACTACTGGCAACCCTACCGTTAACGATTGCGCGAGTTTTCAGGAACATCTCTTGACATGCGTTTTCCGCTTCACAGTGGGATTTGTGAGCAGATCTACACCAAAAATTGTTGACTATTCAACCCATTTGTTCGTACATTAGAAGTGTCGATGGGTGACGCGAGGTTCTCAGCCATCGCGAATCACCTGGGACAACAGCACAACGTCCGTGCAGGAGCACGGACACGGCTCCTGCACAAAGAAGTAAAGGAGCATTTAATGACATATTCAACCGCACTTGTAGAAGCGCGTCGCGACATCACGGTAGCGTCCATCGCCACCCTGATGCCACTACTGTTCACCCTGCTGCTGGTAGCTTCTTCCGCCATCACCATCGGTGGAATCCTGGCTTCCAGCCCCGTTTTAACCATCGTGGGTGGGCTGATGACCGCCGCAATCGCAATCGGCTTCTCCATTAACCTGATTGCGGAAGTGAAGTAACCCATGCACCGCGACAACGACGACGCGACCACAGATAGTTCAAAATCAACCGCAAACGATTAACCGGAACAGTCACAACAACTGTTCCGGTTATTTTTATGCTCCGCAAAGCCGCAAGAGCCACAGCGCCCAAGAAGCGTGCCACCGCCGCCTGCCTAAATCGCAAGCAGCGGCGCCACCCCTCAAGAAACTACTTCAAATAGTGACGTTGCCGCGCTTTATTCTGCTTGTACTGCTCGTACGCCTGCTGGGTCGATTCAATGCGCGACACCTGCGAAACAGGCACATCCCACCACGAGGAACTCGGCGGATTCGGCCCATACAGGTCCGTCTCAATGTGAATCATGCACGCCCGGTCATATGCCTGCGCCTCGCGGTACGCCTGCCGGAACTCTTCCATCGTGTGCACCTGGTAGACCTTCAGCCCCCAAGACTCCGCGTTCTTCGCAATATCTACCGGCAGCAAATCACCATCTTCATTATGAGGCGCCCCCGCCCCCGCGCGGTAACGCGTGCCGAAACGCTGCGACCCATGGGACTCCGACAGCGCCCCAATGGACGCGAACCCGTGGTTTTGCAATAGAACATAAATGACCTTCAGGTTCTCTTGCACCACCGTCGCCAGCTCCATCGGCAGCATCTGGTAAGTGCCATCACCAACGATCGCAACCACCTCACTGTCTGGATGCGCCATCTTCACACCCATACCAGCGGGAATCTCGTAGCCCATGCAAGAGAATGCGTACTCCACGTGGTACTGCAACGGGGTCTTCGCCTGCCACAGGGCCTGCAGGTCACCGGGCATAGAACCAGCGGCGTTGATGACAATGTCATCTTCACCCATCATCTCGTTCAGCGCCCCAAATACCTCCAGCTGGCTTGGGAGCGGTTGGTGATCCAGGTGGTACAGCTCGCGGGTTTTCGCGAGCCAAGCTTCCCGTTCCGCCGTGACTTCTTGCTCGTAGGCTTCACTCACCCGGTAGTCGCGCAACTGGTCGGTTAGAGCACGCAGAACCTCACGCGCATCCCCAACCACCATCTGGGCGGCGTTCTTAACCGCGTCAAACGGCTTCACGTTCACGTTCACGAACTGCACATCCGGGTTCTTAAACGCCGTGCGCGACGCCGTGGTGAAATCCGAGTAACGCGTACCGATCCCGATTACGAGATCCGCTTTGTCGGCAATGTGGTTACCCGAATCCCCACCGGTTGAACCAACCCCACCAATCGCCGCCGGGTGGTCGAAGTTAATCGCGCCTTTACCCGCCTGCGTATCCCCCACAGGAATTCCGGTGATGCGGGCAAACTCGCGCAGTTCTTCACTTGCCTCTGAGTATTTAACGCCGCCCCCAGCGATCACCATGGGGCGTTTCGCTTTCTTAATGAGGTTCACTGCCCGCTCAATTGCCGCTGGGTCCGCGGGAGTGCGGGGAATGTACCACACGCGTTTCTTGAAGAACTCTACGGGCCAGTCGAACGCCTCCGCCTGCACGTCTTGCGGCAGCGCGATCGTCACCGCCCCGGTGTCCGCCGGATCCACCAGCGTCGCCATCGCGTGCATCAAAGAGGGGATCAGCTGTTCGGGACGGTTGATGCGGTCAAAGAACCGGGAGACGGGGCGGAACGCGTCGTTCACACTCGTGTCCAAGGTCATTTCGTTCTCCACCTGCTGCAGCACCGGGTCGGGCACGCGGGTGGCGAACTGGTCTGAGGGGAACAGGAGCACCGGCACCCGGTTCGTGGTGGCCAGGGCAGCGCCCGTGACCATGTTTAACGACCCCGGGCCAATGGATGCGGTGCACATCATGGCTTGACGCCGGTTCTTCGCCTTCGCGAATGCGGCTGCCGCATGCACTTGCCCCTGTTCGTTGCGCGGCATGTAGTAGGGCATTGCGCCCCCGTCCGCGTCTGGGTCCAACTCGTTTTGCAGCAGTGCTTGCCCCAGGCCAGCCACGTTGCCGTGCCCGAAAATGCCGAACGCACCGGCGATCAAACGGTCTTGTTCACCGTCGCGTTCCACGTGCTGGTTCACCAGGAATCGCACCACGGCTTGCCCAACCGTTAGACGCACGGTCTGCACATCTGGGTTCATGTTTGTTTCTCCTTAATAACGTGGGTAACGACTAGTCGTTCATCGGGGTCATGGGTAAGCGCGGGTCGATTGCTTGATCGCTCCAGCTTTCGCGTACCCAATCGTGGTGCGGGTCGTTGGTCATGAGCCACGTGGAGTCTTCCGCCGGCCCCGCCATCACGTTCAAGTAGTACAGGTCGTAGCCGGGCGCTGCGACGGAGGGACCGTGGTAACCGTAGGGCATTATCACGATGTCACGCGAACGCACTTCGGTGCACACGTCGATTGGTTTACCCGGTGAAGGATAGATGCGTTGCAGCGCGAACCCTTCTTTCCCGTTCTTCCCCCCGTTACCTTCGCGGACCTCGTAGTAGTAGATCTCTTCGAGCACGCGTTCGTTTTCGTTGTGTTCATCGTGTTTGTGCGGCGGGTAGGACGACCAGTTTCCGCCCGGCGTCAGTACCTCGGTGACCAGGAGGTGTGAGGTTTCCAGTTCGTTGCCGAGCGCGTAGTTGTTAACTTGCCGCGAGCAGTTACCCGCGCCGCGTAGCATCGTCACCACTTCTTCTACCGGGCAGTAACGCACCGGGAGGTCTTTGGTGGCTTTCGCTGCCGGCAGGCAGAACCGACCCCCGTTT
Organism: Gleimia hominis; assembly: GCF_032085515.1. Lineage (GTDB taxonomy): Bacteria > Actinomycetota > Actinomycetes > Actinomycetales > Actinomycetaceae > Gleimia > Gleimia hominis. The sequence continues at coordinate 330,571 of NZ_JASXSX010000001.1, forward strand.
TTGGAGGTGACGGTGAACTCGGTGCCTCTGGGAATATAAATGTAATCCGTGATGCCTGTAAAGACGGATTCGCGGCCCTTAATTTCGTAGGTCTGACCGTTTACTTCCACGGTGCAGCCCCCTTCGAAGGGAAGCACGAGGAGTTCGGTGTCTCCACTGTTGCGGGTCTGGCTTTGCCCGGCCTCTAGCCCGAGCACTGCGATGGCACTGAATTCCCAGCCGGCCCGCTCGATAGTCAAGTCTGTTTCGAACTGGTCGTGTGCGGTTTCCCCCGCGCGGATTACGTATTTATCGTTATCATTCATGTTTCATGTCCTCACAAAAAATCTCTCAGCGAGTGGTTACAGCAAACTCACGGTTGCATCCACTGCTTCGCTCACCGTTCCCGTCGGTGGGAACAGTAACGACCGCCCAATTACTAAGCCTTTCACGTTCGGGAGCTTCAACGCACCAGCCCAACCTTTCAGTGCTTCATCGGGGTCGTCGGGAACTTCTCCTCCTAGGATAAGCGATGGAAGGGTAGTTGATGCCATTACGCGCTCCATATTGTCCACACATGGAAGTTTCAACCAGGTGTAGGCCGACGTGGTGCCCAGGCCCGCCGCGATCGTAATCGACCGGATCACCGCGTCAGTGCTGAGGTTGTTCACCACAGTGCCGTTTTTCCACTTTGAAATAAACGGTTCCACCATCGCGGTGAGTTTACGCTCGGCCAACTGGTTGATTGCCTGCGCCGTTGACTCCAAGGTGGCAACAGTTGCGGGGTCTTCGAAGTTGATGCGCGACAGGGTTTTCCCCCCGTTCAACCCCGCTTCCTCAATCCCTTTGGGCGTGTAGCAGTTGAACCTGTCGTCCATTTCGAATTTGGAATGCTGCAACCCACCGCGGTTCATGGACCCCCACACCAGTTTGTTATCCAGCGCCCCCATCAGCGTGAGGTCTTCTATCATCTCCGCGGTACCAAGGAATCCGTGCACACCGGGGCGCGAAAGTGCTTCTGCACACCGGTTCAGCAGGTCTTCACGCGACCCCATTGCCATCGGTTTACGCCCCGCACCCAAAGCCCCGCGAGCCGGGTGGTCACACGCGATGATCAGCAGTTTCTGGTCTTTTGGGATCTGCGCTTTGGGGCGTTTCTTGAGGGCCTGCGCAATCTTTTCGGGTTCGTACGCCCGGATGTTTACGATCTGTTCGATAACAGACATTACAGGGCCTCCACTATGGGTTCGGTCTCGGGGTGCTGAGCGATCTTGTCAAACACTTCCTGTTCCGTAGCCATCGCGGTGGAGCACTCTAGGCGTTCCGCCACGATTGCACCAGCGGTTGAGGCGAACTGGATTGCCTTTGGTAGGTCCCAGCCGCTCAGAAGTGCGTGGCACAGCGCACCACCGAAGGAGTCACCGGCCCCAAGCCCGTTCATCGCTTCGATTTTGGTGACGGGCACGGTGATGCGTTCTTCCCGCGTTTTCGCGAGGGTACCTAGGGGCCCTTGCTTCACGATCGCGACTTCCACCCCGCGTTCTAGTAGTGCGTCGGCAGCGCGTTCCGGTTCGGTTTCCCCAACCGCGATGCGGCATTCCTCTTTATTACCAACCGCGACGTTCACTTTTTCTAGCATTCGGGACACTTCGCGGTGTGCTACCTCTTCTGACTCCCAGAACATATCCCGATAGTCCAGGTCAGCGATGGTCCACCCGCTTTTCGCCCGCGCGTCCAGCGCCGTGTGGTGTGCGGAGCGCGAGGGGTCTACCGACAAACCGGTTACCGACAGCCAGAATATTTTGGCGTCTTTAACCACTTCGAGGGGAATGTCTTGGTTCTTCAGCTCGAGGTCGGGTGCGGATGGTTCGCGGTAAAAGTACAGGGGGAAGTGGTCGGGTGGGAAGATCTCGCAGAACGTGACGGGCGTATTATAGTTCTCATTTGTAACTACATATTGGTCGGATACGCCGAGGCGTTTCATTTCTTGCCGCACGTAGTTTCCGAACGGGTCGTCCCCCACTCCGGTGATGATTGCGCTGGAGTGTCCCATGCGCGCTGCAGCGACCGCCACGTTCATTGGGGAGCCGCCGAGGAACTTGCCGAAACTCTCCACTTCTTCCAGGCCAACGCCCACTTGCAGAGGATAAATGTCGACTCCGCTGCGCCCTATGGTCACCACTTCGTACTGTTTGTGTGCCTGAGCCATCTTTGGTTCCTTTCTGCCGTGAGTAGTTGCGCATTCTTTTCCGTTTGCACAAATTTACCTGCGGCCGCGTCTTTGCTCTATTTCAGTATTACGACATTTGAGGCCAAAGTCAAGCATTTGTTATAACAAATCTCGGATCTTGGGTGGTGCAGGTAGCGCGAGTTGACCAGGTAACCGAGTAGTTAAATGCGCGTTACACATCGCGGCCCACTTGGGTTAATCATCGTTCACTTTTTGAACTAATTGCAGGCATTTCTATCGATCGCCTAACCGGGGCGTGCTGGCAGTTATACGCTTTTATCGTTACTGTCCACCACCGACGAAAGTGTCGTTTATGCGTGTGTTGAAACCCATTTCATCCGCCGCTTTAGCGGCTTCCATAGCACTCGTCCTGTCGACTCCACTTACCGGCGTCGCAGTTCCTACCTCCGACCCGACCGGCACGGATTCCACAGCCACCGCGAGCGCTGCCCCGGATCCAACCGGTGAAAACACCGCGGCTCCCACCGGCTCGACAACCTCTGAAGACAGTTCTCAGAGCGCAGACGAGCAGGCGGGGGCCTCAAGCGAAAATGAGGACGCGGGTACCTCGGGCAAGAATGAAGAATCCGCGCCCCAGGGAACAGGTTCCACTGAAGAAACTGGCGAGGAAACCGCTCAAACAACGGGCGAGGAAACCACTCAAGCCACGCCGCGCGCTGCGGACACGGTGGCGATCAGTGACATCCAAGCGAACCCGAAGAACTACAAGAACAAGCAGGTTACAATCCAAGGAATCGTCACGGCGGTGTGGGACGGGCGCGACGGCTTCACCGTGCAAATGCCAACAAGTGAAGTACCTGAGGGGTACGAAAGGTCGCAAGCAGTATTCGTTAAACTTCCCAATCCGTCCAAAACGTTGCACGTGGGCGACGAAGTGAAAGTGGACGGTAAGGTCAGCGACCCAAATGGGGTAACGACCCTAACCACCTCCGCAAAGAGCATTGAAACCCTGGGCAGTGAGAAAACCGGCCTGGTGAAACCCGCGCAAGTGGCCGCACCGAAAACCCCTGCGGAAGCCAACAAAATCCAAAGCATGGTGATTAACCCGCAGGGGCAGTTCCGGCTGACGGACACGTACAAGCTGCCGACCACGGGGCAGATCTCGCTCACCGACGGAGATAAAGCCCCGGCACAACCCACGCAGGTGGGCACCCCAGGTTCGGCGGAAGCAAAGGCGCAAGCGCAGTACAACGAAACGCACCTCATCACGGTTGATGATGGCAGCGACGACCTGTTTGACTCCAACAGTGCTAAAGCCCAGGTTACTCCGCCTAAACACCTGCCGTTCGTGGCAGACGACGCGAAGGCGGGCCCAACCCTGGGGGCTGAAGTAACGTTCAAAAGCCCAGCGGTCATCACCTACACGCGAGGTAAATGGGTGCTCGACCCCACCACATCCATCCCCGCTGCAGACGAGTTCATCAGTTTCTCTGATGTAGCAGAAGCCGAACCCGCGACCGTGGGTGGCAACTTTAAAGTCGCGACATTCAACGTGCTCAACTACTTCACGAGCCTGGGCGTGAACTCCACAGAAAAGGACAAGAATGGCAAACCCCTGTGCGCCCCAGTTATGAACCGGTGGGACCAGTCCGTACCCGTGGCGGGGAACTGGGATTGCCCACTTCGTGGCGCGTGGGACGAATCCGGGTTGAAACGCCAAGAAGACAAGATCGTGGCCGCGATCAACACGCTCGGCAAACAAAACGCCGCGGTTGTGGCGCTGCAAGAGATTGAGAACGACAAAAAGTTTGAAACGAACCCCAACCAGAGCCTCGAGCACCTGGTGAAAGCCCTAAACCAAGCCGACCCGAACCAGAAGTGGAACTACGTGCCGACCCCGAAGAAGGAACCGGCATTCGGTACGGACGACGCGATCCGACAAGCCTTCCTCTACCGCTCCAGTGTTGTTGACCTGGTGGGAGACGCGGAGTATGCGGTTAGCGACCAGCCTCAGGCGGCGACACAAGACCGCGCGCCCCTCACGCAAGTTTTCGAACACAAGGCGTCCGGTAAAAAAGTGCTGGTAGTGAACAACCACTTCAAGAGTAAAGGCAGCCAGCTGAGCGGGGCGGACAACAGCAACCCCGGTAAAACGCAAGGCCCCGCCTACGACGTGGGCAACAATAACGGGGAACGCACGCGGCAAGCGAAAGATCTGCTCGACGTTGTGAATAAGAAAGTGAAGGCGGTTAAACCCGATTTCTCAGTGCTGGTAGGGGATTTCAACTCCTACTCCGGTGAGGACCCAATCCGGGTGCTCAAACAGCAAGGGTTCACAGACCTCATGAACACGGCGGAACACCCCACTAAACGGTCCATGACCGACTGGGCAGAATACACGTACGCGTACGGTGGAATGCTTGGCTCACTGGACCACATCATGGTTTCCAAACCGGGCATGAGCTTCTACAAAGGCCACGACATCTGGACTGCCAACGCGTACGAAAACCAAGCGAGGCAGTACTCAAACTTCATGGCCACCGGCACTAACTACTACAACCCCAACGTGTTCCGAGCCTCGGACCACAACAGCGCCATCGTTGGTTTCGATCTAGAAAAGAGCGCGGACACCGAAACTCCAGGTACGGGGAATCCGGGTTCGGAAAAGCCCAACCAGCCTGGCGCCGGCAACCCAGGTGCGAATAACCCCGACCAGCCTGGGAACAACAACCCCGGCAGTAAGCCTGGCGTGAACCAACCGACCTCGAACCAGGCGGGCAAACCCGGCAGTGGTTCGGTAAACGCGAACCAGTCGAGCGGGCACATCGCCCGAACCGGTAGCACCGCCAGCACGGTTATTTTGTTGAGCGCACTAGCACTCGCCATCGGAGGGGGCGCGTGGCTGCTGAAGCGGCGCATCCGCTAACCGCACTACTGCGTAACCTGCGTGGGGTTCAACAACTCGTTAAACCCCGCGCGTGTGCCGCAAGTGAGTACGTCTGCCACAAGTGAATAAAAGGGTGGTGGTCATGCCTCAAAGGCGTGACCACCACCCCTATTTAGTGCCAGAACTGCTCCTTGCTAGAACAGCTCCTTGCTAGAACAGCTCCCCGCTAGATCTGACCAACCAATGCTACGAGTACCGTTCTTCCATGCGCAGCTCCAGTTCCTCAAGCGAACAACCGGACGTTTCTGGCATGATTTTCAGCAAAATGAACCCGAAAACCAGGTTCATGACCGCGTAAAAACCATACGTCGCAGCCCCACCCCACGCTTCCATCATGTGCGGGAACGTGAAAGTGATGAACGCATTCACCACCCACATGCAGAACACGGCCGCACCATTCGCGATTCCACGCACCCGCGCGGGGAACATCTCGCCCAGCATCGTCCACACAACCGGGCCGTTCCCAGCCTGCACAACCAGCATGAACACACCCATCATCGCCAGGATCACCAACGGTGCCCACAGCGGTGGCACGTCGTGCGAATCCATTGCCGGCTGAATCGTGAAATGGAACAAACTAGCGATCACCGCGAGCGTTACGAACACGCTGAACAAACAGGTAATCAGAATCTGGCGGCGCCTAAACGCCGTGATCATCCACAGGGCACACAGGCAACCAATCACCGACATGACCCCGTTCGCGATCTGCGCGGTAATCGCCGCGGACGTGCCCATCCCCGCGTACTGCAACACTTTCGGGGCGTAGTACATAATCGTGTTCACGCCCGTAGTTTGGTTACAAATCGCTAAGAACACGCCCACAAAAAACAGTTTCCGCATCCAGGGGGTCCGGAAAATATCCGCGAACGTCCCCTTCACTTCCTCCCGTTTTTCCCGCTGCCGCTGCAGGATCTCTTGCATTTCCGTTTCCACAGGCCCGTCCTTGGCCTCGTCCCGAACTTGCTTGAGGGACCCAATCGCCTCGTAATACCGCTGATTAGCCGCATACCAGCGGGGAGACTCTGGCATCAGACGCATCCCGATCCACAGGGCGATCGCGGGCACGGAGCACAGCAGCAGCATGATCCGCCACCCGTTGCCGTTACCACCTGCAACCACCAGGTTAGACACGTAGTCGAACCACGTGGCCGGGTCCAGCGTTCCCCCTTTCGCGGACGCTAAGTGGCTGACATTGTCGAACGACTGCATACCCGGTTCCAGTAACCCACCCGGGTCCTTCTCAATATCAATCTGCGGGCCACCGTAAATCTGCGAAATGATCGCGTTGAACGTGAACGCCATCAACTGGCCCGTCACGATCATCACCTGGTCAACCGCCACGATTCGGCCGCGGATCCGCTTCGGCGCGGTCTCCGCCAAATACACCGGCACGGTAGCGGAAGCACCACCCACGGCGAACCCTAAGATAACGCGTGCCACATACATGACCCACACGTTCGGGGCCGCCGCGGTGCCCAACGCCCCAATCAGGAACACGACCGCCAGCAGAACAATATTGTGCCGCCGTCCCCACCGGTCGGACATGCGCCCACCAATCAGCGCCCCCAGCGCGGCGCCGAGCAGTAAGGTGGCGCCAACCGCGCCCTCCTCATTAGCAGTCAAATGCAAACCACCCGCCGCGTGGGGCATGTACATGAACGGTAACGCACCCGAAATCACGCCCGTGTCGTAACCGAACAGGAACCCACCGAGGGTAGCTACCGCCGCGACGACCCCAACGGACCGGTGTTTACCTGCTGCTGGTGTTTTCGCAACTGCAGCACTGACTTCTTGTTTTGTACTGTCAATATTTATCTTGCTCACTGCCGGCCCCTACTTATCGAACGTGGTGGCGCCTTCAACGCGGGCAACGTCGTGCCACTGTCCATCCGCCGCAGAAGCCACCGTGGCCTCGTCCACTTCCGCAGCCGACCACCCGTCCGCTGCCGAGGGAGCCACCTGCTCGCCGGTCAGCACCGACTCAATGAACTGCTTGGCTTCCACCACTTTCATGTCGTCAAAGCCCATAGAGGTACCCGCCCCGGGTTGGAACCGCAAGAACTCGGGGAAGTCCCCACCGGCCATGGCCCGCACGTACCCCTGTTGGAATCCATTGTCTTTGCCAATACAGACCTGCAGGTCGTTGAGGTGTTCGAAGTTCCAGCGCAGGGACCCATCCGTACCGTAAACCTCAATCACGTATTCTGCCCGCGGCCCAACTGCAACGCGGGAAGATTCAAGCGTGCCCACGACCCCGTTGTCTAAGCGCATCATGATAGCCACGTAGTCTTCGTTCTGCACCGGCCCCATTTCGTCACCGACTTCGTAGCCGCCGTGGCCCACACCCATCTTGGTTGGAATCGGCCGTTCCTTAATGAACGTGTCCGTCAGTGCCGACACGGAGGCGATTCGGCCCACGAGGTATTGCACCAGGTCCGCGCCGTGGCTCATCAGATCGCCCACCACGCCAGCGCCCGCACGCTCCCGCGAATAACGCCACGTCAAAGGCCCTTCTGGGGCGGATGCGTAATCGGCAATCAACCAGCAACGCACGTTCGTTACCCGCCCAATCTTGCCGTCACGGATGAGCTTTCGAGCTAGTTCAATCGCCGGGGTGTGCCGGTAGTTGAACCCAACCGACGTCGCCACCCCCGCTTTGGCCGCGGCCTGGGCGATCTCTTTGGATTGCTGCGCACTCACTCCCATGGGTTTTTCAATCCAAAACGGTTTACCGGCCTGCGCGGCTGCCAGCGCGATTTCGTGGTGTAGATAGTTCGGCGCGCAGATAGAAACCACGTCCACCTGCGGATCCTCAATTACTTCGTGGTAATCCGCAGTAGCCCGCTCGAACCCAAGTACTTCCGTAGCCCACTTTTGGTTCTCTTCTAAAATATCCGCGCACGCCACCAAGCGGATATCGACGTTTAGCTCCGGGAATTTTTCCGCTAACGCGCGGTAAGAACGCGTGTGCAAGCGACCCATCCACCCTAAAGAGATGACACCTACACCCAGTGTTTTCTTTTCCTTCATAGTTTGCTCCCTCGCATGCTATTAGGGCAGTGAGGCGTATTTTAAGCCTACGTTTGCAGCTTCCGCGCCCACGCGGTGGTCTTTCACCGCTTCAACTGCCGACACTCTTGTACTCTAAAAGCAAATGTTTGCACTTGCAAGGCATTTGACCCTACAAATCATTAGCGCGCGCTAATAAAGAAGGCGCAGTAGTAGGCTTTGTCCGTTCCCATAAACCTATTAACCTGACATATTATTGACTAGCGAGATATCGTGCAGCTGTTGCACGACCCCGGCACGTGCAAGGATTTGGACAACGACCTATGAGTAGGCGCAGTAAACAGGTGAAGACTATGAATCAGCCCTTTGAGGTACAGGTGACAATAGATCGCAACGGTGCGAAACCTCTTTACCAGCAAATCGCAGAACCGCTTGAACAAGCAATTGTTAGCGGCACCGTTCCCCCAGGCGAACTGGTGGAAGACGAAATCTCAATGGCGAAACGTCTGGACGTATCACGCCCCACCGCACGGCGGGCGTTGCAAGAGCTGGTGAACCGCGGGCTATTAACCCGCCGCCGCGGCGTAGGTACCCGAGTGACCCCTTCGCAAGTGCATCGCCCGCTGGCCCTGTCATCTTTGAACGCAGACCTCATTAAAGCCGGGTTCACCCCCACCACGAAGGTCCTCAGCTACGAGATTATTGAGGCCAGCGCAGACGAAGCCCAGATGCTCGGGCTCTCTGAAGGCGATGGGGTGCTGAAAATATCACGTTTGCGCAGCGTAGATGGGCAACCTCTGGCGATATTGACGAACCACATGCCGCTGGAGTTAGCGCCCGAATGGTCTCAGCTGCAAGAAACCGGCCTGTACGATTCGTTCGAACAAAAAGGCATCCACATTGCCTCTGCGACGCAGGTGGTGGGGGCGCGCGCCGCCACGGCAGAGGAATCCAAGATTTTGGGCGACGAGCCGAAAGCGGCATTGCTAACTATGGAACGCACCGCTTATACCGCGGAAGGTCGGGTAGTTGAGGTGGGTCGCCACGTGTACCGCCCATCCCTGTACTCATTCCGCTTTACGCTGTTTGCACAGTGACACACCCCGCCTCACACTTTGTTATGACAATCGCTTGACAAGCCGGTGACAACTGTCATTAAATGAGTATGTACACACGAGCGCCAACGGCGGGCAAGGTGGCCTGCCACGCGCCAAGAAAGCAAACGAAGGAGATGCTCGATGGCACAGATCAAGCCCACCCCCGGCCCACTGCGTGATGCGGTTGAAGCCACACCCACGGCCCTGTGGAATGATTCGTCTGATCTGAACGAACTGAAACAATCAATTTCTTACGGCGGTGTGGGCGCCACCTGCAACCCCGTGATTGCTTACACCACGATCTCAAAATACCCAGAGATCTGGACCGATCGGATCCGCAAGATTGCCGAGGACAACCCCACGTGGGGCGAATCCGAGATTGGTTGGCGGGCAGTAAAAGACATGTCAATTGAAGCCGCTAAGCTGCTGGAACCGGCGTTCAAAGAAACGAATGGGCGCGACGGCCGCTTGTCGGTACAGACCGACCCGCGCTTCCACCGGGATGCGAAAAAGCTCGCTGACCAGGCGGAAGAGTTCCACAAGATGGCGGACAACATTGTGGTGAAGATTCCCGCTACCAAGACGGGGTTAGAAGCGATTGAAGACGCCACCTACCGTGGCGTATCCGTTAACGTGACGGTTTCGTTCACCGTTGCGCAGGCGGTTAAAGCCGCGGAAGCGATTGAACGGGGCCTAAAGAAACGCGACGCCGAGGGTCTGGAGACTAAGAACATGGGGCCCGTGGTGACGATCATGGTGGGCCGGCTCGATGACTGGTTGAAGGAATGCGTCAAACGCGAAGGCATCTTTATTGACCCTTCCGCTTTGGAATGGGCTGGTATTGCAGCGTTCAAGCACGCGTACAAGATCTTCCAAGAACGTGGTTTCCGCGCTCGCCTGCTGGCCGCTGCGTTCCGCAACGTATTGCAGTGGAGCGAGTTCCAAGGTGGCGACGTGGTGGTTTCCCCACCGTTTAAGTGGCAGAAACTGATTAACGATTCGGATTACAAGTTTGAGGGTCCGCGCATGGACATTCCGGTCGATGAGTACTACTTGGAGCAGTTGCGCCGCATTCCGGAGTTCACCCGCAGTTATGAGGAAGATGGCATGACGCCGGAAGAGTTTGAGGACTTCGGGGCCACCCGCAAGACCTTGCGCCAGTTCTTGAATGCGGACTCAGATTTGGACGCGCTGGTGCGAGACGTGATTGTTCCCGCGCCTTAAACCCAGCAAACGCGGTTGCCTGAAGCAGCCGGTAATGCGGATGCTAAAGCCAAGTTCCGAGCGCGGTGGGTGGGGTATAGCGCCCCACCTACCGTGCCAAGACCTCATGATCCGGATTCGGATATCACTGAATACTCACCCAAATAACACCTAATATTTACCCCAATAAACTCAAAGGAGAGCTTAATGATTCGCTTTGGAATTATCGGGGCCGGCCGCATCGCGAAGGTGCATGCCCGGTCCACTAGTCAGCACCCGCACGCGCAGCTGGTGGCAATTTCAGATCCGGTTGAGGAGGCCCGCGAAGCCCTTGCGCAAGAGTACGGTGTGAAGGCCGTAGCAGAGGCAGCGGATATTTTTAACGACCCCGAGATAGACGCGGTTATTGTCTGCTCCCCCACGCCTTTGCACATTGAGCACATTGTGGCGGGGGTGAAAGCTGGTAAAGCGGTGTTGTGTGAGAAGCCGATTGCGATGGAAGTGGAGGCTGCGGAAGGTATCCGCGCTCAGCTGGACGGCGAAGATGCGCGCGTGATGCTGGGCTTCAACCGCCGGTTTGACCCGAACTTCGCGAAGGTTCACACCGTTGCACAGGCGGGGGAACTGGGCCCGGTTGAGCAGGTGACCATTATTTCGCGCGACCCCGCGGCACCGTCGAAAGACTACATTAAGGTTTCGGGCGGGATTTTCAAAGACATGACAATCCACGATTTCGACATGGCCCGCTTCTTCCTAGGGGACATTGCAACGGTGTCTGCAACCGGGCAGAACCTAGAAGAGGACCTGAAGGACACCGGTGATTTTGACGCCGCCGTCATTGTACTCACAAGTAAGGACGGGAAGGTGGCGACAATTATTAACAACCGGCACTGCGCCACTGGCTACGATCAGCGGCTTGAGGTGTCTGGCCCAGACGGCGCAGCGTTTGCTGAGAACGTGCGGCCCACCACGGTGCGCGTGTCTAAGCGGGAGCATTCTGACGCGTTGGACCCGTACTTGGATTTCTTCTTAGAACGCTACGAAGCTGCGTACTACAACGAGTTGGATGCGTTTATTGAGGCAGTTAACGGCCAGCGCGACTTCACCCCTGGGATTGAGGATGGAATCGTCGCCCTGAAGATCGCCCAGGCGGCGGACGAGTCCGCGCGCTCGGGCAAGGTTGTCGAACTGTAAACAGCAAGAATTACCCGGTGAGGCCCGTGCGTCCTCACCACCAAAAAATTTGTAAGGAGTTAGAAATGAAGATTGCTGGAGCACCTATTTCTTGGGGCGTATGCGAGGTTCCCGGTTGGGGGTACCAGATGTCCCCAGACCGCGTGCTTACGGAAATGAAAGAAATGGGGTTGACAGCCACGGAGTTTGGCCCTCAGGGATGGTTGCCGCTAGAACCTCAGGCGCGTGCGGAAGTGGTGAATAAGTACGGACTGAAACCGGTGGGTGCGTTTTTCTTGGCTGTAATGCACGACCCGGATTTTGACCCGATTCCCATGGTGAAAAAGGAGTTGGAGGCATTCAAAGTGGCCGGTGGTGAGTATTTGATTCTCGCTGCTGATTCTGGGCAGGAAGGCTACGACAACCGCCCCGTGCTAGATGAAAAGGGGTGGCAGACCCTGTTCACGAACCTTTCGCGCATCACGGATGTGTGTAAGGAAGCGGGGGTGACCGCATGCATTCACCCGCACTGGGGCACGATGGTGCAGAACGTGGACGAGGTAGAGAAAGTGCTGGATAACTCCAAGGTGGGGTTGTGCTTGGACACCGGACACCTCGCGGCCGGTGGTGCGGACGTGGTGGCGCTCGCGCAAAAGTACGCGGACCGCGTGGATATTGTGCACGCAAAAGATGTGCACAAAGAAATGACGGATAAGTTACTGCCCGGTGAGCTCACCTGGTCGCAAGGCGTTAAAGACGGTATGTTCGCTCCGATTGGGGATGGGGATATCGACTTCAAAGCCGTCGTTGAGGCACTTAACAAAGCTGGGTTTGACGGGTACTACGTGCTGGAGCAAGACATCATGATTGATGAGGAGCCCCCGGCAGATGGAGGTCCGAAAAAGAGCGCGGAAAAGTCATTTAAGGCCCTGCAGGCACTGGCGTAACAGCGCGGGCTAAACGGCACGTTAGGAGTGTGTCATAGAACTGCCCTCTGCCCACTGGTTTGAATGGTTTGAACCCCATATTCCAGTGGGTAGAGGGTATCTGCGCGTAAACCCGGGGTTGGGGGATCTGCGCGTAAGCCCCGGGTTGGGATCTGAGCGTAAGCCCCGGGTTGGGATCTGAGCGTAAGCCGGGGGTGCGAGATTCCTTGGGGGCCTAGGGTTAGTGATTCGGGTTGCTGTTAACATCTAAGAAGAAAATGCTCAGTGGATCCAAGGGGAAGTAATGTTACGACATCCGCGTCGGCGTACTACAGGTAAAAATACTGAATCAGTGGGCTCGCTGGCTCGCAGGGCGGTGGCAGTGTCGGCAGTCGCGTTCCTCACCTTGGGTCTGGCAGCGTGCTCTAACAGCACTGCCCCGCAATCTGATGCGCCGTCAACTGCTTCCGCGAGCGCGCCGGCGAGGGCACCGGCGTCCCCACAGCCTCAATACAAGTTGAATGACCTGACCGGGGAGCAGATCGACCAGAAACTTGCGGGCATTTCCGTTGGGGAGTACCCGCTGCACGTCGATCAGGATAGTGCCTCATTAACGGAATCGATTAAGAGCGAAACGGATTCTGGGCAGTCGTACTACTTGCGGGACGTGAGCGTGGACCCGGATAACTGCGCGCCGGACACGGAACGCTGGCTCGATATTGACTTCACAAACACGATCACGCTAGCGGCAGCCGCGGCAACGGAAGACAACTCGATTATCGTGTCCGTGTTCCGTTTCGACAACGGCGGGTTAGACAAGGCCGCTAAGAAGTATGAGGACGTGTCTAAACAGTGCCCCACGAAGACCGTGAACAAGCCGGGTACACCCCCAACTAAAGTTAGTACAAAGGTCACGGACGTTGACTTGCCCGGCACGGAACCTGCCTTCGGGGTAGAAAAAACCGTGGAAGGCACGTTCAGTGGGCAGAACGAGAAAGCGGTGCACGCTGTGGTGGGCAACGCGTTCGTCACCGTCAGTTCCGGTTCGGATAACGCCACCATCGACGGGCTCACGGAAGTGGCCGAACAGGTCCTCAAGAACTTCCAGTAGTTTTTACCGCTCCTACCCGCAGTGGTTCGAAACCTTGGTGATGCGGACAGCTAGTTTGGAGCTACCTTTGGCCCGCCACCAGCCCGGGAAGCTGCGCCATGTTGTCGATGACAGCGTCCGCACCGGCGTCCATAAACACGGAACGCACCTGCTGGCGCGCCGCTTCCTGCCCTTCCGCGCTCAGAGCGTTGAACTCAGTTTCTGACAGCGCCATCGCGGAACTTCCCTCAACTACTCCCACGGTGAACACACCCGCGTTCTTGCCCTCTTGAATGTCCGAAACCGTGTCCCCCACCTTGACTACGCGGCGCACATCCTGGCAGTGAAGTGCTTCCAGGTTCCGGAACACCATGTATGGGTACGGGCGGCCGAAACCGTTTGTAGAATCAGCGGAGAACCAGCAGTCCGGTTCGTATCCAAGCTCAGCGGCTTTCGGCGCCACCACGTGCATCATCTGATCCGTGTACCCCGTGGTGGAACCGATTTTCACCCCCATGTCCCGCAAGCTAGCCACCGCATCTAACACGTGCGGCTTCGGGGCCGCGTACTGCTCTAAAATCGCAAACAGGTTCGGTTCAAATTTCGCGTAAACCGCGTCCACGTCCGCTTCCGTCGCGGCACTCCCGTGCGTTTGCTGCCACGCGTTTGCGATCCCGTCCATTTTCAGCATAGTAGCGACGTGGTCGCGTTTACTCATCCCCATGGGTTCACGCGTTTGCGCTACCGTGGGTTCCACCCCGAACTCTTTGAACGCATCCATAAACGCTTGCACGGGCGCAAAACACCCGTAGTCCACCGTCGTGCCCGCCCAGTCGAACACCACCGCGTCAAACCGTTTACTAGCCATCAAAACTCCCTCACCTTTCTAGTTCCATTTTCTTTCTCGCCTGAGGTTCTTCCCCGCCTGAGGTTCTTGCCCAGCTTCGCTACCCCTCGCCCATTGCTTGAGGCTCTTATCCCACTTCGCTACCCCTCGCCTGCTGCGGCGGGTTGCCGAGCCAGGCTAAGCACTGGCCTGTTCCATGGCGTGGCGCGCGTCCTCAAGCGAATCAAACCCAATCTTTCCCAACAGGCCACGCGCATCCAGGTACTGGGCGAACAGGTCGGTTACTTGGTCAATGTCAGGGGTGTAGATCTCTCCCATGTTCGCCACCCGGAATGTCTCTTCGTTTGTGAGCTTACCTGGGTAAATCGCGTACCCACGTTCTTTAATGAACTCGTACATGTCGGCAAAATCTACCTGCACCCCATCGGGGTAGAAGAACGTGGTGATGAACGGGCCCTGGTGGTCCTCCAAATAAGTGCGGAAACCGAGGGCGCACATGCGGGTGATGAGCCGGTGGTTATTCTGCGCATACCGGGCGGCGCGGGCGGGAATCCCACCTTCTGCTGCTAGCTCCTCAAGCGCCTGCGCGAACGCAAGCACCACGTGCGTTGGGGACGTGTACCGCCACTTCCCACCGGCCTGCTCCAACGTGTGCCACTGATCCCACAGGTCTAACGACAAAGACCGCGCCTGCCCATTCGAAGCTTCCAACGGTTCGCGCCGCGCAATAATAAAACTGAACCCCGGCACTCCCTGAATGCACTTGTTAGCGCTAGAAACTAGGAAGTCAATGTGCCACTGCTGCACTGGGATTTCCATTCCCCCAAACGAACTCATCGCGTCCACAATAAACGTGATGCCCCGCTCAGCCGTTAACTCACCGACCGGCTGGATGTCGTTCAGCAACCCCGATGTGGTTTCCGAATGCACCATGGACACGTGGGTGATGGACGGGTCCGCGTCAAGAATCTGCTCGATCCGTTGCGGGTCCGGCACCTGGTCGTACTCCACGTTATAGCGCACGTAGTTGACGCCCGCGTGGTCACACATCTGCACCTGCCGGTCGCCATACGCCCCGTTCGTGCACAGCAGCACCTTGTCGTCCATCCCCACCACGGACGTCAAAACGCTCTCTACCCCGAACGTGCCCGAACCCTGCATGAGCACCACCGTGTACTCTGCCTGGTCGCAGTGCCCCAACTCCAGCAGCCGCGCGCGAATCCCCTCAGTGATCTGCATGTAGTCTGAATCCCACGTGCAGTGGTCAAACAGCATCTGCTGCTTCACCGAATCCGTAGTGGTGAGCGGACCGGGGGTGAGCAACTTGTAACTCTTATCCATTATTCCTACTTCCTTCCAGCTGCGCGTTTACAAGCGGACGAGAAATCTTGGTGCTTTTGCAGTAAATCCACGGTGAGTGGCTGCGGGAAGAACTTCGACCGCACGGACGCGTTCTTCGCCTTATGTTCACCTTCGTACAGTGGTGTTGGGTAGGTCGACAGAATCTCCTGCCGCCCCTCATCAATCAAAATAGCAGCCACTTTCTGCGCCTTCGGATTCGTGGACTCGCCCTTATCGAGCACCGCCACGGACTCGGTTAACGAGTAGTTACCCTCCACCGGATCCACGTAATCAATCGGGAGGCCCTGGGCTTTATCCGCAACCGCCTGGTGGCGCAACCCAAACCCGATCGCAACCTCACCCGAACGCACCGCCTTGAGCGGACCGGAGCCAGACTGTTCCATGTGCGGGCCAGCGTTACGGGCAATCCCGGTCATCACCTGCTTACCTTCCCCATCTAACCCGTAGGCATCCACAATCGCCTGCACCATCAGCCAACCGGTGGACGAACCCTCCATGTCCGGAACTGCAATCAATCCCTCGTACTTGGGGTCGGCCAAATCTTTCAAACTCTTCGGTGCGGGCACGCCCGCGGCTTTAAGAGCGGGTTTGTTGATGAGCAACGCACCCTCTTGCGCGGTGGCGGGCCGGCGGTACTTCGGAGCCTGCGCAATCCCAGAATCCCCCAGAAGACGCGATTTAATGTCGGTCAGCGGTAAGAACATACTGTTGCGATGCTGCGCAGAATCAATGTAATACGAACTCATCGTAATCACGTCCGCCTCTAACGCTTTGCCTTCCGCGAGGATCTTGCCGCCCAACTCTGAGGTACCAAAGTTTTGCACAATGTACTGGCCCTTCATCCCACGCTTGTCGAGCGCGTTTTGGAAGGCGACCACGGCCTCATCGTCCGCATTCGTGTAAATCACTACCTGCCCGCGTGTAGCGGACGCAGACGAGAGCGCGCCCGTGCCAAACAGGATCAGGAAACTGGTTAGTACTGCGGCGAACACGCCCGTGAGGATATTGCGGGCCTTCCGGTTCCCAGTTGTGGGCAGTGGGAAATTACGCGACCCCGACGCTTCCAACTGCTTCCCGGCAGTAACCCGGCTGTCCCGGCGCACCGTTGTCCGCGTATCCGCCACCTGCGCGGGATTAACGGGAATATTAGACTTCGCCCGCTTCTTTGCTTTAACCGCCCGGCGGTTGCGAGTAGCCAGCGCAATCCCGCCTTTGACCAGCAGGTTCGTAACCAGTATCAGTAGGGACAGGGCAAACACGGAATCGAACTTCGCGATGTGCTGCAGGGCAGAAATCTCAGTGGTCACCACCTGCGTGCGCGCTCCCGTGAGGAACACGACCGCAGAGATCGTGACCATCGCGTTCACAAAATAGTACCCAAATACCTGCAAAATAGTGGGCCAAGCGTTAGGTGTGATGACCCTCAGGATTGTCTTAAACCAACTATCCCCCATCAGACGGGCAGTGGTTTCCCAAGACGCGTTCATCTTAGTGAGCGAATCTTTAATCATCTGGTAGGGCGTGGCGAAATAGTGGACGACGTTCGCGACAATCAGAATCCAAAACGTGTTCTGCAAACTGGTGCCCGAAAACGTGAGGAGGAATGCGATACCGAGCACCATGCCGGGAACGGTGTTCACGATTGCAGAAATGGAATCAACCACTCGGCGGACCCCGCGTGGCAACCGGGAGCGGGACGTGACCAGGCCCGTGGCGTAAGCAAACAAGCAGCCAACAATCGCGGTCATAACTGCCACGTACAACGAGTTCGTGTACACCATGTTCAAACTCGGGTCGGTGAACAGGGCGGTGATGTGGCGCAGCGTGGGGGCGGGGTTGAACGGCCATTCGGACACGAACGGAATAATGATGATCACCAGGAACAAGCTCAGCACCGCGCCCAGCGACAAGATCGATGCGGCGCCGCAGAAGAAGTCGCGCCGCACCCCGCGCGGCAGGTCCACCTGGGAGATTTTCGCATACCGAATGGAGTACCGCTCCAGGATCGTCATGAGGATGATCGAAATGATAGACGGGATCAGCATGAACACGGCGATCACGGCGCCGCGGTGGAAGTTCGGGATTGACCCCAGCATCTGGTTGTACAGCGTCATCGCGAGCACGTCGTATTCACCGCCCACTGACGTGGGAATACCGTAGTCGGTAAACGCCAGGAAGAACGATTGGATGAACGCGACGCACATGGTGCCCACCAGCGGCCGCACCACTGTGTTCAAGAAGGTTTTCAGCGGCCGATCCCCCATGATGTGCGACACGATAATGAACTTCTTGTCTACGAACTGGAAACTGTTGTGGATCAGCAAAAAGCACGTGGGAAGCGTGTACACCACGTAGCCGATCAGCAGCCCGTTAAACCCGTAGATGTTGAACAGTTGGAACCCGAAAATACGGGTGATCAGCCCGTGCTTACCAAATGAGTAGATGATCGCGAACCCGTACGTGATGGTGGGCAGCAGCATGGGGAGTTGCGTAAACAGTTTTATTATTCGCTTGAGGGCGCGCGGAACGTTCGTGGCGTTCACCGTGTACGCGAGTAAGAACGCGATCCCAACCGCGATGCCGGCTCCGAGGGCAGAGACGATCAGGGAGTTTATGACCGACTGGATGAAGTCTGGGCGGTGCAGCACCGCCGCGTAGTTAGACAGCGTTATCTGCCCGGTACCCGTGTTGAACGAGTTCCAAATGACTAGCGCAAGGGGAACAAATAGGAACAGTAGGAACGCCGCACTGACCACTGTCAATAGCGTCCACAGTTCCGGCTGCCGATGCCGGCTTTTACGCGCTGGGGGAGCTTCGTTTTTAGGCATGCGGGAGCGGTTTTTCACTGCGGTAATGGACATGCGTCTTAGCCTTCAACCTTGCCCGACAGTACGGGTTCGCGCCGCGAACCCTGGCTTGCGCCCGGTTCCGTATCTTCCCCCGGAGTCGCTTGCTTGCTCCCTTCCGGGCGTTCAGGCTGGTTCCCTTCCGAGGCCACCGGCTGGTTTTCTCCCGCCAGTTCGCTCCCTGAGGGACGCAACTCCCCCTGGGCCGCGCTGTGCGGTGCGACGGTAGCGTCTGCGGTGGGGAGCCCCTCTTGGAACAGCGAGAAAATGTTGTCCCGCTTAACTTCCAGCTGGCGCAAGATGAACTGGCGGACGAAGTCACTGGCGGGGTGTTCAATGATGTTCTCAGGCGTGTCGTATTGGGCGATTCCACCGTCGTTTAAGATCAGCACCCGGTCGCTCATCGTGCACGCTTCTTCGGGGTCGTGCGTAACCATGATGGTGGTCAGATTGTACTGGTCCACGATCTGACGGATTTTTGTCTTAATGGATTCTTTGATTACCCCATCGAGGGCGGACAGGGGTTCATCTAGCAGCAGCAGCCGAGGTTTCATCACGAGCGTTCGGGCCAGGGCCACGCGCTGCTTTTGCCCACCGGAAAGTTCGTCGATTTTCTTGTTCAAATGATCTTCAAGGCCAAGCAGGCTAATCATGTCTTTAATCTCGTCTTCCGTGCATAGATCGGGGTTGTTCCGCAGACCGTACGTAATGTTTTCGTAGGCCGTGAGGTTGGGGAACAGTGCGTAGTCTTGGAACACGATGTTGAACCCACGTTTTTCCATGGGCGTGTCCGTCAGGTTTTCCCCGTTGTACACAATCTGCCCGCCGGTGAGTTCGGTGATGCCTAGAACTATGTTCAACAAAGTGGTTTTACCGCAGCCTGAGGGGCCTAGAATCGACATGATTTCGCCGCTTCCTAAAGTGAGGCTAATGCCGTCGAGCACGCGGTTGTCGCCGAATGATTTTTTAATCTCGGTCAGTTCAAGCATTCCTGTTTACTTTCTTACGAAACGTGTGGTGTGCTTTCGAAAACAAGAGGTGTGACCAGTTGGGATACAACCTGTTTCAAACAGTTTTTACCTGGCACAAATTTGAGTGTAAACAGAAAATTCGCCGGTCTGTAGAGTATTTTCTAAGCTTTTAGCTCCTGTTTCAGTTTGTTAACCTACGCGTTCCCTCAAGTACTTTTTACGCGTGAGGCACCTTACAGTTCGGCGTTGTAAATACGAAAACAATGCGAAAATGCGGGCTGATAAACCAAAACTCCCCGGACAGGAAACTGGACTCCCAGTTTCCCATCCGAGGAGTGCAGCCTTATGCAAGGCTCATCGGGAACCAACCCGGGCAGTGAAAACCAGTCCAGGTCAGTGCGCACCGCTCTAGCCGCGGTTCACGCCACCACCTTGCCACAGTGCCGGCACAGGCACGTTCGAGCTGATCTGCGCCTCAATCCCGGCGGTCACCAGTTGCTTAGCGCGCCGCACGGCCTCATGCACATCTTCCCCCCGCGCCAAGTACGCGGTAATCGAAGCAGCCATCGTGCAACCAGCACCATTGACGCGTTTATCCCCAACTTTCTTAACGGCGTAACGGGTGATCTTCTGACCGTCCCACAGCAGGTCCACCGCTTCCTCACCGGGTAGTTCCATCCCGCCTTTAGCCAGCACGTAACGCGGCCCCATCTCGCCGATTCGCTGCGCGGCCTGCGCCAACGTTTTCTCGTCCGTCACCTCAATACCCGACAGGGTGGAAGCTTCGAACACGTTCGGAGTCGCCACGGTTGCAAGCGGCAGCAGTTTGTCGCGCAACGCCTGATCCACCTCAGCCCCCGGGCCTTCAAACTGGCCTTTACAAATCAAAACGGGATCAACTACCACGTTCTTCCACTCGCGCTCGCTCAACGCTTTCGAAACCGTGTCAATCGTAGGAACGGTACCCATCATTCCGAGCTTCACGGTGTCAGGTTCGAACGCGTTAATGCACGCTTCCATTTGGTCGGCGATAATGTGCGGTGGAACCGGTTCAAACCGGTGATCCCAATTGTTTTTCGGATCCATCGAAACGATGCACGTGATGGCTCCCATGCCATACACGCCAAGCTGGTGCAGCGTCTTCCAATCCACTTGGATCCCTGCTGCGCCCGTGGCTTCCGACCCTGCGACGATCATTGCGACCGGTGGTTTTTGTGACATCTTAACTCCTCAGCTTCAGCTTCTTCTGCTGCTCATTATAGGCCCGGCGTTTTTCCGCCAGAAGCGCCCTTAGTTCTGGATCTTCCATTACCAGCCGCACCGTCTGACAGTCTTGAGGTCCGGTGACGAACGCTTGGCACAGGGTGCACGGTTCCCCGGGGCGAAGCGGGCAAAGTGGAGCCGGCTTACTGGAGCGGGAACGCCGCTTAGACCCAGTGCCAGTACTGGAGTTTCCCTTAGTAATCATCAATTAATTCATACCACGCAGCCCGTGTTTACCCCATGTCACGAGCCAGGTCTGTGAACCGCGCGTAGTGACCTTGGAAAGCCACTGGAATAGTGCGGGTTTCCCCATTGCGGTGCTTCGCAACAATAATGTCCGCTTCCCCGGGCCGTTCGTCCTCAGAATAATAGTCGGGGCGGTGCAGCAGCATCACTACGTCCGCATCCTGTTCTAGCGAACCGGATTCACGCAGGTCCGCGAGCATGGGTTTCTTATCCGTCCGCTGCTCCGGCCCACGGTTCAGCTGCGCAACCGCCACCACCGGCACTTCCAGTTCTTTCGCTAACAGTTTCAAGGACCTCGAGAACTCCGACACTTCCTGCTGGCGCGACTCCACCAGGCGGCCCGACGTCATCAGTTGCAAGTAGTCGATCACCACGAGTTTCAAGTTGTTCTGCTGCTTAAGGCGCCGGCATTTGCTGCGGATCTCGTTCATCGCCATGTTCGGGGAATCGTCAATAAACAGGGGTTTTTCGGAAATCTCCGCGATGGTTTGGGTGATTTTGCGCCACTCGTCCGCATTCATGTCGCCGCGGCGCATTTTCCCAAACCGCACCTGGGACTCGGCCGCGACCAGGCGCATCCCAATTTCTGCGCGCGACATTTCTAGCGAGAACACAACCGACGCCATGTCGTTGTGGATCGCGGCGGACCGTAAAAAGTTCAGGGCGAGCGTGGACTTACCCATCGCGGGGCGCGCCGCCACAATCACCATCTGCCCCGGTTGCAGGCCCGTGGTGAGCGAATCCAAATCGTGAATCCCAGTGGGCACACCCAGGGAGACGTCTTTGTTCTTCTCAATTTTCTCTAGTTCCGCTAGCAGGGGGTCCGACAGTTCGGCCAGCGCTACGTAGTCCGTGGAGTGGCGGCGTTCTGAAACCGCGAAAATCTCTGACTGGGCGGCGTCAACGATGTCGTCAACATCGCCACCGGCTTCGGCGTAACCAAGCTGGACTATGCGCGTACCAGCTTCCACCAGGGAACGCAGTTGGGAGCGTTCCCGCACAATCCGCGCGTAGTAATCCGCGTTCGCCGGCGTAATTACGGACGCCATGAGGGTGTGCAGGTACTCGCCCCCACCGATGCGTTCCAAGTCTCCGTTGCGTTTCAGTTCTGCCGACAGGGTTAGTGCGTCCACCGGTTCGCCCCGCGAGTACAGTTCAATGATCGCCAGGTGCACGGTTTCGTGAGCGGGCCGGTAGTAATCTTCTGGCACCAGGATTTCCGCGACGTCTGTGATCGCATCCTTGTCCAGCATCATGGACCCTAGGACCGCTTGTTCAGCCTCAATATTTTGAGGGGGGACGCGGTCAAACTCAACAGACGCCAACGCCTACTACCTCCGACCCCGTGGAAAACTTTGTGTGCCAAACCCGTGTGGTTTGCACGCTGAGGATACCCACACGAGGGCGTTAACTCAACCTCAGGCTGTGAATAACCCACGTAAATCTGTGGATAAATAGTGAATTACTGCCCAAACCTGTGGATAAGTTGTGGAAAACGGGTGGATGTTTCGCACGTCACGAAGCGGGCAAACGCCGCGAAACTGCGGTAAGTTGTCCACAGAGTTGTCCACACCCTGTGTAAAAAGATTGGTAGCGAAATTGGTGGATAAAAACGAAACCCCACCCACACAAGATCCCACTTCTAGCCAGTCGTTGAACCGGCAAATAATCACCCTCGCCCTGCCCGCCCTGGGCGCACTAATTGCCGAACCACTTCTAACCACTATTGACTCCGCGATGGTGGGCCACCTGGGAACCGCGCAACTGGCAGGCCTATCCCTCGCTTCCACAGTGCTGATGACCGCGGTGGGGATCTGCGTTTTCTTGGCATACTCCACCACCGCGATCACCTCCCGTGCCCTCGGTGCCGGCAAAGTTGGTGAAGGCATGCAGGCAGGTATCAACGCAATGTGGTTAGCTGCCGTGCTCGGCGCGGCACTAGCAGCCGGGTTCATGATTTTCGCCCGCCCCCTCCTCATATTCTTCGGAGCGGACCCGCAGGTACTCCCACACGCACTGGACTACCTGCATTACTGCGCCCCCGGGTTGGTGGGCATGCTGGTGGTGCTGGCTGCCACGGGAACGCTGCGGGGCGCGCTGGATACAAAAACCCCGCTCTACGTTGCGACCGGTGGGGCGGTGGTGAACGCGATCTTGAACGCGATCCTCATCTACGGACTGAACCTGGGGGTAAAGGGCAGTGCCATCGGCACCGCGTTAACGCAAACCCTGATGGCGGTGGTGCTCAGCGGCGTCGTGGTGGCCTCAGCCCGCCAACACCACGCGCGGTTCGGTTTCAACCTGCAGGCCGTGTGGGAATCCACCGTGGCCGGCTTCCCGCTCCTGCTGCGCTCCCTCACGCTGCGCCTAGCGATCCTCGCAACGGTGTGGACCATCGCCAGTGCCGGCACCGTCGCCCTCGCCGCCCACCAGGTGGTGAACACCGTGTGGAACTTCGCCGCATTCGCCCTAGACGCCCTCGCGATTGCCGCGCAAGCACTGGTTGGACACGCCCTCGGGAAAGAAGACAGCGGCACCGCCAACCCCAACCAAATCCGCATGGTAGTGCGCAAAATCGTCATCTGGGGAATCGCGGCGGGAACGGTGATTGGCGTGGCCCTCATGGTGGGCTCCCCACTGCTGCCCTGGATATTCGGCACCGACCCCGCGATGCGCCGCGCCGCCACCGCGGGCCTGCTGGTGGCGGGCCTGTTCCAGTTCCTCGCCGGATTCGTGTTCATGATGGACGGCATCCTGATCGGTGCTGGCGACAACCGGTATCTCGCGCTCGCGGGCGTAATCAACCTGGTTCCCTACCTGCCATTACTGTGGTTCATTGCCCACCGCTCCAGCCAGGTGGGCGGTTTAGATACCGCGGGGCAAACCTGGGTGGTGGTGTTCGTGTGGGCGGCTTTCGCGGTCGTGTTCACCGGCATGCGCGCTCTTACCACGGGCCTGAGGGTACGTGGCGGCGCGTGGATGCATCTAAAGCACTAGTCGGTGAGCACCACGGCGGTGCGGGCGGGAAGGGTTAATTTGCCCGCCGCCTGGTCCCACTGCACGGTGGCCATGATGGCGTGGTCTGCGCCGTCGCGCTGCACCGGGTTCACACGCAAGCGCGTGCCAGCCAGCTGGGGGTAGGCCACGGTTTGTTGCTGCGCCCACCCGTTGATGCACACGAGCAGGTGGTGTTCGCGCCCGGGGCCACCCTCATTATTAATATGCATCACCACCACCCCGGCGGGGGCGGGCACGAAAGAGACGCGGCGGATAATCTGCTGCGCGTCCCCCAGGGTGAGTGCCCGGTAGCGCGTGCGGACTCGTAAGAACTCGCGGGCAACAGCGAACGACCAGCGCATGTCCGCGGTGGTGGGGCGCAGCCGCGCATCCTCAAGCAGCGGTGCCATCACGCCCCAGTTCTGCGCATTAGACCAGCGCGGCGGCAAGCCAATCCCAAAGTTATGCGTGTGCAACGTCCAATCGATCGCGTTGAAGTAATCCCCCGAATCAAACGAATCGCGGTCCATGGATTTAGACCGCAAAATCTCGGTGCCCGCTGCCCAAAACACCGGTGACTGCCCCCACGTCACCACCGCGAGCGCCAGCATGCAGGCCCGTGCCCGCTCCCGCGTGGAGGTATGGGTCGGCAGTTTATACGCCATCACGTCGTACAGAGTTTCGTCGTCGTGGGCTTCCACGTAGTTCACGCTCTCTGCCGGTTGCGTAGCAAACGCACCCGCCGCCACGGCCGCTGAAACATCGTTTGGCGTTGAGGGCCCCTTCGCGCTCACTCCTGGCGGAGTTGAAGGATCCGGCGCGGACTCGGCCGTGGGGGCCAGCGGGTAATCAAGCAAGTTCCCCACCAGCGCCAGTTTCACTCTGTCGGTAGCGCGCGCCAGGGCCTCATGCTGTTCGTCCCAACCCAGGGTACTGACCCCGTTAGGTGCCGAAAGTAATCCGGACGCGAACCCCTGTCGTGACCGCATGGACGCGTCCACCGGACTTCCCCCGCGCAGCGCGTCGCGCACCCGGTCGTTAAAACAACCGATCCCGGTGCCGTCCAACTGCCCCTGTTTCGCCTGGTAGAATACCGCGTTGTCTTGAACCTCACCGAAATCCCAACCCTCCCCGTAAACGTAGGCGGAGGCCGGTAGCTGCGCCACCACTTTCTCCATGTTCTGGCGCGAATGGAACCCCATCAGGTCGAACCGCAAACCCCCAACCCGGTAGTTGCGGATCCAAAACGCCACGGCTTCCACCATGAGTTTTTCCGCCATCATGTGTTCCGTCGCCACATTCGGACAGCACGTGGTGGTATACGCGTCTCCACGCGCGCACAGGCGATGGTAGTAGCCGGGCACAATCCGATCCAGAATCGAATGCGGATCCTGCCCCGCCGCGTACGTGTGGTTAAACACCTGGTCGACAACCACGTCAAACCCGGCCGCGTTTAGGGCAGCGATCATTTGCCGGCACTGCAGCACGCGCGCACCCCCACGCTGATGCCCCTGCGTCGCGTAAGAGCCTTCGGGAGCTAGGTAGTGCAGCGGGTCGTACCCCCAGTTGTACGCGTCTTTTTTGCGCACCCGCCCAATTTCTTCCTGAGGTTCCAGCGCCGCCCCGCGGGCCCGTTCTATCACGGGGTTGTGTTGCTGATCGGGGTTTTCGGGTACGGTCGCGAAGTCAAATATGGGAAGCAGGTGGATGGTGTTCACCCCGGCTTCACGCAGTTTCGCCAGGTGCTTCATCCCATCGGAGTCAGGGTGGGTGAACGCCCGGTAGGTCCCCCGGTCCGCCAGGGGGACTGACGTGTCGGCGGCGGAGAAGTCGCGCACGTGAAGTTCGTAGATAACGCGTTCACACGGGTTATGGATGGGTTTGGGGGTGGGCCAGTGTTTTGGAAAGAGCGCGGGGTTCTCCATGTCCACCAGCACGCATCGGCGCGAATCCACGGTCAGACCCACGGCGTAGGGGTCGG
This sequence comes from Gleimia hominis, assembly GCF_032085515.1. Lineage (GTDB taxonomy): Bacteria > Actinomycetota > Actinomycetes > Actinomycetales > Actinomycetaceae > Gleimia > Gleimia hominis. The sequence continues at coordinate 356,699 of NZ_JASXSX010000001.1, forward strand.
TAACTTCGTTCACCACCCACCGGCCCACCGCCGGGGAGTAAACGTCCACTATCCACAGGTATTCATCGTCTTCTTCCGCGTTCAGATACGCGTCCCACACCCCGGTCAGGTCGTCGCGCCGCGCCGGAATCGTTTGGGGTTTGCCGCCGTGCCATATTTTGAGGGAAACGTTGCGTGCCGTGGGGGCCCATAGGGCGAACCGCCATCCCATCCCGGCTACGTACGCTCCGAGCCGGGCATGGCGCGCCGGGGCGTACACGTCGTCGAGTACACCCGCGAGTTGGATCCCAGTTTCTCCCCGTTCACCTTCCACCAATAGTTGGCACGTGAGCCACTGGCGCAGCACCTCGTCCGTCACGGACGTGGGTAGGTGCATCACCCGGTAGTCATCGCTTTTAACCAGGCCGCGCCACCCGCGCGTTTCCCCGTGCGACCCACCTGCCTGCCTGGCAAACCCGTCAGTAGGAGCTCGCCCACCTGCGTTTTCGAGGACGACCCGCTGCGTGTACGCATCCCCCGGGTGTGCCCATTCGGGGCCGCTGATCAGCATGTGCACGCCGCCACCAACCCACTTCGGTACCGCCACGTGCTGGCGGTCTAGCCATATTGCCTGCTGGTCCACGTGTCGCCTCCTTGCCCGCGTACTTCCAGCCTAAACGAAACCGCGGGGAGCCGATGAAGAACACACTTCTTCCCCTAGTTTTTACACCGTTTTGCCGGTAAGATTGTTTGTTGGTTCGCATATTCTTACGGGTTTTTCGCGTGAGGCTGTGGGAACCAACCGCATAATCCCTCCTGTCACGGAACGACCGTGACCGATTGAGTCCAAAGGAGGTGGGGAGTAATGCGTGCATACGAACTGATGGTGATCTTCAATCCCACCGTTGACGAACGCACGATCGGCCCCTCGATGGATAAGGTCCTCGCGAAGGTAACTGAAGCGGACGGCACCATCGAGAACGTCGATATTTGGGGTAAGCGTCGGCTGGCGTACGAGATCCAGAACTTCTCTGACGGCATCTACGTGGTCGTGAACATGACCACCACGCCTGACATGGCGAAAGAAGTGGACCGTGTTCTGAACCTCAACGAAACAGTGATGCGCACTAAACTACTGCGCCCCAACGCGAAGTAGCACTGTTCTTAACCACTTTTTGTAACCACTACCAGCACCTTAGGAGTCCACAATGGCCGGAGACACAATCATCACGATTGTCGGTAACTTAACTGCCGACCCGGAGATTCGGTACACCAATTCTGGTGCGCCAGTAGCTAACTTCACGGTAGCTTCCACACCACGCACCTTCGACCGCCAGTCCGGTGGTTGGAAAGACGGCGACACGTTATTTATGCGCTGCTCCGTGTGGCGTGAAACAGCCGAGAACGTAGCGGATTCCCTGTCGAAAGGCATGCGCGTAATTGTGCAGGGGCGGTTGACGCAACGCAGTTTCGAAGCGCGTGACGGCGGCCAGCGGACCGTAGTTGAAATGCAGGTTGACGAAGTTGGGCCGGCGCTGCGGTTTGCGCGCGCACAGGTTACCCGCAACCAGTCGAACTACGGCGGTAGTGGCGGTTACAACCAGGGTGGTATGAACAACTCCGGTGGTCAAAGCTCGTTCGGGGGCGGCTACCAGCAGCAGAACACGGGTAATTACAACGCGGCCCCCGGCGGGTCGTCAGAAGACCCGTGGGCAACTGATGGGGCGCCCGCTTACAACGACGAACCACCTTTCTAAAGTCAACGTATTTTCAAGGAGATCAACTATGGCGAAGCCTAAACTTCGCAAGCCGATCCAGAAGAAGATGACCGTTCCACGGGCACCTAAGATCGGGAAAATCGATTACAAAGACACCGCACTGCTACGCAAGTTCGTGTCGGACCGCGGTAAAATCCGCGCGCGCCGCGTAACCGGTGTGTCTGTGCAAGAGCAGCGTCTGATCGCTAAAGCCGTTAAGAACGCCCGCGAAATGGCTCTGCTTCCCTACTCAAGCTCTGGCCGCTAAACCGAAGGAAGGAGACTCACAATGGCAAAACTCATTTTGACCCACGACGTCCCTAACCTCGGTTTCGCCGGTGATGTCGTTGTTGTTAAAGACGGTTACGCTCGTAACTACCTGGTTCCCCGCAACCTCGCGGCGCGGTGGACACCCGGGCAGCAGCGGGTAATTGACGAACTGAACGAACGTCGCCGCAAGCAGGCTTACGACAGCATCGATGATGCCCGTGAGGCCCGCGACAAGCTTGAGGAAGTTAAGTTCTACGAGGTTGAGAAACGCGCGTCCGCCACGGATGCTCTGTACGGCGCGGTTTCCACCAAAGAGATCGCTCAGTCCATTGAGGCTGCGACTGGGATTAAAGTAGACAACCGTCGCATCGTGGTTGAGAACGCGATCAAGTACGTCGGTGACTACGACGTGCAGGTTAACTTGCACGTGGATGTTCACGCAAAAATCAAGGTCCGCGTAATCGCCGTTAAGTAACCCACGCGTTTTAGCTTTAATGCTGATTTTGCGTGAGTGCTAACTAGATTCTGGTTAAACCCGGATTCTATTAGAGGCCGCCCCGGTTATTTTCTTTCCGAGGCGGCCTTTTTGCTGCGCTCAACCGGTGTGTATAACCAAGGCCCGCAGCTGGCCGGGCGGGGATACGCCTGAAAGCAGACTTTCGGCACAGACCCTCAACCCGGCCCGCCAGTTACTTGCCAGTTACTCGTCTGGTTCCTCAGTTGGGGAGGGCGCTTCCGGTTGCTCTGGTTCCGCGGGCTCGTGGGAAGGTTCTGGGCGGGGCCGCTGAGGTTCTTGCGGCTGCTCTTCCTCTTCTTGCACCTGTTCGGAAGGCTCCTCGCTCGGTTCCTCCTGCTGTGGCTGCGCGGGCGGCGGAGGTGCCTGTTGGAAACTCGACCCAGCCGAAGGGGTAGTGACCCAGTCGAAGTCTTTCACTTCCATCCCGTCCGTGGCCGCAGCCATGTACTTGAGCCACAGGTCTCCCGGGATGGTGGCACCCGTGATTTCACCGTAACCACCAAACGGGGTGATCGACTGCACCGACCCGTTATTCCCCTCCTGATACATGGTTACCACGGTGGCCATTTGCGGAATGAACCCCGCGAACTGAGCGGACTTGTTTTCTTCTGACGAACCGGTTTTACCAGCCACCGGCCGCCCCAAGTTCCGCGCTTTGTCCGCTGACCCCCACTGGGCAGCTGCCTTCAACCCCGGCAGCACTTTCGACATGTCTTCGGCTTTAAACACTTCCTCTTTCGCAGTGGAACCGCGGTAAAGTGTGTTCCCCGCCGTGTCCGTGACCTCGCGGACAATGTGCGGAGTGGTCCGCTGCCCACCCGCAGCAATTGTGGAATACGCGCGGGTTAGGTCAATGTTGTGGGGCGCGGATGAACCCAAAATGTTGCCCAGGTTCTCGTCTAAATCCTGGGTTTTTTCTGGGATCCCAAGTTTGATTGCCGCATCGCGGGTTTTTGCCGCCCCCATGCTCTGGTTCATTTGGATGAACGCGGTGTTGATCGACAGGGCGGTGGCGCGCACCATGTCCACCGTGCCGTAAGACTGGTTCGCGTAGTTATGCACCGTGGTACCATCGGGTAGCGTCAGCGGGGAGTTGCCACTGTAGCGGTCGCGCAACGAACCTCCCTCAGCGGCATAAGCAACCAACCCGAAGGGCTTAAAAGTAGACCCCGCCATCGCAATATCTTGCGTGGCTGCGTTCCGTTGGATCTTCTGGTAGTCCTTACCGCCGTACAGCGCGTAAATCTCCCCGTTTTCTGGGTTAACGGAAGACAGGGCGACGTGCAGGTTTGGGCTCGCCCCTTCCGGCAGCGCATTCACCGCATCGACCGCAGCTTTTTGTTTATTCTGGTCGATCGTGGAGATTATTTTGTAGCCACCCGAATCCACCTGTTCCGCACTGATGCCAGCTTGCGAAGCCAGTTCACTGCGCACCTGCTGCATCAGGTACCCGTTGGTACCTTTCATGGATTCGTTTTTGACGCCTTTGATGGTGTCGGGGAACTTCATTTTTTTGGCGTCGTCACTGGAAATCCACCCGTCTTCCACCATGCGTTTACGCACGCGTTCCCACCGCTGCTGCGCCATATTCATGTTCTGCGCCGGGTCCCACGCGGATGGTGCCGGAATAATTCCCGCGAGCATCGCCGCCTGCGACACGTTCAGTTGTTTCGCGTGGATTCCAAAATAATTCTTTGCGGCCTCTTCAATGCCGTACGAGCCGCGTCCGAAATAGATGGTGTTCAGGTAGTTGTCGAGGATCTCGGCTTTACTTTGCTGCTTATTGATCTTGAGGGCCAAGATCGCCTCTTTAGCTTTCCCCAAGTACCCGGTGGTGGTGTCCAGGTAGTAGCGCTCCACGTATTGTTGTGACAATGTGGAGGCCCCCTGCAGGTCCCCGCCGGTAATGTTATTAACGAACGCGCGGGCGATACCTTTTAGGTCGATCCCGGAGTTGGTAAAGAAGGTGCGATCTTCGGAAGACACCACTGCTTGCCCCACGTAGTCGGGAATCTGGGAGGTGTCGATGATGGTGCGGTTCATTTCTGCGAACGTGCCCATTTCGGTTTTCCCGTCCGCGTAGTAAACCGTGGTTTTTTGCGCGAGCGCGAACTCCCCAGGTTCGGGAACCCGGATCGTGGCGTATGCGATTGCGAATGCCGCCACCCCGGCAATAATCAGCCCCAGGAAGCTGCACAGCAGGCCCACGCCTAACCGTTTAGGCCATTTCCGCTTGGGTTTGCGCCCGTTCTCGCTTGTGGTTTTCCCGTTTTTACCGCTTCTAGCGGTTTGGTTCGCACCTTTGGCACTCGCTTTTTTCCCGCTTGAGGCACCCACCGGTTTCGTACCCGTCTTGCGCTGCGATTCGCTTGCGGCGCCGCGTGGTTTCCACCTTGGTTGCGAACCGCGCCCGGTTTCACTGCGGGCAGCACTCCCAGTGGCTCCCCCGCGTCCACCACTGCTGTGTCGCGTGGTGTCGCGGTTCGACTGGGCGCGGTTAGGGCCGCCGGTGGAATCCGAGTTCCGGCGTGCCTGGTTGGCCGCGTAGTCTTCTTCTGCGCGTTTGTGTTTCAGGTCTTGGCGTTTCGGCAGGCCGGAACGTTTGGGTTTACGACCGTGGGTGTCACTCAAGTTTTATTGCCTTTCTTCAGGGCGCCCCTCCTGGGCCCACAGCGTGTGGTACACACCGGGTTTATCTACCCGCTGGTACGTGTGGGCACCGAAGAAGTCCCGCTGCCCCTGGATTAAACTTGCCGGCAGGCGTTGCGCCCGGATCTGGTCGAAGTAAGCCAGCGTGGAGCAGAACACGGGGGTGGGAATGCCGTGCTGAACGCCGGCGGCGGCGATGCGCCGCCACGCGGGTTCCACATCTTCGATTCGTTCCGCAAAGTAGTCCCCGGCCATCAGCAGGGCCAGGGTAGAGTCGGCTTCGTAAGCGCGCGTGATGTCAGTTAGGAACTGGGCGCGGATAATGCAGCCGCCCCGCCAGATTTGCGCCAACCCGGCCCGGTCAATGTCCCATCCGTATTCCGTGGCGGCGCGGGTAATCTGGTCGAAACCTTGCGAGTACGCCACGATTTTTGATGCCAGCAGGGCTTGGCGCACGTCCTCAATGAACGCGTCTGGGTCCGTGATGTTCCACTCGCTCACCTGGCCTTTGAACCGCGCTTGCGCTAGGGAACGGGATTCTTGTGAGGAAGACGCTCCGCGCGCCATCGTGGCTTCGGCGATCCCGGTTACGGGTACTGCGAGGTCCAGCGCGTTCTGCACCGTCCACTTACCCGTCCCTTTTTGCGACGCCGCATCCACAATCAAGTCAACTAGGGGTTTACCGGTTTCTTCATCTACTTGCCGCAGTACTTGCGCAGTTATTTCAATGAGGTACGAGTTCAGCTCCCCCTCATTCCACCGGTCAAAAATGTCTGCTATCTGCAGAGGGGATAGGTCCAGGCCGGCGCGGAGCAGGTCGTAGGCTTCGGCAATTACCTGCATGTCTGCGTATTCAATCCCGTTGTGCACCATTTTCACGAAGTGGCCAGCGCCGTCCGCACCGATGTGCATGCAGCACGGTTCGCCGTCTACGTGCGCCGAGATTTTTTCGAACATGGGGCCAAGACGCTTGTAGGATTGCGCGGTGCCCCCAGGCATGATCGATGGGCCCCACAGGGCACCTTCCTCACCCCCAGAAACACCTGCGCCAACGAAATGCAGGCCGCGGTCTCGGCACCATTTTTCACGCCGAATCGTGTCTGTGAACAGGGAGTTACCGCAGTCCACAATGATGTCACCCTCGTCCATCAGGTTGGCCATCTGTTCCATCACGGCGTCGGTGGGGGCACCGGCTTTAACCATGATGATTCCCACGCGGGGTGGGCGCAGACTTGCGATAAAGTCTTCCATCGTTGGGGCGGGCACGAACTCGGCTTCACTACCGTGCTTTTGGATGAACCGTTCTGTTCTCGGTTCCGTCCGGTTGCCCACCGCGGTGTCGTAGCCGTTGCGCGCGAGGTTTCGAGCCAGGTTCGATCCCATCACGCCCATTCCCCACACGCCGATGTCGGCTGACGCTGGAGCTGGAGTTTCGATTGTCATACTGCTCCTTAAATAATCGCTTGTCTTAAATAAGGGTAATACGTTTTTACGTAAATGTTACTTATTGTGCGTTTTCCACCATTGCACAAGCTCTTCTTCGGCCCGTTCTTGCCCCAGAGGTCCTTCTTCCATGCGGCGTTTGAGAAGGAACTGGTAGGCCTGTCCCACCTGCGGGCCCGGTTCTAATCCGAGGATGCTCATAATCTGATCTCCATTGAGGTCCGGGCGTACCGCGTCAAGTTTTTCCTGTTTGGCAAGCTGGTCGATCCGCGCCTCTAAGTCGTCGTACGCGGCCCGCAGGTAGTTGGCTTTGCGCCGGTTGCGGGTAGTGCAGTCCGCGCGAGTCAGGCGGTGAAGGCGTTGCAGTAGGTCACCGGCGTCAGCCACGTAGCGACGCACCGCGGAGTCTGTCCACCCCTGCTCACCGTAACCATGGAACCGCAGGTGTAGGCGAACCAGTTTGGTCACGGCTTTGGTGGTGGCTTTGTCGAACTTCAGAGCTCGCATGCGCGCTCGCGTAAGCTTTGCACCCACGACCTCATGATGGTGAAAAGAAACCGTCCCATCGGGTTCAAATTTGCGGGTGTCAGGCTTGCCCACGTCGTGCATGATCGCGGCGAAACGGAGGATGAAGTCGGGGGCGGGAACCGGGCCGGTTTCGTCAGTTTCCATGGACATCGCGTTGTCTAACACCGTGAGGGTGTGCTCAAACACGTCTTTGTGACGGTTGTGTTCGTCGACAGTGTCGCGTAACGCGGAGAACTCCGGGAGCACTTCGTCGCACACCCCGGTGTACACCATTAGTTCTAAACCGCGGCGCGGATACGGGCTGATCATGAGCCGGTGCAATTCCGCTTGGACGCGTTCTGCGGACACGATCTGCAGGCGCGGTGCTTGCGCGGACATTGCGGCCATCACGTCTTCGGACACGTCAATGCCCAGCTGAGCGGTGAACCTGGCAGCCCGCATAATCCGCAGCGGGTCGTCGTCAAAAGACTGCTGGGCGGAAACCGGGGTTTTCAACACGCCTTCCGCCAGGTCTTCTAACCCACCGTGGGGGTCCACGAGCCTCAGTTGCGGCAGCAGCATTGCGCACGCGTTGATGGTGAAGTCGCGGCGCGAAAGGTCACCTTCCAGGTGGTCGCCGTACTGCACGGTGGGTTTGCGTGAGGAACTGTCGTACTCTTCGGTGCGGTAGGTGGTGACTTCAACGGTGAGGCCCGCTTTTTGCCCGCCGATGGTGCCGAATGCTTTCCCCACCGCCCACGTGTTCGCTCCCCATTGGCGCAGTAGTTCTTGCGTGTCGTCGGGGCGGGCGTTGGTGGTGAGGTCGAAGTCGTGGGGGGTTTTCGCTAGGAACGCGTCGCGCACAGGGCCGCCCACGAGGGCGAGTTCGAACCCGGCGTCGGTAAACACGTGTCCGAGTTCCACGATTTGTTTCGGCAGGTGTTTGAATGCCGCGTGAGCGTTCGCCAGTAGCGTGGTTTGTGACCCACAACCCACATAGTTCGTCGTATCCATCCCTATAAGAGTGCCAGAAATGCGGCGGCGACGCTAGAACGTTGCGCGGTAACGTTGGTGAATAGACACTTTTTTGCGCTCGCCTAATAGAGTAGGGGTATGTCTTCACGTAATCGTCGCCACCCGCTGGGGGTACCGCGCCCTCCGCGGAAGCGGCGTTTTCGGGCTCGTAAAACCCCAACGCTGGTGGTGGATGAAACCAGTGCGGGCGGGTTGGTAGTGCGCATTGAGAAGGGTCACCCGTACGTGGCGGTGATTGCGCGGCGCAACCGGGCGGGCAAGATTGAGTGGTGTTTACCTAAGGGGCATTTGGAACCGGGTGAGTCCGCCCCGGTGGCTGCAGTGCGGGAGATCGCCGAGGAAACTGGGATCACGGGCCGGGTAGTGGCGCCGCTGGCGTCTATTGACTACTGGTTTTCTTCTTTTGACAAGCGGATTCACAAGGTGGTGCACCATTATTTATTGGAGTACGAATCGGGTTCGATAACGGTTGAGAACGATCCGGATCATGAGGCGGAGGATGCCGCGTGGGTTCGTTTAGACCGCGTTTCTACCCGGCTGGTGTACCCGAATGAGCGTCGTATCGTTGCGTTGGCGATCGACTTACTTTACCCCCCTGAGGTGGTGCGCCTGTGAGGCGGCGCAGCCGCGGGCATGCGGTTTTTCCGGTTTTGGTGGCCTGCTGGGTACTGACCGCCCTGTTTACCCTGTTGTGGGCCGGGTTAGCAGCCCAGCCCGCGAGCGCCACCACGCGCGTTTCGACGAGTGCGCCCGAGGTGTCGCATGCCGAGCTTCAACCGATAACCAGCGTCCCTCGTGCGTTAACTGACCGACCTCAGGCTGCGCGGGCCCAAGCGAAATCAGCAGGTGCGGATCGCCAGGCGGGGGTAAAAACAGAACCTGCGAAAGCACCGTCGTTGGAGGTTACGGTTGAGTCGATATCCCCTCAGGTGTTAACGGACCAGACGGAAGTTACGGTGACGGCGACTGTGACGGCGCATTCAAAAGGTTTTGAACGCGCGTTAGCGACCTTGAGTGTGCGGGAGGATTCCGCAGCTACCATGGCGGAGCTGACGGATTATTTACGCGGAAAAGGGGGCGGTGGTTTAGCGGTTGGGCAAGAGGAACTGTCTAGCTTGCAGGCGGGGCAGGCGCGGACGGTGACGTTCAAGGTGCCGACGCATTCGCTCCCTATATATGATGCGTTCAACTGGGGGCCGCGCGGGGTGGAGGTGTCCGTGCAGGCCACGCAGGAGAAATCCGCGCAAGATACAGATGCGGATGCGGGTACGCAGGCAAGTTCCAGCGAGGGTGAGGCGGTGCAGGCGGCGGCGCGGTCGGTGATTATTTGGGATTCGCAAATGGACCTGCAGCCAGTTGGGGTGACGGCGCTGGTGCCGGTTGGGACGCAGTTGGATAAGGACCTCAAGCCGCAGTTCCCGGCCGGTACCCTGGTGCCGCGGCTGACCACGGTCCCGGGGGTGGCGGTTGCGGCGGAGTCGCAGTTACTAAATACGGATAAGCAGCTGGTGCAAGACTTGGTTTCAGCGCGACAAACCCCGGTGACGCTACCGGCGCTCGGGGCGAACCTTGCGGATTTGGCGCATACCAAAAACAAGGCGTTCATTAAGTTGGCGAAAACGTCCACCGGGGTGCATAAAGCTGCTGATGAGGCGCAGTTACCGACCGTTGATAACGTCGTGTGGGCGCGGGGTACCGCTTTGGATCGCATTACTGTGCGCGCGTGGGCAGACCGGGTGATAATCACGTCTGACGAGGCGCTCGCACCGGTTTACTACCCCAGTTACACGCCCAGTGCCGTGTTCAGTGTTGACCCCCGCTCGGGCGTCACACTGCAGGGGGATGCGGCGAACGCGGGCACGCGCATCATTGCCACCAAGCAAAGTATTGACAATCTACTTGCCCAGCCGGCGAAAACCCCTGCGGAAGAGTTCAACGTGCGTCAACTGTTGCGCGCCAGCACCGCGATCATCACCCGCGAACTGCCGCACGAACCCCGGTCGATCGCGGTGGCAGCGCCCACGGAGCTCACCGGCAATACCGTGGAGCGGCTGCGGGCCCTCATGAATAATTCGTGGGTGAAACCCACCCCCCTAAACGCGCTTATGAACGCGGACATAACGCAAGCGCGAGTGCGGGAAACGCTGGTGGAACACCGCCCCACCAGTGGGATTAACGCGAGCCAAGCGGAAGCAACCATGTCGGCGCTCGCCAGCACGAACGCGGTTGCGGGCGCGGTGGCGGACACGGATACGCAACCGGCGCAGCTGCGTCAAGATGCCCTACTGGTGGCCCGCAGTGTCAAAACGGCGAAGCAAAGAGAGCAGATTCTAACGGACCTGAAGAAGCGGGCTCAGGCAATCTCAACAGCGCTGGTGGTCGCCCGGTCCGCGCCCATTAACCTGCTGGACTCCAAAACGAGCCTGCCAATAACGGTGAGTAACAAACTGGCGGACACCGCGAACGTAACCGTCACTGCCACCACGTTGGACCCGCGTTTGCGTCTCGGGGGTGCGCAGAAAACACAGGTGGCAGGCCGGACCGCAAAACTGGTGCGGATTCCCACCGAAGGCATTGGTTCCGGTAACGTAAAAGTTCGCGTATCCTTAACGAATCCGCAGGGTAAAGCGTTACACCCACCGCGTGAGATCGTGGTGCGGGTGCGTGCCGGGTGGGAGTCAAAAGGAACATTCGCTATCGGTGCTGCGCTGGCAGTGCTTTTAGTGATAGGTGTTGTGCGTAGTATTCGAGGTGGTAGACGTGCCTCTACCTCCAAGGAGGTTTAATGACCCCAGATAACGAAGAGCTGGTGGGGGATCCGAAGCAGACGTCTATTGCTCGTTCCACGGCGATTATGGCGGCGGGCACAATCGTGTCGCGCCTACTCGGGTTCGTCCGCTGGGGTCTGCTGCTGGTCGCGGTTGGGGGCACGGGTGCTAACGATGCGTTCCAAGTGGCGAATACCCTACCTAACACCGTGTTCAACATGCTGGCTGCGGGGCTTTTGGACGCGATTTTGGTGCCTCAAATTGTGAGGGCGTTCAAAACCCGCGGTGGGTCCGCGTACGTGAACCGGTTGCTCACGTTAGCGGGGTTGATTCTGCTGGGGCTCACCACGCTGATGGTGATCGGGGCGGGTGTGCTGGTGGAGATTTCTGCGGCGCAGATGGATCCGCAGTGGAAGCATTTGGCGATTATTTTTGCGGTCTGGTGCTTGCCACAGATCTTCTTCTACGGCCTGTATTCCCTGTTGGGAGAGACGTTGAACGCGCGCGGCGTGTTCGGCCCGTACATGTGGACACCGGTGGTTAATAACGTGGTCGCCATTGTGGGTCTGCTGGTTTTCATGATGGTGTATGGAACCGGTGGGGACCTGTTGGACGCCGCCACGTGGGATTGGGGTCGCACCGCCCTGTTAGCAGCCCCCACCACGCTGGGGGTAGTGGTGCAGGCGGTTATGCTGATGCCGTTTTTACGTTCCGCGGGCGTGCGGTTGCGGCTTGATTTTCATTTCCGAGGCGCGAACTTGCGTTCGGCGTCCAAGTTGACGGCGTGGGTGTTCGCCACGTTGACGGTGGGTCAGTTGGGGTACTTGTCGACTTCGAATATTGCGGCGGCGGCGAACAGTTGGGGGGTTGCGCACGACACTTTTGCGCCCGCTAACGCCGCAATGTCGTACACGTTTATGGTGTACATGTTGCCGCAGTCGATTATTTCGGTTTCGATTGCGACGGCACTGTTCACGCGCCTGGCGGCGTCTGCGGCGGATCAGGATCATTTGATGATGGCGCAGCAGTACCATTTTGGGGTTCGTATCACGTCTATGTTGACGCTGTGGTTAGCGGCGTGCGTGGGGGCGGCAGCAGCCCCGGTTTTTCAGGCGTTGGGGCCTAACAATTCGGTTGAGATCCTGTCGGGTTTCGTGGATGTGTTGATTGCTTTGCTGCCGGGTTTGGCGGGGGCCGCGGTGATTTTGTTTTCGCAACGCGTGTTTTATTCGCTTGAGGACGGGCGCCCGGTGTTCTTCACGGTGCTGGTGCCTACGCTGTGTGGGATTGCGTTGGCGTGGACGTTGAAGGCGTTTATCCACCCGACTTTCTGGCTGCTCGGGGCTTCGGTTGCGGATTCGCTGTCGCGGATTGCGCAGGGGGTGATTGCCGCGTTCTACGTGAAACGCAAGCTGCCGGACGCGGATCCGCTGCGGGTTATTAACGACGCGCTGCGCTACGGGTTTTTTGCTATTTCCGCCGCTTTGGTGGGGGCCGCGTTTTTGCACGTGGTGGGCCCGTTTGCGACGGGTTCGGCCCTGGTGTGTCTGCTGGGTGCCCTGTGGCGGGGCGTGCTTACCGGCGTGATTGTGACGGGTGTTTTCTTCGGTTTCTTGATTGCATTCGATAGGGCGAATTCGCAGCGGGCGCTGGAGGTGCTGTCGCGCCGGATTCCGCCACTGCGCCGGTTCGTGTAGTGATTTGCACCGCGTGTGTGTGGTTAAACGGTGCGTATGCGCCGGTGGGATACGCGTTGCGTTAAGCTGAGTGTGAATATTTGGTTGGTTTTTACCGTGTTTTTTGAGGGGGTTGCGCATGTCTGATGCTGAGCGTGAAGATCAGTCTACGCCGAAGCCGGACACCCCGGATGAGTCCACCGGTTCGTTCACCCAAGCTGTTACCGGGGCGCTGAAGCGGATTAACCAGTCGATGTCTACCCAAGCGTTGCAGAAGAAGTTGCGAGAGCGGTTGGGTAAGCAGGCGCGGCGTAATCTTGGGGAGCGCGCGTCTTTACCAGATTTTGAGGACCTGTTGGTTGACCCGCAGGTCGATCAGCATGAGCCTCGGCATTCGCGTGGTGACGTGCTAGATCAGGTGCGGGCGTCGGATAAGACCCCCACGTCGGATAAGACCCCCACGTCGGCAGAAGAACCGAAAGGTGCGCCCGCCCCTCAGGTGTCTAAAACGGCGGAACCGGGTGAAAGTGCAGCGGAACCGGAAGACACAACGAAGGCGTTTGTGGATGAGGTGGTTAACGCTCAGCCATTCGATGGTGAAGGGACATTGTCGCAGTTGCCGAAGTGGCGGGCCCTACCCGTGTCGGAGGAGTCTGAAACTGAACCTGAGGCACCGGTGGATGCGGACGCTGACTACGCAGAAGAAACGCAGCTGCGGACCACGGGGATTCCCCAGGTGACGCCCACAAGTGGAGCCAATGAGGAAGGTGAGGGGGAGTCGGCTGGCTCTATCGATGGGGAACCTGGCGCTGATACTGCGGATGCAGCGGAAAAAGAGGGGCAACCGTGGTTGCAGACCTTGAAGCGGGGTCGCGGGCGCGTCCTGTCTTTACCGTCTGGGACGCGGGCGTTGTCGCATTCTTTGCATAGCGTGCGCACCTCGTTCGATGAGTTCAACGAGGGGGCGAGCGTGGACCCGACGCGGCCAACGATTATCCTGTTTGCCTCCCTCACCGTGGTGGCTGCGCTGATTGCCACACTGACGTTGTTCAACACTTCTCTACCGAGTGTTCTTACAAAATCAGATTCACCTAAACCCGCGGCGGCAGCACCGCAGAAAGAGACGCAAGAACCTCAGGAGAAGAAGGAGCCTCAAGCGAATAAACCGCAAACTAGTGCGCCGCAAGTGGAGTCTATAGAAGTGGTTTCGTTCCAAAATGACGGTGGGGACCACCCGGAGCAGGCCGCACAAATGTTTGACGGGAACCCAGATACGGGGTGGCAAAGCCGGTACTTTATGAACCCGGACCTGCCCCCGGAGAATACTATCCGCCTGATCGTGCACCTGAAAGCAGATGCGGACGTGAAGGAAGTTTCGTTTGACGGGCCGATTGAAGGCGGGCAAGTGGACCTGCGGGTAGGCGATGGGTCCAAGCCGTTCGAAACGAAAGTGTTGACGTCCGCAGCGATGAAGGGGACGACCACCTTGAAGCCTTCTGAGGTGACGAAAGGGAAAGTGGTGACACTCGACTTCGTGTCCCTGCCCGTGGATGACGAGTCGCATTACCGCGTGAAAATAAACGAACTGCGCGTCAAATAGTCTGCGGAATGCTTTCTCGGAGTGCATGCCCTTCTAGGCGCACATCTGCGGTTTCGAAGTTCGGGCGGTTCACAGGGCGCCCGTTCCAGCTTGAGGGCGCGGATTTCGGGGGCGCGGCCCTGTGTTTCGCTGGGAGCACATCCGACTTGGGGCGCGGGAATAAAGTGGGTGCCTGTAGAGTTGTGTTAGTTGTTGGATGAGTACTGTAACGATAAGTGCTGTAACTCTTTGTGATTGACCAGTGGAGTTTTATGACTGAACAGAACGTACACGATTTGATCATCGTAGGTTCAGGCCCAGCCGGGTACACGGCCGCGGTCTACGCAGCGCGCGCAGGCTTAGCGCCGTTGGTGTTGGCGGGCGCGGTTACCGCCGGGGGTGCGCTGATGAACACCACGGATGTGGAGAACTTCCCCGGTTTCCCAGAGGGCATCTTGGGGCCGGAACTGATGGAGAACATGCGCGGCCAAGCGGAACGTTTTGGCGCGGACATCCGCATGGAAGATGCCACCGCCCTGCGCCTAGAGGGTGAGGTTAAAGAGGTGGAGACGGACGAGGATACGTACCGGGCTCGCGCCGTGATTATCGCCACCGGTTCCGCCTACCGCGAGCTTGGTTTGGAGGGTGAGAAAACGTTTGCGGGCCGCGGCGTCAGCTACTGCGCGACGTGCGATGGCTTCTTCTTCCGCGACAAACCGATTGTCGTGGTTGGCGGTGGGGATTCCGCAATGGAGGAAGCGACGTTCTTGTCCCGTTTTGGTTCATCAGTGCTGGTGGTGCACCGCCGCGACGAGTTGCGTGCCTCGAAGGTTATGGCAGATCGGGCGATGGCGGACCCGAAGATTGAGTTCGCGTGGAATTCCGTGGTTGTGGACATGAAGGGGACGCAGACCCTGGAGTCCGTAACCTTGGAGGACACGGTCACGGGTGAGCGCCGTGACGTTCCCGCTTCGGGCCTGTTTGTGGCGATTGGCCACGAGCCTCGCACGGACTTGGTGAAGGGGCAGTTACCGCTGGATGGCGGTTACATTAAGGTGGATGAACCATCTACCCGCACCCCGATTCCTGGCGTGTTTGCGTGTGGTGACGTTGTGGATTCCACGTATCGGCAGGCAGTTACTGCTGCGGGCACGGGTTGCCGGGCAGCGTTGGATGCGCAACACTATTTGGGTTAAGGAGTTTTTATGTCTGAGGTTCTTGATGTAACAGATGCGCAGTTCCAGGCGGAGGTTGTGGATTCCACTACCCCGGTTCTGGTTGATTTTTGGGCGCCGTGGTGTGGCCCGTGCCGGCAGATGGCACCGATTATCGATGAGGTAGCTGCGGATCTGGACGGTAAGTTGAAGGTCATGAAGTTGAACGTGGATGACAATCCGAATACCGCGATGAAGTTCGGGATTGTTTCTATCCCCACCATGATCCTGTTCAAAGATGGGGAGGCTGTGAAAACGATCGTTGGGGGTCGGCCGAAAGCACAGTTGAAATCCGAGATTGAGCCGCTACTGGGATAACAGCGGGCCCCCGAGCTGGGATAGCAGTTTATTCCGGGGCGGGGCAACAGGTTGAACCCGTTTTGAGGTACCAGCTTGTCCTGAGGTACCAGCTTGAGCCCTGCCTGGTGTAATCCACTGTTGGGGTAGCTTCCAGCCGGGTTAGGTTTCGGTTTTTGAAAGCGCGCATGCGTGGGTTTTGTCCACGGATGCGCGTTTTCTTTTCTCTTCTGTGTAACGGGTGGCACAATGGGGAGGGTTAGTGTGTTTACTTCTATGAATTGAGGACAACGTGACTGATCGCGATGCGCGGAGTGTGAATGAGGGTACGAGGCTTGACCCCTGGTTCGATGCTTACGCCGCCCGAGCGCACGGGTTGCGTTCGTCTGAGATCCGCGCGTTGTTCGCGGTCGTGTCGCGCCCCGAGGTTGTGTCTTTGGCGGGTGGCATGCCGAATATTAAGGATTTGCCGTTAGACCGTTTGGCGCAGTCGGCGGCGGAGTTGATTCGCCGTGATGGGACGCAGGCGATGCAGTACGGTTCTGGGCAGGGGTGGGAACCGTTGCGTGAACGCATTACGGAAGTGATGACGTACGACGGGATTACCGCGAATCCCGATGACGTGGTGGTGACTACGGGGTCGCAGCAGGCGTTAGATTTGGTCTCGGAACTGTTCCTTGAGCGCGGTGACGTGGTGTTGGCGGAAGCCCCGTCTTACGTGGGGGCGTTGGGCACGTTCCGGGCGTATGAGGGCGATATTGTCCACATTGAGATGGATGATGACGGTTTAGTCCCGGATGCGTTGGAGCAGACGATTAAGCAAGTGCGTGCCTCAGGGCGGAAAATTAAGTTCTTGTATACGATCCCGAATTTCCACAACCCGGCGGGAGTGACGATGTCGCAGGAGCGGCGCGCGCAGGTGGTGGAGATTTGCCGGCGGGAACGCGTGTTGATTGTGGAGGATAATCCGTATGGCCTGCTGGGGTTTGGGGCGGATCCACTGCCGGCATTGCAGTCTTTGAATCCTGAGGGCGTGGTGTATTTGGGTTCGTTTTCGAAGATGTTCGCCCCGGGTTTCCGCATTGGCTGGGCGTTGGCGCCGCATGCGGTGCGCGATAAGTTGGTGTTGGCGTCGGAGTCTGCGATTCTTTCTCCGTCGATGGTTGGGCAGATGGCGATTGAGGATTATTTGTCTAACTACGATTGGTATTCGCAGGTGAAGGTGTACCGCGGGATGTATGAGGAGCGGTGCCAGGCGATGATGAAGGCGTTGGAGGATTATTTGCCGTCGTGTTCGTGGACTAAGCCGGATGGTGGTTTTTACACGTGGGTGACGCTGCCCGATGGGTTGGATGCGAAGGCGATGTTGCCGCGTGCGGTGACTGGTCTGGTTGCGTACGTGTCGGGAACGGCGTTTTATGCGGATGGTCGGGGTGGTGACCATATGCGGCTTTCGTTTTGTTATCCGACTCCGCAGGAGATTCGTGAAGGGGTGCGCCGTCTGTCGCGGGTGATTTCGGCGGAGCAGGAGTTGGTTGAGATGTTTGGGACTAATGTGCGGGCACGCGTGTCGGATGATTCGGTGAGTGCGCCCGCACCGGATCAGCGTTGATGGTTTTACTGTTTAGGAGACGGGTGTGACGTTGCGGATTCTGATTGTTGCTGGTGGTTTAACACATGAGCGGGACGTGTCTTTGCGGTCTGGACGGCGGGTGGCGACGCTGCTGCGCCGGGAGGGTCACGCGGTTAAGGTGTGTGATTTAAACGCGCAGCTGTTTACCACGTTGTCGGAGTTTGACCCGGATCTGGTGTGGCCGCTGATTCACGGTTCGGTGGGTGAGGATGGGTCTTTGCAGGACTTGTTGTACTTGCTTGGGTACCCGTATGTGGGTTCCACTCCGGATGCGTGTGTGTTGGCGTCATCGAAGCCGTCGGCGAAGGCGTTGGTGTCGCAGTATGGGGTGTTGACGCCAGCTTCGGTTAGTTTGTCGCAGTCTTTGTTCCGCCAGGTGGGTGCGGAGGGGATTATCCGAGCGATTGATGATTCGTTCCGCTTCCCTGTGATGGTGAAGCCCGCAGATGGGGGTTCAGCACTGGGGATTTCGCTGGCCACTTCCGAAGACCAGTTGCGGGCCGCGTTGGTGGATGCGTTTTCGTATGGGGATGCGGTTATGGTGGAGGATTTTGTTGAGGGCCGTGAGGTCGCGGTTTCTGTGTTGGATGTGACGGATACTGCGCGCGCACTTCCCCCGGTGGAGATTGTTGCTGATGATGGACGTTATGATTACGACGCGCGTTACAACCCGGGGCGGTCACGGTTTTTTGTGCCCGCACGTTTGAGTGACGATGAAGCCGATTCGGTTAAGGACGTGGCTGTGCGGGTGCATGAGGCGCTCGGGATGCGCCACCTGTCGCGCATTGATTTGATTGTTGACCATGAGGGTGCGCCGTGGTTCATTGACGCGAACGTGGTGCCCGGAATGACGGATACGTCGCTTTTCCCTCAAGCTGCGCAGGCAGACAGTTCGTTCACGCAGATCCTGAACCAGTTGGCTTACACGGCGGTGGATGATACCGACGGTGCGGAAGAGGAAACTGACCCAGCCGCCCTGGAGAATCCGCAAGAATAGTTTTTCGCAGCAGTGGATTCGCGAACCTAGTTTTGGACGCGTGGTTTAGAAGGCGCGCACGGCAAAGTAATCGGGGGTGCACGCGCTTTCCTCACGTATTCTTTGACAACTCAGCTTGGTTTTAAAACTGCGGGTTTAGTTAGGGTGTAGTGGATTCTAGATACTGATTAGGGTGATCTAAACCCGGATCTATCCTCGATTCAACCTGGTTTAAACGTTTCGGTTCCTGACCCAGTGTGGAAATGTGAGCTGTGCCGCAAGAAAAACATTTCGGCGCTGAATCGTCCTCACTGCGAAGATGCGAAGATGCGTCGACGAGGAAAGGAATTTTTCATGGCTGTAAACCTGAAGAACCGTAACCTACTGTCGTTGGTACACCACACACCGCAAGAGATCATGTACTTGCTCGACCTGGCGCGGGACCTCAAACGCGCTAAGTACGCGGGTGTGGAACAGCAGCTGCTGAAGGGCATGAACATCGCCCTAATCTTCGAGAAGACTTCGACACGTACGCGTTGCTCCTTCGAGGTTGCTGCACACGACCAGGGTGCGCAGGTCACCTACCTGGATCCGACGGGTTCACAGATTGGCCACAAGGAATCCATGAAAGACACGGCTCGCGTACTGGGCCGCATGTACGACGGCATCGAGTACCGCGGATTCAAGCAGGAACTGGTTCAGGAACTCGCTGACTACGCGGGCGTACCGGTATGGAACGGTCTGACCGACGAGTTCCACCCCACGCAGATGCTCGCTGACGTCATGACGATGCGTGAGCACACCGACAAGCCGATCAACAAGATCTCGTTCGCATTCGTGGGCGATGGCCGCAACAACGTGTCGAACTCCCTGCTCCTCATTGGTGCAAAACTGGGGATGGACGTGCGGATCGTAGCGCCTAAGTCTTTGCAGCCCACCAAGGAACTGCAGGACATGTGCGGTAAGTTCGCAGAAGAGTCGGGCGCACGCATCACGGTAACCGAAGATGTGGAAGCCGGTGTTAAAGACGTGGACTTCCTGTACACCGACATTTGGGTATCCATGGGTGAGCCAATCGAGTCCTGGGGTGAGCGGATCGACATGCTCATGCCGTACCAGGTGAACAAAGAGATGCTGAAGAAGGTTGGGAACCCGAACGTGAAGTTCCTGCACTGCCTGCCTTCGTTCCACAACTCTGAAACCAAGGTTGGCGAGAAGATTGCGGAGCAGTACCCGGATCTGGCCAACGGCATTGAGGTAACGGAGGATGTGTTCGAGTCCAGCGCTAACATTGCGTTCGACGAGGCCGAGAACCGTATGCACACCATCAAAGCTGTAATGGTGGCGTCACTGCGGTAAGCATTCGAACCTGAAGGCTAAAACCGTTGCCGGCGCACTTAAACCGGTTGGGTTTTTGGCCTGCTAGGTAGCGTCTTTTAGACGCACAAGGAGGCTTGCCGCACACGATCCGGCAAGTCCCCTTCACACAAATTTTACAAATCTGATTCCACTTTGCGCGTTGCCCCGAGTGGTGGTGCACGCGGTGGGTAACGCCAGGGGTTCGGCGCTTAAGCTACGGGCTCTATGCCGACTTTTAGAAAGATATTGAGGTCTTTTAATGGGTAAAACAATTGTTATTGCTTTGGGGGGAAATGCTCTCGGGAAAACACCTGAGGAGCAACTGGAGCTAATCAAGCAGACCGCCACGTCTATTGTGGACATTGTTCAAGAGGGCGCGCACGTTATCGTCACTCACGGTAATGGTCCTCAGGTGGGCATGATTAAGGTGGCTACGGATGAGGCCGCTAAAGCGGGGGCTGGCACCCCGGTTATTCCGTTTGCGGAGTGCGGCGCAATGTCCCAGGGCTACATTGGATACCATTTGCAGCAGGCAATCGACGCGGAGATTACGCGTCGTAACCTTCCTGGCCAGGCCGTGTCTTTGGTGACGGAAACTGAGGTTGATGAGAACGACCCGGCGTTCGAAGCTCCGTCGAAACCAGTTGGCGCTTTCTTCACTGAGGACGAAGCGAAGAAGCTGATGGAAGAAACGGGAAACACCTACGTGGAGGATTCAGGCCGTGGGTGGCGCTGGGTAGTTGCTTCTCCGCTGCCGAAGGCGATCGTGCAGATGCCGACCATTAAGACTCTGGCAGAGACCGATACTGTGGTGGTTGCCTCCGGTGGTGGTGGCATTCCAGTTGTCGCTGAGGGCGATGGTTTCCGCGGTGTACCAGCGGTTATCGATAAGGACCGTTCCGCCGCTCTGCTGGCTTCGGAGCTGGGTGCGGACACCCTGCTGATTTTGACGGCTGTGGACAGCGTGTACGTGAACTTCAACCAGCCTGACCAGCGTGAGCTACGCAAGGAAAGTGTTGAGGCTATGGAGGGCTTCATGGCTGACGGCCAGTTCGCTAAAGGTTCCATGCTGCCAAAGGTAGAGGCTTGTGTTCAGTTCGCTAAGAACAACCCGGGGGCAGAAGCGATCATCACGTCTTTGGCGAAAGCTAAGGATGGTTTGAACCACCGCGCCGGCACGTCGATCGTCGGCTAGAAAGTTAGGTAACTGCGATGAGTGAACACAGTGCGACTGTCGGTGAGAACACTACAGTCGAAGATAAGCAAACTAAGCGCCGGGGTAAGAAGCATCATTGGCGTTTTAATGTTCCCACCGCGTTTACGATCCTGTTCATCTTGACGGTCGCAGCTGCGATCGCCACGTGGGTTGTGCCTGCCGGTGCGTACGCAAAACTAAGTTATAACACTGACACTTCTCAACTACAGGTGTTGGAACCTAAGGGTGATACTAAAGATCTTCCAGCGACGCAAGAAACTTTGGATGACCTGGGTGTAAAGATCGATATTAAACAGTTCACCTCGGGTGCGCTGGATAAACCGATCTCGGTTCCGAACTCGTATGAGCGGTTAGAATCTAACCCAGCTGGTATCACTGATATTCCGAACGCGATGGTGCGCGGCACAATTGAAGCGGTGGACATCATGGTGTTCATCTTTGTGCTGGGCGGACTCATCGGGGTGGTGAGAGCCACGGGAGCGTTCGAATCCGGCCTGATAGCGTTGACGCGTAAAACTAAGGGACACGAGTTCCTCTTGGTATTCTTCGTTTCGCTATTCATGGTCGTGGGTGGTTCCCTATGTGGTTTGGAAGAAGAGGCGGTTGCGTTCTACCCGATCTTGGTGCCCATATTCTTAGCGATGGGGTACGACTCGATCGTGTGCGTGGGCGCCATCTTCCTCGCCGGTTCGATGGGCACCACGTTCTCTACCATTAACCCGTTCTCAGTAGTTATCGCTTCGTCTGCTGCTGGCATTCCATTTACGGAAGGGATTATCTGGAGGGCAGCTGGCTGCGTCGTTGGTGGCGCGGTGGTAATCGCTTACCTTTGGCGGTACTGCAACCGGGTTAAGAAAGATCCGACTTCGAGCCTTACCTATGAGGATCACGAGAAGTTCCAGAAGCAGTGGTCGATGGGTGGCAGTGAAGCGAAGAACTTCAACTGGCAGAAGAAACTCAGCTTGTGCCTGTTCGTGGCTGCGTTCCCGATTATGGTTTGGGGCGTTATGGCTAAGGGATGGTGGTTCCCCACCATGGCCGCTTCGTTCCTAACGATCGCTGTGATCGTGATGTTCCTGTCCGTGTTTGGTGAAGACAAGCTAAGTGAGAAGCAGCTGAACGACGCGTTCATTGAAGGCGCTTCTTCACTGGTTGGGGTGTCGCTGATTATTGGTCTGGCCCGCGGTATCAACCTGTTGATGAACGAGGGTTTGATTTCTGACACGCTGCTGCACGGAGCAACCCAGTTGGTCTCTGGGATGAGTGGTCCGCTGTTCGCGATCATGATGCTGGTGATCTTCTTCCTGCTCGGCTTCGTGGTTCCGTCTTCATCTGGTTTGGCGGTGTTGTCCATGCCGATTATGGCGCCGTTGGCGGACGCGGTTGGGATCCCAAGGTGGATCATCGTGTGTGCTTACCAGTGGGGCCAGTACGCAATGCTGTTCTTGGCACCAACCGGTTTGGTGATGGCAACACTACAGATGTTAGATATGAAATATCAGCACTGGTTGAAGTTCGTTTGGCCAATGGTGGTATTTGTCTTTGGATTCGGTGGAGTCTGTTTGGTAGCTCAGGTTATGATCTACTCGTAACTCAACTAAACCTATATTGATTGCGGACGCATCTTGGTAATATACCAGTGCGTCCGCATTCATATAGCCGAAAGTTGAGAGATGTCATTTCCATTGTTTTACTACACTCTTGTAGTACTACTAACCTCGGGTTTGACATCAGCTATTTGCGTTTCAATATTCTTGCTTTCGCGGCGCAAAACATACCTATTCTCGGCCCTTTGTTTTTTCACTTACTTCTTTGACGTGGCATTGGTGCTGCGTTCTTCGTTCGTGATGGGTCATAAGCCCCGCACTATCTATTCGATTACAAGCCCGGTGGAATCTATGATTCTTGCGGCTATATTAACGGGCTGTATGTGGCTTGTTTGTTTGGCTTTTATTGAACTGGATTTGCGTTGGGCGGTGGTGCCCGTAGTTTCCGTGCTGGTTCTTTCGACCGCTGCTTTACTGTTAATTGAGGAGCAGAAGTACGCGGAGTTTTGTTTCTTCACTGTGCGTGGGTTAGCGCTAATTGCCCTATTGGTCTTTTTAGCGGTGAGGTACTTCCGAGAATCTGGGAGGGTGCAGCGCTTTAGGCTTAAACGCCACCGATTGTTGTACGTGTTAACAGCGTTGTTAGCGGTGGGTACGATTGTGTGGAATGTAGTGTTCATTTTAATTCTCCCCGGGCACAGTGGGGTGGCTAATGAGCGCCCATTTTTACCTGAGCGCAATTTTGTGGAGAATCTTTTGTACCTCACGTGGATGGTGTTCATTTTGGGTAGTGGCGCGCGGATTCTGCACGCTCACTTTGAGGAACCACCGGAGAAGTCGGTGGGGCCCGACGAAGTGTTCTTGCTGTCGGCCGTGAGAGTTTTTGGGGCCTCAAGCAATTTGACGGAACGCGAGGTGGAAGTGTTCACCCATATCCTCGCGGGCCGCACTAACCGGGAAATCGCAAACGAACTGTTTTTGTCTGAATCCACGGTTAAAGTGCACGTGCATAACATTTTGAAGAAGACTACTACGGCGGATCGTAAAGAGCTTACGCAAGCGTTTTGGCATACCGTTTAACCTCGCTTAACCTCGCTTAACCTCGCTAAGTAACTTCACTACGCCGCGAGCGTTGGTTTACTTGATTTGCGCGAAGCCACCCAGCGTAGTGCCACGCCGGCGATTAACCATACGATTACGATGCACCACGAGACTGGGTCCAGTACTGCGGGGGAACCGGGGATTACTTGTAGACCAACTAGAATTAGGCCTGCTAGCACAGCGGTTCCGATTCCAATCTTGCCTCCGGGTACTTTGTAGGGTCGGGGTAGGTCGGGTTCTGTGAACCGCATTTTGAGGCAGGCGGCGGCCGCTACGGTGCAGGCCACTACGAAGGCGAGGGCGTCCACTTTGGTGAGTGGGATCAGCAGGTTCCCACCTAGGAACGGTCCGACAACAGTGGCTACCGCCAGGATAATGTTGGGCACCACCGGGGTGCCGGTTTTAGGATGGATTTTTGCGAACGAGCGCGGTAAGTGTCCCTTTCGTCCCATCGCCAGCAGGATCCGCGCTGTCGCCCCGTAGAACGCGTTCATGGGGCCGATCGGGCCAATCGTGCCAATCACCAGCATGGGGATGTATAGGTACATGGAGATTTTCAGGATTGATGACAGGGCTGGGACGGGGTCGGCAACGGATTCTTGCCAGGGGAATATGGTTCCGAACGCGTAGATGCAGATCACGTAGAACAGGCCGGATGCGAGTAAGACTAGCCCGATGATTCGGCCGAATTTTTTCCAGTTCAAGTTTGGGCCCGCTTCTTCTGCACTTTGAGGGATCGTGTCGAAACCGGTGTAGAAGAATGGGGTGATTACGAGGACGGCCAGGAACGCGGTTAGGAACGTGCCGGCGGTGGTGGTTACACCCGCAACTGACCCGGAGTTTTGTGCGGACACGCGCGCAAATGTGGGCAGTAAGTTGGATGGGGATCCGATGAACAGTGAGGTAACCATGGCGAGCAGCATGCCAGCCAATAGGGCTTTGGCGAGGAAACTGCCGAGTTTCGCGGCGGCGCTGGCTCCGCGGAAGTTCAGGTAGATCACTAGCAGGCATACGGCTTCGGCAACCAAAGTGGGGATCAGGTAGATGGGTGAACCCGCGATTTCGTAGAGTTTGATGCTGGTGATCCACTCTAAGCCCGGTAGGTCCGCCCACATGCTCGACAGGAGCGCGCTGATTGCGATGGCTTCCCACGGGCACAAGATGGCGTTCCCCAGGGCGAGGAACCAGCCGGTCATGTGCCCTGCGGTTTTACCGAAGGTCCGTTCGGCGTATTCCACGATCCCACCGGAGATGGGGATGGCGGCGGTGAGTTCCCCAAAGACCGCGCCGATGGGTAGTAAGAACAGGGCGCCGGCGGCGAATGCCAGCATCGCGGAGATGGGGCCGCCACCCATAATCATCCAGTCCCCAACGAGCAGTACCCAGCCGGTACCAACGATCGCGCCAAACCCCATGGTGAAGTAATTCCACAGGCTGAGCGACTTCTTCATCCCTGTAGTTTGTGTCCCACTCATGATTCCCTCACTGTTGTTAAGTTGTTAGCCAACCCGCGTTGGCGGCAATTTAGCTAACCCGCCTCTCCTGCGAGTTGTTAGCCAACCCGCGTTTCTTGCGGGCCAACCTGCGTTTTTGCAAGCCAGCCCGCGTTGGCGGCGCGGTGCACTACCCGTAGATGAACTCACCTTCTTTCATGATCACGTCCATGTTCTCGCGCTTCAGGTCCCGAATATTCGTAGCTGGATCCCCGTTGATTACCAGCAGGTCTGCTGCTTTCCCACTTTCGAGGGAGCCGGTTACCTCATCAACTCCCAGCATTTTCGCGCCATTTGAAGATGCACAGCGGATTGCGTAAACGGGGGAGAACTTCGCTTTCTCCACGAATGCGTACACTTCACCAATCAGCGTCGTCCCGTACGGGGTGAGTGAGGAACAGAACGAGTCCGAACCAGTCACCAAGGTAATTCCTTTTGCGTCCGCTTTCCGCAAGTTGTCGTATACGCGCGCCAGTTCGCGCTCCTCCCGGGTGTCCCCCGGGTACTTGTCTTGTTCTGGGTTGTACTCCGGAGGATATGTCTTGAACCACTGTTCCAAGAACTGAATGGTTGGGCAGAAGTAGATTCCTTTTTCCGCCATAATGTCGAGGCATTCTTCGTTGAGGGTCTGCCCGTGGATAATCAGGTGTACCCCCGCTTTCGCGCTCGCGAGCGCCCCTTCGTATCCTTCTGCGTGCGACCACACGGGAATATGCACCATGCGGCATTCGTCAACTACCGCGTTGATTTCTTCTTGCGTGTAGTGCTGCAGCAGTTTGTCGTCGTGCCGCCAGATTCCCCCGCCGGTCGCCCAGATTTTAATCGCGTCCACGTTTTCGCGTAGTCGGTTTCTTACTGCGTGCCTGAGGTTCCAGGGTCCGTCTACGCGTTCGGCCCAGGGGTGGGATTCGTTGTTGTACGCGAGGGGGAGTTTGTGTGAGTCTCCGTGGCCGGAGGTTCTACAGAATCCCAGGCCCGTGCACACCATGCGTGGCCCGCGGATTATGCCGGCGTTGATGGTGTTGCGGATAGCTACGCCAGACCGGGAGATTTCCCCCACCGTGGTCAAACCACTTTCTACGGCATCGCGCGCTTGCTGCACGGCGATAACTGTTTTTTCGGTTGGGTCGTCCAGCACCCACTGGGTGTCGTCGTCACTTTCGTTACCTGTGAAGTGCACGTGGGAGTCAATCAGCCCGGGCATTATTGTTTTCCCACTGATGTTTCTTTCCACGTATCCTTGGGGTACTTTTTTGTAGGGGCCAGCGTATTCGATTTTCTGGCCTTTAATCAGTACGAGGCTGTCCTCCGTTGGATCTGCCCCGGTACCGTCAATGAGTTTTCCATGTGTGAACGCTACGTTCGTTTCAGCTTCCCGTTTCATGAAATTTACCTCGCTATGTTACCCAAGTGAACAGGTTTTGTTTCCAGGCACTTTCAGTATATAATCTGCATCACATTTTCTTTGTGCTAAAAGTCCTGTATGTTTATGCAGATCAAACCGAACTATTTCCCTATTTCAGTGAATATTGGAATGTCTACTTGAGGTTATTCGGCTTCAAATTCTCGTCTCATAGATTAGTTCTTTAATTAACTGGAAACCTATGGCAACGTTTGCGAGGCGCATTTCGCTGTTATACCGACAGTTATATAGCCGACCCTTATCTGAGCGACCGCTATATGAGCAACCGTTCTATTACCGCGGGTGTTGCTAGACTAAAATACTCACCAGGAGGCGTAATGACTGACACTGAACCGAGCGATAAAGGGCTTTTTGAACGCATAGCGTTGCTAGACCATCCCACGCCTGCGGATCAGCAGATCGCAGACTTTTTTGCCTCCGATTACCCAAACTTGGCATTCCGAGATTTAGCATCCATGTGTAAAGGCGCTGGGGTTTCCACGGCGAGTATCACCCGGTTTGTTCGAAAACTTGGTTACGAGAACTTCCGGGATTTCTCTAATGCACTGCGCACTGAGGTTGCCACGAGTTTCGACCGGCCTTTACAGCGCTCCTCCACGGCACAAATACCTCAGGAACCTGGATTTGAACTAGAACAACAATTCTCACTAGCTCTAGAAGACATTCAGCAAACACTAGCGTTGTATTCACGTGAGGATTTCATTGCCATAAGTAAACTTTTAGCTGACCAATCCCGACCGGTATATTTGGCGTCTTTCGCAACCGGGCGGACTCTCATCAGCTACTTCGCGTTAATGCTTAAATACCAGCGTCCCGATGTGCACCTAATTAGTGCGCCAGATATGACAGCGCATGACCTGGTTGATATTACGGACAATTCGTTGCTGCTAGCGACTTCGTTTGACCGGCATCCAAAACTCACCTACCGGATTCTACAGTTCACAAAGAAACGTGGTGGCACAACTATTTTGCTGAGTAATCGTCCCACCACGCCTTTGCGTCGCTACGCGGATCACTTTCTGCTGATTAATAGTTCGGCAAGTGCGCGATTCAAAAGTAGAGCCACCTTGCTGCTCACCCTCGAGTCCCTCCTATACGCGGTTGAAACACTGAACGGTGATACTTCCACCGAAAGAACACAGCTTCTAGAGTCCGTTAACGACGAGTTAGATCTTTTCATTCACCCAACTGATTTTGAAACCGCTTAGCTGCATCGCGTGAGATTTCACTTGACAGCCCCAAATATCCCCTCGGGTCCTCTAGTGCCTCAAAATCAACATCTTCTACTTCATTCGCGTACTTGCTGGCAAGCATAAACTCTTTCAGCGGCGTGCGGTTAACCCGGTATTCCTTAGCGAAATCCTGTAGTAAATCGTGCGCTGCTTCTTGGCCAATATGTTTCGCCAGCACCATCATGATTCCCTCCGTCATGAGCAGCGGCGATTCAAGCAACGTGTTGTTAACCAGCTGGGTTTCGTTAAAAGCTAGTTGATCTAGTAACCGCAAAAGTTTCGCGGCCGCGTGCTCCACAGCAATAAAAATCTGTGGTAGCGCGTCGCGTTCAACCTCCAAACTCCGGTGATCTCGTTCGAACGATGCCGGTGGTTGAGTCAAAACTGTGGCCGCCAACCCCGCTGCCAACCGCGCGCCCACAGAAATCTTCATTGTTGTGAACGGGTTCAGTTTTTGAGGCATCGTGGATGAGCCCGATGCATGAGCATCCATTTGCTCCCGCGCTTCCGCCAAGTCAGTGCGTTGCATGTCGAACAGGTCTTCGGCTATCTTCGCCAGGCTCTGCCCATAGATCGCTAAGGTACAGCAAAGCTCCGTGATTGCGTCACGCGAAGCATGCCACGGCACGGGTTCAAACGACAACCCAAGCTCTGCCGC
Source organism: Gleimia hominis (assembly GCF_032085515.1). GTDB lineage: Bacteria > Actinomycetota > Actinomycetes > Actinomycetales > Actinomycetaceae > Gleimia > Gleimia hominis. Next base: position 385,028 of record NZ_JASXSX010000001.1, read on the forward strand.
GATTGACTGGGCCACAGACATTCCTTCTTTCCCCATGGACGCGTATGTGCCCGCAGCACCGGAGAATTGAATTAATGTTGCCCGCTCGTAACCATCCCGTAGGCGTTGCTTTGAACGTTCTATTTCTGCTAGCCAGCGTGCAAAACGGGTTCCGAGGGTGGTGGGTAAGGCATGTTGACCGTTTGTTCGTGCCACCATTAAAGTGTCAGCGTGTTCCTCCGCTAGCGTCGCCATTTTTTGCTTCAGTTCATCGAGCTGGTGGAACAACCAGTTGTAGCTTTGCTTGATCTGTAGTGCTCGCCCGGTGTCGAGAATATCTTGGCTGGTTGCACCGAAATGTACCCATCCGCGAACTTTGTTTGGCACTTGTGATCTGATTGCGTCTAACGCTGCTATGAGGGGGTTACCGACTTTGCCGGCACGCGCTTTTTCTACCAGGGCGTCGCTTATTTTCGCGTGCTCACTGATTAGTTGGGCAGCGTTTTTTGGGATCATCCCGTTGTCACCCTGAACTTTCGCGAGCGCCACTTCCACGTCCACGATTGCTTTTAGTACCGCTACTTCGTCCCAGATTTGGGCAAATTCTGAGGTTACATAGCCTTTTTTGCTTAAGGATGAGTTGAGTGCACCGAATCCCATTTTGACCTTTCTGTTTTGGGTTTGAGGGGAACAAGCGATTTTAGATGAGTGTCGTTGAATTTTAGATGAGTGTCATTGAGAGGACGGTCATCATTATGCTGCCGACTATCATCGGCACTGCGGTTCGTTTAACGATTTCAAGTGGTGACACCCCAAGACCACCTGCGACGGCGATTACCACTCCGGAAACCGGGGACATGGATCTGAATAGTCCGGAAGCGAACTGCATTGGGGTCACTAGTTGTGTGGCCGACGAGTTTAGCCCTGTGGCGATTTGTGGGGCGAGTTTAGCGAATGCGGAAAATGCACCCACTCCAGATCCGGTTAGGAAGGTTACTAGCCCAACGGTTAACGCGAAGATGACGATCATGAGTGTTATTCCATATCCCGTTTTTTCTGCGGAGCTGATGAGCAGGTCTATTAGGCCAGTTGTTTTGAGGCCTTCTGCGAAGAATTGTGCGGCAATAATTAGGGACACCACAGATCCAAACATTTTTCCCATGCCTTGGAAGAACTCCGTGGATCCGTTGACTATCTCTTTTCTGCCGCGGCCTCGGATTACTTCGATTACGCTTGCAAAGGCCCATACCAACACGAATGCGGACACCGTTGATAGTTCTATCGAGTCGTTGATAATCGGGCTGAAGATAACCAGGAGAATGATGGGTAGCACCACGAGTATTGAGTACCACTTCGGTGCTTGTAAACCCTCATCTTTTTCATCCATTTTATCTACTGTGGTGGCCTTTGAACGCTTATCGAAGTATTTTTGTGTGAATACGTGAGTAATGGCGATTGTGATAATTGTGGGTACCGCTACGATCAGCTGGTTTTGGACGAAGTAGACTGCTGGGGACATTTTGACGATGTCGGCTGCAAGAACAGTGGTGCCGGTTGCTGGCCCCATTGGTAAGGCACTGGATGTGGCGATCACGGCACCCGCCGCAGCAGGGTTAACGCCCGCGTTTTTCAGGATTGGTAGTAGCACTACGAGTAGTAAGATCGCCAGGCCAGCTGCCGATGGAATGACCATTATTAGTAGTTGCCCCAGAAAGTACGCGAGAATTAGGAGTAGGTACGGGCTTCGGATTCGCGACACTACACCCGAGGCGACTTCTACTAGTGCGCGGGCCGCACCGATTTTGTTCATGTATGCGGAGAAACCACCGGCTGCCATAATTATGAGTCCGACACCGGTCAGTTGGCTGCCGGCAATTTTTTCGAACAGACCCAGTATGTCGAACCAGCGCGATCCGGAGGTGGTGTCTTTTTCAAGTAGGGAAACAGATGGGTTTACTATTAGCGATACAGCTAGCAGAACAAACCCGGTGCCTAAAAGGACTATCACCGGTTTATATCCTTTTACCATGAGGAATCCTGCCAGGATTGTAAGAATGATCGCTAATACGGCAAGAAATGCTGACATTCTTTTCCTGTTCCTGCGTCTTGGTGTGCTAGCTACGTCACCAACACTTCGGCTACCAAACCGCACTGAGTGTAATTACACTAACACTGTAGCCTTATCGCTGCAATTGCACTAACAGTCGTTCTGAGGCACGTTTTCATTTGGTGTGTCCATTTAGCTATGTTAAGTTCTGCCTGTTTTCCCAGTCTTCCCAGTTTTGTCTGTTTTGCCCAGTTTTGTCTGTTTTGTCTGTTTTGTTTGTCTTCCCAGTTTTGCCAGTTTTGCCCCAGTGAGTCGTGAACGAACGTTTCAATGCCGCTCTTCAATTTTTAGCGAATGAGTTGGCAGGTCATAAGGGCAAATAAGTTAGTTGGTCCTAATAGCAAATTGGTTTTTATGCTTGCGGGTAGTTCTAGTTCATAAGTGCGCAACTGGCTGCGTTTGTAATCAGACATCCAGTGAAGCTTTCACTTCAGACACAAGGTAGCGTTCTAGTACACGCTGCCGCTTTTAGTGCTTTTGTACTAGGCTGAAAGCGGCTCTTGCGTAAGCGACTCATGTTAGGTAAGTCCTTTTTCACCACGATTGGGTTCTGCGCAGAATCCGTAACAGTACAGCATGGGTCTTGATCAGAATTGTTTCACGTGAAACAAATTGGTTCTTATTCTATTAACTCTCAGGCGTGCAGATGATCTCAGTGTCCCTCGAGAGACATTCCAAGATATGTACTACGCCAGGGTATTAGTAATCACACGGCAGATTCGCAATACCCGATCTATTTAAGGTAATCCATTACTGATCTGCTTCAACGATCAATAAAACGATACAAACGTATCCTCTTGAAGAATTACGAGCAGATAATCGCTCTTCTCTACAGTACTAAGGTGCACTGCGCTGCATCAACTGACATTTCTTATTACCACTATCGGATGCATCATGTGTTATTTCTGACAACCGCCCTGTGATGCATTTGCTATCCCGAAATCCATAGTCTCTCTGACTTACGTGGACGCTATTCCCAACTGAGCTTTTTCACAACCTCGACTATCAACTGGCGGTTAGAACAGTTTTGTTCCCCACGTAGAGTTTCTATACCAGATAAGAATCTTCGACTAGAGATTCCATTCTTTAACACGCAGTGTCCCTCTAGCAGACATTACTACTCTCTCGCTATTTCACCCGAACCAAATGCATTCTCCACAAGGCATCGCTTCCTTACGAGGCAAACACCCCAATTCAATCGCTTTGGGTAACCGCATTATCAAAGCCGCGATTACCCGCCAAATACAAAACTCTTCGCTTATGTTCATGTGTCCTACATAAGCACGCTACAGTAGGCTAGTTGCTATGAGGACTAACAATTTTCGTCATGACGATCGCAGCAATAAACAACGCATGGACTCAGGAGACTGGTACATCGCAGAAGACCCAGAACTCGCCGCACAATACAAAAAAGCTCTCCTCGCAATGCGCCATGCAGAAGATCGCTACCCTTATGATCCCGCCGGAGCCCAAGAAGAATACAGCTCCCTGCTTGGAAGTGTTGGCGAGGATGTGCACATTCGCCCACCCGCTCGCTTCGATTACGGATGCAACACATACATTGGCGAGGGCACATTTGTTAACTATGGTCTCGCATGCCTCGACGTCGCGAAAGTAACCATAGGCAAAAACTGTCAGATCGCAACCAACGTTCAATTGCTTACCGCACTGCACCCACTTGAAGTGGAACCAAGAAAAGCCCGTTGGGAAGCTGCAGATCCAATAACCATAGGTGATAATGTCTGGCTCGGTGGCGGCGTTATTGTTTGCCCTGGAGTTACTATCGGTGATAACTCCGTTATCGGAGCTGGATCAGTTGTTGTCAAAGATATACCCGAAAATGTTATTGCAGTAGGTAACCCCTGCAAAGTTCTTCGGAAACTACCTAAATATGAAGGCGGACCTATAGACACCGAAACTAACTCACTTAACACCGGTTTCTGATCCTTAATTTAAGAGCACTAAAGCTCGGGTTGCCATGACCCAATTGCTCGGGTCTCCAGCGCCACTTTCGAATCTCAAAACTGCATTTAGTTTTCGAGGGCCGCTACTTCGGACAGTAGAAATCGGCGTCTCCAGGCAAAGGGCGAATTGTTTCACGTGAAACAATTCGCCCTGAAACAATTCACTCTCTTGATACTTCATTCCCCTCAGTTTCGAGTGAATTCACATACACCACAGTCATCAAGGGGCACGAACGCTGCCCATGAGTAAGCGATTATCCAGGGTATCTGCTTGCGCACCCTGTTGATCACCCGCAAGCAAAGGAAAATCGTCCCGCCTAAGTCAGCGTCTACGCGACGTGTAGAAGATTGCTTGTATGACCCAAAATCTCCCAGTGTCTTCTAATCCCGCGCTTTTAGCTTTCCAATAAGTTCTGTTAAGCGCGCCAAGTCTTCTTCTCCAGCAAATTCGACAACAATGCGGCCCTTCTTTTTACCTTCTACAACACTCACCCTTGTGTCAAAGATGTCGGTAAGCCGATCTACAACTGCTGAAGCATTTGCAGATAAGGGCTTAGCCAATACTGGCGCTTTGCGTTTTGACCGAACTTTCGAACTAACTTCACCTAAGGCCACAATCTCCTCTGTGGTGCGAACTGATAGGCCTTCAGAAATAATCCGATCCGCAAGCCTCTCCATCACTTCTTTAGATTCCAAACCTAGCAAAGCCCGCGCGTGCCCAGCCGAGATAACGCCAGAAGCAAGTTTCAGTTGAACACTCGTCGGTAGCTTAAGCAGCCGCAAAGTGTTGGCAATCTGAGAGCGCGAACGTGCAATCTTTGCCGAAAGCTCCGCTTGGGTACAACCAAAATCATCTAAAAGCTGCCGGTATGCACTAGCTTCCTCCACCGGGTTCAATTGAGACCGGTGTAAGTTTTCCAGCAAGGCTTCGCGCAACATCTGCGTGTCATCCGTATCCCGAACAATAGCTGGAATACTTTCTAAACCAGCTAGTTTTGCGGCCCGCAAACGGCGCTCACCCATAATCAGTTCATACTGAGGTGAACTGTCAAGACCCGCATCTCTTCGTTGCGCCATTACATCTTCATATAGTGGATCTTCCAAATCCGCTATAGGACGTACAACAACTGGTTGTAAAACTCCCATTTGTGCAATCGACTCTGACAATTCGGCAAGTTCATCCTCATCGAATACCTGCCTAGGTTGCCACACGTTCGGAATTACGACATCAACATCCAACTGTGCAAAAGAAGCGCCCGGAACTGGAACGAGCTCGGAATCATCTGTAGTGGACTGCGACGATTGCCCATTGAATCCATTACCGGAAAGCTTCATTGTCGTAGTCGTTTCATTCGCTTTCACGGTGCTACCGTCTTTGCGCGCAGAGCTATCGCGCTTGGCCTTACCGTTGGCTTTAGTATCCCTTTTTTCCAGCTGTGCTTCCTTGTTTCCAGTTTTCACATTCGTGGACGCTTCGCTGGACACTTTCGGCTTTTGTGCTTGCTTGATCTTACTGTCGGCACCTTTATTCGGGGGTACTCCATCAGCATCCTTTAGCTTAGGAGTCTTCTTTGCGTTACTGGTGAAGCTTCGAGTAGTTTTTTTCTCGTTCGTCTTGCTCGCCTTCTTCTTCCTCCGATCTGAAGGCTTAAGCAGTTCCTGAGCCAAGGCAGAAGTACGCCGAATACCGTCTTGCCCATTGCCAGTACTGTCCGCTGCAGGGAAGAACACATCGCGGGGTTTGTCAGCGTGCGAAATTGTTTCACGTGAAACATTCTCTTCTCGCGTCGGAATCAACGACCCCAAACCTCGCCCTAGTGCACGTCTCGACTTCTCCGCCATCTTCACTTCCCTGCCATTCTATTTGCTAATTCCAACGCAACTTTCTTATACGCCAGAGCAGCTGCGCCTCGTGGATCATGGCCAAATATACTCATTCCGAAACTAGGTGCTTCAGATAATTTCACTGACCGCGGTACAACTGTTTTAAAAACCTGTTCAGGGAAGTACCTCCGGATCTCCTCAGCTACTTCCGAAGAAAGATTAGTGCGACGGTCAAACATCGTAATCAAAATCCCACCAATGTCGAGCTTCGGATGCAGATACTCCTTAATTCTCTCGATAGTCCCCAACAGCATTGAGAGACCCTCAAGCGCGTAATACTCTGCCTGAATCGGAACAAGCACTTGATCTGCGGCAACAAATGCGTTCAAAGTTAGCAGCCCCAAAGATGGTGGGCAATCCACAATAATCACGTCCACGTCCCGATGGACGGAAAGAAAGATTTCGAGCGCGCGGCGAAGGATGTACTCACGTTGGGCAGCGGAAGATAACTCCAGCTCAGCGCCCGAGAGATCGATCGTAGCGGGGCAAACCAGTAAGTTCTCTGACTCTTCACTTGGATATAGGCAGTCCGCAAGTTCTTTATCACCGCGCAGTACGTCGTATGTAGAAGGCACTTCGGGTTGATGATCAATACCAAGAGCTGTGGAAGCATTCCCCTGTGGATCAGAGTCAATAACAATGACCTTTAACCCACCCTGTGCTAAAGCAACCGCAAGATTTACTGCGGAGGTGGTTTTGCCTACGCCACCTTTTTGGTTCGCAACGGTAATCACCTGTGCGCGGGATGGGTGCGGAAAACTAATTCCCTCTAATTCCGCGCGTTCTTGAGCTAGGCGTGCTAATTCGTCCGCGAATGATTCCTTCGACTCTAAGGCCACCGGGTCTCCTTTCTTACCCACTAAGTCTAATCGGTGAACCCACATAAAAGACACTCAACCCGCAACCTGTGAATAGCGCTTTATCACCCCTGGTATTCACTTACGCATTCGCACTCTACGTCCGCTATTTAACACCATTTCCGTGTTTTTGAGGCAGCTGAGACACCTAGGTGCAACTCCCTCCCAACGGTTATCCCCATGAAGATACTCGCGTAGCACGCAGAAAATATAGAAAAAGTACTTCGCTCTACGCATCAGCTTGCAAAAGAACAGAGTGCCTATCAGCGAGTAGTAAACAGGCCTTTCGAAAAGGAATACCTATTTTTCATGACTATGAGAGATAGTAACGATCTGACGTAGTCATCCTGAATATCGGTAACCTCTTGCTTGTGCAAAGGGGCAAGATACTTTATCTGCCCCGCCGCTGTTTATTGGACCTTCTATTATTGTGCCCACCGCGTTTAGCTCGGCCTCGATTAGCAAAGTCACGTTTTGCTTTCGTTGCTACCAGTACTCGTGTGGATTCATCTTCCATAATCGATGGCACCTCATGTACCTCAACATGTTTCACGTGAAACTTTTGCAGCACTTTCTGCGAATTATTAATCTCCGCATCCACCTGCCGGCCCTTCAAGGCCACCAGTGAACCACCAGAAGCAACTAAAGGCAACGTCATGGGCACCAACTTGCGCAGCGCCGCCACCGCACGCGCCGTAACCACGTCTGCTACCCCAACACCATGCAGCTCTTCTGCACGTGCCCGGTGAATCGTCACATTATCCAAACCCAGTTCATAAACCACGTCTTCAAGCCACTCGACGCGTCTCTCCATAGGTTCCGTGAGGTGAACATCCAAATCAGGTCGCATTGTATCAAGGACTATACCTGGAAATCCTGCTCCAGATCCAATATCCATAACCTGCTTGCGCGCACCAATAAAATCAACAATCGCTGCAGAATTCACCAAGTGTCGCGACCACAGCCGTGGAAGCTCACGCGGGCCAATCAACCCACGCAGCTCCCCCTCTTCTTCGAGCATGGCGGCGAAATGCTCTATCGCACTAAACGCGGGTCCAAAAAACTTCTTCACGGCCTCATTGGGCTTCTCCAACGCATCATTTGGCTGCCCCAAAGTGTCATTGGGCTGCTCCGAAACATCATTTGACTGCCCCAAAGCGTAACTAGACTGCTCCAACGCATCATTAGGCCGCTCCAAAGTATCAAACTCAGCCAAGTCCACCCCGCGCGCAGGCACCGCATCTTCCGGGCCGCGCCCCGGCTGCGTAGGGGAACCCGCAGCGTCAGGCGTCTGATCTAAATCACGCAATTTGTCTAAATCACTCGATTTTGCCGGTTCTTGGCCCCGCTCCTGCGCATTACCGAAACCCAGGTCGTTTTCCACAGCTAACGATTAGTCCTCATCAGCAATCTGATTAGCGGTCTCGTTGGAATCCTGGTCGGAGCCGTCAGCCAAATCAGACTCCACCGCGGAACCATTGTTATCCTGATAGGGATCGGACCCAGAGTCATCCCGGTTATCCTCATCACCATCAGCTTGCGCAACCTCATAATCAGCGGGGTAAATCACCACGCACCGGTTAGGATTAACGCCCTCAGACTCCGAATGCAGCTGCGCCTCCGCTGCAACATCATGACAAATCTTGCGTTCAAACGGATTCATCGGATCCAACTTAACCGGCTCATCGTGCATCCGTACACGCGCAACCGCCTCCCCGGCGATCTCGCGCAGCTCCTGCCGCCGGTCCTCACGGAATCCCGCGATATCCAACATTAACCGTGACCGCTCACCAGTTTGTGTCTGCACCGCGAGCCGCGTCAACTCCTGCAACGCGTCTAGCACGCGCCCATCCGCACCCACCAGGCGTTCCAAATCCGAATCCGCTTCATCAGACACAATGTCCACAATCGCGCGATCGTTCTCAACATCCAGTTCGATATCCCCATCAAAATCAGCGATATCCAACAGTTCCTCTAGAAAATCCGCAGCAATATCCCCCTCTTTAACGAGGTCGGCCACGCGCTCTTTAGATTCCTCAGACATTACTTATCCTTCTTCTTTTTCTTACCGGCTTCCCGGCGTTGCTTCCGACGTTCCTGCCTACGCTGCTCCAACTCCTGCGCAGACAACTTAGTTTTCGCTTTCTTCCGCTTCTTCATCTGCGCTTCACGTTCAGCACGCCGCCTAGCCGCAGCTGCCTTCTGATCGCGCTCCCGCTTCGTCAAACGTTTCGGCTGTTCACCGCGCCTTTGCTTCGTCGCAGCGCGGGGTTTAAACCGCTTCGCCCACCGTTCATCGGGCAAACCATCCCACTCGTTAAACGCCAGTTCCCGATAGGCCGACAACTGCACCTCAGGCGTCACATCATCAGGGAATTTCGTAGGCACCTTCTGCTTACGTGCCTGCGATTTAATGCTCTTGAGGGTGCGCGCTAAAAGCTGCTCCCGTTCCTGTGAATCGTCATCCGAAAGTGAACGGTATTGCTCATCATATTTTTCAAACTCCGGGCGGGCCCACTCAACATACTCTTTCCGACGCCGCACCGTCAGCTGATTGTACGCATCCGAACCCGGCGTGGGCATCCGCGCGATAGTCCAGAACTGCTGCCCCATCGTCCACAAGTTCGTGGTGAACCAGTAAATCAGCACGCCCACCTGAAAGAAGAACCCAGAAACACCGATAACTGCCGGCATCATGTACATCATCATGCGTTGGCTACGCATCATTGGGTTATCCGAACTGGTTGCCGACGCCGGCATGTTCTTCATCGTCAACTGCCGCATAGTGATGAACTGCGTGAACACCATCAGCAGAATCATCACCACAATCACGACTTTCGACGAGAACAGGTTCGTCGTCGTAAAGCTCGCTGAAAGCGGAGCTCCAAACAGCGTGGAGTTTTCAATATCGGACGCCAACCGCGAGTTCAACGGCCCAATATTCGCACCCCCCGCGTACGTACCCGCCGCAATCTGTGAAGTGGATGCCAACACGCGGAACAGTGCAAAGAAAATCGGCATCTGCGCCAAAATCGGCAGGCACGAAGAGAACGGGCTCGTCCCATTCTCCCGGTAGAGCGCCATCATTTCCTCACTTTGACGTTGCCGACTCGCCTGGTCCGTTTTCCCCTTGTACTTCTCCTGCAGCTTCTTCAGCTCCGGCTGCACCAGCTGCATATTGCGTGAGGCACGAATCTGCCTAAAGAACAGAGGAATCAAAATAATGCGCACCAAAACAGTCAGGCCCACGATGGACAGAATCCATGCGATGCCCGGCCCATCATCCATCCCGAGGAACACCAACAGGTCGTGCAGGCGCACCATAATCCAAGCCACCACTACCTTGAACGGGTAGAGAAGTTTGTCAAACCACACGGTTTAAGCTCCTTTAATGATTCCTGATGGCGCACTCGCCACCGCTGTTGTTAGCCAGGCTACCTGGCCGTTCCTGTAAAACCTTAGAGGATTTCTCCCCTAGAACCTTAGAGGGTTTATCCCCAAAATCCTCATCAGACTCACTACTGCAGTCCCCATCCAACTCGCGGCTGGCATCATCACGGGATTCACACTCGAACTCGTCCAACGGGGGACGCACGTAAGGTTCCGGTTTCCACCTGCCCACTTTCGGCACATGATCAACCCCGCCCAACGACCACGGGTTACACCGCAGTAAACGCCACACAGCTAGAATCAAACCCTTTACCGGACCGTGCACCTCAAGCGCTTTAACTGCATACGCTGAACACGACGGATAATACCGGCAAGTAGGCGGCAAACCAGGGGAAATGAAGCGCTGATAGAACCGAATTGGAACCATCAGTACGCGCGCTAAAATGCTTCGCATAGTTCCCCTCGGTTCCGTTGCATCTGCTGCATTCTCTCGCGTTCAAACCGTTTTAACTTCGCTAGTGTGCGCGTCAAAGCACTGTCTAATGAAGTTTCAATCTCAGCGAAAGACCTTCCCCTGATTCCCGGTAGGGCACGCACCACAACCAGCGTCTGATCTGGGATAATCACTAATCTTTCGCGCATTAGGTGGCGCAGTTGCCGCTTCGTCCGATTCCGATCCACCGCCCGCGGATACACCCGCTTAGGTACGACGAAACCGACGAGGGTTCCTTGTATTTCCTCGCCGGTTACTGCGTGAACAACTAGTTCGCTATTACCGCTCCGCCGTCCACGGCGCGTCGCTAGCCGAAAAAGTTCCGGTTCCCGCAAACGATGTTCGGCCGGTAACACTTAAGCAGACAGCTTAGCGCGACCCTTGCGGCGGCGGTTTGAAAGAATCGCACGACCCGCGCGAGTGCGCATACGCAGACGGAAACCGTGTTTGCGTGAGCGGCGACGGTTGTTCGGCTGGAAAGTTCGCTTAGTCACGATATTCTCCTCGTTACTCGTTCTTGAAGGCCACAGCCTTCGAAGCTACCTCGGTGACACGAAAGAGATCGAGCTAACACCCTCGCAAACCCCTCGCGCCATGTTTCACGCCCAAAAGGGCGCACTTATGCAACTATCACAGCCTAGTAAAAGCCCATAGTTCCGTCAATGCAGCCACGTTTAGTCTCCCTCACACAAAGTTCTCCACACCTGTGGATAGAGGTGGGGATAACTACACTCGTGAAACTGTTGAAAACTATTTATCCACAGGCTGTGAAATTCGGACAATTCCCAGAAAGCGCAAGATAATCACATTCATGTAATCTCACTAGTGTCTATCCACAAGCTTGTCCCCATGTTGGGGATAACTTTTTGAATTCTGTGCAAAAGTGACACACTAGGGGATACGCTCAGATATTAGACAGTGTTAAACATCACGAGAAGGTGAGGAGCCCAATTGGAAGGTCCATCCCTGCAGCAAGCGTGGGACCAGACGATCTCACAGCTCGACGCTCAAGAAATTGGCCCCGCCGCATACGCATTCATCCAAATGACCCAATGTCTAGGGATTATTGAAGGCACCATCCTCGTTGCCGTGCCCAACGACTTCACTAAGACCTACCTCGAGTCACGCGTATACGAAACCCTCACCGAAAACCTCGCGCAAGTAATGGGCCAAAGCGTGCGCATCGCCTTCTCCGTAGACACCAGCCTCGAAAACCGCTACATCGAAGAACAAGCCGTAGCCACCGACGCGGAAACTGACAGCGAAACGAAGCAGTCACCTTCCACCAATGCGGAGACTGAACCTCAAGAAAAACCAAACGCCCCCACCCAACCCAGTGCGCCCACTAGTGCTAATGTGCCCACCGGGACCGATGTGGATACGCGGCTCAATCCCAAGTACACTTTCGACACGTTCGTAATCGGCTCATCCAACCGGTTCGCTAACGCCGCCGCTACCGCGGTTAGTGAAATGCCGGCAAAGGCCTACAACCCACTATTTATCTACGGTGGGTCGGGGCTGGGGAAAACGCACTTATTGCACGCTATAGGTAATTACTCACTGTCTCTGTACCCACATTTGCGGGTGCGGTACGTAAGCTCTGAAGAGTTTACGAACGATTTCATTAACTCAATCCGCGACGATCGAGCCGAAGATTTTCAACGCCGCTACCGCGAAATCGACATCCTCCTCGTCGACGACATCCAGTTCATTCAAGGGAAAGAACAGACAGTGGAAGAGTTCTTCCACACCTTCAACACCTTGCATAACGCGGATAAGCAGGTGGTGATTACCTCCGACGTCCCACCAAAACAACTGTCTGGATTCGAAGACCGGATGCGGTCACGTTTCGAAATGGGGCTACTCACTGACATTCAACCACCAGACCTGGAGACACGCATCGCGATTCTACGTAAGAAAGCGACTGCAGAGAACCTAGATGTTGACCCTGAGGTACTTGAGTACATTGCGTCGCGCATTGCCTCTAACATTCGCGAACTAGAAGGATCCCTGATTCGCGTAACCGCGTATGCAAACCTCACGGACCAGCGCATTAACCGAGAGCTCGCGGAACTGGTACTAAAAGATATTCTCTCGGACAGTGATGAAACCGAAATCACGGTTTCGCTGATCATGGGCGAGATAACCGGGTACTTCAACATCACTGTAGAACAACTGTGCTCCGCCGACCGGTCTCGCGAACTCGTGCAAGCCCGGCAAGTAGCCATGTATCTGTGCCGCGAACTCACTGACTTGTCCTTACCTAAAATCGGTCAAGCCTTCGGTGGACGCGATCACACCACGGTCATGTATGCCAATCGGAAGATTTCTAAAGAGATGACTATGAAGCGCGAAATTTACAACCACGTCACCGAACTAACCGGAAGAATTAAACAAAAAGCGCGCCAACACTAGTGTTATCCACAGACAGCCTGTGGAAAGCTGTGGATAAGTGGGGAAAAATTGGTTTTTCAGACCAAAATCTGTGGATAACTTTGAGGGACACATACAGATTTCCACAGTTCCATCCACTTATCCACAGGTTGTACCCAATTGTTATCCACCAATTAATCCGCAGCAAGACGCATGAATTACAACATTTGCACACAATTCACAGCCCCTATAACTACTACGAACTAAGTAATTACAAAAAATCTCATCTCCCCGCATGTGGAGAAACGCGAACTCGGCATGTCGCCTTGAAAACCAAATGAACAGTTCCCTCACAGATATGAACTTAGATCACAAATCGCGTAAAGTTGTACAGCAGAGTTCTTCTAATCCTCGGACTGAAAGGTAGGCACCATGGATTTCACCGTTCCCCGGGATATCCTTAAAGAAGCCGTTAAATGGACAGCACAGACAGTGCCTCAACGTCCATCTGTGCCCATTCTAGCTGGAATCCGTTTAACTGCTGAGGATGGAGTACTCGAACTCTCCTCATACGACTACGAAACCTCTACTCGCTCACAAATCCCAGCAGAAGTAGATGTGCCAGGTGACATCCTGGTTCCCGGTAAACTCCTAGCATCAATCACCCAGAGCCTGCCGAACGCACCAGTGCGCTGCAAACTCGAAGACACCCGGATGAAACTCGAATGCGGGGCAGCCCACTTCGTCCTCGCCACAATGTCCGTGGATGAATACCCAACCATGCCGGTAATGCCACAAACCCGCGGTAGTTTCGACTCTAAAGTGCTTTCAGAAGCCATTAGCCAAGTATCCATAGCGGCATCGCGCGACGACACGATTCCACTTCTCACCGGTGTGCGCATAGAGATCGACGATGACACCATCACGTTCCTAGGTACAGATCGGTACCGGCTGGCGATGAAAGAGTTTAAGTGGAACCCCTCAGAAGCGGGGATTTCCACGTCACTGCTGGTGAAAGCCTCAACGTTGTCAGAAGTAGCTAAATCTATGACTTCCGCTGGAAGCGTGGACTTTGCCTTTGACGTAGAACAAACCGGGCCGAACTCCCTGGTAGGCTTTACCGCCGGCGCGCGCCAATCCACCTCAACGCTAATGGACGGGGAATACCCACCTGTGCGGCGCCTCTTCCCAGAAGAAACCAATATTCACGCCGTAGTAAAACGCGACGTACTCCTAGAAGCGGTGAAACGCGTATCCTTGGTGGCCGAACAAAAAACCTCGGTCCGCCTACTATTCGATGGGGAAGAACTAACGTTGCGGGCAGGGCAAGATGACTCGTCACAAGCCTCCGAACAAGTACCCGTGGTGCTGCATGGGGAAGCACTCCAAACGGCATTCAACCCCAGTTTCTTACAAGCCGGACTATCTGCATTAGATACCGAGTACGTTCGGTTCTCTTTCACCGAACCCATGAAGCCAGCTGTGATTACGGGGCAAAACGATCAAGACGGGGAAGATGACCTCACGTACCGGTACCTACTGATGCCAATCCGGTTTGGAATTTAACTGCACCCAACCGCCTAGTTTGCAAGAATAATTCTCAGTGTTTGTTTCTCACATAGCACTCGACGATTTCCGCTCTTACCGCCACGCAGTACTGGAATTCCACCCAGGAACAACAGTACTGCTGGGCGCAAACGGGCAGGGAAAAACGAATCTGGTGGAAGCACTCGCATACCTGTCTAGCTTTTCTTCCCACCGCGTCGCAGCCGACACTGCACTGGTGCGCGCTCCCATGCCCGGCGAGAATCCAGTGCCCGGAGCTGTAGTTAGAGCGAAATCCCACAGCTTGGGGCGCGAGCGGGTAATTGAGCTAGAGATTATTCGCGGTAAAGCCAACCGCGCGCGAGTGAACCGCAACTCCGTTCGCCCCCGGGACCTGCTGGGTCTGGTTCGCACCGTCGTATTTGCACCTGAGGACATGGAACTGGTGACCGGTGACCCGGGAGCGCGCCGACGCTTCTTAGATGATCTGGCGGTGCAGCTTTGGCCCGCTTATTCCTCATACAAATCTGACTACGACAAGGTGGCGCGTCAACGTGGGGCGCTACTAAAGCAGCTTGGAAAACAAAAACGTCGGGGGCAACCAGTGGACCCGGCGACGTTAGAAGTGTGGAACAAACCTTTCATAGAATCCGCCAGCGCTGTTGTTAAGTATCGAACCCAACTGGTCGAGCTGCTAAAAGACCCGGCTCACAAGGCACACGAAACCGTATCTGAAGCTTCCAGAGAACTGTACTTATCGTATGAAAGCTCCTTGAGTGCGGTAGACGGAGTTGACGGAATAGAAGGATATGAGGATCGACTGGCGAGCGCTCTCGCGAATGTAGCGAAACGTGAGATTGCCCGTGGAGTTAATCTAGTTGGACCGCACCGCGACGATCTGCAGCTGCACCTTGATCACTTGCCGGTAAAAGGGTACGCGTCGCACGGTGAGTGCTGGTCGGTGGCGTTAGCGCTGCGCTTGGGCGCATTTGAAATCCTCAGTAAAGATCGGCGCACTGGTGAAGTAGACCCACCGGTACTCATCTTGGATGACGTGTTCTCTGAACTGGATGCGGCTCGTAGAAGTGCCTTGCTGGAGGTCATAGAACGTGCAGAGCAAACCATTGTTACCGCAGCCGTGGGTACCGATCTGCCCGAACAGATCCAAGCACACACAGTTAGCGTGGTCTGGGACAAAAACCAGGGAACACAGTTACAACCCGTAGACAGGGTTGACACAAGCTTGGCGGACAGCCCTGGTGCTCATGTAGATAGCGATGCTCATGTAGATAGCGATGCCCGTGTAGATAGCGCCGATGAGGGTAGTGGTGACCGCGATGAATGAACACCACCGGTCCAGTGAAAAAGCGCAGAAAGAAATGGAAGTATCTGACCTGGGCATTAGCAGCGCAACTCGGATGGAGCCAAAGAAGGAGCCAAAGACAGAACAGAAGACTGAGGAGGGGGCGGAACAAAAGCCGGAAAACCTTGCCGCAAGAGCATTACAAAAGCAACGGGAACTGGCGCGTAGCAAGGGGCAGTTTCCGCGCTCGGCATCTGCGCTGGCACGCAGCAAATCGAACTCCCAGTCTAAACAGCATGGCCCCAGCGCAGGTGCGGGTCCAAACGCGGAAAGCAGAGGGTGGGTAACGCGCCCAGGCATGGCATCTTCAAAACTAGGTACCGGCCGATCACGATTTGACGCCCAGCCACTAGCCAACGTACTGGGGAATATGAGCAACCACTTGGGCTGGACTCGGATGCTGTCGGTTGCCTCCATTGCTGCGCATTGGACGCGGATTGTTGGGCCTAAGAATTCGCAGCACTTAAAAGTGGAAAGTTTTGACGAATCCGTCCTCGTTGTCCGTGCCACCTCAACTGCGTGGGCGAACCAAATGCGGATTCTGCTTCCCACAGTACAAAGACGGATTGATGAGGAACTGGGCAGCGGCATTGTAAAACAGGTGATTATCCGCGGGCCAGCAAACCCTAAATGGGTGAAAAAAGGTGGTTGGCGCGTACCTGGCAGAGGGCCGCGAGACACTTACGGTTAGCGGATTTAACCGCCGTTTTGCGGGTGGATCTACATCACATTTTTGTCTGCCCTAAGAGTGCTTTGGAACGCGGGAAAGGCCCGCAAAAATGGTAAAATAATAGCGGAAAAATAATAGAAAAACAGCTGTAATATTCAGTTTCAACACCCTTGAGAATCGAATCGGCTGCACGGTTTCTAGCGCAGGTGAACCGGTGGGCAGCAGTGGATTTCGAAGGCTGTTTACAAACTAGTTAGCAGCCCAACTTGGGCTAAAAGGATTGTGAGGGAGGTCAGTTTGTCTGACCAGACAATACACGCCGCGCAGGAGCATACGTATGAGGCGGCTGATATCACGGTACTCGAAGGTTTAGAGGCCGTTCGTAAACGCCCAGGTATGTACATCGGGTCCACCGGTGAACGCGGCTTACACCACCTAGTTTACGAGGTTGTCGATAACTCTGTAGATGAGGCGTTAGCGGGCCACTGTGATCACATTGAAGTGACGATCCAAAATGATGGGGGCCTAAGGGTTCAAGACAATGGACGCGGTATTCCCGTTGACATGCACCCGACCGAGGGCCGGCCCACCGTTGAGGTCATCATGACTGTATTGCACGCCGGCGGCAAGTTCGGCGGTGGTGGGTACGCGGTTTCCGGTGGTTTGCACGGCGTTGGTATCTCCGTGGTAAACGCCCTTTCGAAGCGCGTGGATACGGAAGTGTGCCGGCAAGGATATGTCTGGCGGCAATCGTTCGGTAATGGCGGGCACGCGGTTACCGAACTGAAACGCGGTGAAGAAACAGATCAGACGGGCACCTCCCAGACGTTCTACCCGGACCCGGAGATTTTTGAAACCGTAGAGTTCTCTTTTGAAACCTTACGGCAGCGCTTCCAACAGATGGCTTTCTTAAACAAGGGCCTGCGCATTACCCTCACGGATGAACGCGAAGGTGTGGTTGACGACGGTGACGAAATAGCGGGCGAGGTGGGTGAAGATCAGCCGGAAACTCCAAAAGGCTTCCGTCAGGTCTCTTACTGCTACGAGAACGGCTTGCGCGACTACGTAGAAACCCTGAATGCGTCAAAAAAGTCGGATGTAATCAACGACGACATCATTGACATTGAGGTGGAAAACGACACCGACACGATGTCGCTGGAAGTGGCTATGCAGTGGACTACGGCCTACTCGGAATCGATCCACACGTACGCGAACACGATCAACACCACGGAAGGTGGTACCCACGAAGAAGGGTTCCGCACAGCGCTGACGACTGTGGTGAATAAGTATGCGCGCGAGAAGAACCTGATTAAAGAAAAGCGGGAGAACCTTTCGGGTGATGACATCCGGGAAGGACTCACAGCCGTCATCTCGATTAAGCTCACCGAACCTCAGTTTGAAGGGCAGACCAAGACGAAGCTGGGGAACACGGAAGCGCGCACGTTCGTGCAGCAGCAGGTGTACCAGCGGTTCGGAGACTGGCTGGAGCAACACCCAACTGATGCGAAAGCAATTATTTTGAAAGCGCTTTCCGCTCAGGATGCGCGTTTGGCAGCGCGGAAGGCGCGCGAGGCTACTCGGCGTAAAGGCGTGCTCGAGTCGGCGTCCATGCCGGGTAAGTTGCGGGACTGTTCGTCGCGCAACGCAGCTGAGTGTGAGATTTTTATTGTTGAGGGTGACTCCGCGGGTGGCTCCGCGGTGCAGGGCAGGGATCCGCGGATTCAAGCGATTTTGCCACTGCGAGGCAAGATCCTCAACGTGGAAAAAGCCCGGGTTGATCGCGCACTGGACTCGCAGGAAATTCAAGCTCTTATCGCTGCTCTAGGTACCGGTATTGGGGAAGAATTCGACCTGTCAAAACTGCGTTACGGCAAGATTATTTTGATGGCGGATGCGGATGTGGATGGGCAGCACATCACGACTCTGCTGCTTACCCTATTGTTCCGCTACATGCGGCCAATCGTTGAGGCGGGGCACGTGTTCTTAGCACAACCGCCGCTGTATCGGTTGAAGTGGACGAATGCTCCACACGAGTTCGTGTACTCCGATAGGGAACGCGACGAGCATCTGCGGGACGGTGCTGAAGCCGGTTGGCGGCTACCAAAAGAAGGTGGCGTACAGCGGTACAAGGGTCTTGGTGAAATGAATGATCAAGAATTGTGGGAGACCACGATGGACCCAGAAAAACGCACTGTTAAACTCGTGGAACTGTCTGAAGCGGCTTCGGCTGATGAGGTGTTCTCACTACTCATGGGCGATGACGTAGAAATGCGCCGCGCGTTCATTCAACGCAATGCGCAAGACGTTCGCTTCCTAGATATTTAGACAACAATGTCAATTGTGGTAGAGCTTGGAGAATGGATTAAGAGTGAGTGAAGGTAACGAAATAAACCCCGGTTCGGACGCTAACACCGAGATTGAAGGACCGGTAGCACACAAAGTTTCCGTAGTTGACATTGAGTCGGAAATGCAGCGTTCCTACCTCGACTACGCAATGTCTGTGATCGTGGGACGGGCCCTGCCGGAAGTGCGGGATGGGTTGAAACCCGTGCATCGGCGGATCCTGTACGCAATGTACGACGGCGGGTACCGGCCGAACGCCGGTTTCTACAAGTGCATGCGCGTAGTTGGAGATGTGCTCGCTCACTTCCACCCTCACGGTGACGCAGCTGTTTACGGTGCCCTCGCGCGCCTAGTGCAACCGTGGAACATGCGTTACCCACTGGTTGCTGGGCAAGGTAACTTTGGTTCCGCCGGGAACCTCGGGCCCGCTGCCCCGCGTTACACCGAATGTAAAATGGCACCTCTGGCAATGGAAATGGTGCGCGACATCGACGAAGATGTTGTGGACTTCCAAGATAACTACGACGGCCGCGCCCAGGAACCCACAGTTTTACCTTCGCGTTTTCCAAATCTGTTGGTGAACGGGTCTGAAGGCATCGCGGTTGGTATGGCCACGCGGATCCCGCCGCATAACCTTCGGGAAGTGGCAGAAGGGGTGTTCTGGTATCTCGACCACCCGGAGGCCACGCGGGAAGAACTGCTTGAGGCTTTACTGAAGATTATTAAGGGCCCGGATTTCCCAACGGGCGCTACGATCCTGGGGCGAACCGGGATAGAGAAAATGTACCGCACGGGCCGCGGGTCGATTGTGCAGCGGGCGGTAGTGAGCGTGGAAGAGATCCACAACCGGCAGTGTTTGGTCGTAACTGAACTCCCATTCCAGGTCAACCCAGACAACCTCGCGGCGCGCATTGCGCAGCACGTTAAAGAAGGGACGATTCAGGGGATTTCGGATATTCGTGATGAGTCTTCTGGGCGTTCTGGTCAGCGGCTCGTGATTGTGCTGAAGCGTGACGCGGTTGCGAAGGTGGTGCTCAATAACCTTTACAAGCGCACGCAGCTGCAGGATTCATTCCCCGCAAATATGCTCGCGCTTGTCGATGGAGTGCCGCGCACTTTGTCGCTGGATGGGTTTGTGCACTACTGGGTTAAGCACCAGATGGACGTGATTGTGCGGCGCACAAAGTTCCGCCTGGCGAAAGCTTTGGAGCGACTGCATATTTTGCAGGCCTACTTGAAGGCATTGGATGCGCTCGATGAGGTGATTGCCTTAATCCGCCGCTCCCCCACGGTTGAGGAAGCGCGTACCGGTTTGATGGGTCTGTTGGATATTGATGAGGTTCAGGCAGACGCAATTCTCGCTTTGCAACTGCGTCGGTTGGCAGCTCTGGAGCGGCAGAAGATTCTGGATGAGCACGCGGAACTGGTTAAACGGGTAGAGGATCTGCGTGAGATCATTGCGCAGCCAAACCGGCAGCGCCTGATTGTGCGCGAAGAACTAACGGGGATTGTGGATAAGTACGGGGATGAACGCCGCACCCACATTTTGCCGTTCAGTGGGGAAATGAATGATGAAGACCTGATTCCGGAAGAGGAAGTGGTGGTCACCATAACCCGTGATGGGTACGCGAAACGAACCCGCGTGGATAACTACCGGTCGCAGCACCGAGGTGGGCGCGGTGTGCGGGGCGCTAAGCTGCGGGAGAATGATTTGGTGGAACATTTCTTCGTCACTTCAACACACCGCTGGCTGCTGTTCTTCACTAATTTGGGGCGGGTGTACCGCATCAGGGGGTATGAGCTGCCGGAAGGTGGACGTGATTCGCGCGGTCAGCATGTTGCGAACCTGTTGGCGTTCCAACCCGGTGAGCAGATCTCTAACGTGCTCGCGATTCACGATTATGAGCAGGCAGATTACTTGTTGCTTTCCACTCGGTCTGGGTTGGTTAAGAAGACGCGGTTAGAGGAGTACAACTCGCCGCGCACTGGTGGTTTGATTGCGATTAATTTGCGTGAGGATGAGGACGGGAACCTGGATGAGTTGGTTGGGGCTGCCCTTGTGAACGCGACGGACGATGTGATCCTCGTGTCGCACGACGGCCAGTCTTTACGGTTCCACGCGGACGATGAGCAGGTGCGGCCAATGGGGCGTGCTACTTCTGGTGTGCGGGGCATGAAGTTCCGCGATGGCGATTATCTGCTGGCGATGCAGGTGGTGGAACCGGATTCGGATCTGCTGGTGGTTACCGAGGCTGGTTTCGCGAAGCGTTCTGCGATTGATACGTATCCGACGCGTGGTCGCGGTGGCTTAGGGGTGAAGGTTGCGAACCTGGTTGAAGACCGCGGTGGCCTGGTTGGTGCTTTGAAAGTCAGTGAGGACGATGAGGTACTGGTGATTATGGCTAGTGGTAATATCGTTCGTTCCGCAGTTTCGGAGGTGCCGAGAACGGGGCGTAACACGCAGGGAGTTACGTTTGCTCGTCCTGGGGATCATGATCGGATTATTGCGGTTGCCCGTAATTTGGATACGGATTTAGATGATGAGGACGCGCAGGAGCCCGTGGCTGTTGAAGATGAGTCTGAATCAGTGGAAACTGTTAACACGGAATCTCAATCGGAAGACGTTGTGGGCGCGGACCCACAAAATGAGGAGGCGTAATGAGCCAGAAGAACCAACCGCCCGTAGCTGAGGTGGAGAACGCGGCTCACACACCCAGAAAGATTCAACTGGCGGTTACGCGCATTGACCCGTGGACGGTTATGAAGGTCAGTTTTCTACTGTCCGTTGCGGTCGCAATCGCTGGTGTGGTGGCCACATTGATTGTGTGGTTGATGCTTGATGGTATGCACGTATTTTCTGAAATTGAGAAGTTCTTAGCGTCTTTGGGCGCGAAGTCGTTCATGGGCATGATGAATTACTTGAGGCTGCCGCAGGTGATGTCTATGGCGACCCTTATCGGGGTGGTTAATATTGTGGTGTTAACTGCCCTGTCCACGGTCTTATCACTTGTGTATAACCTTGTTACCGCGTTGGTGGGGGGCATTAAGATCACTTTGATGGACGAGTGATTAGCGTGGCTAGCAGCCGGTGGGGTTCAGTGTGTTCTGCCGCTTTACCACCTCAGGTGGGTGGGTGGTGCAACTCACTGCCATCGGTTTGATTCGCGTGTGGTAACTTGTGTAACCTTTATTCGTGCGATACGCCGCTAGGCGGGCCCGTAGCTCAGTTGGTTAGAGCGCTTCCCTGATAAGGAAGAGGTCGCTGGTTCGAGTCCAGCCGGGCCCACCAAGCTAAGTTCGCACAGGATATCATCGGGAAATAACCTCCCAATGGGGCTATGGCGCAATTGGTAGCGCACCTGCTTTGCAAGCAGGGGGTTAGGGGTTCGAGTCCCCTTAGCTCCACAAACTGCTGTCATGCTGTTTTCAGCTATAATCCAAATCTCTACATCTACTCAAACGGAAAGACTGGACCACTTCAGGCCCATCCGTATCAAACCCAAACACGTGGGACAAGGTATGCATACGTGGAAAACTTGAAGGGCGCTATTTCACGCGGTTACCTCCTTGGTTTCCAGTTAGGATTAGAAGGGGAGAAAGGAAAACTATGCTGAGTAAACTTACGGATTTTGCTGGTCGTTTGGCGGTGGCTCCGATTTTGATCGTAGGTGCTAAGAACGCGCTCGATAATGCGGAAGCATTAGCCCCCATGATTGAGGAGCAGATGGAACAGGTGGGTTTGAGTGATCTGCCGGTAGAAGCTTCCTCACTAGTTAAGTTCAATGCTTACGCACAGATGGTTGGTGCAGCGGCGCTAAGCCTGGGGATCTTTAAACGAACCGCCGCAGCAGGGCTCGCAACATCCCTAGCGTTAACCACTGCGGCAGGTCACCAGTTCTGGGCAGAAGAAACAGAGGAAGCAGCGAACGCGCAGAAACTCCACTTCTTCAAGAACCTAGCGATGATCGGCTACATGGTCGCAATAGCAGGTAGTGACAAGTAAAACAGTAGTTAAGTAAAACAATAGTTATGCGCACAAACGCCCACCCCCATCCGTAGCGGGTGGGCGTTTTCGTATCCCGTTTTTGTATCCAAAGAGACGCTAGGGCCTCAAGAAAATGAACTAAAGTCTGAACTAGAAGGCTTTTTTCCGTGCTATTAATTACTTGACTAATAATCACTTGGTTAACTGAATAATCTGTCGAACTTGTGACCTGGAAAGGAAGAAGATGTCAGACCTGATCGCCTTCGGCGTGCGCCCAGATGAGAAAACGTTCTTTGAACAATACGGGAAAGAACACGGGCACACGATCCGCCTTATTCCCCAAGCGTTAAATCGCGACAATGTAGGTGAACTTAAAGGTTATGAGGGGGTGTGTGCGCTCGAATCCATTTTTGATGAAGCCCTTTTGGCGGATATTCACGCGAATGGTACAAAATATATTGCTCTGCGTTCAGTTGGATACGATTCCGTCGATGAAAACGTGGCAAAACAATTGGGCATAAAGGTTTCTAACAGTTCATACTCACCCTCTTCGGTAGCGGAATTCGCGGTGATGCTGATCCTCATGACTATGCGTAAAGCCCGCCAGATAACTCGGCATTCAGATATCCAGGATTTTTCTTTGAACGGTTTAGATGGGCACCAACTATCGAACTCCACCGTCGGGATCATTGGAGCGGGGAACATTGGTGCCACCGTAGCTCGGTGCCTGTCCGGGTTTGGTTGTGAAATCCTCGCGTACGACCCATACCCAAACGAGTCCCTCAAAAACCTCGTGGAATATGTAGAACTAGACGAACTCTTGCGGCGCAGCGACGTAATCACACTTCACACCCTGTACACCGGTGAAAACTACCACATGCTGGGTGAACGCGAGTTCAACCTCATGAAAAACGGGGTGTGCCTAGTGAACTGTGCCCGTGGGGAACTGATCGACGGACATGCGCTAATAGACGCGCTAAAAAGTGGGAAAATAATGAGCGCCGCCCTGGATGTGGTTGAAGGTGACCAGCCGCTGTTCAATAGTAACTGGAATAATAAACCGATTCAGGATGAGATTATGCGCAGCTTGAGGTCCTTCCCGAATGTAACGATTACGCCGCACATCGCGTTTTACACGGCGAATGCGGTGAAAGAAATGGTGGATCACGCGCTCGATAACTTGATTGAGTTCATGAATACCACAGAAGCCACAAACCGAGTTATCTAAACCAGAAATCAGAATGTGGCGGGGAAACTCTGAGGGGTAGAAGAAGCTTTGGGGGCGGGTGAAACACCCGCCCCCATTACTACATTCAACTACAGTTACTGTAGCCAATCAGCTCTTCAGTGCGTTGAACGCTACTTATTGTTGAAAGAATCCTTAACAGAATCCTTCACGTCTTTAGCAGTGTCTTTAACGGACTCGCCAGCTTCCTTAGCTTTGTGCTTAGCTTCCGTGGCTGCACCCTTTACTTTCTGAGCGGTTTCGTCCGCCTTCTCACCGGCCTTTTCAGTGGCTTTATCCGCGTTAGAAGCGTCTTTCCCAGCCTCCTCTTTGTGAGCTGGTTCCGTAGTGGTCTGCGCATCCGCGTCTAGGTCCGCCCAGTACTCTTCTGCCCACGGATCCTCAATCGGCTGGCTGCGACGCCACAGCAAGTAACCCGCACCAGCAACCGCGGTGCCCAGCAGCGACCAACCCAGGCACTTCGCGAACCGGTGGTTCTTCTTAACCGGCTTCGACAACGACTTGCGGGTAGCATCCCCAGCGCGCTGCGCACGCTCCATCAAAGTTCCGTCCTTAGCAGCTGCCTTCCGAGCTTCCTTCGAAGCTTCCTCAATGCGCGGCAGGTAATCGTCCACCACCTTCTCGTGAACATTGTCCAAGTAGGGACGTGCCTTCTGCGCAGCTTCCTCTACCTTCGGAGCTGCCCACTCGTAACCCTGCTCAGCTAGATCTTGCGCCCGAGCGGCCCATTCCTCTGCATGACGCAGAGCAGCGTCCTTAATAGCTTCAGTGTCACGGTCAAATTTCTTGCCCATGTGCAATCCTCTCAATCGACGAGTACTAAGCCATCTCGATAACAAATGGCGACACTAACTCTATTGTGCCTTGAAAAAGCCGTGAATGCACGGGAATTCTGTTTCACTTAGCGCGATACCCTCACGGCAAAGCAGACATAGACAGTTAAATCTGGGAAACTGGACACTATGAAAGCAACGATTCATACGAACAAAGGTGACATTCGCCTCGAACTATTTCCTAACCACGCGCCAATAACCGTGCAGAACTTCGCGGAACTCGCGGAAGGAAAACGGGAATGGACTCACCCGGGAACCGGAGAGAAAACCACTGCCCCTCTCTACGACGGTGTCATCTTTCACCGCGTAATCCCCGGTTTCATGATCCAAGGTGGTGACCCCCTCGGGGTTGGCGTGGGCGGCCCTGGATACCAGTTCGACGACGAAATCCACCCTGAATTGAACTTCAACGAACCCTACGTGCTTGCCATGGCAAACGCGGGTAAACGCGGTGGACACGGCACCAACGGATCACAGTTCTTCATCACTGTCGCGCCCACACCGCATCTGCAGGGTCACCACACGATCTTCGGGAAAGTAGTGGACGAAGAATCCAAAGCAGTGGTGGATGAAATCGCGAACGTATCCACCGGGATGAACGACAAACCCGTCGAAGACGTCACCATTTCCACGATTGATATAACCGAGTAACCTCAGGCTGAAAAATTTGAGTTCCTCTAGCAATCTAAGTGGACTACGTGCAGCCACGGTCACGCGAACCATCCTCGTTGTGACCGTGGTTGTGTCCACATTTACCCTAATCACACGCCTCCCCATCTCCACAGGCGCGCTCGGGCAACTAGCTAACGAGACCGCCAACTACCTCGCCTACCTACCAATAATGGGATGGATGAGGCCCTGGACACTGCTTACCGTAGTGCTCGTGCACGGTGGGATAATCCACTTAGCGCTAAACATGTTTACGCTCTACGTGGTGGGTCCGTCGGTAGAACAAGCGTTGGGTGGCTGGAGGTTCACCGCCCTATATTTACTTTCCGCATTGGGCGGTTCAGTAACCGTGCTGCTGTGGGGGGTACTTGAAGCAATGGTGAGTTCCCGGTCTGCGGCATTACTAACGTGGAACGTGGGTGCTTCTGGAGCATTATTCGGACTTTTTGCCGCGGTATACATCCTGCAGCGTCACGCGGGAATGGACACCAGAGCCATTGTTGTGCTGCTCGCGGTTAACCTCATTTACGGGTTCATGGTGTCCAATGTTTCGTGGCAAGCACACCTGGGTGGCATGATCACGGGGGCTATCACCACGTGGCTACTGGTAAAAGTGGGGAACAAAAAACAGTACAACGGGCCGAGGCAGCTTCGTCGCGCGCACATCCTCACTCTCGTGGGAATCGCACTAGTGCTCGCATTAATAGCTGCAGGACTCTACTGGTATATTGGCCTGCCGCAACTAGCGTTAGGGTAGGTATTGGTAGTCGAGTTAACGCCACCTCAGGGTCATTAGGAACCCAACTAGTAATAGGCCAACTCCGCACGCGGTATTCCAACTACCAATCGCGGGAATCGGGTAACGGGCACCCGTCATGTAGGTGATAACCAGCCAAATCAAACCCAGAACGAGGACGGTGCAGAACGCGGGAGCCCACCAGCTGGGTGACATTGGGATCCCATCGGTCCAATGCTTAATCTCATTTTCATCGCCGCTATGCTTCTTCTTGCGCTTACCTGACTGTGCCACGAGTGTCCCTTCCGTAACCTTTAAGGTTAGCCCACTACAGTTGAACTGCCTCAAGATTCTTTAACGTGCATAGCGTATCAAGAAGTAAGGGCCTGTAAGTAAACCACGGACCATTATGAACATGAGGGGGTGAACGGTGGAACAGCCAGCGGCGAATAAGCATAGGCGCGGTGCGTCAAAAAAAGTAACAGCCATGCTCGCACGATTCCTCGTTCCCGCATGTGCCGGCCTGTTGTTCATGCTACCCCACGGTGATCCCCATGGAACCGCGCGGTACACCGGCACCGATGTGCATGCCCTCGTGATGAAAAAACAGCAGGTCGTAAACCAGATCAAAACTGAAAACCAGCAATTACGCGGTGAACTAACAAAGCAGCTGAACAATCAACTCACCAACCAAGGGCCGGCAAATACAGCGGAACCCAGTGTGCCCAGCGGAATAACCGGATCCGGAATAACCGTAACGCTAACGGACGCGGTAGTTCCCGATACGCTGCCGAAAGACACGAACGTGGACGACCTCGTAATACACCAACAAGACATTGAAGCGACCCTGAACGCACTCTGGACCGGAGGGGCAGAAGCTGTGAGCGTGCAGGGAAACAACGTGACCATGACGTCCACAATCCGGTGTGTTGGCAACGTGATTAACATCGACGGGCACCTGTACTCACCCCCATACGAGATCAGCGCAATCGGCAACAACGCGCAGCTGCGCACTGCACTTAACAACGACCCTCAAATACAAGTCATTCAAGCATATGTGGTGCGATACGGCCTGGGGTTTAGCGTCAAAGACAGCACTGAGATTACGATTAAGACGCCAGAAAAAATGGCGGAACTAAAGTATGCGAAAGCGATGGAGTAGGTATGCCCAGACACACAGCAGTTGCTGAAAAATCAGGACCAAGCATGTTGTCGCGTATCATCGGTGTGATCGGCGAGATTCTGATTACAATCGGCCTGATCCTCGGCCTGTACGTGTTCTGGCAGCTCTACTGGACATCGTGGCAAGTATCCGACAACAATCCAGCAGCAGTCGCACAGTTCGAAAAGAACCTCAAGCCCGCAAGTGAAAAACCAGGGGAAGAACGCTACGACGACCCACCCGAATTCGACCGGGTAAAACACGGTGAAGTCATGGGAGTTCTACACAACACTAAATGGAACATGCAGATCCCCGTCGTGGAAGGTACGGACCAAAGACTCCTTGACCTGTCTTACGCAGGCCACTACGACACCACTCAACAACCCGGGGAACTAGGTAACTTCGCGATGGCAGCGCACCGACGCACCTACGGTAACTCCTTCAGGCGCATCGACATCATGAAACCCGGTGACCGCATGGTGTTCGAAACCCCGAAAGCATGGCTCGTTTACGAAGTAACAGACCACGAGATAGTGGACCCCGACGCCGGTGAAGTGCTCAACCCAGTACCCCACCAGTGGGACGTGCAGCCAAAAGACCGGCTCATGACCCTCACCACGTGCCACCCGGAATTCGGTAACTCAGAACGCTACATTCTGTACTCAAAACTCCACCACTGGGTGCCACGCGACACGGGTAAACCAGCGGAACTACTCGGAAAGGCAGCGAAGTAAATGTACGGTTGGATTTTCAAACACCTGCCCGGCCCGAAATGGCTGAAGGTCATTGAATCGATAATACTGATCCTCGCGGTCGCGTACGCGCTCCTAGAGTGGGGTTTCCCGTGGGCACAAGAATACTTCCACCTAGGAGACGCCACCGTTTAACTAGTTCGGCCCTTTGTGCAACTAGTTAAACCAGTTGCTCCACTAGTTCTGCTGGTTCTCCCCATTATTATTTGGGTCTTCCGATGGTTCCTCGGATGGTTCCTCAGACGGCTGCTGCGTAACCGTAGGGGTTGGGGTGGGCGCTGCCTTCGCCACCGTAATCGTGATCGTGTCCCCAATCTTCACCGACCCCACCGGCTGCACATCCATCACCGTACCCGGCTGCGCATCCGACGTTTCCACCTGCGTAGACCGGGTAGACAGACGCAGTTTTTGAAGGATATCCGTCACTTCCTGTTCCGATTTACCCGTGAGGTCATCGGGCACGGTAACGTAACCGCTAGCAATGTTTAGGTTAACCACGTCGCCACGCTTCACGTTCCTACCTGCTTTAGGGTTGGTAGATACCACGCGGTCCTTATCCACAGATGGGTCGTCAACCGAGTTCACGTTCCCAATTCTCAACCCCAGTTTCTCTAACTGGTCGCGGGCCTCAGACTGCGTGAGCCCACCCAAATCCGGTACTTTCACAGCAGCCGGACCAGATGACAAGCGGACCGTTACAGTGCTGCCTTTCTTCACTTCACTGCCCGGTTTCGGATCGGCAGAAACCACGGAATCTTGCGGAATAGTCTCGTCCGCAACCGGGTCTCCAACCACCATCTTCAAACCCGCGTCCGTCAACTGGGCCCGCGCCTCATCTTGCGTAACCCCCACGATTCCAGTTGGGATTGTGACCATGTCTTCTTTCGGATCCGGCCGGTTTGAAATAAACAACCACGTCGCCACAAGACCAGCGATCACCAGCGCCGCCAACACCAGTGTTATCCACAAGCCTTTGCGGGACTTGTTTTCTTCTTCCTCTTGAGGTTCGCTGTCCTCTTCACGTCTTTGCACACGAGTCGGTGCCACAGCGGGCATCTGCGCCGCATTCATCATGCGCGTCTGCGTGGGTTCATTCTGCCAAACTGACGCCATGGGGGCGGTAACCGTACCGCCACGCAGCGCATGCTGCAAGTCCATGTTCATAACCTGCGCGCTCTCGTAGCGTTTAGCCTTATCTTTCGCCAGCGCTTTCAACACCACGCGGTCAATCGCTTCGGGCACATCCGACGTTATAGACGAAGGAGTGGGAGGTACCTCAGACACATGCTGATACGCCACCGCAACCGCGGAATCACCTTTAAACGGCGGCTGACCCGTCAGCAGTTCAAACAGCACACACCCCGTCGAGTACAAGTCGGAACGCTCATCCACGGTTTCTCCCCGCGCCTGCTCTGGCGACAAGTACTGGGCGGTACCCACCACCGCGTTGGTTTGCGTCATCGTGGCCTGCGAATCCGTGATCGCCCGGGCAATCCCAAAGTCCATCACCTTGATCTTGCCGGTGTTCGTCAACATGATATTCGCGGGTTTAATATCGCGGTGAACCAGCCCCATGGAATGCGAGTACTCTAGTGCGCTGAGCACCCCCGAAATGATCTCCACGGCCTCATCAATAGGAACAGGCGCCCCACCCGACAGGAGGTCGCGCACAGTGTGGCCCTCCACGTACTCCATAACAATGTAGGGGATGGATACTTGGTTGCCGTCCGGGGTCGTAATATTCTCTTCCCCCGTGTCGTATACCGCCACAATATTAGGGTGGTTCAAAGACGCCGCAGCCTGAGCTTCACGTCGGAACCGGGTTTGGAAAATTGAGTCGCGCGCCAAGTCGGTGCGCAGCATTTTGATCGCCACGATGCGTGACAGGCGCGTGTCGAATCCCAGGTGTACCTGGGCCATCCCACCGCGACCTATCATGGCCCTAATCTCGTAGCGGCCCGCTAACAGCTGGGGCTGATCGGAACCCATGGGATTACCTCCGTTGTCGTAGCGTTTAATTGAGAATCTAGTTTTTGTTCAAAGCTGGTGGTCACTAACGCTGCCTGCGTTTGAGGTGGGGAGGCGCTCGCGGTGGCGCTGCGGGCCCAGAACACGAATGCGAAAGTGATGGCAAATAGCGCTATCGCTAATCCGACCAGTTCCACAGTGTATGTGGGTGGGCTAGCTGCATGTCGCCATGAGGAAGAACGCGGCCATGAGGAATCGTGCGACGCGGGGGTGCTCGGCGTGGCCGTGTTCGATCGCGTAGTACCGGGCTTATATTCCGCGTTTGAGGGCGCTGCAGCGGTGGGTAATCCCGACGTGGTAGCGGGCGGGCTGGGTTTCGAGGGCGCGGCAACCGGTTGCGCGCTAGAACTATCCGCCGTAGCCGGTAGCGTCAGTGCTGTGGGAGCCGGGGAAATCCCAAGCTTGCGCGCCACCTGCGTCAACTGTTTCGCTAAAGTAGCGCCATCTTGCGGCCGATCTTGAGGTTTCTTGCGAAGCAGTGACATCACAATCTGCGCTAGCTCGTGCGGCACGTCCTCTGGCAGAGGCGGAACCGGGTCGTTCACGTGCGCAAACGCCACATCCACTTGGGTTTTACCCGAAAATGGGCGCCGACCCGCCAGTGCCTCATAAGCAATAACCCCCAACGCATACAGGTCGCCCACGTGATTCGCAACCTCACCCATCGCCTGTTCCGGCGGCAAATACTGGGCGGTACCCATAACCATGCCCGCCTCCGTCATCGTCGCCTGCGTGGACGTGGTAGAAATCCCGAAATCCGTCAGCTTCACCTGCCCATCAGGCGTAATCAACAAGTTCGAAGGCTTAATGTCGCGATGCACAATATCTTTATCTTTCGCAGCCTGCAGCGCGTACGCCGTCTGAATCAACACGGGCAGAAGCTGCGCGGGCGCAATCCGATTCCCACCTTTGAGGTAGTCATTAAACGGCCGGCCCGTCACCAGCTCCATGATGATCCACCCGATGCCGTCATCCTCACCGTGATCAAGCACCGCGGCAATATTGGGGTGGGTTACCTCCATGGCGTTACGCGCCTCAACCCGCAGACGCGCGAGGAACGTTTGGTTCCCCATCAGATCGGCTTTCAACACTTTCGCAGCCAGCATCCGGCCCGTCACCTGGTCGCGCGTGGACCACACTTCACCCATGCCACCCACCGCGATCTGGCGGATCAGCATGTACCTACCCCCCAGGGTCATACCTGCGTAAATACTAGCCATTGAGCCCCGCTTCCAACATCGCTCGGGCAATTGGCCCCGCATCTGAACCACCACCGGGGTGCGGGCTCGTTTCGTCACCTTCCACAGCTACGGCCACCACCATCGGGTTGTCCGACCCCGTGTTGTACGCAACCACCCACGCGGTAGTGCGATCGTTCCCCGTTTCTGCAGTACCGGTTTTCGCCGCTATTTTCGCAGCATCCGTGCGCATAGACTGCCCCGTGCCGTATGGTTTAGACACCACATCCAGCATCATTGCCTGCAGTTTCTTAGCTGTATCCGCACTGATCGGTTGGCCCAGTTCCTCCGGATCTGTGGTTTTCAGTTTTTCCAAATCCGAACTGAGTACTTGGTCAATTAAATACGGTTTCATGAGGGTACCTTGGTTAGCTACTGCGGCACCCACCATCGCCATCTGCATGGGGGTAACCTGCACATCCGACTGGCCAATACCCGCCAGGGGGACTTGTGCCTCATCCAAATTATCTGGAAAAACAGACTCGGTGACAGGCATGGGAATCTGCAGTGATTCGTCAAACCCGAACGCGCGCGCCTGCTTGCGCAACGCCTCCGCGCCAACCGTGACGGCGGACTGACCAAACGACGTGTTACATGAACGCGCGAACGCTTCCGCCATGGTTGGATGCCCATCTCCGCACTGCATTCCCGTAATATTAGGCAGCTTCGTGTTCGTCCCCGGCAGGGTGATCGCAGCGCCACCTTCAACCGTGGAATCGGGGTTAAACTTACCGCTTTCCAACATGGCGGCCGCAGTGATGATCTTGAACGCCGAACCGGGTGGGTAGCGGTCACCTGCAATCGCGCGGTTCACCAGCGGTTTATTCGGATCTTTACTCAGTTCTTTACTGCGTTTTAATACCTTATTGTTGTCGGAGCTAGACAGTTCCGTTGGATCGTATGAAGGTGAAGAATACAGCGTGAGGATCTTGCCCGTCTTCGCTTCCAACGCCACCGCGGCGCCCTTGCGACCCCCCAAGCCTTTCGCCGCGGCCTGCTGCATACGCGGGTTAAGAGTCAAGGAAATCCCGCCGCCCTGCCGGTCCGCACCGGTGAGTAGGTTCTGCACGCGCTGCGTCCACAAGGAAGGGGCGTTGCCCTCCAAAATCGTGTCCGCATACTGCTCTAACCCGGTTGCTGAACCCAAGTTCACGGAAAACCACCCGGTCACGGGCGCGTAAAGGGCCTTACCGGGGTAGGTGCGTTCAAAACGTTTAGTCTTGGGAATCGGAGTGGATTCCGCGACCGCCCGCCCGGCTACGACAATTGGACCGCGGTCACGTTCAGAAGCATGCAAAATAGTGCGGGAGTTACGTGAATCCGCGTTCAACCGGGGCGCGGCGATGAACTGAATATAAGTGGCAGCTAAAGCCAGCGCGGCGAGCATTGCGACAACCAGGATGTACAGGCGGCGGATCTGAGCGTTCACTCACTTCACCTCCTGCGTGTGCGTGGGCCGGCGGGACGCGTCGGAAATACGCAGCAGCAAGGCAATCAGAATCCACGACGCGATCATCGACGAACCCCCTTGCGCTAGGAACGGTGCCGTCAGACCCGTCAAGGGGATTATGCGCGTGATTCCACCCAGAACAACGAACAGTTGCAGGGCTAGAGAAAATGAGATGCCGGAAGCTAAGAGTTTACCGAAGCCGTCACGCACCCCGATTGCGGCGCGAAGCCCTCGTTGGATTAACACCAGGTACATGAGGAGGATGGCAAGCAGCCCGGTGAGCCCCAGTTCCTCAGCGAGGGAAGACAGAATGAAATCGGACTGGGCGAAGGGAACTAACTGCGGGTAGCCGCGCCCCCACCCGGTTCCAAGCAAACCCCCGGACGCCATACCGAACTGGCCTTGCACCACCTGGCCGGAACCACCGATCGCGTTGTATACCTGCGGGTCGAACGCGTGCAACCAAATGTTTATCCGCTGCCGAACGTGCGAAAACGTGTGCATCGCTGCCCACGCGGCGGGAATAAAAGAGATCGCGCCGATCACGAGCCACGACACCCGGTTGGTGGCCACGTACAGCATGGCTACGAACAGGCCGAAGAACAGCAAGGAAGTACCCAGGTCGCGCTGGAACACGAGGATCGCTAACGACGTTAGCCACACCACTATAATGGGGCCGAGATCGCGCCCGCGCGGCAGACGTAAACCCAGTATTTTGGGCCCCCCGATTGAGAGTTTGTCGCGGTTATCGACCAGGTAGCCAGCGAAAAACACGGCGAGGGTGATTTTCACGAACTCCGCGGGTTGGATGGAGGCGAACCCGAGGTTCAGCCAAATCCGCGACCCGAAGTGTTCCACTCCGAGACCTGGCACTAGGGGCGACAGGAGCAGCACCAAAGAGATGATCATCGCGGTGAACGTGTAGCGGCGCAGCAGCCGATGGTCTTTAACAAAAATAAGTACCAGGGCGGCGGCGAGCAGGCCGGCGGCCGTCATGAGGAGCTGTTTGATTCCCGTTTGCGGCTGGTCCAATAGTTTGTACGACATGTCGAGCCGGAAAATCATGGCCATTCCCACGCCAGATAGGGCCACCGCCATGGGGAGGATAACGGGGTCGGAGTAGGGCGCGAACTTACGTACCCCCAGGTCTGCGACAATCGCAATAATCACCAGTAGGCCCGCGTGCAGCCCCACGTTCGTGGGTAACGTGTCGGTGCGGTTAATGTAGGTCAGTACGTACCCGCCTAAACCAGCTGCTATCGCGCCGATTAACAAGAGGAGTTCAACGAATGGGCGTCGCCGCGCCGGGGTGATTGTCGCGGTTGCCATTTAGTGATCACCGTCCGCGGGTGCGTTGGCGGATGAGTCTTTCTTTTCGTTGTTCAAAGAGTGTATGTACGCGTCGATTTGTTCGCGTGAGGAGCGGCGCACCGGGTCTTGAAGCCTTGATTGTTCCACTGGTTTCAGGTCTTCAACTTTGATTGGGGTGACTTCTACGGGGTGGAATAGTTTCCACGGGCCGAGCGACTGGGGGATGCCGCGGTAGATCACTACGGAACCGTTGTTAGCTTTGGCGAAGAACTGGTTTTGGCTCCACACGTATCCGGCCCACCCACCGAGCGCGAGAAGGGCAACTAGCAGCAGAGTGAAAAATGGGGCGATCCACCGTTTCCGTTTTGGTACCGTGTCTTCCCCTTCGTCTTCCTCGTCTTCCTCTGGGGCTTGAGGGTTTAGGGTGGCGGCGCGGGCGGCTGCGGAGGAGCCTCCGCGGGTGGGTGCGGCCCGGTCCACTGCGATGGAACCTACAATTTGTGGTGCCTGCACGGGTTCTTGGCCGGCGGGCACGATGTCCGCGATAACGCACGTGATGTTGTCTGGACCACCGGCACGCAGCGCAAGGCGGATGAGTTTTTCACAGCACTGACCGGGGTCGTCTATTTCCGCGAGGGTTTGCGCAATAGTCTCGGCGGACACCACGCCAGAGAGGCCGTCAGAGCACAGGAGCCACCGGTCGCCCTCCACGGCTTCGCGCACGGATTCGTCTGCCGCCACGTCTCCGTCGGTGTCCCCCAGGATTCGCAGCACTACGGAACGTTGTGGATGGTTTTGTGCCTCCTGAGGGGTGATTTGCCCAGTTTGAATCAGGTACTGCACAAACGAATGGTCGGTAGTCACCTGCGTCAACTGGTCGTCGCGCAGTACGTACGCGCGCGAGTCCCCCACGTGCACCATCGCCATCTTGTTTCCCGATCGCAGCAGGGCAATACACGTGGTGCCTAATCCCTTGAGGTCCGAATCGTTCGAAGATCGTTCAATCAAGTCCTCGTGGGCATCGCGCAGGGCGGAGCGTAAGAGGTGAAGCATGTCTTCTGCACGGTGATCGTCGGAATCCAGTGGCGCTAGGTGCGCGATCGCTACGGCGGAGGCGATGTCCCCACCGGCTGGGCCACCCATCCCGTCAGCTAAAACTAGTAGGTGCGGGCCAGCGTAACCGGAGTCTTGATTGTTCTTGCGAACTAAACCAACGTCAGAACGGGCAGCGAAACGGAAATCAACGGGCATTAGTTCACCAACTCCAAGGTGGTTTGACCGATGCGGACATTGTCACCCAAGTTCAGGGCCCGGGGGCGGGCGAGTCGTTCATCATCCACAAATGTTCCGTTAGTAGAACCGAGGTCCTCGATCCACCATTGTCCCTGTTGTGAATGTAACCTGGCGTGTCTTGAAGACGCGTAATCATCGTCGATAACGAGGGTGGAAGTGGGGGAGCGGCCGATAATAATATCCGCACTCCCCAGCCTCATGGTGGTACCAGCCAGTGGCCCACCTGTGATGAGCAGTGACGTGGGTTGGGTGGGTTTCGAACGGGCTTCTTCGCGCCGACGCTTCTGGCCTTTAACCGACCGGCCTTTACCGCGCGGCGTAATCACCGTACCGAAAATGTCGCGCCGCAACACAGATACGGACCCTAAAACCAGTACCCACAGCAGCAGCAGGTATGCGAGGCGGAAAACGTTGAATGCCAGGTCGCTAGCCATTTACTGATCCTCCGCTGCGGAAGTCCAAAAGAGTATGCGGGTGCGGCCAATCACAATCTGATTTCCATCCACGAGGGTGGCGGCATCCACCTTGTGACCCTCCACGTATAGGCCGTTTGTGGAACCTAAATCGGTGGCGATCACTCCGCCGGGAGTTTGCCGCAGTTCTAAGTGTTCGCGTGAGACCCCGGAGTCATTCACCGTGATGTCCGCGCTGCGGCCCCGGCCGATAATGGTCACGGGTTCAGTTAAAATCCACCGTTCCCCCTCAATGTCAATAATTGGATTCTGGGTTGAAGCGGACTGGCTGGTTGCGGGCGCTACCGCCCCCCGACGGGTGGACGCGTCAATTTGTAACTGGCCTGTGAGCTCTTCGGAACCGGGTTCGAACGATACTTTAATGGGGCCGACCAGCGCGTAATCGTTATCTTGCGCGTACTGCATGGCGCCGTCTTGAATTTCTTGGGCGAGCACGTCCAGGCCCATGTCTTCGAGGTTCCGCATGTCGGAAGGGGAGATTTTAACCCGGTACTCGTTGGGCACCACCTGGTGATCTTGCGAGTACTCTTGGACGTGGTTTTCCATGGACTTGCGGACAGCAGAGGTAATGTCAACGGGTTTTAAGGCAGAGCGGAAAACGCGGGAGAAGATACCGTTAACGCCCTTCTCAACCGTGGATTCGAACCGGTCCAGCAGTCCCATTCACACCCCTTAATAATCGTATTCATTGTACGCAGTAGACCCGCGATTACATACACCCTACTTTACTACCGCGCAGGTGCCTAGAATAGTTGTGTGACTTCAGCGCAGAATAATTTGAAAGAAGGCTTTCAAACTGTCTTGAATCACGGACACTTAGAGCAAATGAATTATCTGCGGGTTTGTATGTTGAGCGAGTAATTCGTAGTGGTTCTAAGCCAAGTGACTTATTCGAAATTTTAAACTGAAGCAGATTCTGACGCACAAGTACTGGTGCTCGAGGGGGGACTCGAACCCCCATGCCTGTAAGGGCACACGGACCTGAACCGTGCGCGTCTACCAATTCCGCCACCCGAGCTTTAAGGCTTTGCAAGCCTATCGAAACGCAGGGGGCAAACGCAAATCACCCCCAGCGTGGTGTTCCCCACGCTCGCGGATGCAGGCACCTTCGTGGTTACTGGCGGCTCAGTTGTACCAACTGCCCTCATAAAAACGGTCCGGACGTGGTTACTGGCCGTTTCGTACTTTCTGGCAGTATTGGATGTATGAAAGCGATTATGACGGTTACGGGCGTGGACCACACGGGGATTGTGGCGGCTGTCGCCAGCGCGGTTGCTAAGCGGCAGGCGAATATTCTGAACGTTTCGCAAACTTTGATGGATGGTTACTTTACGATGATCATGCATTTGGAGTTCGATAATAATGAGGTTCCAATCACGCAGCTGCAAGCGGATATGAATGAGGTGGCGCAGCAACAGAAACTACAGATCCGCCTGCAGGCCGCGCAGTTGTTCGACGAAATGCACCGGTTGTAAAGATGGATACGGCACAGAATATCCTCGAAACTATCCAGATGATCGAGGAAGACAAACTGGATATCCGCACGGTCACGATGGGCATTAACCTGCTGGATTGTGCGGATGCGGACCCGCAGCGGGCGCGGGAGCGGATTTATAAGCGGATCACTACGCAGGCGAAAGACCTGGTGCGCATCGCCCGTGATGTGGAAGCGGAAATCGGGGTTCCGATTATTAACAAACGCATCTCGGTTACTCCAATTGCGCTGGTAGCGGCCGCGAGCGGGGTGGATGATTACGTTCCGTTTGCACAGACGCTTGATGCTGCGGCGCGGGCAGTGGGGGTGGATTTTATCGGTGGGTTTTCGGCACTGGTTGAAAAGGGTGCGTCCTATTCCGATGAGGTACTGATGGACTCGCTGCCAGACGCGTTAGCGCAAACGCAAGTGGTGTGCGGGTCGGTGAATGTGGGGTCTTCGCGTGCGGGGATCAACATGTCGGCGGTGGCTCGCATGGGTGAGGTGATGAAGCAGGCGGCAGTTAAGACGGCGGACCAGTCGGGTTTAGGTGCGGCAAAACTGGTGGTGTTCGCGAACGCGGTGGGTGATAACCCATTTATGGCGGGTGCGTTCCACGGGGTGGAGGAGCCTGATGCCGTGATTTCCGTTGGGGTTTCTGGCCCCGGGGTGGTGAAGCGTGCCCTCGAGAAAGTGCGTGGAGAATCCTTTGACGTGGTGGCCGCGGAAGTGAAAAAAGCGGCGTTTAAGATAACGCGCGTGGGCCAGTTGGTGGGCCGCATGGTTGCGCAGCGCTTGGGGGTGCGGTTTGGGATTGTTGACTTATCGCTCGCCCCCACTGCGGAAGTGGGGGATTCAGTTGCCCGAATCCTTGAGGAAATCGGGGTGCAGCGAGTGGGGGCACCCGGCACTACCGCCGCGTTGGCACTGTTGAACGACGCGGTTAAGAAGGGTGGTTTGATGGCGTGCTCGCACGTGGGGGGCTTGTCAGGCTCGTTCATTCCCGTGTCGGAAGATATTGGGATGATTGAGGCGGTTCAGGCGGGGTCTATTACTTTAGATAAGTTGGAGGCGATGACGTCGATCTGCTCGGTTGGGTTCGACATGATCGCACTGCCGGGTGACACTTCGGGGCAGACCCTCGCGGGCATGGTTGCGGATGAGGCCGCGATTGGAATCATGAACCACAAGACTACGGCGGCGCGGCTGATTGCGGTGCCGGGTGCGCAGGTGGGGGACGTGGTGGAGTTCGGTGGCTTGCTCGGCCGCGCCCCGGTTATCCCGGTGTCCAAGTTTTCTTCGCAAACCCTGGTGGAAAGAGGTGGGCGGCTTCCCGCGCCCGTGCACGGTTTGCGTAACTAACCATGGTTTGCGTAACTAAGCAAGGTTTCCGTAACTAACCACGGTTTGGGCAATTAACTGCGGTTGCGCAATCAACTGCGGGTAGTTGCAGTTAATTGTGGATGGTTGCCGCTGCGAGCTTGCGGGTCTAAACCCGGGTAGTTGCAGTGGGTCCGCGATGGCCCCGCGGGTTTGCTTTCGGTTAGAATTGCCGGTGAGGTGATGGTAAATGTCAACGCGGATCCCCATTTCAATACTTGATTTGTCACCAACGTCGCAGGGGCGTACCCGCAAGAACGCGCTGGATGATTCGTTGGAGCTGGTGCAGCTGGCGGAGCAGTGTGGGTACCGGCGTTACTGGATGGCGGAGCACCACGGTTCGCGCACGTTCATGTCGTCTGCGACGTCGTTGTTGTTGACGCGCGCGGCGGAGCACACGTCCACGATCCGGGTGGGTGCCGGGGGTGTGATGTTGCCGAATCACACGCCACTCATGGTTGCGGAGTATTACGGGACGCTTGCCACTATTTATGGTGATCGGATTGATTTGGGTTTGGGGCGCGCCCCGGGGACGGATCCGGTGACGGCGCGGGCGCTTCACCGGTCGTCTGCAGATTTGAATGATTTTGCAGATTCGGTTGCGCAGTTGCGTGCGTATTTGGGTCCGGTTCCTGATGATTCCGATGAGGGATTGTCTGGCGCGGAGGCCGCGGTGCTGGGTGTGCAGGCTAATCCGCGGGTGGTGCACCGGAAGGTGCGGGCGATTCCCGGTGAGGGCACGCAGGTTCCCTTGTGGATGTTGGGTTCGTCTTTG
The DNA here is from genome assembly GCF_032085515.1 of Gleimia hominis. Classification (GTDB taxonomy): domain Bacteria; phylum Actinomycetota; class Actinomycetes; order Actinomycetales; family Actinomycetaceae; genus Gleimia; species Gleimia hominis. The sequence goes on from NZ_JASXSX010000001.1 coordinate 424,801, forward strand.
GGTGGGGCGCAGGTCGCGGCGGCGCTTGGTTTGCCGTATTCGTTTGCGTCGCATTTTGCGCCGAAGTTGTTGAAGCCGGCGGCGCAGACGTACCGGGCGTATTTTGACGCGCAGGCTGCGGGCACGCCCGATGCTGCTCCGTATTTGATGCCGGCGGTTAACGTGGTGGTGGCGCCTACGAAGCAGGAGGCGGACTATTTGATGACCACGCAGCTGCAGGCGCAGTCTGGGTTGATTCACGGGCGGTTAGATAAGTTGGCGCCCCCGCGTGAGGATTGGGTGGTGCAGGACCGTCCGATTCCAAAGGATGCGCCCGGCGGGGTGGATCCGACGTATATTACGGGTGCGCCCGAGCAGGTTGTGGATCAGTTGGAGGCGTTCGCGGCCGATGTGGAAGCGGATGAGTTGATGGTGGTGACGAACGTGTGGGATCCGACTTTGCGGCGGCGTTCCTACGAGTTACTTGCCCAAGCTTGGGTTTAAATCCAGTGACTTTGCCTGCGGTTTTGTGTCGTGAATCCACCTGGGGTTTTTATCCCGTTAGTTTACTTGGAGTTTTCGCATCGTGAGTTTGCCTGGGGTTTTGGTGCCGCGGGGTAGTTCTGACCGGCTCATGAGGGCGGTGGGTGCCGCGGTGGGTGCGGCGTGTGGTTCCGCGTTGGCAGGTCCGTGGTCGCTGCGCCAGCCACCGCGTGATGACGAACCCGTTCGCATGCGTTCGGGCCGCTGGGGTGAACCGGTTGAATTAGCGGTTTTAGTGCTGGAGGTTGCGCAAGACGAGGCGGGTTATTCTGCTCCGTCTACACCAGCTGCCCAAGTCACCCCCTCGGGCCTTTCCACTCCCGCGGGGCTGCACAAGCTGTCAACCCGCATGCTCGCTTGGTTTAAGGCAGGTGAGCGGGACTTGCCCTCGGGGGTGCAAACCCTCTTGTCGGCCGCGGTGGACGCGGGGGCCCTAGCAGCCGAGACCGGTGGGGTAGGCGAAACCGGGGGAATAACCGTAGAAACCGGGGGTTTGACGCAGCTGGCGAACAAGCGGTTCGAAGGGCAGCGGGTGCGGGAGCGGTTTGCTGACAACCTGATTTTGCATTCGGGGTTGTCCGCGTTGGCAGCCACGAACGTGGGGCAGGCTGCGGTTGCGGCGGAGTCGGTGGCTCGCCTTACGTCCGCGCATCCACACACGGTGGCGGCAGCGGGGTATTTGAGTGCCCTTATTTTTGAGGCAATCCACTCGGTGAAAGACCAGCCGGTGGCTCGGATCCGCCCGCATCTGGCGAGTTCACTGGTGTCGGAACTGGAACGTCCCTTGATTCAAGAGGCGATCGGTGGGGGCGTGCGCGGAGCCGGGTTGTCTGCGTTGGACGCGCTTGCGGGGATGCATGCGGCGCTCGCGGTTGCAGTCGAAGAATCTGAACGCAACCCACGGCTCAACCCCGTGCAAGTGGGGGTTGAAGCGGCGGTGCGTGCCGGTGGGGATAGTGCCACTGTGGCGGCATTAACCGGCGCGGTGCTTGGGGCCGTGTGGGGGCTTGCTGCGATTCCCGCTGAGTGGCTAGAACGAATTCACGGCTGGCCCGGGTTCAACTGGACGGGCTTGCGTGACCTCGCTGCGGGCGCGTTCCAAGCTCGCCTTGAAACCCCATCTTTGGGTCAGTAACCGCACGGAAGGGCGCTCAGGAGGGCTTGAACTGCGTTCGCGGACACTTGGGCGGCTTCGGACCCGTCAACGTGGAAATCGTCGCCGGCCTGGGGGCCGCACAGGTCCGATATTCCTCGTAAGGATAAGAATTCCACGCCTGTTTTTGCGCACACTTGGGCGGCGGCGGTGCTTTCCATGTCCGCTCCGATGGCGCGGGGGAATGTGGTGCGCATATTCTCCACGGTTTCTGTGGTTATAAACGCGTCGGAGGAAGCCACTTGCCCGAACGTTAACCCGGGTACCTCCAAACTATGGGCCGCTGCCAACAGGGTTTGCCCGGCCGGGTAAGTGGCGGGCATGCCGGGTACTTGCCCGGGTTCGTAGTCAAACATGGTTGCGTCCGCCCGCGAATACGTGTAGTCCGTACCCGCGCACACGTCCCGCACCCGCGTGCTTGCCGCCAACCCGCCGGTAGTGCCCGCACACAGGTAAAACTTCGGCTGGTAGCGGCTGCACATAACCGTGGCGGCATACGCGGCGTTCACCAACCCGATGCCCGTCGTCACCACCACAACTCGCTTGCCGGCGATGGTGCCGACCGCCACGTCTAACCCAGCCTGCGTGGTTTGCTTAAACCCCTCCTGGGCAGCAAGGACCTCAAGAAAAGGAGCCGCTTCCATAGGCATGGCAGTCGCAATCACTATTTGTGGGCGGGCCGCATCAGAATCAGCGGTTTTAAACGTAGCTTCAAAATCGTTGTTAAAAGTGGAGTCAGGATTCAGATTCGGGCTAGTCGTCATGCTCACATTGTTCCACAGTATTTGCTTGAGGTTACAGCCCCTCTTTTCGTTCATTACAACCGATGGTGCGGGACACGCGTTGCCGGCGGGTAAATCGGCGGCTAAACGCGTATCGTTTGGCATATAACTGTACGTGCGTGAGTGCTGAGTGAAGTGGGTGCGCTTCGCAAGAGGAACCTGAAGGGGAAAGTATGGTTTCAATCCAGAAAACACACGGGGCATCCCCAGCCGCGATGATGGCTGGTGAGATGGAGGCGAAAACCACGCCCAGGCCCCTTTCGGTGTTCGACATGTTCACCATCGGAATCGGCCCTTCGTCTTCACACACCGTGGGGCCCATGTTGGCGGCAGCCGCGTTTGCACGGAACCTCCAGAAAAAATGCGTCCACCCTACCCGCTTGAGGGTCGACCTGTTTGGGTCGCTGGGTGCTACGGGTCGTGGTCACTCCACAGACCGCGCGGTAATGATGGGGTTGGAAGGTTATGAACCGGCTACTGTGCCAGCCGAAGTGGTGGCTGGGATTGATGAGCGGGTGGCGAAGCAAGAACGCTTGCGTGTTAACGGACAGGACGTGCCGTTCACCAGGGAAAGCATTGTGTTCCGCCCCCTTACGACACTGCCGTACCACGCGAACGCCCTCACCCTCACGGCGGAATATGAAGGCGGTAGCGTGGTTAAAACCTACTATTCAATCGGTGGTGGGTTCGTGATGGTTGACGAATCAGACGACCCAACCCACCCGGATGTGGCCGCGCTGGTAACTGACGACGCGAAACAAACCCACGAGATTGCCGCGCCCTACCCGTTCGCAACCGCGCGTGAACTACTGGACCGGTGCGAACAAGCGGGCCTGTCGATCGCGCAGCTGGTGCGGGCAAACGAAGAGGCAGCGCACTCCCACGCGGAACTGAACAACTACCTGGACGCGGTTGAGGCGGCAATGGCGCAGTGCATAGAAGCGGGATGCACCACCCAGGGGGTGCTGCCGGGTGGGTTGAACGTGGCGCGCCGAGCTTCGAAACTGTTCGAAACCCTGCAAGACCGCACCAGTGACCAGCCCGCTGCCTGCGACGCACGCGCGTGGGTGGGGACGAACGCGGATCCGCTGCGGGCCATGGATTGGGTGAACTTGTATGCGCTCGCGGTGAATGAAGAGAACGCGGCCGGTCACCGAGTGGTTACCGCGCCAACAAATGGGGCGGCTGGCGTGATTCCCGCGGTTTTGGGATATTTGCTGCATTTTTGCCCTGAGGGACAGGCCGACCCGGTGCGGGGAAGGCGTGACTTCTTGCTGGCCGCCACCGCGATCGGCGGGTTGATTAAGACGAATGCGTCGATCGCGGGCGCGGAAGTGGGGTGTCAAGGCGAGGTTGGTTCGGCTTCCGCGATGGCTGCCGCTGGGCTTGCCGAGGCACTGGGCGGTACCCCGATGCAGGTGGAGAACGCGGCAGAGATCGCGATGGAGCATTCGCTGGGCATGACGTGCGACCCGGTTGGGGGCCTGGTGCAGATCCCATGTATTGAACGCAACGCTATTGCGGCGGTGAAAGCGATTAACGCGGCCCGCATGGCTCTGTGGGGGGACGGTCGGCACACGGTGCCGCTGGACGCGGCGATTGAAACGATGTGGCAAACCGGGCAGGACATGCATTCGCGGTACAAGGAAACCTCGGTCGGGGGGCTAGCGGTAAACGTGGTGGAATGCTAGTGCAGGCAGTGGGTGTCCACGGTTTTCCCTCAGGCTAATATCGCGCGAAGGCGTGTGAAAGCGCGTTAAAATGCGCGAAACTACGTGTGGGCGGAAAACTGTGAGAAACACGCTATTTAGTGGGTAGTGCGAAACTCAACCACTAAGTGTAGTGTTTACACCGTAGGATTTTTCACCAAGCGAGATTTAAGAACGCATTCCAAAAAGGGGTGCGGACCGACCGGAAGGGCCAGAATGATCACGGTTTACAGTAAACCCATGTGCGTACAGTGCGATGCTACGAAGCGGGCGTTGAACCGCCAAAAACTGGAGTACAAGACAGTCGACATCACGGTTGACCAGCAGGCGTACGAGTACGTGACTTCCCTGGGGTTTGCGCAGGCACCCGTGGTGGTGGCTGGCGACCAGCAGTGGGCGGGATACCGGCCGGACCTCATTAAGAAAATGGCGAAAGAACTCGCGGTAGCGAACTAAACCTGCCACGTGCGCTAGCCACGGCAGCCAGGTAAGGCGGGTCACTAAAATAGCGCAGAATACACAGAAGTCATTTAGTTTTATAGGTGAGGTCAACCCGAAAGTGGTGCATGTCGTTTATTTTTCTTCGGTAACGGAAAACACGAAACGTTTTGTGGATAAGCTCGGTTTTGAAGCGAAACGGATTCCGCTTAGGCCCCGCGACCCGTTCTTGTACGTGGATGAACCGTACGTGCTGGTCGTACCCACCTATGGGGGTGGCAACGTGGGGGGCGCTGTGCCGAAGCAGGTAATTAAGTTCTTGAATGTGAAAGAGAACCGAGATTTGTGCCGCGGCGTGATCACAGGTGGGAATTCAAATTTTGGTAAAGCGTACTGTCTGGCGGGGGACATTATTGCTAAGAAGTTGAACGTCCCGCACATGTATCGGTTTGAACTACTGGGCACACCACAGGACGTGGATGTGGTCCGCAAAGGATTGGAAGAGTTTTGGCAAACAATTTAACGGATACGGGTCTAGAGACGTCACTGCCTCCGGAGTTGGATTACCATTCGCTGAACGCTCAGCTGAACCTGTATGACAAGGACGGGAACATTCAGTTCGACGCGGACCGCAAGGCGGCACGTCAATACTTTTTGCAGCACGTTAACCAGAACACCGTGTTTTTCCACAATTTGAAGGAAAAGCTAGATTACTTGGTGGAAGAAGGCTACTACGAACCTGAGGTTCTGGAGCAGTACTCGTTCGACTTCGTGAAGTCCCTGTATAAGCGGGCGTATGGGAAAAAGTTCCGGTTCCCCACGTTCTTGGGGGCTTACAAGTATTACACGTCGTACACGTTGAAGACGTTTGATGGGAAGCGTTACCTGGAGCGTTACGAGGATCGGGTGACGATTGTGGCCCTGTATTTAGCGCGAGGTGATGAGGCCTTGGCGCAGCGTTTGGTGGATGAGATTATCGATGGGCGGTTCCAACCTGCGACACCAACGTTTTTGAATGCGGGTAAGAAGGCGCGCGGCGAGTTGGTGTCGTGTTTCTTACTGCGGATTGAAGACAATATGGAGTCGATTGCCCGGGCGATTAACTCGGCTTTGCAGTTGTCTAAACGCGGCGGCGGAGTGGCGTTGAACCTGTCTAACCTGCGTGAGTCGGGTGCGCCGATTAAGAAGATTGAGAACCAGTCTTCCGGGGTCATTCCGGTGATGAAGCTGCTGGAGGATTCGTTCAGTTACGCGAACCAGTTGGGTGCCCGCCAGGGTGCGGGTGCGGTGTATTTGAATGCGCACCACCCGGACATCATGGGTTTTTTGGATACTAAGCGGGAGAATGCGGACGAGAAGATTCGGATTAAATCGCTGTCGCTCGGCGTGGTGATTCCGGATATTACGTTTGAGTTGGCGCGTAATAAGGAGCCGATGTACCTGTTCAGCCCCTATGATGTGGAGCGGGTGTACGGGGTGCCGTTCACGGAGATTTCGGTTACGGAGAAGTACCGGGAGATGGTGGATGATAAGCGGATCCATAAGAAGAAGGTGGATGCGCGGAAGTTCTTCCAGACGATCGCGGAGATCCAGTTTGAGTCTGGTTACCCGTACATTGTGTTTGAGGATACGGTGAATCGGGCGAATCCGATTAAGGGTCGGATCACGATGTCTAACTTGTGTTCTGAGATTCTGCAGGTGTCGGAGGCTTCGGAGTTTAATGAGGATCTGACTTACTCGCATGTGGGTAAGGACATTTCGTGTAACTTGGGCTCGCTCAATATTGCGAAGACAATGGATTCACCGGATTTCGCGGGCACTGTTGAGACGGCGATCCGGGGTTTAACATCTGTTTCTGATTTGTCGAATATCGCATCGGTTCCGTCGATTGAGCGGGGGAACGCGATGTCGCACGCGATCGGGTTGGGGCAGATGAACCTGCATGGTTATTTGGCGCGTGAAGGCGTGTTTTACGGTAGTGAAGAGGCTTTGGACTTCACGAACATGTATTTTTACGCGGTGGCTTACCAGGCGTTGCGGGCGTCGAATAAGATTGCGCGTGAGCGTGGGGAGTCGTTTGTTGGGTTTGAGGATTCAAAGTACTATTCGGGTGAGTATTTTGAGAAGTACATTGAGGGCGTGTGGGAGCCGCAGACGGATAAGGTCCGGGAGCTTTTGGATGCGTCCACGATTTACATTCCGACGCAGGAGGATTGGCGTCAGTTAGCAGCTGATATTCGTGAGGGCGGGATGTATCACCAGAATCTGCAGGCGGTGCCCCCAACTGGGTCGATTAGTTACATTAATAATTCGACGTCGTCGATTCACCCGATTGTGTCGAAGATTGAGATCCGTAAGGAAGGTAAGATCGGGCGTGTTTACTACCCGGCGCCTTACATGACGAACGACAATTTGGAGTACTACCAGGATGCGTACGAGATTGGTCCGAAGAAGATCATTGATACGTACGCGGTGGCGACGCAGCATGTTGACCAGGGCTTGTCACTAACCCTGTTCTACCCGGACACGGTTTCCACTCGGGATTTGAACCGGAACTACATTTACGCGTGGCGCAAGGGAATTAAGACCATGTATTACATGCGTATCCGCCAGTTAGCGTTGCAGGGCACGCAGGTGGATGATTGCGTGTCGTGCATGCTGTAGTTTTTCTTCTTGAGGTGGTGGGAACCTCTAGGTACTCGGGGTCGCGCTGGTGAGGCGCGGCCCCGAGGCTAGTCTTGCGGACTTTCGCCAAGTCTGGTTTTCGCTCTTTTCAATGACTGTTCCAGGATTGGAAGATCATTACTAACGGTAGCTTTAACTATTGCGTGGTCAACACCGGTATAAGCGTGAACAATTCGATTTCGCATTCCCCGTATCGCTGCCCAATTATCTTGAGTAACTTCTTTTCTTAGAGAACTGTCCAATTTGCTTAGGGTATCGATTAGAACGGCAATACGTAATGCCACAGCATCGAAAACTATTGGATTGTCGAAGCCTGACTTAGTGTATTCATTAATCAAACTGATGTTTGTAATTGCTTCCTCAATTAGATCAAGGTTGCTTTTCTTCATATTGCAATAGATTCTTGTTCAACTTGTTTCGATACATCGGGGAGTAAAGATTGTCTATAGATCAGGTCGACGGGTACACCAACAAGGTTAGATAGTTTTTCCTGTACGACAGCTAAAGAGAAAAATCCTAAAGGCTTATCTGTTGACACTAAAATATCCAGATCAGATTGGTCTGAATCTTCTTCTCGAGCGGAAGATCCAAACACTGCAGGATCGTACATACCATTATTTTTAAGCACAGATATAAACTCCTCCCGTACTCGTTGAAGACGGAGGAGATTCTCGCCGCACTCATGGCTTGTCATATAACCAGCATACCTTCGGTTTCACAGCGACAGCTAGTACTTAACGTAACTCCAGAACTAATTGCTTGAGGATTTTTGTTTCAGCACAAAGCTCGGGGTCGCGCTGGTGAGGCGCGGCCCCGAGTTCTGTTAGGTGTGTGGACGGTTGGGTTAGATGGTTATGCCGAGGATCAGGGGTCCGAACGCTAGGGTCCATATGGTTATGAAGATGACTGCGATTATGTTCAGCCAGATACCGGCTTTAACCATTTGCCCAATAGTGATGTAGCCAGATCCGTAGGCGATCGCGTTGGGCGGAGTAGCTACGGGAAGCATGAACGCGGTGGTGGCAGCCAGGGCGACGGGGATGACGAGTAGTTGCACGTCGATACCCATGCCCACAGCAACGGCCCCGAGGATGGGTAGGAACGCGGCTGCGGTAGCGGTGTTTGACGTCATTTCTGTGAGTGCCAACACGAGTATTGTTACGCAGATTATGATCACTACGATCGGCAGGCCAGAGAGGCCTTTGGCGAGGTTACCGATCCACAGTGAAAGCCCAGAGATTCCAAATACTGCGGATAGGGATAGGCCGCCGCCGAACAGGAGGAGCACGTCCCACGGGATTTTCTTAGCGGTGTTCCAATCCAGAATCGCTACTCCCTCATTGGGTTTTGCGGGAGTAATGAACAAAACTAAGGCAAGTACCATCGCGATAGTGGCGTCACTAATGGGCCCATCTGGCCAGATGGTGGGGATGATTATCCACGCGAGTGCGGCACAAATGAATATGGCGCACACGGTTTTTTCTTGCGCCGTCATGGGCCCCATTTTTTCTAGCTCGCCGCGGATAAGTTGTTTCCCACCGGGGATTTCTTCGATCTCCGGTTTGTATAGGCGGATCAGTACTTGCCAGGCGACGATCAGGAAGATCCAGGCCATGGGGGCGGCGAACAGCATCCATTTACCGAAGTTCAGTGTCACGTGGTGCGTGTCCATCATGTAGCCGCGCAGCAGGGCGTTCGGTGGGGTGCCAATCAGGGTGGATAGGGATGCGATTGAGGAAGAGTAGGCGATTCCGAGCATTAGGGCGGTCCCGAAGTTCGAGACGATGGGTTTACCGCCGTCAGTTTTTACGTGTCCGACTGTGGTGAGTACGGAAATTCCGATTGGGAGCATCATGACGGCGGTGGCGGTGTTGGATACCCACATGGTGAGGAATCCGGATGCGATCATGAACCCTAGGATTAACCGTTTGGGTTTGGTGCCGACCAGGAGGACGATGTTTAGTGCGAGCCGCCGGTGGAAGTTCCATCGTTGCATCGCGAGGGCGAGAAAGAAACCACCCATGAATAGGAAGATGGTTGATGAGGCGTAGGGGGAGCCGGCTTCTTTAAAGGTTGCCACCCCGAGGATCGGGAAGATGGTAACTGGTACTAGTGCGGTTGCGGCGAGGGGGATTGCTTCTGTCATCCACCAAATCCCCATGAGCACTGCAACAGCGGCTGTCATTGCGATTATGGTGCCGCTGGTTTCTACGTCATTTTCCGCGAGCGTAGACACGAGTTCGGGGGAGAGGTGTTTGGGGAAGATGAGGTAGATGATTATCGCTGCGATTACACCCCCTACGAGGCCACCGAAGTGGCGGATCCATGGGCGACCAGGGGGCATTATCGTTTCGTCTTTATTTGATTGCGATCCAGCTGAGATCGGTGAGTCTTTAGGGATCTTAGGGCTACTCATCGGAAAACTCCTTTCATTGAGATGGGTATTGACAACACGAGTAACCGCTGAGGTACGCGAGGAGAGGGGCGTGCACCTGACGGGTAACTGCATGTGCCTCAGCGCACACGCTTATAGAAGAACTATAGGGGACTTTTGGCCCATACGGGTTTATTTCGCGCAATTTGGTCAAATATTTAAGAAATTGTGCATGAGGCAGTGTGCAGGCGTCTGCTTGGAGTAACCAGCTGTGAAAAACAACAAGAAACATGTTGTTTTCTGTTATGAATAGGGTTATGGTTGTACGTGTTCAGAGTTCACCATTCAACGAAGAATGCGAGGCAACATGTCTAGTCCAACCAACCGGATGCGCAGCGGCCCCCTGGTGGTGGCCATTGATTCGTCCACTACCTCAACGAAAGCAATTATTGTCGACGTGGGTGGCAACGTTTGGTACACGGCCCGGCGCAACATTCAGCTGCACACGCCCGCGATGGACCAGTACGAGCATAATGCGATTAGGTGGTGGGAAACCACGCACGCGGTTATTGGTGAGGTACTTGCTAAACTCTCTCGCCGTAACCGGCAGCGCGTGGCGGCGATCGGCATCACCCACCAGCGCGAATCGTTCGCCCCATTTGATGCGAACGGGCGGCCGCTCCGGCAGGGGATATTGTGGTTAGATGGCCGCGCTACCAACCAAATCCGCCAGTACGGTAACGCGCACATCCACGAGCTTTCCGGTAAACCCGCGGGTGTTACCCCCGCGATTTACAAGATGGCGTGGTTGAAGCAGAACGAACCTCAGGTGTTCGAAAAAGCTCACAAAGTGGTGGAGGTACACGGTTACATCACGTGGAACCTCACCGGGCAGTGGGTGACTTCGCAAGCAGCTGCAGATTCCCTCGGGCTATTTGACATTAAACGGCGCGACTGGGCACCGGAACTGCTCGAAATCGCAGGGGTGGATCGCGAGCAGATGGCGGATCTGGTGGAACCTTCACGCGAAATGGGGCGTCTAAAACCAGAACTCGCAAACGAATGGGGAATCGGTGAGATCCCGATAATCGCGGGTTTAGGCGACGGGCAAGCTGCGGGAATAGGGGCGGCAGCGGTTGAACCCGATGTGGGTTTCTTAAACCTTGGCACAGCGGTGAACGCGGGTGTGGAAAGCCCGGAATATAAGTACGATTCCGTGTTCCGCACGCACGTTTCGGGCATTCCAGGTAATTACGTGTTTGAGGTTCTGCAGTCTTCCGGGTCGTACTTGGCAGGCTGGTTCCGGCAGGCTCTTGGGGATCCGAAATTACTGGGCGAACCCGATCCGGCGCTCGACCGGGCGGCAGCAAACATACCCCCGGGCGCCGAAGGGCTAGTGACCCTACCGTATTGGAATGCGGTGCAATCCCCGTACTGGGATTCCGTGGCTCGCGGCGCCGTGGTGGGGTGGCGAGGCACCCACTCGCGGGCACACATGTACCGGTCGATACTGGAATCCATCGGGTTTGAAATGCGGTTGAACCTAGATGCGGTAGAAGCAGGAACTGGCGTGACCCTGCGGGGTCTGCGCGCTATGGGTGGGGGCACCCGGTCTGCATTGTGGCGCCAAATCATGGCGGATTGCACGGGTCTACCCGTGCGGGTGTGTGCAGAAGAAGAGATTTCCGCCCTCGGCGCTGCCGTGCTCGCCATGGCTGGCGTACACGCCTTCGGGGACGGCGATGTGGCTAACGCAGCTAAACAGATGGCGCGTTACGGCGATACCGTGGAACCGGACCTCAAGCTGCATGAACGCTACCAAGAAATCGCGAGCGTACAGCGGGAACTGTACCCGAAACTAAAAGACACGTTTGAACATTTACATCAACTGGCAGAGAAGTACCCATCGACGCGGCCGGAATCGCCAGCTGCGGAACTCTAAGGAGGAACTATGACGGTCATAACTGTACTCGGTGCTGGGGCTATGGGCTCCGCGTTGTGCACCCCGGTGGCGGACGCCGGGTGGGAAGTGCGTTTGTGGGGAACGTGGTTGGATGATCACCTTTTGGATGCGGTAGAACGCGGTGAACCCCACCCGCGCACTAAAGAACCGCTTGCGCAGGGCGTGCACCTGTACCGTTCCGACCAGTTGGAGGAGGCTCTGGCGGGTGCGAACGTGGTGGTGATGTCGGTGGCGTCGGTGGGGGTGCCGAAGGTGACGGAGCTGGCGCTCGCGGGGATTGCGAAAGCGGATGCGTTGTGGATGACGTCGAAAGGGTTCTGTGAGGCCCCGGATGGGACTGTTGAGCAGCTTCCGGTTGCGATTCGCAGGATTGCGCAAGAAAACGGTTACAACGAGCTTCCTCCGATTGTGGCGATCGCGGGGCCGGTGAAGGCGAATGAGTGTGCGGGCCGTAAACCTACCGCCACTATTTTCGGGTGTTTAGATGGTGCGGTGTCTAAGAAGTACGCGCAGGCAGCGGCGACCTCTAATTACGCGATTGAGCATACGGACGATGAGGTGGGGGTAGAGATTTGCGCGCCCATGAAGAATGTTTACGCGATCGCACTTGGGATTGCAGATGGGCTGGAGGAAGCCACGGGCGTGCCGCACCACAATTTGAAGGCGGCAACGTTTACGCAGGCGGTTAAGGAAATGTCGCTGCTGGGCCAGTCGCAGGGCGCGAAGCCGCAGACCGCGTTTGGTTTGCCTGGGGTGGGTGACTTGGAGGTCACGGGCCTGTCTGGGCGCAATAAGGTTTATGGCGTGAGGTTGGGTCGGGGTGAGAATCCAGCGCAGGCACTTGCGGAAATGGACCGTTTGGAACAGACCGTTGAGGGAGTGCCAGCGGCGGGGCTGGCGATCAAGTTTGTGCACCAGCATGCGGCGGATATAGCAGATGAGCTGCCGCTTTTGAATGCGGTGGTGAAAATCCTCAATGAGGAAACCACTGAGCCCGTTAAAGACGTGGTGGCGCAGGCGGTATTGCCCCGTGCGTAAGAATAAGAAGGACTCTCCCACTTCTGTAAGCCCTGGTCAGCTGGTATCTAGTGCTGCGGGTGCGTCGGATGCTGCGGATGCTCATGTGGGTGGGAAGGACCCGAAGTCTAGGCGCCGCGCGATTATGGATCACGTGGTGCAGGCGGGGGCGACTCATGTGGATGAGCTCGCTCGCCTGCTGGGCGTGTCCACGATGACGGTTTACCGGGATGTCGCGCAGTTGGAACGCAGCCAATTGGTGTCACTGAACCGGGGAGAAGTGGTGCCGGCAGAAACGTCTTTGACGGAAGCTGCAGCGCACGTGCGGGTGGCGATTAACCCGCAGGTGAAAGCGGTTTTAGCGGCACAGGCGCGGCAGTTCCTAAGCCCGGGTTGTTCCGTGGTTATGGACGATTCCTCATCGAATATTCCCCTGTTGAAATATTTACCAGACTACGCGCCTATAACCGTGGTAACGAACGCGGAATTCGTTGCTAGTAAGGTGCGGGCGATGCAGGGTGTGCGGCTGATTTTGACGGGTGGGGAGTATGAGGCGTGGGCGGAGTCGTATTTTGGCGACCTTGCGGAAGCGGCGGTGAACCAGTTACGCATCGACGTGTGCATTATGTCAGCTACCGCATTGTCGGCTCAGTGGGTGTATCACCCGAACCAGAATGTGGCGCGGGTGAAACGCGCTATGATTGCGGCGGCGCGCACGAAAGTGCTGGTGGTGGATTCGTCGAAGTTCGCTAAATCCGCTTTGTATAAGGTGGGGCCAACCACGGATTTCGACACGATTATTACTGACCAGCACACGCCTAGCAGCGTGGTGGAACAATTGCGCGAGGCCGGCGTTGAGGTGCGTGTCGTTAAAGTTTGAGGTGAGAAAAGGAGAACCTGAACGCTTAATGCCTGAAAACTCTAACCCTAAACCCCGGTTGTGGACTCCCGTGTTCACAATGTTGACCGTAGCTAACTTTGGGGTGGCCATGGGGTTCTTTATGACCATGGCGACCATGGCGTCGTTCGCGATTTCGCAGTTCGCGGCGTCTAATACGAGTGCGGGTCTTGTGAACTCGGTGTTCGTGTTGGGAGCGATGGCTTCGCGGATTGTGGGTGGGAAACTAACGCAAACCGTGGGGTTTAAACGCATTATTGTGTGGTCGGTGTCGTTGAATATGGTGGCGGCTGGCTTGTATTTTGTGGCTGTGTCACTGCCGGTTACGGTGCTGATCCGAATTGCGCACGGGTTTTTGTACGGCATGGTGCAGACCGCGCTGTCGGGCGCGGTGATGATGAAGGTGCCGGCATCTCGGCGGGCGGAAGGTTCGGGTTGGTTTACCACGGGTTTGTCTTTAGCTACGGGGCTTGCGCCGTTTTTGGGAATGCTGTTTTATAACTCTGAGCACGGGCAGACACTCGTGTTCATTTTTGTGTTCGCCATGGCGGTTTTAGCTTGGGTGATGTGCCAGTTAGCTGCCCGCCATCTGGATGTGAACGATGGGATTGTGGAAACGACTTCGCATGCTGTGGCACGCATTCTTGATGCTGATGAGGGGCTGGGGCGTAAACGGCCGCGGCGCGTGGCGCGTTCACACTGGTTGGATTTCAGCAGTTATTTTGATTTGCGGGCGGTGCCGATTGCGACAATCGTTGCGATGTGTGCGTTCGCGTTCGGCGCGGCACTGACGTTCATGGACACGTATTCACGCGAGATTGGGTTGGTGTCTGCGGGCCAATGGTATTTCTTGGTGTATGGCGCGGTGATTTTAGTTGCCCGCCCACTTGGAGGCATTATTCAAGATCGTAAGGGTGACGATATCGTCGTTATTCCCCTCATTATTTCTACGGCAGCGGGAATTTGTTTAACCGCACTGGCGCATTCACCACTGGTGTTGCTGGTGGGGGCGGCTCTGCTTGGCATGGGGTACGCCACGATCGTGTCTGCCGGGCAGGCAATATCTGTAGACCGCGTGGGGGTAGCGCGGTCTGGCTTGGCGGTGTCTTCGTATTTTCTGATTGTGGATATGGGTACGGGAGTGTCGCCGGCGATTTTGGGGGCTCTAGTGGATCCGCTGGGGTTTCGGGGCATGATGTTGGCTGCCGGTGCGGTGGCGTTGGTGGCTTTGGTTTTGTATCTACTTATCGTGTTTACACGCCCGTATCGTCACGGCGGAGGTCGGTTAGACATCCGGTAGGACCTCAGTGCGGATAAGTATATATAAACATGTAATTATCCTGGGTGTTTATTTGAGAAAGGTATTGCGCCAAACTTGTTACCTGTGAGACTATCCATTTAGTGAAATAAAACACTGTTCAGTAGAACTGGGTGGTTTAAAGCTCAATATTAGACCTTAGCGTTTAGTGCCACATAAATGAATTTTCGTACCCCCACTAACGAGTTGTTTGGATACTGATAGGAGGTTGATTATGCGTGACAGTGACAGACCCTGGCTTAGGAAAGACACGATTTACGTATCTAGATGTAATGGTACAGATAACTACTTGTGTTGAGAGAAGCTAGAAAGTGTGGGGTACGCGATATTATCCCGCGTGTCCCACAGCTCAGTATCGAAGGAAAAATAAATGACAGATTCACTCGTGGATATCAAAGACATGACTGTCAGGATCAAGGGTAGAACCATACTTGATGGTGTCAACCTGAAGGTTGAGCCAGGATCGTTTCACGGTATCATTGGCCCGAACGGAGCGGGCAAGACGACACTATTTACAACCATTCAAGGGTTTCGTGAACCATCCCGAGGCACGGTTCGTCTTATGGGGCAAAATCCCTATCCACGAGATGTCGGTCTTCTAGCTAAGATCGGGATTCAACCACAGCGTTCGTCATTTTTTCCTAAAACTACTCTCCAAGAACACCTAACCGTCGTCGCGCAGTTACAGGGAGCTCCACCAACTAGGGTGCCGCAGCTTATCGACGAACTCAATCTAGGGCACGTTAAGAAAACTAAAGTTGAGGCACTTTCAGGTGGTGAACGACAGCGTCTAGCTGTCGCAACAGCGATCATTCACCATCCAAAAATACTGTTTCTAGATGAACCAACCGCAGGCCTGGACCCTGAAACCCGAAACAATCTTGTTTCCCTGCTTCAAAGCACTAATTTGCGCGGTATGACTACGCTCTACACCACCCACTTCCTAGACGAGGCTGAAAGGTTATGTGACGTGGTTTCAATCTTGGACACGGGGAGGATTCTAACTACTGAAAGTCCGCGTAAGATGATTGAGAATGCAGCTCTTGGATCTACGGTTTTACTTCCCCACGCACTTCACCAGGCAGACGTACTTTCTGCGGCATTTGGGGAGAACCAAGTCAGGATTACTAAAGACGGAGTCACAATCCGCACTAGTGATACGTCAAAACTTTTTGTCCAACTGGAGCACCTAGGAATCGACACTAGTGGTGCCCACGTGTCAGACGGCAGGTTGGAAGATGTTTATTTAGCAATCACAGGAAAGGACTACGTAGCATGAGTTCTTACAAGGCACTATCGAAAACTATGCTGAAGTATGACCTGCGCGATTGGTCAACTCTTTTCTTTACGTTTGCTTTCCCAGCTGGTCTGCTTATCGCACTTGTACTAACCCTAAAAGACTCGATTCCAAGCCCGGACCCAGCGGGTGCTATAAGCGCAAACATAATTGCTTTTGGTGCCGCGTTCGTGGGGATTTATGCGGGTGCTACCCACCTGGCTCTTTGGCGCGAAAACGGTATGTTTAATGTGCTCAGAAATTTCCCACTATCGTCGAACACAGTACTTGCCGCTCAAGCATCAGCTGGCACTCTATTGCTCTTGGGGCAGATTCTGGCACTGTTTTTGATTGCGCTAGTGTTGGGAGTATCACCAGCTGCTACTTTTCTTATCGCAGTTATACCTACTGTGTTTGGATACCTTCTGTTCTTCTTCGTTGGCGTCGTGTTGGGTGTCATAGTCCCCTCAATGGCGGGTGTTTCCATGGCGGCAACGTTGATTATTATTCCTCTCGGCATAATCGGAGGTGCGATGATGCCGGTAGAAATGCTGCCGGATTGGGTGCAAACCATCGCTCCGTACACCCCGATTTACCATATGCGTGAAGCCATTTCGATGACACTGATTAACGTGGGAACTTGGAAAGCGTTCGGTATCGGAATGTTGTACCTGATTTGTGTGGGTGCTTTGTTTGGACTATTAGCCCAACGAATCATGAAATTCAGATAGATGAATTGTCTAAGAGGCAAATCATGTTTGTAGAACTCAAACAAAACCTTAGCCGGTCTCAAGCAATAGCTGAAGCTAGCGAAGCAGTCGTAGTTAACGGTGGAGAACAAGCCTTCAACTTGCTTCTTGAGTTTTTCTCTTTTGAAGGTGTTGTTACTGGTTGTTTTTCTGACTAACATAGCTTGGTGATCTCAATGGCAAAGAAACCTGATGAGAAGTTATTTATTATCGGTATTGTCTGTTTATTAAGCGCGTCTATTTCTGCCAATATTTCCTGGTTTGGGAAATGGTGGGTTGCTGTGCCCTTAATGGTTTGTGCAGTAGTCTGTGGCGTAACTTACTTAGCGCAGACTTTAAAATGGCGACGATCGAAAGCTGAGTAATATCTTTTTAGAGGCTCTTTCCGTTTGAAGGTGTGGGTGGGGTTGGTTAGGGTTTGTGGGGTTGGTGTCGTGTCGATGGGGTGAATAAGGCCGTGGTCTTTTGGGGTGGTCTTGGTTTTCTTTCGTTGTAGGTCGCGTGTAAGGCCATCGCTTTGAAGCTGGGGCTGTTTGCATACGGCCAGCAGTTGCGGGATACGAATGAGCTGATTAAAGCAGCTTCGACTTTTTTCGCATCCGAACCAGGCCGCCTACATACGGCTCTCGAGTACCACACACCTGAAGAAATCGAGGATGAATACTGGCAACGACACAAGTCATTAGAAAACAATAGAAAACAGAAACAATAGAAAACAAGGTAAACACCTAGCTAAAAGCCCAGATTACTTCAAATTGAATTCAATCGTTTAAGCGGTGGCGTTGTTGGCTTTGGTTTTGTATCTACTTATCGTGTTTACGCGTCCTTACCGTCACGGTGGAGGCCGGTTAGATATCCGGTAGGTCCTCATTGCAAATCTCATTGCGAAAGATTTTTGCTATGAGGCGCCATTTCTTTGCGATGAGGCCTGATTTTTTGCGATGAGGGCCCAATTTTTTGCGATGAGGGTGTGTCTCATTGTTAATGAGGGCTGGGGCATTTGTTCTTGCGGTATGACTACCTGGACGGCAGAGCTGTTGGAGATTACTCTTTCGAAATTGCGGCGACGAGGGGGAGATTCTGTCGAAATAGAAGTTAAACGCGCTAAGGAAAATGTGCCAGAGAACTTACCTCGTACGCTGTGCGCATTCGCAAACATGCCTGAGGGTGGCACTGTCATACTAGGGGTAGATGAACGGTCTGGTTTAAAAATAACTGGTGTAAAAAACGCGGCGAAAGTTGAGGCTGCGGTAGCGAGTCAAGCTAGAAATGCAGTGGTGCCCAAGTTAAAAATCAACGCCAGCACGGTTACGGTAAATGATCGCCAGGTAGTCATTGTTGAGGTCGTACCGTTGCGTATGGAAGATAAGCCGGCGAAGGTAGGTGGAGTAGCCTATCTAAGACAATCTGATGGGGATTACAGTCTTTCTGACAATGAGTTGCGACTGATTGAGGTTGCACGATTAAGATCCGACGAGCAGGTTCACTACGATGCCAAGATAGTGGAGGGCACGAGCAAGAGGGACTTGGATTCTCAACTATTAAAAGAGTATCTGCAGCGGGTAAGGCAGACGAATAGGCGGTTATCTCAACTTAAGGATGACGGTGAGTTAATGCGTCAGGTAAGGATGGTTGATGAGTCTGGTGAACTAACGCTTGCGAGTTTTTACGCATTGGGTTTCTACCCTCAAGGTTATTATCCTGCTTTGTCCGTTACTGTCGCAGAGCAGTTAGAACGTGGCCACGCAGGTAGGCGAACGAGGGATTTGGAGAGAATCACGGGGCCCGTATCTGTCTTGCTTACGGAGACCATGCGGTGGATAACGGAGCATTTGAGTGTAGTGCAGCGCTATGCGCCGTCTGGACACATGGTGGATGAATCCGAGCTTCCATTGCCAGCAATTCGCGAGGCTGTTGCAAACGCGTTGATTCATCGTGATTTAGGGCCAAATACGTTAGGAATTGGACAGGGGGTGGACGTGCGTTTGTTACCGGATTTCCTCATTATTACTAACCCGGGTGGCTTGCGAGGATTGACTGTGGCCCGGCTGAAGAGTAAAGACATCAGTAGGCATGAAGTTAACCAGCGCCTTTATTCGTTGTGCACGAGTCTGCGGACAGAAGATGATGAACGCATTATCGAGGGTGAGGGTGGTGGGATCCGGGAGATCTATAAGACGGTTAAAGATGCCGGTTTACCAGAGCCTGAATTAGTTGATTTTGGGGTCAGATTTGTCGTTAAGTTTTGGAGGGGGAAACTGGCGACGAATCGAACGGATACTGCAGCGACTTTTGCAAACCTTGGTGTTAATACGAAGACAGTGGGGGAGACTGTGATTGTCTCTGGAGATGAAGGGGCTAGTGTGAAAGAAATTGTTGACACAACAAAGCTGACTGCAGGGCAGGTTCGGTACGCACTAAAACTACTGGTTGAATCCGGGTTTGTGCAGATGTTAGGTGGCCGGGGGAGCCGGAGAACCTCGTACCACTGGATTGATAATTCGTAGTTCACTACGCAGATCGGGAGTGATCTAGATAGATCCTCATTGCGAATCTCATTGCAAAGAGTTTTTACAATGAGAATGTGTAGTTTGCAATTAGAGCAGGAAGTTTTGCGATCACTGACTAGTTGTTAACAATGAAGTGATTGCGACTTGTGTGCGCTAACTTCTCTTCTGTGACGCTTCGGCGTGCGGATTGAGTATTTAGGTTTTCCCGACAATTCAGGTAAATTAGGTGAGCCTTACCTATTTGACCTGAAGGTGGAAAATGACAAATATAATTAACCGCAGCGGTAGGAAGCGTTGGTGCACACTAGCCGCTGGGATTCCCATCATCGCACTGTGCGCAACTTTCACGGCTCCCGGTTCCCTGGGATGGGCCGCTACCAAACCCAGTTTCGCGCTTAACTCCACGGCTCCCAGTGTGGGCGGTAAGCCTGCGGAAGCGACAGACAACGATTCAAACGACCCGAAGTGGTCGGGTGATAAAACTGGGCGTTACGGCGATGTGGTGCGGAAAATAGACCGCGTGGCGTACGTGGATGGGGGTGCGTTCGCTTCCCCCAGCTGTGACGTTACAGGTGACGGTAAGCCGGACATGATTTTTGCAAACTCGAATACCCTGTCGGTAGTGGACCACATTCCTTACGGTGATCCGGGGGAGGAGGTTTCCAAAAATATTGCTGAGGAAACCGGTGTGCGTAAAGTTGTCTTGCCGCTGTCTGCCGGAAAGCAAAACACTCCGTTGGTCACATGCGTGTCGGGCTCAAAGTTGAATAAGGATGAGGTTGCGACGCCAGCGAATGGGCGCTCCGTGCCAGTTGCGGTTGCTGCGGGTCATGAATTGGCACTGGTAAAGCCGCAAGCTTTCGCACAAGCAGACGCACACGCAGAAAAGCAAACGGGTGAACAAGCAGAAATCCAGACAGGCGATAAAACTGATGACCGCGCTGATGGTGAAGGGACAGCTGAGGACTCGGCCGTTGTAAAGATTAAACTTCCCGGTGAAGTAACTGCACTTACGGCAACCACTTCGCCGCTGGGTAAACCATTGCTCGTGGTGGCAATGGGTTCTAAAATCAACGTTTATAGTGCGGATAAACTAGCTGACCTGGCGTCGGACGCGCATGCGCAGCAGCAAGAACTGAAACCGGAACAAACACAGCGGCAGCCTGAAAAGGAAACAGACGCGCAAGCGCACGAATCAGGTGCACAGCAAAAAGGTCCAGAAGTTGAGCCCGATAGTGAGTTTGTGGCACCCGCAGAAGTAAAGGCGCTCGCGGAAGTGTCGTCAGCAGTTGATGGGAAGCCGAACCTCGCGGCAGGTATTCCAAGTAAAGACACGGTGTTAGTGTTTGCTCCGAAACTGAAGCAACAAGGCGTCGACCTGAAACAAAACGCGCAGGTAATCACCGCGACGCCCGGCAGTGAGTTTGGGGCGGCGTTAACAGCAACCGGGGACCTCAACGAAGACGGGCGAACCGACTTGGCAGTGGGTGCACCGGGGGCGTGGAATAACGCGGGGGCGGTGGCCCTCGTGAATATGGAAGAACGGAACGCGCGAATCACTGTGGACCTTGCTAAAACGGAGGGTGACCTGGTGGTTTCTGGTGGGCAGCGGGCGGGAAGCGTGCTGCGGCAGAACGTGAAAGGTCGGTTCGGTATTTCTGTTGCGTGGGTAGATGGTTACGGGCAGCCGGGAGCGTTGCTGGTGGGCAGGCCGGTGAACGATGAGCATGCGGGGGCGCTTCTGATTTCGCAAAATGCGCTCACGAAAGACTGGGTGCGGGGCCAGGGGGTAGATCACATTCCTGGTGGGCAGTGGGCGTGGTTCGCAGCTACTGAAGATGCGAATGCGACCGATGGCACCCGCGTGGGGATTGTGCCGCGGAGGGGAAGTGATCACCTCACGGGGATTTACACGGCGGACGCACGGGGAAAAGTGGATGTGTGGACTGTGGATATGTCGCGGCAAGCGGAGAAACCGGGTGGTTCTGAGGCCTCGAAGCCGTCGGTGCCGCAGCCAGCTAATCCCACAGCGGAGCCGGCGATGAAACCGGTGAATGAGGATGGTAAACGCAGTTGGCTCGGAGAGTTCACGTCGGGTTTCGGCGGGGCGATTGCGCGTGGGGCGTGTGACGTTACCGGTGATGGGGTGGCGGATATTGTTGCGTCGACTGCGGTGCGTTCGGAGTGGAAGTTCGACCCCTACTACGCGGACACGGAAACTAAGGGGTGGGTGTTTAACGTAACCGGGCAGTTGCAGGTTATCCCGGGGCAAACACCGGGTGGCACCTTACCTCAGGAAGAAGTAATACAGATTAACGGGCCGGTGAAGACGCAGGATCCGGCGGTGGATGCGAATATTGGTTTGTCGGTGGCGTGTGCTGGCGATGTGAATGGTGACAAGGTAGATGACATTGTAGTTGGGTCGCACACGATGGGTCGCGTGTGGGTTTTGTACGGCGGTAAGGGCCTGCGTGGGGTGGATTTGAATGATCTGGACCCGGCGAAGGGGTTTGAGATTCACTTGCCGACGGATGGTTCGCCGGCGTTTAACATTACTCGCGTGGGTGACGTGGATGGTGACGGTAAGGCCGATGTTGGGTTTGTGGTGGCGAATTCGCGGTATGCGATGGGGCAGCATGAGAAGACGTCGGGCACCGCATTTGTCATTAAAGGTGGGGCGTATAAGAAACCGGTTGATATGACGGATTTGTATGCGCCTAATGACGCGGTTTTGTTGCGGATTGATATGCCAAATGGGCATACGATGAACTCGTTCACCCGGGTGGGGGATGTGAATGGTGATGGGGTGCGTGACTGGGTAGTTACGGATTTCAATGCCATGTCGCCTGAGGGGACTGTGCCCGGTAAAGCCTGGGTGGTTTACGGTGCGCCGCTTGGTGATGACACGAAATCGCAGGGTGGTTCTGCTTCTGGCGGGAACCCGGGTGCGGGCCAAGCTCGAAATCTAGACGCAAACCGGGCTCGGAGTCAGGGTGCTGCTTCTGCCGCGCATAACCATGTGATAAATGGTCGGTCGGTTGATTTGGCTGGTAGTTACGCGGGTTACGAGTTTGAGGTTAAGGCGGATGTTTCTGTGCGGCTTGGTGCGGGCACGTCGGTGGCGCACCTGGGTGACTTGGATGGTGATGGCACGGACGAGTTCGCGATCGGGTTCGATGGCGGGGAGATCATGAACACTGGCAGCGGTGGTTTCGCCATTGTTTATGGGGTGAAAGATTCCCATGAGGCGCTGGGCAAGCCGGGTGATTCCGGTGCGTCTGCTACGTCGGGCGCTTCTGGTATTTCTGGTGCATCTGGCGCGTCCTACGGTTCTGGTGCGTCTGGCGCGTCTGCGCCGAAACGCGTGTTTGCCCCGTCGGATCCGGCGGCGTTGGATAAGCACGTGCGGGTTGTTACGGGCGGCGCCGAAACTGGGTTGGGTTATAGCTTGGATGCCCGCCCGGGGGATCAGTTGCTTGCGGCCCAGTTAGCGGTGGGGGCTGCTAATGCTAAAGGGGGTGGCCGGGTTTACCGGGTGGATGCAGCGAAGGTTCCTGAGGGGATTTCGAAGCTGGAGGATCTGGGTGGCGCGGTGCAGACGCTCACGAGCCCGGCGGAGCACGCGCGTTTTGGGCGTGCAGTAGCGTTCTCTGAGGATGTGAAGGGCATGCCGATGCTGCTGGTGGGCGGTGATGGCGTGATTGATGAACCACCGTCGGAGTCTAATAACTGGGAAGAGACGCAGGGGTATGCGCACGCGGCGCATATTTTGGCGTTGCGCCTGGTGGAACCAAAAGAGCCGGACACGGGAGCTGGTGGGCAAACCACACCTGGTGGCCCGGGTAGTGGTGTGCAAACGAATCCGGGTTCTGGCGGGCAGACCGGTAACGGCGAGCATGCCGAACCTGGGCAGGGTAAACCCACGCCGTCTAAACCCGGCAACACCAAACCTGGCAATCCTAAACCCGGGAACACGCAACCAGGAGACACCAAACCTGGCAACACCAAGCCGGGCAACACCAAGCCGGGCAACACCAACCCGGGTTACAGCGGAAAAACCCCGAAAGATAAAACTGGCGGGCTTCCCGCTACGGGTGCGAGTGTTGGTTTAGTGTCGCTTGCAGCGTTGTTAGCGCTGGGCGGTGGCCTGCTCTTACGTAAGCGGAAGCGCCGGTAAAACACTAAGCTGCGCCGCTTCCACCACCCCGCTGCAAAGTCGGCGCTGGTGGAAGCGGCGGCACCCCTAATCTGCCGCAAATATGCCGCAGCCGACCAAAAGCATGCTCCTCGCAGACGCCAGAAAACTGCGGCACAATCCAACATACGAATAGTGACGAAAATTTCATGGGACGGAACTTTTATTTGGTATCACCGTTGCCGTAAACTGGAGGTCCGTGAGTAATATGATTTCGCGCTCCAGCGCACACGCGGACACCAAGTACATTTTCGTTACCGGCGGGGTTGTCTCTTCTTTAGGGAAGGGATTGTCGGCAGCCAGTTTGGGCCACCTCCTCATCGCAAGAGGCCTGAAGGTGACCATGCAAAAACTTGACCCCTACTTGAATGTCGACCCGGGGACGATGAATCCGTATGAGCATGGGGAAGTGTTCGTCACCGACGATGGGGCGGAAACAGACCTGGATTTAGGGCATTACGAACGGTTTTTAGACCGCTGCCTTACCCAGGAATCGAATGTGACTACGGGGCGGATCTACTCGGACGTGATTGCGCGCGAACGCCGCGGTGGTTATCTGGGTCGCACCATCCAGGTGATACCACATATTACGAATGAGATTAAGAAACATATTCTCGCGATGTCAGCGCCCGCCCAGGATGGAAGTACCCCGGACGTGGTGATTTGCGAAATCGGGGGAACAATCGGCGATATTGAATCGCAACCATTCCTGGAGGCCGTCCGGCAGATTCCCCGCGAGGTTGGCCGCGAGAACACGTTTTTTCTGCACGCCTCTCTGGTGCCGTATTTAGCGCCTAGCGGTGAGTTGAAGACCAAACCGACGCAGCATTCCGTGGCAACGCTGCGCAGTATCGGGATTATTCCGGATGCGTTGATTTTGCGCGCGGACCGGCAACTACCTCAGGCGTTGAAGAAAAAGGTGGCGCTGATGTGTGACGTGAGTGAAGAAGGGGTGGTTGCCTGCCCGGATGCCGCGTCTATTTACGATATTCCCAAAGTGTTGTACGACGAGCATTTGGATACGTTTGTTATCCGCCGTTTGAACTTGCCTTTCCGTGATGTTGACTGGGGTGGTTGGGATGATTTGCTTGAGGCGGTGCATCACCCGGTTGGGGATGTGAATGTTGGGATTGTGGGTAAGTACGTGGAGTTGCATGATGCGTACTTGTCGGTTGCAGAGGCGGTGCGGGCGGCGTGTTTTGCGCATCGGCGGCGAGCGCGGATCCGGTGGGTGCCAGCGGATTCTTGTGAGACCAGTAGGGGTGCGCGGGCGGCGCTCGCGGGTTTGGATGCGGTGATTGTGCCCGGTGGGTTTGGTGCCCGGGGGATTGAAGGTAAGTTGGGTGCAGTCCGGTTTGCGCGTGAGAATGGCCTGCCGTTTTTGGGGATTTGTTTAGGTTTGCAGTGCGTGGTGATTGAGGCAGCGCGTTCAGCTGGGATTGAGGGGGCGTCTTCAACAGAGTTTGGCGAGGATGCGGCTGAGCCGGTGATTGCGACTATGCAGCAGCAGGTGGCGGCTGTGAGTGGTGAGGCTGATTTGGGTGGGACGATGCGTCTGGGATCCTACCCGGCGGTGCTGGCTGAGGGTTCGGTGGTGGCCCGTGCGTATGGTTCTACGGAAGTGACGGAGCGGCATCGGCACCGGTTTGAGGTGAATAATGCGTATCGGGAGAGGATTGCTCGGGGCGCGGGGTTGCGGTTTAGTGGTACTTCGCCGGATGGGTCACTGGTGGAGTTCGTGGAGTATGCGGACCACCCGTTTTTTGTGGCAACCCAGGGGCATCCGGAGTTTAAATCGCGCCCAACCCGCCCCCACCTCCTGTTCGCAGGTTTGATTGAGGCGGCGTTGGGTCGCGCTGGGAACAGTCAAACGGCGTTGGGTCGTGCGCGAAGCAGTCAAACGCCGTTGGATAGGGCGGAGAACAATTAAACCTAGCTGAAGAACCTGGTGAACGAGTAGGGGCTACCGGTGGTTGAAAAATTTGGTCTATTTGTTGAAACACTTTGGGAGGCAACTATTCCTCCTCGAACCCAGAGCTGTCGAGTCGTAGTTGTTCTGCACTGTTTTCGAATACATTCATGAAGTGTTCGTCGAATCCTTCTGGAAGCGTGGCTTGTAGGTCAATGCTTATCTTGATTGACGCGCCCGTTTGGCGTAGTGGATCCAGGACTCTGCTGTTTAGGTTCGCGGCAAAACTACTGAATGAGTCATCACTCATTTCGATGGATGCGAAATAACGAGTTTTGGCGTGCTCCGCAGGTGCTGTGGAACCATTTCCAGTTGCTGCCGGCGAGGCCTTTGGTTGATCACCAGTTTCGACTGCCGGAGTATTGTTGCCGGATTCCCCTTCTTCGCTGGCAAACTTTTGCTGAACACGGCGAGCTTCGTTGGCCACATCCCAGTCCACAATGAGGGTTTCATCTGTGATTGCTATTGACGCAGATGCGGGTAGCGCATCGTCTGGTATAAGCAGGCCCTGCAGCATCCCATCATCTTCACCGCGACGGGCAGCGAGCGCGAATCGTTCGTCTGGTTGTATAACTGCGCTAATAGAATCAGCCAAAGCCCTTTCTAGAACCGCGCGATTAACTAGCCGGGCCATAAATATGTATTTGGTAATAAAGTCCCACATGGTCTTTACTGATAGCGCACCATCTACAAAGGCGGAACGTACAGGATTAATAAGGGTCATCTTCACCATGTTTGGATTCAGATCCGCAACAAGCATCCCGTCTTGCGAAAGCTTTGAACCAGTGCGCTCGGCTAACGATTGTCCTGATGTGTCCGTAACCTGTACTGTTGCTAACTCGTAGTTTGATTTCGGATCGTCTTGCGTCGGGTAAACACACCAGCAGTAGGTGTCTTGTATGCGCTGGTCGATTGACCTGTCTGCTTCCTTGATTGAGCGGCGGACTTGTTCCAGCTGCATTTGATCTAAGTTGAGCGAATCCTTCTCATTTAGCACCCGTTTCCACGCCATGAACGTGCAAACGGTTTCCGTAAGTGCCGCTAAGTTACCTGTGTCTGGAGCTAGGAACACCAGCATATTGCGGTTAAGCCGTTGTGCCGTCCCGCGGTAATCAATCGCTTTGCGTACCCATTCCCCAACGGTTGAGTTCTTAGCGTCGCTGCGGCGCATAGAGAACTTTGGATGCACAATAACCAAAGTGACTTCAGGAAGGTCAGCGATATCGGCAGAGGTTTCTGGCGCAGGGCACACTCTAGGAAATATTCCGCGTTTTTTATCAAAGGCTTCGTCGCGCAAACGGGATACGATTTCTTCTAAGATCAGTTCCGGATCTTCGTGTAACTGATCGCGGTAGTCGCGTGCAGTTTTTGCGATTGAGGGGTGCACACCGAAGCGGTACCCCGTATTCTCTTTAAAGAAGTACGTGGATCGGTCAGTCAGCTGTTCTAGTGCAAAGTTGAAGTTGCCGAGTGTATCAGCAGGCATGGCGGTGCCCAACCACACTTCTCTTGAACTAAGAGTCTTGTTCTTCTGACGTATGCGTGGGACGGACCCTAAAAAGACGGTGCGCGCAACGCGTTGAGCGAGGTGGCGTTGCCCTAATGCCGAATGGTCCGAGTCAATCATCGCAGCTGTGGACTGGGAGCCAGATACGTCTGCTTCAATAATTGGGCGCCAAGATTCTTGGACAAACTGGGAGATTTGCGACAGCAGAGCTTCGGACTCAAACGGGATATGCCCGGGCAGAATTAGTGGGCTTTGATCATTCGAGACCCACAGTTCATGAATGATTGTGGATACGAGTCGCAATACGCCGCGAGTACGCTGGAATGTTTCGAGAGTAGACCAGTCTTCATACAGACGATCCAGCAGTTCGGGGTGTAGCGGATACGAACCACGAATCCGGTTTTCGTATTCAGAAGTGGTGGTGTTTGACGGGAAACTCTGTGCCGAACCCCGGTACATATTGATGAATTTCTTAGCGATCACACCTATTTGCGCGTGCTGTTCGACTGTTGGTTCTTCGAACAGTCTCTTGCGGACAATCTCAAAAGACTCGTCGCGGGTGGAGGGTCGCCACTGGTCTGCTTGCCTTCCGATCACATGCTGTAGTTTCTCTAACGCTTCTTGACCGTTTTGGCCGCCAACTTCTAGGCTGCTACCTTCGTTTGTGTTTTCGGACGCTGGGATAGAAACTACGAGCATGCAGTTCTCGGTTCCAGCTACAGCTTCAGTTAGTGTTTGCGCAAACGTGAACTGGTTTGCGAACGTGCCGGCAGTTAGGTCATCGCGGCCGACCAACTGGCGTGCGTAAGCAACCCATTCGTCCACCAGTATCAGGCACGGTGAGTAGGCTTTTAATAGTTTCTGCAAGGCGTCGGCCGGTGGGGTAGAAGTGCGGTCATTTTCTGCAACGTATGCGTAACCGTCGGCACCACCTAATTGCCAGGCAATCTCGCCCCAAATGGTGTTTATTTTTGTCCCGTCAGGTTTCACGGATGGTTTTGCAGTGTTCAAAAAAGTTCCCACAATCGTGGCACGGTTTACACTGCCTGGTTCCCACGGTTCGCCCGGTCGTAGGTGGGATACTAAGTCTTGGATATCTGAAGAAAAGTCGAGTACCGACCGTTCTCCAAAGAGGTGATATAGAGCGAGGAGGGAGTGGGTTTTACCGCCCCCGAAGTTCGTCTGTAGGTTTACGATTGGCGAACCAGAGTTGTCGCCCGTTATCCGCTTAACAGCTCTGGTGAGTAAGTCTCGCAACCCTTCTGTTAGGTATGTTCGGTTGAAGAACTCTACGGGATCTCCGTAGGGGTTACCTGGAGTGCATGCTTCTTTTGTGATTGCGATGTCCGCTAGGTTGATTGCGAATTCTGAGGCTTGGTACTGACCTTTGGTTACTTCTTCCCGTGGTTTAATTATTTCCCGCCACGGTTGCATTCCGTCGGTGATATTTGGGCCAACGAGTTTGCGTTTAGCGATGGTTCGTTCACGCTCGTCACTTACGCGACCTTGCAGCCCCAGGCGCAGTTCTTTTGTGTCAGCTGCGGAATCGAAGGCGTCTACGGCTTCTAGCAGTAGTTCTATTGTGTTGAGGGCCCGGCTGGTGCGTTCGGAGTCGAAGGTTTCTAGGTGGGCCCACTCGTTACGTGTGTTGCGTAGTTCAGAGGCGTATGCCTGTTGGTGTCTGGCTATGCGGTGGTTGAATTCGCGGCCGAACTCCGTGATGGCGCGCAGCTGAACGGCTGGGTCGGCTTTGTTTATTTTACGCAAGGGGGTGTTGAATCGTTCCGAATCAAGTTTCGCCCACCTAGTATCCCAGTTTCGGGTGCCAAAGACGGCAGTCATCACGTCATCTACTGGGCCTTCGAGGCCTTCTGATAGTAGTTCGAAACCTTTTTGCAGACGGTCCCTGTTGTTCATAGCTGTTACACCTATTGTTCGTACATGCTTTAGTTCAAATCTAGCATGGTCTGTTCGTTCTCATTGGCAGATACAATCCGGTCGGCGCTAGTTCTTAGTTCGTCCCAACTGGATATTAAGCTGTTGAGTTTCTCCGCTGTCGGTGCGTCTGAGCGACGTTCCGCTTCCTTGAAAATCCTGTAGCTGAGTTGTTTTATTTGATCTGCGGGGAAGCGTTCTAGAACGCCTGCGAGTACGGGGGCGACCGCATCCATGCCACGCTCAGCAAGTATGCCGGCAAGGCGTACTGTAACTTCCCAAAGGCTGATGTTCGCATCGGTTCGCGGATCCCATGGGCCGGTAAGCTCTTCGGGTTTTAGCAGGCGAGCTTTACCTCCCGAGGCGTCGAATGCACCTCCGCGTTTCAACGCTTCGGGGCTGGTGTTGGTGGAGCGAGTGAGTTGGTCAGCAATACCGAAAAGCTCGGTGTTCCAACCGTATGCTTCGTACCAACGCACGGAGAAACGTGTTTCGCCATCGTAATCCAAATCCTTTTCCCCAAGCACTTCATCTACTGTGCGATTAATAATCTCCAAGGCTTGTTTAATAGACAGATCAGAGCCGTCTGTCTTACGGATACGGGCGTAACGCGAGTACACGCTGATGCCCGGGCCGATTGCTGCTTGCGAGAGATCCACCGGGTTGATGTTAGATTCCATCATGGTGCGTAGTTCTTCTTTGAGTTCGTCATTCAGGATCTTAATGAAACGACTCATCAGGATTGGTTCAGCGTCTTTAGGCCTGGGACGGCACGCCAGGACAATGGAGGAAGCAAGCGCATTCGTGCCGATTCCTAGCATTCGATTATTGAGTTCGCTACGCACGGGCCAGGTCGCAGTGATTTCCCATCCGGCGTTAATTAGGCCGTCTAGCAGTGCGTGCCACCCTGAGGAGATACCGGTTTTACTGTCTTGCTGTTTGTATGCGTAGTAGACGGTCATGGGGAAGTCTGAGTTTGCCCCTTTACGTATTTGTGCGAACACGTGGTTGAAGCCGTCAATGAAGAACTGTTCTGCGTTATCTTTACCACCGTGACGGTAGGGATTAGCAACGAGTTCTTGGAGTTTTGGGGTGAGTTCGGTGCGGGTAACGGACGGGAGAATATCGCGGAGCATGTACCGCAACCACACGTAGAAGTAGTCGGATAGGTCTGAGTAGGAAATGTTGTCGTAATACGGCGGATCGGTTGAGACAACGAGATTGCGATAGTCGCGAGTAGATGCGTCAGCTGAACAAGCGGTGCTGGGCGGTGTGGCAGGGACGGTTTGGACCGCTTTGGCCACCCAGTCAATTTGTCCTAAGTAATTTCCCGCCGAGGTCGAAAATGGGTTAGCCTCAGCGTAATCCCAGGTCATAGGAATGGCTTGCCGTGCAAATACATTTCGCACTGAATCCCTACTGGCATCCCAACTACAAATTGATGAACTCCGGTCGGTTTGTCTGCTGACCGCTAAGGATAGGTATACGCTGATTGCATCCGCGTACGCTTCCGCACCTGAACCACCGGAATCTAGAGGTTCCCCTTGTGGCATACCTGCGTTCAATGCATCCTTTAGAACTTGTTCACGTACCTGTGGAATAGTGTCCGCAAACTCCGTCAAAACAGTTAGCTGTCTATCCGTGAATAGGTCAGTAAAGAATGGCATCCCGTATTGTGGTGGCGAAAACCAGCGGCTATTGTCAGATATTGGTTTATCTAAGAACTCGTCAGGTCTTGTTGTGTCAGCTGCCTTTATATGTGTCTGATTAGGTGAACAGTAAACTCTACCGCGAGATCCTTCAGCCACGATAGCTATTAGAGCAGAACCTAGTCGTCCAGCTTTCCCCTCTTTGCGTACATCATCGTAAGTAAATGGTGTTCCATCTACTATCGAAGTTGCGCCTTTACCATGCTTTATCGTCCAGTCATCTTTCTTAGCTGGGCCGTCCGCGTTGTGCTGCACTTCGTAACGAATGGTGCCGTCACCGTTAACAATGGGTTTAACCCACGCTTCCCGACCCTTCTTCTTACTTAGCCACCAGGAACGGACCAACGGTACAGCTACCGGGTTAGCCGGATTTGGGTTCGTCACCGTACGCGCCCAGATCCACGCAATAACTGTGCGCTCAACACCCTCGTTATCCGTAACTGTTGGATACAGGTGCCCCACTTTCTCAAATACACGCTCGCGCAGCATACGTCCGTAATAACGAATATCCTCAGCAAGTGCCTCCGCCCTATTAACAGGTGAAATCCCCTCATCCGGATTCACTGCAGAACTGCCACTAAACCGCGACGGAATCTCAATAAGCGCCTTATTAATAATTACTGCTAGCGGATTTAAATCTGAAGCATGTGCCTCCAGCCCTAAGCGCTGTGCCTCCAGTGGAATCGAACCGCCACCCGCAAATGGATCCACCACTGCGGGCAGTGAGTCGCATGACGCTTCAATCGCCGCGCGGGCCTCACGATACAAGTTCGCATCATCACGATTCTCCCACTTCGCAAGCCGCACCATAATCTGATGCAACCGGGTACGCTCACGATCCTGATCTTCCACAGTTGGAAACCGATCCGGATGCGCAGATGGGTCATCAACTAACTGAGCAAACAAAACCGAACGCGCAGTAGCAAGAGGGCGACGGGCCCAATACAGGTGCAAAGTAGACGGTAAACCGTGGCGCAAAGACTTCTCACGCGCAGACTCCGCATTAATCGCAGTCAACGGAATTGACGTCTCAATCAGCTTCTTCTTCCGCACCGATTCAGCCACCTAAGCCACCCCTCAAAAAGAACAATACCCACACAACCGTAGGTCCCCTACAGACTACAAGACTTCCACAAACGGGTGGTACCCAGAAACTGTGTGGATATAGCTAATTGTAACTAATCGCGTCAACAAACCTGGTTAACACCCATGCTGAGCACCAAGCCTAAACCGGGCGACCGCCCCGATCCCAATAAGCCCGCCACTTTTCTGTAAACGAATGAGTAGACGGAGAAGTGTCGAACCCCGCGAACGCATCGCGTACGTAACGCAACCGATCAAACTGCGCACCATCCGGGCTAACCCGCACCAGTGCCAGCCGGTAATGCGTGCCCTGCGTTCGGCCAAAAGCGACCTCGTTAGCAGTAACCGAAAACGTGTCCGCCCCCGGCTCATCAATCCGCCCCTTAACTTCAATAAAGAAGCGGACACCAGAACTATCCACCGACTCAATGTCAAAGCCCTTATTATTATGCGGCATTTCCCTAGGCTTGCGACCCAAAAGTTGTTCCGCAGCCAACACCGCATCCACCGCGCGCCGATCTACCACCTGGGTATCCACAGCATGGCGCGGAGCCACCTTAGGCGCTGACCCAAGCATCTTCTCAGGAACCACTAACGCGCTCGCCCTAATTGCAGCCGGCTTAAGGTGCAACTTGACATCCGGTGACAGCTCCTTCTCACGTAAAAACAAGCGTTGCTGCAAGGACTTCGCCCGTTCAAACGCACCCTGCGCACTCATGCGGCCGCGAGGCCTACTGTCCCTCTCCGTATCAACCTTTCGGTTGTATTGGTCGAACCAATACTCACTCTCCGCTGTTAGCCGCGAGCGCACTAACCGCAATACATGCCGGTTTCGAGCCGTCATCTGCCGTTCCAAAGCCTGCTTCTTATCGCGCCCACCTTGCTCGTAAGCAAACGCCTGTACCTCACCAGAAAACGCTTCCTTTAACCACGGCTTAGCTAGCAGGTCCTTAACCGTACCCCACTCCTTCGGGGTGGCAGCCTCATAATCTAAATAAGGAGGTGTCTTTGAAAACGAAAGGTGCCCACTCGAGGTCATATACAGGTAATCGAAATGCCGTGAAACCGCTTCACCACGATCGTCGTCAATCTGCTGATCCACAGTCAACATCAAAATCGGTTCATCCGGTTGATTCTCAGTGCGATCAACAAAAACAGTCCCCTTATTCAAAAACTGCTCAAACCGTTCAACCGTTGCCTCAACCACCGCGTCTAAAAGCAACACTCCGGGTGCAACTAATAACGCATCAGGCACCAACCCAGGCACGTGCACTAGTTGCGGGTCGAACGTTATCCTCTCGTAAGCCACGGATAAGGACGCCTGCCTATCTAACTCCCGAGCCTTATCCCGCACTGCACCCGGAACTCGTACGACCTCATACCTACCTTTCTCCCGCTTACGAACCTGACCTCCTAAAGCCTTCAATGCGGATAAAAAGAACGCGGAAATATAACCCGGCTGCAACTTGCGTTCTCGTGCCCGCTCCATTTGCTCGCGAATCTCGTTCACATTCAACTTCGAATAGAACTCAGGGAAAGCGCTGCGTTCCTGCTGCAACTTCTCTAACCCATCTGCCACGCCAGCTGAAACTACTTTGTTTAAACGCTGCTGCACCTGCGGGTTATCACCGTAACGAATCGCATCCATCATCAGCTCATTCAAAGGTCTGTTGTTGAACGCATCGCGATCACCTAAAACGTTAAACAATCGACCCTGATAAGCAGACTCCATCGTCTCAATCTTTTGCAGTAAGGTGCCATAAACCGCGCCTTCACGCGTATCCCCCGCCACAAGGTTCCACAGGTGGCACGTGCGCTTTTGGCCGATGCGGTGAATCCGCCCAAACCTCTGCTCAATCTTGTTCGGATTCCACGGCAAGTCATAGTTAACCATCAGATCCGCACGCTGCAGATTCAACCCCTCACCAGCAGCATCAGTGGCCACCAACACGCGAACCGCAGGGTCGTTAATAAACCGTTCCTGCACCGCGAGTCGCTGCGCCCGATTCAAACCACCGTGAATAACCTCAACCGCTTCTGGCTGACCCAACTGAGCCCCAATTTGCTCCTGCAAATAATCCAACGTGTCTTTATGCTCGGTGAACACAATCAACTTATGCGGCAGCTGCGACGACCCGTAATCCAACACCTTATCTTGCAGAATCTGACGTAGCTGCGCCCATTTCTCGTCGGAGTTCAGCGCCCGGACTCTTTTTGCTTCCTCAACCAAATCGTCCAACACTCCGATTTCCGCTTGCAGCTCATCTAGGGTTTGTGCGCCAGTAGACGAATCAACAATCGCGTTAACCTCACGTTCAAACACGTCTTGACTGTCCACATCCATCTCGTCCCATTCGTCGTCTAGCGCGTCCATAGACGCCACCCACGAATCCTGAGGGCTTGGACTCTCTGCAGCTTGCCACACGGGCGTTAAAATATCGGGATTCTGACGCAAATGGTCGAGCAATTCGTTTAAACGACTACGACGCCTCTGCAGCGACCTTAAAATCGCAGCCGGGCTAGAGGCTAATCGGCGCTGCAACATCGTTAACGCGAACCCAATACTGTTTGCACGCTTACGATCCGTGCTCATAATTTGCGCAACCGAGTTCATGCCGTCACGCACATATTTTGTAACCGAATCATACAATCGGTGTTCATCTTCGGAAAGCGGATACATAACCGTTGTGGCCTGCCGTTCCGGGAACAATGGTTTGCCTTCAAACGTCAACAAGCGTTCCTTAACTACGCGGCGCATCAGGTCTTTCGTGTCCGCCGAACCGTGCACATTCTTTTTGAACTTCCCAGCGAACCTGTCCTTATCCAGTAAGGACATGAAAAGTTGGAAACTCTCTTCTTTCCCAGAGTGAGGGGTGGCGGTCATCAACAAGAAATTCTCAGAACACTCAGATAGGACCTCACCGAGTTTGAAACGGTTCGTCCTACTCACATCGCCGTCGACGTTTTTGAACGAGGCGCTCATCCGGTGTGCTTCGTCCACAACAGTGATATCCCACAGGACCTCACCTATTAGTTTCCGCCACTTCTCGTTGCGCGCCACTTGATCCATCCGCACAATCAATCGGTCATAATCCTCAAACGGGTTAGAACTCTTGGCTACGTGAGTGAGGGATGGGTCGAAAACCTTAAACTCTAAACCAAATTTCTCTTCTAACTCCGCGCACCACTGGGTTGCTAAACCACCAGGGCACACAATCAGCACGCGGTTTGCTGCCGAACGCATCAGCATTTCTTTAATGTACAAACCCGCCATTATTGTCTTACCTGCACCGGGATCATCCGCCAATAAGAACCGCAGGGGGTACTTCGGTAGCAAGTCCTCATACACTGCCCGTATCTGGTGTGGAAGCGGGTCAATATTTGAAGATTCAACAGCGGCAAGAGGGTTATATAAAGCCGCGTATTTAATCCGCAAAGCTTCAGCTGCCAACCTAAACTCCTCCGGTGGAGCGGTAAAATCCGGCGTAGCATTTTGACCACGTGGCATCAGGTTTTGCTCACTCATTTTTGCGCCCCGCTAACATGCACTACCCTAACTCTTTCCTACCAGTGCGGCTGTGTACACCTCAAGGATAATCAAAGAACGCGGCAAGATAGATTAGAGCCACTGGACAATCGGAAAGTCCAGTGGCTCTGACCTTGTTTTACAAGCGTCTCTGTATTATTGGGCCTCTACGTTAGTCAATCGCCGATGGTGTTGTTTTGTCCGCAGCGTTGCTTGAGGTGGAATCGGCTTTAGTATCCAGTGCAGCTGTCGGTTTACTTATCACTGCCGCACCGATCAGCAGCGCAATCCCGAATGCGCACACCCACAGCAGAGCGGTTGTGGACTCATTCATCACGGGGGCGTTCGCGAACAAGACAGCACGCACCCCCTCACCAGCAAAACGCGGGGGAATCCACGGGTAAATCCAATCGCGCCAAAACCCAGGTAAGAACGGGCGCGGCAACGTCAGCGTCGACATGCCGAGCACCATGCAAAGCACTGGAACCGCCAAACCGCGTTTACCAAACAAGCCCATACCACCCACGGTAAGGCACACGAAAGCGAACGACACCACCGCCAAGAACACTGCCAACTTAGTGAACGGCAAACTAATCCCCGTCACCCAATGCGCCAACCACACAGCGCCAAACGCCGCTATCAACGCGCCGACAGCACCGACGCACAGCTGTGCAAACGCCCTCAAGAACCTAGACGAGATCCGCCACGCCTTCAAACTAATCGTCCGCCAGGCCGCGAAACCCGTGGCGATCGACGCGATGAACGTCAGCAAAAACAACATCACCGGGGCGATCATTGCTTTGAAACCCCACTCGGTCGGAACCTCATTCACGTACTTAATGTCAAGCGAAAACGGGGGTGCACCGGCACCAGCCTGCTGCGCGAGCTTTTGCTTAATCGCCGTGAACGCACCCGTCAAACTCTGCGCAGCAAGCGGATTCCGACCCTGATTAATCGTCACCGTCACCGCCGGGATCTGCACCGCCTTCGGCTTCTGCGCAGCACCCATTTCGGCATTCCCAGCCGGGTTTTCGGCCGGGTCCACACCCGGCATCCCAGCCTGAGCCTTCGCTTCCGCCATGGCTTTCGCCTTCGCCGCCTCTGTTTGCGCCCTCAACACCTGGGTAGAAAGATCCTTCGGAATCCGCACCTCCGCGTAGTACCCGCTGTAATCCGCCAAGTAACTATTCTTCGGCTCGCGCAAACCAGTTTCGTGAAACTCCACCAGATCCTGGTCAGCATCCAACAGGGACTGTGCGATTTTCTCACCCACACCCACGCTCTGCCCATTTGGCGCCGCCACCTTCTGATCCGCATTCACCAGCGCCACCGGCAGATTATGAGGGTTCATACCCAACAACGGGCCCACAATCAACGCCGCAACCAGCAGCCCCAACACGGGCGCCACCAACGCCAACAACCAGCCAAACCCCGCCGGTTTACTAGCCCGCTGCCCAACTGGCTTCTTCTTGCCAAGAAAAGACCTGGTGCTCACGATCTTTCACCTTTCAATAATGCAACTGAATGTACAATTAAGTGTACTTAAACGCTACCTATCCTTAATACAATGATTCACAGATTTTTGTCGGAATAACTCACGGGCAGCCAACAAATGTGCGCAGATCCCAATGCAGATAAACAACACTGCAATAACAGTTCAACAACCATTTGATAGCCCGTTTCAATAACCATTTACTAGCCCGTTTCAACAACCATTTGATAGCCCGTTTCGAATATTAGTTCGAGGGAGTTTGAGGAAGGAAAGATGGCGAGGCCGCGGCAAACCAAAGACCACGTACCCGCAAACGAAAGGATCGTGGACGCGTACTGGCGTTGGGCGCAACAAGTGCCATTCTCGCAAATAACGGTGGCGCAACTACTGGTTCGTGCGCACTGCAACCGCACCACTTTCTACTACCACTTCAAAAACCTACTGGACGTACGACGCGAAGCCGAGCAGAAGTACATTCAGCAAAAATTCCAGCGGGTCCTCACCGCGTTCGCAGAAATCGAACAAGGTATCAGCATTGCTAAATCAATCCCCAAAGATCACCAAGACGTACTGCGTTACGTAGCGCTGCAACTGCCGTCGGACGAAAAAGGAGTGCTCCGACAACTCCTGGAACAAAACGTGCAAAGCGTTTTCCAGCGCCTCCTGATTGGCCTGCCCAACGCGGACAACAGAACCGCAAACCAAAACGGGGCCACAGGTAACCCGAACGCGGGCGAGCTGGGCCGCACGCATGGTGACACTGCAAGCAACCTCGATAACGTCAAAGATGGCACCGAAACCCCCAAAGGGAATGCGCAGCAGCAACAGATCATTGACGTGGTGCAAACCTTCATTGTCGCGGGGATGGCCGGTTTCTACAGCTCCCTTGGTGACCTGCAAATGGATGAGGTATTTGAACGCATCGAAATACTAGCCCCCATCATGGGGGCTAGTCTCGAAACCATCAAACAACTACTCACTGAGCGGCAGTAGAATCCGCCTCAGTGTCCGCTTCAGCATCGGCACCGGTTTCAACTTCAGAAACCGGCTTCACCCTCAGGGAACGGAACCGGTTGAGCGCAGCCGCAATATCCACCCTGCGAGGCCGCACAAAGAACGCGGGTTTATCCCCACCACCGAGGGCATCTAAACCGTGGTTATCAACCACTTCCTCAAGCGAATCCAACGCCTGCGCCAACGTGGTGCGCCCATCAAACCCAGTGGCCCGATTCGGATCCGTCAGCGACCGGATCGCCCACGCAATCGCATTCGTCTGCCCCGAATCCACAACCTGCTCCACGTCACCAAGCAAAATATCCTGCCGGTCAAGCGAAATCTGATCCAAACCACGCGAACGCGTCTTCGCCTTACCACCCTGCGGCTTACCCGGCTGCGGAACCCGCGCCGCCACCGGCTGCCACGCCGGCACATCATTACGCGCCCGCGGCATACTCGCCACCACCTGCTGCGCCTGCTCCGTCACGTCCTTACACTCGTAGTGATCCATCATCAACACGGTATCGGCCACATCCAGGTAGTCACCCGAACCACCCATCACCAAAATCGTGGACACACCCGCGTTTGACAAACCCTCAATCCGATCCACAAACGGTGTAATCGGCTCCTTATCCGCCGCCACCAGTTGGCGCATCCGTTCATCCCGAATCATGAGGTTCGTGGCGGACGTATCCTCATCAATCATCACAACGGGAGCGCCAACCTCCAACGCCTCCACAATAGACGCTGCCTGCGACGTGGAACCCGACGCGTTCTCGGTGGAAAACACCGTGGTATCCCCACCGCCAGGGAGGTCGTTAATAAACGCGGACACGTCAACCCCCGTCACCGCGCGCCCATCCGCAGCGCGGACCTTCACCGCATCCGGCAGTAAAGCCACCAGCTCCCGCCCGTCATCGGGCACGTGCGCGTACACACCGCGCTGCAACGCCCCGAGCAAAGTGGACTTACCATGGTAGCCACCACCAACAATCAGGGTCACCCCCGGGCGGATCGCCATGCCCTCAACCGGACCAGCGAAAGGCAAATCCACACTTACCCGCAACGACTGCGGCGCCGAGAAGGCCACCGCCTCAGACATCGGCAAATCCGAAATCCCAGACCGGCGCGCCAAAACGGAACCATCCGCGACGAAACCAATCCACCCATTCTCCACCAACAAACCCTGCAAATGCTGGTAATCCAAAAACGTTTGCACGTGCCGGCGCAACGCATCCATGTGCGGGGCAGAGTGGTCCGAAACGAAATCGAACGTATCAATAATCGCATTCGGAATCTCCACGTCCGCCAAATGCGCCATCGTGCGGCCCAAAATCGTGCGGCCCCGCGCGGGGAACTGGCACTGAAAACGCAACTCCACATCAGAGGCCGTCACCCGCGCGTAAGAACGCTCCAAAATCTCTTGCCCACAACGCGCAATCCGCAGATCATTCACGTCCCGCGTGTGATGCGCAAAATCGCGCGCAAGGAAATCTGCGACCGCCAAACACTTATCGGGCGTATCTAACAAATCATCTGGAATGCCCATCTGCTTCGGATCCGCAGTGGTCCGCAACTGGGACGGCGGCGCATACGGGTCAGACTGCACGCGGTCAATATGCACGTTGAAATCCCCGTAATCATAATCACCAATCACAGACTTATACGAACCATAATTGCGGCCATCAAGCCGGTTCAGATGATCCACCAAGTCCGCGTCCGTGCCCTGGCGGCGTTCAAACTCCCGGTTCTTCCCCCGATTATCCCGGTAATTGCGGCCGCGGTTACCCCAACGGTTCTGGCCACCGTGGTTCTGACCCCCACCGTAATTCTGGCCACCATAATTTTGGCCGCCGTGGTTCTGGCCACCATAATTCTGGCCGCCGTGGTTCTGGCCGCGCGAATGGAAATTCTTCGAACGATACTCACTCATACCCACCATTTTCGCACACATCCCAACGCAGCCAACTTCGCGATGCGCAGGCTGGTTCGAGGCGCTAGCTTGGGGCGCCAGTTGCCACTGCTACCGGTAAATTGCCGCTGCTACTGATAAGTTGCCACTGCTACCGGTAGATGTTTTTCGCGATCGCGGTTTGA
Organism: Gleimia hominis; assembly: GCF_032085515.1. Lineage (GTDB taxonomy): Bacteria > Actinomycetota > Actinomycetes > Actinomycetales > Actinomycetaceae > Gleimia > Gleimia hominis. The sequence continues at coordinate 464,704 of NZ_JASXSX010000001.1, forward strand.
ATGCTGCGCACCATGCGTTCGTTCAACCACGACGCATCCGCGTTCCGGTACGGGTTCTTCCCCGCTGGTTTCCACTGAGGGTGGTCCAGCCCCAGCACGGTTTGCCACATGGGAACCATCTGCCGGTGGTACGTGTGCCCCTCACCGTCCGGCGCCATCCCCGCAACCGGCAGATCCACCAGCACCTGCACCCCAGTCACCAGGCGAATCCAATTCATGTGCGGCGCCTGCCTGTCCGCCGGCGGCTCCTTCAACCAATCCGGCTGACGCGTAAACAACTGCGGGGACCACCACACCACCGGGTCCGTAGTGTGCTGCACAAACAGGGAACGGGGGAACTCCCACTCCGGCAAATCCCGCCCATACACGTCCTTATACAAACTGTTCGTACTGGTCGCGAACCGAATGTGCTCCCCATTATTGACCACGGGCGCGGTCTCAGGGCTAGACAAATGACGCTGCTGCGTCAGCTTTCGCAACAGGCTAGACGCGTTCGGCGTGCCCGCCCACAGCGCTCCCGACGCTCCAGAAACTAATTGCTCCCCAGAATCAAACGCCGCTTGCGACCCGAGCGCCCCCAACGAGTTCCCCGTCAAATACACCGCCGGGCGTTTATCTGGTGGCATCTGATTCACCCGGTTCATCACCGCTTTATACAGCACTTTGCCGGCAATCTTCGGACTTTCAAACTCCCACAAAAAAGCGATCGCACTAGGCACAAACGAATACTGCATCGACACAATCGCGCAGTCCCCACCCGTCAAGTACTCCACGGGTTGCATTTGCCATTCATCCAACCAACCCGTTCCCGTGGACGTTGCCAACACCACCACCGGCCGGTTAAACGCCCCCGTACGGTCCATTTCTTTAACCGCCAGAGCCGCTCCAGCCTCCAAATCCGGCCCCGACCCCAAATGGTTCTTCCCAACCAAACCCGCGTAAACCCGGATTGGTTCCACCGCAGACCTGCCCGTAACCTCCTCAATATCACGCGCCCGCGGGCCCGCCGCCACAAATTCCTTCCCGTACAGACCGATGTCCTCCCACCGCGACCACGACCCGGGGGAACCAGACCGGGTTACTTCTTGAGGTTGTTTCAAATCTTGAGGTACTTGCCGGTCCGTGTTTGCAGCGTAACGGTAGAACGCCTCAACAGAAGTACGAAACACAACATCGTTTGCCACAAAAATAACCAGCAAAACCACGAGGATGGTGGCGCCAAGTTGCGCTAACCACTTCGGGATGGCGCGGGGCGCGTGGCTGACAGCCCAGTGGAAAACGCCGCGGATGACCCACCAAATCCCCGCCATGGTCACGCAAAAAAGTAGTGCCACCAGGTTCGCCCACAGGAACGACACGGGGGTGAGTGCGTCCATGTGCACGTGTTTCGCAGAGATTTCTTGGGCGCGGTAAAAACGAATCAGGGTGATGACCACCCACATTCCAGCCACGATAGCAACTAGGCGCGCCCCCCAGGTGAGCCAGCGTTCGTCGGCGGAAAAACGGATCCGAGCGGCAGACACGAGCCAGCTGCACACCCCACCTATCGCCGCGCCCAGCGCGTAACCGTAGGTAATGAGGATTCCACTGGCCACCCCTTGGAACCACCAGGTGCGGGGCAGTAAAGACGGGGAAATGGACACGACCCACATCACGGCCGCCAGCACCAACCCGGTGTTTGAAGATGGAATGAAGCGTGCAAGGCGTCCCAGCGCGAACTCCTGCAGTGTCTTCGCGTCGCCGTGCGCAGACACGCTTTGATCCATCGTTGCCACGCCCCTCATCATATTTCATCCCCCACCTTTCATCACAGGTACCCCCACCATCGCGGGCCTCTCAGTACGGTTGGCCTTTTTTCATGGCGGGTACCGCTCTCATGACGGACGCTTTTTCGCGACGGGTACCCCTGTCAGCACGGTTGGCCTTTTCGTGACGGACACCCTTTACATCGGGTTCCCTTTTCAGAGCGATCCCGGGAGGGAGCCGCATCCGCGAACTGGCCTGTGGATAGCCGGAGTGGTTGCACTGTGAGTGGTTACACTGGAAAGCATGACGATTGTTGCAGCTACAGACGGATCCTCGTTAGGTAACCCCGGGCCAACCGGCTGGGCGTGGGTGGTAGATAAAGACACGTGGAGGGCAGGTGGTTTCCCCTCAGGAACAAACAATATTGGGGAACTGCATGCGGTACTTGACCTGCTAGAACAAACCCAGCACGTGGATGAACCACTGCGGATCATGGCGGATTCACAGTACGTAATCAAAGCGCTCACCCAGTGGATTCACAACTGGAAACGCAACGGGTGGCGCACCGCCTCAAAAAAACCTGTGCAGAACGCGGAACTAATCCAGCGCATTGACGCGCACTTACAACATCGTTCCGTCACATTCGAATGGGTCAAAGGACACTCTGGGAACGCGTTAAACGAAATGGCGGACCAGCGCGCGGTCGCGTGCTCAAAAGCGTACCAAGAAGGTAAACCCCCGCAGACCGGACCGGGGTATAACCCCAGCGGATCCGCGCGGCCCCAAGCGCCCATGCAGCAGTCGGCCTCAGGCACCCAGTCACCACGCCAAGCTGCTCCAAAACAACCCAACTCTGCGCTTAACTCGCAGCGGGCACACGCCGGCATCGATCCGCGCTCTCAGCGGGCAGGTACGGGTTTCGATCGTTACGCAAATACAAATCGCGCACATATAAATAGGGGAGGGAGCATGGACGCAGGATTGTTCGACCTGCCCGGCGATAAACCGGCGGGCACCCCAAACCCCGTGCGCACGGGAGCTCCCACTGAGGGCTCTACCTCAAACCCCGCGCGCACCGAGACGCCTAGCGGGCCTCCCGCGTCTAAACCTGTTCGCCCTGAGACACCTACGGAACCTCCGGCCACTAAACCTGTGCGAACCAAGGTGCCTACGGAACCTCCCGCGAATAACCCCGTGCGCACCACAGCGACTCCTCGGGAAGCGGCGCAACCTGGCCCCGTGATTTATAAGCAGCGGGGGTACTGGGTGCGGGAGCATCGTTTCCGCGTCCCCCTTGACCACAAGCATCCCGATGGGCGTCAAATAAACTTATTTGCCCGCGAAATCAGTGCGGACCGCGAGCCGAATCCCAAGCAGCCAGCGATTATCTACATGCAAGGCGGGCCAGGTGGGCGCGCTCCCCGCCCAGGTAACCCCGCCACCGGGTGGATGGCGCACGCGCTGAAGAACCACCGGGTGATCCTCATGGACGAACGCGGCACCGGGCTTTCCACCCGCCTGGACCACCTGACGTTATCCGCATTCGACACGGTCGATGATCAAGTGGAATACGTGAAGCACTTCCGAGCCGACCAGATCGTGTGGGACGCAGAGTTCCTCCGCCACCAGATCAACGATGGGCACCCGTGGAAGTCCCTTGGGCAGTCGTATGGCGGGTTCATTAACACCACTTATTTATCGATTGCGCCTGAGGGATTGTCGGAGGTGTACTTCACCGGTGGCCTACCCGGCCTGGTGGATATTGACACGATCTACCAGTTGACCTACCAGCGCACCGCGGCGCGCAACCGCGTGTACTTTGACCGTTACCCGCGGGACGCGCAAACCCTCAAGAATGTGCTAAAACACCTGCGGGACACGGAAGAAACCCTACCTACCGGAGAGCGCCTGACGGGCCGGCGGTTACGCATGCTGGGCATGAACCTGGGTGGTGACGCCGGGTTCGACCAGTTGCATTACTTTTTTGAGGACCCGTTCGTCACGGTGCGGGGAACCAAGCGGCTCAACACGCAGTTCTTAGACATGGTGTGGCGCAACGTGTCCATGGGGGACAACCCGATGTACGGCCTGCTGCACGAAACGATTTACGCGGGAACCACCCCTAAACTAGCTGGTCAGGCAACAAACTGGGGGGCGTGGCGCCTAGTGAAAGACGGGAACCTCCCCGGATTTGAACCCGAACCGGACCTGCAGAGCAGCGACCCGATCTACCTCACGGGGGAGCACATTTACCCCTGGTTGTTCGACGAAGACCCCGCGCTCGTACCAATGCGAAACCTGGCGCACCGGCTTGCCTCCTTCACGGATTGGCCCACTCTTTATGATCCTGAGGTTCTACAAAGCAACGACCGGCCGTGCGCCGGAGCCGTGTACTTAGAGGACATGTTTGTGCCCGTGGAGTTGTCGCGCGAAACCGCTCGCTGCGCGAACGTGCGCACGTGGGTGACGAACGAATATCAGCACGACGGCATCCGAGCCGGCAGCGGAGTACTGAAACACCTCATGGAACTAGCGCACCGGTAACCACAGCGAGGTGAGTGTGGAGTTTTCCACCGCTTAGCCAAACGGGTTGTATGTGGCAAAGGGAGGCGGGATAATAGGGGGTTATGGGACAGAAGTTGCTGAAGCGAATGCAGGTGGCGTGCACAGCACTAGTCCTACCCTTTTTCGCCGTCACCCCGGCAGTACCCGCATTTGCCGCGCCCACAGCTCAGCCCACTACGGAAGTGACTGAAAACGGGACGGCACTGGTGCGGTACGATGATGACCCAACAGAAATGTCCGTGGCTTCGGCGTCGCGCCAGTTCGGTAAGCACGCGGACTCCGTCTACCTGGTTAACCCCTACGACGTGGACTCTGTGCTGCCCATCGCGGCCGCAAGTCACAGTGAACAACCCGGCCCCGTCCTATACGTGAACGCAGATGGCACGCTACCAGAAAGCGTGCGCGACGAAGTGGGGCGCCTATCACCAACCCGCGTGGTAGCCGTGGGTGGGCAAGCACTCGTGTCCGTGGGCGCGTTAGAAACCGCAGCGGGAGCAGCGCAAGAATCCCTCAAAACGTCCGGGTCAAAAGCAGCGGTGCAAACCGAGCAGTGGGCCGCGCCAACCCCGCAGGAACTTTCCGTTAAGATCGCGCAAGCACTGTTCCCCTCAGGCGCTAAAACCGCCTACCTAGTGGACGCCACCGGTACGGACGCGTCGGTGTATGCGAGCCTGGCTGCCTCAATGGGGGACGGGCCCGTGCTGCTAGTAGACCCCGCTAACCCAGACGCGGTAATGGGAACGCTGGACACACTGAAACCGCGCATCACCGTGGCTGTAGGTGGGTTAGATTCGAAAACCTGGACCAAAGTTTCTGGCAAACACCCGGGCAACCAACTGCTGGGCGGATCCATCGACGCGGTCGCATTAAACGCTGCGTCCGCCCGCACGGTTCCCCGCTCCAGTGCAGTAGTGGCGGCGTCCGCGGACGACCCCGCTTCAATGCTCATCGCAGCCCAGAACGCGCGCGGACCATTCCTCCCGCTGGCTACTGGAACCACGGTTTCAAACGCCAGCAAACTAGTTTCAACTGCGAACACCCTCAGCGGCGCCAGTGCCGGCCGGTTCATTGCCTACGGTAAAACCGGCAGTGGAGACCGCGTGTTCGCGGCACCCGAATCAAAAACGCTAGCCGGGGGCCTTACATCAATAGACGTTAAGAACCGGGGAACGGGCGCGCTGCTGACCGTGTCCCCACCAGCTGGGTTAAAGTCCACTAAAGGTAAAGACTTCACATACGTTCTGCAGGTCGAAGATGGGCTGCCGGTAGACAGCGCGCAGTTCGCCACCGAAGTGGCGCAGACTCTTAACGACCCGCGTGGATGGGGACGGAACTTCAAACAGGTGCGGCAAAAAGGGGACACCACACTCGTTTTAGCGTCACCGAAAAAAGTAGACGAACTCTGCGCCCCCCTAGACACTGCGGGCGAAACATCGTGCCACAACGGTAACGTAACCGTCATCAACATTGACCGCTGGGTCGGTGGTGCGCAAGAGTTCCTCCGCGCTGGCGGCACCGTGCAGCAGTACCGCCAGTACGTGCTTAACCACGAAATGGGCCACGCCATCGGCTACGGACACCAGCAGTGTCTAACCGCCGGCGCCCTCGCCCCCGTCATGATGCAACAGACCCTCCACATGCAAGCCTGCCGCCCCAACCCGTGGCCCAAACCGTAGACAAACCCGCCGGCACGCGCAGCACAATGCTGCAAACCGTAGGTAACCACGCCGGCACGCGAAGTACAACGCTGCAAACCGTAGGTAACCACGCCGCTCAGACCGCGGTTACGGAATCACCGCGATTTTCACGCCTTTACGCGCGCGCACGGCCTCATAAGCATCATGAATATCTGCAAGCGGATACTGGTGCGTGACGATTTCGTCAACGGCAATCACGCCCGATTCCAGTAGGGCAACAGCTCGCGCAACGTCGCGTCGACGCGCATTCGAACCACCCGTCACCTGCAGCTCCTTGTAGTGAATCAAATTCGGTTCCATCACCGACGTGGAGCCCTTAGGGAAACCCGCGAAATAGTTAACCCGCCCACCGGGGTGCGCCAACTCCAACGCATCGTTCGCTAAATCCACCGCCCCAATACAGACCACCACCACGTCCGCACCCATACCAGCCGTGCGGGCCTGAACCTCATGCGGTAAATCATCTGGATGCACCCCAACACCACCAAGACGCTCCACGGTGGCGCGGCGCTCAGAACCGCGGTTAGACACAATCACCTGCGCCGCCCCCTGCAGTAGGGCCAACTGCAAATGCAGCAACCCGATTGGCCCGGCCCCCAAAATCACGACGGTGTCACCCGCGTGAACCCGATACTGATCTAAACCATTCAAGCAGCACGAAATCGGTTCCGACAAACACAGAGCCTTCGGGGTTAGCCGCTTGGTTGTGGGGAACAGGTTGCCGCGCGCAACCGCCCGGGCCGGTACCCGCAGGTACTCTTCTAACCCACCATCCAACGCGTACCCAAACAGCGTCAGGTTAGAACACAGCTGCTCGCGGTCGTGCAAACAATTCGTGCAGTAACCGCACGAAACCACAATCGAAATAGTGGCCTGGTCCCCTACCTTCAAGTCGGGGTAGTACTGCTCAACGCCCTCCCCGATTTCGCAAACACTGCCCGCAACCTCATGGCCCGGCACAACGCCAGCCCGCACTCCCGAGGTTTTCGCCCCCGTGAACAGGCGGTAATCCGTGCCGCACAGCGTGTTCGCCTCAACTTTCAAAACCACTTCACCGGGCCCAGCGGTTGGCTGATCTTTATTAACCAACTGTAAATCGTGGGGAGCGTTCAAAACTGCGGCGCGCATAGTACCTCTTTCGAATCAAGTTGCTTAATATAGTGTACGTCACAGAAAACGTGTTGGCTTACGACGAAGGTGCGGTAATGACAGTCCTAATGAACGATCCCGAAGAATTTCCAAAAGAATCACTTGAGGGGTTCGCAGACGCATTCCATAAATGGGTTAAACCCGTCTACGGGGGCGTGGTGCGGTCAACGAAAGTGGATGAGGGGAAAGTAGCGGTAGTGGTTGGTGGTGGGTCTGGTCATTACCCCGCGTTCGCCGGCTGGGTTGGCCCCGGTTTCGCAGACGGCGCGGTGGCGGGCAACATTTTCTCTTCCCCCTCTGGCGCGCAGGCGTACGCGGTGGCGAAAGCCGCAGACCGGGGAGCGGGCGTACTAATCGGGTTCGGTAACTACGCGGGCGACGTACTGCACTTCGGGCAAGCGATAGAACGTTTACGCGGGGAGGGGGTGGACGCCCGGGCGCTCGCGGTCACGGACGATATCGCTTCCGCACCAACGGACGAGCATTTGAAAAGGCGGGGGATCGCCGGGGACCTCCCGGTGTTTAAAGTGACGTGCGCGGCCGCGGAAGATGGGTTGAATATTGACCAGGTGCAGGCCGTGTTCAACAAGGTGAATGACCGCACCCGCTCGTTTGGGGTGGCGTTCTCTGGCTGCACGCTACCGGGCGCGGGGGAACCCTTGTTTAGTTTGGACCCGGGCGTGATGGGCGTTGGGTTGGGAATCCATGGGGAACCGGGGATTCATGACGCGCCCCTGGGGTCGTCGGACGAGGTTGCGAAACTTCTAGTTGATGGCTTGTTAGCAGACCGGCCTGAGGGGGCGGGGAGCCGGGTGGTCGCGATTGTCAACGGTTTGGGCGATACGAAGTACGAGGAATTGTTCGTGCTCTACCGCGAAATTGCCCGGCGCCTGCGGGGCGCGGACCTGGAGATTGTGGACGCGGAGGTCGGGGAGTTCGTCACGTCGTTGGACATGGCGGGCTGCTCGTTAACACTGGTGTGGGCCGATGAGCAGATTGAACGCTACTGGGCAGCGGCGTGTGACACGCCGGCGTACCGCAAGGGGAACTTACAACCCGTGGAGGCCGACACCACGGTGCTTGCCACACAGCCTGAAGCCGTGCAGGTGACCCGCGAAGGTTCGGCCTCGTCACAAGAAACCGCTGGCCGCGTGGTTTACGTGTTAGAGCAGGTAGCGGCCCTCATGCGAGAAAAAGAGGACGAACTTGGGCACATTGACGCGGTGGCGGGTGATGGTGACCACGGAATCGGGATGGCGCGCGGGTCGAAAGCCGCCGCTGTGGAAGCTAAACGCCTAGCGGAGCAGCGCGGTGGGGTGGCTACGGTGCTGGCGGGTGCGGGTGACGCGTGGTCGGCAGCAGCCGGAGGTACGTCAGGAGCCCTGTGGGGCGCTTTAATCACGGCGTTCGGAGCTACGTTGGGCGACGAGGATGCGCCGGATTCAGATGCTTACACGCGTGCGGCCGCGGCGGCGCTCGAGGCCGTGCAGCGCCTGGGCGGCGCGCAAGTGGGGGATAAGACGATGGTGGATGCGTTGGCCCCCGCGGTGGAAGAGCTGCAATCTGGGCACACTTGGACGCAAGCCGCGCAGGCAGCCCGTTCAGGGGCGGAGCAAACAAAGGATATTGTTGCGAAACTTGGGCGCGCCCGTCCGCTGGGTGAGAAGTCGCTTGGCACCCCCGATGCTGGGGCGGTTTCGCTGACCATGATTCTTGAGGTACTAGCCCAGCACCTCGCGTAAAAAAGCGCGGGCAGACGCTGCCCCCTCCGAACCCGCCCGCGGGCGAACCCTGCTCTTTCTCGTACCCGCCCGCGGGCGAAGCTCGCCTTTTCCCTAACCTGCCCTCTTGTGAACCAGGGGTTAAGAATGTGGGCGTACCAATCTAAACTGTGGGTAGGGGCAGTTGGATGGAAGGTGAAGCCATGAAGCAAGTAACGACGTGTTGTAAAAAAACACATGACTTTTTTGAACGCTACCCGGCGGAGTCGAATGCGGCAGTCGCGGGTTTGTCAACGTTCGCGTGGTACGCACTGCCGGACGTAACTGGTTCGTCTGTGACCCGGTTTTTTGTTAAGTCGGGTATTGTAGCGGCAGCTGGGTACTATGCTGCACATTTGCCTGAGGGTGCGCGGCGGTGGCAGGAATCTAAAGAAGACGCTAAGCATTTGTTCGAAGACACCGCGTTGGCGCAGTTACCACTGGCAGCGCAGATCGCGCTTTGCGCCGGGGTGATTGGTGCGGGAATCTACGTGAACTCTTTGACGGAACGGTGGCTGCTGCACCGCGGGGAACGCAAAGCACGCCAGGGCAAAAAACTGCCGCACGTGAAGCAGGCAGTGGTGTTGGCTGCGCTCGCGGGGGCCGTAACGTACGCTAGCGCGAAGACCCGGCAAACCTTGGGCACGCGCGGTTAGGTGCGGTTTACCGCTAGGGCACGCGGCCCAGCTTACGACCCGGCCCGCGGCCCAGCCTACTACCCGGACTGCGGCCCGGCTTACTACCCGGTCCGCGGCCCAGCGGGCGTAAAACGCTCGTTGGCTCGCTTGGGTTCTTACGTGATGGTTTGGGTTCTTGCGCGGTCGTTCGGGTGTGGGAAGATGGTTTGGTTGATGTTGAAGGAGGAAGCGTGACGGAACCGGTTTTTGAGGCGATTAACTGGAATGCGATTGAGGACGACAAAGACCTTGAGGTGTGGGATCGGCTGACGGGTAATTTCTGGTTGCCAGAGAAGATTCCGTTGTCGAATGATATTCCCTCGTGGAAGACGTTAACTGATGATGAGAAAACAATGACGAACCGCGTTTTCACGGGCCTCACGCTGCTGGATACGCTGCAGGGTACAGTGGGTGCGATTTCGCTTATCCCAGATTCCCGTACGCCGCATGAGGAGGCGGTGTACACGAATATTGCGTTCATGGAGTCTGTGCATGCGAAGTCTTATTCGTCGATTTTCTCTACCCTGCTTTCCACCGAGGAGATTAACGAGTCTTTCCGCTGGTCGCGAGAGAATAAGCAGTTGCAGCAGAAGGCGGAGATCATCTTGTCTTACTACGAGGGGGATGATCCGCTGAAGAAGAAGGTGGCTTCGACAATGTTGGAGTCGTTCTTGTTCTACTCTGGTTTTTACGCCCCGATGTACTGGTCTGCGCATGCGAAGCTTACGAATACTGCGGACCTGATTCGCCTGATTATTCGCGATGAGGCTGTGCACGGCTACTACATTGGCTACAAGTATCAGATGGGGTTGCGGGATGCTTCGCAGAAGCGTCGCGATGAGCTGAAGGATTACACGTTCACCCTGTTGGATGACCTGTATGACAACGAGGAGGAGTACACGGAAGACCTGTACGATCCACTTGGTTTGAGTGAGGACGTGAAGAAGTTCTTGCGTTACAACGCGAACAAGGCGTTGATGAATTTGGGTTATGAGGCGTTGTTCCCCGCGGATTCTGTGGACGTGAACCCCGCGATTTTGGCGGCCCTGTCGCCGAACGCGGATGAGAACCACGATTTCTTCTCGGGCTCCGGTTCCTCCTACGTGATCGGGGAGATTGAGGACACGGAAGACGAGGACTGGGACTTCTAACACTCCGATACCGCTGAGAGCCTGGGTCTGCGCTAGACCCGGGTTTTCCCATGTGCACGCGCGTCAACCACTGTGTCCCACGCGGTTTCCCATGCACACGCGCGTCAACGACCGCTACCCACCTGTTTTCCCATTCGCAGGCGTGGCAACGCCCCCCCTACCCGGGTTTTCGGTGAGTCTTCTTACCCTGGGTTCTGTCGCTACTGCGCGTCGGGTAGGCTTGGGGCCATGGTTTACAAGGTTTTGATGGTGTGTACGGGTAATATTTGCCGGTCTGTTATGGCGCAGGTGGTGTTGCGCGACCGCTTGGAGGCCCGTGGCGTATCTGCACAGGTGGATTCGGCAGGTATTTCCGATGAGGAACATGGCGGGCCGATTGATAGGCGGGCTGCCCGAACGTTGCGGGACGCCGATTACGATGTGCCAGATCACCATGCGCACCAGGTGCAACCCCAGGAGGTAGAGGAGTACGACCTGATCCTCGCGATGACTACAGGCCACTACAAGCAGGTGGAGCGGCTCGCGCAGATGGTTGACGTGAAGGTTACAAAGGACGGTCCAGTGGGTGATCCTTCGGTGGTGGACTTGCGCATGTTCCGCTCCTTTGACCCAGCGGTGGGCGAGCACGCACCGTCTTACGAGTTGGATGTGCCGGACCCGTGGTATGGCACGCAGGAGGATTTCGAAACCACGTTAGACACGATTGAAAGCGCTGTTGACGCAATAGCGGACCATGTCGAAGCCGCCTCGAAGTAAACGCCCAGCGCGCACGCGGCGAACGGAACCAGCGCGTTCAAACCGCAGAAGCCGCGCGTCTGGAACCAATCGCGGTCGAAACACGCGCAGCAATCCACATGCCGGCCCTGCGGTGGGGCGGGGGCCGGATTCGGTGTATTTACCGTTCATTATTGTGGCTGCGATTGTGGTGCTGGCGGTGTTCGCGGTCGTTCAGATCGCAACGCCGCGCGCCCCTAAGCCACAGGCGGAGCCAGAACCTACCCTACCGCCGGTGAGTGCGGAAGGTTTTGATGCGGGCAATATTATTTCCGATGAGGTATTTTTCAACCCTCAAGCTATGACGGAAAAGCAAGTGGCGGATTTTATTGCCAAGTGGAATAAAGGGTGCCGCACCGGCGCAGAAGGTACCGCGTGTTTAGCGAAGTACGTGGAGGATTCTCCATCTTGGGGTGCGAACGAGTACTGTGTAAAACCGTTTGCGGGCAAGAAGCATGATTCTGCGGCTGCGATTATTTATAAGGCCGCGCAGGCGTGTGACGTGAACCCGCAGGCATTACTGGTGACGTTGCAGAAGGAGCAGGGGTTGATCACGGCGTCGGGCACGGATTTGACGCCGGCGCGGTATCAGATCGCGATGGGGTACGGGTGTCCGGACCACACGAACTGTAACCCAGAGGATTATGGGTTTGCCCGGCAAGTATACGGGGCGGCCCGGCAGTTTAAGATGTACCGGGCGCACCCGCAGAAATACAATGTGAAAGCGGGGCAGAATAACCAGATTGCGTACGACGTGGACCCGGATTGTGGGTTCGGGGTCGTGTACGTGCAGAACCAGGCGACCGCTGGGTTGTATAACTACACGCCTTACCAGCCGTCCCCACAAGCATTATCTGGCCGGGGTGGTAAGTGCACCACGTGGGGGAACTTGAACTTCTACGCGTTCTACAAAGCGTGGTTCAACCCGCAGTAGCTAAGCGTGGTTCAACCCGCAGTAATCCTGCGCCGCACCCGCCCCCAACTGGGCGGTTAGATCTGAAGCTGGCCTGTTACGCCTGGTCTGGTTTGATGACCGGCAGGGTAGACCAGGGGAAGTTAATCCACTTGTCCGTCTTGGCCCACACGTAGTCGGGTTTAATGATGGAGCGGGATTTCTCGTAGATAACGCAGCTGCGTGCATCCACGGTGATGGTGGATTTTCCGTCTAACGATAAGCCGTCTTGGTTGATGAGGTCCATGACCATCTTCAGGGTTTTCCCGGAGTCCGCGACGTCGTCCACAACGAGCACGTTCTTGTCGTTCAGTTCGGACACGTCCATCAGAGGGGGTAGTAGAACGGGTTCGGGGAGGGTTTCTGCGATGTCGGTGTAGAACTCTACGTTCATGGTGCCGATCGCTTTTAGCCCCATGGCGTAAGAAAGTGCGCCGGCGGGAAGGAGTCCGCCGCGGGCCACGGCGACGATCAGGTCGGGCATCCATCCGCTGTTAACGATTTGTGCTGCGAGTTCGCGCGCGGCCCCTCCGAAACCGTCCCAGGTGAGGATTTCGCGGTCTGGTTGTTTATCTGAGGTGGCGCCGTCATCAAAAGCCATAAAACACTCCCATATAGACTGATTCTTCGATTCTAAACCACTCGTGAACTTAAACACGAACTAGGCGTGATTTTGGCTTATTCATGGGATTCGGCGTGGAAATCAAATACCATGGGGTGTGCACATCGGTCGTCCCCTTAATATGCGGATCCTTAAAGTGTGGAGGTTTAATGGTGCGAACCGCGGCTTCTAAACGTTGGCTATGGATTGTGGTGGCCGCGCTGGTGGCTTTACTGGCGTTGGCTGCGGGTGGAATCTGGTATGGGTCCCACTATGCAAACCGCGCGCTCCCACGCACCCACGTGGGGAGTGTGGACGTGGCGGGCATGAACCGGGCACAACTGAAGTCGCTGCTGCAGCAAAAAAATGAGCAGTCACAAGTGTCAGTGCAGACACCGGACGGGAAGTTCGTGGCTAACCTCAACAAGATTGGTACGCCAATCAACGTGGATGACACGATTAAGAAGGTGCTTGAACCGAACCGGTCGGTGGGTGCGCGGTTTAAAGCGTTGTTCTCGGCCCGCACTGTGGATCCGGTGGTGTCGCCCAATTTGGATGCGACCCAAGATTTTGTGTTATCCATTTTGCCTGAGGGGATTGAGCAAGCTAAGAATGCGCAGGTGGTGCGCGCAGACGATGGGAAGGGTTTCTCGGTTAAACCCGGCCAGGTTGGCCGCACGTTAGACACGAAGGCGTTGGTTGCGGCAGGTAAGAAAGCAGCGTTGTCACTGCAGTCTGGGTCGGTGAAAGCGGCTTACGAGGATCGCGAGCCGGACATCACGGATGCGGACGCGCAGCAGCTGGCGGATAAAGCGATGGAGTTGTCGCAAACGAATGTGCAGATTAAGTACGAGGACGAGTCCATTGTTCCCAGTATTTCGCGGCGCACCGAGTGGGTGGACCTCAAGCCAAGTGGGGAGAAGGCGCTGAAGCTGAACGCGGAAGCGGTTAGTAAGTGGGTGCAGAAGGCGGCGGACGATTACGTTAACCAGGAACCTCAAAATGGGCAACGGAGGGTTAATAAGGACGGCAAGGTAATTCAGACGGTGTCGCAGCCGCAAGAGGGCCGTTCGGTTAACAATGTGGATAAGGTCGCGGCGGATATGATGCAGGCGATCGAGGCTGGTAAGGATTACGAGGGGGCGTTCACCGCGAAAACCACGGAGGCGAAGTGGGATGAGAAAGTGGTGGCGCCGGCAGCGGAGTCTTTGTACTACAAGGCATCTGATGGGGAGAAGTGGATAGATATTAACCTGTCTAACTTCACTGTCACGGCGTTTAATGGGGGGACGCCGGAGATCGGGCCGATCCCAATGGTGCCGGGCGCGCCGGGTTGGGAAACGGTTACGGGCATTCACCGGATCTACTTGAAGTATCCGACACAGACGATGCGGGGAACTGACTTCGACGGGTCGGAGTATGAGACGCCGGGGGTACCGTCGGTAATGTACTTCTCGGGCAACTACGCTCTTCATGGCGCGCCGTGGCGCGGCTCGTTCGGATACGCAGGGTCCGCTGGTTCGCACGGATGCGTGAACCTACCGGTGGGGTCGGCCGCGCAACTGTACGAGTGGGCTCCGATGGGTACCGTCGTGGCCTCTCACTACTAAGCACCCGGTTTGCCACCGGGCGCCATCGCGGCCTGCCATTACTAAGCGAACTGTTTTGAACGAGCTGTTTCCCAACGGGCGCCATCGCGGCCTGCCACCACCAAGCAAGCTGTTTTGAACGAGCTGTTTCCCAACGGGCACGAAGGCCCCCACGGGTTTAGTCCGCGTTGTTTGTTGCGTGTACGCGGATGTTTAGTGCCCTCGTGTGCCCGGGCTGTAGTTGCAGAGCGTCAGCGAGTTCTGGGCGGTTGAACGCGTTGGGGATAAACTGGCACGGTTCCATTGCCACACTTTGGTAGGGGCCGCGTTTAAGCCCCGCCCCGGTGTAGAGGTGGTAGTTCCCCTCACCCACGCCGGTAGGTAGGTCCGCCTGCACGGTCACCGTCCGCCGCCCAGTGGTTAGCTGCGCGGAACACATCCCGTCACTATCTGGTATCAGCCCGGTTACCGCCTGGTCCCACTCAGCCGAAAGCGTGCCTTGTGCAGCGCGGCCTTCTGTTCCGACGCCGCTTTCTTGCCTTGCGGCGCAGTCTTTTTCGGCGCTGCTATCTTCCTCAGCCGAGTGGTCTGGCCCAGCGCCGGCGTTTTGAGGGGAGCGGTGCCGCTTTGCATCAGTCTGAAAACGTCCCCTCAAGCCGGGTGCTTCAAGTGCCGTGTACGCGGCTGCGGCATCTAGGGGGATGAGTTTCGCGTCGGTGCTAACCAGGTACTTGCCGGGCACGTCGATGCGTGGGGCGGATTGTGGGTCTTGCCCAATCGTCTCCTCCAGCAGGAAGTACGGGTGCCACCCGAGCGCTACCGGTACTGCTTGCTCGCCTACGTTTGTGGCCGCGATTTTTACGTGCAGTTTGTTCGCGGTTTCTAACGTGTAGGTCACCGTGATGTCGAGCGCACCCGGGTACGCGTTTGAAGGTTCTAGGTGATATGTGAACACTACGCTCCGGCCGGATTCGTCTGCGCGCGCAATGAAAGGCGCTTCGAACACGAGGCCGTGCAGCCCCGTTTCCCCATCGGGAATTGTGGGCGCGGGCGCGGGGTACGTGGTGCCACTCGAGTCTGCCCACTTCCCGTTTTCAAGGCGGTTCGACCAGGGGGCGAGCACCGCACACCGAAATCCGTCCAGCGTGGACTGTTCCACGTCACTCACGTACCCGTCCACAATCTGTTCGCCATCCACCACCCAGTTGCGTAGCGTCGCGCCCCGCGCATTAATAGTTGCGTACGAATCGCCGAGTTTAATCGTGTGCGTTTGCGCAAAAGTACCTTGTGTTTCGGACATCGACATTGCATGACCCCTTATAGGTGGCTTCTTAACACTAGCTTTACTAGTTTACCGATTCCGCACGGCCTTATTCTTCACGGACTTGCTTTCCAAAACCTTATTTTTAAAGCCCTATTCCTCAAGGCCCTATTTTTCAGGATTTTATTCTTGAGGCACTAGCTGCCCCCCATGCTTAATGCTGCAGTAAGTGGTGCAACCGCTTTTGTGACACTTTCCGCGACGTACCAAGCTCTTGCGCGAAGAACTGAACCGCTAACTCCTGCACTAACCACAAGCCATCAGATAACTGCGCACGCCGAGTAACCTCGTTCGCCGGAGTGCGTTCCAGTGCCTCAAGAAAATCCGCATGCAAAACCGCAAGGGAACGCGCGTGCGCGTCATCGCGGGCTAAAGCTGTGGGGGAAGACGAAGCCTTATCTAAACGCTTACTCTGCGCCTGCACGAACCGCGCCACGTGCGGCAGCCAGGCAAATGGTGTGTCCTGCAGCATCCGATCGTTCACCAACGCGTCCACACGAGCTTTCACATCCGTAACTAAACGCAACTCAGACGGCGAAGAATGCTTCCGTAACTGCTGGGTGACCGTATTGTACTGCGCCAGAGCATCCACAACGTACCCTAGAACCTGGTAAACGCGGTCCTCTAAGTTCTCACGCACAAACTCCAGCAACGCCTGAAAACGCGGTTTCGTCCGCACCTTATAAGGCGGTTGCGGAGCCTCATCAATCAAACTGAGCGTGGCGGCCCGCTGCGCCTGCGCAATCAGCTCCTCAGTACTCGAATATGGACTCGACGCCAGCACGAGCGCCTGCTTGCCTGACCAACGCGTAGACACCCGGGTGGTGGAGAGCGCCACCTGCGCCAACACCAAATGCGCCAACCCCTGCCGGTGCTGCGCATCCGCCTGCACCCGCGTGGGCGCCAACCGTAACCCAGCTGCCGGCTCCTGCGCTGAACCTTGCGGAACCAAACACGGGTAAGCCCGCACAATCATGCCGTTAGCGCCCCGAGCTTCCACATCCAACGGAATCACGCCACCTTCTGCAGTCGCGTTCGGATGGTCACTAGTCTGGTCGCTCAAATGTCCGTTTGCCTGGCTGTCCGGCAGGGATGGCCAGTGCTTCAAACCGTTTTGCTCGCGAATCAAACCACCCGCATTACCCGCTCCGCCTACCTGCGTTGCGCCGCGTGGAGTCTGATTAGACCGGGTTTGAGACGCGGTGCCGTCATGCTGTTCAGCACGCCCAGACGGGTGTACTGCGCGCAGATCCTCCACGTTGCCCTCATGCTGCGAGTTGCTCCTGCGTTGCTTACCGCGGGGGGTCTGCTGGTTCTTATGCTGCTTGCCAGGCCGGTTACCACCGTGTTTAAACGCCTGCTGGTCAGCAGTTTTGAATGCCTCCTGCAAGGCGTCACGCATAGCCGAACGCACCGCCTGCTGCGACTGGCTCGCCAACTGTTTTTGCAGCCACGTCAGATCTTCCGCAGAGCGAATCTCCCTACCTTTCGCATCCACAACCTCAAACCGCATCACCACGTGGGGCGGTAACACCAACTGATCCCACAAATCCGCTGGGACCTCCACGTTTTTAACTGCCTTAACTGCCTGCTGGAACGCGGTGAAAAACGGGGGTAAACGCAACCCAGACTCCGTTCCTGGCAGTGCTGGTTCCACCTCGGTAGAAACCACCCGGGTGTCAGAACCAGAAGCCTCAGCAGAAGTCGCGGGGGTAGCAGCGGCAGACACCGCAGAGCTGGAAGTGTTGGAATCCGCGGCGTTGGACGTAACACGGGATTGCGCGTCGGATGCAGATTTGGAACCTGTATTCGAACCGGTTTCGGAACGACTCGTTGCAGCGCTACCACCTTGGCTTTGCTGCCGCATTTTCGCGATCGACTTTTTCGACGCAGCACCCGACTTTGACGCCCACGCAGCTAAACGCCCCAAAGAGGCTTCCAAAGAACGCGGGTCCGGCCCATTTGAACCCCCGCGCGTGGACCCCTTCGGTTCCCGCCGCTGCGCTTGAGGTTTGTTCGCGCCAGGAGAATCAGAGGAAGCAGCCTCACCCGATGCGCTGTTAGCAGCTGCTGAGCCACCCAAACTGTTCTCGGCTGCTGAACCGTCCGACCTGTTAGCCGCGGCCGAATCACTAGAACCGTTTGCACCACGCGAATGCGGATCCCCCGCAGTGGTTCGCGTGCCCTCAAGCCCCCAAATATTACTCCGAATCCAAACCGCTAACTCGCCCGCCACATCGGGCGCTGGAACCAACTGCGTGCGCAAATTTTTCGGTAACGCTCGAATCGTGGCCGTCAGCAACTCTGTGAGCATACCCGGCACCAACCAGTCGAACCCCACGTCATGTACCCGCGCCAGAACAGTGACCGGCACCCGCACCGTCACCCCATCGCGCGGCGAACCCGGATTGAACTCGTACCGCAACGGCAACGATAAATCCCCCTGCACCCAATGCGACGGGTACCCGGATGGATCCGAAGACTCCTCCCCAAGTAAAGCAGCGCGCGAAAACTCCAACAACCGCTTATCGGCCTGCCCACGCCACCAGTGGTCAAAATCCGCTGCGCAATACACGTCCTCTGGAACCCGCTCATCAAAAAACGCGTACAACGCAGCCTCATCAACAGAACTAGACGCACGCAACTTCTGCGCATCCGCCTCCAACTGCTCTAACACCCGCTTATTATGCGCAATAAACCGGTGCCGACCACGCCACTGCCCCGCAACCAGCGCGTGCGAAATAAACATCTGTCGCGCCAACTCCTTTGGCGAACCAGACACCGACCCAACCGGGCCCAACGCAGACCCAGATCCAAGCGCAGTCCTAGAACCCAAGGTGGTGGCAGACTGCGGAATATCAAACGACGCGTGCGGCGGCACATTCGCCAACAACACGGGCCGGTCCGCAATCAACGTGAGCCCATACAACATCACTTTCTCACGCACCATCGCCGCACCATTACGCGTCGACCAGTACGGCTCCCCATAAACGTGCTTAACCAGACGCTGCGCGTGCTTCTCCACCCACTCCGGTTGAATCCGCGCCACCGTGCGGGCAAACACGCGGGACGTCTCCACCAGTTCCGCAGCCATCACCCACTCGTAATGCTTCCGCGCCAACCCGGAACCCGGCCAAATCACAAACCGGCCCCCACGCGTCCCCTGATACTCCGATCGCGCCTGATCCCACATCCCAATATTGGTGAGCAAACCCACCAGTACTGCACGGTGAATATCATCCGCATTCTTCGCAGACGTCTTTGCCGTCAACGCCATCGCTGCCCGCGCATGCGCATCCTTCACACCCCCATCACGGCGGCACCGCTGCACCAAAGACCGCGACGGCACCGAAAGCGTGTCGAACCGAATCCGGATCTCCCGCGCCATCTGCGAAAGCTGACCCACCACGTCCTGCCACTCCCGCCACCGCAAGTAATGCAAGAACTCATCCCGACACATCCGCCGGAACGCAGAGTTCGACATGTCCCGCGCTGACGAGCGCAAATAACGCCAAATATTCAAATAAGTCAAAAAATCAGACGTCGCATCCAAGAACCGGGCGTGTGACTCATCCGCAGCCTGCTGATGCTCCGCCGGGCGTTCCCGCACGTCCTGCACCGACAGGGCCGCAACGATAATCAAAACCTCAGACGCGCACCCACTGCGCCCCGCTTCCACCAGCATGCGCGCCAACCGCGGGTCAATCGGCAGCCGCGCCAACTGCCGCCCCACCCGCGTGAGCTTCAACGGCCGCACTCCCACGCGCAGAGCCCCCAGTTCCTCAAGCAAAACTACGCCATCTTTAATGGCCCGAGGGGCGGGAGCGTCTAAAAACGGGAACCCCTCCACGTCCCCCAAACCCAACGCCGCCATCTGCAAAATAACGGACGCCAGCGAGGTCCGCAGAATCTCCGGTTCCGTAAACCGGGGACGAGCGTGGAAATCCCGCTGCGAATACAGGCGGATCGCCACCCCATCGTCCACGCGCCCGCACCGGCCCGAACGCTGATTCGCTGACGCCTGCGAAACCGGTTCAATCGGCAGACGCTGCACCTTAGTGCGGTTAGAATACCGTGAAATCCGCGCTAAACCCGGGTCAATCACATAGCGGATCCCAGGTACCGTCAACGACGTTTCCGCCACGTTCGTTGCCAACACGATGCGCCGCCGCGGATGGGGTTTAAAGATCCGCTGCTGCTGCGCCGCCGACAACCTCGAGAACAGCGGCATCACTTCCACCCCACCGGGCACAGAGTTCGCCCGCGCCTCCCCAGCTTTAATGAACCGGGTACCTAAATGGTCTTCCAAACCCGCTTCCGTATCGCGAATATCCCGCTCGCCCGGCAAAAACACGAGGATGTCCCCATCCCCGTCCGCCATCAGCTCATCCACCGCGTGGCAGATACCCGTGATGTAATCAATCTCCTCACCCATTCCATACCCCAAGGTCGGCAAGTCCGCATCCGGGTCTTCCAACACCAACGCCTTCTGGTCCGCCTGGTTTGGCGGTTCGGTCTGGTTCGTTTGGTTCGCCGGGTCGGTCTGGTTCGCGCTTTCATTCCCTTTTTCTTTTTCCTGAGGCACGGCGGGGCTGTGCGCGTGGCTTCCCTCTTTGCCGCCAGGCGTGTCGGCTACCAGGGGGCGGTAGCGGATCTCCACGGGGTAGGTGCGGCCCGAAACTTCAATAACGGGGGCGGGCTGCCCGTTTGGGCCCATGAAATGCTCGGCGAAACGCTGCGAATCAATGGTGGCGGAAGTGATGATCACCTTCAAATCCGGGCGTTTAGGCAGCAGTTGCGTCAGGTAGCCGATGAGGAAGTCAATATTTAAGCTGCGCTCATGGGCCTCATCAATAATTATGGTGTCGTAAGCACGCAACAGGGGGTCGTGCGCGATCTCGGCTAGCAAAATGCCGTCCGTCATCAGTTTCACCAAGGTGGTGGGCCCCACCTGGTCGGTGAAACGCACCTGGAACCCCACTGCGTCACCCGGCTGGTTCCCCACGTTCGTACCCAGTTCTTGCGCAATCCGGTTCGCCACCGTACGGGCTGCGATCCGCCGCGGCTGCGTGTGCCCAATCATGCCGCGCACACCCCGGCCCAACTGTAGGCAAATCTTTGGTATCTGCGTGGTTTTACCCGAACCGGTCTCACCCGAAATAATCACCACTTGGTTCCGGTCAATCGCCTGCGCAATGTCGTCGCGCCGCGCAGACACCGGTAAATCCGGTGGGAACGTAACCACCGGCAGGGCAGCGGCCCGCTGCGCTAGTTGACTGGCGTTAAATCGACTCACTGGGGCAGACACGCCCACCAGTCTATCGTGTTCCCCCAACCTCCCGGCGAACGCTGCAGCCTTTCAGCCGCCTTCGCCCGCCTGGGAACCATCGCGTCTAGGTATAGCTGCCTTCGCCCGCACGCCCACGAACTAGGCCCCGCCGTTTGCCGGGTTTGTTCAGTCGCCTTCAATGATTTGCGCGAGGTCCTGAGGGATGTCGCGCATCACCAGGTGGGATGCTTTGACAACGTGGAAGCCCGTCACCGCTCCTTGGTCTGCGAACCGGCCTGCCAGTTCGTCCAGTAGTGACACCCACCGTTCCGACAGGGCGTGCGGGCCAGACTGCGCGGCAACCACCGCCACCTGCCCGGTGTAGGTGTGGGTGTGGCGCAACTGCTCCACCTGTTTCACCCAGTCCCCATACGCCGCGTATTCACGCACCATTCCCGACAGGATATGGGCTTTAGTGAATACGGCGCGCGACACTTTCGCCTCATCTACCCGCCGGGCACTGCGCAGTGGAGTGCGTTTAGTGTGGAACCGGATTTTAGACACCAGCCGTGCCAACGCCGGTGAACTCGTGAGCACTACCTGAGCTTGCTTCGTGGCGAACAAAAACAACTCCTCCACCGGCGGGCTCTCTAACAGTCGCGCCAGTAAAGACTCGTTCGACGCTCCGTCCGCCTCCTGCTCCGCGCGCTCCCCCTCAAGATCCGAAGCCGCAGATTTCGAGCTAAACGGTTCCGAACCAGCGGATTCCGAGCTAAAAGGCTCCGAACCAACCGATTCCGAGCGAGCAGATTCATAGCTAGCAGGTTCCGGGCTGGCCTGCCCAAGCGTCTCTGGCGGGGTTTCATACGAGGTGTCCACCAGCACTAGCCGCTCGCACCGCTGCGGGTACAGCCGCGCGAACGCCTCCGCTACCATGCCCCCCATCGAATGCCCCACCACTATCGCAGACGCCACCTCACGCGCATCCAACACCTGCGCAATCACACCCGCCTGGTCTGCTACCGACGGGTAATTCCCCTGAGGCAGTGGGCCCGACAATCCCGCTCCAGGTCGGTCAATGCAAATTACTCGATACCCATCGGCAAGTAACTGGTCTGTTAAATCCTGCCAGTCGAACCACGCAATCGCCAGACCGGAAGAAAGCACAACCGCTGGGCCTTCGCCCTCATCTAACACGTGTACTTGCGCCGACCCCAATTTGGGGAACGTAACGATTTCTCGTTTCCCCGTGCGGATTGTGCGCGCCAACTGTGGTTCCGGAACCATTGGCTACCCCAGTCGCGGGGGCACGTGGTCGCGCGCCCACTGCAGTGAAAGCTCGCGCAACCGGTCAACATCCTGGCCCGAACCAAAATGCGCGTGCGGTATCAACACGCGTTTCGACCCTGCCGGCAGGTCCGCCACCACTTCCGCACTCGCCTTATCTAACCCCTGGGCGATATCGTCCGCGTCGTGAATCGCGAGGATCGGCGCACTCAGATCCGCCAGTAGTTCCTCCGTCTTATTCATCGACAGGTCCACCAGGGTTTGGCGCGATATCAGAAAGTACTTGCGCTGCGGATCCGTGTCGTTCGGGATCCGGGTTTCGCCCCGCTGTTCCAAATCGTCGAGCTGTCCCTCAGAAAAAATATGGGACCATTCAAACGAAATCGGGCCCGTAATCATGCCCGTTAAAATCATGGCTTGTGTTGCCTGAGGATGCGCGCGCAACGCAACCAGGGAACCAAACGAATGCGCGTGCAGAACCTGGCGGGAAAACCCGTGTTCAACCAGCCACGAACTGGCGGACTGCAGGTCTTCTTGCTGGTTCCGGGCGGTAATCACATCGTCGTCAGAACGCCCGCACCCAGAGTAGTCGAACTCCAAAGTGGCGTAACCCGCCCCCCGGTACGTTGCGGCGAGCATGTCGAAATAACTGTTGGACGTGCGTTCCCCAAGGAATGGGTGAGAGAAGAGCACCGCTGCGTCTGTTGCATCCACAGGGTTCACAAAACTACCGCGCAGAACCTTGCCACGCGGAGTCGAGATCTCTACCTCAGCCATACTTAGAGCATAGTAAACCTAGATAAGTAAACTCTAGTGATAATGCTTAGGGTGGAAACACCCAGGGGAAACACCCGTACACTGTACGGTAGGAATCCACAAACCTACGGAGGGAATATGGCACGCAAACTATCGTTCATACTCGGAGCTGGCATCGGATACGTGCTCGGCACCCGCGCCGGTAGGTCCCGGTACGAAGCAATTAAACGACACGCTTCTAAACTGCGTAACTCACCAACGTTGGCGAAACCGATCGATAACGCGTCCGAGAAAGTGTCGGAAGCCCTGCGGCGCGGTGGGCAGGCCGCTACCGACAAGATCGTGTCCGTAGTTAAAGAACGCGTATTCGGCGTAGCTTCGGAACCGAAACCGGAATACGTGGACGTAGACGTCGTGGAGGTCACGGAAGAACCACCTGCCGGTTCCGTTAAAACACCTGGTTTCGAAAACTCTGAAGGTTTTGAAAGCTCTGAAGGTTTCGAAGGAAAATAACGCCTGTGACCCCTCAGCCTAACGCCCCGGCTCCCACCCGGGAGCAGATCCGCCGGTGGCGCCGCTACGTTGCTGACGAGCGGATGGAAGCGCAGACCTACCGGTACCTCGCGAAAAAACGCGATGGGGAAGAACGTGAAATCTTACTGCAACTAGCTGCGGCGGAATGCCGCCACGAACAATACTGGGTGCAGCGGTTAGGTAAGTACGCGAAGCCGGATCCGAAACCGTCCCCGGGTTCGTGGCTGCTGTCGAAGCTGGCGCGCATGTTCGGCACCCTGTTCGTGCTGGCCCTAGCGCAGCGAAGTGAAGGCCGGTCTAACTACGATGCGGACGATGATGCGAGCGCGCAAATCGCGGCGGATGAGCATATTCACGGGGAAGTGGTGCGGGGCCTGGCGGAGCGTTCGCGCGAACGGTTGTCGGGCACGTTCCGTGCCGCAGTGTTTGGGGCAAATGACGGGCTGGTGTCTAACTTGGCTTTGATCGCGGGGATTGCCGCTACGGGTACGACGCAGTCCATGGTGATTGCCGCGGGGTTCGCGGGCTTGCTTGCCGGAGCGCTGTCGATGGCTGCGGGCGAGTACATTTCGGTCACTTCCCAGCGCGAACTTCTGGAGGCCAGTAGTCCCAGTGAGGATATGCGCGAGGCCGTGGCGAAACTCGACGTGCATGCGAACGAACTGGAGTTGGTGTTTCGCGCCCGCGGTGATTCTGAGCAGGAGTCGCGCGACCACGCCCGCACTATTCTGGCGGCAATTAACCGCCCCGCAACCGAACTGACAACCGGTTCGATTGTTACTAACCACGCGATGCTCAGTGCTAAGCAGCGGGCGAAACTGCGTGAGGATGGCCAGCAGTTCGTGGAGATTGGTTCGGGTATTCGCGCGGGCTTGTCTTCGTTCCTGTTTTTCGCAACCGGCGCGTTTTTGCCGTTGCTTCCGTTCATGTTCGGGTTGTCGAGCTACGTGGCGCTTGGGGTGTCCGTGGTGATTGTGGGGGCGGCCCTGATGTGTACCGGTGGGGTGACGGGCGTGCTGTCGGGTAAGTCCCCGCTTCCGCGTGCGTTGCGGCAGTTGGCAATCGGTTACGGTGCTACGTTAGTTACGTACTTGCTGGGGTTGGCTTTTGGCGCCTCTGGCGTGTAGGTTTTTGCCTTGATTTTTCAGGAGGGCCGATGGGGCTGTTACAGGAACTGAACGACGCCATCCCCGACCTGTTTCGCGCAATCGACCTGACGGGCGTGTTTTTGAACGGGATTCTGGGTGGGCGGCTCGCCCGGCAGAAGGGGTTCGACCCGGTGGGTTACGCGGTGTTGGCGTTAATGTCCGCTATGGGTGGGGGCATTATTCGTGACGTGATGCTGTCGGCTGGCCCACCGATAGCGTTGACGGACCCGTACTACATTATTGTGGCGATTTTGGGGGCGTTGACGGCGCTGCTTTGGAAGTTGGATTCGCGGCCTTCGCGGGTGCTGATTGTGATTGCCGATGGCACTGTGCTTGGCACGTGGGCGGCGACGGGAGCAATGAAAACCCTGGCCCTTGGGTTTGGGATAATGCCTGCGATTTTGATGGGGATGACCACCGCGGTTGGGGGTGGGATGATCCGCGACATTTCTGCAGGCAACGTCCCAATGGTGTTTGGTGGGAACGAGCTGTATGCCACGCCCGCTGCGGTTAGTTCGGTGATTATGGTGGGGTTTTTCCACGCGGATCTTGCGATGATGGGGATGCTGGTGGCCACCGTGGTTGGGTCCGCGTTTACGTGTTTAGCGAACTGGCGTAGCTGGAAGCTACCGGCGTCACCAGATTGGACGTTGACGATCACGTCTGAGCAGTTGCGGCGCCTGTTGAAACCCCGTCGCAGTCGCCCGCGAGCGCCGCAGGGTAAGGTGCGGGTGAAGCGGAACCGAACTGCTGCAGCCCCTACTGTGGAAGTTGTGTTTGAGGAAGAAAAACCCGCCGACCCACCTGAGGAGGCTTAATGTGTGGTGAGGAGTTTTAATGTGTGGCCGGTACGCCCTGTGGGATGAAGAGGAGAACCTGGTTCCACTGTTTAACGTGGACCGCGTGTTCGCTCCCGTGCAACCAACGTGGAATGCGGCTCCGTCACAGCTGCTGCCCGTAGTGTTTGAACGCCTCATTGAACCGGAGGCATCGAACCCGCACTCAGGGGAGCCTGATGTGCAGGTCAGAGTGGCGGCATCGAAACCGGGCTTAAGCGGGTCGAAGTCGCAGGTGGGGCCAGAGGCATCGAAACCGCGGTCGGACGCGGCGAAGACGCAGCCGGACGGGTTTGTGGAGCGGCGGTTGCAGCCGCTGCAGTGGGGCCTGGTGCCGTCGTGGGCGCGCGACGCCCGCCGTCCCATGATTAATGCGCGCAGTGAAACGGCGTTGCAAAAACCCTCATTTAAAGCTTCTATGCGGCGGCAACGCTGCCTGGTGCCAGCCAACGGCTATTTCGAATGGCAAACCACGCCCGAGGGTAAGCAACCATTTTTCTTAACTAAACCTCCCGCCGGCCCAAACCCGACTGACCCCCATGCGGACCCGGACGTGTGCGCGCAAACCGGGCGAGCGCCTCAGGCGGCAGAAGCAAGTGCTGCAAACCCGGCTGAAGTGGCGGCGTCAGATCCGGTGATGGGATTCGCGGGGATTTACGATGCGTGGCAGGGGCCGGATGGGTGGTTGCGTACGTTCGCGATTCTTACGCGGGCGGCGCCGGATGCGCTGGGCCATATTCACGACCGTTCCCCCGTGGTGGTGCCGCCAGATTTGTGGGATGAGTGGTTGTGCCCCACCATTGACACCGACGCGGAGGTTGCTGCGCTTTTGGATGCGATACCCGCGCCGAACCTCATGCCCAGAGCTGTGTCGAAAGCCGTGGGGAACGTGGCGAATAACAACCCGTCCCTAGTGCAGAGTCTGGACTGAGCTGACAAAACAGGTTTTTTGGCCACCCAGGTTGTGGATAATCCTGAGGGCGCGCTAAGTGTGGCACCCTGTAGGGGTGAGGAAAATACGGGTAGCGGACTGGGGCGTAATCATCCTGATCAGCATGATCGGCCTAGCGCTAGTGCTCTACCTGTCCAGCGGGACGCTCGGGAAGTTCTTCGGTCGCGCCAAGCTGGAGGACATCCCGTATTCCCAGGCCCGCAACTACGTTGCCCAACTCCAAGTTAGAGGAAAACAGCACACTCCCAAATACGCGCGCGCAGCATACGGACAGGCATGGGCGGACGTGGACCGCAACGGCTGCGACACGCGCAACGACATCCTAGGGCGGGACATGACGGCGGTGCGTTTTAAAAACGGGAACTGCAAGGTCGCCTCCGGGGAATTAAACGATCCGTATACCGGCAAGAAGATTCATTTTAAACGCGGGGCCGAAACCTCCCCGGCAGTGCAAATAGATCACGTGGTGGCGCTTGCGGACGCGTGGCGGTCCGGCGCGTGGCAGTGGGATTTGAATAAACGTGAACAGTTCGCGAACGACCCAATGAACCTGCTGGCAGTAGATGGGCCAGCGAACCAAGATAAAGGCAGTAAATCGGCAGACCAGTGGCTGCCCCCAAATGAGGACTACCAGTGCGCGTACGTGGCGCGACAAGCCAAGGTTAAAGCCCGGTGGGTGCTCACGGTTACAACCCAAGAAAAACAAGCGATCATCAACACGCTCGCCCACTGCCCGGCGATGGACTAAGCCCACTACCCGCCAACGGGCTTAACTCACTACCCGCAAACGGACTGATTGCGCGGCACTTAAGCGTGCAATTGGGCAGGGATGTGCGCAGGTGCAACGTGAAGAGACTAGACTGTGGGCATGAATTCCTCATCCTCGTCACCACGGTGGTCTGCCCGCTCGTCGTCCTCGTTGGAAGGCCAGGCTAAAGAGAAGTCTGATGACACTGCTCTTGCAGTCCCTCAAGAATCTACGTTTGACGACCAGCCGAAACCGGTTGTGAAAATTTCAACGCACTACCTGCGGCCCGACCAGTACCCCAAGTACCGCTATGACAAGCGGGTTAAGGGAACTAAGCGGGCGTGGTCGTTGTACGAGGTGTTGGATACCGCGTTCATTATTTTGGCGGCCGTGCAGGCGGGGATTTTGGCGGCGTTCCTGATTCGTGCGTCGTTCCGACTGTCGTGGACAGCGATTCTGGCGGCCATCTTGCTGTGGGGAGTGCTCACGTTTTTGCTGCTCCCGCGCCTGCACCAAGTGTTTTCGCTAGTGTACGTGCCGGATTATTTTATTGGCCGCACTAAAACCCGCGATGGGTTGCTGGGTGACCCGGTGAACTTGGCGTTCAAAGGTACTGCGGATGATATTCACACGGCCATGCGCCGCGCTGGCTGGAGTTTAGCGGACCCAGTTAACCTGCGTTCCTCGTGGAAAATCGTGATTTCTTCCGTGTTCAAACGCTCCTACCCGCAAGCCCCGGTGTCCGACTTGTACGTGTTCGGTAAACCCCAAGAGTTCGCCTACCAGCAAGAAGTGGAAGGCAATGCGAACCAGCGTCACCACGTGCGGTTTTGGCAAGTACCGAAAGGCTGGTTACTTCCCGGTGGTCACCACGCGCACTGGCTTGCCGCAGGGACTTACGACAAGTCGGTTGGCCTGTCGATTTTCACACTGCAGGTGACGCACAAGATTGATGAAAACACGGATTTAGAACGCGACTACGTGGTGCGGGGTTTGTTGCATTCCAATGAGGAAGTGGATGTGTCCGTGATTGAGGACTTCTCCACCGCTTACCACCACCGCAACGGTGGGGGCGACCGGATCCGCACGGACGGTAACTTACCAGTTGTGAACTGCGAAGACGTGGTCGATGAGGAAGCGCCGGACTATCAGCCAGAACACCGGTCTTTACTCAGCCGCGTGGGGGACCACCACCTGCCCCCAGCTTCGTTGATCGCAGCGGGTGTGTTAGCACTGGTGCATTTAGCGTTCGTGGTGAGCATGGGTTGGAGTTTGCACGGCATTGTGGACGTGGATCCGGGTTTGCTGCGCCGCATATTCGTGATCGGGGGGATTGCTTACGCGGTTATCCAGATTCTTCTGTGGGTGCTGGTGCTGAAACATTTCCAGTGGGCCCGGTTAGCGTTCACCGCCATGTTCTTGCTTGAGGCGGGCCTACAGTTATCGCAATTATGGCTAGATCCGACGCCAAGTGTTACGAATTTGACGGCGGCGGCGCTCGCGGCCCTGGTGGTGATGATTATGTCTGGTTCGGATACGCGTAAGTGGGCGCACCGCGGTGGGCAAGACCGCACCGTCTACTTCAACGTGCCCGGCGCCGCCTAACGTCAGCTGGGGTAGCTCGCGCCGCGTAGTGGCTGCGCCGGGGAATGTCAGCTGGGGTAGCTCGCGCCGCGTAGTGGCTGCGTTGGGGAATGCCATCGGGCGTAATCGCCGTTTCGCGACTACTTTGCGCAACCTTAGTTAGCGTGCTTTCGTTCGCGTTGCTGGTTCACGAAGTGCTGGTTTACGAAGTGCTGGTTTGCGCGCAGTTGCTGCAGTAGGTCGTAGCCGTCTGGACCAACGAAAACTGGGGTGGTGAGCCCATCCAGTACTCGTTCGGGGGCGGCGACACTGCCGTGAGACAGCACTTGCTGCGTTGGCGTTAGAGTGCGGATGAGGATCGCGGCAACTCGGTGAGGGTAGTCCCGCGCGAACTTGGAGTAGATGAGAGGGTCGTGCTGCCCATCGTCGCCAACGAGAACCCACCGCACCCACGGCAGCAGGTTCGTTAAAAACTCCAGTTCCCGCCGCTTGTGTTTAGGCCCAGACCGGAACCACCCGGTTTGCGACGGACCCCAGTCTGACAGCAGGGGCGTGCCCGTTGGGAACCCGGTGCGCGACAGGAACCGTCGCAGCCCGGGCGCCACGTTCCACGCGCCCGTAGAAATATAGGCAACCGGGGCGTGGTTCGGCACCCGGCCACCCGCCCTAGAGCTGTCCGCCTGTGCGCCACGAGCTTCTGAAGTGCTGGGGGAAGTACCTATTGTGCGGGTCACGCGTTGAAGTAAGTACGACATTCCTGGTACCGCTTGGCGCGAAGACACGTAGAGGAAGAACGCGTTCTTCGCGGCGATCAATGGGCGGGGTAGCCACGAGATCATCACGGTGTCGTCCACGTCTGAAACCACGCCGAACAACTCATCGGTTCCCACAATCCGCACGGGCACAGAAGCCGGCCGGGACGTGCGCACCCGCAGTTTTTGAGCACCCTGCCGCCGCTTGTTTATGTCCGCTTGGCTTGAAGTCGTGGAACCGTACTTTCCGCCGAGCAGGCTCTTCGGGTCAGCAGCTGCCACAGTAGCCATATGCCAACCGGGCGCAAGCCCATGCCCACTGATCGTGACATCAACGTACCCACCTCGATCTGCATAAACCAGTTGCCGCTGCTTCCCAACCGTCACCACCACGGGTTGGAACGGGATCTGCGCGTCCATAAACTGGCGCCACCCTCGTTCACCGCGTTCGCGCCCACCTTGGCCAAACGCCTCGCGCATCAAATCTGAATCACTAAGGTGCGCGAACTCCGGGCGGTCTTGCCAACCTGTGAGTTTTGACTGCTGAACCCACGCCTCAAACTTTTCTTCGAACGGAGTGGGGGACATCAATGCCCGCGCTAAAACACGCACCCGGTCGGGTGAACCAATTCCCCCGTACCCAATCATTTCTGCACGCCAACCAGCGCCCTTAAGCAGGTTAGCGAGGGCCTTGTTGAAATGATTCCCGAACGTCGTCACGGCTTCTAGCAGCACACCACCAGTCTACCGGCAAGCAAGAGCAGTCCACACGCACGTAAGCAGTCCACACGCATGTAAAGGGTGGGAAAATCGGAAAACAAATTTAATATGATGTATTCAGAAAATATAAATCTATACCTTAAGGGAAAAGTTTATAATAAATTCAGCATTTACTAAAATTTAAGTGTTATCGAGCACAATAAGGGCCTAAAAACTAGATCTTTTACCACCTAGACCAATAGCCTGAAACGTGGTTCGTTAAATAACGCGAGATAAGAAATCGCGAGATTGCAATCAAAAACTTGAAGTCTAGAACACGGAAGAAGAGGGTGTAGATGCGCGCACTGCGCTGCGAGAACGTCTACAAAATTTTTGGTAGAGATTCAAAAAAAGCTCTAAAAATGCTTAAAGAAGGCGCTCAGCGGAGTGCGCTGCCCGAAGGTGTAACAGTAGCTGTAGAAGATGTGAGCCTAGATGTTAACGAAGGTGAAATCTTCGTCGTCATGGGCCTATCCGGGTCCGGTAAATCCACACTTCTACGCACGCTAAACGCCCTAGGGCCAGCTACGGACGGGAAAATCTACGTGGGCGACCAAGAGGTCACGAACATGCCCATGGGGGAAATCCGCCGGCTACGCGAGCAACACATGTCCATGGTTTTCCAACACTTCGGGTTGCTACCGCACCGCACCGTGCTGGATAACGCTGCCTACCCCCTAGAGATTCAAGGTGTAGGCAAACAGGAACGCGAGCAGAAAGCACTTGAGGCCCTAAAAACCACCGGGTTGGAAGGCCGGGAGAACGCGTACCCCGACGAACTCTCCGGCGGGATGCAGCAGCGCGTGGGCCTGGCTCGCGCCCTCACTGCGGATGCGGACATTTTGCTGATGGACGAGGCGTTCTCGGCGCTAGACCCCCTGATCCGCCGGGACATGCAGGACCTCCTGCTGGAACTGCAGAGCCAAAAGAAACGCACCATCATTTTCATCACCCACGACCTGAACGAAGCAATGTACGTGGGGGACCGCATTGCGGTGATGAAAGACGGGAAGATCGAACAGGTGGGGACTGCGGAAGAAATCCTCACGAGCCCCGCTAACGACTACATCGCCCGGTTCGTGCAAGACGTGGACCGCACGCGCGTGATCACCGCGTCCTCGCTGATGCGCCAGCCCGGCACCCGGATTTTCACGGCAGACGGGCCGCGCGTTGCCCTCAAGAAACTAGAAGAATGGGACGAAGAAGGCGGTTGGGTAACAGACTCAGGTACCCTGCGGCTGCGCGGCATGATCCACACGGAAGACGTGGCGAGTGCGCTGCATAAGAACCCGGAACTGCGTTCCACTGAATCGATTCTGCGCCACGAGTTCTACCAGGTGGGGCCCGATACGCCTCTGTCAGAAATCATTAGTATGGCGGCGAATACGGACATCACGATTCCCGTGGTGGACGAAGACAATAAGCTACTGGGCATTATTCCCCGCGTCGCGATCGTGGTGGCACTTGCATCGCAAGGTGATAACGCGGAAACCGGTGGTGCTACGGCGGCTGCGGGCGCGCCTGAAACCGGTGGCACTCCTGCGGCCGCGGGTACGCCTGAAACGAATGGTGCTCGTGCGGCGAAGGACGCGTCTGAAGTAAGTGCTCCCGCAGCGGAAAACACTGCTGAAACCGAAGGAGTCACCACACCGCTGAATGGTAAGCCGAGACAGGAGCAGGAAATCGAACAAGAACTCTCGAACGGGAAGGAGAATAACTGATGAGTAACAACGATCTATGGTTCTCTTTGCCCGTAGGGGACTGGGCGGACGCCGCGATGCGGTGGATGATGGACGCGTGGGACGGCTTCTTCGGCGTTGTCGCCACGATCCTAACGTCCGTGTGCGACGCCCTGTACTTCGTGTTCTCTACACCCCCGTTCTGGGTGATCATGCTGATCGTCGCCGTCATCGCGTTCTTCGCAAGCGGTTGGAAACTGGCGGTTGGGTCCATTATCGGCATGCTGTTCATCTACGGTATGGGCCAGTGGGACAACGCCATGTCTACCCTGTCCATGGTGGTGGAAGCCTCCGCAATCGCCGTGCTGTTCGGCGTGCCCCTGGGGATCTTAGCGGCGCGGGTTAAATGGGTTTCACGCATCACCCGGCCGATCATGGACTTCCTGCAAACCATGCCTGCGTTCGTGTACTTGATTCCGTTCGTCATGATCTTCTCGATCGGGATCGTCCCCGGCATTGTCGCGACCGTCCTGTTCTCAATCGCACCGGCCGTGCGGTTCACAGAACTGGGGATCCGCCAGGTAGACAAATCTGTAGTGGAAGCCGCGTACGCGTTCGGAGCTAAACCCAGCCGCGTGCTCCGCCAAGTAGAACTCCCCTTAGCGCTACCCACAATCATGGCGGGCATTAACCAGGTGATCATGCTGGCCCTGTCCATGGTGGTTATCGCCGGTATGGTCGGTGGCGGCGGCCTCGGTAACGACATTGTCCAAGCACTGCAACGCGTGAACATCGGGTTGGGTGCTGAAGCTGGCTTAGCTGTTGTGGTGCTCGCAATGATCCTCGACCGGCTAACTGCCTCATTCGGTAAAAAATCTGAAAGAGCTAACCGCTAACTGAAGCTCTCAACTGGATACAAATCTCATTGCACAAGTAGAGGAAGGAAAACGCATGTTTTTGAAGAAAGCTTTTGCTGTGGGCTCGGCCCTAGCGCTTTCCGTTTCGCTCGCGGCCTGCTCGGGTGGTTCGGGAGATAAGTCGGACGCAGGGGATTCCAAGTCCCTATCCGTTGGCGTACCCGCCGGCTGGGACGAAGGCGTAGTTATTTCCAACATGATGAAGAGCGCGTTGGAAGATCAGGGTTACGACCTGAAACTGACGGACGCGGACATTGGCGCAGTATTCACCTCCATCTCCAAGGGCGATATGGACCTGCTGTTTGACGGTTGGTTGCCACTTACCCACAAGTCTTACGTAGAGAAATACGGGGACGACATGGAGGACCTGGGAACCTGGTTCGACGAGGCGAAGCTGGCGTTGGCTGTGAATAAGGACGCGCCGATTAAGTCCATTGAGGAACTGGCGGACCACGCGGACGATTTCAACAACGAGATTGTTGGTATTGACGCGGGCGCGGGAATTACGGAAACCACCGAGAAAACCGCGATCCCGGAGTACGGTCTGGACAACATGAACTTCAAGATTTCCTCTACCGCCGCGATGTTGGCGGAACTGGATTCTGCGATGAAGAACAAGAAGAACATTGTGGTTACCCTGTGGAGCCCCCACTGGGCTTACAGCGCGTTCGACGTGCGTGACCTAGAGGACCCGAAGGGGGCCATGGGTGGTGCGGAGAAGATCCACACGTTCGCCCGCAAGGACTTCAGCAAAGATAATGAAGCTGTTGCGAAGATGATTAAGAACTTCAAACTCTCGGCCGAAGAGCTTTCGGACGTTGAGAACTACGTGTTGAACGAGCACAAGGACGAGCCGATTGAGAAAACAGTTAAAGAATGGCTCGACAAGAACCAGGAAGTGCGCGACCGCATGAAGGTCGAGAAGTAACCCATTTCCTGTGGTTTTCTTCATGAGGTTCTAACGCGCAATTAAGCGCAAGAACAAACTAAAGGGGCTTGGATCCGCCGCATAAGCGGGTTCAAGCCCCCTTTAGTGTCCGTGAGAGTCGTTTAGTCTTGCACCCCGTGAGGCTGGGTTATTTAGTCTTGCGCCGAATGGTGATGGAGGCCAGAAGGAGAGCGGCGAGGACAATTGCGGTTAGTAACGCAAGCTTGCCCCACGACGCACCGGTGAGCGTGGCCTCATCAGTAAGATTGCGGGTGATGTCCACGGCCCATGTCATGGGCATTAGGTTAGCGCAGACCTCAAGGGCTTTTGGCATGTCTTCTTTGGCAACGAACAGGCCGCACAAGAATAGCTGCGGGGCAACGAACAGGGGCATGAATTGTACGGCTTGGAATTCCGTGTGGGCGAATGCGCTGGCGAGCAGGCCGAATGCCACGCCGAACAGGGCTACAACCGCGGTGGTGGCAACAAGAACCGCCCACGACCCTTCAATCTCTAACCCCATCATGCTCCACATCACCAGCAGCAGTAGCCCCACTTGCAGCAACGCGAGCACGCCAAACACAATCCCGTAAGAAACAATGAGGTTCCACCGGCTCAGGGGTGTGGTTAGAATCCGCTCTAACGTACCGCTCGTGCGTTCGCGCAGCATCACCACGGACGTGACGATAAACATGAGGGCCATAGGCAGGACCACCAGGATAATGGGCCCCACGCGGTCAAATGGGTGGGGTGCCCCCTGCGGAACCGGGACATCGTGAAAAACCCAGTACAGCAAAGTCACTAACGCTAGTGGCATTAAGATTACGAGCGCGATTGTGCGCGGGTCGTTACGCAGTTGAGCGCTGATACGGCGAATCGTCGCGGTCCATGCTTGATGCATCAGTTGGACTCCTTAATTAGCGCGAGGAATGCTTCTTCGGGGTTGTTTGTACCCGTTTCTTCCTGCAGTTGCGCAACCGGCTTGTGTGCGAGGAACTGGCCGTTTCGCATAAACAGTACGCTGTCGCAGCGAGCAGCTTCGTCCATCACGTGTGAAGAAACCAGGAGGGTCACTCCGCTGTGGGCCAGTGTTGTGAACAGGTCCCACAGGTTTTCGCGCGTGAGGGGATCTAACCCCACGGTGGGTTCGTCGAGCACGAGCAACTGCGGATCCCCAACCAGAGCACAGGCCAGTGAAGCCCGGTTTGCTTGCCCACCGGAGAGCTGGTCGACTCTGCGGGTCGCTAGGTTTGCGAGCCCTACTCGGGCAATCACCTGGTCTACCTGCTTCATGCTGGCATGTTGAAGGCGGGCGAAATATGCGACGTTGTCACGCACGCTAATATCCGTGTAAATACTCTTGTCTTGACTCGTGTAGCCAATCAAGTGGCGTAACGCGCGATGCCCAGCGGGGTAGCCGCACACTTCTAGGGTGCCGGACGTGATGGTTTGCGCTCCCACAATCGCGCGCATAAACGTGGATTTACCGCACCCCGATGGGCCCATCAAACCTGTGATCGAACCGTGTGGCAGCTCGCAGTCGATAGCCCGCAGCACGCGGTTTTTAACCCGCCGTTTGCCACGATCCACCACCAGTTGGTGGCAGTCCAAAATGGGTGTCTGTTCATTAGCATGCCCATCGTGGGTGGCGCCGCGGGCTAATCCTTTAGAGTTGTGCATACCCTCATTGTAAAAATACCGAAGTGGTATGCGCATAAGTTACCGTTCGGCAGGCTGCGGATCCTTGTGTGCGTACCAGAAGTAAATGCCTACGAATACGCCGCCGCCGAGAATATTGCCTAACGTTACTGGCAGCAGGTTCACAAATAGGGCGTTGAATAAGGTCAGTGGTCCGTTCCCGTAGTCAAGTAGCAGGCCGTAGGGCAGCATGTACATATTCGCAACAGAGTGCTCGAACCCGACTGCTACGAACAGTGAAATCGGGCCAACTACCGCAACGATTTTATCTGTCAAAGACTTACCCGCGTACGACAGCCACACTGCTAAACAAACCGCGAGGTTGCAACCGATCCCCAAAACAAAGCATTCAAGCGGGGTGTGGGAAAGCTTCGCGGACGCGGTCGCCACAATGGTTTGTCCCCAGGCTCCGTTTGCGTTTTTCTGTAGCCCACCAAAGTAACAAAGGGCAACCACGCCGAGGGATCCAACCAGGTTTCCAACGTAAACTATCGCCCAGTGGGTGAGTACTTGCGACCAGTTCAACATGCCTTTCGCTTTAGCGACCAAGTTCATGGTTGTTGAGGTGAACAAGTCGGCTCCCGTAATAATCACGAGGCCTAAACCAACTGAGAATACTAGGCCGCTCAAAAGTTTAGCCACCCCAAATGGGAGGCGGCTACTACCGGTTGCTACTGTGGTGAAAAAGGTGAAGCCTAATGCGATGAACGCACCGGCAGAAACTGCGAGCATAAACATCTTGGTGGGCCGGGCAGTAGCTTTGCCGAGCATTGCGTTAGCCGCGATCCCCACTATTTGTTTAGGCGAGGCAATAGCAGACTGTGTACCTGCAGAACTAGAGGACTGTGCTGGTTTGATGGGTTTGCTCATATCCTCTACTTTAGTCCCATACTTACGTAAAATACACGTTGTAACAGCATGTTATGAGCGCAGGGTGCTGAAGGCAGGGCAGCGCTAGTCGCCTGGTTCGTCGCCTTTCCGCCGCTTTTTACGTTTCCACAGCCGGCCCATCCCCAGGCGGCGTGAACGCAGCTCGGTGGGTAGGTGATTCTTCTTGCGTTTACGCGAAGTTTCGCGCAAGAACGGGATCGACAGCAGGGTCACCAGCGTCATCAACCACGCGAAAGCGATCACCGCGTGGAACCCACCGTAAGAACCCGAACGGTCAATAAAGCGGCCTGCAATCGCGGAACCGATTGACACGCCCACGTTCATTGCCGTGGACATCCATGTGAGCCCTTCCGTTAGACGTCGGGCGGGCACTGCTCTTTGCACCATCGCGTTCACGTTAATCATGGTGGGGGAAATGCCGAATCCGGTTATGAACATCATGATCGCCATTAACACCACGCCTTTAGTGAATCCCACTAGCGTGACGCCAACAGATAGGGCCACCACCCCGGTTACGAACAGTTTCCACAGTGGGAACCGCCACGTGCGCGCCCCGTAAATCAGGCCTGCTAGCATCGATCCGGTGGCGAACACGGCCAGCAGTAATCCGGAGGCCGACCGCACTCCGTGTTCAGAAGTGAACGCTACGACGGACACGTCGATCCCACCGAACATTGCGCCCGCCCCAATGTACACGAGCGCCAGGGAGATCATCACCGGTTGCGTCATCACTGAACCCGCCGCGTCCGCTGCCGCGTCTTTACCTAACGCCGGTGGCTCCGTTTCTCGTTGCGATAGGAACCACACGCCGCCAAACAGGGCGAACATAACCGCTAACGCTAGCCCAGCGATTGGGTTTACGGAGGTGGTGAGCAAGGTGGCGAGGATCGGCCCCACCATGAACACAACCTCATCCAACGTGGATTCTAGTGAATACGCGGTGTGTAGCTGCGAGGCGTTCTCTACCACGCCTGTCCAACGCGACCGCACCATCGCCCCGAGGGAACCGGAAAACGCCCCAGCTATGATCGTAAAGATGTACAGCAAGATGGCGGGCCCACGCATGAACGCCACGACCATTACGCCGACGA
Organism: Gleimia hominis; assembly: GCF_032085515.1. Taxonomy (GTDB): domain Bacteria; phylum Actinomycetota; class Actinomycetes; order Actinomycetales; family Actinomycetaceae; genus Gleimia; species Gleimia hominis. The sequence continues at coordinate 502,515 of NZ_JASXSX010000001.1, forward strand.
TGCCTAGTACGGAAGTGATGACCGATGGGAGCATCACTTTTGACTGCCCATGCCGGTCCACTAACCGCGCTAGCACGGGTGCCGCCACCGCGTACGCCACGATGTTCACCGCAGAAACTTGGCCGGCAAGCGTGTATGAGCCGTACAGCGCAGAAATCATTAGGATCTGGGAAATACCCACCAGGGACATGGGGAAACGCGCTAAAACCCCGGCTGCAGAAAACTTTAATGCACCGGGGATACTCAGGATCTCACGATACGACTTGAACACTCATCTAGGTTATTAGATATTTTGCTTTAAAACACGTTGCGCCCGGGGTGAAACATACCACCGGATCCCCATCAGAATGCGCGAATGTGCCGCTTACAGGTTTTGTAGGTGGGGGGAAAATATTAGCTGCGTGAGGAACCAGCAGAACGCGAAAGTAAAAACAAAGTAAGTGAAAAGTACTGTTCCGCGCGCGCCGGGTATCACGAGGGCAAGAATAATCGGGGCGGCCCACACCAGTACAGCGGCGGCGGTGCGGGGGAGGTAGCGGATCGACCGGATGGTGGCGGTTTGAAGTAGAGATACGAAACCGGGGGTGGTGGGCCTGGGGCTTGGAGTGCGAACGGGTTTCGATAACTGTCCTAACAGCGCAAAAAACCACAGAGTAATCCCAGCTACTAGGATTGCGCCGGCAAACAACCCCACTTCTAACACCATTGCACTGGTGCGTGTTATCGCTGAACTTGCCCGCCCAATCAACAGCCAGTTGTACCCCCCGAGCACCACGAGCGCTCCGCACAGCACGGCCCCACCCGTGGCGGCACCAAACCGGTAGGTGAACTCGTGCAAGAACTGGCGGGCCGGCCGTGCCCCACCGCCTTTAATCAGGTCGGCAATCACCGCGTTCGCAGCCCGAGTAGTGGCTCCGATGGTGATTACCGGTAGTGAGCACAGCACCATCAGCAGGTTCACCACCACCAGGTCCGCGGCTAAAGACAACACCGCGTAGAACGAAGAAGAAGGGCTCAACCACTTAGGCACGTGACCTCCAAACGGGTTGCTCAGCAAAGATTGTGTTGCGCACCGGGCCGGTGGAAGACCGCACCACCAGCTCACCGGGCAGCAGCAAGTGGCGCGCTGCCTCCCCACGCATGGCCGCGAACAGGGCTTCGCACGTGCGCTCCACCAGGTCGTGTAGGGGCTGCCGGATCGTGGTTAACCGCGGGTGCGAGTACGCAGCGATTTCCACCCCATCAATCCCCACCACAGACACCGCTTCGGGCACCCGCAGCCCCATGTCCAGCACGGCACGCATCACCCCCAGGGCAATCACGTCCGTCATCCCCACAATCGCTGTGACCTGCGGGTGTTTCGACAGCATTTCGTAGCCCAACTGCAGCCCATAGTGGTAGGAGTACGGGGTGTCTTGCACGGGCCCACGCAGCACCGCGGGAGTGGTGTTGGAACCGAAACGCTTTCGCATAGCCGCGCGGAAATAGTGTGAACGCAGTTCCCCCACCGAGTTGTCGGCCGTGTCCGAACCGATGAACCCAATTTCCTCATGCCCCAAATCCGCTAAATACTCCACGATTTGCGTGAGCGCCAGCTGGTCATCCAGTGCCACCGACGAGTACGAGTCTGGTTTTAATGCTTCATTATGAGGAATGGTGCACAGCACGAAGGGCGCTCCAAGGGCCTCGAACTGTTTGCGGGAACCATCTAGCTGGCCGCCTAGGAACACCACTGCGGCTGGGTGAGCAGTGGCGGTGTGCTGCAAAGCCGCCTGCACTTCATCTTCCCCATGGGGGACCCGCAGCATCGTCACGTGCATCCCGCGCTCGCGGATTTTGGCTTCGAACACGTCGAGCATCTCTAAGAAAAACGGGTTTGACGGCCCCTTAACTACGAGCGCCACGCTGTCTGACGTGGTCTGGCGCAGCTTCCGGGCGTGCAAGTTCGGGGCGTACCCCATGGTGCGTGCCATTTTCAGTACGCGTTTGCGGGTGTGGGCGTTCACGTCCGGCGCGTCGTTCAGGGCGCGTGACACCGTGGTTACGCCCACGCCGCAGGCCTGGGCGATTTCCTTAATGGTTACCCGCCCAGTAATTTGTGCCATCATTACTTACACTTTCGTTGCCCAATAGGCGTGGCCCTTCAGAGCCCTACCTAGAGGACTCTATCCTTTAACTGCGCCAGCTACTACGCCCTCAATAATGTATTTTTGGGCAAACATGTAGAACGCGACGATCGGGATGATCGCCAGCACCAGCATCGCCATCATTGCTCCCATGTCGCGGTTACCGTTCGACCCCACCAGCATTTGCACAACCACGGGAATCGTCTTGTACTTGGTTGACAAGCCGATCACCAGGTAGGGCAGCAGGTAGTCGTTCCACACCCACATGGCGTTTAAGATCGCCACGGTAATCGCCGTTGGTTTCAACATGGGCAGCACTACCCTAAAGTAGTTCTGCAGGGGGCTGCACCCGTCGATAATCGCGGCTTCCTCAATGTCTAGGGGAATGGATTTAACGAACCCGCAGAACATGAATACGGACAGGCCAGAGCCGAAACCCAGGTACAACACCACGATCCCGATGGGGTTCGCTAAGTGCAGCATGTCGGCGATTTTCACGGTGGGGAACATGACCATCTGGAACGGGATCACCATTGAGAACACGAACATGTAGTACAGGGCACTGGTCCACCACGTTTTCACGCGGGTGATGAAGTACGCGGTCATTGCGCAGAAGAACACGATTGCGCTTACCGTCAGGATCGTGATTACGAACGACCACAGCATGGCCCAGAAGAACCCGGTTTGCACCAGGCCCGTCACGTAGTTCTCTAGGCCCGCCCACATTTCCCCTAGGGGGAGTGCAAACGGGTGGTCTGCGATGGAGAATTTCGTTTTGAATGAGTTGAATAGGATAAAGAAAATTGGCCCGAGGAACACGCAGGTAAGGAACACTAGCACCGCGTACAGCAGCAGCTGTGCGGGTCCTAACTTCTGGCGCCGCCGCGGGGTAGTGGGAAGTTTGCCTCCCGGCGCGGCCTGCGGGTGGTTACCCGTACTAGTGCCGGACTGGTCTGCGACCTGGAGTGGGTTCGGGTTTGAGTCGGGCGCGTTCGGATTCAGTGCTGCGGTGCTCACGCCTCAACCTCCTTACTACGTGTGGCGCGTAACTGGAACAGTGCGATCACTACTACGACGCATACGAAAATGACGGCTTTAGCTTGGCCCACGCCCTCAAACCCATTGCGGTTGAACATGGTGTTCACAATGTTGAGAGCAACCATTTCTGTTTGATGCTGCGGCGCCCCATTTGTTAACGCCAGGTTCTGGTCGAACATTTTGAACGTGTTCGACAGGGTGAGGAACAGGCAGATCGTGATGGACGGCATCACGGTCGGGATCGTTACGTTCCGGAGGATTTGCCAGCGGCCCGCACCGTCTATCTGCGCGGCTTCCACCAGTTCTGGAGGGACGTTTTGCAAACCTGCGATGTAAATGATCATCATGTACCCCACTAGCTGCCAGTTAATGAGGATGATCAGGCCGATGTAACCGTATTTCCACTCCGAAATGATGGTGGTGGAGTAGCGCGCGAGGAACGCGTTGATGATGGATTGCCAGGTGTAGCCAAGGACGATTCCACCGATTAGGTTTGGCATAAAGAACACGGTGCGGAAGAAGTTTGTGCCCGCGAGTTTGCGGGTGAGGACCCACGCGATGGTGAACGCAAACAGGTTCACGCTGATGATCGACAGGATCACTACCAGCAGTGTGAAGCCGAATGCGGCGGTGAACCCTTCGCGGGGGTCGAGGGCGTCAATGTAGTTCTGCAGCCCCACGAATTCCGCGTCCGTAATTGTGGTGAAGTCGGCGAACGACAGGAACAGGCCGATGAAGAACGGCACTAGGAACGCAATCAGGAACGCGAGGAGGGTGGGGAGGACGAAGATGGGGAAGTACTTTTTCAGTGTTGCTTGCATAAAGATCACCTAAAGGGGGCTGGTGGGCGCGGCACGGTGACCGCGCCCCAACCCAGGTTTATTGGCTACTTGAGCATCGACTTTTCATTAGCCCAAGAATCTGTGAAGGTTTTGACAACCTGATCCCACTTTTCGTTGCCCGATGCGTACTGCTGCAGTGCGGCACCGAAGTCGTTCTTGAACTGTTGGGACGGGTAGGTGGTGAACACCCAGGTGATCGTCTCTTTGTCTGTGTCGTTCATGGACTGGGCAACCTGTTGTGCCAGCGGGTCGGTGGGAATGTCTTTGTCGGTGAAGTCTTTGTACGGGGCGATGAATCCCAGGTCTTCGACCACGTGTTTTTTACCTTCGTCGGTGGTGAACAGCCATTCAATGAAGTCTTGGGTGGCTTTCTGATCAGCCTTGGAGGCTTTAGCGTTAATCGCGGTAAAGGATTCCGTGCCGATTGCTAGACCTTGCTTTTCTTCACCTTCATGCCCGGTGTAGATAGGCATGAACTTAATCTTGTCTTCTTTAACTACGTTGCCAGATACGTCTTTGATTTGGCTCCAAGCCCAGTTCCCGTTTTGAACCATCGCGGCTTTACCCTGGGCAAATTCTGACATGGAGTCGGTAACAGTTTTGTTGGGCGTCAACGCGGGCTCGACCGTGGAGTCCTTCAGGTACAGGTCAAAAATGTTCTTGTATTCGTCGTTGTACTTGAACTTTGCATTGTCTGTGTCCGTGATGTCCTCGTCTTTGTATTCGTAGAACATCGGGATGTTTGACAGGTGGGTCTGCCAGCGCCAATCTTCACCGGTCGCTAGGGATGTAGATGCGAACGCGCCGTCGATCCCCAGGTCCGCTTTCTTTGCTTGCATGTCGTCCGCAACTTCTTTGAGTTTTTGGAAGTTATTGATCTCTTCCATGTTTTTGGCTTTAGCGCCGTCCATTGCGAAGTATTTGTCGAAGATGTCTTGGTTGTAGATCAGGCCGTATCCTTCTACTGCGAGCGGGAGGCCGTATACTTTTCCGTCTTCACCCTTGAGGGCGAGGTTGTCGTCTTTAATGCTCTTGGCCCACTTCGTGTCCGTTAGGTCCGCTGCGTATTTTTGCCAGGTTTTCAACCCCATTGGCCCGTTGATGCCGAACATGGTGGGGGCGTCTTTTTTGGAGATTTCAGACTTGAGGGTCTGCTCGTTGGTGTTGGACGCGGCGGTTACGATCTTAACTGGGACACCGGTTTTTTGAGTGTATTCTTTAGCGATCTTCTGGAACGCGGCGTCTTGTTCTGGTTTGCCGTTCAGGTAGTAGACGGATCCTTTGCCATCATCAGCTGAATCGGACGAGCATGCGGCCAAGCCGGTTAAGGCGAATGCGCCAGCCACGAGTGCAGCACAGACCTTCCGGGTTCTGGTACTCATGAGGTTCCTCCTTTGGAACGTGGATCCGTCTTCGGATCCCGTAGGTTGTCAAACTTGATCGGAAACGTTTCCGGTCGTTGGTTCAATCATGCCACGTAACCGTCCGCCGCGCCACGTGAACTGACGCACAGTGAGTTTTCAACTACCGAACAAGGCCAAGTGAGCTCCGGTTCTGGTTGAGGTAAGGTTTCGTCCTTGTTTACTCGTGGTGCATATCGGTAATCATTTAGGGATGTGTGGCATTCTTTAAACTCATAGCAGGCCCTATCCATCGGCAGTACATGGTACACATCCTCGTTCGTACTTTAAGCGTGTCCCAAGCGGCCAATATGTGTAAGGTACACCACGAATTTGACAGACAGCTGCAATGAGTGGTAAACTAAATTGGGTCTTATCACCTAAACCGACATAGGAGTTGTTATGGGGGACCTATCAATCGAAGAGATTTGCCATAAATGTGATGACGTTACGGAGTCTCCAGTGCTATCTCAATCACCTGGTAACTGCGCGGCATGTACATCCTCGGCAAGACCTACGCCGTATGAACTCTCAATTCCCTCCTCTTCTGTAGATGAAGAACTTGAGGAGCTATTCTCAACAGTCTAAAAGGTGTATTTATGTCTAATACCACCAAGAAGCCCGGTGACGATGAAGTCGCAAGAGAAAATGAGGTAAGCCGTGCTGTTGATTAGTTGGAAGGTAGTGGATGTTACTTAAAACTCCTTTTGAAATTGTAAACGGACCAAATAATTCCTATCTTGTATCACATTTCTCTATTCACCGCGTGTCAAAAATTGAGGAAGATCTCAGAGGTGAGAACTTTGCTCTATTGTCCCGTACTTATGAAAAAATAATTGACGCGAAAACAGATGTAAACATCGTTATTGTTGATCCCCCGGAAAGGATAAGAGGATTCTTAGAAGGGTTTGTTTCAGTCTACAGTCCCCATTTTGAGTGGCCGGAGGCCCGGGAAGGTAGGATAATTGTTGATGTTCTAATCTTTGCGGAGGGGGTCCCAAAAAAACTCGATACACGCGATTCTAAGCGGCCAGCCATTGTCTATAACTTTGATGCGTTATATAGGTATCGGAGTTGTATTAACTGGAAGCATAGTGGGCGTCCTTGTCCTATTTGTGTTCTCAAAATTTTTCAAATAGGCGACTCTGAATCAGTTAATCTAATAAGGAGTGCTCTAAGCCTGTCTAAGCGAAAAGAATCAGGATTAACTACTGGAGTTGATAGGCTAAGTGATCTTAACATCATAAAAACCGTATGTGATGCTATAACGCTCGCAAATGCGATTAAAGAAAAGGATCCGGCGGTCTTGGACAGTCTTCGCTATGCTGAGCGCCTGGACGTTACAAACAATATGCAAAAACAGGAATTGCTCCCCACAGATCCTCAGTGTGACCACAGGGGGTTTTATGGATAATAAGCGAATTACCGGAGCTACCTTATTACAGCTTAGGCGCGCCACTCCTAAGCAGGACTTTGTTGATGTGCGTAAAATCCGAGCGAAACTCAGCGCTGGAAACGCGTTGCCAACAGCTGGTGGATTCGTAGTTTCCCCAAAAAGTGCAGCTGTGGCTAATCCATGGATAATGACCCTTGGTGATTTCGAGTATTCCCGCGAAAAGCGAAGAGTTGAACTTCCGTGCCTTGGTGCTAAACGGATTGCTAGTCGTCACTCAAGTTTGATCACAACTAGCTCAAATAAACTACTGAAAGATCGATATGCTGACTGGAGTAAATTCTGCACCTTAGTAACCCACAGTTTTTTACCCTCTTTTGAAGATAAGGAACATCGGCGCCCATATGCAAGCGCGGGGGGTTTGTATACAGTTCAAGTCTTTATGTTGCTACGGAAAGGTTCGAGATGGTACCGCTACCACTTGCTTCCCATTTCACACGCTGTTGAATGTTTGGGAGATATCCCTTTCCATGAGATTTACAAATATGTGGGAGCGGACGGCCTTATTGATCCAAAGAAAATCGACATTGTAATGGGATACGCAATCATACCCGAGCTTGTAATAAGTAAATACCTCCTACGTGGATATAAATTTGCTTTGATGGAAATAGGACAAATGATTCAACAGGCAACACTGGTTGCGGATTCTCTTGACTACGGAACGCGGGTTTATGCTTACTATGACGAGATGTCAGCGGCTATGTTGTGGGACATGAATCCGGATGATATCTGGATTGAACAGCTTCAGGTATTCGCGAGTGAGGAATAAATGAGGATACTCAGGTTTCGCGATTCAAGCAACTCCGGTTCAGTAACCACTATTGCTTCGGTATCATCGATTGTGTCTGGCATTGGTTTCGGAGAACCGGCTAATCAAACGAGAGCCCAAGCTGAAGCTATTGAACGGTTCTGGCAGAAGCGAGGTCCAAGTGACCGTGCACGTGTCTACAGTATATCGTCAGAGGCTAGTGACGATACCATCTGCTGCTCGTCAACACCTAGCTCAATGTTTGTTGACTCAAGTGGAACAGCGGTAGATCGAAACCTCTCGAGAGCAATTGAAGCCGCTTGTGCGGAATTTATAGAACGGCAGTCAATAATCGCACATTGGCGATTAAGTACTCCAGGAAGACCGATTGACCGCCCGTGTTACTTCTCGAACGGCGAGTGCTCATTGCGAGATGTTTCTATATTCCCAGGTATATATGTAGTTCTGGCTTTATTTCGCAGAAATAAGGGTTCGTGTTCTGTTGTTAAGTATTCTGCAGGTGCTTCGAGTTCCACTAATCTTAACGAAGCTACTGACAAAGCGGTCCGAGAATGTCATCAGGCCTACCTATCGATGCAAGATAATGTTTTCCGCCGTGCTACAGGCCGATTATTAATGGACAGAATTCAGGAAGAATATCTTAACGCCAATAAGGCAACTACAGTAGATTGTTGGCCTCGACTTACTTCGACTGAAAGTAAACTCCACACTGCGCACGTCAATACGGGCACAGCATTATCAGTGCTCCAAAGTGTTTTAGAGCCTCCGCTACTAATCCTTGATAGTATTTTCTATGACGGAGAACCATGGTATGTAGCCCGCTTAATGAGCGATATATGGCCAGCTGGGCTACATGATAATCGCCCTAGTGCGATCAAAGCTCTTGTCAGACTCACCGGAATAGAAGAGTGTCGGCACGACGCCGTGCCTTTTGGGTGAATAAATGTAACTTTTTCAATAAAACTTGAGATTAGAGGAACCATGGTATTTATCAGAAAAGTTTTGAGTTGTGCTTGGCGTATTTCACCGTGGCGAAATCTCATCCTTATTACGGCGATATTTGTATCTTCAGGTAGCGCAATTTTAGCACCTTACATACTAGGGCAGGGAGTTACGCATTTGGTATCAGCTACTACGAGAGAAGAGTTTGCAGCTATAGCCGGATTTGTTGCTGTCGTATACGCCATTTTTTGGTTGCTGGGCGCCATTTCTATTTACGCTGTTTACCCGTTGTATGGTCTCGTTGAACAGAAGCTTCAATCCGATGTTATGGCTAGGGCGCTGTTCGATAGTATTTGCGCAAATCCTGCGGCGCGTAGTCGACTGGACAACGGAGAAATATCATTCGCAATAGACACGCAGGCGGGTGCGTATCGTGATGTTCTTTCCGGCTTATACCTTTCCGTCATTCCTGCTCTACTATCGCTCATTTCAGGAGTGATTGCAGTGATAGTAGCGAGTTCATGGGTGGAGGGTTTCATACTTCTATCCGCAATTATAGCATACTTGATAATAAGTAAACCACTCATTGCTGGCCACCAGAAAGCTCAAAGCATATTTTTTAAGGAAAATATGAGAAGCTTCGGCGTTCTAGGCAATTCGTTAAGCCTGTGGAAAGAAACAATTGTTTTCGGTGTTCCAGAGTTTCTATATTCACGCTACAAATCCGACCGTAATTCAGTTGAAGATGCTGGAAAAAAGTCTTATAGAGCCACACGTATACTCTATTTATCACAAGCTCTAATTCTTGCAGTCACGATTTGCATTCTCGTATTTACTATCACGTATAAGTCTCAGGTTGATAGCGCAAGTGTAATTGGTGCTATTATTTCAACAGTAGGAATCTCAGTAGCATCCATTGGACCTTTACAGTCCATTGGATTCGGTATTTCTTCGTTGACCGTTGCTATAGCTCACGAGAACGGAACTAAGGACAAGATTCGTCCCATTGCGAAGCCAACAGAAAGTGCTTCTGCTGATTGGCAACGCAAAGTAGACGAACTGAAAATATGTATTACCCCAGATCTGAATCGCCCGATTTGGATACTTGGCCCCAGCGGTTCTGGTAAAACTACGGTATTAGAAGAAATTCTTGGACTTAGTACTACGCGCCAGAAAATTCCAACAAACGCCAGCTATGTTCAACAATCACCGGGTCTGCTTAATGCAACAGCGATTGAAAACGTGGTGTTTGGCCGCGATATCACTGATGCCGAGGCTAGCAAGTATTTAACTGCGTTAGGACTAGAAAGTTTCACTACTGGTGGATCCAATTGTTTACGCGATGTTGCCGGAGAAAAGGGAGGAGTCTCCGGGGGAGAGAGGCAAAGGATTGCAATAGCCCGCGCCCTCGTATCTGACGGGGCATTCATCGTGTTGGACGAACCGACAAGTGGTTTAGATGCTACAGCACGTGCTCAAGTGTGGAAACTGATTGAGACTTCTGCAAGCGTTAATACCGTTGTTGTTGCCACGCACGATGGGGACGCACCAATACGCGAAGACGACCTAATATTCTATCCAAGTGCTGAAGAAAACACGGAATAGATACCCACTAGAATCTCTCGTTTCTGGATTTACGGTTGTTAATCCCAAGCTGGCAAGACCGCTCTCTTACACAGTGAAGAACGGTCTTGCGAGCGGCCGGGAATCATCTCACCGGGAACCATCAGCCTTTCAGCGCGTTTTCGACAACGTCTTTAGCTTCGGCCAGTACCTCATCTAAATGGCCATCGCCTTTGAAAGATTCCGCGTAGATTTTATACACGTCTTCTGTGCCGGAGGGGCGGGCAGCGAACCACGCGCTCTCAGTGGTCACCTTCAACCCCCCGATCGGGGCGTCATTACCCGGGGCATTCACCAGGCGGGCGGTGATGGGTTCACCCGCAAGTTCGGTTGCGGACACGTCATCGGGCGAAAGGGCAGCAAGCTTAGCCTTTTGTTCCCGATCAGCTGGCGCATCCACGCGCTTATACGCCGAATCACCAAACCGTTCCACCTGCTCCTCATGCAACTGGGATGGAGTCTTCCCCGTCACCGCAAGAATCTCAGAGGCAAGCAGGCACATAATGATGCCATCTTTATCCGTCGACCACACCGTACCGTCATTGCGTAAGAACGAAGCGCCAGCCGACTCCTCACCACCAAAACCAACCTCACCAGACAATAGGCCAGGCACGAAGTACTTAAAGCCCACCGGCACCTCAATCAACTTGCGGCCCAAATGGTTCGCAACCCGGTCAATCAACGCGGACGACACCAAGGTCTTCCCAACCGCGCAATCCGCAGCCCAATCTGGCCGGTGCGTGTACAAGTATTCAATCGCTACCGCCAAGAAATGGTTCGGGTTCATCAACCCATCCGCAGTGACAATCCCATGACGGTCCGAATCCGCGTCGTTACCCGTAGCAATGTCGTACGGCGTGTGACCATCCTCGTTCGGAGTCATGGCCTCCAGTAGTGACGCCATTGCGTACGGGGAGGAACAATCCATCCGGATCTTCTCATCCCAATCCAACGTCATAAAACCAAACGCCGGATCCACCTGCGGGTTCACCACCGTCAGATCCAGGCCGTAGCGTTCGCCGATCTGACCCCAGTAGTCCACTGACGCACCGCCCAGCGGGTCCGCCCCAATGCGCACACCCGCACGGCGGATTGCCTCAAAATTAATAATATTCTCAAGGTCTTTGGCGTATGTACTCAAATAATCGTAGCGCTGAATCTCGGGTTGCTGCAGTAACTGTGAACCACCGTAGCGTTTAACTTTCGACCAGCCACTTTGAAGAATCTCATTCGCCCGGTTCGCGATCCAACTGGTTGCGTCCGTGTCAGCAGGCCCACCGTGAGGCGGGTTGTACTTGAACCCTCCGTCACGCGGCGGGTTGTGCGACGGCGTAACCACAATCCCATCCGCCAGGCCACTGCCCGTGGTGCGAACCCCACTGTGAGATCCGGCGCCGTTGGACACCAAAATTGCGTGCGACAACGCAGGAGTGGGCGTGTATGCGGAACGGGCGCAGATCCGGGTTTCCACCCCAGCTGCAACCAGGACCTCCAGGGCAGTGCGCCACGCCGGTTCTGAAAGCGCGTGCGTGTCACGAGCCAAGAACAGGGGGCCGTCAATACCTTCTTTCGCTCGGTACTCCACGATCGCGGCTGTGGTGGCGACAATGTGGGCTTCGTTGAACGCGCCGTCGAGCGCACTCCCGCGGTGTCCGGACGTGCCAAAGACAACTTGTTGATCCGGGTTGCCCGGGTCTGGTTCTACATCGTAGTAGGCCGACAGTAGTTCATCGACGTTGATAAGATCCTTCTTTTCGGCAGGCTTGCCAGCTCTTTCAAACATACTTCTAGTGTGGCAGTAATCACCGGAAAAGTCACAGGCATGTCACGGAGTGGGAGAGTGTTTCTCAATGCCTACTTCGATTGCGGTGTGCGCATCAGGTTACGCATTCCCGCCACGTTCCCTTCCTTTATTTTCTTGAGGTTGTGGGCCACTACGTCAACGAGCCCATCTGGCCGTCCGCCAGCACAGTGGGGGCTGATAATGAGGTTCGGGGTGTCCCACAAAGGTGAGGATTCCGGTAGTGGTTCGGTTTGCGCCACGTCAATGCCCGCGCCCGACAAGTGACCGTTCTTTAACGCATCCGCGAGGGCGGATTCGTCCACGGTGGATCCGCGGCCCACGTTCACAACCACTGCCCGGTCGGGGAGCGCGTCAATCACCTGCTGGTTAAGCGCATTCTCAGTGTTCTCCGCGCGGGGCAGCACCATAACAAGAATGTCCGCGTCAGCAAGGACCTCAAGAATACTATCGACCGCGTAGGTTTGGAACCCGGCGCGCGTACCTGCAGACTGGGCAACCCCCACCACGTTGGAACCGAATGCGGCGAAACGCTTACCAATGGCCTGTCCGATAGCGCCAAAACCCCACACGACAACTTTGGAATCAACCACGGTGTGGACCCACTGGTCGGAATGCAGGTCGCGTTCTTGTCCCATGGCTGTGTCCCACGTGTGATTCTGTTTGTCGCGCATCAGTTTCGGTACGCGCCGCACTAACGCCAAGGTGAGTGCGAGGGCGTGTTCGGATACGGTGCGGTCGTGGAAGTGCGCGCCGTTACACACCACCGCGTCTGCACGCAAGTTAGAGGACATGAGGCCGTCGGGCCCGGCCGCCATCGACTGCCAGTAGCGCACGTTCGGTAGTTGGTCTACAAACGGGTGGACCGCCGGAGTCATCCCCCAAACCACCGCCGCTTCGGCATCCTGGTGCTCAGTTGGAACCTCCTGATTTTCACTCAGAAACACCGGTTCCACATCACCCGGTAAGTCCCAATCCAGTTTCGGTTCTGGTGGCAGAATAATCTTCATTGAAAGCTCCCTTCGTTCCCTTCAAGACTACAGGTCACGTTGGGCTTTCGTAATTTGCTAGGGCAGTTGAAACTCAAGCAGTCTTGCGCATCTATTTGTTATGGAATGTGTGTCCTTCCACGGTGACCCGTAAAGTGATTCCTTTAAAATTAGACCCGGGGACGATGCGAGCAGCTTCATCTATTCCAACTATTGCAATCATCCCATCAGAAAGAGTGATTGTAGTCGTTGGGCCCGCATATTCTTGCGTATCTGAAAGGTCGCTATATTCATTTGTGGGTTCTAGGGATAATTGTTTGGCGTACTCGAGTTTTATGAGCCCCTTCTCACAATATATAACTCTTTGGTATCTTCTTGAACCAATAAGGCACGATTCATGGTTATTATGATCGACTACTCTCCAGGTCAATGAATCACCGATTGAAAAAGTAATGTCAGGTCTTCTTTCAGGTGAAAGGATTGCCTCCTGAGCACGTTGCCATTTACGATGTGCCCCCATTATTTCACGGAACAAAGTTATGGAGTTGAATATCTTCACTGAATTACTTCTCCGTATCTGATTGAGAGGGTTGGAGTGAAAAAGTGTGGGAAAACGGCGCAAACCTCACGCGATAAGCATCGAGTACTTCAGAGCCCCAGGAGTTAGAGCCCAAACCAAGGAGTTGAGCGTCAATATTTACCTCAATACTGTCTTCTTCCTCAAGCTCGTTCATGTGGGTAGCTTCGGATAGTTGTTTGTCGGAGTAAGGTAGAGCTCGTACATTTAGGGGAGTCTCGTTCGCAAAGATGCTTAGCTTAGTACCTTCCTCATTACTCAACGTAAACACTCTTATTTCGCCTCTATTACCATTATCTTGCGGAACAACGTATGGCGTCGGGAGTTCTCGAACCGTCGTGCTGAAGCGCCCTAAATAACTTGCTGCTTTCGAGTCTGGGTAGTTCTCGCCAGGTCCTCTGCCATAATAATTGATGTTCTGAAATGATGAAGGAACTGCTAATCTCACTCCTATACGCGGAATGATCTCGTCGTAACTACCATAGGGATTGCCTTCTACCCTCACCACTGCCTCACCATTATCGTGTACCGTCCACGTGTACGCACACCGCATACCGAAATCTAGAGAGGGCGGAGCGATTCTGGTCTTAACGTGTATGGTGCAATGATTGTTAGTTGACCTGTAATCTACCGATTGCACCGATTCTTGGCACACATCTAAGTAACTAGGTGACCATAATGAGTCAAATTCTTGCTGGTGGTTATCGATTAGTGAATGCCAGAAAGTTATTTTAGGAGACTGTTCTATTAACTCTGTGTGCTCGATTGACAGCGATGTTAAATCTCCCGTAACCAGATCGAATATATATCTTGCTTTACCCGAGTGAATGATCAGTTCATTGTTTACACGGTTGCAAGAGAAATATCTACGGTGATTTTTGCGCTTTGCCGGAGAGTAGTCGGTCAGGGGAAACTGGGAAAGCGCCACCAAGTCACCATGCTTTCTGAATGGAGTGTTTGCGGTTGCAAATACCTTACAGGTAAGTGAAGCCTCTTCTTGAGAGTCGTTGTCTAACTCAAATTTTTGAGGAGTCTCAAGCAAGATACTCTCCCCTGGCTGTAGACCATTTAAATTACTGTCGGAGGTGGCAACTACATACCCGTTGCGTGTTAATTCTATGTGGGCACATAGATCCTCCAGTGGTTCGAACCATTGCCTAGATTTCGCATAGAGTTTGCCATTCTCATAAGAGAACTCCACGGGAGCAATTAAGAACTTATATTCCAGTAGTCCAGGACTCGGTGTACGCCAAGGGAAAACAAGCCCATCTATGCAAAAATTGCTGTTATTTGGGTAGTCGCCAAAGTCGCCTCCGTACTTATAAAAAATCCTTCCATTTGAATCCTTGCTCTCGACTCCATGGTCGATCCATTCCCATACGAAATGCCCTTGAATGTGCCGATACTTGTTGAAAACCTGTTGATACTCGGCAAGTCCTCCTGGACCATTTCCCATGGCGTGGCCATACTCACAGATAATACGAGGTTTAGGGTGTGGGTATTCACCAAAATCGTGCATCTGTGAGACTCTCGAATACATGGTGGAAACCACATCTACAACATCGGCGTTCCGGTCTTCCTCGTAGTGTACTGGCCGAGTCGGATCAAGTCCTTTGGCCACTTTATACATACTGACAATATTGCAACCGAATCCCGATTCGTTGCCTAATGACCACATTATTATTGATGCATGGTTACGTTGTGCAATAATGTGGCGCTCTATCCTATCCACATAGCTGATTTCCCAGTCCGGATCGTCTGTTATTCTGCTTAGCTCACCCACGTTAGCAAAACCGTGCGATTCAAGATCAGTTTCTGCAATCACAAGTAAACCCATCTCGTCACACAATTCATAAAATCTGGGATCGTTAGGATAGTGAGACGTTCGCACAGAGTTAATATTGTTAGCCTTCATCAAAAGCAAATCTTGCGCAGCAGTTTCTATGTCTATGGCACGACCTTTTTTGGGGTCATGGTCATGTCTATTAACTCCGTGCATTTTAAAGTAGTTGTTGTTTAGGCGAAGCTCGCCATTAACTATTCTAATATCGCGTAGGCCAACTCTATGGTGAATAACTTCAAGCGTTTCTCCGCCATGTTTTAGTGAGATAAATAGCGAATACAATTTAGGCTTCTCGGGATTCCACCAAGTAAAATCTGAAAGAATTCTATGGAATCTAAATTGTTTGCCGGCTTTCATCCTGTCTTTAGCTAAGACTTTTGCGTCATCTGATAGCTCCCATTCAACTGTCAAACTACCCGTGTGGTCTGACAGATCAACTTCAAGTGAAAAATCGCATTTGTTGGATGCTAGGTAGGAAGTTACAAGTCGGAAGTCAAAAATGTGGACTTCGGGTCGAGAAACAATCCACACGTCTCTAAATATTCCTGAAGCCCACCACATGTCTTGATCTTCGATATAGGTGGCGTCAGAATACTGGAGAACCTTTACGCAGATGAAATTATCCTTTTCGAGCAAGAAATTGGTGATATCAAATTCTGCGCTCAAGCGTGAGCCTTTTGAAAAACCAACGTAGCGACCGTTGATATGCACGTCAAAATACGATTCAACGCCATCAAACCTCAGAATGTATCTTCGATTTGGGTCTAATCCGTCTACGTCAAATTTTTTTTGATATATCGCGGTGGGGGTTTGGCTAGGTATATTTGGTGGATCTATGGGAAAGGGATATCCCTCATCTGTGTACTGTAGGGTCCCATATCCGTCAAATTGCCACATATGAGGTACTGAAACAGTGTTTAGGCGTGGGTCGTATTCTGTGATTGAACTTGAGGGTACTGAGAAAGGAGATGGGTAGAGCTTGAACTTCCAGTTTCCGTTTAAGTCGATGAAGCCAGAGGCGCTTTTTCTTGTTGGGGGAACTTCTCGCGATGAAAGTGGAACAAAATATGCATGCGGAGGTAATCTATTTTCGCCAGTAATATTGGGGTTCTCCCAGGGGTTAATACCTTCCCACATTTCGCGCTCCTTCGCGTAGCCATTCTAAGGAAACCGGTTTTTGTAATGCATTATGCTCAACAAACAATCCTTTTGTCAATTTTTAAATACTGAAGGATAGCTTGTGCTATGTGTTTGATGGTTTTCTCGGAGGAGATGTTGCAAAATCTGTGTGGTTCTTTATGATAGTGAACGCTTCGCGTACCAGAGCTGGCTTTTTATGTTTAAGCGAAAGGAAAACTGCAGCTGCGTTGGTGTGTCACTGATCTAAGCAGTTTGGCGTATAACCAATTTGGTGGGCAGGACTATAGTTTCCGGGTCGTTGTTCGCCATAAGACTTATTAAAAGCTTTACGGCGTCTTGTCCTTGAGTTTCCATAGGTTGTGCGATGGTTGTCAAGCCTGGGGTGTCATCTGCAATCTTCCCATCATCGTAGCCTGTAACACGCACTTCGGCTGGAACCTCGATTCCGGCCTCCCGCAGTGCAATTAGGGCGCCACGTGCAATACGGTCTGAACCACACAGCAGGCCGTCAAACTGTACTTCCCTGCGGAATAAATGCTTCACACCCTCATATCCTCCGATAGTGGTCCAATCGCGAAAGTAGACATGTCGGTTTGTTGTCAATTTTGGAAACACATGTTGAAATCCCCGTAAACGGTCCAACGAGGCTGGTTGGTCGGAGTCCCCTAGGATGGCGCATGGGTGCTTTATTCCTTTATGCTTCAGATATTCTGCGATTTGTTTGCCTCCTTGAAAGTCGCTAGCATACACGGCGGAGAAATGTCCCTTGTATTTTTCTTCCGGCAACTGTCCGCACAGCACTGTCGGAATACGGCAGTCTTGCAGCGCATCAAGCAGAAAAGTGTCCCCCCAAGGTGAAAGGTGGATTAACCCGTCCACACCTCGATTCGTGGCTAACTGAAGGGTTTTTTCTTGCTCGCGGTGGTTTGTGGCCTGTAATAAAATTGGGATGAGTTCCCCACTTGCTATGTAAGAAAAAATTCCTTTTATAATAGTGCGAAACGTTGGATCTTCGAATAATAAGTCGAACGGTTCCGTTATTACTATCCCGATGGTGTTTGTGCGACCGGTTGCTAATGCTAGAGCTTGTCGCATTGGAGTGTAATGTAACTGAGTAGCTGCGTGGTGTACGGCTTGAGAGGTTTTTTCCGAGACCTGGTATGTCCCTTTGAGTACTCTAGATACGGTGCCCTTAGTTACACCAGCTAGTTTAGCAACGTCATCGATAGTTGCTCTGCGATGCCGCATTTAAGTCCCTTCATACTACAGCCTGCTGATCCAGAGTGAGTGAGTGATATGCAACCAGACTCTGTATTTGTAGTTCTATACTACGCGTAGGTTGCGTTCAACATGGTGAATGTTCACCGTGAACAACCTAAATGAGTATATAGTGAGCTGAGTCACTTTAACTTGTCAGTGGAAACCGGTTGCTGTAAATTCTGGTTAAACCGGTTTCCGTGCACAAGTGCAACCGAGATAACGTAAAGGAATGGCGAAGATGCTGGGTTCAAACAGGGCTACCTCCGGCGTTGTGCCAGTTGCTGTTTTAGTTGCGGTGACTGCAGTTTGGGGGTCAACATTCTTTCTTATCAAGGGTTTACTACAGGAAATCTCTGCGTTAGATTTTCTCTCTGTTAGGTTCTTAATCGCTGCTCTCGTGGTTGGGGTACTCATGTTCCCAAGATTGAGGAGAGCTAATAAGAGAACTTGGCGTAATGGGATTATTCTTGGGATCTTATATGGTTCCGCTCAGATTTTCCAAACGGTCGGGTTAAAGACCACCCATGCATCGGTATCCGGCTTCATAACTGGAATGTATGTTGTACTTACACCTGTAGCTCTGTTGCTTCTTTTCCGGGAACGCATTTCACGAAAGGTATGGTTTGCCGTAGCTATAGCCGGTATCGGCGTTGCGGTCCTCAGTCTTCATGGCTTTGCGGTTGGTAGAGGCGAACTGATTACTTTTACTGGCTCAGTTTTATACGCAGTACACATCGTTTTTCTTGGACGATGGGCAAAACAAGATGATCCGTTTACACTTGGTTTGATTCAAATAATTGGCATTGCTGTGTTCTGCACAGTTTGTGCTTTGCCTACCGGAATCCGCCTGCCCACCACAGTCGGATCGTGGGCAGCATTGATTTATATGGCTTTTGTGGCTGGTGTAGCCGCTCTGATTGCTCAGACGTGGGCGCAGGCTAGGATGAGTGCTCCCAGCGCCGCAATAGTTATGACTATGGAGCCCGTGTTTGCTTCATTGTTTGCAGTAGTTTTTGGTGGAGAGGTGGTGACCTTACGACTTCTCTTAGGTGGCGGCATGATCTTGACGGCCATGTTCACTACAGAGCTCGAGTTCAATAGTGAGGTTAGCGCCACGATGCCACCCAGATCTCTAAACAGAGACTCCAAGGTTAGTTAGAAAAAGAACTCTACTCAAGGGGGAGAAGTGAAAAAAACCAAATTAAGGAAGCTTATTGTAGCAGCGGCTGTAGTAAGCGTGCTCTCTGCAAGTACGCTAGCTGCCTGTGAATCTGGAAGCGATACAGCACAAGAAGATGGAGATGGCAGTGTTACTTGGTCTACTTGGGGAACACCAGATGAGCTAAAAATATTTGAACAGTTCAATAAAAAATTCGGTGAAGAGCATCCAGACCTAAAGGTTAATTTCCAGCCAGTAGCTTCTTATACTGATTATCATTCCAAGTTAAACACTCAGCTCACATCTAATACCGCGCCTGATGTGTTTTATGTAGGGGATGATCAAATTGCAAACCTTGTCTCGAACAACGTGCTGGAACCACTAGACTCACATTTGAATGCGCAAGATTCGCCAATATCGCTAGAAGATTTTTCTGAGTCAATATATCAAGTGGCACAGCTTGATGGTAAGACATACGCACTTCCGAATGATGTTAACCCTGATGCATTCTGGTACGACAAAGAGGCATTACAAGCAGCTGGTATCACCGAAGACCCTGCCACACTAGCAGAACAAGATAAATGGAATACTGACGCGTTCTTCGAAATGACTGACAAATTAAAAAGTGCGGGAATGACTGGAGCTGCGTTCTGGAACTATTGGTCAACCACCGATTCAATTATAACATCGCAGGGTGGAGTTGTTTATGACGACAACGGAGAGTACCAAGCAAACAAAAATAAAGCATCAGTAGACGCGATAGCAACGTGGTCTGAGCGATTTAAGAATGGCCAGTTTGTTGTCGCTGATATTCTGCCTTCGGGGCAAGATGCCGACACATTGTTTGTTCAACATAAACTTGGATTCCTAGTGCAAGGACGTTACACGGTGTCAACAATTGAGGGAGCCGGGAACTCTGTTGACCAGTATGACGTTGTTCGATGGCCTACTCCAGATGGGAAACCAGCTTCAAGCGGTGTTGCAGCGTCATTCTTGGCAATTAATAAGAATGCTAAAGACAAAGATGCAGCAGCTAAATTCCTCGCAGAATTTCTTTCAAAAGATGGTCAGAAACTACGCCTTTCGCAGTCTGGGAACGCACTCCCCTCCATCCATGGAATTGATGACATCGTAAGTGGTTCCCAAAAACCCGCGCACGTTGATGCCTTACTGGAAATGCGTGATAACGGATACTCTAATTATCGTCCGGAAGCAGTTGTGCCAGGACTCTCTGACTCTATAGCTAACGAGTATATGTTGCCGCTTTACCAGGGGAAGAAAGCTGCTCAGAAGACATTAGACGAAGTGGCTAAGCTAATCTCGGAGAAAACTAAGAAGTAGCTCGGAATGATGACGACAAAAGTAAGCTCATCGCAAACCTTGTGGGGGGAGCGCAGCTTCACCCACAAGGGCAGCGAACCTACGTGGCGAAAAAAAGATAAGGCATGGGCGTTATTTTTCCTGGCACCGCAATCGATAGGGATACTGGTCTTTACTATTCTCCCATTCGTCTTCGCGTTTATCCTTGCCTTCACGGATTGGAATGGATTTGGCCCTCTAAAATTCATTGGATTTGATAACTTCAAAAGTCAGATCACGGACCCCCTTTTCCTGAGAGCAGTAGTTAATACTTTAGTGATAGCGCTCGTAACTGTTCCCGTGGGACTGTTTCTCGCTATCGTAATTGCGGTATTGATTAACAGGTTGCAACACAAGACCACGTACATGATCTTGTTCTTTGCACCGGTTGTTACATCTGCTGTAGCTGTTGCACTGATTTGGCAACAGCTATTGCGGCAAGACGGTTTGCTATCAACGATAATTAGTAGGTTGTTCAGGACAACGCCACCGGATTGGTTAAACGATCCTAGACTAACCTTGCTTGCAGTTTGCGCGGTAACCATATGGTCCTCGCTGGGACTGAACGTAGTTATTTTTCAAGCTGGATTACAGAATGTAAGTCCTACTGTTCTAGAAGCAGCAAAAATAGATGGAGCAGGTAATCTAAGAATTTTCTATTCCGTGATCCTACCTATCCTATCACCGACTATTTTCTTTCAGTCAGTGATAGCTTTTATCTCGTCTTTGCAAACATTCGATATTGTATTTGTGCTGGTCAAGAATGCTGGTCCGGACAATGCAACTAGAACAATTGTATACCATATATACGATATCGGTATTCAGAAAGGACAGATGGGGCTTTCCTCAGCTGCGGCAATATTCCTGCTGATATTGTCTGTGTTAATCACTATCATGCAATTCGGATTTGAAAAAAAGTGGGTTCACTATGACAACTAATGTTTCATATTTAGAAAAGCAGGGTAAGCGGAGCAAAGGTAGTAGTCCTCGTGGCATCCGTATGGTGCTAACCTGGATTGCGAAGCGGCACGTAGTCACTCATATTATCTTAATAATGGGTGCGCTCGCCATGTTTGGGCCATTTGTATGGATGGTGCTAACAGGTTTTAAAACACTACCTCAAATTTTGAAAGATCCGCTTTCCTTCATACCGTCACCATGGACCCTATCGAACTTTTCTGATGCATGGAATCAAGCTCCGTTCGCAAACGCCTATTTCAACTCAGTGTATATTGCACTGCTAATTGTGGTTGGTGCGTTGATAACTAGCTCTATGGCTGGTTATGCGTTTGCCCGAATAAAATTCCGAGGAAGTAAAGCACTATTTGCTATTGTCCTCATTGCGCAAATGATCCCAAAACAGGTAACTTTAGTGCCTTTCTATTTGTTGATGGCCAAACTCGGGTGGGTTGATTCACACCTATCCTTAATTATTCCTGGAATACTAGTCAACCCATTTGGAGTTTTTCTAGCTAGACAGTTCATTTTATCGGTCCCAAAGGAGCTTGAAGATGCTGCAACTATTGACGGGGCTTCTAGGCTACGAATCTACTGGCAGGTAATTTTACCTATGATTCGGCCCGGTTTAGGTGCATTGGCGATAATTATTGCATTAGATACGTGGAATAATTTTCTATTGCCTCTTATCTTGCTTAATAGGACAAAGCTGTTTACGGTCCCTTTGTTGCTTGCGCAGTTTCAAGGGCAATTTGGTGGGGTTAACACGGGACTTATAATGGCTGCTACAGCGGTATCTACGGTTCCGATGTTGATTATTTTTATAATCGGTCAGAAACAAATAATGTCGAGCCTTGCAACCTCGGGACTTGGCGGGAGATAGTCGGAGGCAAGAATGGACGGGAATATCTACTCATTTGTTGATTTTCGAAGCGTGCCGTTTACGGTGCCCGGTTCTAATTTCGTTATCTTTATAGCTGCAAACTGCATACGGATATTCTTTGTTGAATATGAAAAGCCGTTACAAGAATGTGCGGCAGCAACGATTGCGTTAGATGAATCATTAGTCAAAATAAGTGATATTTATGCCGAAAACGGGCATGTGCAATTAGGTGATATTGGAAGTATTTACATATTAAGGAATAAACTCTGGGGTCATTTTAGAATGACGGATGGATGGGTCTTACGCGAAGAGCGTTCTGGTTCGGTCGAGTGCCGATACAACCTCAACTCCTTTCAAATGTTCTCTGTACTCGATTGCTACGGTGAGTCAGGAGAGATAGACCTAGATTGGGACCCGTTCACTGTACACGCAGATAAAGTCGTGCGGGAGTGGATGGATAAGAAACCAAAGGTGCTTCCCGAGAGAGATTACGCCGCGCGTGTGTGTTGGTGGGTGTTAGGTACCAATATGCTGGTTTTCAGGGCACCAGACATGTCTTTCCGAAGAGCTGTTGTGCCGTCGAAGATTGGCTATGTTGGCCAATGGCAGTGGGATTCCTATTTCATCGCTATAGGACTAGCGCACGGAGATGAGGAGCTAGCTTTAGAACAGATGAGAACGGCTATCGACTTTGCACTTCCCAATGGGCAATTGCCGGACGTGGTGTTTCCAGAGGGGATACTGGCAAGCTCAGACGATCTGCCCTTAGCTGATCGAGAGAAGCTGGAAATAGAATGCTCGCCCTCAGTCGGAAAGCGGCATCTTCCGCTCACCAAGCCGCCTTTGACAGCCTGGAGCGTGGAGAGGATTTGTGAGCAGTTTCCATTATCTAAGCGGAGGGAGATTATAAGCTCTGTATTCGAGGGAATTAGAAAGAGTCAAGACTGGTGGTTTAGAGAGTCCGATTTGGACGGCGATGGTGTACCTGAGTATTTACACCCGTATTCTTCGGGACTCGATGATTCACCTGTCTTTGATCACGACCTTCCCGTAGTTTCACCGGATCTTATTGCCTACCTGGTAGTTCAAGATAGCATACTGGAAATGTGGGCAGAAGAAGCGAAAGGGAGCTATTTAACAACGGAGGAGGCGGAAACATTCAAACGACAAGTTACAGCACGCCGTACCACTGTTTTGAACAGCCTCCTCAAACTTTGGGATGAAGACAGAAGTATGTTTGTAGCACGTGCTCAAGGTACTCTCATTACGGATAGAACCGTCTTGTCGTTACTAGGTGTTTTTGCAGCTGATTTACCGGCGAAGATTATTGACGGTATAGTCTCCGATATTGATGATCGTCAGCGGTTCCAAAGTGATTACCCCATTCCCACTGTTGCGATGGATGAGAAAGAGTTTGATGAGGAGACGATGTGGCGAGGACCAACCTGGATGAATACGACCTATTTGATTTCAGACGGTCTAGAAAGAGCTGGCCGCATTGAGAAGGCACGAGAACTGCGTGAAGCGATAATGAGGAATGTCGAAGCATGTGGTCAACCGGTCGAGTACTTGAACCCAAGGACGGGAGAAAAATGCCAAAATGCGGTTCCTAGCTTTGGGTGGACGGCTGCTCTGTATATAGATTGCGCACGTAGGGAGTACTTGTTGACCTGCAAAAGAGAATAGGAACAGTTGCTAGAGTATTGATCGGTGTCGTAGTGCTCATAGATTCGATGATCTTTTTCCCGTTGACTGGTTTTTGACGCTACAATTGAGTCGTTTAACAGGCTTATAGTTTTAAGGATTCTGATGGGTAAGAAGAGTCGTCGTAAGAAGGTTGTGGGCACGCCGAAGCAGTTCCGCCCCCCGATTCCGCATGTGGCCCGGCCGTTTGAAGGTTTAGATTATGAGGGTGCGCTGGTGTCTATGCGCGAGTTACTGCCTGCCGCGACCCTGCCCGCTAAGACCACTGAGGAATACGGTGCGCGCGAGGTGTTGTTCGTGACGATCCTGCCGAACCAAGCTCAGGCGAGTGTGCGCGGCGACGGTAAAGTGCTGGTGGCCTTGCAGACCCGGTCGCATTCCGGGGATGTGGCGCACGACCTGGG
The DNA here is from genome assembly GCF_032085515.1 of Gleimia hominis. GTDB lineage: Bacteria > Actinomycetota > Actinomycetes > Actinomycetales > Actinomycetaceae > Gleimia > Gleimia hominis. The sequence goes on from NZ_JASXSX010000001.1 coordinate 526,784, forward strand.
GGTCGCGCTGCAAGAAGCGTTGAAACGAGCGGAAGCGTTCGACAAAGGTGAGGGACAGCCAGGCGTGGTGAACGTGGATGTGCGTGACGCCGCCCCTCGGATCGGTGACATGATCTCCTCCGCTGGCGACCTTTCTATTGAGGATTCCCTTTCTTTCTGGTTCACGTCCGAACAGTTGGAGGATGAACAGACTCAGGCGGCAATTGAGCAGTCGTCTAAAGAGTTGGTGCCTACTAAACCTGTGCCGGGTCCGTCACTTGCGTTCTGGCAGACGATGCCGAAACTGTTTGTGCGGTGGGTGCGTACGGAAGATGAGACAAAACTTTTCTCTGCTCTTGCGCGCCTAGCGGACAGGGACGAGTTGACGCTTGGGTCTGGTTCCCGGTTTATTGGTGCGTTCCGCGCGCTTGGGATTTCCATCCCGGTGTTCGAGTTCCCCGAGCAGGTGCCAGCCGCTGAGCTAGAGGAGCCAATGGCTGAACTGGAGAAAGCGCTTTCGGAGGCGCTCGCGGATTCCACGCCCCTCACTGATGCGCAGCGCAGTGTGCGAGCCGGGTTGGTGTCGCGCCAAGTGTCTGTTCGTTAACCCGCGTTTAGTGTTTAGGAGGGGTTGGTTGTGACTGCGGGTAAGCGTGAGAAGCAGAAGGTGGCGGTGGTGATTCCCGCGCACGATGAAGCGCGCACTATCGCCACTACCGTGAGGTCTTGCCGGGCCCTCCCCGGAGTTGATCTGCTGATCGTGGTGGATGACGGGTCGGGGGATAACACGGGGGATTACGCGCGGTCCAGTGGGGCTGTGGTGGTACGTCATTCGATTCCTCGGGGAAAAGCGTCTGCCCTTGAAACTGGGGTGAAGGTGGCGGCGATGCGGGATTTACCTGAGGGTAAGCCTCGTCACCTGCTTTTTTTGGACGCGGATTTAGGGGAGAGCGCGGTTGAGGCAACGTCGTTGATTGAGAACGTTCAGTTAGGGGTTGCGGACTGTGCGGTGGCTACGCTTCCGCCGCAGAAAGGTGCTGGTGGACACGGGTTTGTGGTGAATTTTGCGCGCCGTGCGATTGAGCGGGCAACGGGTTGGCGGCAGCAGGCCCCGCTTTCGGGGCAGCGTTGTTTAACGCGTGAGGCTGTGAATGCGGCAATGCCGTTCGCTACCGGTTGGGGGGTGGAAGTTGGAATGACGATTGATTTGCTGGTGCAAGGGTTCACGTTCCAGGAGGTGCCGTGTAACTTCGCGCACCGCCCCACTGGGAATGATCTTGCTGGCTACCTGCACCGGGGAAACCAGTATAAGGACGTTTGGGCTGCGGTGATGCGGCGGCGTTTAACAGGCCGTAAAGTACCGCGTAATGCGCGTCCAAAAACCGGTACCGCAGCGGGCGCACCCTACCGGATCGCATACGACAAAAAATAGCACTGGGATACCTGCGAGTTAGTGGCAGCCAAATAACACCGGGGCGCCTGCGTGTTGCTGGTAGTGCTGGTAGCCAGGAGCACCGCAGCGCCGGTGGTGATGCCTCAAAATACTCGTGGCGGCGGTGCGGTTGTTGCGAAATTGGGTTACACGATCGGTTTCAAGTGTGGGAAAGCGGCATCTAGATCGTCAAAAAGTTGAAAAAATTCCGGCAGTGTCGCTTTAATCGCGATGTCTATTTGCTCGTCCTCTAAACCGTTTGTTATGTCTACACCAGACGCAGCCTGTGCGAGGTAGTGGCCCTCATGCAACTGGTCTATAGAAGTTTGCGAAACCTTATCTGGAGTTGTCCACTGCGTGAGGAAGTCGGCGATCCGAGCCACATCCTCCTCATTCTTAATTTCAGTACGCCAGTACGCGCGCATAGCTAACGCATTACCTTCAACACTGAAGTAAATGACGCAGTTATCCCACGCCGCAATCGTGGTTTCTTTGTTCCGCACATACTGGAAACCAAACCTACCTAACGAGGCTTCCACGCGATCTAAAGTAACAGCAGTCATCTACTTCCTCTCCTAACTCGCTTAACAAGTATTACAAAGCCGCCTAAAGCGAGCAAACAATACTTATGAGTGGCTTAAACTCGGTGAATGCCAAAAACGTAGAAAATGCGGAAAGCCTGAACATTTAAAAGCTACTGCTTGGTGAGCTTCCCGTGGTTAAGCACGTAATGCCGACCGGCGCGATTGTTTACAACGGGGTCGTGGCTTACCAGCACTAAAGCTGAGTTTGAGGCACGCACATTTTCGAATAGGAGTGTACAGAGTTCGTCGCGCAATTCCGGGTCGAGGTTAGCTGTTGGTTCATCAGCTAAAATAACCGGTGGTCGGTTGAATGTTGCTCGTGCAAATGCTACGCGTTGGGCTTCGCCACCAGACAGAGAGTAGACCGGACGCCCCACTGGTACTTTGAGTTTGCGTAAATACTCGCTGGCTCGTTCCAACACGGATTTATCTTTCTTATTCATGAGAGTCGGTAGGGCAACGTTTTCTTCTGCTGTTAGCTCTTCGATGAGCTCTCCATTTTGGAATACTATGCCTATATTGTGATTCCGAAAGGCCGCACCTTTTGCGCGTGAAAGCTTTCTCATATCTTGCCCCGCGACGGTCACATCGCCTGATGTTGGTTGGATTAGTCCCATGATGCATCCGAGCAAAGTTGTTTTTCCACTACCCGATGAACCTGAAATAGCTACAGATTCGCCAGCGCGTATGCTTAATGAAACATCGTTTAGCACGTGGTTTTTAGAGAATTTCTGTTGAAGATTTTGTACTGAGATTATTGGATCTAAGTTAGCCACCTTGGCCTCCGATAATAAGTAATGTGCGTAATTAACTGTGAGAGCACGGGGTTGTGCGCTATGTTTTGGGAATGTAAATGGTTGAAAAATGTTTTTTGCCGCGGTGATGCTGGGACGATAACGAAGTAAACAGGAGAAGCGTTAATACCATGAGGGCGCATATTGCGGCGATTACCGGATATATTCCGCCGACGGTGTTTAGACGATTGTCTTCTATGCACCGCGCGAAGCAGATGCTAGCGCCACCGCCTATTAGCACAGTTAGTAGTCCCAGCAGGCACGTGCGGAGCCATATGGATTTACGCACTGTTGAGGTGCTTGCGTACGCTTTCTGAATTGGTATCAGTCGAGCGTTGAAGTCCTCAATGTCTCTTGTGGCGGTGATGAGGATTGCGACCAGTAGGATAACGGAGGAGACAATGGCGCACAGGTGGAGCCACCTGTGTTGGAACAGTGTGTCGTTAGCGCCCGCGATCCATTCTTCACCACCTACGTATACGTTGCACACAGGTCCTAGTGTGGCGCTAACTATTTTGGTAATTTCTGACTTGTCGACCCTACTGCCGGATTGTTTCGAAACTATCCACGAAAATGATGCTGGAAGGTTTTCCTTTGCCTCTGCCGATAGTCCAGCGTCTTTTATTGAAGAAACAGTGCGAACGGTGACCACCTGGTCATCTGGGAACATCACAGCAAGTTTCGGCGGCAACGAAGTTACGGATGTGGATTTCCCAGATTCCAGATGCCACTTTTTAAATGAGTTTGGGGTAGCTGAAAGGGTGTATTTCAACTTAGACTTTTCGTTGTCATTTGTGGGTAAGAACGTAGCGAGTTCCATAACGGAGTATTTGCTAAGAGTTTTCTCTAGGCGGGCAAGTTCTGCAATTGAAGCATTTTGTGGGATAGCGATTTGAACGTAACTGCTATCAACGAAATTGATTGTTCTTTGAACTTGGCCAGCGGGCAGCCAGGTTAATAGGCTGAGTATTGCGAGTGTAGTGGTTACTAGGATCAGTATTGATCCTGTGCTTAGTGAACGGACGATCTGTGATGAGCTGGATAAAGTGCGGCCAACAACAATCATGGAGGCCGATGCTTTGCACCGTCCGAATCTTAGAATAATGCGTGAACTCAGATGGATTAGGAAGCGCGCTGTGAACGGGATAGCGAGTAATGTACCGATAATTCCGATCCAAAAGAGTGCATAGTTCGCGTTTGAAGCATCGGTGTAACTGGCATTTATGAAGTCGTTAAGCACTATTGTCGATGCTATCGGCGGAATAAATAGACCGATAAAACCGAGTACTTTAGATGAAGTTGTTATGCGTGTATCTCGTATTCCCGCCGGGGTGAATCGAGGTTTCCTTGGGTAGGTGCACATTAGAATTACCAGAGCACTCGTCATAGCCGCAGCAAAAAATGCGAAGAGAAATGCCCACCACACTCCCAACACGTCGATTCTTCTAATTGTGAAAGTGAAGAACGGAATAGGAATGTCGAATAGAAACAAAATAAGAAGTATAGGGATACTGCCTATTGCACCCGCTGACCATGGTGTTATTAACGAGCGGAATAGCGATAAGTGTAAGGATTGCGGCGTTGCCCCTAAGGTCTCCAAAATATGTGTTGCATGGTCCTGTTTCTTTCGCCAGGCTAGTGTTACGGTACCTAGTAATATGAGTGAAGGAATAATGAAACTGCATACTAGCCCTGCGTAACTAGCAGTGGTACTCAACTGGGTGGGTGGGAAAAACCCAGGATCAACAGATGTTTTTGAACAGCCGAAGCAGGTTGGTGACAACCCCGAGACTGTTTTAGGATTGGCAAGAACTATGCGGGATGATTTCGTTGATGGAAGTCCCCGGCCCTCAGGTAAATAGCCTTCGAATGTGCCGAACTTATTTGAAAGTTCGTGGATTTCGGAGCTATTGAGATCCGGGGATGCATAGAAATGCCCCGCGGAAGGCCATTTATTTGCATTGAATGGGATCGGGGTTCTTAACGTATGTGGCCTGGCAAGCAGCGCTGTAACCGTGTGCTGACTAGCCGCAGTGTAGTAAATGAGCGCATCTGCGTTCGCAGGTAATCCCGACTGCGCGGGAGTATCTGACATTCCCAGTTCCTCTAGAAAAGCGTTCCGCGCATATTGACTACTGAACCTGACTGCGAGAGTGAAGAAAGCAAGCACAACAATACCTACAGTAACTGCCACCGCGACAAACGTACGCTTAGAAACCCCGATCCTCATGTTTCATTCCAGTTTCTGTATTGGTTAGTAATTATTGTTCCAACTTGTGCAAATCATTGGTAAGGCAGTTCTCGATCTGCATACTTGCACTGCTTTAATGTCATATCGTGTGTTTCTTGATGCCACTGAGCTGGAGCCTGACCTATTTGTAACACCACCAGATGCACCCTTTACAGTCCAGTTGGCTCGGGTGAATTTAGAATCGGCTGCTGTGTCGTAAGAATATATTACTTTACCAACGGATTTTGCAGTAGACCCCGTCATAGAGGCCGAGTGGTTAGCAGCTAGAGCGAGGGAAGAACCCCCCAGAAACTATAGCTACAGCAGCTATAATCCCTAGTTTCTTGAAAACATTTTTCATTAATCTCGTACCTTTCAGTACCTAATTGTGTAGTTGCCGAATAGCAACAGTGCAATATTACTGCGAATACAGGTGATGAGAGAAGAGTTTTCGGAAAATATTTGGATAACAATTTGATAACTCGGTTTCAAAATGTGGAGGTTTATTCGGTGCGGTAGCTGAACATTCGGATTCGTTGTAGTTTGGTTACACGTTTTTCGCGCAAGGAGGTCTTGCGTGAGGTCGGTATCGAAGGGGATGATGACCATGAAAATTACAGCCGCCGTACTTGAAAGTCAGAACTGCCCGGAACCATTTAGCGAATCAAAAGCCCTGCAGGTGAAAGAGCTATCTTTGGACGCACCTGGCCCCACCGAAGTGCTCGTTAAAATCACTGCTGCTGGGCTGTGCCACTCCGACCTGTCCGTTCTACAGGGGAATCGGATTTGGCCCACTCCACTAGTTGTTGGACACGAAGCCGCTGGTGTGGTGCAAGAAGTAGGAGCCAAAGTTAAAGACTTTCACGAAGGCGACCACGTGATTATGACATTCCTTCCCCGCTGCGAAGAATGTAGAGCCTGCCAAACAGAAGGGAAACTACCGTGCAGCAAGGGAGTTGCTGCGAACAATGCGGGCATGCTGCTGAATGGTTCCATCCGCTTGCACGACGGCGACCAACAGATCCACCACCATTTGGGAGTGAGCGGGTTCGCCACGCATGCGGTTGTAGACCAGGCATCGATTGTGAAAGTACCTCAAGAACTACCTGCTGACATTTCCGCAGTGCTCGGCTGCGCAATGATCACCGGGGGTGGGGCCGTGCTAAACGAACTAGACCCAAAACCAGGCCAATCACTCATGGTAGTGGGCCTAGGTGGGGTTGGTATGGCGGGTTTACTAACCGCATTAGCGTGTGAGGGCGTGGAAGTCACCGCTGCTGACGTCAGTGCCGACAAACTGGAGCTTGCGAAACAGTTCGGCGCTCACCACTGCTTAACTACAAAAGAAGTGGAAGAAAAAGGGGTAACAGCCGACCTAGTTCTGGAGGCTGCGGGCCACCCGAAAGCCTTTGAAACTGCATACAAAGCGATCGGAGTGGGTGGGAAAATGGTGACGATTGGCCTACCAGCCCCCGACGAGGTTTCACAAATCCACCCCACAGCCCTGACAGCTGGTGCTCGCACCGTGATGGGCAGCTACATGGGGTCGGCAGTGCCGAAACGGGACGTACCCAAGTTCGCGGAGCTATACCTAGAGGGAAAACTACCACTAGACAAACTGATCACCAGCCACATCAAACTGGAAGATATAAACGAAGGCATGGACAGGCTCGCAGCCGGGAAAGAACTACGCCAAATCATCCAGTTTTAACACCCAGGCCCTCTAACAAAGAGAACTGCCGCGGACGAAGCGGCGGCAAACGCGAGGTTGCGTTGAGCGAGCGACATTGGGGGTTTGTGCAGCGGAATCGAAGCGAACCGTGGCGCAAGCGTGGCAACGTAAGCAGCGTGAGGCCCGGGTGCTAGCAGATGGTTTCAACGATTTTGTCCAGTAGCGCCAATGGTTGATCTGGCGCTGTGGAAAGTGTTAGAAGGTCTTCTGGCCACGGTGCTTTATGCGGCATCCCGGCCGGGCGCTGCCAATAAATAGGGGAGGACACCCCGATTTCCAGAAGCTGATCCAGCAGGTGCCGGGTGTGTTCCTTCCCGTTAGTGCGTACCACGACCCCGCATTCTGGGTTCTTGCGATTCACCACTTCGAAGCGGTGCGAAATGCGGTCAATCAACAAAGAACCGACCGAGCGGCGTTTGCGCGCGTATTCTTCCAAGTTCGCCGTTTTTAGGAAACGCCGAGTCCGCGCGCTCACCGGAGCTGGCGACCACGCTTGCTCAATCGCATCCTCCGCCGCATCCAACGCTTGCAACCACTTGCGAGCAGCCCTACAGGCTTCCCAACGCGCGACTATGTGGGCGTCCCCGTGATTTATTATGTGGCCGTCCCGGTGTTCAGACGACGGGAACTCCCGAGGTGTTAACTCCTCTAACCAATCTCTGCGGTTGCGCATCGCCTCTAGCGCTAGAACAGTCGCCCGCTCAGACGGTGGTGCGTTATTCGGCGTACTGCCAAAACGGCCCATAGAGTTGGAGTCGCCCATAGAACCGGGGATCTGTGCAAAAAATGGCGTATCCACGAGCCTGCTATCCGCCTCGAGCCCGTGCACGAAAGCCCCATCGGGAACAGGTAGGAGCTTACGCATCGACACCACGTAATAATCCGCGTAAACCGGCTTCGCTCTAAGCGCCACAGACGCGAACCCGCCGCCGTCCGCACGCTGTGTTTCTTGCGTTTCCTCGCCGTTCAGATTCGCTTGAGGTCCCAGCCAACTATGCGTCCCATCCACCACAATGGGTACGCCACCCGCTCGCAACCCCTCAAGAACACTTACAAGCTGCGCAGTCGGCAAGTTCCCAAATGTAAAACACAGCAGCACCGCACTACCGGGCGTCACAAGTTCGGCCAGGCGCCGCGGAACTGGTAGTGCCCGCCGGTCCGTTGGGCAGTAACGAACAGAAATGCCTTCTAACTCAAAAGGAAGGATCATGCTGAGGCAAAAATAATCTGGCGCCACCAGGCGGCGCACGCCCCGCCGCCGCAAATCCTGCGCCACCAGTGACAACGCTTGCTTACCAAACGCGGTGAAAAACACTTAATCCCTAGCGGCTAACTCTTGAAACTGGCGGGTTATCAACGCGGTCACAGGCGGCAAACCAATCAGTAGACCATCGGCAATAATAATTAAACCCGAATCATTCACCAACACTGCCACTAAAATAGCGAATCCCATAGAAACCAACAGAGGTTTAGAACCACGTTCACGCGGCACAGGTAAACTAGGCACACTTCCAAGCCATTGCTTAGCCCCATTAAACCGGCCGCGGCGAATCGCCCACACTAAAACAAACACAACCACGGCCAGCAGCACCAATACCGCGATCGTAATCGGATTTAGAACACTCGTCGTCATATCTGACCACTTGCGCGCCAACACCGGCCAACCTTCACCCGAAACCAAAGCGCGCCACAACCGCCCCACGTGCGTGGGCTGTGGCGCATGCGCATCGACCACCGCTATAGCGACCCACCCCAACGCGGACGCACCAATCCACAAAAGAGCGTGCCACCACCTCAAACGCATCCCCAAAAGCAAAATGCATGCCAACAGGAATCCGCCAACAATGCCGGGCACACCCCCAAAATCCGCGCCCCACACAGGCAACGCGTCCACGCACAGCACCCCAACGCCCATTAATGCGACCGCTCCCACAGCCGCGTAACGCTTCCCCGCCTTCAACTGCGCGTGCACATACGGGAGCAGTGAAATGAACGCGGTGACAACCAAAATCACGTACTCGCGGTTAGACACCCCGTAAAAACGGCGGAAAATCAAGGTGAGCGGCCCCAAGAAACCATCCAACTGGTAGCTAGTGGCCGATACAATATCCGTCACCAACAACAGCAGAGTAGTGGCCGCTAAAACCCCAATTGGAATCGCCGTTTGCCGCGCCACCGCAGTTAAAACCACGGCTATCAAAGCGGTCAGCAGGATCGGGATAGCGGGGTGGGTAGAATACGCCCACCACGGCACAAAGTTCAGTATTAACGCGGCCGGCACCCACGCGAACGAAATCGTGTTCCACCACGTCAACGCGCGCCAAGTGCGTACACTCACCGTTTTGTGCCGGTACCGTACCAGCCACCCGACACCACCCGCAGCGATCACTCCCCCCGCCATCACTAGTGCCCACGTTAGAAACCAGGGGGCGATCGTGTTTTTCGCCGCATGCGCGTGCACCTGCGCGCTCACCAGGTTCCCCGTGATTTCCCCCGGGTTCGTACCCAGCTCCCGGCTGGTATTTACCGCTCCACCATTTATGAGGTACTTCAAATCCGCCACGGTCAACAAGCCAGCGCGGCGCGTGTTGTCGGAGTAGAGGGCTCCGGCCTGGTGCGACTCCGGATCTGAAACCGCGAGCGCATGCAGGTCCGCGGGTCCCGCATCCGACAGGGACGCGACGATTATTCGCGCTGGACAATCCGCAGATGCTTCTAACGCGTGCGCGAGCCGCTCTTCAACCTGCGCCGCCCGGTCTGCCGGGGAATCTGCCGTAACACCTCGCGACAAGTCCACTAATTGCGGCGTGGTTTGCAGGCCAGTGCAAGAAAAATCAGAAAGTCCAATCGGCGTCATTTTCAACTGTTTTGCAGTTTGGGTGAGCGTCACAGATTCCTCACGCGACGTCAACATGAGGTTCGCAAACCCCGCTTTCTGCGCGAACTTCGCCAAGCGCGGTGACTTCCAATCCAGATCCGCCACCCCCGTGTCTGGCAGTGCTAAAACCAGTGCATTCGCAGAATCCGGTGAAGGCGCCGCGGGTAGTTCTTCGCCTGAGGGGGTAGAGGCGCCGACACCAGCGGGGGGAAACGCAAACGCAGGCTCGTTCGGGGTTAGCCAAGCTAAGCACGTTAACAACCCCAGGATCAGCATGGGGAAAACCAGTGCGCGGGCACTATGGAGTTTGCCGCGCAGAGTTGATTCGGGGCTGCAGAATTCGCGGTAGCAGAACTCGGGGGCGGAATAGAGCGCGCGCCCGCTACCAGGTGCCCGGTGGCTGTCTAATTCCGGGCACCCGCGTGTTGACGATGACGAGTGAATAAACCTCACATCTCAGTACAGTAGCAAACCAGAAGAAGCAGGGGTACGCTAACTTCTTTGCACCAACACCCGCTGAGCCAGCTCCCGGTTGCGGTCAATGCGCGCTAAATCACGGGCGGTGCGTTCCGCTAAAATCGCGGTCAACGCGGCCTCCGCCCCCACCTGCTCACTAGGCATTGGCAAAACGTGGGCACGAGCAGAATCCAACAACTGCTGCCCCATCGCCTGGCGCGCCTGAGGCATCATCGTCTCTTTTCGGTTCAAAAACTGGCGGATCGCCAGCGCCAAACCAGTTGGCAAGCTAATATCCGCAGAGCGAGCCCACCCCTCAAGATCCCGCGGAACCTGCATTGGATGTGTTTCTTGCAGCTTCACGCGTTCACTAATCACATACGTACCCGCTGCAATATCCCCTAGGCGGCGCGCGTGCTTATCTACAAAACTAGAAATAGTGGCGAGCGAACCCGACGTCAACCAAATCTCTGCCACCCCAATCAAAGCGCGCGTGAACGCGTGGCGAGCAGAAATCGGGCCCTGGTCAAAACGCACCACGCGGGTACCGCACATCCACTTACCAAGCGATTTCCCGTGCGTTATCGCTTCGATAGTGGCGGGCACCAGAAAGAGCATCGTCCCAATGATAGTTACGAGCACAACTGAGTTAGTGGCGTTTGTTTTAAACGGATATATCAATAAGTACGCTACAAACAGCAGAATGCTCGTGAGCGCAAGCGCCGCGCAGTCTATGATCCCTTCCAACAGTCGCGTAACCACGCTTACAGGTGGGGTTGCGAGCGCCACGCCTTCACCCACTACGAAGTCATCCGTCGTGAGGTTCTGGCGCTGCCTGGCGGGCCGCTGCGGCAGCGAGGTTCTTTGACTTTCAGTACTGTCGAAATGCCCCATGACATGAACGATATCGTCATTTAGCATTAGACGTATGGATCTGGATGCGTTTGTCCTAAAAAATCGGGAGCTCTGGGAAGAACTAGAGCACCTATCAAAACTGAGCAAACTGGACTCTGTGCAGGCACAACGCCTCGTGGACCTGTACAAAACCACTTCCACACACCTATCGTTTGTCCGCACGCGCACGCCCGATCCGATGCTGGTGTCTTACCTTTCGGCCATTCTGGGTAAGGCCCGGCGGCGGGCGGGGCAGACAAAAGTGTTTCACGCCCGCAGCGTCGGACAGTTCTTTACCCGCACCTTCCCGTCGGTTTTATACCAGTTGAGGTACTGGTGGATCACCACGATGGTGGTTTCAGTACTATTTGCTTTCATCGCCGGGTTCTGGCTGACGCACCACCCGGAAGTGGTGGAACAGGTGCTCGGTAGCGAGCAGGTTAAGGAAATGGCTAACAACCAGTTTGAAGACTACTACTCGACCTACCAGGCCAGTGAGTTCGCAGCGCAAGTGTGGACAAACAACGCTTGGGTTGCCGTACAATCCATCGCGCTGGGAGTAACCGGGGTAATGGTGGTGAAAGTACTGTTTGAAAACATGATGAACCTCGCAGTTTCTGGCGCGGTCATGTTTACCGCCGGTAAAGGCAGTATTTTCTTCGGACTCATCTTGCCCCACGGGATGCTAGAAATGACGTGCGTGTTCGTCGCCGCCGGCGCGGGGCTAGCACTGTTCTGGTCTTGGGTGGCACCGGGCGCGCGCACGCGCGCACAAGCATTCGGCGAATGCGGACGCAAAGTACTTATGCTCAGCCTCGGGCTTGCAATAGTGCTGCTTCTGTGCGGGATCATCGAAGCGTTCGTAACTCCCTCCCCACTGAACACCGCTGTGCGCGTAGGGATCGGACTGACCGCGTGGATAGGCTTCATGCTGTACGCACTCCTACTTGGCAAACGCGCTTACCAGAACGGGGTTGACGGCGACATCCCCCTGTGGCAGCGAGACGCCCAAACCGTCACCGCAATATAGTCCAGTTAAGGCCAGAGCATAAAGCCAACCAAACTGCCGCAACCCAACCAAACCGGCGCAACCCAACCAAACTGCCGCAACCCAACCAAACCGCCGCAACCCAACCAAACCGCCGCAACCCAACCAAACCGGCGCCAAATAGTCTGCTCAAAGAGGGGTCTGCTCAAGGGTGGGCTAGTCTGCTGAGAAGCAGTGGGTAACAGTTCGCGCGGGCTTAAGACAGTAGGCCGCGAGCTTTTAACGCCAGGTAGTGGTCCACTACCGCCATCGGAAGGTTCTCCGCGTCGCGCTCAACCACGGACACGCCCATGGCCTCAAGACCTGTAATTGCCTGACGGGAACGCTCCCGCAACGTTTCATACGCGGCGGCCCGGTACACGTCCGCGGCAGTGGTTTCGGCTTCATCGGTTGGCAGGTTTAAAATCCCATCTTCACTATCTGCAACCGACGCGATCATAACCCGGTGCTTATTCGCCAGCACACTCAACTGGGGGAGCAGCGCATCAGCCAGCACGGTCGGGTCGATTGAAGTGAAAATGACAATTAGCGACACCTTATTTCCCAAGCCATGCACCGCCGCCGCAAGCCTGGCCCAGTTCGCCTCTATCATCTGCGGGTCCACGTGCATCAACGCGTGGGACACGTCGTTCAACGCGTCGGCGTTCGCAGGTCGCACCACTTGCTGTTCCACCTCGTTACTGCCCGCAATCATCGAAATGTGATCACCAGCCCGCGCACAAACCGCAGACAGCAGCAAAGTTGCATCCATCGCCGTATCCAACCTGGGGGTGTCCGCAATGCGCGCTGCCATCACGCGGGAAGTGTCCAGTAGCATCACCACGTGCCGATCCCGCTCGGGCCGCCACGTGCGCACAATCAACTCATCGTCCGTGCGCGCCGTAGCCCGCCAGTCAATGGAACGCACGTCGTCGCCATCAACCCACTCGCGCAACGAGTCAAACTCCGTTCCCTGCCCGCGGATCCGCGCCGTTGCCATGCCCTCAACGGCACGCAACTTAGCGAACGCCACCGGAAGTTTTGCCTTAGAAGGAAACGCCGGGAGGGAATCCAACTCACCGGGGCATTCAAACGACAATTGGCGCGCCACCAGCCTCATACGCCCCCACGAACGTACCGTAATCCGGTCGGTACACAACCGGCCCCGCCGCGTCGGCGTCAGGTCAGACGTGTGTTCCACGCTCTCACCAGCGCGAATGCGGGTAGAGAAAATGTGGTTGTGCGCTCCCGCAGAAGGCTGCCACGCGTCCCGCACATCCGCGCGCATATCCCTTTTACCCGCGTTCATAATCGTGAGGGACGTGGTGGAAGGCTCACCCGCATGCACCGCGCTGGAACGCTCACGCCGCATCGACAACTTCCGCGGGCTCGCCGCAGTCGCATAATCCAAACCGCACATCACCAGCACAAACACGAGCCACAAGCCAGCAACGTAACGCTGCTGCACAATCACCAACGGGATAATGCCCGCTAACAGTAAGGCGGCGGGACGCCACGAAACACTCATCGCGGTACAGTCACCGAATCCAACGCCGACGCCAGCACGGACTCAACTTTCAACCCTTCAACCTCCGCTTCTGGCCGCAATGCCAACCGGTGCGCGATCGTGGGGAACACCAGGGACTTCACATCGTCCGGCGTCACAAAATCGCGGCCCGAAAGCCATGCCCACGCCCGCGCCGTCGCCAGCAACGCGGTTGCCGCACGCGGGGACATCCCTAAGTTCAACGACGGCGCAACCCGCGTGGCCCGCGCAATATCCACGATGTAGCCCACAACCTCATCGCGAATCGACACGTCCTGCACCGCCCGCATCGCAGCCTGCAGATCCTCCCCACTGGCCACGGGCTGCAAGCCCGCCTCATCCAAATCAGACGGATCAAACCCGTGCGCGTGCCTAGACACAATCTCCACTTCCTGATCACGCGCCGGAATGTCCATGTTTATTTTCAGCATGAACCGGTCCAACTGCGCTTCTGGCAGCGGGTAAGTACCTTCGTACTCAATGGGGTTCTGCGTTGCCGCCACCATGAACGGTTTCGGTAGGTAATGCGGCTGCCCATCCACGCTCACCTGCCGTTCCGCCATCGATTCCAGCAGCGCCGCCTGCGTTTTTGGAGGCGTGCGGTTAATCTCGTCCGCCAAGAACAGGTTCGTGAAAATCGGGCCGGCATGGAAGTTGAACTCGCCCGCCGCCCGGTTGTACATCAGAGACCCGGTAATGTCACCGGGCATGAGGTCCGGGGTGAACTGCACGCGTTTAGTGTCAAGCGAAAGTGCTTTCGACAGGGCGCGCACCAGCAGGGTTTTCGCGGTTCCTGGCACGCCTTCGAGGAGGACGTGCCCACCGGTGAGGAACCCGATCATCAGCCCGGTAACCGCGGCGTCTTGCCCCACCACGGCTTTGGACACCTCGGAACGCACGCGCAGTAGGGCGTCGCGAGGGTTTGTCGATTCAGTCATGGGTAACCTCCTGAAGGATCTGCGTTATTAGTCGGCTGTAATGAATGAGTTCTGTTTCGGAAACTATCTGTTTGCCGTACAGGGTGTCACGCACCTGGTTTTCTTCGCGCCCGGTTCGGGCGGCAACCCGCCTCACCAGCACGGCGGGGTGGAAGTGTGTTCCCAGGCCGAAAGCGCGGGCCAGTTGGTGACGTGCGCCCACCCGGATGGCTTCTAACGGCACTCCCGGGTCTGCACTTTGCTCGTAGAGCCTCCCTAACGCTTCCGTGGTTTCTGTTGCGCGCACCACCACGGGGAGGGGCTCGGTTGCTAGGCGTCCGAACCGGCGGCCCCGCCACAGCATGAGGGCCAGCACCGCGAATCCGGCAAGCACTGCTGCGGAGTAGAACCACGGTGGCAGGAGCAGCAGGAACCCGGTTGCGGTGGGGTCCACTTCCGTCTTCGGGTCGAGGGCGGGCAGGTACCAGATTAAATCTTCGGATGCGGACAGGGACGCTAGGGCTGCTGCCGCATTGTCGTGGTATCGGATTGATAGGTTCGTGTAGATCGTGGGGTCGCCAAGCAGTACAGTCTGAGGGTGCCGCTCGTTCGCAGGCAGGGTGAGGGCGGGTTCGCCAATACAGTTTTCGGGCGCGTTCTCGGTTGAAGCAGCGGTGAATCGCATCGCTAAACCGTCCACCATTTTCGCGTTCCCAAACACGCCGGCGGTGCAGTGGACGTTCAGGTAGGTAGTTTTGGCGATGGTTTGCGCTTGCCCAGCGCGCACGTTTATTCCCAGGTCGTGCAGCTGTTCTTGGCTTCCCCCCAGAAATATTGTGCGGCGCGCTTTCTTGAGGGCGTTTCTCACTTTCGCCACGTCTTTTTCTTCGATGGCGTCCGCGTCTGTAATCACCACCGTTTTGCCTTGCACGGCTTCCAACTGGTTGGCCCAGTGAATCGACTGGGTTTTCACCCCGTGCTGCTTTAATACTTGAACCACCGCTTTTGTCCCCATGGGGCCGGGTGACTTTGCGTCAAGCGGCACCTGTTCTTTCGACGAGGGGGCAAACCAGGCGAGTAGCACGACCGCAACCACCGCGATAACCACCCACATCACGATCGCTCGGGTGTTGCGAGTCAGCGGCTTAGATTCACTCATCGCCACCTCCTTGCGCTTCCGGACGACCCTGCGTTTCCGGGTGGCCTTGCGTTTCCGGACGCCCCTGCGTTTCCGAATGTCCCTGAGGTGACGGGTAGCTGTGAGATTCCGAGTATCCTTGAGGCGCTTGCTTGCGTTGGTGGGCAGCGCTCAGTTGTTCAAAAATCGCGAGGATCTGCTGCGCGTCCTCACGCGTGGTGCGCGGCGCTGGGGTTTGCGCGTACGCGGCGATGTTGAATGCGCGGGTGGCGTGTGTTGCCGCCGATTTCAGAGCAGGGAAATGTGCCTGCAGTTCCCGCTGCACGTCCCCGGCTGTTCGCCCAGGGGAGGCGTGCATGATTTTTGCGCGGTCCAACAGGGCCACCACTGCGCGGAACGCATCTATTACCGCGGCATCCGGATCAGTTTCCAAGGCGGCGCGGGCGCGGGATGCGTACTCTTCAGCACTCACAGTTGGGTCCAGCAAAGCGTCTTCAACGGAAGCTTCGCCACGGACTTTACGGTGTTTGCGGATCCTCCAGATTATTAGCCCAAGAACTGCAACGATTATGATTGCTGCGATGATCGCAACCGTGTACCCCACTTCATTTGGGGGTAAGTGGACGGCTGTGAGAAGTTCTTGAAGCCAGCGGTTGAACACCGCTTGGAGCATGTCGAACGTGTTGTATTCCGCGTGGGAGAGTTCGCGTTCCAACAGTTCCCGCGCCTCATCGGGATCTGGAGTAAATGCAGTGGAAACTAACATATCCGCTGTATCTTCGTATTAGTGAGTTTGCGACTCGTTCAGTAGCTGCATGTCGAAACCTTCTTTCCGGATCCGTTGGTCTACGTAAAGCATGGTTACCACACCCGCTTGGATTGGGATGGTTAGAACGAATGAGATTGCGTAGCTGATCGCGGTCACCGCAGCGGACAGCGCGGAAAGCGTTGCCGCGCTAGTGTTTGCGAGCCCCACAATCACACCTAACCCGATTGATAAGGGCATGGAGATGACGCCAACGACGACGCTGATGGCGATCATGGTGAGAATCAGGATTCCAGCCAGTCGCCACGTATTTCCTTTAGAAAGTCGCCAGCTACGAAAAATAGCTTTGAGGGGGGAGAGTTTTTCTTCCACCACCGCGGGCATGGTTAGGGCGAAGCGGGCGTTCAACAAGGCTGCGATCAGGATCCCCACAATCGCCAGAAGAGGAATGACCCACACCAGGTGGATACTGTCGATCTGCGAGCTGGCGACTATGAAAATAGCAGCTGCAACCACCGCCGCGATCGTCACCAGCCCCACCGTTGTGGTGATTATTGAAATCACGATTCCCGCACCGAGCGCGGGCAATAGCCGTGGTTTCGCACCGGCCCACACTTGTTTTAGGTTCAGTTTGTAACCGCGTACTGCCGCAAGCGTAACCAGTACCAGCATCGGGATCGCCAGCAGTGTGAGCAGCCCTGTGAGCAGCTGCGATCCAATGCTTTGCAGACCTACGGGGATGAAGGCCAGGATTAGCTGTTGCGGATCTTCCCCCAGTTCTGGCATTGGGGTGTTGGTGACGATTGCGCTAGAAACCCCCGCTAGGAGCGCGCCGATAATACCCACCAGAACCGCGAGCCCAAGCGTGCCCGCCGGGTTAAAACGAATCAGGCTGAACACGGCTTCGAAAAAATCCGTTAACTTCAGCGGTCGGATTGGGATGATCCCCGGTTTCACTACCGACCACCCGTAAGATGACGGGGGTTTGCTCCACGGGTTACTCACCTGAGTGTCCGTTTGCTGGTAATTCCCCTGGCTGTTCGCGCCTTGGGGGAGCATTTGCGCGTTTGCGCGACCTTCTTTGGGCTCTGAGTTGCCCTCACGGCTCATCTTTTCAGCACCAGGTTCTTCAGCGCCAGTGAATTCAGGGCCCGTAGCCGGGTTCGTTTTTTCCCCTGAGGAGGTTGCTGCGTCGCCTGGTTCGAGTGGGTCAGCGTCACGGTTTTCCCGCGGCGGCTCCTCGGTTGGCCCTCCGGGGTTGACCCATGGGTTGTTGGCGTCGCTCATGCGTTTTTCCTCCTCTAAATACCGGCTGTTCAGCCGTGTCTTAGTGTCAGTGCCTGCTTGTCGATGCGCACAAACACGTCTCGTGCCTTTCCAATCGTGTCACCGTCCACTTGCGTTAACCGCGGTTTTCGGGTGCGTGTCGAGATTGTTCGGGCTCTACGAAAGTCTAAACGACCGTCCGTGCCCGGTAAATAGCTTTGCTTAATTCCCACGCCCTGCGCAGCTATTTTGGAAAACAGGTCGAGCCACCCAATGAGCCCACTTTGCGTGGCGAACACGGTCACGTCAATTAGCCCGTCGTTAATCTGCGCGCCCGGCACCAGGGTGATCCCCGCCATCAGCTGGCTGCAGTTCGCGAACAAGATCGACCGGCCGGTAACGCGGTAGCGCCGGTGCCCATCCAGTTCCACTAACGTCTTAATATTTGGGACCTTGAGGGTGCGGGCTCCCGCTACCACGTAAGCGCCCCACCCCATGTGTTTTTTCAAGCGTGTGTCCGTGCCGGCAAACAGTTCCGCATCCCACCCTTGGCCTGCGATTACGAGGAACGGGTACTCGTTGGCTGCCGGTGGGGTGACGTCGCGGGCACGCAGCATCTGTAAATGCGATTCGGGTAGCAGCCTCCCCTCAGGCAGTAACACCGGTGGTTCATCCCCGCGTTCAATGCGTAGCCACGAAATGTCGGCGTGCGAGTTGTAGCCGTAGAACGCGATCTCCACTGCTTCTGCCACGTCGTCTGGGGGAATCCCAATATTGCGGCCCAACAGGTTCCCGGTTCCGTACGGCAGTATTGCCAGCGGCACGTCCGTGTTCGCAACCCCCGCGGCAACGGCCCGCACCGTACCGTCTCCCCCCGCGGCTAGAACCAGCGAAGCACCCGCCGCTACCGCCCGGGCTGCCTGCCCCGTCCCGGGGTCCGTAACGCTCGTGGGCAACCACGTGGGTTCGCCCGCGTTCGTTTCTAAACAAAAACTCCGCACCAAACGCTTCAACCGGTGCAGCCGCGCGACCTTCGCGGGATTATAAATCACATACACGCCGCCGTGCGCGTGGGGGGTGGTCGTCAAAACAAGCTCCTAACCAGACCGAAACCAAGCGTTTCAAAACACCGGTCTGCTAACAGCCAGTTTAACCGTAGCGACACGAAAACTGCCCGCGCGAATACCAGGCACCCGCTTACCCGCGGTAGTCTTAAAGCATGATTGACCTGAAACAGCTTCGTGAGGACCCCCAACCAGCCCGCGATTCACAGATCGCTCGGGGCGCTGACCCAAATCTTGTAGATCAGATCCTGCAAGTCGATGAGGCCCGGCGCGCAGCCCTGCGTGATTTCGAAACGAAACGGGCCGAACAAAAGGCCGTGTCGAAATCAATCGGGAAAACCCCGAAAGAAGAACGCGCCGGAGTTCTCGAAAAAGCTAAAGCCCTCGCCGAAGAGGTGAAAACGCTAGAAGCCAAAGCGAATACGGCAGCTGAGGAACTAGAAAAACTTGCGCGCAGCCTCGACAATATTGTGCTGCCACAAGTCCCATCGGGTGGGGAAGACAAATTTGAGGTCCTGCGCCACGAAGGCGGAGCCCCCCGCGACTTCACCAAAGAAGGTTTTACTCCCAAAGACCACTTGGAACTGGCTGAAGGGCTCGACGCGATCGACATGAAACGCGGCGCAAAAGTATCCGGATCGCGCTTCTACTACCTCAAGGGTGTGGGGGCGCGGCTTGAACTAGCGCTGTTGACAATGGCGATGGACCAGGCGGTGGACGCCGGATTCACCCCGATGATGACCCCCACTTTGGTTACCCCACAAATCATGGGGGGCACCGGGTTCCTCGGGGAACATTCCGACGAAATCTACTACCTGCCCGCCGACGACCTGTACTTAACGGGCACGTCCGAAGTGGCGCTCGCGGGCTACCACAAGGATGAGATTTTAGATTTAGATGAGGGGCCGCGGCGCTACATGGGGTGGTCCACGTGCTACCGGCGCGAAGCCGGTGCGGCGGGTAAGGACACGCGGGGGATTATTAGGGTCCACCAGTTCAATAAGGCAGAAATGTTCTCTTACTGCCCGCCGGAACAGGCGGAAAAGGAGCACGCTCGGTTGCTGGCGTGGGAAGAGCAGATGCTCGCGAAAGTAGAACTTCCCTACCGCGTGATCGACACGGCGGCGGGCGACTTGGGCTCCTCGGCAGCCCGCAAGTTTGACTGCGAAGCATGGTTGCCCACCCAGGAGCGGTGGATGGAAGTGACCTCCACGTCTAACTGCACCACTTTCCAGGCGCGCCGGTTAAATATTCGCCAACGCAAAACCGACGGCAACGTGATTGCCGCAACCCTAAATGGGACGCTAGCGACCACCCGTTGGATCGTAGCAATTTTGGAAAACCACCAGAATGCAGACGGTTCAATCAACGTTCCGCAGGCACTGCAGCCCTATATGGGTGGTGTAAGCGTGCTCGAACCCATACAGTAAGGAGCGATGAGTAATCCATTACTGACACCGCCGCCTACCACACTTCCGCCGATGCCGTTCGAGCATCTGCTGGACCAGGCGGCAGCGGATTTACCCGGCACCCTCGAGCAAGCGGGGCCGAACCTGCTGGTGGCACTTGACCTGGACGGGACTTTACTGACTGTAGACGGGGCCACCCCTAGGTCTAAACAAGCGGTTGCCCAGCTGCAGGACGCGGGCGCGCACGTGGTGCTTTCTACCGGACGGGGGATCAACGCGACCCTGCCGGTGTTGGAGGAAGTGGGGATCCGTGACGGTTGGGCCGTGTGCTCCAACGGGGCGATTACCCTGCAAATAACCGATGGGCACGCGCAGGCGGTGCAGCGGTTCGACTTTGACCCCCAGCCAACCATCTCCACGATTGTCACGGAGTTCCCCGACGCGTTCTTTGGATGCGAACGCCTCCCCATGGGCTACTGGCTGTCGCGCCCGTTCCCACCCGGGGAACTACTGGAGGACGAACACACCGTGATAGTTAAAGACATCGCGGACGTCGCCAGCACTCGCACCACCAAACTGATAGTGCGGGAACTGAATGTTACGCGCGACGAGTTCGCGCAGCGCATCGGCCAGCTAGACCTGCCGGGCGTGGAAATCGCCGTTGGGTGGACCGCCTGGTTGGACGTCAGTGCGGAAGGGGTCACCAAAGCCTCCGGGTTAGAAGCACTGCGCGAACAACTGGGGGTACCAGAAACCGGTACTGTTGCGATCGGTGATGGGACCAACGACCTAGCGATGCTGCAGTGGGCACACCACGGCGTCGCCATGCAGGGAGCAAGCGACGAAGTTAAAGCAGCTGCAAACGCCGTCACCGGCCCCGCCGAATACGATGGCGCACCTGCAGTTATGGCCGCATTACTAGGGAAACGGTAGCGCCGCTAACCACCCTCAAGAAACCACAAAAATTCCATTCGTGAACTAGATCGCACAGGTGTGATCTTTAAATCCAACTGAGGAACCGCCTCGCAAGCTCGGATACGATTAGGAAGTAGTAGAAAAACCGTAAATATAAGCACGTCTAAGGAGATGAGAAAGTGGCTAAGGACGCTTCGAAACCTGAAACGCAAGCGTTTGAGGAAGCCTGGGCCGATTTCAAAACCGGTAACTGGACCGAAAACATTGACGTTCGAGATTTCATTCAGCAAAACTACACGCCTTACGAAGGCGGTGAAGAGTTCCTAGAAGGACCCACAGACAAAACGTTGCGTCTTTGGGACACTCTTGAAAAGAACTACCTTTCCGTCGAACGTGAACGCCGCGTGTACGACGTTGACGTTGACACGCCCGCCGACGTAGATGCCTTCCCTGCAGGCTACATCAGTGAAGATGATGACGTTGTGGTCGGCTTGCAAACCGACGTTCCACTTAAACGCGCGATGATGCCTGAGGGCGGGTGGCGCATGGTTGAAACGGCGATTAAAGAAGCCGGTAAAGAACCCAACCCCGACGTGAAAAAGATCTTTACCCAATACCGTAAGACGCACAACGACGCGGTATTTGACATTTACACGCCCCGCATCCGCGCTGCGCGCTCTTCCCACATCATCACCGGCTTGCCCGACGCGTACGGGCGCGGACGCATCATCGGGGACTACCGCCGCGTTGCCCTCTACGGCGTGGACAAACTGATTGAAGAGAAGCAAAAAGACAAAGACGCCGTTGCTAACCAACCGTTCTCGGAGCACTGGGCGCGCTACCGCGAAGAACACGCGGAGCAAATCAAGGCCCTGAAGAAGCTGAAGAACATGGCTTCCGCATACGGGTTCGACATTTCTAAACCCGCCCAGAACGCGCAAGAAGCCGTGCAGTGGACGTACTTCGGGTACCTGGGTTCCATTAAGAGCCAAGACGGGGCCGCCATGTCGATCGGGCGCCTATCTGGGTTCTTCGACATTTACTTCGAACGCGACTTCAAACGCGGTGTGCTCGACGAGAAAGCAGCGCAAGAAATCATCGACTCCCTGGTGATCAAACTGCGGATCGTGCGGTTCCTCCGTACCATCGCGTACGACCAGATTTTCTCGGGCGACCCATATTGGGCCACCTGGTCGGACGCCGGCTTCGGCGAAGACGGACGCACCCTGGTGACGAAAACGTCTTTCCGCCTGCTGCAAACCCTCATGAACCTCGGGCCCGCACCGGAACCGAACATCACGATCTTCTGGAACGAAAACCTTCCCGATGGCTACAAGCGGTTCTGTGCCCGCGTTTCGATTGAAACTTCCTCAATCCAGTATGAGGCCGACGACCAGATTCGGTCCCACTGGGGCGACGACGCGGCAATCGCCTGCTGTGTTTCCCCCATGCGGGTAGGTAAGCAAATGCAGTTCTTCGGGGCGCGCGTTAACGCGGCTAAAGCCCTGCTGTACGCCATCAACGGTGGGCGCGACGAAGTGTCGGGCAAGCAGGTCATGGACGGTTACGAACCAATCAAGTCCGATGGCCCCCTAGATTTTGATGAGGTCTGGGAAAAGTACGAGCAGATGCTCGACTGGGTGGTGGGCACCTACGTGGAAGCCCTCAACATCATCCACTACTGCCACGACCGCTACGCGTACGAAGCAATGGAAATGGCGTTGCATGACTCCGACATTGTCCGCACCATGGGATGCGGTATCGCGGGCCTGTCGATCGTGGCGGACTCCCTGTCGGCGATCAAATACGCCACCGTGACCCCCGTTCGGGACGAAACAGGGCTGGTTGTGGACTACAAGACGGAAGGGGAATTCCCCCGCTACGGTAACGACGATGACCGCGCGGACGACATCGCCGCAACCATCGTGCACACCGTGATGTCCAAGATCAAAGCGATCCCCATGTACCGCGACGCGATCCCAACGCAGTCGGTTCTGACCATCACCTCGAACGTCGTGTACGGCAAGGCGACCGGGTCGTTCCCCTCAGGGCACGAAGCGGGAACCCCATTTGCACCGGGTGCTAACCCCGAAAACGGGGCAGACACCCACGGGATGCTGGCTTCCATGCTTTCGGTCGGTAAACTCGACTACACGGACGCCCTCGACGGCATCTCACTGACCAACACCATCATCCCCTCGTCGCTGGGCCGCGACCTGAGCGAACAGGTATCGAACCTGGTTGGCATCATGGACGCCGGCTTCATCAAGCAAGACTAAGCGCGGGGCTAACCAACGCAGCGGTAAACATAACCACAAGGGTTCGCGCGGAACCTCAACGAGCAGAACTAGCTATAGGGTTCGCGCAGAACCTCAAGAAGCAAAATAATAAGGAGACAAAAATGGCAACCATGACTTTTGAACAGCGCCTGGCGTCCATGAAAGAAAACCGGGCGGATAACGGTGGGGTAAAAGGCCTGTACCACGCGAACATCAACGTGCTTAACCGCGAAACGCTGGAAGACGCGATGGAGAACCCAGAGAAGTACCCGCAGCTGACGGTCCGCGTGTCGGGTTACGCCGTGAACTTTGTGCGCCTAACGCGTGAACAGCAGCTAGACGTGCTGTCGCGCACGTTCCACGACGGCATGTAAGTTTGAGGGATTAACTCGATTTTGAGTGAACAACTCGATAGGGGCGGTGCGTTCTGGCAGACGGAGGGTCTGACCGGGGAGTACCGCCCCGAACCGTTAGAAGAAGAAGTCCCCAGGGTTTCTGGGGCGGGCCTGCAGGGGATTAAGAAGGCTCCGGAGTTGGATCGGCACGCGCATTTTGAAGCGGTGCGGGCCGGGGAGATTGGTTCCGTGCACTCGTGGGAGTTAGTGACCGCGGTTGATGGGCCGGGCACGCGCATGACCACGTTCTTCGCGGGCTGTCCACTGCGATGCCTGTACTGCCACAACCCCGACACGTTCAAAATGCGTAACGGTACCCCCGTGATGACCGATGACCTGATGGACCGGATCCGCCGGTATAAAGCCGTGTTCCGGGCCAGTAAAGGTGGGGTCACGTTCTCGGGTGGGGAACCGCTGATGCAACCGAAGTTCCTTGAGAACCTGCTGGTGCGGTGCCGGGAACAGGGGATCCACACGACGATCGACACGTCGGGTTTCCTAGGACGGTCTGCGACGGACACGATTTTGGATAACTTGAACCTCGTGCTGCTTGACGTCAAATCTGGGGACCCGGACACGTACAAGAAAACGACTTCGCGCCCCCTGGAACCCACCGTGCAGTTCGGAAACGTGCTCGCGCAGCGGGGGATTCCCGTGTGGACCCGGTTCGTGCTGGTCCCGGGGCTCACGGACGATCCGGATAACGTGGAGCAAGCCGCGCGGATAGTGAGCGCGTGGCCGAACGTGGAGCGGGTTGAAGTGCTCCCGTTCCACCAGATGGCACGCGATAAATGGGACAGCCTGGGCATCGACTACCAGTTAGCTGACGTGGAACCCCCGTCGAAACAAGCCACGGAGGCAGCGCGGAACATATTCCGCGATCACGGCCTCACCGTGTTCTAAACCGCCTCTGAAAACTTGGGGCACTTCCGTAAGCACTGCCCGTAACGGTCTTGGAACGCGTCCGTAACGCCTCTGAAAACTTGGGGCACTTCCGTAAGCACTGCCCGTAATTGTCTTGGAACGCGTCCGTAACGCCTCTGAAAACTTGGGAAACTACCGAACGCAACCCCGCGTGTAAGCGGAGGCGCTAGCCTGGAGTTAAGACAGCTAGTTGCCCGTGGGTGGGCGGTAGTTCCAACGAGGGGATGCGTTATGAGCTGGTTAGATTCCATTGAACACAACCGTTGGTTGAGTAAGCATTTGCAGGCGCTGGTTGAAACCGGTCGGTCCGCGATGGTGCCAACGGGGTTTGGGATGTTGAATCCCGATGGGAGTATTGACAAGACCCGCCCGGTGGATCTGGCTGCCACCGCCCGGTTTACCTACGTGTTCTGTTTAGCTACCGAACTGGGGATTCCGGGGTCGCGTAAGTATGCGGACCACGGGGTGCGGTGTTTACGTAAGTATTTTAAGGACCCGGAGTTTGACGGTTGGTTTTTCGCGATTGAACACCAGCCGGATGCGGATGGCAACGGGGTGCCGCACGGTGAGGATGGGGCGTGGAAACGCCAGTATTCGAACGCGTTCTTGCTGTTAGCGGCGGCGTCGGCAACGGTGGCTAACCGGCCGGGTGGTAACGAGCTCCTGCTGGAAGCGATGCGGGACCAAGAGGCGCATTGGTGGGACGAAACTGTGGATCGGGTGCGGGCCCGCTATAACCGCGACTATTCGGAGTTGGCGGATTACCGGGGCATGGACTCCAACTTGCACACGACGGAAGCGTACCTCGCGGTCGCGGAAGTGATGGACGATCCGGTGTGGATAGACCGGGCTACCGCGATTTTGCGGTTCGTGTACGAAGAGGCGTCGAATAACGATTGGCGGGTGGGGGAACACTACGATTCCAACTGGGAGCCGCTGAGGAATTACCCGGGGCATTCGCGCGGTGTGCAGCACTTTCCGAATGCGGTGGTGATTGGCCACCAGATGGAGTGGGCTCGGCTTGCCGTTCACGTGCGGGCGGCTAATAAAACGATTGGGCGCACCTCACCGGATTGGCTTTTGGAACTGTCCCAAGAGATGTTTGAACGCGCCCGCGTGGACGGGTGGCGTCGTAACGGGAAACCGGGGTTCGTGTATTCCGTTGATTTTGAGGGCAATGTGGTGGATGCGTCCCGGATGCAGTGGATTGTTTCTGAGGGGATTGCCGCAACGATTGCCCTGCGGCAAGCGGTGTTGGATGACGGCGGAAGTATTGGTTCCGTGGAGCACTACGACCACCACTACCGTTCGTGGTTGGATTACGTGGAGGAGTACGTGATTGAGCAGCCCGGGTATTGGCACCGGTGCCTGTCGGAAGATAATGAGGTCACGGAGTCTTACCTGCCGGGTTTGAAAGACAATTACCACGCGGTGCAGGCACTGTTGATGCCCCGGTTGCCGCTGTGGCCGCCGTTTGCTGCGGCGATTTCGAGGGGCCTGTTGGATAAACCGCATCAGCCAGAGCGGGAGGCGAAAGGGTGGCGGTTGGGCCGTCGCCGGTAGCTGGGCCTGCGCTAGTTTGATTCCTCTGCCACTAGCTTGAACGTGTCTGGGTCCAGTTGTTCTAGTACATGAGGGATGAGCGGGCCCACTACGGTGATGGTGTCTTTTACGCCGCCGCGCGACCCGGCGGAGTTGACGATGAGTACCCCGTCGGAATCTTGGGAGGTTACGCCCACGAGTCCGCGCGACAGGGACGCCAGTGGGGTCATCGACAGGCCTTGCTGCGCGATTTGCCAGCGAATCGCATCCAGGTGTGCGGCCAGTAGCGGTTCAGTTGCTTGAGGGGTGACGTCGCTCGAAGTCACACCGGTTCCACCGCAGGTGAGGATCACCCGGGCGCCGCGCGCGATTGCATCTTTGATTGCGCCTTGTACCTCAGCGGAATCTTCGTCCACCAGAACGAGGTCTGGGGTGTCAACTTGGTGTTTTCCCAGCAGCTCTCGTGCTAGGTTACCGGCACTGTCAGGTTGTGTGGCACGAATGCGGTCGTGCGCTACCACAATTACCGCACCTGCGACGCGTTGTCGTAGTTTTGCCAGTTTCTTCTGTTTCATCTTCGAGTTGGTGTTCTTATCGCCCATCCCTTACCCCCTCATTTATGTAATTATGGACTTACTTTAATTGTGTTTGTGCTCGTCGCATCCCGGGTCTGGCGACCCTCAAGAAAGCCCTTGCAGTCAGCACATTCTCTCCCACTATATTAAACCGGAAAAAGGTGTGAATATTTGTGGAATGCTAGGGCCGATAAGTAGTAAATGCGTGAGGATGACATGGTAAGTAAGGAATCAAAATACCTCCTAAAGGGGTGGGATCCGAACGATCCCAAGAAGTGGAACGCCAGCATTGCGTGGCGCACCCTAGCGATTAGTACGTTCTCAATGATCCTCGCGTTCTGCGTGTGGTTCCTAGTGTCAGCGATCGCGCCGAAACTAAACGAAATCGGTTTTGACCTGACGAAGGCGCAACTGTATTGGCTCACGTCGATGCCGGGCTTGTCGTGCGGGGTGCTGCGTTTGATCTACACGTTCCTACCGCCAATTGTGGGCACGCGTAAACTCGTGGGCATTTCCTCACTGCTGTACATAATCCCGATGCTCGGCTGGTTTTTTGCCGTGCAGAACACGAACACGCCGTACTGGTGGCTGCTGACCCTAGCGTTTATGTGCGGTATCGGCGGCGGGTCGTTCTCTGGCTACATGCCGTCCACCGGCTACTTCTTCCCTAAACGCCTGTCGGGCACCGCTTTGGGCCTGCAGGCCGGCATTGGGAACCTGGGAATGTCAATCATTCAGCTGGTTGGGCCACTGCTGATGGGTTTCTCATTGTTTGGTCTCACCTGGTTGTCTCCGCAGCATGGTGACGGCGGCCCCCTATGGGTTCACAATGCGGCCGCGTTCTTCATTCCGTGGTGCATTGTGGCTGCGATTTTGGCATTTTGGTTGTTGAGGGACGTGCCGATCCAAGCGAATATTAAACAGCAGCTAGACATTTTCTCTAACCCCAACACCTGGTACATGACGGTGCTGTACGTGATGACGTTCGGGATTTTCTCGGGGTTCTCTGCCGTGTTCGGACTGTTGATTAACGACAACTTCGGGGCTCAGTCACCACTGAAGCTCGCGGTTACGGGCGCGTCATTCGCGTTCCTCGGGCCCCTGATCGGTTCCGTGGTGCGGATGCTGTGGGGCCCGTTTTGTGACAAAATGGGTGGAGCGATTTGGACGTTCATCTCGGGCGTGGGGATGGCGGTGTCACTCGCAGTGGGGGGCTACTTCCTCATGAATCCGAAGAGTAAAACGGACTTCTACTTTTTCTTAACTGCAATGCTGGTAATGTTCTTGTTCTCTGGGTTCGGAAACGCGGGGACGTTCAAGCAGATGCCGATGATCATGCCGGCGCGTCAGGCCGGAGGGGCGATTGGTTTCACCGCTGCTGTGGCGTCATTGGGGCCGTTCGTGGTTTCGATGGCACTAACAGCGGTGTCGGCTTCCACCTGGTTCTTTATTTGCGCGGTGTTCTGCGTGGTCGGATCCGTGTTGTGCTGGAAGCAGTACGCGCGCAAAGGGGCGCCGTTCCCAGGCTAGGGGCCGGGACGGTGCTGGGCGGGTGATTCTTGAAAAGCACGAGGTTCTTAACAGCACGAGGTTCTTGAAGGACGCGGGGTTCGCCAGGGTAGTGGCAGCGTTTGGGCACAGACAGATTTGCGGAAAGGGTAACGATGGCTAACTCATCTTTATTGAAACTGGGCGCTAAACTGCGCAGAGGTGATGTCAGTGAAGACGCGCGGCAAATGTTTTTGCTGGGTGGGCGGGAAGCCGACAACTTTTACCGCCAGCGCTTCAGCCATGACAAGGTTGTGCGTTCTACCCATGGGGTGAACTGCACGGGTTCGTGTTCTTGGCGCGTGTTCGTTAAGGATGGGTTGATCACGTGGGAGGCTCAGGCGGTGGACTACCCGTCCACGGGTCCGGATATGCCTGACTACGAGCCGCGTGGGTGCCCGCGTGGCGCCGCGTTTTCTTGGTATGAGTATTCCCCAACCCGTATCCGCTACCCTTATATTCGTTCGGTGCTTCTTGAGGCGTACCGGGAAGCTAAGAAGTCTCACTCAGATCCGGTGGATGCGTGGAATGCGGTGGCCTCAGACCCGAAGTTGGCGAAGCGTTACAAGTCGCAGCGCGGTAAAGGTGGGATGGTGCGGGCTACGTGGCAGGAAGCCACGGAAATCACGGCGGCCGCAACGGTTTCAACCATCAAGGAGTACGGTCCTGATCGCCTCGCGGGCTTCTCGGTGATTCCTGCGATGTCCATGGTCTCTTACGGTGCGGGCGCACGCTTCCTAGAGCTCTTGGGTGGCACCATGCTTTCGTTCTACGACTGGTACGCGGACTTGCCAATGGCCTCACCGCAAGTATTTGGGGATCAAACGGACGTGCCTGAGGCCGGCGACTGGTTCAACGCCACCTACCTGCTGGTGTGGGGTTCGAACCTGCCACTTACCCGCACGCCCGACGCACACTTCATGACGGAGGCGCGTTACCACGGGCAGAAAATGGTATCGATCAACCCGGACTATTCAGACAACACGAAGTTTGCGGACGAGTGGTTGCGCGTGAACCCGGGTACCGATGCGGCATTAGCGCTCGGGATGGGGCACGTGATCCTCAAGGAATTCCACGTGAAGAAGCAAACCCCGTACTTCCTGGACTACATGCGCAAGTACACTGACAGCCCGTTCTTGGTGAAACTGGAGCAGACAGAGCAGGGGCTGGTGCCGGGCAAGTTCCTCACGGTACAGGACGTGACGAGTGTTTCGGAGCAGACGAAGAACGCGCCGAAACCGGAAGCGCGGTACCTGGTGATGGATAAAGATGGGACGGTTAAAGACCCGCGTGGCACTATGGCGGACCGGTTTAGTCCCGAGGGGCATGGCCACTGGAATTTGAAGATGGAGGGCGTGGACCCCGTGATGAGCCTCGCGGAGGTGAGCGGAAAGCCAACCGAGGTGACTCTGCCGCGCTTCGATCTGGTGCCCGATGGCAAAGCGGCCCAGCACTCGGTGGGTGCGGGCGCGGTTAAACGCGGAGTGCCGGCCATTAACTACGACGGCCACTGGGTCACCACGGTGTACG
Source organism: Gleimia hominis (assembly GCF_032085515.1). GTDB lineage: Bacteria > Actinomycetota > Actinomycetes > Actinomycetales > Actinomycetaceae > Gleimia > Gleimia hominis. Next base: position 556,604 of record NZ_JASXSX010000001.1, read on the forward strand.
ACCTGCTGCTCGCTCAATACGGGGTGGAGCGCGAGGGTCTGCCGGGGCAGTGGCCAGAGGGGTACGCGGATACTTCTAGCCCGTGCACCCCGGGTTGGGCGGAGTCGATCACGGGGGTACCTGCGAACGCGACCATCCGGGTTGGTCGGGAGTTCGCGCAGAACGCGGACGATTCGAAGGGCCGCTCTCAGATCGTGTTGGGGGCGGGTACTAACCACTATTTCCACTCCGACCAGGTGTACCGCACAATCTTGGCCCTGACGTCGATGTGTGGCACGCAGGGTGTGAACGGTGGTGGCTGGGCGCACTACGTGGGGCAAGAGAAGGTGCGTCCAGTGGCATCATTCCAGCACTACGCATTCGGCTTGGATTGGCACCGGCCGCCGCGCCACATGATTTCCACGGGATTTTGGTATTTAGCAACCGAGCAGTGGCGTTACGACGCGTTGAAAACCTCGCGGTTAGCGTCCGCGGTTTCGACCGCGAAGGTTGAGGACGTGAACGTTGCGGATTCATTGTTGGAAGCGCAAGAACGCGGGTGGACACCCACGTACCCGCAGTTCAACAAGTCACCTCTGCAGTTAGGACGCGAAGCGAAAGCCGCAGGTTTGGATGTGGGCCCGTATGTGGCGCAAGAGCTGGAGGCGGGTCGGTTGGAGTTCGCGTCTAAAGACCCATCTAATCCGGTGAACTACCCGCGGGTGTTGTTTAACTGGCGGACGAACCTGCTGGGCTCTTCCGCGAAGGGCACGGAGTACTTTTTGCGGCACATGCTGGGTGCCGATAATGACGTGCAGGGTGAGGAACTGGGTGAAGCGCAGCGGCCCAAGCACATGCGGTGGCGGGAGCAGGGCGCGGACGGCAAGTTGGATTTGTTTGTGACCGCAGATTTTCGCAACACCTCTACCACGTTGCATTCGGACATCGTGTTCCCAGCTGCTACCTGGTACGAGAAGCACGACTTGTCGACCACGGACATGCATCCGTACATCCACACGTTTAACGCGGCGATTAACCCGCCGTGGGAGGCGCGCACGGACTTTGAGCTGTATTCAAACCTGGCGGACAAGGTCTCTGAGCTAGCTGCCGGCCACCTGGGAGTGGAAACAGACGTGGTGGCGTGCCCGTTGAACACGGATACGCCCGACGAGCTGGCTAACCCAAATGGGGTGGTGGTGCCGCGCGCGGAATGCGGGTGGGTGCCGGGGCAGAATATGCCGAAGATTGTGCCGGTAGAGAGGGACTATTCGGCGATTGGGCAAAAATTCAAGTCGATTGGCCCGCTGCTTGAAAAACTGGGGGAGACGGTTAAAGGCGTCACGCTGCACCCGGAGCCCGAAGTGAAAGAGATGGCGAAAGAGTACGGGCTAGTGGACACCCCGATTGGCCCGCGCCCGTCGTTAGCTACTGATTTGGCGGCGTGCGAGTTCATTTTGAAGTTCTCGGGCGCTACGAACGGGAGGCTGGCTACCCGCGGTTTTGAACAGCTGCAAGAAAAGGTCGGGAGCGTTGGGAACATGGCGGAGATGTCGGCGGGCCAGGAGGACCACGAGATCTCGCTGAAAGAGGTGCAGTTGGCACCGCAGTCGGTGATAACGACCCCGGAGTGGTCTGGTTCCGAGCATGGGGGGCGGCGTTACACGGCGTTCAGCCAGAACGTGGAGTATATGAAACCGTGGCACACCCTCACGGGGCGGATGCATTACTATTTGGATCACGACTGGATGGATGCGTACGGCGAGACCATGCCGATCTATAAACCACCTTTGGATTTGCATCATTTGTTTGGTGAGGCAGCGCCCGGCACTGTGCGTGAAGATGGCAGTGGGGGCGCGGAAGTGGCGGTGCGTTATTTGACGCCGCACAATAAGTGGTCGATTCACTCGCAGTATTTTGACAACTTGTACATGCTGACGCTTGGGCGCGGCGGGCAAACCGTGTGGATGAGCCCGGCGGATGCGAAGAAGATTGGGGTTAAGGACAACGAGTGGATTGAGGCGCATAACCGTAACGGCGTGGTTTCTGCGCGGGCGATCGTGTCGCACCGGATCCCGGAGGGCACGGTGTATATGCACCACGCGCAGGAGCGGATTACGCACACGCCGTTGAATGAGGGCACGGGGAAGCGCGGGGGGACGCATAACTCTCTGACCCGCATTTTCCTTAAGCCCACGCACCTGATTGGTGGGTATGGGCAGTTGTCTTACGCGTTCAATTACATTGGGCCGACGGGTAACCAGAGGGATGAGGTGACGGTGATTCGCCGGCGTAGTCAAGACGTGGAGTTTTAGAAGATTTTGGGCCGGAACGGTTTTAGGTCTGGGAAGTTTTTGACAGGGAGGATGCAGCCATGAAGGTAATGAGCCAAGTTGTGATGGTGATGAACCTCGATAAGTGCATTGGTTGCCACACGTGTTCGGTTACCTGTAAGCAGGCGTGGACTAACCGGGAGGGCACGGAGTACATCTGGTTTAACAACGTAGAGACGAAACCTGGTGTTGGCTACCCTCGGACTTGGGAGGATCAGGATAAGTGGCAGGGCGGTTGGAAGCGTACTAAATCGGGTAAGTTGGTGCCCCGTTCGGGTGGTAAGTTGCGTCAGCTTTCGAAGATTTTCGCGAACCCGCTGATGCCCGATATTGATGACTATTATGAGCCGTGGACGTATGACTACGATAAGTTGTTGAATGCGCCAGCGGATTCGAAGGCGTTGCCGGTGGCGCAGGCGCGTTCGCAGATGACTGGGCAGTCTTTGAAGAATATTGAGTGGGGTCCGAACTGGGATGATTCTTTGGCGGGGTCCACGGAGACGTTGGATGCGGACCCGGTTTTGAAGCAGATGAATATGAGTGTGAAGACGTCCATTGAGGAGTCGTTCATGTTCTACCTGCCGCGGATTTGTAACCATTGTTTGAACCCTACGTGTGTGGCTGCGTGCCCGTCTGGTGCGATGTATAAGCGTACGGAAGATGGGATTGTGCTGGTGGATCAGGATGCGTGCAGGGGTTGGCGGATGTGCGTGTCGGGGTGTCCGTATAAGAAGGTGTATTTTAATCACCATTCGGGTAAGGCGGAGAAGTGCACGTTGTGTTACCCGCGGATTGAGCAGGGTGAGCCGACTGTGTGTTCGGAAACGTGTGTGGGTCGGCTGCGTTATTTGGGTGTGATCTTGTATGACGCCGACCGGGTGAGTGAGGCTGCGGCCACTGAGAATGAGTGGGATTTGTATGAGGCGCAGCGGTCGATCATGTTGGATCCGAATGATCCTGAGGTGGTGGCTGCTGCTCAGGCGAGTGGGGTGCCGCATTCGTTTATTGATGCGGCGCAGCATTCTCCGGTTTATAAGTTGATTAAAGAGTATGATTTGGCGTTGCCGTTGCATCCGGAGTATCGGACGATGCCGATGGTTTGGTATATTCCGCCGCTGTCGCCGGTGGTGGATGCGGTGACGGCGTCGGGTAATGATGGGGAGGATCATAAGATTCTTCTGACTGCGATTGCGACGATGCGGATTCCGTTGGATTATTTGGCTGGTTTGTTTACGGCTGGGGATCCGCGTCCGGTTGAGCGGTCGTTGCGGCGATTGGCAGCGATGCGTTCGTATATGCGCGATATTACGTTGGGTAATGATCCGAATCCGCAGATTCCTGAGGCTGTGGGCATGTCTGAGGAGCAGGTGCGGGCGATGTATCGGTTGCTGTCGATTGCGAAGTATGAGGATCGGTATGTGATTCCGACAACGCATCCGGAGACGTTGCGCACGCCAACGGAGTATTTGTGTCCGGTGGGTGATCGGGCTGATTTTGGGCCTCGAGGTAATAAGGTGCCGGTGTCTATTGGGAAGCGTCCGGGGTTGTGAGTATGTCTTCTGGTTCGCGGCGTGCGCCGAGTTTTGTGCCTAAGCGGCAGAAGGCGCCTGTTACTCCGGTGGTGGCGCATACCCCTGAGCAGCGGGCGGATACGTTTTTGGCGTGCGGTTTGCTGTTGGATTACCCGCAGGAGAATTGGGATGCGGTGGTGTTAGCTGCGCGGGAGTTGGCGGCGCGGTTGCCTGCGCAGGTGGCTGAGCAGTTGGATAGTTTCTGTGGGTGGGCTGTGTTTTCGGGGCGCACCAGTGTGCAGGAAGCGTATGTGGAGACGTTTGACCGCAAACGGCGGTGTGCGTTGGAGCTTACGTATTATGCGACTGGAGATACGCGGCAGCGGGGGATTGCGTTGACGATTTTCCAGGATTTGTACGCTGCGGTGGGGTTTGAACCGCCGCGTGGAGAGGCGTTGCCGGATTATTTACCACGCGTGCTTGAGCTGGCTGCCCGGTGCGAGGGGGAGGACCTGCAGTTGGTGGAGGGCGCGATCGCTGCGAACCGAGAGGGTGTGGAGATTCTGCATGCAGCGTTGGCTTCGTTTGATTCCCCGTGGGCGAAAGTGGTGGCTGCGTTGCGGATGGCGTTACCGCAGGTGGATGAGGCAACTGAGCAGCGGATTTTCCAGCTGATCCGCCAGGGCCCACCGACGGAGCTGGTGGGGTTGGATCAGCCTCAGGATCTGCCGTGGCCAACGGATATGATGCATGCGCCCGATGGTAGTAAAGTTACCGGCCGCGACTCTGCCGCGCAGACCGCAGGTGCTGAGCAAAGTGTTGCTGGCCGCGAGGCTGGGAAGGGGACTGTGCGATGAATGTATTTTTGTGGGGCGTGTTCCCCTATGTGTGTTTGACGTTAATGGTGGTGGGTCTGGTTTGGCGTTATAACTCGGATCAGTACGGGTGGACCTCTGAGTCGTCACAGTTGCGTGAGAGCCGGATTTTGCGTTGGTCTTCGCCGATGTTTCATTTGGGTATTCTTGCGGTGGCTGTGGGCCATGTGATGGGTCTGGTGATTCCGAAGGAGGCCACGGAAGCGATTGGGGTTACTCAGCATCAGTATCACTTGCTGGCCACTATTGGTGGTGGGTTGGCTGCTGTGGTTACGTTGGTTGGGTTTTTCGGTTTGGTGTACCGCCGGTTTGTGAAGCGGTCGGTGCGGTTTGCGAATACGAAGCGTGACCGGGTGGTGTACGTGTTGCTTACGATCCCGTTGTTGTTGGGGGCGTTTGCGACTGCGTCGAACCAGATTTTTGGGCCTGAGGGTGGTTATAACTACCGGGAGACGATTTCAGTTTGGTTCCGTTCCATCTTCTTTTTTCAGCCTAATGTTGAGGTTATGGCTGGGGTTCCATTATCGTTCCAGTTGCATATTGTGGCGGCGTTGTTGTTGTTTGCGATTTGGCCGTTTACACGTTTAGTGCATGTGTTTTCTGCGCCGGTGGGGTATGTGACGCGGCCGCCGATTGTGTATCGGTCGCGTAAACCGTCGACGTCGGCTACATCTGCGTATCCGGGTTGGACTCCGGTGGAGGAGACTAAGGCGGGTGGTGTTCGCGGGGAGGATTTGTCTGCGCCCGCGCATGGCGCTTGATTGATTTTGGTGTTGGGACTGTGGCCGGTTTCGCTCTTGTGGGGGTCGGTCTGAGTTTCAGCATTGCTGCGCGTTTCGGTAGAATGGACGCACTGGAGAGCTGACCGAGCGGCCGAAGGTGGCGGTCTTGAAAACCGTTGTAGGGAAACCCCCTACCAAGAGTTCGAATCTCTTGCTCTCCGCTTCCGCCCCGCTGTTTCCTTGAAATGGCGGGGTTTTCGCATGGTTGGGGCGTGACTACTATCGCCGTGCAATCCGCACAAAGCAGCGTGATTACCACGCGATCTCTAAACGTGTTTGGAATGCTTTTCATTCTTTATTTCGATGATTTCAAGCCCTTAGGTTTGCCGCACGCAGAGGTCATCTTGTACACTGTATGTAGGGCAACCGGCGTGCTTATTGCTCTTGCTGGTCACGCCACATCAGAAATTGAAGTGTGACTGAAATGGCGACTAGTAGAGCCTACACTATTGCTAGACCGGTAGTCATTAGCCCCTCCTCTTTTTAGTTTGGATGTGGTGGCCGGTTGCCCACCAACACCATTATTTTGCGGACAGCCCGCTTGTGTCTCTAGCCTTATGCTGTACGTTGTGTATTCTTGGCGCATTATAATTGGGGTAGTTGGAAGCGGGTGTGTTATGGATTTTGATGAAGCTGTGGAGCGCTCCATAAGGGAGTTGAAAGCACAGAGCGACGAGAGTATGTGGAAAGGTCGTTACGGGTCTACCTATTATGAAACTGATCCGTTCTTTGCAGTTCAAACCGCAGCCCCTGGCTTGTTCAAGAATAAGGGGTTCATTTTTTCCCCTGATTTGTTGGAGGCGTGGGACAAATTAGTTTTGCGTGAAGATATTGATGAAGATGATTATGGATTGTTATATTTCCGTGATGGTCTTGATGACATGCTTGCCGCCCAGGCTAAACGCGGCGCTGCGTCTTCAAGTGAGGACACGGGAGCCGATCAGTAGGCAAGCTGTGAACGACCGCCTCAAAACTGGGAATCTGCCTGGCAGTAAGGTCGGTAGCACGTGGGTTATTCCGCTGCACGCTGTTCTTGCCCGAGCAGCGCAATAACTCCTATTGTCTCTGTCTCGATCGCAGCTGGAATCACTAGGAAGATATGGAAGAGAGCCAATTTCGCTCGGTCTTATGCTCGCGCATATTGAATGGCGCCTACTAGTGCGACTATCCCACATGTGGCGGTGATCGCGGCGACCGCTAGGTGTAGTGGGTCGGGTAGCATGCGGGTTGGCAGCGCGGCTACCAGTAGTGCTGTTCCACCTGCTGCCAGTGCTGTTTGTGGTTTTATTCTTATCATTTTGGAGTGCCTTCTCATTGTCTGTTATGTTTGATGTAGCGGGCACCTCGCCCCGGCTTGGGGCGAGGTCGGAAGATTAGTTATCTTCCTTGTTGTCCTTTCGGGTTCGGAAGGCGGCTATGATGGCCGCTATCCCTGCGGCCGCTTCTCCGATCCCCTTTAGGATTTCCATTTTCGCATAAACTAGTTCCCTTTTCTTTTCCTCCGCGTCGCCTAGTGGCTCACCCGTAGAATCAGCCCGCTTTAGAATCCCCAGTCTTCATCCGTGGTTTCTTCAGCCACTCCCATAACGTAGGAGGAGCCTGACCCAGAGAAGAAATCGTGGTTCTCATCCGCAGCGGGCGACAGAGCAGCCAACACCGCCGGATTCACCGCGGTTTCCTCAGCGGAAAAAAGCGGTTCGTAACCTAAATTCATCAAGGCTTTATTGGCGTTATAACGAACAAACATCGCCACGTCAACCATTAACCCCACCGGATTGTAAAGCTCACCCGAATAACGCATCTCTAAATCGTAAAGCTCCCGCACCAGGCTGTACGTGAAAGTGCGCATCGCCTCCTGCTCAGCCGCGCTCTTTTGCCGCAAACCACACTGGTACTTATACCCCGAATAGTAACCATGAACAGCTTTATCACGAAGAATCAAGCGGATCATATCCGCCGTGTTCATCAACAACCCGCGCGTCGAATAATACAACGGTAAGTAAAACCCAGCATAAAGCAGCATCGAAGACAGCAGGGTAGAAGCCACTTTGCGTTTCAGCGGATCCTCACCCCAGTAGTAACGCATAACCGTCTTAGCTCGGCTTTGTAACAGGTCGTTACCTACCGCCCACCGATAAGAACGCGCAATCTCCTCGGAAGACGCCAACGTAGAAAAAACAGACGAATAAGAACGCGCATGCACCGCCTGCATAAACGCGATATTAGTGTAAATCGCCTCCTCATGCTCCGTCTTACCATCTTGAATCTGCGCGGGTTCACCAACTGTGGCCTGTACCGTATCCAATAGCGTCAAGCCCGTAAATACACGCATAACTAGCTGTTGCTGCTGCGCGCTCATCGTGTGCCACGTAGCCAAATCGTTCGACAAAGGAACTTTCTCTGGCAACCAAAAATTAGCGGTCAGCCGGTTCCAAATCTCCAAATCCTTCTCATCCTGCAGATCATTCCAATTCACAGGTCTTAATCGCCCATGAGGGTCTGTGCGCAACTTAGGTGGCGTGATAGACACGTCGTAAATACAACGATCACCAATGCGCGTGCCACTGTTTGAAACCGAATTCTCCATACAAACCTACTTCCTTACCCCTGTAAACCTGCCGAACATTTTGCTTCCCGGGCCACCTACCAGCAAACCCCGTGGCGAGTTCGCTTGGACAGCCACAAATTCAACATCGATAGGTATGGCTAAATAATAGTTACGACCCATCGACATGTATAACGATAACACTACATGTGGGAGTGAGTGGTAATTGTTGGCACCACATATAGTTTTGTAGTCCTTTCAAGCGGTGTAAACGCGGACGAAGGGGGTGGTAAGTAGGACCGTTCTTGCTCTCAAAAGAAGAGTGCTCACTGATGTGCCTAAGAGTGCTCACTTATGTACCTAAGAGCGGTCACTTATGTGCCCAATAGTGTTCGCTTATGTACCTAAAGTAGTATTTGCCGGCCTGATAGGGTGTTTGCGTACCCGATAGCAAAAAACACCGTATTTACAGGAGCTCAAGCGTGTTTACCAGAAAAAAGCTTACCGCCGTCGTGGGAACTGTCGCAGCAGTCATGTTAGCCCTCACCGGCTGCAGCAGTGATCCTAAAACAGACAAGAGCGCGGAACAGTCTACCTCGCCAAGTGCTTCTGCCAGCAGCGAGGGTGCAGAAGTCAACTTGGGACTAATTGGCGGCTTCCCCTCAATAAGCGCAGCGAACCTGTTGGAATCAAATGAGAAAGGGGAAACGCAGAATAAATACAAGCAAATAAAAACGTCGAAACCGGACGAGATCACCACAAAGCTAGTCAACGGTGAGCTAGACGCTGCTACCGTTCCCACCAACCTCGCTGCCACTTTGTATAACAAGAAACCTGAGAGCATCCAGATCGCCGCAGCGACGACCCTGGGCGTGATCCAGATTGTTAGTCGCGATCCAAATGTGACATCAATTACGGACCTGTCCGGACACGATGTGATTTCTGCTGGTAAAGGTGCGATTCCACAGTACACACTGCTGGAAGTCCTCAAGAAAAAAGGACTTAAGAACGGCGAGGACCTGAACGTTGAATTCTTCCCCGGTCACGACGAGGTTGTCAGCCAGTTCGCGTCGGGCAAAGCAGATACCGCAGCGATTCCTGTGCCCGCCCTCGTGAAATTGATGCAAGAGAACCAAGATGTGCACGTGGTGGCGGACCTGTCTGACCAATGGGAGAAAATCCACCCAGGAACCATGTACGCGCAAGGTGTGCTCGTGCTATCGAAAAAGTTCGTAGACGAAAACCCGCAGGCAGCCAAGCTGTTTGTTGAAGAATATCGTGAATCAGCGGAGGCGGCGAAGAAAAACGTCGAAGAAACTGCGAAGCTAACCGGTAAGTTCGAACTCATGCCCACGCAGGTTGCGAAAGAGGCGATTCCGAAGTGCCACCAGGTGTTCATTACGGGCAGTGATTTGCAGGATATGCTCACGCCGTTTTTAGAAATGTTGCATGAGGCCAACCCCGCGTCAGTGGGCGGTGAAGTGCCGGGAGCCGACTTCTACTTTGGCGCCTAAAACCACGCGGTGGACGGTGCAGCTGCACCGGGCAGCGCGGTGGGTATTGGTGGCAGCTTTCTGGGTGAGTGTGTGGGCACTGCTGGCGCATTGGGTGGGATCTGACCTGCTGCTAGTTGGCCCCGCAGGTACCCTCGCGAAACTGTGGGAGATGCTGCACGAAGCCACTTTCTACACTTCCGTGCTGCAAACCGTGGGGAACATCGTAGCTGGGTTCGTTTTGTCGCTCGTGGTGGGGGTTGTCCTAGCCTTTTGCGCGTACTTTTTACCACTTATTGCAACCGTGCTGAACCCGCTGGTGCGGTTTATCCGCGTGGTACCTGTCGCCTCAATAACGATCACTATTTTGGTGTTCATGTCCTCGCGGTACCTGCCGATTGTCGTGGCATTCCTCATGGTGTTTCCCCTCGTGTATATGAATGCGTGGACAGGAATCGATAAAACCAGTGCGGAGTTAAGAGAAATGTCGAGGGTATTTCGCGTGCCTTTACACCGACAACTGCGCTCGATGTATCTGCCTGCCACCATGCCGTACGTGGTTTCTGCATACGTAACTGGTTTCGGGTTCGCATGGAAGTCAGCGGTGACGGCAGAGGTTATTTCTTCAGCTACCGCCAGTGTGGGCGCCCACCTGAGTGACGCAAAAGTGTACCTAGATACCCCCGCACTGTTTGCATGGACATTTGTGATCGTCATTGTTGCGACAGTTACCGAACGTATTGCGATATGTTTGATTCCTAAACGTCAACGCCTGCACGTGGCAACGCGGGGAGGGGCGTGAAAATGGGGGACGTTACTGTCACTGACTTAAGTGCGTGCAACCACGAGCCGTCTCCTAGTGGCAGTGAGAGTGAAGGAGCTGCGATGAGTGCGGGCTCCGAGCGCGGGCCTGCCCAGACCCTCATCGAACTGAAAAATGTGGGGAAGCGATACGGCGCGAACTGGGTTTTTACGGATGTGAACCTGACTATCCCAAAGCGCGGGGTGGTGGCGTTTGTGGGCGACTCGGGGACGGGAAAAACCACGCTTAGTCGGATTGTGCTTAAACTGACCGCGCCGTCGCGTGGGCGGGTATGGCACGAACATGAACTGACGGTGTCAGCCTTGTTCGCAGAAGACCGCTTGCTCCCCACTCAAACTATTGAACAGAACTTGCAGTACGTGGGGGTTGAGCCGCGACGCGCCACGGCGCTAGCTCAAGAGCTGGGAATCGCACAGGTAATGGGAAGTTACCCCACGGAACTATCCACGGGAATGGGGCGGCGAGCTGCCTTGCTGCGCGCTCTGATGGTGCCCTCAGACGTACTCCTGTTGGACGAGCCGTTTAAAGGAATCGACACTCGGCAACGCGACCTGATTGCGCCGTGTGTAGCGCGTGAACGCGACCGCCGCGCCGTGCTCTTGATCGATCATGACACGGACCGGGTGGCCGCCCTCGCGGACAAAGTAGTTCAACTAACCTAGTTCATCTAGCCTTATCCCAATGACAGGGTTTTGTTGACCGGGCACGAAAGAAGAATGGAGGTTGAAATGATGTACTTCACCACTGCTGAAATAGAACGTTTTCTACTTGAGGACATGCCGTTCCAAGACCTCACGACCGACGCGTTGCAGCTGTCTGGGGCGTGCACGGCTGAGTACTTTACGCGTGAAAATGGGGTGGTTAGCGGGCTGGAGGAAGTGCAGCGGCTAGCGGACCTGCTGGGGGTTGACTTCTCTTCAACTCTCGGTTCTGGCGCGGAAGTGTCAGCAGGCGACACCCTGTGTACTGCCCGCGGCCCCGTGCGAGCGGTTTTCGCTTTGTGGAAGGTTGGGCAGAACATTCTGGACACGTGCAGTGGGATAGCTACCCGCGCGCACGAGATGCGTACGGCACTGCGAGTGGCGGGGCTGTCACTTCCCCTGCTGGTGACCCGTAAAGTAACGCCTGGGGCTAAGAAACTGATGGTCAAGGCCGCTTTGGATGGGGGTGCGGTGGCGCATCGAATGGGGGTTTCCGAAACTATTCTCGTGTTTGGCCAGCACATTCAGATGGCCGGCGGGGTAGACGCTTTCGTAACCCAACTACCGCGAGTTAAACGCGCGAACATCGAGAAGAAAATCATCGTCGAAACCTCCGACCCACACGTAGCCACTCGGGTTCTTGCGGCGGGGGCGGATGGGATCCAGTTCGACAAGGTACCCACCCAGCGTTTAGCCACAATTGTCAAAGATATTCATGAGGCCTACCCCAACTCCGTGCTTCTAGCCGCCGGTGGAGTGAACCCCTCAAACTGTGTTGAATACGGGCAAACTGGCGTCAATGGGTTGGTAACCACATCGATCTACCACGCCCCACCACTAGATATAGGGGTACGCATAAACCGCAGCTAAAGGTGCCGCACAGCTAGCGGTTAACAGTGTGTAAAGCTCACGGCTAACGGTGCGTTTACTCGGGAGCCGCCGGGTTTATTCTGCGCGCCCCTTATTCAGCTTGCCGGTGCGCGCGGAACTCTGCGCATGCATGAACGCAAGCACCCACGATAGTTAGTAGCCAACTGTCGAGCTGCGCGTCCGTTGCCCCCTCGTGAATCGGAACGCCCGCGGAAGTAACCAGAGCCACGTTCCCCGCGTGCTCGTTTACTTTCGCATAAGCATTACCGTACAAACAGGTGGTGTTCCACTGATTTGCCCACGCTGCCACCGCATCGAACTGGTCCATAGGCACCGCAGTGTTCGGGTCAAACGTTACGCAAGTAAGCACCTCGGGTTGAAACGGTACCGTCACAAACGCGTCTTCAAATCCGGCGATGAGTGTCTCTTCCCCCTCAGCAACATCAAAATCCCACTTTAACCGCTGCGCCGCAGCTTTAACGCGGTCGAATGTGACCGTTAAATCAGACATAGTTAACTCTCTTTCCAAGTAACCTGGTTAACTTTCTTTCCACGTAATTAAGTGGGGGAAACGCGCTGCCGCTTCGTCGCATAACTGCGAACCCGTCACCAGCATGGCCTGCAGTGACGCTTTCAACTGAGTGTCGGTAAGCCCAGCTGCAATCGGTAGCGCTTGGATCACGATCATGGATTTTTCTTTGTCCTCCGTGGCAACAACCCGCCCTGTGGCAAACATTTCGTTCAAACTGTTAACAAACGGCAGGAGCTTATCGACGTCTTCACGTTCGCGGAAAAGTCCGCGCCACACGGTGGACACTATCACCGAGTGTTCCTCAACGGACACGCTAATTAGAGCGTCTACATACTGTGCGACTAGTGAACCATCTTCCGTAGGAATGGGTTCCACGTTCAGCTCTTTCAAAACCTTATTTACCCGAGGTTTCGTAACCTCTTCAACCGCCATCGTGCCCTCCCAATAAAACTGGTATCTGAATAAGGGTACCAAGTTGCGGCAGTGTTTCTCGCCGCCGGGGGGCGCGTACCTTCTACACTGCGGCAGTGTTTCTCGCCGCTGGGGATTGACTCGCGTGCACACCCAAGTTCGATCTGCGAGTAGAGCGGGCTGGTTCGTGTACGTCCCCAAGTTTGGTCCGTGAGCACGGCGGGGCGGTTCTCAAGTAGGGAAGACCTGTTTGGGCGCGGCGGCAGGAGAGTGGTGTGGACGGTAGGGTTTGTAATGAGAGTTTGTTACGAGAACGACCGCGATTTGTCGCTATTCGCGTAAAGATTCGGACAAGAGTGTTTTAGTCGATAGAATTTCGGTGGTTCTCGCGTTACGGCGCGTCTACTGCAACATATTGGAAGGACATGTAATGTCTGTTGATTTCAAGCGGTCCTCACGCTCACAGGTGCGGGCCATATCAGGACGACCAGCATCAGCCTCAACCACGATGGAACTTTGGCAAGGTCTATCTGCCGCAGTTGTCGACAAGATTGCGGATAACTGGCACGAAACCACACAGAAGTACCGTAAGGGCCGGCGCCAGCACTACTTTTCTGCTGAGTTCCTCATGGGACGTGCTCTACTGAACAACCTGTTGAACTTGGGGTTGTACGACGAGGCGCGGGAAGCAGCACAAGCGTACGGAGTGGACCTGTCGGACATTTTGGAGCAGGAACCCGACGCCGCGCTGGGCAATGGTGGCCTCGGGCGTTTGGCGGCATGCTTCCTGGATTCTTGCGCGACGCAGAACCTGCCGGTGGTGGGGTACGGAATTTTGTACCGCTACGGTTTGTTTAAGCAGGTGTTCGACCGCGGTTACCAGACGGAGCATCCGGACCCGTGGATGGAAGAGGGGTACCCGTTTGTGCTGCGCCACGAGGAAGCGCAGCGAGTGGTGCACTATCACGACCTGACAGTGCGAGCGATTCCGTATGACATGCCGATCACGGGGTATGGCACGGATAATGTGGGGACGTTGAGGTTGTGGCGCGCGGAACCGATGGAGGAATTCGACTACGACGCGTTTAACTCGCAGCGGTTCACTGACGCGATTGTGGAGCGGGAACGCACGTCCGATATTTCCCGCGTCCTGTACCCCAATGACACGACGTATGAGGGCAAAGTGCTGCGCGTGCGGCAACAGTACTTCTTTGTGTCCGCATCCTTGCAGCAGATTGTGGATAACCACAAGGCAGTGCACGGTGACTTCCACAACTTCGCTGAGTATAACTGTGTGCAGTTGAACGACACGCACCCGGTGTTGGCGATCCCGGAGCTGATGCGGTTACTTATGGATGAGCAGGGTCTGGGTTGGGACGAGGCGTGGGACATTGTGTCGCACACGTTCGCGTACACAAACCACACGGTTTTGGCGGAGGCGTTGGAACAGTGGGAGATCTCGATTTTCGACCGTTTGTTCCCCCGGATCATGGAGATTGTGTATGAGATTGACCGGCGGTTCCGCGCGGATTTAGCTGCTCGCGGCTTTGACCAGGGGAAGATTGATTACATGGCGCCGGTTAGTAACGGGCACGTGCACATGGCGTGGATTGCGTGCTACGCGTCGTATTCAATTAATGGTGTGGCCGCGATTCACACGGAGATTCTGAAGCGGGACACGCTGCATGATTGGCATGATATTTGGCCGGAGCGGTTCAACAATAAGACCAATGGGGTTACGCCGAGGCGCTGGTTGAACCAGTGCAACCCCCGTTTGGCAAAGCTCCTCACGGAAGTGGTGGGGTCGGACGAATGGGTGCGTAACCTGGATGTACTAGCGGAGCACGAGGGGGCGGCGGATGACGAACTGTTGGCCCGCCTCAACGATATTAAGCACGCCAATAAGGTGGATTTCGCGAATTGGATCGAGAAACGCCAGGGCGTGAAGATTGATCCGGACGCGATTTTTGACGTGCAGATTAAGCGGCTTCACGAGTATAAGCGGCAGCTGCTGAACATTATGTACGTGCTGGACCTGTATTTCCGTATTAAGGAGAACCCGAGTTTGGATGTGCCGCCGCGCGTGTTCATTTTTGGGGCGAAGGCAGCGCCTGGGTATGTGCGTGCGAAGGCGATTATTAAGCTTATTAACGAGGTAGGCTGCCTGATTGACAACGACCCGGAAGTGTCGAAGTTGATTAAGGTCGTGTTCATTGAGAACTATAATGTGTCGCCTGCGGAGAAGATTATTCCGGCAACTGACGTGCATGAGCAGATTTCAACTGCGGGTAAGGAAGCGTCGGGCACGTCGAATATGAAGTTCATGATGAATGGCGCTTTGTGTTTGGGCACCATGGATGGTGCGAATGTTGAAATTCATGAGGCCGTGGGTGACGACAATGCGTACATTTTTGGTGCTCGGGAAGAGGAACTGCCGGAGCTACGCAAGACGTATGATCCGCGGCATGAGTATGAGACCGTGCCGGGGTTGAAACGGGTGTTGGACGCGTTTATTGATGGGACGTTGAGTGATGATAACTCGGGTATGTTCCACGATTTGCGGGTGTCGTTGTTGAATTCGAATGGGTATGAACCTGTGGACGTGTACTATTTGCTGGGTGATTTCGCGGATTACCGACAGACGCGGGATAGGCAGGCGCGGGACTATGCGGATCGGAAGCGTTGGGCGCAGATGTGCTGGGTGAATATTGTGCGTTCTGGCCGGTTCTCTTCTGACCGTACGATCCGGGATTATGCGGATGGCCCGTGGGCTTTGGAACCCCAAGCGATCTGATATTAGGGTGCTGTGAGTATTTCCCAGGTAATTCCTAGGTAGACCCAACTTCTTTAACAGGAACCCGTTTTAGACTAAAAACAACTTCACGGAGACAGGGTGACTCGAGAGAGTTGCTCACAGGATTTACTGGAAGTGTTAGTGTTCAGTCCTGTTGTTTCCGGAAGGGGGTTTTCTGACTTGGGTTGTTAAGTCTGGGAAAACTCGCACTGTGTTGATGGGATACAGTTAGGGGCCGCTTCGAGCGGCCTCTAACTGTATGTGCACACACTGTGGTTGGTGTGCGGGACGTGGCTGCGCAAAATGATGCAACCGTGATCAAAATCAGTCGCGTGGGGATGCGTCATGTTGACACACCACGAACTCTCTAGCCGCCGGCCCCGTACCTAGCCCCACATGCGTGGGGAGCACAACCAAGCCTGTAGCGTATACGCTACATATAGCGGCTCATCCCCACTTGCGTGGGGAACATGTTCAAAGTACGCGACGAAGCCAAGTCAGATAGGGCTCATCCCCACATGCGTGGGGAGCACACGCGCCAGGCATTAGCCCGTCCCGGCAGTACGGGTTCATCCCCACATGCGTGGGGAGCACTGGTTTTGCCGCGTATATATTTGCGTGCTGCAGGGCTCATCCCCACATGCGTGGGGAGCACGTGCGTCTCCAGCTGCGCGGGGGCATGTACCCGGGCTCATCCCCACATGCGTGGGAAGCACAGGGGCTGGTATTTAATCCCCTTGGGTAGGGCCGGCTCATCCCCACATGCGTGGGGAGCACTTACCGTCAGTGTTAATCTCACGTTCACTAACCGGCTCATCCCCACATGCGTGGGGAGCACCGTAGTCGATTGTGGGAAGATGGCGTACAGATCGGCTCATCCCCACATGCGTGGGGAGCACGCTCTCGGAGCTGGTTGCTAGGGCAGAGCGTACGGCTCATCCCCACATGCGTGGGGAGCACCTGTTCAACGTTGCTGTAGGTCTGGGAATTTCCGGCTCATCCCCACATGCGTGGGGAGCACTGAGAGAGCACCAAGCACGGCTTAAAGAACGACGGCTCATCCCCACATGCGTGGGGAGCACATGAGCATGGATTTCCAGGACGGGGAAAGGTTCGGCTCATCCCCACATGCGTGGGGAGCACGCACGTGTTCTAGCCGCGTGTACTGCGTGACCAGGCTCATCCCCACATGCGTGGGGAGCACGCACTCTCTGCACGTCCCTGCTCGTGATACTACGGCTCATCCCCACATGCGTGGGGAGCACTCAACCAGCACAAGGTCCTCGACCTCGCGCCAAGGCTCATCCCCACATGCGTGGGGAGCACACTGTTTTCGCGGCCGCTCACTCTCGCGTGTTATGGCTCATCCCCACATGCGTGGGGAGCACTTACCGTCCAAAGAACGCTGTGATCGTCGTAAGGGCTCATCCCCACATGCGTGGGGAGCACCCACTCGTCACTACCCTGCTCCAACTCATCATAGGCTCATCCCCACATGCGTGGGGAGCACATGCAGGTGGATGAGATCGGGGCGAGCCTCATGGGCTCATCCCCACATGCGTGGGGAGCACTTGGGGTTTGCATTCGCTCCGTGATACTGATGAGGCTCATCCCCACATGCGTGGGGAGCACACTTGCTGATCTGCAGAAATATCCGGTGACCTAGTGGTTCTTAGTTACTTCTGCGAGATAGACAAGATACGAATTAACCATTGGAGCCTCTCAGCCATATAGTCAAACAGTAGCAGTTGACACTAGTTCTTTTCTACAGTCGTGTACGCCTCACGCCACTTCCCTTGACGCGCCCTTGCCATGCGGCTTGCAATACTCCAACCAGTCTTCCGATCCGCCTGCACCTTCCTCTTAAAAGGCCGCTTAATCAACGTGAGCCCATCAAAATCCACCGGTTGCCACTCCTGGTTATGAACCCGAACTTTAAGCCGCTGCTCACCAGGCGCCGAATACGTCATCACCACCCTCCCTTCATTACAAAGCTCACGCACCCGGTCCCACAAAACCTCCCGAATCCGCGCCGACACCTGCCCCACATACACACCTGGGCTTACCTCCATCAACCACTTAGTCAAATCACCCCGCAAACCCTGCGGGCAAGCAGTCAACACCAACGTCATCACAACTACACACCCGCTCCCTCACCACTAGCCGCTCCCAGCGCACCAGGTTTCACCGAACCTTGCCGGCGTCTTTCATCCGCATAGTTCTTTCCCGCCTCAACAGGCCCACTCGCCTGCCCAGACCACAAAACCAAACCACCCGCGCTCAAATCAGGATCCTCCCCAGGCACCAGCAACTCCTTAATGTCAGCACTGATGCGCTCAAGCAACCGGTGCTCAACAATCGCGTCCCGCATCCGCCGACGAACCTCCCCCGTAGCATCAGCAACCCCCTCAGACACAACCTCAAACGCAATCGGAATAGAAGTCTGTGCCTTATACAAATCCGCAACATCAAAAAGGAAAGCCCGATCAGTACCCGCATGCACAAACCCCAACGCGGGCGAACAACCCAACGCAGCAACCACAGCATGCACCACACCATACAAACACGCATTAGCAGCAGAAAGAGCCTGATTCACCGGATCCCCATAAGAAAAATCCTGCGAATCATAATCCCGCCTACTCCAAGACACCCCCGTACGTTCCGAAACATCAGCGTAAACCCGTCGCATACGCGCACCCTCACGGCCACGCAACTGCTGCATCGTCAGCGTCGAAACATCCTCATTAGGAAACCGCCACTCATACATTCGCCGCGCAACCTTCACACGCTCCCGCGGTGTCGTACTCAACCGCGCCTGCACATCCAACAAACGCGAACTCGCAGCCAAAGACCGACCCCCAGCGTAAAACCGCACCCCCTTCTCACCAACCCACACCACGGACACACCAGAATCCCCAAGCAACGCGATCGCCGCATAAGTCACCCGCGTCCCCGGACCCAACATCAAACACGCCACCATCGCCACCGGAATATGAACCGTTCCCTCCGCATCAGTTGCGGTAATCGCATTATCATCCCGGTTCACCGTGCAACGCTCTAAATACACAAAAGACCAGCGGTCACTAACCTGGCCAACCTCCTGACGCCGCGGAGGCGCCACCCCAAACATGTGCGCTCACTCCTCAAAAAAATAAGAAACCAAAAAAATAAATAGCGAAAATCCTAAAACTATTCGCGTGCGCGAGGTGCCCGGCCACACGAACGAAGGCCGGGCACCAAAACCTGCACATAAAAACTACGTAAGTGGCTTCATCGTCATCAAACCACAGCCATAGCCCTTCGCCCGCCCAATCCCATTCAACAAAGCAGAACGCAACAAGCCGGCATCGGTAACCTCCAGGACACCGTCAAACTGAGCCTTCCGGATAGAAAGCCGCTTAAAAGGGCTCTTTCCGCTACCACGCCGATCAGACTGCGGATTCTCAGCAGAAAGAGGCTTCGATTTGCGGTGGAACCTAGCGTCATCACACCGCGTAACCGTAACCAGAGGTGTGGGCGGTAGCGGATCCGCGTCTTGTCTTGTAAGAGCATCCCCTAAGGCCGGGGCATCTCCTAGGGTGGGACCATTCTCGAGAGTGGGAACCGGAAGAGTCGAATCAAACTCGCTGCGCTGCAGACACCGGAATCCGTTTTTCTGCGCTCGCTCAACCAGCCACTTAATCTGTCCATTAACAGTCAGTGGACGCACGGGCCCAGTTTTCTTATCCCCATGGTTAGCAGGTTCGCGCTTAACCGGGTTAGCGGTAAGGCGGAACGCGTAACGCTCACCCTTGGTGATGCGGTCAAGGAACCGCTCGTAGTCCGCGCTCTTCCACTCCTGACCAGCCCACCCGGCCTGCTCCACAATATGCGTAAAATCCGGCGCGATTGGGCTAACCACATACAACTTGTACGCCGGCCCATCATGATCCAAACGCCACAGCACGCGCGATGGCGCGCCTTCCAAAGCACTCGGCGGAAAACTCGACATCACAGCCGCATGCATAGCCTGCGGGTTCGCAATCAGCTTCGCACCCCCACGCCTACGCGCGTTAATCTCAATCAGTGAAAACGTGCTCGTCACTGCGAATCCACCGCCTCAAAATAACCACCATCAAAACGCAAACCAGCCGCACCACCATCGTGGGTAGACGCCACGGGAACGTCTGGAACCGAATCCGGCGCAGAGTCCACGGGAACGCGAACAGGGTCGCATTCCACTACTTCTCGCCACGCGTACCGGCGTTCTTCTTGCGAAAAACTAACTGGCACGTCGCGGATCGCGTCCCCCCGCTCGCCCTTACGAGCGTCACGAAAAACGGGGAGGGTGATCGCGCTCTTACCTAAATGCTGCGCATCGTTCTTCATCCGCCTCTGATACCACTGCCCCGCCTGCCAGGGCAGGGAACGCAGCGACTCCTCAAGCGAAGAATCTTCAACTCCCAACAAAATATCCGTACTTGCCGGGCAAGAACGCCGCCCCAAAAACAGGGGGAACACCGGGCGTTGTAAAGCCCCCGCAATCTGTGCAAGCGTGTCCCGAGGGCCTTCCAACCCAGCTACAAAACACGCGTCCTGCAGATAGTAACGGGTGATGATGCTGGTGTTCTTCTCACCGGCCCGCTGCGCAGTCTGGAAATCACGCAAAATAGTGCCCGGCTGGTCCACCCGCACACCGAACGTGAGCGCACTCAAATCCGACATGTCAGCGGTGCGTTCGCGTCCTAACGCAGCCGCACACAAACCAACCACCCCCGATTTTGTGGGCACATTATCCGTGTGGCGGACCATGTAGCGGCTAGCACTTCCCCAAGACTGCAGCGGACCTCGTAGTTTTAACAACAAGGTGCTCATACGGCTCACGCCTCACTCGAACCAAGATCCAAAGACGTAAGCGCCTCCCGTAACTGGCCTAACACTTGTGAACGCGACCCGGTCTCACCCAGCGGCTCCAGAATCTCCGCCAGATCTGGCAGAGCAATCACCCAACTCTTAACCGGTTTCGCATCGTATGTTGCTTCGATCGCTTGTGCTTCCTTCACCAGCCTCGCGGCAGCCTCAGTGCGAATCCCTTTACCAGTTTCCTCAATCGCCTCCTCGAACGCGTTCACGTACGAAATGGGGCGGTCCTCACGGATCGCAACCAGCACCGCGTCAGGCAACGTCCGGTTCGCAAACGTGTTCTGCTTACCCGTGGGCATAGAGCGAATAAAGGCCTCAACAAAAGCCGCAATCGCCTCACCGGTAACTTCCTTATCGTCCGCAAGGTTAGCGGCCAATTGATCAGCATTAACCGTTGCGTAACGGTACAGGGTAGAAGACATCATCGGGAGGGTACCAATCATCCCCGCGCCCGTTTCTTCTTCCTGCACAGTGACGTCATCGACAGCGGTAAAGTAATCGAACTCCTGCTCCGCCGGCGCAACCCCCAACGCGTGCGCCACCTGCGAGCTCGCGTCCACATTAAAATCGGGTGCGTCGGCCACCATTCGGCCAAACAGGGCGATGTCAATCGACTGGTTGGTGTCGAATAGTTCAGACACCACTTTTTTCTTCGGTTTCTCTTCCGGATTCGCAATGATCCAGTCCGCGATCTGCTCTATTTGCCGCGAAGACAGGAATACGAGGTATTCGCTCTCTTCAATCGCATTGCCAGCACGATCAACAGTTTTAGTTTTCATCCCAGCGGCCGTGAACACTTTCTTCACTGCTTCCAGGGCGTCGTCAAGAGACCATTCTTCACCGCTGTTATCAACTACTTTCTTTGCGATTATTTGTGGGAGCCGCCGCGACCGCGTCCCAATCTTGATCGCATCAAAGTTCTCGTTGAAGTCTTTGCGGATCGCCCTCTTCCACGCTTGCGAAGAAACCCGGTGGCGGGTCGTGCCACCGAACATCGCGGTTTTCGGCGCGCCCGTGTCGTCCCGGTTAATGTTCGAAGGCGGAACCGTCTGAAGCGCGTGTACATCTACGTAGGTGGTCATTTTGTCTCCTCAGGATTTGTTGTTTCTTTACTATCTTTTCCGTATTTGCTAACTGAATATCCGAATGAAAAATCGCGTCCCCACCGCAGCAGCACACCTTTTCGGTGCTGTGCGGAGTCTAGTGCGCTCAGGTCGCTTGCGAGTGCACCGTAGTTGAACGGGATTTCTTCCGCTCGCAATAAACTGATGAGGTTTCGAATGTAGTAGTCGCGTGCTTTGCGGGTCTTAGCGGTCAGCAGCGAATCGAACCGACCTTTGGTGGACACGCTATCGCGCCTGTGCGCCAGTACCCCCGCTGCCTGCGCGAACGTTTGATTCCGCGTGTGCATGTTCTTTTCCCGCCCCTGCTGGTGCAGTGCGTAGAACACGAGTGCGGTGTAGATTGCGTTTTCTGATTGTGAGGGCCGCTCGCGTTTACCTAAATACTTCGGTTCTATTTCGGGAACCACCAGTTCCATCACTTGCATCCACGCAACCAGGTCGTCTTCCGGATCTTTCCCAGCCCCGCGGCGCAGGGTAGCTAACGCGGCTTTGCTCGCGGATTCTGCGTGCGTGTCACCTGCTGAAATACCGGCGTAGAGCCGCTCCACCGCACTCACAACGGTTGCGTACAGCCCTTTGTCTGCGCGCGGATTCTGTTGGGTTTCGGCCACGTCCATCATTTCCTCCTTCCATTAGGGTGGTTGATCTTGTTAAGTGTCATATTTCTTTCCTTTACGTTGAGGACCTTGCTGAGCCGGTACTCTAACCAGCTGTATGCAAGGGAAGACGAGTAGAGCACTCCGTCGTCTTGCTCGCCTTTTGGTTTCATAATGCCGATTGCTGCTTGAGGGCCGGCGGCGTACGCCATGTCTTGGGCGAAGAGGCAGAACTGCTGGTATAAGTTCTGTGCCCACTGGCCCCAAGCCTGGTCAATGTTGGTGGTGTTGCTGATGCTGCCAAGCCAGTCTTTAAAACCAGGTTCCGCATCGTAGAGCACTCTTTCGGTGAGGGAAGGGACGAACTGGTAGTCGTCGCCTAACGCTTGTCTTAGTCGCCCACCGAACTGACCGACGGCTATCGCGGCGTCTTGCGCGGCCTGCGCGGCTTGCAGCAGGTGGAAGATGACGTCGGCATTGTTGGACATGAGTAGCTGCAGTTTCATCTCCAGCTCCGCATGAATGGTGTTTTCAATAACCGCAGCTTGAGTGCCGTAAACCATGCCGACCAGTTCAACCCCAATATCTTGGTCTAGGTGCTCGCCTCTTTCTTGAATCGACCGCAACCAGTCGATTGTTTTTGGAATCTGGTTGGCTTGTTCTGGTTTTGGTTGCTTATCGCTGAATACGAGCAGCGGATCTAAGCTGCGCCACACGGTTCGTTCTTCCGCGTGTGTGCGCGGGTAGTACACGTCCTGGTTTTTCTTTGACTTGTTTTTAGACCACCGGTAGGCCGTCATGGGGTCGTTGAATTCGTTCGCGGGTTCTATGCGGTCCCCGTTCGTAACCAGCACGCGCACAACCTCATTGTTTTCAACTACTAGGCGTACGCGCCGCACTTGCCAGGTGAGGATGTCCACCGGTCCCAGTGGTCTTTGCACGTCTCGTGGGGCGGAAGTATCTGGGTTGCGTTCCCACGGGGGGAGGTCTAGTTCGCGTTTGTCATCTGCCATGAGGTTTACCGGGAGGTTCAAGATGAAGGTTTGCGCTAGGCATTGCCCGTGCAGTACCACTCCACCGGTGGTGCCACTCCACCCTGTGCCGATGGGGTATCCCTTGCCGCCTTTCACCCGCGGGTCTCCGACGGCTCCGGGTTTAATCCCAGAGTAGTCGTAGGCTTGTAACGCGATGAGCCACCTGGCTGCCTCAGGTAACGAAAGCGCTTCACGTTTTTGCCCGTCCCGCATGGTGAACTGGTCTTTTTCCGCTTCAGGGATGATGCGGGCGATACCGAGGGTTTTCCCACTGGTGGTCTGCAGATCGTTAACCTGCATGAACGGTT
This sequence comes from Gleimia hominis, assembly GCF_032085515.1. Classification (GTDB taxonomy): domain Bacteria; phylum Actinomycetota; class Actinomycetes; order Actinomycetales; family Actinomycetaceae; genus Gleimia; species Gleimia hominis. The sequence continues at coordinate 580,214 of NZ_JASXSX010000001.1, forward strand.
TGGGGGAGTGGATGAGCTCAAACCGCTCGTGCCACTGATCCAGGTAATCGTTGATTGGGCTGCTGTTGGGCCACTCGGGGTCTTCGAGGTTGTCGAACCACCATCCGGTGTATTCGTCGCGATCGGAAAGCACTTGCGCAAAATCTGGGTCGGTTAGGTGGGCGCGCCAGATTATTGCGAGTAGGACGCGTAGTACCGCGTAATTCTGGGTGGGGCTGTCACCTTGAATCCGTGTGATCTGCCCACTGTTCGCGAATGTGTCGCGTAGTGACAGTATTTTGTTTGTACCGTCGCGCATGCGAACCGGTATCCATGGTTCGTCTACGAGGTTAAATGAGTTCTCCATTTAACACCTCACTTCCTTGTGTTGTCTGCTTCCTGTCTGTTTGCGTTTTACCGTGGTTTTCCACGGTGCTTCCTGTTTGTATTGCGTTATATCGTTGATTTCCGCGGTGATTTTTCTACTGCCTCTGACTTGTCTACTGGTTCTCGGTTTCGTCCTCGTCGTCTGCTTGCTGCCACGTGATTCCAAGTGTTGCGCACTCGTCTTCGCTCATTTTGGTGATGTCCACCAGCCCGAGTTCTTTTCGGTAGATCAGGTTGTGGCCGTTCAGGGTTGCTTGCCCGCGTTCGTCTAGGTTGAGCTGTAGCTGCCCGCGTAGAAGTGGGGACGCAGCCCAGGCTTTGTCTGTTGTTTTCTCTAGTTCAGTTACGGTTTTGTCGAATGCTTGAGGGTATTTAGTCATCGATAGTGGCAGGCGCACGCTTGAGGTGGCGATGTCGAAGGCAGTGTCTTGGCTGATGGGGCTACCTTCGGCAAGTTTCGTGTCTGCGTACCCTGGGCCCACCCACGGCAGGGGTGAGTAGTATCCGGCGCCTCTGTCTGCTGTTAGTAACACTTCGATGCTTGGGTCTGTGTCACGAACTTGAGCTAAACCTCTTTCTTCCCCACCAACTTCTTGGGCGGCGTCGCTTCGCTGACGGTCCCACAGTTCCACGAAGTCGTGGTTGTGGTTGGTGGGGGCGGCAAACAGGAATGTGTCCGCTTTGGCCTGTGCTTCGGCGCGTTCTTGGTTCCGCTCGTGTACTGCAGTTTCGTACGCTGCTTGCCATTTTGGCTGCACCGTGCTGGCATGGGAGTACACGGATTCAACCAGCTGCGGGATCATCGCGGGGATTTCTAGGGGTTGGCCGTGCAGGAATGGTTGGATTTTGTCCCACGTGGCCAGCAATGTGGCTTGGTCGTAAACCAAGTCAAAATACTTGGCGAATACAGGCTGTGAGCTGGCGGTGCCGGTGTCGGTGACGCCGCGGATAATTACTTGTGGTTGCTGCGCCCAGGCGGGTCGTTCGCTGGTGTGACGTTGGTGGCGGTGGAGCCGTCCGACACGTTGTATTAGCAAGTCGATCGGCGCTAAGTCAGTGATGATGCAGTCGAAGTCCACGTCCATGGATTGCTCTACAATTTGTGTGGAAACTACTATGCGTCGCCACGGTCGTTTCCCGTTTTCGCATGCGTGTTCGCCGCTGCGTCCTTTTGTGTCCGCACCTATTTCTGAGGTTAGTTGTTTCTCTGCTGCTACCCGGTCAGCGGAGGTGAAGCGGCTGTGGATTAGGAACGCGTCTGCCCCAACGAGGTTTTTCAGTTGCGCATACGCGTATTGCGCGCGGGCAACGGTGTTGCAGATAACTAGGGTGCATCCGCCGTTTTCAATGGTGTCAGTGAGCGCATCTCGCAGTGCCTGCCAGGAATCGTCGATTGCGTGCAGGGTAACGGATTGTTTTCTTCCACTTGGTTGCACGGCGCGACTGCGAGTTTCACTGTCTTTTCCAGTGACGGTAATTAGCGGGTATGCGCTCGGTTGCGTTTTTGTTTCTTCAGATTCTTGAGGTGCGTGCTCTCTTCCGGAGTACGCTTCGAGTAGCGATGCGCGTGTTTCGGAGGGGAGCGTGGCGGACAGGACGATTACGGGCACGCCGTAGGCGGCTAACCATTCGAGCGCGCGGTGTAGGTAGACGTTCATGTAGGCGTCGTAGGCGTGGGCTTCGTCGATGACCACAACTTTTCCGGCGAAACCGAGGTGGCGCAGCATCGCGTGTTTGGATTGCAGAGCGAGCATCAGAACTTGGTCAATCGTCATGACGGAGATGGATGCGAGTATGCCTTTCTTCCTTCCCCTGAGCCAACTGTGTGCAAGAACGCCCGAGCTGCTGTCGTGGTCGCCGTCGTAGACTTCCTGGATTGAACGTGCAAGCGAGGTGTATTCGTCGTTGAGAATGTTTTTCCCGTGCGCGAGGTACATGGAGACTGGGTTTTCGGCGCTGGCTCCGGTTTGTGCCCATTTTTTGATGCGGTGAAAGAGCCCGTTTGCGGTTGCTTGGGTGGGGGCGGCGAAGGCGATGCCGTTGCAACCATTTTTGTGTGCGAGTATTTCCGCTGCCATTAGGGCGGCTTCAGTTTTGCCTTCACCCATCGCAGCTTCGATGCACATCATGATGGGGCCGTTTGCGTGTTGCGCTTCTTCGTATGCCGCGGTTTGTACCGTGTAGGGGGTAGCGGTGTTTGGCCAGTTAAACCGGTGTTTGTACGCTTCGTCTGCGCGCGTGGTTATTTGTTGTGGTCGCCACGGGCTGGGGAGTTGAAGGTGGGTGACCCCGGTGTTGAAACGGGTTTCATTCTTTTTGGTGTCCGCGTTCGTATGGTTTTGTTCAAGGGAACGTTTGAATGCGTCTATTGGCATTTCTTTTACGCATGGGAAGAGTTTTTGGTTTGACGCGATCCAGTCCGTCATAATCACGATGCCAGTTAGCACCATTGACGCACTTTTCGAAAGTGGTTTGTTGTTTTCTAGTACTTTCTTGAGGGCCGGCAGCGCGTTGGTGCCGCTTGCTGCTGCCTGCACAGTGGTTTGTTGTGTTTCGGTCCAGTTGGTGCTTTGAAAGTTTTGTTCTGCGACCGCGTTTTGGTGGGCCTCGTTGGTTGCGGGGAGGCCGTGGTGGGATCCAGAGATGCCGGCGACGCTTCGGCGTACTCGTGCTGCGCGAAGTCTTTCTGAACGTTTCGGTTTCCTGGTTTCCGCTGCGCTTGTTTCACCAGTTTTTGTCGCCTGAGGTGATGGCTGCGCGTAGTTGTTTAGCTGCTGTAAGTATTCGTCAATGATTAGGCTGCTGCCTGCACTGTGTGGGTATTTGATTGGCACGTGGGTGTTGATTTGTTCAAGGCCTACGGCTTGGGCTCGTTCACCGAAGGAGCTGTACCGGTGGGGTGATAGTTGGTATGTGAAGCAGGAACCGGCTTTCCCGAGGTCGTGAGTGCCCGCTAGGAAAGTGATGAACTGTTTTGTTTCTTCCAGTGATAGGGAGAGGCCTTCGGAAAGTTGTTGTTTGATCCGGCTCGCTAACCAGTGGTCCCACAACCAAGCGGATACGCGTGCACTGTCTTCTAAGTGCTGAGCCAGTGACAACCATTCACCATCATTTTCCCCGGTTTTGGCCCACAATGCGCGAGCCCCTGGTGGCCACTGAAACTCCATGTCGACTCCTCTGTCGGGTGGTTATGGAACCTAGCGTACAGCACTTCGTAAATGAATGCAACTGAATAATGTACAAATATGCAGTGTGTAAGAGTAAGGTGTGGTCTCTGCAAGCTCCAGATCTAAGATCGTTAACCAGGATTTCCTTATTAAGACGGGTGCTTAAATGTTAATTAGATAATAACGTTAAATGACGAGAACTAGGCAGTGAAAGACTCCGGCACCCGGAACTTTTGCCCGGAAATGCCGGAGTGATGTGAACCCCACATGCGTGGGGAGCAGCCCGAATATAAGCAGCGTATTTACATTATTCAAGGCTCATCCCCAAGGATTGCGTTATGCATTCCGTTTTGAGGAACTCATTATTGAGTTTAGTGTGTTTGCGGCGCGTTTACTGCGGTAGCGTTGGGGGATAGCGTTCCGCACTTAGTTTTTACGCGCCGCAAACACGTGCTGATTACCAGATCCTTATCGAGTTCATTATTCTCATTCGATTGCTGCAAGAGCCTCAACCGGGTGGGCTTTCGCAGCTTTCCTCCCCGGAAGCCAAGAGGCCACAAGCGCTGCAACCAACGCGACAAGCGCGGTGATCGCTAGGTAATGCCACGGTATCGACAAGATGCTTTCCGTGTTGTCGCCCATCGGCATGGAAAGCACTCCTAGCCAGCCAAAACCAATTCCCGCTGCAATCCCAATCGCAACTGAAACGGCGCTAATCAAAATCGCTTCCACAGATAGCATCCGTTTCACATCCCGGCGTGTCATCCCCAGTGCCCGCAACAAACCGTTCTCGCGCTTACGTTCCAAAACCGATAGCGCTAACGTGTTCGCCACCCCAACCAGAGCAACAATCACCGACACCCCAAGCATCCCCAGGGCACCCAGCATCATTCCGTTAATGATCTGCGAATACACTGCGCGCTCAGGAGCTCCGCCACCAACCGACAACTCTGGGCCCGCCTTCGTAATAGTAGAAACCGCATCCGTGGTCTCCGAGGGGGACAAACCATCATCCAAACCAATGTAAATAACCGCGTTTTCACTAGCTGTCCCATCAGCTTTCAGCTTGCCTTGCTCCTGCCCCTCAGCAGGTGCCGGTGTATTTGAACCATTGGATGTGCTAATCGTAAACAGCTTGTCAAAATCCGCTTTACTCAACGTGTACGTCGGTAAAGGCATAAGCAATGGCTTTAGAGTGAGTGCTTCCGCAGAGGTCTTCACGTCAATCTGAGCTTCCTCCGGATCCCACCGATCCTTAGGTACCCCAATCTCACCCGGCTTCAACGTGGGGATCTTTGAGTGCGCAATACCAGACAAATCCTGCTGCAAAGCCACCTTGTCTAAGAACAAATCCGCATCTTCACCGGGGGCACCTGCGCCGTCCGCACCACCGGGGGTACCTGCGCTGTCCGCGGGCGTACCCGAATCCTCACCGGGGGTACCTTGCCCGGAAACGCGGATAACCTGTGCGTCCCCACTGGCCGTAGTCACCATTTTGTGAACCCCCTTAACCCGACTGATCGCCTCAAGCTCACCAGCACTCAACGACCGCGGCGCCACCACATTCACGTCCAGCGGACGCGCCTGATTAACAGCATTATTGAGGGTTTTCTCCATAGACTGTGCTCCAACCAGCAGAGTCGTCACCAACGTTATGCCCAGCACCAAAGCAGTACCAGTTGCGCCGGTGCGCCCCGGGTTGCGTCCAGTGTTACCAGCGGCAATCGACGAGGTCACGCTGAACCTCAACACTTTCCCCAAAGCCGTAGTGATATGCGGCAAGACGACAGCCACCAAAATTAGAAGACCAACAAACAACACTAGGGAACCCAAGAGCATCAGAACAAAGTGCGTGGACGCAGACGTTTCGCGGTACCCCACAAACACCGCTGTGCCCCCAGCAACCGCAAGCAAAACCCCCAAAACAGTGGAAACTGTGCGGCGCTTACCCGAACGCTCATCCGTAGCCGCAGGCTGCAAAGCAACCATTGGTTTAACCCGGCTGGCTCGCAACGCCGGACGGAAACCAGCGATCATGCTCATTGCCACACCGGTCGCGATTGTCCCCAGGAACATTGGGGGCGTAATCACCTCAAGACCGTCTAAGAAAGAAGGAACCAACTGTGCGAACGAGTTAGCGCCCGCACCCAACACGGCCCCCACAGCAACCCCAACAACTGCTGAAACCAAACCCACCAGAAGAGTTTCCCCCAAAACCAAGCGCCGCACCTGGCCCGCGTCCGCGCCAACCGCGCGCAGCAATCCGAGTTCACGCTCCCGTCGGGCCAACAGCACCTTGTAGGTGGTGGAGATTACGATCATCGCTGTCAAAGCCGCGATCGCCGGAAAGATTAGGGAGACGACCAGTAAAACCGACCCGTTCCCTGTGCTCCCACGAATAGTGTCAGAAACGAACTCATCCAAGCTAGAGGCCTTGAGCCAATCGTGCCCCTTGATCGCATCATTCACCGCGGCTTTCGCACCGCTACCCGCCACCAGTAGTCGCGAAGCGTGATCATCCTTCGTGAGTTTCTCCCCCAACTTCTGAGGTACCAGCAGCGCACCGGCAGTCACAGTCTTGTCACTACCGATAATCCCACTGACCTTCATCGTGGCTGGCTTCTGCGAGGCCGGATCGTCGGTGAAAGTCATCGCGTCCATCATGACCTCGTCACCAACACTTACTTCCAGTGTTTTCGCCGTCCCAGCTGGCAACGCCACCTCATTATCTTTCTGAGGGAGTCCGCCGGAACTAAAATCAAACTGGTTCAACTTACCCACCGGTGCGATCAGCTGACCACCAGAACGAACACGGTCTTGCCCAGGTTTGTAAACCTCTGCATAAGAAAATGTGTCCAACCGGGTGTCAAGCCCTTTTGCATTCAGATCCTGCTGAACCTCACGCAACTGTTTAGAAGACGCGTCCAAATCGGATTCATTCCGGTCGAACCCATCTGTGGGGGCAACAACCATGTCTGCGCCCCTGATAGTACTTGCGAAAGTGGTGGTCAACGCCGAACCGAAACCACCAGAAATCGCTAAACAAGTGATGATGAATGCGGTGGATAGCGCAATCGCAATTGCTGTCGCAGTGTACCGACCCGCGTGGGCTCGCAAGTTAGAAACTAGTAGCTTACGCATTTAAGCCACCTGCTCAATCTGTTCCACAGTTGGCTTCGGCAGATCCTGCGTAACTAAACCATCTTTAACGATCAACACGCGGTCGCCCAACGCAGCCGCATGCCGATCGTGCGTAACCATCACCACGGTTTGCCCCAACACGTCCACGGCCTGGCGCAGTAGCGAAAGGACCTCATGGGAAGATTTCGAATCCAGGTTTCCAGTAGGTTCGTCAGCCACCAGCATCTTCGGCCGCGCCACCAACGCCCGCGCCACAGCTACCCGCTGCTGCTGGCCACCGGAAAGTTCAAATGGTTTATGCGTTAACCGGTCCCCCAGCCCTAGCGCTAACACCACTTCTTTGAACCAGCGCATATCTACCTCGCGCCCCGCCAACTTCATTGGCAACGTGATGTTGTCCCGCGCATTCAGCGTTGGAATCAAGTTGAAAGCTTGGAAAACGAAACCGATGTTGTCGCGCCGAAAATGCGTGAGGTCCTTGTCTTTCAGGTTCGTGATCTGCTTACCTCCAACCTCAACGGTGCCAGCCGACGGTGAATCCAGACCCGCTAACACGTGCAACAACGTGGATTTACCTGAACCAGAAGGGCCCATAATCACCGTGAACTGCCCCTCATGAATCTGTAAATCCACACCATTCAACGCGTTCACCTGCGCGCGTCCAGTACCGTATATCTTCTTAACTCCCCGCAATGTGGCCACAATATTTGCCGCCATGGTAAGAACCTTCCCGATCCGATCAACAGTTATTTCAACGATTCGAAAACGCGTTATGACCTGGTTTCGAAGCTACTTTCAGCCTACAAAACCGCAGGAAATAGCGATATTAGGTATTGCCCTAGTTGTTCCCTGAGGGGGTGGGGAACTAAAAATCAGGGTTAAGTCAGGGTACTACCGGGTACCCTCGCGGCGTGTTGTGTGACACGGTGGTAATCAAAGTCAATGAAAGGTGATGCTATGAGAAAGAAACTGATGCGGTCCGGAACGGACCGTTACCTCGGCGGGGTGTGCGGTGGGATCGCGGAATACACGGGGATTGATTCGAGTATCATCCGTATCGTTGCGATCATCGTGGCGCTACTGCCCGGGCCGGCGTTCATCGTGTACCTAGCTCTGTGGGTGATAATGCCGCTGAGTTCCACCCCAGCATAGTAACCCCCGTCGCGGTAAACGCCGTCGGAGTAACCTCGTCCTTCAACCTGGTAAAACACAGTCCAAAGGAATATCCCTGTGGCGCGAAATCGAACGGAGTCTTTTCAGAACAATTCGTGCTAACCACGTAAGAAAGCGACTCGCGTTCACCATGTAAGAGAACAACTCATGCTAACCACGTAGGTGCATAACAAAGGTAGGTGCATACCAAAAGAGGGGAACGGCATTACTAGCCGTTCCCCTCCTAGTTTGAGTCCAATAAACGTATGCACCCAATAAACGTATGTGCCCAATAAACGCTGCTGACCTGGTGGTCTTAAGCGTAACTGGCGTTACGCATACTTGTCTATGCTCTACCCGCGGTTACGGGGTTACCAAACCCGTGTAATCCGTGCGTGCTTTCTCGAAGCGTTTCGCGATGAACTCCCAGTCGATGATGTTCCAGAATGCTTTCACGTAGTCCGCCTTCACGTTCTGGTAATCGAGGTAGAACGCGTGCTCCCACATGTCCAGCATCAGCAGCGGCACGATCCCGACGGGCACGTTGGCCTGCTGGTCGTACAGCTGGAAGGTCGATAGGCGCTGGCCGATGGTATCGTATCCCAGAATCGCCCAACCGGAACCCTGGATGCCGGTAGCAACCGCGGTGAACTGGTCTTTGAACGTTTCGAAAGACTTGAAGTACTCGTCAATCGCGGCGCCAAGCTCACCCTCGGGCTTGTCCTGGCCATTCGGGGATAGGATCTTCCAGAACAGCGAGTGGTTAGCGTGCCCACCCAGGTTGAACGCGAGGTTCTTTTCCCACAGGTTAATAGCGGCGAAGTCACCCTTCTCTTGGGCTTCTTCAAGTTTCTCAAGTGCCGTATTCGCGCCACTTACGTACGTGTTGTGGTGCTTATCGTGGTGGAGTTCCATGATTTTGCCAGAGATGTGGGGCTCTAGTGCACCGTAGTCATAGGTCAGGTCAGGAAGTGTGTATACCGCCATTGTCACTCCTAAATAACATTTTGGCTAGCGGCCCAATCTGAACCGCACTTAGTTACCACGTTAGCGACCCAAAACGAATTTGTCTCGATAAAGAGATAAATTTCAAGTTTTCGCAAGGCGTGCGTGACCTAAAAAAATGGGGTCAGGGAGGGCGTTTGAATGCGTGTTTTCAAGTGGAACGCGTCCGCGTGGGGCGACCGTTGTCCGTACTATGAGAGGTATGAATATGACCAGATTGCGGATCGTTGCGCGTCTGCTCAATGCGTTGCGGGCAGACCTTAAACAGTTGAATTATTCGCATGAGGGGGTACGTGCCCTGTTGGGGGCAGATGCCCACGACGCGTTGTTGCGGGAACAGCGTGCTCCCGCAATTATGCGGGCCGGCGAAAGTTCCGCCCCGCTGGCCTACGCCATTCGTTTGCTATTGCTAGGTGCAGACGTGGCGGCTGTGGATGTGGATCGCGCGTTCACCCGCACGGGTACTGAGGGGCTGTGTCGCCTCGGGTTGGTTAACGAGCCGGTGCACGGTCGGGTGCGGACCCGTGTGCAGATTCAACCAACGCCAGCGCCGGGCCAGCATCACTGGTGGGTGGTGTGTGACATGAACCAGGCGCTCACGGGGCATCGGCCTGCGCGTGACCACGTGCTCGGAGTAGGGGGTGCGTCCCGCACTTCGCTGCGAGCCACCCCCTCAGTGCCTGTGGGGACAGTACTGGATATGGGAACCGGCAGCGGGATACTCGCTTTGCAAGCCACGACGCATGCGAAACGGGTGGTCGCAACTGACCTATCCAAGCGGGCTTGTGAGTTCGCCGCCTTCAACGCGGCCCTCAACGACGTCCCAGTAGAAGTGCGCCGAGGGTCCTTATTTGAACCCGTTTGTGATGAACGGTTCGATTTGATTGTGTCGAACCCGCCGTTTGTGATCACCCCTCAAGAACTGCGGGCAGGGGGACTAGTGGAATATAGGGATGGTGGCCGAACAGGAGATGCGTTAACAGGTGAGGTTTTGCGCCAGGCCACCAAGTTTTTGAACCCCGGGGGAAGAGCAATCATCTTGGGGAACTGGGAGATTCAGCGTGACCGGGATTGGGCGGAGCACCCACGCAAGTGGCTAGCAAACACGGGTGTGCACGCGATGGTGATTGAACGTGAACAGTTATCTCCGGTGGAGTATGCGCACATGTGGTTGCGCGACAACGGGCAGGATTTGGGGCCGCGGTCGCAATATGAATCTGACTACTGCACGTGGTTACGCGACTTTGACCGGCGTGACGTGCAGGCTGTCGGCATGGGGATCGTGCTGCTAGTCAAGCCCGGTAAGGCAGGTGCGGAGCCGCTGCAAGAGCCCGTCCAGGATGTGTCTGAGTCGGGTTCGCTTGAAGGAGCGCATATGTCGGGTTCCGCCGGGCGTGTGCACCAGCAGTTTGAACAGGTGCGCGCCCCGGGGCATGCGACTGGTAGCTACCTGCAGGCAATTATGGATGAGTTGGCGTCGAATGGTTTTGAGGTTCGAGAAACCGACCGGTTTGTGCGCACCAGTGATGTGCGAGAGGAACGGCATTACCTCCCAGGCGAAGAGAACCCGCAGGTGATTGTTGCAACCCAGGGGGATGGGTTTGGTCAACGCATCCGTCTGCACGCCTACACCGCGGGCTTCTTAGGGGCATGCGACGGGGAACTCACGGTGGGGCAAATCTGCACTGCGATTAGCGTGCTCATGGACGCGGAGTTGGAACAGGTGTGGAGCGTGGTCAAGCCGCAAATACGGCAGCTGTTAACCGCAGGTATGATAACGCGACAGGGGTAACGATTCGCACACCGTAGTGGGATCGTGATATACGGTAGGGGCGAATGCGTTGTACAGTGGCAGTCGTCAACACGCCGCGTTTAGTGACGCGCGGCAGGTGGATCGACTGGCAGGTATTAGGCGCTTAGCGGTAAAGTGCGTGCACTCAATGAGGGTGGTGGCACCGATAGTAGTTTAAGAAAGAGTGGGAACGTGGCAGGTAAAAAACTCGTGATCGTGGAGTCCCCAGCGAAAGCACGGACGATCGCCGGGTACCTGGGGCCGGAGTTTACCGTTAAGGCATCCGTGGGGCACGTGCGAGACCTGCCCACCCCCTCAGAACTACCGCCTTCGAAGAAGAAGGGGCCGCTTGGGAAGTTCGCGGTTGATATTGAGAAAGATTTCAAACCCTACTACGTAATTAACGCGGATAAGAAAAAGACGGTCACCGATCTGCGTAAAGCGTTGAAAGATGCAGACGAACTATACCTAGCTACTGATGAGGACCGTGAGGGAGAGGCGATTGCCTGGCACCTGCTTGAAGTTTTGAAACCCAAAGTGCCGGTTAAACGCATGGTGTTTCACGAGATCACGAAAGAAGCGATCCAAAGCGCGTTAGAGAACACGCGGGAAATCAACTTGAACCTGGTGGATGCGCAAGAGACCCGGCGGATCCTGGACCGCCTAGTGGGGTACGAAGTGTCCCCACTGCTGTGGCGCAAAATTTCGGCGGGGCTTTCCGCCGGGCGCGTGCAGTCGGTAGCGACCCGCATGATTGTAGATCGAGAACGCGAACGCATGGGTCACGTCAGTGCCCAGTACTGGGATGTGGCGACACAGCTGTGGTCCACCACGGCGTTCGAAGCCGCGGTCAGCCACGTTAACGAAAAACGTATCGCCGTTGGCCGCGATTTTGACGACGCGGGTGAACTCAAGAAACCAGCGGAGGTGGTGGCTCTGGATGCTGACTCCGCCCACGCCCTCGAAGAGGGAATCAAGAAACTAGGGGACGCGGACGCGCACGTGGAGTCGGTGGAGCAAAAACCGTATCGCCGCCGCCCGGCACCGCCGTTCACCACGTCTACCCTACAGCAAGAAGCGGGGCGGAAACTGCGGTGGAATGCCCGCAACGCAATGCGGATAGCGCAGTCCTTGTACGAAAACGGTTATATAACGTATATGCGTACGGACTCAACTGCGCTGTCCACACAGGCGCTGCGGGCTGCGCGGGCGCAGGCGAAAGAAATGTTCGGGGAACGCAACGTTTCGAAATCCGCGCGGATTTATGCGAAGAAAGCTAAGGGCGCGCAGGAGGCGCACGAGGCCATCCGTCCGGCAGGAGATTCGTTCCGCAGCCCCGACCAGGTGGCAACCGAGCTGAATAAAGACCAGTTAGCGCTCTACACCCTGATTTGGAAACGCACGTTGGCGTCGCAGATGACAGACGCGGAGGGAAGCACTGATACGTTGCGGATCGGTATGGAGGTGCAGACTGCTTCGGTTGGGGAACTGCAAGCGGGGACTCATCACGTGGTCGCCTCGGTGTCCGGCACGGTAATCGAGCATCGCGGGTTCCTCGCAGCGTATGAGGAAGGGCGGGACGCGCAGCGTTACGGTTCGCGCAATGATAATGAGCAGCGGCTGCCGAAACTCGTTGAAGGTGAGGTTGTGGACGTGCGAGGTGCAACCGCAACCGGGCATCAAACCACACCGCCGCCACGGTACACGGAAGCATCTCTAGTGAAAACCATGGAGGAGCGGGGGATCGGCCGGCCGTCAACGTATGCGGCAACGATCTCTACGATTGTGGACCGCGGGTACGTGTCGAAACGCGGGCAAGCGCTGGTGCCCACGTTCTTAGCTTTCTCCGTCACCCGCCTGCTAGAAGAAAACCTGGCGAACCTGGTGGACTACGATTTCACTGCCCGCATGGAACAAGACCTAGACCACATCGCGATGGGGGATCAAGATCGGGTGGCGTGGTTGCGTTCGTTCTACAACGGGTTGGGGGATGACGCTCCGAAAGTTTCGACGGATGGGAAGGGGCTTGCCCACCAGGTGGAATCGCTGGGTGATATTGACGCGAGGGCCGTTAACTCCATCGATATTGGCGACGGCATGACCTTGCGGGTGGGGCGTTACGGACCGTACCTGGAACGCCTCCAGGACGACAAGAAGGCGAACGTCCCCGTGTCGACGGCGCCCGACGAGATGACCGTGGAGCTAGCGCACGAACTGTTCCGTAAAGCGGAGTTAGATGGTCGCGTGCTCGGTCAAGACCCTCAGACGGGCCGTGACATTGTGGTTAAAGATGGTCGCTACGGTCCCTACGTAATGGAAGTTATTCCAAAGGAACCGGCCGAGGAAGAAACGCAGGAAACTGCTAGCGCGAAGAAAGCTGCAGCGAAGAAGCGGAAGAAAGTAAAGCCGCGCACAGCCTCATTATTTAAGTCCATGGACTTAGAAACGGTGACGATTGACGACGCGTTAAAACTACTGTCCCTACCGCGCGAAGTGGGCACAGATCCGAAAACGGGCGAGGTCGTGACCGCGCAAAACGGACCGTACGGCCCGTATTTGAAACGCGGTAAAGAATCGCGTTCTTTGGAATCTGAGGAACAGATTTTCGCAATCACACTGGAAGAAGCTCTGGACGTGCTGGCGCAACCAAAACGGCGTGGGCGCGGAGCTGCGAAACCACCTTTGCGTGAGTTCGGTGAGGACCCCACTAGTGGGAAGAAAGTTGTGATTAAAGACGGCCGGTTCGGCCCCTATATTACGGACGGGAAAACGAACGTGACGGTACCGCGTTCGGAAGCGATTGAACACATCACGGAGGATCGGGCGTTCGAACTGCTGGCGGACAAGCGGGCGAAAGGCCCTGTGAAACGCAAGAGTACGCGTAAGACAACTAAGAAAGCTGCCGGCAAAAAGACTGCTTCTAAGAAGACAACGAGCGCGAAGAAGCCTGCGGATGCTAAGAAGACGACGCGTAAAACCACTGCTACAAAAGCGTCTACCGCGAAGAAGAAGTAGATGGGAAGCGGACTGTTCATCACGTTCGAGGGCGTGGACGCCAGCGGGAAGACCACGCAGATTGAACGCACTGCCCAATGGTTGGGGGAAACGCTCGGGGTGCGCGTTGTGACTACGCGGGAACCGGGTGGAACTCCACTGGGCCAGCAGATTCGCGAACTGATACTGCACGGGCCAGGCGATATGGATGATCGTTGTGAAGCATTGCTTTACGCAGCTGATCGGGCCTACCACGTGGCAACGAAAATTCGGCCGGCCCTAGCGGCTGGGCAGGTGGTGCTGCAAGACCGGTACTTGGATTCCTCTGTTGCTTACCAAGGGGCAGCCCGCAACCTGGGGGTGGGCGACGTGCGTTCCTTGAATACGTGGGGCACTCAGGGGTTGCTACCGGACGTGACCGTTCTGCTAGATGTTGACCCGCTGGATGCTGCCCGCCGCCGCGACGGAGCGCAAGATCGGTTGGAGCTAGAAGGCGTGGCGTTTCAACAGGCCGTGCGGGAACAGTACTTGCAGATAAAAGAGGGATCTGACGGCAGGGTTAAGCTAGTTAATGCCGGTGAGGCCCCCGGTGCTGTTCAGGCGCAGATCCGGCGGGTGCTAACCCCGGTCATCGAGCAGTGGCGCCGCTGTTGCGGCGTGCGGGAAGGCGCGGGGCAGTGACAGTTTGGGATGACCTGGTAGGGCAAGAACGCGCGGTCTCTATTCTGCGTAACGCTGCCACGCAAGCGCGTGCAATCGTGGGGGAGGAACGCGGTAGCGCCGCGAGTGCTGCGGGGCAAGAGATGACTCATTCGTGGCTGATCACGGGCCCACCGGGGTCTGGGCGTTCAACCGTTGCTCGTGCTTTCGCAGCAGCGTTGCAGTGCACTGGACAAATCGTTGGGTGTGGTGAGTGCGCGGGGTGCCGAACCACAATGTTGAAGAGTCACTCGGATGTGACGGACCTGGATACGTCAACGGTTATCATCACGATCGATCAGGTTAGGGAATTGATTCGCGATGCGCAGACCGCACCGGCCCTCGGGCGGTGGCGGGTTGTGTTGGTGGAGGATGCGGATCGGATGCTGGAACGCACCTCAAACGTTTTGTTGAAATCTATTGAAGAACCACCGGAGCGGACGGTGTGGATTCTGTGTGCCCCCAGCCCGGAAGATTTGATTGTCACGATTCGTTCCCGCTGCCGCCACGTTCAACTGCAGGTGCCGTCTGTGCAGTCCGTGTCTGACTTGCTTGTGAAACGGGGGGTGGATCCGCAGCAGGCCAGGTTGTGCGCGCAGCTTTCGCAGGGGCATGTTGGGCGCGCGCAGGGGCTTGCGGATGATCCTAATCAGCTTGAGGCGCGGCGAGAGCTTTTGAGTTTGGCGGTCCGTGCCCGCAGTGTGGGGCAGGCAGTTTTGAACGCAGATGCCCTTTTGGAGCAGGTTAAGGCACAGGCTGGAGCGGAGATTGACGCAGCTGATGAGCGTGAGATTCAAGCGTTGAAACGCACCTTGGGGGTGGATGGGGAAAAGCGTTTAGACCCTTCCACTAGGGCGCAGATAAAAACGGTTGAGGATCAGCAGAAGCGGCGCCGCGACCGGCGTCAGCGTGACGCGATTGATCGGGTGATGGTAGACCTGTTGGGGTTGTTGCGCGACGTGTTGATTACGCAGTTAGGGGCCGGGATGGACCTCATAAATGTAGACCTTTCTAACCAGATTGAAAGCATGGCGGGGCGAACGGATGCATCCCGAACGTTGGAGCGTATGAATGCGATTGATCGGGCGCGTGAACGCATGGCGGCGAACGTGCCGCCGCTTCTGGTGTTGGAAAGCTTGTTGGTGTCGCTGCACAATCCTTCAGTTGCTTAAAAGCTGCGGACTGTTTTAACGGTTTCTTTATGTAATCTGCACTGGTTTCGTGTAGCTCCTTGTTAAGTGTGTCTGTTAACGTAAAGCAGACGCGGTATTTCCGCGACCTGTAGTTCGAACATCTACTTTCGAGGATGGATAATGAACAAACGCATAGTTGCCATTTTGGCTACGGCGCTGCTGGTAGCGGGGTGTTCCGCGGGAGGTTCCGCAGAGGAATCTAAGAATGGAGCTCATTCTGAAAAGGTTTCTGACACCAAATTACAGGCTTTCTACGATCAGGAAGTTAAATGGGGATCCTGTGATGGTGATGCGCAGGTCGCGGAGATTTCCCAAAATCGTTTGCAAGGTAAGCAGTACAAGTGTGCGAATGTCAAGGTTCCTGTGGATTACCAGAAACCTGAGGGGCCATCAGTGCAGCTGCGGGTTGCGCGTTATTCGCAAGACGGTTCGCACACTCGAACCCCTCTGGTGTACAACCCGGGTGGGCCAGGTGGCAGTGCTATCGGTGGGCTGCCTTCTATGGTTGAGAACGTTTTTTCGAAGGACGTGCTGGGTAAGTACGATTTGGTTGCGCCAGATCCGCGTGGGGTTGGGCTTTCATCCCCTGTGCAGTGCTTGACGCCGGAGCAGACAGACAAAATGCGTGCGTCCGATGAGTCGTCTGTGGATAAGATCCGTTCTACTATGGCGAAACTGGGTAAGCAGTGTTTAGAGGAATCTGAGCAGATGACCCGCCATGCGGATACGGACTCGGTGGTGAAAGACCTGGATGTTCTGCGCGCTGCGATGCGGCAGAAGAAGCTTAACTACGTGGGTTTCTCTTATGGCACGCTCGTGGGAATTAAGTATGCGGATGCGTTTGGTAAGAATGTTGGCCGCATGGTTTTGGATGGGGCGTTAGATCCGGCTGCGAATGTGAATGAGATTTCGTTGGGGCAGGCTGAAGGGTTTGAGGCTTCGGTGGACCACTGGATTGAGGTGGCTACGAAGAACGGTGAGCTGCCTGACCAGCAGTCGCCAGAGCAGGTGAAGATAGTGATCAAAACGTGGTTGAACCAACTTGAGGGGAAACCGCTGCCCACGGCGGATCCTAACCGTCCCCTCACGAAGTCGTTGGCGATGTCCGCGATATTAGCAGGTATGTATTCCACCGATTCGTACAAGTACGTAACCCAAGGTGTGAAGCAGGCAATGGGGAGCAAAGACGGCTCTATCTTGTTGCAGATAGCTGACTTATATGCAGATAGGAAGCCTGACGGTTCGTACTCTTCTAACTCTTTTGACGCGTTTAACGTAGTTAATGCGCTCGATTATAAACCCGTGGGAACACCTCAGGAGTGGGAGAAGGCTGCGGAAGAACTGAAGAAGAAGCTGCCGTTTGTGGGTTCGGAATTCTCTTACGCTTCTGCTGGGTTAGTGGATTGGCCGGTGAAAGCGCCGGGAGAGCGCAAAGCACTATCGGCGTCTGAGGCACCGGAGTTCCTGATTGTGGGAACTAGGAACGACCCTGCAACACCTTACAAGTGGGCGGTTAATATGCATGAGGCAGCTGCGAAATCTCGCCTGGTCTCTTGGGACGGGTGGGGGCACTGCGCGTACCGCCAGGATGGTTCCGCGGGGGTGCGTAGCACGGTCGATAAGTACTTGATTGATGGGGAAGTGCCGGAAGACGATGTGAGCTTCGATGACTAGCGAGGTTAGTTGTCAACGATAATTGGAGACTAGTGTTGTCAATGGAAATACTTGTATTCCCAGTGGTTAGTGTGGTGAAACACAGAGGAAGAGTTTGAAAACGACCTATAGTGTTCGCTAAAGTTAACCGCGTGCCCTACGGGGCGAACGCCACCTTAGCTCAGTCGGCAGAGCGTCTCACTCGTAATGAGAAGGTCGAGAGTTCGATTCTCTCAGGTGGCTCGTCTTTCTGAAGCTGTCGTACTTGAAGTCAAGAAAGAAGGAAAGACTTTTAAGACCGAAACAGCGCCTATTGATGGGTACAGTCGAAAGAGCTAGATATTTCTTATGTTAATGATGACGATCTTCAGGCAGACATTGAACGCCTCAAATCAGAATCAGAGAAGATTGCCTCCAACCTCAAAACTGATCGGTCGTTCGGGAAAGTAGTTGCTTGTCTGGGAGCCGTCGCTGGTAATGGTGGCCCAGCAGCCCATATTATTGTTGGAGCCTGTGCCGGCGCATGTGCGGCACCATAACCTATTGTCACAAAAGGTATATGTGCAGCTTGCATCGGAGCTTATGCTGCTCTAGGTTCAGGAGGGATGGGAGCAGCTGCTGCTTGCTTCCAGCTGTGGTAGAGAGGAGAAAACAGGATGCGTAGAAAGCTCCAATTGTCTGCTGGTGAAATAGTTGTTGTAGGCATTTCGGGCGGACTGGGAATGCTTGCCCTAGCTTGCGGATTCATCAATCCGCTATGGCTTCTTGGTTTTATCGCATGCGTTGCTGTCCTACTTACGGTAATCATTCCAAAACTGAGTAGACGATAAACGTTCTCCGTAGAGGCACATCACGAATGAGATGTGGATAGTCATTTGAAAGGGCGCTCTTCATTTTCGCAAGAAGAGCGTTCTTTCAGTACTGTTACCAGACTTATATCTCAACTTTTCTATTAAACGTTGGGTTCATCGTATTCTCTCTTGTTTGGTCCTACTTCTTCTGGTGGCAGGCCGGTGGCGGAACGGTCTGCTATGCAGCTCACCGACGTTTACAGTTGCGTGTGGGGTAATCCTTTTGTTCAGGTGATTCGTAATGGCTTGGGGTTGATGGGGTGGCATTGTCGCTACATTTTGCTACTTCACTGAAGATCCGATGATCCAATGATGGTTATGAACGCAGTTGGAAGAAACTGGAGGCCCGGTTACGGCAGCTAAAACCGCGAGGACGCAGATTCCAAAACGTTCATATAATTGAGAATGAAACAAGAGTCAGGTACCTCTTATTTCTACTATCAGTGATTGGGAAGGTCATGATTAGTACTGGCATGATTGAGGTTGCTGGGGCAACTACACATAATCTGAAGAATGTGTCGGTTAACTTGCCTAAGCACAAATTGGTTGGAATAGCAGGGGTTTCGGGATCAGGAAAATCATCTCTGATAGTCACTCTGGCAGCTGGAGCGCAACAAGCGGTGGCCTGATTATTCCCCCCATTTGTACAGGCAAGGATGAGGAATCTAGATCTTGGTGAGGTTGAGCAACTGCGTGGCTTAACTTTTACTGGTGTAGTTGGGCAAAAGAAGTTTAGTAAGAACGTGCGCTCTACTGTAGCAACCGCATCGGGTATCGCCCCCTACCTACGCTTATTGTTCTCGCGGTCGGCAACCCCTTCAGCGGGATTCTCTCCGTCATACTCCGCTAACGATCCACGGGGCATGTGCCATTCATGTTCCGGGCTGGGGTACGTTAATGACATTGACCTATCAGAACTGGTGGACCCAAACCGAAGTCTCAACGAAGGGGCAATCAGGTTTCCGTCATTTGAACCGGGAACATACCGGTGGAAACGTTTGGTTTGCTCAGGACTTAGCGCGCTTGATATTCCATGGCGAGAAATACCTGCGGCCCAGCGTGAAGTGCTTTTGTATGGTGAGGGCGTAAAGCTGGACGATCCTCTTCCTGGTTATCCCAAGCATGGAATATTTGACGGCGTGATTCCAAGGATTAAAGCATCCTATTTAGAAAAAAGTGGAGTGAGAACCACGCGGCGTGAGGATGAAGCGTTACACAGAGTTGTGCGCAGAGTTACGTGTCATGAATGTGGAGGGCAACGCGTCAACCACGCAGCGCGAGCAAGTTACCTCAACAACCTAAATATTGCGCAAGTTCAACAGTTGAGTATAGAAAAGTTCGTCAACTGGCTTACTGAAGTTACTGTTAACGCAGTGGCTGGGCCGCGGCGTAGCATCTTAACGCGATGTAAATACATGAGTGAAATAGGGTTAGGGTACTTGTCACTAGATAGGCGGGCTGATTCGCTTTCAGGCGGTGAAGCGCAACGCCTACGAACTGTGGGGATACTGGGTGCTCCTATTACCGACGCGACATTCATAATGGATGAGCCGACTGCGGGTCTTCACTCAGCGGATGTTGATCGCCTACTTGTATCGTTACAAAGATTGCGCGATAAGGGCAACACCGTGATTGTTGTGGAACATAACCCTCAGATTCTAGTTGCCTGTGACCATGTTGTTGAGCTTGGGCCGGGATCTGGAATCAATGGAGGGAACGTGATATTCGCTGGAACTCCGCGCCAATTGGTTTCGAGTACTACGCCTACGGGGCGTGCGCTACGGGGTGGAATGGAACTGAACCCAGCTGCGCGCGAATCGCAGGGAAGTGTTTGGGTAAAGAACGCATGCTTAAACAATCTGCATGATGTCACCGTAGAGTTCCCACTGGGAGTATTGACAGTTGTGTCTGGCGTGGCCGGATCGGGGAAAAGTTCACTTGTTAAATCTCTAGTTGAACAGCAGCCACGCGTGTCCATGATTGACCAAGCACCATTGATGGCAACTCGCAGATCCTCTCTGCTGACTACCCTGGGAATAGCTAGTGCTGTACGGCAAGAGTTTTCGGTTGCCTCTGGACTCGACAAGAGTTGGTTCAGTGCCAATGGCAAAGGTGCGTGTCCCGCATGCAAAGGACGCGGGGTAATACGTGTAGATATGGCTTTCATGGACGACGTAGAAACCGTGTGCGAAAGGTGTGGCGGGCAGAAATTCAATGATAAGGCCATCGGAGTAAAACTAACTCGCGGTAACCGTGAGTGGTCGATCGCTGATGTGCTCAACGCGAGTCTAGATGAAGTGAATGAGTTGTTCAGTCGGCTTCCCAAGGTTAAGCAGGTCATAAACCTGGTAAGTGATGTTGGGCTTGAATACCTCACTCTTGGACAGACTTTAGATACCCTATCTGGGGGTGAACTACAACGGATTAAACTGGTAAAGTTTCTGGAAGATTACCAAGATAGCAGTGATACTGTGATCGTTCTTGATGAGCCCACTACTGGTCTGCACTCTCGCGATGTAGCCCAATTAGCTAACTTTTGCCATGAGCTGGTCAACCAGGGGCTGACAGTTATAGTTGTTGACCATAACTTAGGTTTTATAGCTCGAGCTGACCACGTTATTGATATTGGCCCTGGGGCTGGGGAACACGGGGGTTCCGTAATTTACTCAGGTAACCCTCAGGGACTTATTCGGTGCTCTAAATCTGTTACAGGCAGTTGGCTACGCAAGGCAGTAGAGCAAGGAAACACGACCGTCAGCGGGGTAAGCTATAACGGGTAAAGCTATAGTGCGCTTTCAGACCTGCAGATTACGTCTACTATCTTGATAGATTAGTGCGCTTCCGTAGACTGCTCCGATTGCGCCGACAATAAATAGGGTTATTTGGAAACTTGGTGAAACAATCGTTGACGCCCCGAAACGTGACGAAAACCCGGTAGCGAGAGCGGAATAGGCCAAGCACGATAGGGCCGCGCACACAAGAGTGGGAAGAAAAGCTATGAGACCCGTGATCGCTAAGTTAATGCTTGTTGGGAGGGCAAGAATGTCCACTAACTCCCGCAGTTTCAAACGCTTCTTCGCCTGCTGATTGGTGGAGGTCAAGAAAGCGATAATAAGTGCTAAAGCTGCGGGGAAACCAAGAAGAATGAACCAATTTACTTTGTCTGATAGTATCTTAACCCCGCCAATCCAGTTACTACCTAGACGGCTAGTGACAGCTCCCATGGAAATAGTCGCTTGTGAAACACTTTCCATGTCTAGTTGTTGGTCTGATACTAGGAACAGTGAATGTAGAGGTACCCTCGATGGTATTTCGGTGCGAATCGAAAAAGTATCGCCACCAATTATATCTAATGCCACAGCTGACTGGTCTGTAGTAGCAAGGTCTTGGTTATCAATGTCTCTATCTGGTAGTTTTAAGACTTCCCGGGCTTTCTGGTCAGTTTTAAGCACGGTAGCCCCAGTTTTTTCCTCAGGAGAAGTAGCGATTATGATGCCTCCAGCGGAAGACAGTTTTTTCGATAGTTCCTCAGCTTCTTGCACTGTGAACCCAGGGATTTTGATTTCGAGGAACCTATTTCCGAGCCCTGCGTCAACTCTAAGTGCTTGCTTCATTGGTGCCGATAACTGTGATGCATAAAGTTGTGCGCCTGCGAGACTTACGAGGGTGAGGGACATGCCGAGAAGCGAAACTATTAATGAAGGACCATGTGCTCGTAGTTTCCGCCGCGCAATAATTGCCACTGCACTCGGATTCAGTTTATGCAGTAGATTGGACACCATTTCAGCTACCCATAGCGATACTGTCGGGATTGCCATGCCTAGTGAGAGTAGAGCGCCGAAAAAGACAATCTGTAATGTCAACCCTCTTAACTCGTTTAGGGTTGCGAATGCCCACACGAAAACTAGGGATGGCAGAACAGAGAATTGTGACAGGCGCGCTATCAGTTTGTGCAGTTTTGTTGCTGGTCGCGTGTGAAATGTGAACCAACTGTTCAGCCCGCAGGCGAAGATAACTAAAAGGACTTGGGTGCAATAAATTGTTGCTGTTAACGGAAGTTGGCTCCGTAGGTCGGGTGGGGAGAGGATCACCCCCACCAGAGGTAAGTGAATCGGCTTAACACACGTGATACCTATGATAAGAACTGTAATTAAAGTGGCTGCGGATATCGGCAACAGCATGGTTCCAACTCCGCATGCAAGTCTCGTTCTTGCTCCAAAACCGATGTCTCGTAATAGGGCACTTGCATCTCTAAGCGCGAAGCTTTGAAATATTCCTGTGAGGCATAGGAATGCGCCTGGGAAAGCTAGAAATATAACTAGAAACAGAATCGCATGAGGTTGTGGTGGTAGGTTGAGGGCATCTCCGTTAACTACCAGATCAGATCCTGAAAAACTGTCAACTGCTATTCCCCAGTGTTCGGGCAGGGGACCTGTGGGGCGAGAATAAAAGAACAGTTCAGCCGGGTCGGACAAGGCTTCCTCTGGGATTAGTGCTTGCACTCTTCCGAAAGGGCTCATTGTTCCGGGTCTGTACTGGCGTGCTAGTGCGGGTGATAGAGCTACTTCTCCTGGCGCTAGCCATTTAGACATCCCCGGTGGTAGAGGAGCATTTTCCGTGCGTGGGTCAAGCAGGTATCCATGGGCTTGGTTAGTGCCCCAACTAGGAACCCATAGCAGGCGGAGTGGTCCTTCGTTTTTCTTAGCCCCCAGTTGTGCTTCAGAATCTTGTGGTGATAAAGACGCGTTCCCTAGCTCGTCCTCGGATTGAGCTTCATGGTTCATCTCCCGGTTAGTCCCAGTAACATCATCGGTTGTTGCTTGCTGAAACCCTGGGCTGCGCAGAAACTCGCGTTCACTCATGCCCTGATATGTGCCTTCTAATGCGCCTACTCCTACGGCAAAGACTCCTAGAAACACAACACCTATCAGGACGTGGATTCTGCCGGGGCTTTTCAACTTCCAGCCCAACCGAAGTGCGGCAAACATGCCGGGTTACCGTTCTGCTTCCAAAATCGCACCACTACTGGCTGCTGGCTTTAAACGTGCTACGTGAACACACTGGTTTGCTACGTTCTGGTCGTGCGAAACCATGAGCAGAGCACGTTTTCCCCGACAAATGTCAAGCAATAGGGAAAATACGGTTTGAGCTAAGACGGGATCTAGATTAGCAGTAGGCTCATCAGCAATAACTACCTGCGGGTCGCAAATCAATGCCCTTGCCACTGCAACACGGCATGCTTGTCCACCTGAGAGCGCGAGCACTTGAGTTTTGGGATCTACCTCGACACGGTCCAGTAATGCGGTTGCTCGTTCGCGAGCCGCGTTTCTGTGTGTTTTAGAAAGTAAAGCAGGGAGCATAACGTTTTCCATTACGGAGAATTCGGGAACTAGGCGTGGAGTCTGGAATACTCGTCCGATATGTTTACGCCGCAGTTCTAAACGTTTTCTTGTCGATAAGTTCCTTAGTGGGTGATCGCAAACATGAATATCACCATTAGTCGGTACGAGTGAGCCATCTACTAGACGCAGTAACGTCGTCTTTCCTAGACCTGATCTGCCAACGATCGCTAACGACTCTCCGTATGCTAGATCAAAACTTACATCCGTCAAAACTGGCGTACCTTTTTGATACGCAAAGCAGATGTGTCTGGCGGAAATCGCCGGATTCAGCCCCGAATTCACATGCTTAAGAGTAGCATGTGAGGCTTGAACGAGCGGATAAATGTGGAATCGAAATCTAGTGACAGAGCGCGAATATTGTCGTGCAAATTTGTGAGGCACCACAGCCTCGACGGAGATAGAACTGCCGTTCACCAGCACGGGAGCGTGACTAAGTTCGGAAGCTATTGGTCACGGAGGTGCTGTGGTACCTCACATGCTATTTAGCGCAGAATGAGGGTTCTAAGTTCTACGAGTCTTCACGCAGATTGTTGCCCGCAGTTTCACCGCCATCTATAGCGATATTTGCACCACTAATGAAAGCGGAATCGTCGGACGCTAGGAACACGATTAGGTTCGAAATCTCACTGACGTCCGCGTCCCGACCAAGTGGGATCTGGCCGAAACCACGTTTGAGCCCGGCCGTTAAAGGCGTGCGAACGGAACCAGGGTGGACAGAGTTAACACGAATAATATCCGGCCCGAAATCTAACGCTGATGTCTTCGTCATCCCATGCACACCCCATTTAGCTGCGGCGTAGGCCAAACGGTTTTTAAAACCAACTAGACCCGCAATAGAGGAAATGTTAATGATCGACCCGCCCCCAGCCTCACGCATAGCTGGAACGGAGGCTTTGATTCCGTAGAACGCGCCCGTCAGGTCAATGTCAATCGTCTTTTGCCAATCCTCAACGGTCGCATCTACTGCATTGCCGCGGGTAAAAATACCTGCGTTATTAACAAGAATGTCAAGGGAACCAAACTTCTTCACAGTTTCCTCGACTGCGCTTACCCAACTGTCGTAGTCCGCCACGTTCAGGTGCACAAATAGCGCCTTGTCCGCACCAATTTCTTCAGCTAAAGCCTGACCTTCTTTGTCCGCGATGTCACCTAAAACGACTTTCGCACCCTCTTCCGCCAGACGTCGTGCGTGGGATTCCCCCATTCCGCTCGCCGCCCCCGAAATCAGAGCAACTTTACCTTCTAATTTTTCAGACATCATTGACTTCCCTTCCAAAATGTTCTTGCCGAAACTGGGATTCTGTAGTTAACCGGTCGCGTACAACAAACCGTTCTTCTTAATAAAAACGTACCTACTTCAAGGAACCGACCTGCAGATGGCAGCTACGCCCAGCTAGTCCTTTAGTCCCAAAAAGGGCCTGTTTGTGTAGTCTACGCCACTTGGGGATTCTCGTGCGAGTTTTAACCCGTGAACAGGTGCGATTAAATGCTTAATGAAACTGATCTGCATAAGCTACTCTTGCTATTATGCGCCCTGAGAAATACAAGGTATCCAGTTTAAAGTTTAAACGTTGGACTTTGACAGATCCGTCTACTGTTGCCCCACTATTTGCACCCAATGAACGTCGTGGTATCTACATTTTGGAGTTCAAAAACGGTGAACGCTATGTTGGGCAGACAGAAAACGTCGTCACCCGCTATTCCACGCATAGACACGGGTCTAAACACCATGCGGCATGGCAGTACGTTACTGCGATTTCTTTTTGTCATATTCCTGAGGGCAACTTGGATGAGCCGGAGCGCATAACCATTAGGCAACAGCGGGCAGCTCATAGGCTGCGGAACCGGGCTTTTAACTTCGGGCATTGGGAACCGACAGTGTTGGATGACTATGTTGCACCAGAGGAACAACTGCACTGGGCAACCGGCCACCCCAGTTATGATTTAGCCCCATTCGCGGAGGCTGCGAAGAACCTCAAGCAAGAAACGCCCAAGTTGCTAACAAAACGACGTGGGCAAGAAGTAATGCCGGACGGCCGGCCCGTGTGGGAAGTAGTGGTGGATGAGCTGGCGCAGATCGTGGCGCTCGCGATTCCAAACGCGACCCAAACGCAGAAGCGCTTCTGGACCCTGTCAGACTACCCAAGTACCGCGGGAGGGCGGTTCGCAACCCTAAACGTCGGCTCACTAGAGCTGGCCTTTTTTCCGCGCCACAGGATGGAATCCGATTACGGATCTTGGGAAGAGAGTCTAGGATTAGTGTTCCGTCTGAATGCTGAGATGGGTTCTTTTGTGGATGAGGAGTCCTTAACGGAACGAGAGCGCGACGAGAACATCTATTTTCCAGATCAGGTAAATGGTTACCTAACTGAGTGGTATCGGGTTCCTCATGGGTACAGTGTTCCCGTTGATTCGCTTGCGGGCCCGTTGGGTGTTTTTGGGTTTTCTGTTTTTCCTGAGGAAATGCGTGCTGGCGTCCGGTCCCTGGCGATCCATTCCATGAGGAAGCAAAGTGCGCTTTTGAACGGTAGGAGTCATAGTGAACCACTCACCCGGATGGTGTTCGAACGCATCGCATCCCCGCAGTTCCAACAGATGCTGGCGGACAACACTTCGGGTACACGTCAGCAGACCGAGTGTTAACAGTTTGCGTACTGGTAGTTTGTAAAAGATAAAGCCTTAGCCTAAAGCCGGTATCCTAGCTTAATGTGGAGAGTGTCTTTGGAGGATAAGAAAAACTTTCAGAGGCCAAAAGCTAGTGGGTAAAAATAACGTTGGGGGATTAACACTAGTGGGTAAAAATAACGTTGGGGGATTAAAGGAAGGTAGGGTATGTTCACCGGTTTAGTTGAGGGCAAAGGCGAGGTTGTTTCCGTATCAGCCAGTGGGGAAGCGCAGAACGAACAAATGGTGCTTGGCATCAAAACGCCGTTCGCGCCGCAGCTGAGACTTGGGGATTCCGTAGCTACCGCCGGCGTGTGCCTCACCGTCACTGAAATCGAAAAAGACATGTTCTACGCGTACGCAATGCCAGAAACAATGCGGCTCACCACCTTGGGGCAGTTGGCAGCGGGCGACGCCGTGAACCTGGAACGAGCCGTTCGGCCTTCGGATCGGCTCGGTGGGCACATCGTATCCGGACACGTGGACGGCATCGGCACAGTTCAAAAGATCCGCCGCGGCGAACAGTGGAAAGAAATAATTATAGAGGCACCGAAATCCCTCATGAGGCAAATTGCGCTCAAAGGATCCATTGCGATCGATGGGGTATCACTGACAGTAACGGGAGTTGGGGAGACCTGGTTCTCCATAGGGTTGATCCCCGCGACCCTGCAGGCAACAACGCTGGGAACACTAGCTGAAGGGAGCCGCGTGAACCTAGAGACCGACACCATCGCAAAATACGTGCAGCGGCTAATGGAAACAAAGTAAAAACGCACACGGTAATAAACAAGAGTCGTACCCCCGCTCTTACTAAGCGAGGGGACGACACTGGTTTTCAATATTTAACTCGGGTTTCTTGTGTGTAACTGCTTTGTGTAATTACTTGTGTGTGACTACTTTCGCCTGTAACTACTTGTGTGTGACGGTTTTGTTTAACTAGTGGAGCGTGTGCGCTGACATGTAGGGCACACGCTCCAAGAGGAAACTACTTAGCCACGTTCTTTTTATAAGACGCCCTAAGTTTCTTCTGGTCAATATCCTTACCCCAATAGAACAAACCGGTTGTCAACGCGATCACGAACAAAACAGCCATCCCAATCAATGGTGGCCACGGCCCAAACTTGAAGATCAACGGAGTCATAAGCGCGGTGATGAAACCACCACCGAAGAACGGTTCAAACACCAACTGCTTGTAACCAAACGCTTCGAAACACGGCGACTTGCCCTCGGGGTCAACAATCCGCATAAGAATCAAGCCGGTAGCAGTAACACCCATCGACTGGCCGAAGTCACCGATCCCACGTTCAAACCAGTAATCAGGAATACAACGCGGCGTAAACCACAACAAAATAAACGTATTTATAGCAATACCGGCCACGCACAACAGTAAGAACGGCCAGAAGTTAGCCGAAATCGCTTTCAACGAAACGGTTGCGATCGCGGCCGTCACCAGCAGGTCCAACCCTAAACCTTGAATCCGAGCCATCATCTGCGAATCAATCATGTGGTCATACCCCGTCCACTTCAACACCAGCTGCACAATAATCCCACCGATCATAGCCAGCGGGAACAACGGGACGTAAGCAAGCAGTTTGAAATCCGGCCAGAACGTGGTCTCTAATAATTGCAAGCCAGACAGCATTAGTTGCCCAAGAATAATCGCCAACGCCAAAATCGCGACGTGCAGTGAAAGCGGTTCAATCGAGGACGGGCGGGCCGTCATCCGAGCTGCCGGGTAGTACTCATCATTGCGGAATAAACCAATCTCTTCTTCACGCGACCGATCCGCAGTTTCATGCACCACCTTCGTGCGGCCAGTGCGTACCGCCCAGTTGATCAGCCCCACGCCAATTACAACGCCACCCACCAGGCCAACAGTGGCGGTACCAATAGCTAAATCGCCGCCCTCCGACCAACCTAGGTCCTCAAACACCTGGATCATACCGGCCGCAGTGCCATGGCCGCCCTCAAACCCAATTTCAATCAACGCGCCCGCCATGTACGGGATACCGAAAATAGGGGTGATAATCAAAACTGCCACCAGCAAACCAACCACGTACTGGCCAGAAGCAAAAGCCACCCCCAGGGACAGTTGTGGGCCTGCCAGTTCAACAACTCGCTTCGGGCCGGGCAGGTCTTGCCCTAAGAACAAGGTGGCGAACACTACCGAAATCAACAGGCCCGGCAGAGTTTTCCAAACCTCAATCATGTCTTCGGTAAACAAACCACCCGACGCGAACATGTCGGTACCCAACAAAGATGCAATCTTGCCGAACACCTCCGGGCCTGCTAACAAGCCCACTGTGCCGCCAATAATCGCGGAAGGTAAGAATAGGGATTGCATCCAATGAACTTTAATGCGCAGAACTTTACCGACAAGCAAAATGAATCCCAGTACAAGTAAAGCTAGGCCAATGGACTGTGGTGTCATGTTATCTCCTGAGAACTCGTGTTATGTGTTTGGAAAGCGGCAACTTTGCACGCGAATAATTGCGAGTCTAACGAGTATTAGAAGCATACGGGATCGTAAAAGATAACGATTTAGCAACGAAATCTTCTATTTTACCGCGCTGATTAACGCGTGCGTAGGCCCTAAGGCCCTCAGCTGTGCAAGAAAACTCTTGTTTTGTGCTGCGAATAGTGATGGACTAGAGGCATGAATACACCAGAGAAAATTGTTTACACCGCAGTAGCTGACAACAAGGGTGGCCGGGACGGTCAGGCACACACCGAAAACCCGGAGATGACTTTGGATGTGCGCCCACCAAAAGAAATGGGTGGCGACGGCAGTGGTACCAACCCCGAACAGCTTTTCGCAATGGGGTACGGCGCGTGCTTCCAAGGCGCAATGTCCCTGGCAGCGAAAGAACTGGACGTGAAAGTAGATGACAGTGCGGTGCGCGCACACGTGTCGATTGGCCCCGAAGGGGACTCGTTTGCAATCAGTGTGAAAATCGAAGTTTACATTCCCGGCATGAGTGTGGAGGAAATGCAGAAAGTAGCAGACCGCACCCACGAACTGTGCCCGTATTCGAAAGCTACGCGCGGCAATGTTCCGGTGGAGGTCGTGGCTGTCCCTGCTTTATAGTTGAGGGGCTACACGCTGCCTTAGTGGTAGAGGCAGCAACAACTGTCGCACTCGGCAACAACCAACTGTCGCACTCGGCAACAGCTGTCAAAACCGGTATGGGGCTAGAAGCGCAATTAACCCGAAGTCGTCTAGTAACGAACGGAGCCCCAATGTCTACCGCTGTGAAGAACTATGCGATTCCCGCGGCACTTATAGCCGTGGGAATCGTCGCGTTTGTGGCCGGTTGGTATCCGTGGGCTGAAATTGAGCAGATGCTCATCCGTGTCGGGCCCGTCGTAGGGTTCGCTACCGCTATGACAATTGTCGCCACATTGGCTGACGCCGGTGGCGTGTTCTCTGCGTTAGCGCGCGCACTGACGCGAGTGGGGGCGTCGGACCCGCGTGTGTTCTACCTGGTGTTTTGCTTAGTCACGATTGTGTCAACAGTATTCTTTTCGTTAGACACCACGGTGGTGTTGATGGTTCCAATCGCGGTTGCGACCGCATTGCGCCTAGGGGTGAGTGCCCGCCCGTTCGCGTACGCCACCATCTGGCTGGCAAACACCGCGTCCCTTTTACTTCCTATATCTAACCTCACTAATCTTTTAGTTGCCGACCAGCATGCGGGTACTTCACCACTGCAGTTCGCTGCTCAAATGTGGCCAGCGTGGATAGTTAGCTGCGTAGTGCCGGCAGCCATCTTGTTCGTGCTGGAATACCGCACGCTGCACCCGAGGGAACAGCATGTGGATTCCCACGCTGAAAAGCAGATAGAAAAAATGGAGAAGCGTGAGGGGAACCGTGGTGTAATCGCGCTGAGCATTATCGTTCTGGTGATTCTTTGTGTCGCTTTGGTGTGTGGGGTTACGCCGTGGATAGCTGGTAGTGTTGCGGCGCTAGCGTTGCTAATTATTGTGGGGGTAGCGTCGTCAACGGATTTACCTAAACACTTGGTTCCGGTGAAATTGGTCCTGCAGATGCTCGGGATTTTCCTCGCCACGGGCGCGCTTATTAGCGTAGCGGGCAATATGATTAACGACTTTACCCCCACCTTCCCGGGTTTTCTTGGTGCGGAAGCAAAAGCGCTGCAGGGACTAGTTGGTGCAAACCTGGTGAACAACTTGCCTGCTTACTTAGCGTTAGAGAATACGGTTTCAGACCCGCAATCGCTGTTTGCCCTCTTGGTAGGTGTTAACGTTGGGCCACTGATTACCCCGTGGGCCTCACTTGCAACCCTGCTTTGGTCACAACGCTTGCAGGCAGATGGGCAGCGTGTCCATTGGTTACGTTTTATTCTTCTAGGGTTCGTAGTAGCGCCCTTAACTACCGTTTTAGCGGTTGCGGTGCTGTAATATCCAGCCCAGGATTCTCCGTTTCCACCTGATCTTGAGGAACTTGGCTTGCCCTTAGAGGGTTTGCTGACTTTCGAGGGCGCGGGCGTAGTTTTTGCAGGCCGTGTAGGTATTAAGTCATGCACACGTTGTGGTATCGCGTTTTTATGGACCGTGAAGTAAAGAGAACCTTAGTTGCAAGAAACATCCTCAAAACTAGTTGTGACCAGGGGAAATGAAGGTAAAAGGAAGAGGGAAGGATTTCAGCGCGCACATGAAAACGCAGGTTCGTAAGCTGACTTTTGACATGTGAACCCCGCCATTTCAAGGAGGAAGAATGAGCGCCACCGCCGGACGTATTGCGATGACTGCTGTACCCGAAGAGACCGTACGCCAACTAGCGGACGTACTGGGCCCGGACGTTGAGGTGTCCACGCGTGAACTAGATCGGTTAGCGCTCGCGGTGGATGCATCCCACTACCTGGCGATTCCACAGGCCATTGCCCGCCCCAAAACCGCGAAACAAGTGGCCTCCGCAATGGCGATCGCGGTTAACGCCGGATGGCCACTGACGCTCCGCGGGGGTGGATCCTCCCTGTCTGGGCAGGCGATGAGCCGCGGCCTCACCATGGACGTGCGTCGCAACTTTAGGAATTTTGAGATTCTTGACGGCGGCCGGAAGGTCCGCACGCAACCGGGCAACACGATCGTGCAGATCAACGCGGCTTTAGCCCGGTACGGACGCAAACTCGGCCCCGACCCCGCTAGCTCCGTTGCCTGCACAATCGGTGGTTTGGTGGCGAACAACTCCTCGGGCATGACCTGTGGAACAACCGCGAACACGTACCGCACCATTGACTCAATGGTGATCGTACTGCCATCGGGCACAGTTGTGGACACGGGGGATCCACATGCCGACGAGCTACTGCGAGACAAAGAGCCGAACCTGGTGGCCACTTTGGAGCACCTGCGAGACGAACTGCGGGCACCGGATCTCAAGAAGGATATTGAACGACGCTACGCAATTAAGAACACGATGGGCTACGGGGTGAACTCGTTTATTGACTTCGATACGCCCGCGAAAATCCTTGAACACCTGATGGTGGGGTCCGAAGGTACCCTCGGGTTCGTGGCGCAGGCAACTTTCAATACGGTGCCGGTGCACAAGAAGAATTTGACGGGGTTCTTGCTGTTTAACTCGCTGGATTCGGCGAACGAGGCCCTTCCGACACTGGTGGATTCGGGTGCGGACGTGGTGGAACTGATTGACTCGGAGTCGATTGTGGCGATGGGGCAAGAGAGTGCGGCCCTACTTCCGGACGGGTTCAAGGTAAATAAAGAAGCGGTTCTGCTGGTTGAATACCAGGGGGACTCGGATGAGCAGCTGCGGGAACTGTCGAAAGAGGGGCTGGCGAAGTTCCAGGACTTCGACCTGTACGCGGACGCGGAGATGACGCAAGATCCGAAACGGCGGCAACAAATGTGGGTGCTGCGCAACGGGTTGTACACGAAGATTGCGCGTAACCGGCCGAAGGGGACGGTGGCTTTACTGGAGGACGTGGCGGTGCCCGTGCCGAAACTGGCGGGGGTGTGCACGGACCTGCACGATCTGTTCGGTAAGCACAACTACGATGGGGCGGTCATTTTTGGACACGCGAAAGACGGTAACATCCACTTCTTGGTGACGGAATCGTTCGCGGACGAGAAGGCGATGAAGCGCTATGAGTTGTTCACTGAGGACCTGGTGGATCTGATTATTGGGGAGCAAGGTACCCTCAAGGCGGAGCACGGTACGGGGCGGATTATGGCGCCGTTTGTGAAGCGCCAGTATGGGGACGATCTGTACCAGGTGATGGTGCAGGTTAAGAATGCGTGCGACCCGAAGAATGTGTTGAATCCGGGCACAATTATTCCTGAGGACGACATGCAGCACCTGCGGGATATTAAACGCACGGAGGATGTGCGCCCCGTGATTGATGACTGCGTGGAATGTGGTTACTGCGAGGCGGTGTGCCCGTCGCAGCATTTGACTACCACGCCGCGACAGCGGATTGTGTTGCAACGTGCGATCGGTGCGGCGCAGGCGATGGGGGATGAGGACCTGGTGGAAACTTTGCGTAACCAGCAGGGATACGACGTGGTGGATACGTGTGCGGTGGATGGGATGTGCCAGACGTCGTGCCCGGTGAATATCAACACGGGTAATTTGGTGCGGGAACTGCGCAGCGAGCAGGCGTCAGCGGTGGAAAAGAAAATGTGGGAAGGCATGGCGCATTCGTGGAACCTGGTTGCTGATGGTGCCGCTGGGCTTGGGATGACTGTGGCGAAGAAACTGCCGAACCAGGTGGTGCGTTCTGGGTTAGGTGTGGCGCGCAAGATTATTGGCACGGACGTGGTTCCGCAGTTGAGTGCGGAGCTGCCTGGTGGTGGTCCGCGCAGGCGCCCTGTTATTCAACATCAGCCGGACGCGATTTTTATGCCCGCGTGTATTGGTTCGATGTTCGCGTCGACGCATCCGACTCAGAAGGGTGTGGGGCCGGCGTTGATGAAGTTGGCTGCGCGCGCTGGGGTGCGGCTTTCTGTTCCAGAAGGGATTTCGGGCCTGTGCTGTGGTACCCCCTGGAAGTCGAAGGGGATGGATGATGGCCAGCGTGCGATGGGGCAGCGTTTAGTGCGCGTGTTGGGGGAGGCGTCCGACAACTGGCGGCTACCCATTATTTGTGACAACGCGTCTTGCACTGAAGGCCTGATTGTTACGTTGCGTAATGAGGGGGTGGATAACGCGCAGGTGGTGGATGCGGTTCCGTTTGTGGCTGAGCATATTGCCCCGAAGCTGCCGCGCCTGCATCGCGATGCTTGCGCTGTGGTGCATCCGACGTGTGCGTCTACCCAGTTGGGGATTAATGACGCGTTGATTACGCTGTCGGGCCTGGTGGCGGACGAAGTGCGTATTCCGGATGGTTGGCGTTGCTGCGGTTTTGCTGGGGACCGGGGTTTGTTGCATGAGGAACTAACTGCAACAGCAACTGCAGATGAAGCTAAGAGTGTGAACTCGATTGACGCGTCTTTGTACCTGTCTTGCAACCGCACTTGTGAACTTGGGATGACGCGCGCCACGGGCCATAACTACACGCACGTACTGGAAGAGCTAGCGGCCCGCTTGTAGTAGTCCTGCACAACAACTGAATGCGTTTTTGCGGGTGGACCCGTCTAGGATTATGCCTATGAGCAGTGCTAGACGGGTCCTCTTAGTGACCACGATGTGTTTGGCGATCGCAGCGTATAACCTGTGGGCGCTGGGTGGGTTTATTAACGGTGCGTTGGACCCGGTTTACGCATTCACTTCTGAGTACGCGGCGTTGAACCAGCCCACCTCCCTTTTGTTTCGGGTTAGTGACGCGGTATCAGCCGGCTTCATGGTGGTGGGCGCGACCGTAGGGTTGCGTTGGTTTGTGGGGCCACGATTCACCCTCACCACCCAAAGCATGGGCCTACCCCGGTTCGCGCAGCTCGACCTCGTGTTCAAAAAGTGGGGGAGGCGCCGCTGGTGGCGCCTAGTTTGGGGCCTCATCCTAGTTTTCGCGTTCGCCACGTTAGTGGATGCCGCGTTCCCCATGACATGTTCCCCCAGTCTGACGCATACGCACTGCGCACTTCCCTCAGACATAATGCACGAAACCGCTTCCATAGTGGCGAATACCGCAACCATAACCGCAACCCTACTTTCCGCATTACTCCTGAGGGGAACGCGAACCCGCGCGGCCATCGCAACCTTAGCTGTCATACACACCATTACCGCGCTATACACCGGCATCGTGTCCCTATTTGACGCCACATACATGATGGGCATAACCCAACGCGTGTCCCTAGTGGCGCTCGCGGTGTGGGCCATGCTGTGGACATACGAAACCTGCGTCGCCGGAACTGCCCCCCACCCGTCAGTCGCGGGTAGGGGCGGCGTAACTAGCGGGTAGGCCTCTCAACCTTTAAATAGTGGATAAGGTTACAGCGAGCCTTCGAAGGTGTCGCAGTGGGCCATGCTGCCGGTTTGCATGCCGGTTTTGAACCATTGGGTTCGTT
Organism: Gleimia hominis; assembly: GCF_032085515.1. Classification (GTDB taxonomy): domain Bacteria; phylum Actinomycetota; class Actinomycetes; order Actinomycetales; family Actinomycetaceae; genus Gleimia; species Gleimia hominis. Next base: position 614,774 of record NZ_JASXSX010000001.1, read on the forward strand.
GGGCGGAGGAGCCGTGTGTCCACGAGTCTTGGTTGATTTTTCCACCTGATTGTTCTTGGATGTGGTCGTCACCGATTGAGGAGGCGACGGACAGGGCGTTTCGGATTTGCTCGTCGGTAGGTGTTTTTAGGAACGGTTGGCCAGACTTTGGGTCTGGTGTTTTAGCGGCGCGGTTCACCCATATTCCAGCGTAGCAGTCGGCTTGCAGTTCCATTCTTACGGACTCGGATTGCGCCCCGGATTGTTGTGAGTTGTGTGTTTGGAACTGCCCGGTGAGGTTCTGGATGTGATGCCCCCATTCGTGCGCCACAATGTACTCTTGCGCGAGCGGGCCGTCCTGAGCACCGAACTTAGACAGTTCGTTAAAGAATGACAGGTCTAAATACACGGTGTTATCCGCTGGGCAGTAGAACGGACCCACCTGTGAGGTGGCGGCACCGCACTTAGTTTGCACGGCGTCCTCAAAAATATTGAAATCTGGTTTCTTATACTGCACGTTCGCTTGTTCCGAAAGGGCGCTCGACCACATTGCGTCCAACGACTGGGCGGTTGCGACCATGCGGCATTCGTCGTACTTGTTGGCATCCGCCCCTGTTTTGCAGTGCGACAGGTCTTTACCTTGCGATTCTTGCACTTGGGTTGCACTGTTCGAACCTGCGGTGCCTCCGGTGAACATGGAGAGGAAGTCGATTCCAGTAACTTGCGAGACTATGAACAGGCCGATAACGACTACGAGACCACCGCCTCCAAGTGCAACGCCGCGGCCGCGACCACGGGAGGTATTAACGCGGGAGGAATCCAAGTTCACGTTGTCGTTAAAGCTCATGCTCTAACGGTATTACACGCGTAGGTGCAACGAGAAGCGGGAGGCGAAAACCGTGGTGGGTTATGCGCATGCGTTACGTGGTTGTGTTGCTTATGCCGGGTGCTTGCGGGGTGGGGCCGGTGTTCATTTCGCCTTGTTCCGTGTGGGAAAGTGCCACTTGCCGAAGAAGTTTACACATGAGGTCAATGGCGTCTGATTGCCGTGACATCGCCGCGGATATACACAGCACTAGGCGGCGGGTGCCCAGGCCGGTGATCATGCGGGCCTCCACCCCTTCGGGGAGGTAGGTGAGGCCTAGCTTTGGGATGACGGTTGTGCCCAGCCCCGCAGCAACCATGTGGAGGGCAACATCGTAGTCGGCGTATACGTATTTACTAGAGGGCGTGAACCCCCACTGTTCCGCGAGCCTCGCGATCGCAATGCCTGCGGCGGTGCCGGGTTCCACACCAAGCCAGGTTTCGTTAGCTAACTCCATGGGGTCGTGCGGGTCGGCGAGTGTGGAAGGGTAAACCATGTACCACGGTTCTTGCAGCAGTGGCAGTACCTTTACTCCTCTTGGTCCGCGAGGTATTTCTGAGTCGAACTCCAGTACGGCAATGTCGGCTTTTCCACGGCGGATTGCGGCTAGGGCTTTGTCGGAGTCTGCTTCTTGCAGATGCAACTCGATGCCTGGGGCGAGGTCGGTGAGGGTGTTGAGGTTCGGAAGGATGAGCCCCCGGATAACGGTTTGGAAGGCGGCAAGACGAACGACACCGGTGGGGGTACCTGCGGATTCCAATAGTTCGCGTGCGGTTCGTTCGAGTTCTGTTTCGATTCGTTCGGCTCCGGCGACAACGATTTTACCTGCTTCGGTGAGGACTGCGCCGGAGTGGGTTCGCGTTAGTAGCTCGGTGCCGCATTCTTGTTCGAGTTTTCGCACCTGTTGACTTACTGCTGAGGGGGAAACGTGGAGTACGTCCGCTGCTGCTTGAATACCTCCTTCTCTTGAAACAGCCAAGAGAACGTCAAGGCGCTGCACAGATATCTCCATGTAGTAAAACTTAACTACTGGTGTAGTTAATTGCAATTGTAATTAAGTATCTTGGCTGGGAATATGGTGGTTGTGAACCACACCCTCCAGATTCTTGCGCAGAGCCTAGGTTGGCTCGGTGCCGTGCTGTACCTCGGTGCCTACTACTTCGTTTCGACGGGTAAACTTGCGGCAGACTCTTTGAGGTACCAGCTGATGTGCATTGTGTCAGGTTCATTCGCAGCGTTCCTAGCGTCCGCCACGGGGGCGTGGCCATCCGTGTTCTCCAATGCCGTGTTCGTCCTAATTGGCTTTTACGTAGTTATGACGGTTAAACGGGCGTATTTGAAACAGTTGGTTTACACGAAGGCGCGGCGCGCAACTCAACTGCGGGGGCGTAACAAGCAGGTGAACCACCACCTCAATAATCAGAGCAATAAACCCGAGCTTCCATTGCTACACGAAACCACTTCGCCTTCGGAGGGTGCGGTCGTAGCCCACTAGGAATCTTCAAAGACTGCGGTGGCCGCGTACTAAGAACCTTCGGAGGCTGCGGTCGTAGCCTGTTAGGAACCTTCAAAGGCTGCGGTGGTCGCGTACTAAAAACCTTCGGAGGTTGCGAGCGTAGCCCGCTAGAAACCTTCAAAGGGCGCGGTCGTCGAGCACCGGAAACTGGTGTGCGCTAGAGGGATTTCCGGGTGGAGTGGTTTAGCTCGCCTGCGTTTATTTATTGCGCTCTATAAATCCATGCGTTGTAATAAACTGTAGATTGAAAATAGATTTGTTTATTTCGCAAACCTGATGGGGGCAACGATGCTGCGTGATACAACACCGTTAGTCAACACTCCGGGTTCAATAAACGGATAAATCTGGTAAGCGTCTTAAGGCAGGCAATAGTCATGAATGCGGTGGAACTCCCAGATTGGAAACGCATAACGCGTTATATGATGTCCGCGCTCGAAGCTGATCGATTAGACCCCATATCGTACAGTTCCAATTCTCCTTATAACCGCGTTAATCCGGAAGAAATACGAGCCGGTCGACTGAATCTTCAGACCACTAGACATCTTTTCCAATCTGCCAGAAAGAAGTTGACGGCAAACACTCCGTCTGGACGGCAGACGTTCGTACGCATAGTTATCTCCACCAGATCCGTCCAGTGGATTCCTGGTGGCGACATCGACGGGATAATAAATCTACCTGCTAACGTTACGCGCGATGGGTCACTTTCGTTCGCGATTAACGACGACCGTCCGTGGGTTCCACTTAAGTTCTTGCAAACCCCTCATGCGGAAAGTGGAAGCGTAACTGCAGGGCACCTACATTTGTATAGAAAATTTGAGTTTGGAAGAGGCCGCGAACTCACCTCGCAAAATACTGGTGGCAATTGGCAGCGGTACCTAGCTCTTGCAGGCGAAATGTTTGACTCAATCAGAGGTGAAGACGACCCGCATCCCAGCGACCAACTTAAAGATACTTCGCATAAATACATTGCAGATGTTTGTTACGTAAAGTGCTACGAAGGTCTTTATGTAAATGCTGATTTAGTAAAGCAATACAGTTTAATCTTAGAGAACAAAGAAGGGTCACTATATAGAAACGTTCTGCAGTCACTTGGTGCGGACAATAAAAAGGTGGTTTCTGAGTCTAGTGAGGAGGACTTACGGGATAGGCAACGCGTTTCTGGCAGCATGAGCAAACGCTTTTCTCTAGCGCCATCCCAGAGAGTTGCCGTGCATGCACAGCGCAAATCAGAAGCGGGAGAGCTAGTTGCGGTTAGCGGCCCTCCCGGTACGGGAAAAACAACAATGCTGCAGTCGGTTGTTGCAAGCACAATTGTTGACCATGCTTTACGGGGTGAAAAAGCACCGTTAATAGTGGGAACTTCGACTAATAATCAGGCAGTTACAAATATTATTGACTCGTTTTCCTCGGTGTCCCCAGATGACCCGCAGAAATTTGAACAACGTTGGCTCTTGAAGGTCGATTCTGCTGGGAGCCTAACCGGTGAGGTAATGTCCAGTATTGTCGCCGCGTGTCCCTCAGAGATAAAGAAAAAAGAGTACGAGAACAAAGGCTACATTACAGAGGAAAGGAGGAAAACTGGTGTGTACTCTCGTTATTCCACTCCGGAGTACGTTGCAGCTGCGAAAGAGTTCTTCCTTAAACAGGCTGAGAAATGTGGGTTCTCCGCCTCGTCGTTGCCGGAAGTTTCAAAATCACTTCGACAGAAACTAGTGGAAATAGACCAGTGTCGCCGGGAAGCGCTGGGGCTATCTTTCAGTTTAGGGGCCCACGTTTTAGACGACGACCTTGCGCAACTGCAAGCTAACTGCGAAGGCTTAGTGCGTGAAAGAGACCGTCTGTACCATGATCAGGACGTGTCGGAAAACCGGCTTAACCACTGGGAAGAGCTACGAAGCACTTTGAGTACTAACAGGATTCTCCGGACACTGGGATCCAGAAAAGAACGCCGCATAATTGCAGACAACACGGATCCGGATAAAAAGCTTGAACAAAACGCGGGACGAATCGACACCATCATTACTCGTTACCGGAAGGCTGTTGCGTACCAGTCGACGACTGTTCAGGCGTGCGAAGAATCGCTGATGCAATGGGCAGTGGAGCACATACAACGTACAAAAGGTCTAACGAATGACAAGGAATGGTTAGAAAACCAACTGAGTATAGTCCTGGAAAAAATAAGTTCGATTTACGATAGTTTGCTCCCCTCAAATTCAGAGGGTCTATCTGCTCAAGAGATATACGAGCAGGCTAATGCACTACAAGGCGACTACGTTAAACTAGACGAACTATTCGATAAAACGGTGCGTTACCTAGAGTTCTGGCTAGCGATACACTACTACGAAAGTAGGTGGTTGCAGACGTGCGATCCGAAAGAATTGTTGACTAATGACGATAAGTTTAAGAATACTCGACCAGTCCAAACCAAGTACTGGTCACAGGTAACGGCGATTACTCCATGTTTCGTCATGACGCAGTACAAGCTTCCCAGTTTCTTCACTTTATTTGTGGGGGGTAGTCCGAAAGAAGTAGTAGATGCAGATCGGATAGATCTTCTAATCGTTGATGAAGCTGGGCAGGTCAGCACACCCGCTGCGTTACCGGCCCTTGCGTGCGCAAAAAAGGCGATTGCAGTTGGCGATACCCAACAGTTGCCTCCAGTTTGGGGGCTAGACAACGAAGCGGATAAGGCCATCGCGCGTTATAACGGCATCAGCGATGGACAGTGGGAAGAGCTTCTCCACAAGTATGGTGTTAGCGCCTCAAGCCGTTCGTCATTCATGGAACTTGCCATGAACGTGTCCAAGTGGTTGCCAAGCGACTACGCAAAAACCGGGCAGAATAGTTTGCTTTTACGCGAGCACTACCGTTGTGCGAGAGAAATCATAGAGTTCTGCAACGACCTCGTCTACGACGGGCAACTAATTCCGTTAACTAAGCGCTCTAACGTGTTGCCAGAATCTACCGTCCCACTCCAATTCAAACTGGTTGAGCACTCGACGGATACGCGCGTTGCCGGCAGTAGAAAGAATGAAATTGAGGCAACTGAAGTGGCTCGGTGGATTGCCCGCAACCGTCACGAACTACTCCAACTGTATGGGGTAAATAATCCTGATGTGACACTTGGGAGCATACTGGCGGTCATCGCCCCGTTCCGCGCACAAGCCGAAACTATTAAGGCCAAATTGCGGAGAGTCTTAATCGAAGAAGGTATGGAGGAGAAGCAGGTATGGAAGTTAACCTCGGGCATTACAATCAGCACTGTGCATTCACTGCAGGGATCCGAAAGACCCATTATCCTGTTTTCCGCCACCTATGGTTCACAGTCATATAGTCGAACATTTATCAACGCGAATCCAGACTTGATGAACGTGGCTGTCTCTAGGGCGAAAGATTTGTTTATTGTTTTTGGCTCTGAAGCAGTAAAAGCAGACGATGGAAGCGTGTTGAAACCCCTGATTGAATATGCGCAAACGCTAGAGAAAACCTTCGGTGAAGTGTCTGAAAACGATTCGTCTACTGCCACCGCGTGCCAGGTGGAGAAATCGATGATGCTTGAAGAAACTTCAAAAGCGTGGGTCGACGATGTGGACAGGGAAAGGTATCTGTCTATGACACTCTTACTAAAAGAAATGGTGGAACAAGAAGTTATCCCAGCGGGTCCTCCATCGGTTCAGGCGATAAATAAAATACTCGTGAACAATAGGTTAATTGAGAAACAATACTACGAGCCGTTTGATGAAGACGTGTGGGTGCCAACTGACGTCGGTTTCCTCCTTGGTATCAGGGAGGTAAGAGGAGGACGCGGTGCAGACGAATACGTGAATGTAGTGTACCCGCGCGTGTTTTCTGCGGTAGTAGCCGAGATTGTGCGGGATCTGAAAGGCTAAACACCCTTCACCTCGACGCATGCCTTAAAGTTTAAAAGCTCACCGCGTCCTCGCTAATTATCAATAACGCGTCAATTACTAAGAGGTCGCTAGCTTTCCAAGAACTCGTTTGTGTGCGCTTGCGCAACCGAGTCCACGTTTGCGTCACAGAACCCACCGTCGGCCATCCACTGGGCGTAAGAGCGCATCAGATCCTCATCCATAAAACCCCACTTACCATTAGGTGCAAACCAAGTGGGCGTCATGAACTCCAAAGAATTACGCAAAATATCCGGATCCGTATTGCACATCGTTGGAGCAAGTATTTCAAGGGCTTCTTGAGGGTTGTCGCGTGCAAACTCGTAGCCCAAGGCCGTGGCCTGCACGAAATCACGCACCAAACCAGGGTTTTCCTCAACAAAAGAATCTGTTGCACACAAGTAATACGCGTGGTGAGGGGTCACACCAACATCATCAAAACTAAGCTGCACAACCTCAGAAACAGGGGACACCCCCTGGTAAGACTCCCAACCTAAAACGTTAAAAACAGCGTCATACACGCCCTTCTCAACAGAACGAATGTCCGGCTCATAGGGGAACGGATCCAACACGTTTACCTTAGAAAAATCCGCTCCCTGAGCTTCCATCGCCTCCACAACCATGTTCGTTAACCGGGGAACCGGCGGGATCGACACCCGCTTGCCCTCCAGGTCCGCGAACGAAGAAATCCCCTTCGACTTCAAACTAATGACCCCGCCCAACTGATTTTGGTTAAATGTCGCCAAAGCACGCATCGGATTATCAGTAGAACGCGTTTCTAACAATTCGCCTAGGCGCACGGCGGCGAACTGGAATTCCCCAGCCACCGTTAAATCAACGGGGGTGCCACGATCCCAACCATCCCACACGATATCCACGTCGAAACCGCGGTCCGCGTAGAACCCCTTCTTGCGAGCCACGAACATGCCCGCGTGATTCGGCCACGCCGTAACATATTCCAACCGCATCCGAACAAGCATCATAACTCCTTACAAAATGTGTTAATCATGGATAAAAACTGGTGTCCCTCACCGGTTAAAAACCAGCGGGAATGGCCAAGCAAAGAAAAGTCGTACGCCCAATCCGCCAACCCCGCCGTTGCCGCCGGCGCGTGCGCGGCATAGCGGATCATATCTAGTGAAAACTCAACATGACTAAGCGCAACCATGGGGCCCAACGCACGTTTTTCCGACGACGAGAACGCCACCAACTCGCTGTAACCAGTCAGAATGTCCTTTGCCACTTGAGGGCGGAAACGACGGTCAGACTGCGGTTGCCCCTCGGTTATCGAAATCCAATCAATCGCATGTCGCTCCAGCGCGAGCGCCAAATCGAAAACCGGGGGATTCAAATACGCCAAACCGAAATCAATCACGTCACTAACCCGGTGCCCATCCCAGAACGTGTTCGAAACGTGCAGATCACCATGCGTCCACCGCAACGACTCACCCGCGACCGCACAAGCTTGCTGCCGAAGCGGTTCCAGCGGAGCCAAATCTGCCAGCAAATCCCTATCCGTCTGTGCAAGGTACTGCGCAACCTCGGGTCTATCATCTAGAAACCTGTCCACCGCCTGGGGGAGGTCTTGAGCCAGCATCAGGGTGAACCGGTTTTGATACGGCCCCTGAGGGATTTCCCTCGGTTCGGGGGTGCTCACGGTTTCCATTGCTAAACGCACGCGAGCAACCGTACGGCCCGCTTCCCGCGCGTCCGCACGGGTAAACGGTGGACTCCAAGAGGGCTGGTCGCGATACCGGTCTTCGCCGCGAGCGGCCTGACACATCTCGTACATCCACGGCCCCTCAAGCGCAATCGTTTCACCACTAGGAAAAGGCAAGAAGCGCGGAGCCCGCAAGCCGTTGCCGATTGCTTGATTCACTGCTTTATGCACAGCTTTCAGGGTTTTAGTGGGCACCAGGGTGGGGTCGTAACGCTTCAAGAACACGCGCTGCCCATCCACGTCCGCAAGGGAACCCGCGGCCATTGGGCGGTTACTATTTTGAACCACCTGCACTTTTGAAGCGCTTGTAACCGCTTGGATTTCGCGAGACGTCATCGCCGGCCAAATCGGATCCACCACCCGCATCTGCTCATCCTTATCCATGTGCTGCGTGGTGTCCGTGGTGGCGTGCTTATTCTTCTGATCGCTCGGCATGAAAACTTCCACTTCCCTTCGCCAGCATGACCTGGATCAGGTTCAACGGTCGGAGGTAACCTCCCTCTCAGCCTCAACGGGCTCCCGCGTTCAAGCACAGGCTACCGAAAACCTAAAGTGCTGTGCAACACAGGCTCGCGGATGGCAGCGGAGGTACCTCGCGCTCAAAAACGAAAGTACCCGCGGCAAAAACTATCGGTATTGCTCTCAGGCGAGCCCAGGTACCCTCGTGCAAAACAGAAGCGGCGACGCCGAGGTGAGCCCAGGTACCCTCAGGCGAAAAATACGTGAAACGCGCTACAAGATGGAGGATAATGCGGGAAAAATGGTTGGGACAGCATAGACTATCTGCGGCTTAAAACAAGTCCCAGATAATACACAAGGAGTGCCCAAATGGCAGTGAAATGGAAACTGCACGGAGACGGCGTGCACATCGCCCCCGGTGACGTGGTCCAGCCCGATGAACGGCTCGCATGGCCCGCCACAATCGGAATCGGGATGCAACACGTGGTGGCAATGTTCGGAGCCACATTCCTAGTTCCGTTATTAACTGGTTTCAATCCTTCAACAACATTATTTTTCACGGGGATTGGAACCATTCTTTTTATCCTCATTACAGCCGGGAAACTTCCAAGTTATCTCGGCTCTTCTTTTGCCCTCATCGCCCCAATCACCGCAATCACCGGATACGTTCAAGGTGGAGGTGCGATCGACCCGCACAAAATGGCTGTTGCCCAAGGTGGTATCATCTCCGCAGGCCTGGCGCTCCTAATCGTCGGCCTGATCGTCATGGTGGTTGGGCACAAGTGGATTGACGTGCTCATGCCCCCAGTAGTGACAGGCACCATCGTTGCCCTCATCGGCTTCAACCTGGCGCCCGCCGCGTGGAACAACGTTAAACAAGCTCCCGTAACCGCAATCGTCACCATCGTGTCCGTACTCCTCGTGACCGTGCTGTTCAAAGGAATCGTGGGGCGCCTATCGATCCTAATCGGTGTGCTCATCGGCTACGCGTGCGCAGTAATCCGTGGGGAAGTCGACTTCTCCACCCTGTCCGACGCAGCCTGGGTTGGCCTACCGAGCTTCCACGCTCCCGCATTCGACATCTCCGCACTCGGACTTTTCGTCCCCGTGGTCCTCGTGCTCATCGCAGAAAACGTTGGGCACGTGAAATCCGTGTCCGCCATGACCGGGCGCAACCTAGATACCCTCACCGGCCGTGCACTGTTTGCCGACGGACTCTCCACCGTATTCGCAGGTTCCGGCGGTGGTTCCGGTACCACCACGTACGCGGAAAACATTGGGGTTATGGCCGCCACCCGCGTCTACTCGACAGCCGCCTACATTGTTGCCGCACTAACCGCGCTCGCGCTGTCCATGTTCCCCAAGTTCGGGGTTCTTATCGCCACGATTCCAGTGGGGGTACTTGGTGGGGCCGCGACAATCCTGTACGGCATGATCGGCATGCTTGGCGTGCGCATCTGGGTGCAGAACCGCACCGACTTCTCTGACCCCGTCAACCTGAACACCGCAGCAGTCGCCATGGTGGTTGCGATAGCGAACTACACGTGGCACTGGGGTGACATGGTGTTTGAGGGAATCGCACTCGGCTCGTTCGGTGCCCTCGCGATGTACCACGCGATGCGGTGGATCTCCCGGCTAAGGGGTACCTCGCTTGAATCCGCCAGCCCTGCCTCCGCACCAGCCGGTTCCGAACTGGAACCGGGGCAGCTGGAACGCTCCTGGGATCGCGGTGCAGACGGTAAGCAAGCCCGCACCCACCACGACCAGCGCTTTGAATCCGCCGGAACCAAACCAGGTACCCCCAACGCGTAACCGGGTTTAGTGCAGCTAGTGCCATGTTTGTGTTGTTGTAGCAAAACGCTCACGTGGCAAGTTTTCCAGCCGGCATGTAGCGCCGATTAGGCATGTCCGCCGCTCCCTCCTCAGCGAGGAAAAACTCGAATCAAAACCGAGCTTGACCTAGCTGGGGAGGGAGCGTTTTCTACTCCTCTAATTATGTGGCTTCAACTCGTTATGTGTCTTCAGTGTGCCTTTAGTTGGCGCGTACTCTCTTGGACATGCGCGGATCGTTTTGAACGTACGCGGGCTCTCTTGGACATGCGCGGATCGTTTTGAACGTACGCCGGCTCTCTTGGACATGCGCGCCGGCCCAACTAGAAGTACTGTCATTAGGCAACTTACTGAAAGGCCGCCATGTCAATAAACGCTAAACAACGCGAAAAAACCGCGCGTGAACTGCAAGAACTGTGCAATAACCTCACGGTCTCGCCCGCGTGGATTACTAGAAAGCTGGGGTATGCAAACGAGCAGTATTTGCATGAGGTACTTGCAATCGCGCCCGGTGTTGACCCCGCAGAAGTGTGGCGGGTGCGCGACTTCTTGTGCGCGGTAGCGGCGAAAGAAGGGGTGAGGGTACCTCGGTTCTCGGTGCTGAAAAGCAGTATGCGTTCCACTGCGAAAATGTGGTTCGGCAACTGGGAGGTGCCGGCTGTCGACTAGTCGTTGTTGCTCTAAAACTAGGCGTTGCTGTAGAACTATAGGTTGCATAAAGCCCGCACGGTAGGTGAAAACGCTTGCAGGTACCCCCGAGCGTTGATGAGAACTGTTCGCGACTAAGGGTAGGGTAAGTACGTACTGAACCTCATCGCATAATAAGGGGAAAAGAGCATGTCGCACGCGCATCACAACCACCGGCCCCTAGAGCTGCCTCACAAACGCCTACTCAGAATCCGGCTCACGCTCGCCGCGATCGTGCTGCCATTAGCGATCGCCACGGTCGTTGGGCTGGTGCTGCTGTGGCCGGCAGGGAAAACCCCGGTCGGAAGCGTGGATGCCGTCCACAAAGATGCAACTGCGGGTACAGCTACCATAACCGATTTGCGTACAGAGTCGTGTGAGGAAGTAGGGGGTACCTACGGAGGGGAAGGGGGTACCTCGGGTGGAACAGGGGGAACCTCTGAGGAGGAAGGGACTTCCCAAGGGGAGGGTACCTCGGGCGCAGACGGGACTGGCCAAGCTAACGCAGTGTGCGCTCGCGTGGACCGCGGGTTGAACGTTGGCCAAACCGTGGTTGTGCAAGTACCCCCAGAGGTGTACCAGTCCCTCAAGAAAGGAACGCACCTGAAAATACTGCAAAACAAACTCCCCATCGCAAGCAGTGTGGAAACCGCCGAACCAATGGCGGAAACCGAACCAAATCAAGAGGGTACTTCTGGCGCCGACGCTACCCAGCCTCAAAACCCGGACGCTACCCAGCCTCAAAACCCGGAGGTAATCACCTATTACTGGGACATTGAACGCGGTACTTCGATGGCGACCCTTATCGCTATATACGTGGTGCTTGTGCTGATCGTGGCGAGGGTACGTGGGGCAGCTGCGATCTGTGGGCTGGCTGCGTCCGTGCTCGTCCTCCTATATTTTGTGATGCCCGCACTCATGGGTGGGGAACACGCACTCGCGGTAACAATTACGGGAATCAGTGCAATGATGTTCTCTTCCGTGTATTTAGCGCACGGAATCTCTATCCGCACAACAACTGCGCTGCTGGGCACATTCGGCGGGGTCGTGCTGACTGTTGTAATCGCAGTTTGGCAAGTGGGAACCAACCATCTTTCGGGCGCGTCCAACGAAGATGCGCAACTGATCTTCGGTTTCATCCCCGCGATTTCTCTGCAGTGGCTCTTGATCTGCGGAATCGTAATTGCGGGGCTGGGCGCGCTCAACGACGTGACCATCACGCAAGCGTCCGCGGTTTGGGAGCTGCATGAAGCTAACCCGCGGATGGGGCGGGCGCGTTTATTTGCCCGCGCCATGCGCATTGGACGTGACCACATTGCCTCCACCGTTTACACCCTCGCGTTCGCGTACGCAGGTACCGCCCTGCCCGCGCTCCTTTTAGCGCTCATGGTTCGGCGCAGCGGGTGGGACCTGGTGACGTCCGCATCTATCGCCGAAGAAGTGGTACGTACCCTCATCGCTTCCATCGGGTTGATTGCCGCGATACCGCTCACCACCGCCGTAGGTACCCTGCTTGTTTCCATCACGAAACCACCTGCCGCCGAGCCACAAATGCGTTCCGATAAGAAGTCTGCATAAAGCAAGCCCCGCCTCGGGTGCATTTATGTCGCCTGGGCGCATCTATATGCGGTAAAAAAGTTTAGGCCGGTAGCGTAGCTAGTTATTTTTCCTGAGGTTCTGCCGGGGCAATCTCTTGAGGTTCTGACGCCGCCATCAGGAGTATCAAAATGGTCTCCAGGATGTCCCGCACCGGCGAATCCGCTGCACTACTAACCAGAGGCAGAGCGGAAGCGGATCGGCGCCAAGATTCCACTCCCGCTGCGCGCATCGCGATCCCAATAACCGCGTGCGTTAACGGGCGCATCGGGATTGTGGGGGTGCGCCCCGACGCCGCGAGGATCGTTTCCATGCAGCGCGCTAGTGCCTCATTAAATTCATTATTAATTTCTAAAAGCCGCTGCGCCCAATCCGTGTCCCGCACCGCCCGCATCATCAGTTCAGAATGCAGGGTGTAAACGTTACCCTGCACCCCAATGGCGTCTAGGAAGTCAAACAACAACACCTGCATAACCGTGCGGGTATCCCCATCGATGTGACGGGATTGCCACTGCTGCATCTGCTCTTCAAGAGTGTCAATCAGGTTCGCGTACTCCTCTTCTGCCATAGCTGCCAGCAGTGAATCCTTAGACGCAAAATTTGAGTAAAACGCGCCCCGCGTAAACCCCGCTTTCGTGCAAATGCGTTCCAGTGAGCAGTGCTCCACACCCTCCGTCATTATCAACTCGCGGGTAGCTGCGATTAAACGATCCTGGGTCTGAAGCCTGTTAGACACGGACGCTCCCTTCACTCAAAGTTGCTAAGCAGGATAATATCAGCCCGCACCACCACCACCGGCACCGCACGCACGCGACCACCGGCACCGCACGCACGCGACCACCGGCACCGCACGCACGCGCATAAACGTGCATTCTGTTCTAAGGAAACTGGGCAAATGTTCGGCGAGAGGAAAGAAATTTCTTAGATTCTCGTAAATCGTACTATGATGTTCTGCGGCTGTACACAGCGTGGTGAAAAAAGACGCTCACGATGCAGTGACGAAAGAAGGAGAAATGAATACCGAACGAATAGTGTTTGCACACCGAGGGCTGAACTCCCAAGCCCCAGAAAACACCATGGCAGCGTTCCGCAAAGCAGTGGAATGCGGCGCCCGGTGGATTGAAACAGATGTGGACATAATCGCTGATGGTACCCCTATCATCTGCCATGACACGCAGCTGGATCGCACCACAAACCGCGGGGGTACCTACTACGAAATCAGTAGCCAGGACCTCAACACGATCGACGCGGGTACCTGGTACGACCCACAGTACGCCGGTGAACGCCTACCGAAACTAGCGCAACTTGTGGACTACATGAACGAAACCGGGTTGAACGCAAACATCGAAATCAAATCCAACGAACAGGGCCGCGAACGTACCCTCAAACTGATCGATACCGTTATTGAACACCTGGAACGCGTTAAGAAATCCAAGATTATAATCTCGTGCTTTAACCACGTACTGCTGTACGAACTGCATAAACGCGCGCCTAAATTGCCGATCGGTGCGCTTTACGAAACCTGTGCCCTCTACGACGACTGGCGGTCAACCTGCGAAATGGTGGGCGCTTCCTACATTCACCCAGAAAACGAGGGGCTAACCAAGGCTCGCGTACAGGCCTTCCGGGATGCGGGCCTGGGTGTGAACGTGTGGACCGTTAACTCGCGCGCACGCGCTAACGAACTATTCAACTGGGGCGTGACCGGTGTGTTCACGGACTACGCCGACAAACTACTAGACCTGGAGCAAAACTAAACGTGAGCAACAATATTAATCCCATCCAAGACACAGCTGCCATAAACCAGGCAGCGCAGCAGGCGCAGCAGAAGAAGTCGCGCCTCCCCATCTTCTTGAGGCGCGGCCGGGTAGGCGGATTCCTCACCGTCGTCATGGCGGGGCAGCTGACGTACAGTGCGTTCGAAGCATTTAAAGGTTCCCTAATGCTTCCGCTGTGTAACGCGCTGGGAATCACGGTGGGCCAGTTCGGTACCCTCATGAGCTTCATTGGGATCGCGATGTTCCTCTACCCAATTGGTGGGTGGGTGAACAACCGGTTCACAATCCGTTCCCTCCTGATCACGTGGAGTGCGTGGCGGCTCGTCACCTTCCTCGCGCTCTACATTTGCGCGCTCCCGTTCATGCCGGACATGCCGTTCAAAGTGATGATCGCGATCGCGATTTCGTGGGGCGTGTGGGACGCACTCGGTTGGCCAGCGGTAGTTAACGGGGTGACGCTGCTTTCTAAAGACGCGAACACACGCGGGCGCGGTCTGGCAATGAGTTTGCTAGAAACCATCCGCCGCGGCGCCGAATTCCTCATGAATGCCGTGATCTTGCTGCTGCTGTGGATCTACCCGGGCAGTGCGAAAACGATCATGCTGGCATTCGGGTTTGGCTACACGTTGCTGCTAGTACCCCTCATTATTTTCATTTTGCGCACCGTACCGAAGAACGCGATTGCGGAGCACGAGAACATGTCGAAAAACACCGCTGCCCTGTACGGTTTGTGGCAGGTGCTGACACGTCCGCGCGTGTGGCTTGCGGGGGTTGCGGGCATGTGCCTGTATTGGACGTACGTTAACTTGATTTACTCGTCCGCGCCTTACGTGAAACTAGTGTTCAATGCGTCCGATTCTGTTTCCGGGGTGTTCGGAATTATTACGACCGGAGCAGTGGGGATGCTAGTTGCCCTGGTTGCAGGTGGTTTAGCGGACTACGTGTTCAAGTCTTCCACTTTGATGCTCGGTGTGGCGCTTGCGATTTGTGCGGTAGCGGCCGGAGTGGTCTATCTGCTGCCTGCAGACCAGTCTATGCTGTGGTTTGCCATGATTTTGCTGGTTTTGATGTCCGTTGGGATTTTTATGGGTAAAGCGGTTATTTTGGCGCCCATTGCGGAGCTGAACCTGCCAGACCAGATCAACGGTTCCGCCATGGCCATCGGTTCCCTAGCGGTGTACGCACCCGTGTTCTGGGGGAACTTCATGACGGCAGGCATTATTGACCGCCACGCCGATAACCCGTACGAGGGGTACCAGGTGATCTTCCTGATTACCCTGGCCGTGGCTGTTATCGGAGCGGTGTGCGCGTTCGTGCTCGCGATGATTAACCGTCGGATCGACCACCGGCACGCGCAGGCGGACCACCGGAATGCGCAGGCCGACCAAGAGCAGGCGGGCGACCGGAATGCGCAGGCCGACCAAGAGCAGGCGCAGGTGAAGTAGTTCTCGCCCTGATTTTGGGCTTGTCTTTACCCTGAGGCTGTGCCCGCACCTAAAGCTAGGTGCGGGCGGCGGTGGGGTGGGCTGTTGCGGAGCACGCTGTGCTGCGCAACAGCTTATTTTTCGCTTAACTGCAGGAAATATACAGAGGTGTATTTGTCTTTGATACTCGTTCTTTCGATGATGAACGACAAATGAGTATTCAACGACACAATGATGACGTGCTAACAGGCGCGCAAGCGAAGCAAGACGACGAGTGGCAGCTGTGGGCCCAGTTCCCAACCAGCGTGTGCCCCGATTTGACGTACATGCGCGAAACCGATTCGACGAACGCGCAACTAGTGCAGCAAGTAGAAAACACGATTGCGCAAGGCCAGGCCAGTAGCTTAGAGCCATACACAACGGTGGTGGCCTCGCAACAAACGCGGGGCCGGGGTAGGTACGCGCGCGCATGGATGGACGCGCCGGGCGCGCTACTGTTCTCCACCCTCGTGAAAGTACCGACCCCGTACCTATCGTGGGTGACCTTGGTGGCCGGGCTGGCCCTCAAGAAAGCAACCCAGGTGCCGAATACGCAGCTGAAATGGCCTAACGACCTGCTGCTGGACGGGCGGAAAATCGCGGGAATCCTCAGTGAACACGTTGCAGCCGCCGGGCAAACTGAAGCCGAGGGAGAGCAGCACTGGGTAGTGGTCGGCGTGGGGCTAAACATCGGCCAGGTACCCTCGGTGGAAAACCCATTGAATGCAGTGCCAGCAGGGGCGTTAGAGACTGATCCAAAAGAGCGCCCCCAGATCCTCAAGCGATTTCTAGAAGAACTACGCACCTACCTGCAAGACCTGACGCAAGTAAACGCGGGCGAAGCAAAACTGCGTGAATGGCAAGCAGAATACATGGGCGCGTCAATCGGTGCGGGCAGTGAGGCGTCGGTGACGCTCGCGACCGGGGAACGGTTGGAAGGCACCATGCTGGGCGTGGGTCTGCTAGGAACCCTGGAGCTTGAAGTGGACGGTGAACGCCGGTCAGTAACCACAGCTGATGTGGCGCTGTCAGCCAAAGCAGGCACTGCCCCCTCGCGCGTGGGCCACGTTGAAATACGTGATGAGGGGAGCGAAGCGGCTAACGCGGAAGGCTCGCAATGAGCGTTACCAAAGTTCTGGTCGCAAACCGCGGAGAAATCGCGGTGCGGGTGATCCGCACGCTGCGGCAAATGCGGATCCCATCCGTGGCGGTTTATGCAGATCAAGATCTGAACACGTTACCGTGCGACCTAGCCGATGAAGCGTGGGCGCTTGAGGGTACCACGGTTGCGCAAACCTACATGAACGGTGCTGCGCTGCTAGAGGTCGCGCAAAAATCAGGGGCGGACGCGATCCACCCCGGATACGGTTTCCTCTCTGAAGACGCCGCGTTCGTGGCCGACGTTGAAGCCGCCGGCATCACCTGGCTGGGCCCGAGTTCCAGTGCAATCGAACGCCTGGGTGACAAAATGCAGGCCCGCAGCCTCGCCCACAGCGCCCACGTGCAAACTATTCCCGGCTGCGAAGTACCCCTGGACGAAAACGGGGTAGAAACCGTACTAAAGTTCGCTTCCGAAGCTGGGTACCCCCTCGTCATAAAACTAGCGAACAGCGGGGGTGGGCGTGGTATCACCCGCGTGGATAGCGATGCGGATGTACAGCGGTACTTTGACGACCACGTAGGCGATCCGAACCTCGAGCACAGTTTTGTCGAAAAACTGATGCTGAACTGCCGCCACGTAGAAACCCAGTCTGTGCGCGACCAAGCGGGGCACTTCCAAGTGGTGTCCACAAGGGACTGTTCGGTGCAGCGCCGAAACCAAAAAGTGGTGGAAGAAGCACCCGCCCCATTTTTGAAACCACGCACTAACGAGATGCTCGACGCATACTCAAAAGCCCTGTTCGAAGCCGCCGGCTACGTGGGGGTGGGGACGTGCGAGTACCTGGTGGACCGCGACGGCAATGTGTTCTTCCTGGAAGTCAACCCGCGCCTGCAAGTGGAACACACGGTGTCGGAGGAAGTGGCTGGCATCGACCTGGTTGCGGAGCAGGTGCGGATCGCGCGTGGCGAAAACCTACGTCCGGTGACGGGGGTACATGGATGCGCGATTGAGGTGCGGGTGACAAGTGAGGACCCGGCGAATGACCTCATGCCCGCATCCGGCACGGTCACAAGCGTCGTGTGGCCCGGTGGCCCGGGGGTACGTATCGATTCTTACCTGCGGCCCGGGGATGCGATTGGGGGTGCGTTCGACTCACTGATCGGCAAAGTGACGGTGACTGCAGCGACCAGGCCCCGAGCAATCCGCCTGCTGCAAGGCGCGTTAACCGAGTGTGCGATCCAGGGGGTACCTACGTCGATTCCGCTTTTGGAAGCGATTATCGAACACCCCGACTTCCAGTCTCTAGACCCGTCGGATGAGTCCGAAACAGCGGCGGATAACGCCGAAACCGATGCGGACAAGGCTGGGGACCACCAGTACGACGTGCACACGAAGTGGCTTGAGCAGTCCCATATTCTTGAGGATCTTGCGGAAAACGGCGCGGAATCCAATGAGGGTACCTCCGGCGAACCTCAAAGTACCCCCGAGGAACTAGACACATCCCTAACCGACCTGAGTATTGAAATCGATGGGCGCAGAACGAAGCTTCGCGTGCCCCAGTGCCTCATCACTAAAAACGGTGGGGGTGGTGGTGTGGTGGGAAAAGACGCAAAGCCACTTACCGCTCAACCGCTGTTAGGTAAACGGAAAACTAACCTGGCGAACCAAACCGGTGGGGATGGTCAGGTGACTGCCCCAATCCAGGGCACCGTTGTGAGGGTAGTGGCGAAAGAAGGGCAAACCGTTGAACAAGGGCAGACACTGCTGGTCCTCGAGGCGATGAAGATGGAAAAACGCGTGGATTCCCCGTGCGACGGCGTGGTGGAAGACATTGCGGTTGAGACAGGGGACGCGGTTTCTGCGGGGCAGTTAATCGTGACGGTCAATAAAGCTGAGCAGGCAGGTGAGGGCGATGAGTAAAGTACAGTTGCTACCCGCGCGTGACGCTGACGCGGAACAAGACGATAAAGAGATCGGACGTAATAACTTCCGTGATCGCGCAAATGAAATGCTGGAACTGGCCGAAGAGCGGGCCCGTGACCGGCAACATCCGAAGGGCCGAAAGACCGCGCGGGAACGGATCCGGATGCTTCTCGACGAGGGTACCTTCGCGGAAATCGACCGGTTCGCCGGCGGAGACATCGACCAGGGGTACCTGGGGTGCGGGGTGATCACCGGGTTCGGAACGGTAGAGGGGCGCCCGGTAGCTGTGTACGCTCAGGACTTCTCGGTACTAGGGGGTACCTTGGGGCAAACTGAGGGACGCAAGATCATGCACCTGATGGACCAGGCGATGCGCCTGCGCATTCCCGTCATCTCACTGCTTGACTCCGGTGGTGCGCGCATCCAAGAGGGCGTGGCTGCGCTGGCTCAATACGGGCACATTTTCAAAGCAATCTCAGACGCATCGGGCGTAATCCCGCAGATCAGCGTCATTTTAGGTCCGTGTGCGGGCGGGGCGGTGTACGGGCCGGCACTCACTGATTTCATCATTATGACGAAACGCTCGTCGTACATGTTCGTCACCGGCCCGGGTGTGGTGAAGGCCGTTACCGGCGAAGACATTTCCTCCGAGGAACTTGGGGGCGGTGACCTGCACAATATTGAATCCGGTGTAGCGCACTTCTTAGCGGAAGATGAAGAGCAGGCGTTGGAATACGCTCGCGGCCTCCTCACGTACCTACCTTCGAATTGTCAGGAGGAACCACCCCGGTACGCGTTTGAGGAGGACCCGCAAACTACAGCGAATGCGCAGGCAGTTGCAGACCTCGTGCCGGAATCCCCGAAGGAGGGGTATGACTGCCGTGACGTGATTGAAGCGCTGGTGGACCACGGGGAGTTCCTGGAGGTGCATTCGCTGTTCGCCCCAAACGTGGTGGTGGGGTTCGCGTGCTTCAACGGTACCCCGGTGGGGATTGTGTCGAATCAGCCGAGTGTGGATGCGGGTACTTTGGATGTAGCCGCGTCTGAGAAGTCCGCGCGGTTTGTGCAGATGTGCGACGCGTTTTCGCTCCCGATTGTCACACTGGTGGACGTGCCGGGGTACCGCCCTGGTTCAGAGCAGGAGCGGGCGGGCATTATCCGCCGCGGCGCAAAACTCATCACCGCGTACTCCACCGCGAGCGTGCCCATGGTGACGATCATTGTGCGCAAAGCCTACGGGGGTGCCTTCATTGTGATGGGTTCTAAGTCTTTGGGTGCGGACTTCAATTATTCGTGGCCGTCCAGTCAGATTGCCGTAATGGGGTCTGAGGGCGCGGTCGACATCGTGTTCCGCAAGCAGCTGCGCAAAGCGGGTGAAGAGGGCCGCAACGTTGCGGAGCAAAGAGCTTACTACCAGGAGTTGTATTCGAAACAGTCGGTGAACCCGAACTTGTCCCTCAATATTGGGGAATTAGACGCGTTAATAGACCCGAAAGATACGCGGTCAATTATTTGCAGGTCGTTGCGCGTGCTGGAAAGTAAACGGCGCAATGTAGCTTCTGACCGATACCACAACAACCCGCCCCAGTAGAGGGTACTGCGGCGATACAGGCGAGATAGAGGAAAGAAAGAGTAGACATGAAAAGCAGTTTCCTAGCGGACCTGACAGGTGACTATGCGTTGGCGTTCGCCGGGCAGGGAAGCGCCTGGTACGAATCTTTGGTACGTACCCTTTCCATGCCACAGGCATCTACGCGGGTGAAATCCGTTTTCGAACAGGCAGAGAAGCGTCTTGCCCCCTTGGCGTTGCCCTTACTTACGGCAGCTCCTGAGGCGGGAGCGCGGCTAAAGCAGATTCTGCGCACTGCCCCGCAAGCGGAGAGCGAACGTGAACCCGTCGGTGTAGATGCCGGCCGCAAGGCCGCTGGTGTGGAGAGTGAACGCAAGTCCGTAGGTGTAGAGGGCCAGCGCAAGCCGGCGGGCGCGGACGGCGGAAGTAAATCCTCTGGCGCGGAGGGCCCAGGCACGCCCGCCGGTGCGGAGGGTAGTTTGGCGGTGGACACCGACCCCGCGGTTTCGGTACCGGCGATTTTGCTGGCGAACTATGGGGCGCTACTAGATTTAGCTGGGACAAGTTTGGATTTGTGCCAAACCCCGCCTACCCAGGTGGTTGGGCACTCTCAAGGCCTGCTGGGAGCACAGTTGGCACGCGCCTTCGTGCAAGATGATGAAGAGCAGATTGTGCAACTCGTGGTGTTGGCGCGCCTGATTGGTGCGGCGGCGTCGCAGTGCACCCGGCAGATCGGTGCAGTGGCCGATGGCGAGCACACCCCGATGCTGTCGCTTCGCGGGCTGACACTGGAGCAAATCCAGGCTCTTGAGGTGGATGAGCGGCCGCAGGTGGCGGTGGTGAATGGTGCGCGCGCATACGTGTTTTCTGGGCGTCCAGCTGCATTGCAACGGTTAGCGAAGGCAGCGCACGCGCTTGAGGATTCGCTTAACACGGAACTGGCGGAGCGTAAGCGCGGGGGGAGCCAGGCGGTGGTCACTGCGGATTACCTGCCGGTGGGCGCACCGTTCCACTCCCATCTGTTAGATGACGCGCTGGAGCAGGTGCTTGACTGGCTAGGTACCCTCAAGAATTCCCAGGTGAGTGACGCGGATTTTGAGCGGGCGAAAGAGCTCAGTGAAGCGATTTTGACGCAGCAGTCGGATTGGCCTGCGCAGCTGCGCGAGTGCACGCAAGCGGGGGCGCATTATGTTTTGGATTTGGGGCCGGGGCCGATGCTCACTCGGGCAAGTACCGCGTTGCTTGAAGGGACGGGCGCGCGGATGGTGGACGCGTCCACGTCTACTGCGCGAACTGATTTAGACACCCCCGGGGTAGTGGTGGAGCCGGCGCAAACGTGGGAGGGGTACCTACCGAAAAAGGTGACGCTCCCAGATGGGCGCGTAGTGCTCGACACCGCGTTCACCCGCCTAACGGGTCGCGGGCCGATCATGCTGCCGGGCATGACCCCCACTACCGTGCATCCGCAACTGGTTGCCGCAGCGGCGAACGCGGGGTTATGGACAGAAATGGCTGGCGGTGGCCAGTACTCCGAAGAAGTGTTCCAACGCCACAAGGACGGGCTGATTGAACGGCTCGACGAGGGGCGGGCCGCTGGTTTCAACGCGATGTTCTTTGACCGCTACATGTGGAACCTCCAGTTCGGGGTCTCAAAAATTGTGAACAAGGCCCGGCAAAACGGAGCCCCATTCGACTCAGTCACAATCGCCGCGGGCATCCCGGAAGTAGAGGAAGCGCGGGACCTCATAAAGGAATTACAAGGCGACGGGTTCGCATACATCTGCTTCAAACCGGGAACGGTGGAGCAGATTAACCAGGTGATCGACATTGCGCGCGACAACCCGCAGGTACCCCTCATTATGCAGGTGGAAGACGGCATGGCGGGTGGGCACCACTCGTGGGAATCACTTGACGACCTCCTGCTCGCTACCTACGGGCGGACGCGGGAAACGAAGAACCTGGTTCTCACGGTTGGAGGTGGCCTAGGTACCCCCGAGCGGGCTGGGGATTACCTAACGGGGGAGTGGTCTAAACGATACGGGCGGCCATTGATGCCCGTGGACGCGGTTGCGATTGGTACAGCTGCGATGGCCACCAAGGAGGCACGCACGTCCCCTCAGGTGAAAGAAATGCTGCTGAAAACCAAGGGGATCCCCGAGGGTACCTGGGTGGGGCGTGAACAAGCTAAAGGTGGGGTCGCTTCGGGCTTGTCGCACCTGGATGCGGACCTGTACGAGGTTGAGAACTCTTCTGCCCGGGCAGCGCGGCTGATCCGTGAAGTGGGAACTGACCCAGCGGACATCAAACGTCGCCGCGGCGAACTGATCGACGCGCTCGCGAAAACAGCGAAACCATATTTTGGGGACCTGCAAGAAATGACGTACGCGCAGTGGGCGCAGCGGCTCACGGACCTGGCGTACCCCTACGAAGACTGGACGTGGAGCGACCGGGTACTAGATGTTTTCCATCGGATTGAAGCGCGGCTTTCTGAGGTGGATAGCGGCCCGGTGCAGACTTTGTTTGCGGACGAATACGCGATCGCGAACCTCCCGGAAGCGTTGGAACGCCTGTTGGAACGCTACCCGAGTGCGCATACCACCGGGGTGAGTGCGAAGGATGCGGCGTGGTGGCCAGGTCTGTGCCGGAAGCACGTTAAACCAATGCCGTTCGTGCCGGCGCTCGATGGGGATTTGGCGCGTTGGTGGGGAACGGACACGCTGTGGCAGTCAGAGAACCCACGGTTCCCCGCGGACGCGGTGCGGATTATTCCCGGGCCGGTTTCGGTGGCTGCGATCGACCGTATTGATGAGCCCATTGGGCAGATGTTCACCCGCTACGAAAACGCGGTGGCGAAGCGGGTGTCGGGTCAGGCTCCCACTGTGTTCTCGCGCCGTGCGGCCGCTGCGGATCCGGTGACGTTCTTGCGTGCCACCACTAATATTCAGTGGAATGGGAACCTGGTGACGAATCCGGCGTGGTCCATGCCTCAGGCAACAGAAATTTTGGAAGATGAGGCGGGGGTATCTATCCGCGTTAACTGCGACACGTCGTGGGACACGGGTGGGCAGGCTCCGTTCCACGTGGAACATATTGATATTCCAGTTACGTTTTCGCCTGCGTGTGCCACTGGGGCGTACCCGGTGGTGGATATGCAGCGGTTGTCAGTTGGGGCGTACGACCTACTTGCTGGTGCGGCGGGCGTGGGTACCACCACGATTACCGGTGACCACATTGAGGCATTGCCGAGCGTCGAAACCTCGCCTGAAGCTGCGGAAATCTCGCCTGACGCGGGGCGCGCGGAAGTGGACGGTGCGGGCCACGCGAAACTGAACGCTGCGGGGCGCGTGGAAGTGAACGCGGCCGAAAGCGACGCGGGCCGGGTGGAAACAAACCCAGGTACCCCCGACTTTGGCCAGATCACGGGAGGTTTCACGTTTACTCGCAAACTGGGGTTGGCCCATGGCGCGGCAACGGGTGGTGCGCTGCAGGCCCAGTTGGCGGATTTCGTGCCCGACGCTTTGGTTGGGCCCTGCTGGCCATCCACGTACGCAGCGTTAGGTACCGCGGTTAAAGACGGTATTCCAGTTATTGAGGGGCTTGTGAACGCGGTGCATCTTGACCACACGGTGCGCCTGACGGGACGTTTACCGCATGAGGGCGCCTCCGTGGTGGTTAAGAGCCGGTGCGCGTCACTGACCGAAGCGTCGTCGGGCCGCGTGGTGCGCGTGGAAAATGACCTGTACGACGGGCAGCGACACTTCGCGCACCTGGTGGAGCGTTTCGCGATTCGTGGGCGCGTCACCACAAGTACTCCTCCGCCTGCCGCACCCGCGGTTAACGAGGACGTGCAAGTGCAGACCACTAAGCGATCCTTCTTGCGGGATGCGCGGGTTAAAGCCCCGGCGGACATGACGGCATTTGCGAACATTTCGGGTGACTTCAACCCAATCCACACGTCTTACGCGGCAGCGGGGTTGTCTGGGTTGCAGGCTCCGTTGGTGCACGGCATGTGGTTGTCCGCCACCGCGCAGCACGTCATTTCCACCCCCAGCGTGCGCAGCGCGGACAGTCCGGCGCTGCCCGGCGTAGTTCGATCCAGTACCCGTACCCCCATGCGGATAACCAACTGGGTGTACGAGATGTACGGCATGGTGAACTTGGGTGACGACGTGGAGATCACCGTTGAACGCGTCGGCCGGGGCAATGGGGACATGTTCGTGGAAGCCACATGCCGCGTAGATGGCGCCGTGGTTTCTATTGGCCGCGCCCAGATTGCTGCGCCCACCACTGCGTATGTGTATCCGGGCCAGGGGACGCAGCGTCCCCTCATGGGAATGGATAAGCCGAACCCAATCATGAGGGACGTGTGGACGCGGGCGGATAAGTTCACGCGCGAGCATCTTGGTTTCTCGATTGAGGCGATTGTGCGGGATAATCCGAAGGCCGTGGTGGTGCGCGGAGAGCGTTTGAAGCATCCGGAAGGCGTGCTCAATCTAACGCAGTTCACGCAGGTGGCGTTGGTGACGCTGGCGTATGGGCAGACCCGGTCGCTACAGGCCGATAGTGCGTTGGTACCCCATAGTTTCTATGCGGGACACTCGCTGGGGGAGTATGCGGCGTTGGCTGCGTTCGCGCGGATTTTCCCGTTGGAGCAGGTCATTGAGATTGTGTATCAGCGTGGTTGCGCGATGCATAACTTGGTGGAGCGCGATGCGGCTGGTCGTTCGAACTATCGGATGGGGGCGTTTCGGCCGAACCAGTGTGGGATTGCGCATGAGGATGTCGCGGAGTATGCGCGCAGTATTGCGCAGGAGTCGGGTGAGTTTATTGAGGTTGTGAACTTCAACTTGCGGGGTGCCCAGTATGGGGTTGCGGGCACGATCGCGGGTTTGAAGGCGTTGGAGGAGGATGCTTCTGCCCGCGCAAAGGCTCTGGGTGGGAAGCGGCCGTTCATGTTCATTCCGGGGCTTGACGTGCCGTTCCACTCGTCTGAGTTGCGCGCGGGGGTACCTGCGTTCCGCGAGAAACTGATGGAGCTGCTGCCGGACGAGATTGATGTGGACGTGCTGGTGGGGCGGTATATTCCGAACTTGGTGGCGCGCCCATTTGAGGTTTCGAAGGATTTCGCGCAGTCAATTCTTGAGGTAGTGCCTTCCACAATGGTGCAGGAGGCCGTCGATAACTGGGCGGAGCGTTCGCAGCACCCGGGGAGGTTAGCCCGCACGTTGCTGGTGGAGTTGTTGGCGTGGCAGTTCACGTGTCCGGTGCGGTGGATTGAAACGCAGGACCTGTTGCTGTCGCCCGACAAGTTAGCGGTTCAGCGTGTGGTTGAGGTGGGCTTGGCTTCTGCGCCCACGTTGTCTGGGTTTGCGCAGAAAACTCTGGCGCTCCCGCGGTACGCGAACGCGGATGTGGAGGTCCTCAACGTGGACCGTGACGAAGCCAAGGTGCTGATGGAGGAGGTACATACCCCTCCGGCTGGTGAGGGTGCGTCTGCTGATGCGGAACCGGAAAACACCCCAGGTACCCCCGCGGCTGAGACCCCAGGTACCCCCACGTCCGGGGAGCGTGCGAACGCAGGTACCCCCGCGCCTGAGACCCCAGGTACCCCCGCCTCCGCAGAGGCCGCAAAGGCTGGGAATACGCAAAATAGCACGCCTTCCAAGCCTGTTTCGAGTCCGGCATCCAACACGGTGCCAGCCTCCGCCGCATCTGCGTCAGGAGGCGACGCCGGGCAGGCATCCGATGCGGCGCCGGTACCCTCTGGGTCAGCGCCAGGGCAGGCATCAGCTCCGGTGTCCAATGCGCCCGGCCAGGCACCAGATTTGCCGGTGGATGCGGCGCAGGCGGTGCGGGTTCTGTTGGCGTTGTCGAATAAGATTACGCGCGCTCAGATTGAGGATTCGGACACGGTTGAGTCGTTGACCAATGGGGTGTCTTCTAAACGTAACCAGTTGCTGATGGACATGGCTGCGGAGTTGGGGGTACCTACGATTGAGGGGGCTGCTGAGGCAAATATTGGTGACCTCATGGACGTGGTGAATACCGCGGCGGGCAACTACAAGGCGTTCGGCCCCGTGCTGGAAGCGGCGATTACCGCTCGCCTACGTACCCTCTTCGGAGCAGCCGGCTTGCAACCCACGCGGGTGGGGGAGAGGATCCGCGACACCTGGGGCCTGCCCGCCTCGTGGGAAGACCAGGTGAATGCGCAGATTCTGCTCAATACGCGTGAGGGAGATTCCGTGCGTGGCGGTGCGCTTGCCTCATTACCAACGGAAGTGGATGTGGCGGCGGATGCGGATGCGTTGATTGACGCGGCAGTGCAGGAAGTGGCGCAGGAAAACGGCGTGAGCGTGTCGTTGTCGTCCGGTTCCGCGGGCACCGACCAGATGGTGGATTCGGCTGCATTGTCACAGTTACGTGAGGAACTGCTTGGTTCGTCGGGGGTACTTGCAACGCAGGCGCGGCAGCTGCTCACCCGCCTGGGCGTGGAATCGCCTGGCGGGGAACCAGAAACCGACGGCAGTGCCGCGGTGTTAGAAACGCTGGATCGCGAGTTGGGTGCCGGCTGGTTAGACACCGTTGCTCCGGCATTTGACCCGCGCCGCGCGGTTTTGCTGGACGACCGGTGGGCAACTGCCCGCGAAGATTTAGCGCGCCTGTTCTCCGGCCAGTTAGAAGCCGTGAACGCATGCCAGTTTGAGGGTGGGGGTACCTCACTCGCGGACTTGGCGAACTGGTACGCGCGCCAAGTACCCTCATCTGAGAAGCGGCTGCGTACACTGTTTGAAGAAGTAGCGAAGTCTTGCTGCGCGAAGAACATGGGGCCATTTAAGAACGAGATTGCGCTAGTGACGGGTGCGGCACCGAACTCGATCGCCGCGCAGATCGTTGCGGTATTACTATCGGGCGGTGCGACAGTGGTTATGACCGCGTCGCGGGTCAGTGAAGCTCGGTTGGCGTTCGCGAAGAAACTGTACCGCGAGCACGCGGCGATCGGTGCGAAACTTTGGTTGGTACCCGCGAACCTCGCGAGCTTCGCTGACGTTGATGCGCTGGTGGAGTGGATCGGTACCGAGCAGACGGAAACGGTGGGAGCCACCACGAACCTCATTAAACCAGCGTTGCTCCCAAGCCTTTTCTTCCCATTTGCCGCACCCCCGGTGCGTGGCACTATGGGTGGTGAACCGCAAGAAGCAGCGCGGCAGATGCGGCTTCTGGTGTGGAGTGTGGAACGGGCGATTAGTCAACTGGCTGCGCTGGGTAGTTCCACTGCTACGGACCACCGGGTGCATGTGGTGCTACCGGGCTCACCGAACCGGGGTACCTTTGGCGGTGATGGTGCGTATGGGGAAGCGAAAGCGAGTTTCGACGCGATCGTTAATAAGTGGTCGGCGGAATCGGGTTGGCCACAGCGGGTAACTATCGCTCATCCGCGTATCGGTTGGGTGATGGGCACGAGCCTCATGGGTGGTAACGATGCGCTCGTTCCGGCTGCTCGCGCGGCGGGGGTACATGTGTTTACCCCGCAGGAGATTGCGGATGAACTCATGGAGTTGGTGACCCCTCAGGCGCGGGAAAAAGCGAAAGAAAAACCGTTGGATCGTGATTTGACGGGCGGGTTGGATACGGTCCCGTTGGATTTAGCTGCGCTCGCGAAGCAGGTGCGGCAAAACCAGGGGGATACGGACTCGAAATCCCCCCAGGTACCCCCAACGATTTCCGCACTACCAAGCGTAAAAACCCCGCATTTGGCGCAGCGTCTCGAATGGGGGAAGCCGAAGACGAAACTGGCGGACCAAGTGGTTATCGTAGGGCTGGGTGAGGTCAGTACGTGGGGTTCGCGCCGCACCCGCATGCAAGCGGAAGCGGGAGCAGATTTGGATCTGACCGCGGCGGGGGTGCTGGAAATGGCGTGGATGATGGGGCTGGTGCACTGGTCTAACGCTCCCACTCCAGGCTGGTATGACGCGGATGAGAATCCGGTTGCGGAAGAGGACATTTACGAGCGGTACCGTGATGAAGTGATTGCCCGCAGCGGGATCCGCCCGCTGGTGGACGATTCGACGATTGTGGATGGTGGTTCGGATGATGTGGCGACCGTGTATTTGGATCAGGATCAGAGTTTCACGGTGGAGTCTCGCGATCAGGCACAAGCTTATGTTCAGGCGGATCCGGCACGTACCCGCGTGAGTTTTGAAGAGGGTACCTGGCGGGTGACTAAGCTGGCTGGGGCTGCGGTACGGGTACCGCGGCGGGCAACTTTGTCCCGTTCTGTTGGTGGGCAGATTCCAACTGGGTTTGATCCGGCTAACTGGGGTATTCCAGCGAATATGCTGGAGGCTTTGGACCGGGTTGCGGTGTGGAATTTGGTTACCGCTGTGGATGCGTTCATTTCGGCTGGGTTCAGTCCTGCTGAGTTGTTGCAGGCTGTGCATCCAGCGGAGGTGTCGTCCACGCAGGGCACTGGTATTGGTGGGATGGAGTCGTTGCGGAAGGTGTTCCTCACGCGTTTCTTGGGGGAGGATCGGCCGCAGGACATTTTGCAAGAGGCGTTGCCGAACGTGGTGGCGGCCCATGTCATGCAAAGTTATGTGGGGGGCTATGGGCAGATGATTCACCCGGTAGGTGCTTGCGCAACTGCGGCTGTGTCCATTGAAGAAGCGGTGGACAAGATTAAGTTGGGTAAGTCTGCGTTTGTGGTCGCCGGTGGGATTGACGATATCTCCGTTGAGTCTCTAACGGGTTTTGGGGATATGAATGCCACTGCGGATTCGCAACAGATGTATGACAAGGGCATTAGTTACCGGCATTTCTCGCGCGCCGGGGACCGTCGTCGGGGTGGTTTCTTGGAGGCTGAGGGCGGCGGCACGGTGCTGGTCACTCGCGGTGATATTGCGGCGGACTTAGGGTTGCCGGTCTACGGGGTGGTGGCGCATGCGCAGTCGTATGCGGATGGTGCGAACACGTCGATTCCGGCGCCGGGCATGGGGGCGCTCGCGGCTGGTCGCGGAGGAGTGGATTCTGCGTTGGCTCGGTCGTTGCGTGGTTTGGCTGTGGATGCTGATGATGTGGCGGTTGTGTCTAAGCACGATACGTCTACGAATGCGAATGATCCGAATGAGGCTGAGTTACATTCGCGGTTGTGTGCGGCTTTGGGCCGTGAGAGTGGGAATCCGTTATACGTGATTTCGCAGAAGACGCTCACTGGCCACGCGAAGGGTGGGGCTGCTTTGTTCCAGGTTGCGGGGTTGTGTGAGGTGTTCGCGTCACAGCAGGTGCCGGCGAATCGTTCGTTGGATTGTTTGGATCCGCAGATGCGCCAGTTTACGCCACTGGTGTGGTTGCGGGAGCCTTTGGATATGGGGAAGCGTCCGGTTCGGGCGAGTGTGTTGACGTCGTTGGGGTTTGGTCACGTTGCTGCGTTGATCGCGTTGGTTCACCCGAGTGCGTTTGAGGCTGCGCTTGCGGCGGAGTGTGGGGCGGATCAGGCGGATGCGTGGCGGGCGCGTGCGAATGCGCGTTTGCGTGAGGGCCGGGATCGGTTTGAGGCCGCGATGTGCGCAGGTACCCCCTTGTATGAGGCGCCGAAGGGCCGGCGTTTGCCCGATGAGGATGCGCGTAACGTTGAGGCCGCTATGCTGCTCAATCCGTCTGCGCGTCTGGGTGAGGACGGGAGGTACCCGCGGTGAGTATGAGCGGAGGTACCCGCAGTGAGTTGGACGGGAGGTACCCGCGGTGAGTGTTGGTGATCTATTGACCCGAGTTGCTACGGAAGCTCTGCCGGATCCTTCCGGCGTCCGGCTCACCGTTTCGTCTGACGATCCTTCTAGTGAGCCTTCAGGTGGGTGTGCTCCGGGGCTGGTTCTGGGCCACGGGATTGACCTGGTGTTTGTCCCAGATTTTGCGGAGCAGTTGCATCAGCCGGGCTCTGTGTTCGCACGCGTGTTCACGGATCGGGAGTGGGACCGGGCGCAGCGCCGGCCCGACCCGATGGCTTCCCTGGCTGCGCGTTGGGCTGCGAAGGAGGCTGTGGTGAAAGCGTGGTCCAGTGCGCTTTTCGGCATGCCCCCACCACTGTCTGAACCGGGAGGGGGTACTTGGCGTGATCGTCATCGAAGCCTCGTTCACCAGAGCGACTTTCCCCCCTCCGGATTTGAATCCGTGCCCGCGGCGCCGGTGAAGGAGTTTTCGTGGCGTGAAATTGAGTTGGTTTCGGACCGTTATGGGCGTCCTTCTGTAGGTTTTACCGGTGAGGTACTGTCGGCTCTGGAAGATCTGGCGAACGCGGATTGGTGGGTGTCACTTTCGCACGATGGTGACTACGCGGCCGCATCCGTGATCGCTTCGTCTAATACCAGCGCCCTGGGGGAAAGCTAGCGCAAGCCCCGCGAAGGGGTTTTTGTAAGAAACTTAGTGGCAGCAAAAGTTGTTGTGATTAATAGGAATGGAGATGAAATGAGTCAGTCGGAAAAGAGTTTTTCGCAAGATAGTGAGCGGCGCTCGCAGCGCACTGGTGGGCAGTCCGCGTCCCGCACCGCAGGTACCCCCGTTCAGGTGGCGCGTGCGCAGAGGCGTGGAAACGGCGCGATGCTTGGACAGTTGTCGATTAACCCAACGGTGATGATGATCATCCAGGTGCTGTTGGGTGCAGCTGTGGTTGGTTTATTAGCGCAGGTGTCGGTTCCGTTGTGGCCGGTGCCGGTTACAGGCCAGACGCTGGGGGTACTTTTGGTTGGAGCAGCTTTGGGGCCGCGCCGCGGTGCCGGGGCGATGGTGGCCTACATGCTCTTAGGTATCGTGGGGGTACCTTGGTTCGCAGATTTCACCGGTGGGATCGCTGCGGTGCTTAAACCGTCGTTTGGTTTCATTATTGGTTTCATCCCCTCTGCGTACGTGTCTGGGAAGGCTCTTGAGGGGCGGGGTCCGCATTCGTTGTTGAAACTGTTCGGTTGGTTTACGTTGGCGACGGTGTTGCCGTTCGTGTTTGGTTTGCCGTACATGTGGGGGGTTTTGTACTCGCTCGGTAAGACCCTGTCGTTTGGGGGCATCATGTCGGCTGGTTTGGTTCCGTTCATCCCGGGTGGGATTATCAAGGCGGCTCTTGCAACGATAATTTTGCGCGTATTTATCATTGCTAGACGGGATGATTCATCCGCTACCTATAGCGGTGATACGAAGTAAAGGTCGAATTTGTTTTAAAAAATGGAATAAACTACTTCTTCGTCTTATTTCATGCGATAATGCTAGCGTTACGAGTTGACGTTTCTACGTCTCTTACTCAAAAACTCAACTTTACAGGAATAGCGGTATATAAAGATGGCTAGCATAACTAAGGTCGTATTGATCGATGATGTGAACGGTGAAACTGCGGATGAAACGGTTTCTTTTAGCTTAGATGGCGTTCGGTACGAGATTGATTTGACGAGTGATAACGCGAAGCGTTTACGCGCAATGATGGATGAGTGGATCCAGCATGCGAAACGCGTTGGGGGTCGTCGTCGTAGTGCCGGAAGTGTTGTTGAGGGGAGTCGTTCTGAGGCTAGTGTGATCCGCGAATGGGCTTCGATGCAGGGCATTGAGGTGGCGGACCGCGGCCGGATTCCTCATGAAATTAGGGAAGCGTTTTATCGCGAACAGGCCCAGTAGGCATGGGAAATAACTGCGGGTAGAAGAAGTCCATGTGGGAAGTGTTCGTGCTCGTAGTCCTAGACGCTGCTGATTGTTAGGTGGAATACTAGTTATATGGCTTATAAATTGATTTTGCTCCGCCATGGGCAGAGCGATTGGAATATGAAGAATCTGTTCACCGGTTGGGTGGATGTTCCGCTGACTGAGCAGGGACGTGAGGAAGCCGTTCACGGTGGTGAGTTGTTGAAGAAGGAGGGGATCCTTCCGGATATTCTGTTCACTTCTTTGCTGCGCCGCGCGATCATGACGGCGAATTTGGCGTTGGATGCCGCAGACCGGCATTGGATTCCGGTTAAGCGTGATTGGCGTCTTAACGAGCGTCACTACGGGGCGTTGCAGGGTAAGGACAAGAAGGAGATCCGCGACGAGTTCGGTGAGGAGCAGTTCATGCTCTGGCGTCGTTCGTATGATACGCCACCGCCTGCGATTGAGAAGGGCAGTGAGTTCTCACAAGACAGTGATCCGCGGTATGCGGGCCAACCAATTCCGGATACGGAGTGTTTGAAGGACGTGTTAGAGCGTCTGCTCCCGTACTGGGAGGGTGAGATTGTCCCGGAGTTGAAGACGGGTAAGACCGTGTTGGTTACCGCGCATGGGAATTCTTTGCGGGCTATTGTTAAGCATTTGGATGGTATTTCTGATGAGGATATCGCGGGTGTAAATATTCCCACAGGTGTGCCTCTTTATTACGAACTTGATGAGGATATGAAACCACTTAAGAAGGGTGGTACGTATCTTGATCCGGATGCGCAAGCGAAGATTGATGCCGTGGCAAACCAGGGTAAATAATACTTGAGGACCAAGACTTGGTTAAGTGGGCTCCCCAGCCGGCGCTGGGGAGCCCACTTTTGTACGTGGAGTGCAATAACGTATGCCGCTGAGGGTTAAGGACCGCGGTGTGCACAACATATTGTCCAGAGTTTGAGAATTTCGGTTACGCTGTTCATGTTGCGTTTCGCTCGGGGCCCTGCGCGGTGGGGGCAGGACTGCAGATCCATGACGCCGGATTTAGTGTAAATGACTAACTTTACTGCGTGTTCTGGGGGTTTTAATGTTTGTCCGCGGCGTGTCTTTGCAATTCGTTATCGTGTGATGTGGTGCACGTGTCTGTTTAAGAGTTGTATGTCGGTTGACTTGTTTGCTTAGAATGAGGGTACATCCCGTTGGTGCAACTTTGTCAACGGTTTGAAGGCGCAGCAAGTTTAATCAGGTCATACAGGCAAGGTTGAGTTTCTGCGTCCGACCTAACAACTCAAATTTGATTGAAGGATAAACAACATGTCGATTCGTAAAGCTGCAACTGGAGCTACGGCAGCTCTCTTGCTTGCTGGCCTCGCGGGGGGGGGGGCTTGCACAGGCTGCTGATGAGGTAGCTGCCCCAGAGAAGGCCCCTACTGGTGACACCACAGCACAGGTAACTGAGAAACAGAACGTAACTGAGGCTAAAGCGAAACTAGCTGAGGCTCAGAAGGCATACGACAAAGCGGAAGCAGTGCTTGAAGCGCGACAAGGTGATCTTGAAACCGCTAAGCAGGCTGCTGCCAACGCTAAGGCAGATCGTGAAGATGCCCAGAAGGGATACGACGACGCGGCCGCTGCTTTTAAAGCGGCTAACGAAGCGTACAAGGCAGCTCAAGAGGATGTAAATAAGGCTGAAGCTGCGGTTGCCGAAGCCAAGAAGGCTCAGGATGCGGCTGATGAAGAGTACATGGATGCTCAGGATGAAGCTGCAGACGCTGAAGTAGATTTCGACAAGGCCAATGCTGAACTGAAGCCGGTGCAGGACGCGTTGAAGAAGCTCCAGCAGGCGGCTAAGAA
Organism: Gleimia hominis; assembly: GCF_032085515.1. Classification (GTDB taxonomy): domain Bacteria; phylum Actinomycetota; class Actinomycetes; order Actinomycetales; family Actinomycetaceae; genus Gleimia; species Gleimia hominis. Next base: position 648,679 of record NZ_JASXSX010000001.1, read on the forward strand.
CGCTAAGGCTGACCGTGAGGATGCACAAGCAAACTACGACAAGGCTGTCGCCGACCTCGAGGCTGCTAAGAAGGCAGCTGCAGAATCAGTTCCGAATGCTGAGGCTCGAGTAGAGACCGCTAAGAAGACTCAGGATGCGGCTGATGAAGCGTACATGGATGCTCAGGATGTGGCTGCAGACGCTGAAATCGCCTTAGAAAAAGCGGAAGCTGCTTCTGACGAAGCGAATGCGGCTCGCGACCAGGCTGTCGACGCGCTGAACGCTGCGAAAGGTGTAGAGAACGCAGCGTTGGCAGAGTACCAGGATGCTGAACAAGCCCTGAACAATGCTGAGCCGGAAGCCAAAGAGTACTACCAGGCGGCTGTTGACGCTGCAAAGGTGAAGTTGGACGATGCCACTGCCAAGCGGGTAGCACTTGAAGGCCCGGCGGCAGAAGCTCAGGCGAAGCAGGATGCTGCCGATGAGGCTTTTGTAAAGGCTCAGAATGTGTACACGGATGCTGAGAACGCTTTAGACGAAGCCTCCGATGCTTCAGATAAAGCTAACGAAGAGGTTGACGCGGCCGAGAAAGCTCTTGAAGAGGCAAAGGCTAACCAGCCAAAGTTGGAAGAGGCTGTCGCTCCAGCTGAGGCGCTAGTTAATGGCGCTAAGACTGCTTTGGACGACACTGTAGCTAAGGAAGAGAAAGCAAATAAGGCCCTTACCGCGGGTGAGCTGGCTGTTTCTGATGCTTCCGCTAAGGTGTTTGAGGCGAAGAAGGCGTTGGATGCTGCTGAGGCGAAGCTAGAGGCTGCGTCGGAGGCTTCTGATCAGGCTAACGAGGCTGTTGATAAGGCTGAGGCAGCTTTGAAGGATGCGCAGGCTAAGGTTCCGGCGCTGAAGGAAGAAGCCCAGAAGGCCGCTGCGTTGGCGAACGGTGCTAAGAGCGCTCTCGATGATACCTTGGCTAAGGAAGCGGATGCTAACAAGGCTCTGAAGGCTGTTGAGATGGCTGTCGCGGATGCTTCCGGTAAAGTATTCGAAGCTAAGAAAGCTGTTGACGCCGCCAAAGCGGAGCTAGCCGAAGCTGAGAAGGGTGAGGAAACCAAGCCTGGCGATGAGAACAAGCCTGGTGAGGAAACCAAGCCTGGCGATGAGAACAAGCCTGGCGATGAGAACAAGCCTGGCGAGGAAACCAAGCCTGGTGACCAGACCAAGCCTGCTGGCACGTCCACTGTGAAGGTGACGAAGGCTGAGAAGGCTGGTTCGCAGCTAGCTAGGACCGGTGCGGACAGCACTGCAGCTGCGATTGCCTCGATGGGCCTGTTGGCGCTTGGTGGTGCCGGTATCGCTGCTCGTCGCGCCGCGCGCAACAAATAGTTTGGCTAGTGAACTTGAGGCTCTAAATGGCTTTACAGTCAGCTCGGGCCTCAAGTTCAAAACACGCCAACCTAACTTGAATAACGAGCAAGACCTGTGTTGGCGTCGTTCCTAGTTGTATCGGAACATCGGCTTGCGCCAACGCGGGAACTCCCCGGACTCATCCCATAGAGTCCGGGGAGTTTCATATACCTCGAAACGTCCCCTGCCGAAGAACAACGGGTCATATATACCAGGCGGAACTCCCGCCTCATAAACTTGTTCCGCACGAGCCATACGAAAGCTGGTAAAATAGGCTTATTACAACGGTAGGAGAAATGCGATAATGACTTTCAAAGTGGGCGAAACGGTCGTCTACCCACATCACGGCGCCGCAACAATTAAAGAAATCACAACCCGTAAATTCGGTGGTGAAGATAAAACATATTTAACTCTGCAGGTGGCGCAAGCTGACCTCACAATCCAAGTACCCGCAGACAACGTCGAAATGGTGGGCGTGCGGGACGTGGTTGATGAAGAAGGTTTCGAAGAAGTCATGGACACGCTCCGTGAAGAAGATATTGAGGAACCATCCAACTGGTCACGCCGATACAAAGCGAACCAAGAAAAAATCGCTACCGGCGACATCGTGCGCGTCGCAGAGGTAGTGCGCGACCTCAGCCGACGTGACTCCGCCAAAGGCCTTTCCGCAGGAGAGAAACGGATGCTCGCCAAAGCCCGGCAAATCCTCACATCTGAACTGGCGCTAGCCCGCGAAGTGGATGAAGACACGGCGAACGAACGGCTCGACGAAATCCTCGCGGAAGCTGAACCTGAAGAAACCGAAGACTCCAAAGACACCAAAAAGAAGAAGTAGAGCACACCCTTGCGTGACGTCTTCGTCATAGTAACCGCTGCCGGGTCCGGCACCCGCCTAGGGTTCGACATGCCTAAAGCACTCGTCGACCTCGACGGCAAAACCATTGTGCAACACGCAGTCGAAGGCGTCCTGCAAGTACCCTCAATCGCAGGAATAGTAGTAACTGCCCCATCCGGACACGAATTCGAAATCGCCGGATACTTCGAACCCCACCCAAACATCCAAGTTGTCACGGGTGGAGCCACCCGGCAAGAAAGCGTATTCCACGGCCTGCAGCTACTGCCAGAATTCGCCGAAAAAATAGGTGCGCCACTACGCCCCAACACACCCGTACTCATTCATGATGCGGCCCGTTGCCTCACCCCCGTGTCCGTGTTCGCCGAAGTAATTGCTTGCCTGAGGGGCGGTCTGCCCGCAGTGATCCCAGCAGTGGCCGTAACCGACACGCAAAAAATGGTGGCCAGCAACCCCGTAATCGCGGGGGACGGCATGCAAGTTGACCGTGTCATCGGCCAAGTGGACCGCGCGCAGCTACGCGCAGTGCAAACCCCACAAGGATTCCACTGGCACACCATCTGGCAGGCACACGACGAATCCAAAAACCTATGGAAAACCGGGGGAGCAACCGACGACGGCGCCCTCGTGGAAGCCAAAGGAGTCCCAGTGCACCTATCCCACGGATCCGGCCAGTCCCTCAAAATAACAACAAAACTAGACGTAGCGATAGCCCGCTACCTACTGCAAACAGAACGTTAAACGAGCTGCAAACAGAACGCCAAACGAGGCGAAACGGTCTCCTACTTATTCCAACAGAACATATTTATTGCAACAGAACATATTTATTGCAGCAGGACGCTAAGCGGACCAAAACAGTAAACGACAGCTCGCAAACGGAACGCGGGGCATGCGAACAGCACACATCGTAGATACAAGTATGTATTAACCGGGTGATGGCCTAGTCTGTAGGTGTGACTATAGATCCTCGCCACGAGCATGTAAACGAAGGTAATACCCGCAAAAAACTGCCCAGAGCATCGATAGTGAACAAAAAAGTTCTCGCCTGGTCTGCGTGGGATTGGGGTTTCGCAGCGTTCAACGCGGTCGCTACCACATTTGTGTTTTCCGTCTACCTAACATCCGGGTTGTTTGGGGACAAAGACATGGCGTCGGGCGCGCTCGCGAACGGACTCACCATCGCCGGTATCGTCATCGCCTTGCTCGCCCCCATTTCCGGTCAACGTGCCGACCGTAAAGGCAAAGGTACATTCTGGCTGGGAGTAAACACTTACCTCGTGGTCGCACTCATGTTCCTCATCTACTTCGTGGCGCCCGAATCCCCCCTCGGGAAAACAGGAGCGCTCTGGCTTGGAATCGCCATACTTGGGTTGGGGAACGTGTTCTTCGAATTCGCGTCCGTTAACTACAACGCTATGCTCGGGCGCATTTCCACACCAGAAACCATGGGGCGCATTTCTGGTCTAGGTTGGGGAGCTGGTTACGTAGGCGGGATTGTGCTGCTTTTATTCCTCTATTTCGGGTTCATTAACCCTGAGGTAGGGCTGTTTGGTGTCACCAGCGAAAATGGTTTAGATATCCGCGTGGCAATGCTGATCTCCGCAGCGTGGTTTGGGTTATCCGCCATTCCCGTGCTCACCACAATCCGTGGGCGTAAACACAAAGACGCGCACATGGATAAACACGAATCCATCATCACGTCGTACAAACTCTTGTGGCGGACCGTGAAGCGGCTCGCGAAAGAAGCACCACACTCCCTGTTCTTCCTCGCTGCCTCCGCGGTTTTCCGCGACGGGCTCGCCGGCGTATTCACGTTCGGCGCGATCCTCGCTGCCGGCGTGTTCGGGTTCAGCGCGGGGGAAGTCCTCATTTTCGGGGTGGCTGCCAACGTCGTCGCCGGTATCGCCACCATCGCGTTCGGTGCTCTTGACGACCTACTTGGTCCCAAAACCGTCATCATATTTTCCCTCACGTGCATGGTGATCTCTGGCCTGTGCGTGTTCTTCTTCCACAACGGTGTAGGTGGCCTCAGCCCCCACGTGGTGTTCTGGATTTTCGGTCTCCTACTATGTATCTTCGTGGGGCCGTCACAATCTGCGTCTCGCTCGTTCCTGGCGCGCGTCATCCCCGAAGGGCGAGAAGGTGAAGTGTTCGGCCTCTACGCCACCACGGGTCGCGCCGTATCGTTCCTGGCCCCACTCATGTTCTCGGTATTCCTATCCATTGGTAAAGCAATTGAAGGGCCTGAGGTTTCCAGCCAACACTGGGGAATCCTCGGTATCGTCCTGATTCTCTTAGCAGGGCTCCTCATGATGATCCCCGTGAAAGCGGAAAAAGCGCATCTGGGATCTATGAAATAAAGTGCCCTAACCAAACCGTGGATGCCTGCTCGCGAGGGAAAAGTTGGCGTTACCGGGTAACGAGTGCAGTGGCGACCGCCGCTAACCCTTCACCACGCCCAGTGAATCCTAAACCGTCCGTGGTGGTCGCCGAAAAAGATACAGGTACCCCCACTATGTCGCTTAGGTGCGCGCTGGCTTCCTCCCGGCGAGCACCAATGCGGGGGCGGTTACCAATCAGCTGAACGGACACGTTAACGGGGCGCCAGCCTGAACTAGATAGAATCCGCAGGGTCTCACGCAGCAGTGTTTCCCCAGACGCACCAGCGTACTCCGGCCGATCAGTGCCGAAATTAGTGCCTAAATCCCCCAGGTCCGAGGCCGCCAAAAGTGCGTCACAGCACGCGTGAGCAACTACGTCCGCATCAGAGTGCCCAGCACACCCGACCTCACCGGGCCAAAGCAGGCAAGCAAGCCACATGGGCCTAGACGCGTCAGAAGAAAACGCGTGAGTGTCCGTACCTACCCCAATGCGCAAATCAAAACCCATACCCACCAGAGTACCCCCTGACCAGAACCAGTGAAGCCATGCGTCAAGATGAGGCCTGAGGTTAATGAAAGCAAGATCGTAGCGGGCGGTGTTTACTGAACACAATCGTTACTTTGTATGCGTGCGGAGTTCCCGGTTACACGCTAATCGCATTCCACTATTTGGAAGCTTCCAACTTTTATCTCTTAACCATTGACACGTCAGTGTGATGCCGCTTACTTTTGGTTTCGGTAATGCTCCTCACAATTGCAGGAAGTGAGTCACATGCCGCGAACGCTCCGAAAGCTCCGAATGCTGTGGGAAATGGTTGCGCAACATATTATCTCGCGTGTGATAGTTGTGCGCGGGCACTGTTGCTGCAGCCAGGTATTAATCCCTTAGAAAATATGGAGGACCATGCGCGCTCTCAAAACCACTGCTCTCAAAACCACTAACGTTACGAAAACCTACGGAGCTATGCGCGCCGTCGACCGGGTAAACATAGACGTCCGCGCTGGCGAGATTGTTACCCTGCTCGGGCATAACGGATCAGGTAAGACCACACTATTGGAGTGTGTAGAAGGATTGCGGCGTCCAGATTCTGGTTGCATAGAAGTTCTTGGACACGAGCAAACATACCCAGCGCGCATACCTGACGGGCTTGGTGTGCAACTACAAGAAGAACAGCTGCCTAGCCGGATCAAGGTACGGGAAGCATTATGGTTGTACTCCCATATATATATGCGGTAGCTAACCCACCACAAGATCTAGTTGAAGCGATGGACATCGCTACGCTGGTTGACAAACGGTTCGATACGCTTAGCGGAGGGCAGAAACGGCGGGTCAATCTATGCCTCGCATTTATCGGGCAGCCCAAACTAGTGTTGCTTGACGAACCTACTTCTGGTCTCGATCCCGAATCTCGTAGAGCCTTGGTGCACGTATTGCGTAGGCGTCGCAATGAAGGACTTGCGGTGCTCATGACACTGCACGACGTTGAGCATGCTGCTGAACTTGCGGATCGCGTTATTGTGATGGCGCACGGTCGGGTGGCTGCTACGGGAACAGTAGATGAACTAATAGGCCGACTAAATGCAGCTGCTTGCGCGGTACTTCCGGCAGGCGTTGATACTGTCGCGTGGCAGCAAGTCGGGGAACTTCGACGTGGTCCGGACGACACGTGGTTGGTATTCGGTGACCGAAATACTCTTCAACGGGCCATTTCTACACTTCCAGGCGGTGATGCCGCCTTACTTAGACCCGTTGGATTAGGCGATGTCGTAACCCGTTTAGCGCAGCAGGAGGAAACTAAGTGAGAAACTTGCGTTCCACATATGCGATGACAGTGGTGGAAACCCGGTTGTTTCTGCGTGAACCTTTTGCTCTGTTCTTCTCCATAGCGTTCCCGCTGATACTACTGTTGTTTGTAGGATCGATTGGGGGAACAACCCCAGTTCCTGGCGGGGGAAGATTCATCGACAGTTACATGGCAGTCATGGTAGGGGTAACTGCCGCCAACGTCGGCCTCATGGGCATGTCGATTCACATTGCAGAGAACCGTGGGCAAGGGGTGCTCAAGCGATATCGTCTCTCACCGCTACCTGCCTGGGGGTATTTCGCGGCACAGTTCTTCACTGCTTTAATTGTTCTGACACTTTCGATTCTTGCGCTAGCTATTATTACTTTCACGATCTACGGGCCACCGCAGCGTGCGAACTGGCTGGTGTTCATCGCCGTAAGTTTTTTATCGCTCTACGTGACCATGAGCTACGGAATCTTCTTGGGTGGTTTACCGCTGCCGGTACGTAGCGTACAGGTAATCTCTGCAGCCGTGTTCTTCCTAGCCTTCTTTGCAAGCGGAGCTGCTCTACCTAGAGATTCGTTCCCCGACTGGCTACACCGTGTTTCAGACTTCAATCCCCTAACTATTCTCAACGAATCCCTTATGAACTCGTACATTAACCATTCGATCGACTGGCTAGCTTTGGGAATCCTGGTCGTGTCGACCGTTATCGTCAACCTGATCTGTTTTCGAATATTTGACTGGGAAGGTAATCATTGACGGTAGCTCGGCACCTGGCTGCAAACTGGTGTGGAAAGCATATATCCTAGGGGGCGTGACTATATCGTTATATGACACGAAAACCCGTCGTCTGCAGGAGCTGCATCCGATCCATGAAGGTGAGCTGAGCATTTACCTGTGTGGTGCCACGGTCCAGGGGAGTCCTCATATTGGCCACTTGCGTTCCGCTGTAGCGTTTGACACGTTGATCCGGTGGGCTCGTCGTTGCGGGATGACGGTCACGTACGTGCGTAATATAACGGATATTGATGACAAGATACTGGCGAAATCCGCTGAAGCTGGGGTGCCCTGGTGGGCGTGGGCGTCTAAGTTCGAACGGGAGTTCACCCGCGCTTACGATGCTTTGGGTCTGCTCCCTCCTACTTTTGAACCGCGAGCCACTGCCCACATTCCGCAGCAGATAGAACTTGCCCAGCGCCTCATTGATAGGGGGCATGCGTACGAAGATGGGCGTGGGAACGTGTATTTTGATGTGCGTTCCCTGGATGATTACGGTTCGCTCACCCATCAGCGTCTTGAGGACCTGCGTTCCACTGAGGACGAATCACAGCTCGATGCCGGTGTGGAAGCGGGGAAGCGGGACCCACGGGATTTTGCTTTGTGGAAGGCCCGCAAAGAGACGGAGCCTGCGACCGCGTCTTGGGAATCACCGTGGGGGTGGGGTCGGCCCGGTTGGCATTTGGAGTGCTCCGCCATGTCACAGCGGTACCTTGGGGATGAGTTCGATATTCACGGTGGTGGAATCGATTTGCGGTTCCCCCACCATGAGAATGAGCAAGCCCAGTCGCATGGAGCCGGGTACCCGTTCGCTCGCCTGTGGGTTCATAACGCGTGGGTGACTATGAAGGGGGAGAAGATGAGTAAATCCCTCGGTAATTCCCTTGTTGTTGCAGATATTTTGCGTGAGGTTCCCGCACCTGTTCTACGTTTCGCACTCGGTACAGTGCATCACCGTTCAACTGTGGAGTATTCGCAGGACACGCTGGATGCTGCCGCGCAGGCGTGGGATCGGCTGGTCGGGTTCGCAACGCGGGCCACGGAGCTCGTTGGTGTGGTGACGGGCGCCCAAGTGGAGCAGCACCTTGTCCCTCAGGAATTCGCGGACGCGCTGAACGACGATCTGAATGTGGCCGGTGGGATGGCTGTCGTGTGGGACCGGTTGAAAACGGGAAACCAGGCTCTGGCGCAAACTGGTGAGGCGGCTGTGGAAACGGTGCGCGAAGCCCTCTTGGATGTGCGAGTCATGATGAGTGTGCTTGGGCTTGATCCCCTGTCTGAGCAGTGGTCGGCAGCGGAAGTTAGTGACGTGGATTCGCGTGGCGAAGCTGCGTTAGACACCTTGGTGACCCAGTTGATTGAAGAACGAGCTAGGGCGCGATCCGAGAAAGATTGGGCAAGCGCCGATGCGATTCGTGATCAGTTAACACATGCGGGAATCGTGGTTGAAGACGGGGCTCAAGGTGCACGCTGGCACCTAGCCTAGGTCTGTGACTAGTTCCTGGCTAGTACCCGGATTCTAATGCGTGTCCGGTTCCTGCTACATGTCTGGCACCTGGTTCGCGTCCGTATCCAATTTTTGTGTTTCGTGAGGTACTGGGTTTTCGATTACGTGAAAAGCTGGTTCCTCATACGGGTGGGCTCCGCGCAATGCTGCGAGTACTCGTGTGCGTATTTTTCGGTCAAAGGTTAGTTCAACCCGGTTTTCTTCTACGCGTTCTAACTGGTTTAAGCACCCTACTGTTGGGTGCGCGCCCCGTAGTGGTCGGAACTGGCCGGTACCGGCAGTGATGAACGCGCATTCACTGTAGTCACCCACGCTTCCTGCTCCAACATCGAACAGGGCACGCAGAACCTCATGCGTGTTTTCTTTGGGAACGTAAAAAACTAAAACATCCAAAAACACCCTAAGTACCCCCGTTAAATTTGGCTAGCTTGTCTGAATTGTAGGAAATGTTGGCTAGAGAAAACGGTGTTTTACGAGTGGGGAACGCGTTTTGGAACCGAAAGACGCGTTTATAAAAGTCGTTGGTAAAGAACTAGGTGAGTTCTTAAAGAAGGTGCTAGCGGTTGAGGATGTATATAAGAGCTGTTTCAAAGAGAATTGATTACGAGGAATGGTGAACCATGGGGAAGAAAATAGGTATCGTTATTGCTTGCGGTGCGTTCGGCGGTTTGATTTATGCCATTGAAGCTGGTCTCGGAATTGATCTCCATCCCGCGACATCACATGGTCTTCTGGATGACCATTTCTCGTTAACGGGATTCGCCATCTGGGTGGGGGTTGGTTTAGCGGTTGGAATTGTGGGGATCATAATCAAGGAGTTCAAAAACCGTAAGGATCACTAACTAAATTATAGGTACCCCCGTGGAAGATACACTGCTTGATCAGTGAATATCCACGGGGGTACGTGAATGCTTAACGCGTTAGTCCGCTGCTGACGGGTGGGTCATGTCCGCCGGCACAACCCACTTGTCGAACTCCTCATCGGTCAAGAACCCTAGCTCTAACGCCGATTCCCGTAGAGAAATTCCTTTCTTATGCGCATTCTTCGCGATCTGCGACGCCTTATCGTAACCAATATGGCGGTTAAGTGCAGTCACCTGCATCAGGTTGATCTCCAAGTTATGGTCAATCTTCTGTCGGTTAGGTTCAATCCCAACCGCACAGTGGTCGTTAAACGACACGCACGTGTCCGCAAGTAGTTCAATGGACTCAAGCACTGCCCACGCCATCACCGGTTTAAACACGTTCAACTGGAAGTTACCTTGTGACCCTGCGAACCCAACGGTCGCGTCGTTACCGAACACTTTCGCCGCCACCATCGTCATCGCTTCACACTGAGTGGGGTTCACTTTGCCCGGCATAATGGAAGAACCCGGTTCGTTTTCTGGGATATTCAGTTCACCAAAACCATTCCGCGGCCCCGACGCATACCAGCGCACATCGTTCGCGATCTTCATCAGAGCGTCCGCCAGAACACGCAGCGCGCCAGACAAGTGCACGAGTGCGTCATGGGCCGATAGGGAAGCAAACAAGTTATCAGCCTGTCTAAATTCAATCCCCGTTTCCGCAGAAATCTTCTTCGCACACAATGCGCCAAAATCCGGGTGAGCGTTAAGCCCCGTACCTACCGCGGTACCACCGATCGCAAGCTCACGGACTCCTTCCTCAGCGTCTTTAACGCACTTAATCGCAAAATCAATCTGCGCTACCCAACCAGAAATAACCTGACCCAACGTAATTGGGGTCGCGTCCTGTAAATGCGTGCGGCCAACCATCACAACATCCGCGTACTCCTCTGACTTCTTCGCTAACGTGTCCCGCAGTTTCTGCACTGAATCGTAGAAATGACGGTTAAGCTCTGACACAACCGCAATATGCATAGCAGTGGGGAACGTGTCGTTTGAAGACTGCCCGCGGTTCACGTGGTCATTCGGGTGGACGGGCGACTTAGAGCCCATCTTCCCACCAGCAAGTTCAATAGCCCGGTTAGAAATGACCTCATTCGAGTTCATATTAGATTGCGTACCAGAACCCGTTTGGAATACGACCAGTGGGAAATCCGCGTCGAGCTTACCTTCTATTACTTCATCAGCAGCCTGCGCAATCAGGTCCGCCACATCTTGAGGCAGTTCACCCAACTGTGCGTTCGCAAGTGCCGCGCTTTTCTTAAGTACCCCCAGTGCGCGGATCATGGGGCGGTTCCACACGAAAGTGGACCGTCCGATGTCGAAGTTATGCAAACTACGTTCCGTTTGCGCACCCCAGTGGTGCTCGGCCGGAACCTCGATCTTGCCCATAGAATCGGACTCAGTGCGAGTAGTCACAATCAGCTCCTAAGAAATTGTGTTTAATACCATTTCCAAGGTTAGCCCAGACGCAGCAGCTAATGCGGGTAAAAAGTCTGACACCAGGTACCCCCAACCACTTTCACCCACCTCGTTACCGACAGCACCATCGTGGCTGACACGGTACCGGCCAGTGTAAACCCCGATCGTGCGGGTGAAAGTTCCGCATGGTGAACACTCAACCGGGGGACCGGTAAAATGTAAGCCAGTGTTGATTAGCGCGGGGGTACTTACGTGGTTTTGCTCGTACACCCGTGGCAAACGGTGTGGCGGATGCGCTACGGGAAAGGGAAGTCATGGCAGCAAAGGGATCGCGTAAAGGCGCTGGGGGGAAGGGCTCAAATAGGCGTGCTAAGAAAGGAACGGGAGGTCACTCCCGCCGCGGCCTGCGGGGTAAAGGGCCAACCCCAAAAGCGGAAGACCGCGTGTACCATCCCGCACACCAGCGCAAACTTCAGCGGGAACAGGAAGAAGCAAAACAGGCTCAGCGGGAAGCTTACCGCAACCGCACGTCTATTAAGATCACGCCGGGAAATGAACTTATAGTTGGGCGTAACCCGGTTTTTGAGGCCGTGGATGCAGGCATAGGGATTACCCGCGTATTCGTAGCATCCGGGATGAACGATGAGCGGGTCATGTCCGTGGTTCGAGCCGCCACCGCGCAGGGCGCCCCCATAGTAGAGGTAACAAAACGGGACCTCGAGAACGCGTCTGGCCAGCCAGCCCACCAGGGAGTGGGAGTTGAAGCTGAGGAATACAGTTACTGCACTGCGCAGGACCTACTGGATCGGGCGGATCGGAAGGGGGTACCTGCGTTAATTGTGGCTCTGGACCAGGTGACGGATCCGCACAACCTCGGGGCAGTGCTGCGCTCCGGTGGGGCGTTCGGAGCGACGGGGGTACTTACGACTGTGCGCCGGTCCGCAGCGGTCAATGCCACCGTGTGGAAAGTGTCAGCCGGCGCAGTTGCGCGCGTCCCCGTGGCACGTGAAACAAATCTAGTGAACGCTCTAAAAGAGCTGAAAACCGCCGGCTGCTTTGTGGTTGGGCTCGATGGGAACGCGGACTTGCCATTGGAAGAACTGGAACTCGCCACCCAACCACTGGTGCTAGTAACGGGCGCGGAGGGACGCGGCCTATCCCGCCTGGTGCGCGAAACCTGCGACCAAATCGTATCCATTCCTATCGCGTCCGCAGTTGAATCCCTCAACGCTGCCGTAGCTACAGGCATCACACTGTACGAGGTCGCTCGCAAACGCCGCGCAGCCTAAACAGCGTAGGTACCCTCAACGGAAAACAGCTGCAAGTACCTCAGGGGAAAACAACCCTAAGTACCTCAGGGGAAAACAACCCTAAGTACCTCAGGGGAAAACAATCCCATGTACCCCCGGAGGGCAGAACGGGACCAAGAAAGGCAGAACAGGTCTTCGGGGGAAACAGGGTCCGGAGGGTAATGGAAACCCGGGTGTGGGAAATAACAAGTGCATAACAATGTTCGACCTTAAGTATGTTGACGTCGAGATTCTGGTACGTTGAACTAACCGAGCAACGATGCCTAAGACGAAGAATTGCAAGGAGGCGCTGTGAATATCAGCAACTACCAAGCCATAGCGATGATCATTTATTTCGTTGTCATGATCATGCTGGGCTTGTTTGCATACAACCGGACAAATGATCTTGACGATTACATGCTGGGCGGACGTACCTTAAACCCGTTCGTAGCGGCGCTCTCGGCCGGGGCGTCAGATATGTCCGGCTGGCTACTAATGGGACTACCGGGCGCGATCTACTTAAACGGATTCATTGACGCCTGGATGGCAGTGGGCCTAACGGTGGGAACCTGGTTGAACTGGAAGTTCGTGGCCCCACGGCTGCGTGCCTACACGGAAGTATCTTCTAACTCGATCACAGTGCCCTCCTTCCTGCACTCGCGTCTGCGCGATAAGTCGAATATTATCCGCGTGGTCTCGGGCGTAATCATCATGGTTTTCTTCACGTTCTACGTGTCTAGCGGCATGGTTGCTGGGGGAACATTCTTCGAAGCATCTTTCGGCATGAACTACCACGTCGGCATGATCATAGTGTCCGCCATCGTAGTTCTCTACACGCTGATCGGTGGGTTCCTCGCAGTGTCGTGGACGGACGTAGTGCAGGGCCTGATGATGGTTACCGCACTGGTTGCGATTCCCGTGGTTGCACTCTGGCACCTCGGTGGTTTCTCTGAAATGTTCAGCGCTGTGCAACAACTCGACCCCACGATGCTGCGTTTCACTGGCGATGGCAGCCGCGCCGCCGTCATCACCATTATTGGGGGTATCGCCTGGGGGCTGGGGTACTTCGGGCAGCCGCACATTATTGTGAGGTTCATGGCGCTGCGCAGTGCTCGCGAAGCTAAAAGCGCCCGCCGCGTGGGCATAACCTGGTTGTTACTGGCGTTCTTAGGGGCCACGTTCACCGCCCTTTGTGGTGCTGCGATCTACCAGCACGACACCGGTAAACTTCCGAACGCAGAAGGTATTTTCATCACCATGGGGCAACTACTGTTCCACCCCCTGATCGCTGGTTTCATGCTCGCAGCCATTCTTGCCGCAATCATGTCGACGATTTCTGCGCAGCTGCTGGTGACGTCCTCCGCCATCGTTGAGGACCTGTACAAGGCGTTTACCAAACGCAAACTCTCGAGTAACGACGGGGTACTACTCGGCCGAATCGCGGTTGCTGGGGTTTCCATCTTGGCGGCATTGCTCGCATGGCCCCGGTCAGACACGATTTTGGGGCTGGTTGCGTTCGCGTGGGCCGGTTTCGGATCCTCATTCGGTCCCACTGTTCTCTTGTCCCTGTACTGGAGGCGGTTCACCGCTAAAGGCGCCATTGCCGGTATGGTCACCGGCGCCATCATCGTAGGCGTGTGGGGTAATATTTCCGGCGGCATCTTCGATGTTTATGAGATCGTCCCCGGCTTCCTCGGTAACCTACTGGTAGCTTGGGCAGTTTCGAAGGCCACTTACAAACCGAACGAGCAGATCGACAAGGAGTTTGACGAGCACCTCGAAGCTCTCGACGCCAGCTAACCATTCTGTGCGTAGCGCACACTACGTAAGCACACACTAAGTTGTTGGCGAAGCGCTTTGCTTTCGCGGCTACTGTGCAGCTACAGTTTTTCGTTCGCGTCCCTCAGGAATTATTTCTTGAGGGACTGGCCGCGAACGGGGCCGTAAACACGCACGTCTATGCGGCGGGGGTATCTGCTGTTCCCAGGGCTGAGGCTTACCGGTTCTCGAGGCAGGGGCCGGCTGGCTCCCGCGGGGTCTGACCGGTTCCCGGGCTGGTACCTGCTGGTTGGCTTCAAAAATGAATCAGTTATTGTGCCTTAGGTTTGTTGAGTAAAGCTGGGACTTAGGGCACTAAAAACGCGTGTAGGCAGTACACTGAAAGATATCTGAGCGACCGGGAAAGCAACGAATCGGCAATCCTAGTGCAACACACATAAGAAATTAAGAAGGGGAGTTATGACTGAAGTAGGCGAAATGCGGCAAATAGCGGATCGCGCCCTCACCAGAGCCCAGCGTTGGGCAGAAGAATCCACCAAGTACCCGGTCGATAAAGCAGCGAAGCTTCTGGCAGATGTGCTTGAAGATCCAGAGGGCCTGGATTACACAGTGCAGTTCGTCGACGGTGTTGTGCGCCCAGAAGACCAGGAGGTCGCGGCGCAACACATGGCGGAAATCGGGGCGAAAAACCCTGATTTCCTCCCGTGGTACCTAAGTGCACCCGCTCTAGTGGGCGGATTGGCTGGCAAGCTCGTGCCCGAAGCCGTTGTTCCAGCGGCGCGCAGAGTGTTCGCGCACCTGGTTGGTGACCTCGTTGTAGACGTCAGTGAAGGCAAACTTGGGCCAGCCATTAAACGCCTCAAGCAAGAGGGATCACGCCTCAACATGAACCTGCTTGGCGAAGCGGTACTGGGCGACAAAGAAGCGCAGAAACGCCTGCGGGATACGCGTGAACTCCTTGAGCGTGACGACGTGGACTACGTGTCCCTCAAAGTGTCCGCAGTTACCGGCCCACATAACCCGTGGGGCTACGACCAGGTGGTGGAACACGCAACTAAGCAGCTCCTCCCGCTGTACCAGTACGCAGCTAAGGCGCCAGGCCGCAAATTCATTAACCTGGACATGGAAGAATACCGCGACCTGCACCTCACGATTGACGTGTTTAAGAAAATTCTAGGGCGTGAGGAACTTCTGGGACTCGAAGCGGGAATCGTGCTGCAAGCGTATATTCCCGACACGCTAAATGCGATGAAAGACCTGCAGAAGTGGGCAGCGGACCGGCGGGCACGCGGAGGGGCGCCCATTAAAGTCCGGGTGGTGAAAGGCGCGAACCTGGCGATGGAACGCGTGGATGCGAAGATGATGAACTGGCCGCTCACCACGTGGGAATCCAAACAGGCAACGGACGCGAACTACCTGCGGATCCTCAACTGGGCGATGACGCCTGAACGCACTCGCAACGTGCATCTTGGGGTGGCGGGGCACAACCTGTTCACGATCGCGGCCGCGTGGGAACTGGCGAATGCCCGTGGGGTCACAAATAACGTGGAAGTCGAAATGCTGTCTGGGATGGCGACCCAGCAGGCCTCCGCGGTACGGGAGGACGTGGGCAACCTACTGCTGTACGTGCCGGTGGTGCGGCCCGAAGAGTACGACGTCGCAATTTCCTACCTGGTGCGCAGGTTGGAAGAGAACTCCGCGGACGACAACTTCATGGCGTCCATCTTCGACATCGGCACCTCCGCCGCAGCTTTCGAAAAAGAGAAGCAACGCTTCTTAGCTGCGGTGGAACAGATGGAACGCGAAGGCACGTCCCGGGTTGGGGCGAACCGGCACCAGAACCGGCTGATGGAAAACGCGGAACAAGTCTCAAAACCCGTGAAAACCCCATCGGGAGACTGGACGTTCGAAAACACGCCAGATTCAGACCCATCGCTACCTGCGAACCTGCAGTGGGCACGCGAGATAGCTTCGAAAGTACCCTCTTCCAAACTGGGGGAGGACACAATCGAAAAAGCACTCGTTAAGACCCCTAAAGAACTCGATGACAAACTCGCCCGCGCCTACCAAGCGTCGAAAGCTTGGGCGGCCCGGCCGGCACGGGAACGCGCTGACATTTTGCACCGCGCGGGCGTCGAACTTGGTTTGCGCCGCGGTGAACTGATTGAGGTCGCGGGTTCAGAACTTGGTAAATCACTGCAGCAAGTTGACGTGGAAGTGTCGGAAGCAATCGACTTCGCTCACTACTACGCCCAGCAGTCTCTGGAGTTAGAGAAACTACAGGGCGCGCGGTTCAGCCCCGTGCCGATAACAGTGGTCACCCCACCGTGGAACTTCCCGCTCGCGATTCCGTTTGGAGGCACCGCCGCCGCGCTTGCCGCAGGTTCAACCGTGGTGCTGAAACCCGCGCGGATCGCCAAACGCTGTGGCGCGCTGCTCGCGGAGTGCCTGTGGAAAGCCGGAGTGCCCAAGGACGTGCTGACACTTGTGGACCTGTCGGAGCGCGACCTTGGCAAACAACTCGTCACAGACGAACGCGTTGGCCGGGTGGTGCTAACGGGTGGTTCCGAAACCGCGCAGAAGTTCCGCAGCTGGGATCCGACCATGAGGATCATGGCGGAAACATCGGGTAAGAATGCGATCATCATAACCCCATCCGCAGACCTGGACCTGGCCGTGAAAGACGTGGTGGCATCCGCGTTCGGACACGCAGGGCAGAAGTGTTCCGCGTGCTCGTACGTGATCTTAGTGGGATCCACAGGGTTCTCTAAACGAGTGCACGACCAGCTGATAGATGCGGTTGAATCACTGCACATCGGGTGGGGCAACGATCTTTCTGCCGAAATGGGGCCGCTGTCGGATGAGCCTGGCGAGAAACTGATGCGCGGGCTAACTCAGCTGGAACCCGGGCAGCGGTGGGAACTGCAACCCCGCCGGCTTGATAACACGAACCGCTTGTGGAGCCCCGGGCTGCGTTCCGGAGTTGAAGTGGGATCCGAATACCACATGGTTGAGTACTTCGGCCCGGTGTTGGGAGTTATGCGGGTCGACACGCTTGAGGAAGCAATCGACGCTCAGAACATGACTGACTACGGGTTGACCGCCGGGTTGCATTCGCTGGATGCAGACGAAATCAACTACTGGTTAGATAACGTCCAAGCTGGGAACGTGTACGTGAACCGCGGTATCACGGGCGCGATCGTGCGTCGGCAACCATTCGGTGGGTGGAAACGCAGCGTGGTTGGTGAAGGCACGAAAGCGGGTGGGCCGAACTACCTGTTCGGTTTCGGATCTTTCGAAGCCGTGCCCGTCGCAACCGCGAAAGAACGCGAACACTCACCGTTCCCACCAGCGGTTAAACACGATGCGCACGTGCGTAAACCAGCGTTGCGCTCCCTGTTGAACGCGGCGGAACCAATCTTGTCGGACCGTGACTACGAAACACTCGTCAAAGCCATGGAGTCGGACCAACACGCCGCAGACACCGAGTTCGATGTCCAGCACGACCCCTCACAGGTAGAAGTAGAACGCAACATTTTGCGTTACATTCCCACGCCCGTGACGGTCCGGTTGGGGGCGGACGCCTCGCAGTACGAAGTGTTCCGCGTCCTCTCCGCGTCCCTATCCGCGGGGCACATAGTGGATCCGAAACGGATTGTCGGTGAAGTCTCCACCGATTACGCGGGCGAACCCGTACGAGTCTTCGCAGGTGGGGGAGTGGCCCCCATCGGGGTTGAGGTGTCGTCCGCGCGGGCGCTTCCTCAAGAAGTGCAAACCATACTGGACGACTACGGGATTGAATACAAAGTGGAAGCGGAAGACGCGTTCCACTCACGCATGTCGCACAAAACCTACGCGCTCGACGAACGCGTCCGCGTGGTCGGTGAGGATGGCGACGCGCTGCGTAAAGCAGTGAACGGGTCCATTGACGTGGCGGTTTACGACGAGCCGGTCACCAGCTGTGGGCGGATTGAAATCCTCCCCTTCGTCCACGAACAGGCCGTGTCGATTACGAACCACCGGTTCGGTAACCGCACTCCACTAACTGACGAGGTGATGGCGGACTAACCCTGCGCAGACTCACGCTAACCCAACGCAGACTCACGCTAACCAAGCGCAGACTCACGCTAACCAAGCGCAGACTCACGCGCGGGCGCGATTTTCAGTGCGTGCCCGCGCAGTGAGTACTGTGCAACAGAAAATCCGGTTTCGGAAAATAGTTGCGGGCGTTAAACACCTGCTGTGTAGGCTTCTTGAGGTTCTGTGACCGTCTTTGAACCGAGTTAAGCGGGGCTGGATCTACGGGACTCGTATGCGAGTGCCTGTAGATGCCGGCCTCGCATTTATTTTCGGGTAAACTCTTGGAGGTAGAACCGAAGTTTCTACCTCGCAAGGAAGCATCTTGCGGGAATAGATGCCCAAAGGGGCTAGCTTTGGAGGCAAATAATGCCAGCGGTGGTTGTCGTTGGAACCCAGTGGGGCGACGAAGGTAAAGGTAAGGCAACGGATCACCTCGGATCCGATGTGGACATTGTCGTAAAGTTTAACGGCGGTAACAATGCAGGACACACCGTGGTGGTGGATGGTGAAAAATACGCGCTCCACCTACTGCCCGCCGGGATCCTTTCCAAAGGCGTCACCCCAATTATTGGTAACGGCGTAGTAATCGACTTAGAAGTCTTGTTTGAAGAGATTGACGCGCTTGAGGCCCGAGGCATGGACACGTCGGCGCTGAGAATCTCGGCGGACGCGCACATCATTCCCTCATACAATCGGCTCCTGGACCGGACGAGTGAGAAGTTCCTCGGGAAAAGGCAACTGGGGACAACCGGTAGGGGAATTGGCCCAACGTACGCGGATAAGATGAACCGAATCGGTATACGCGTGCAAGACCTGTTTGACGAATCGATCTTGCGGCAGAAGGTTGAAGGGGCGCTGCTGAATAAGAACCACCTGTTCACCAAGGTGTTTAACAAGCCGAAAGTGGATGTGGATGAGGTGACGCGTGAGCTGCTGTCGTACGCAGACCGTGTTAAACCCATGGTGGTTGACGGTTCCCTGCTGGCAAACAATGCATTAGACGAGGGTAAAACCGTGCTGTTTGAAGCGGGGCAAGCGACCATGCTCGATATTGATCACGGCACGTACCCGTTCGTGACTTCCTCAAACCCCACCGCCGGGGGTGCTTGCACCGGTTCGGGTGTGGGACCAACGCGGATCGACGCGGTTGTTGGTGTGTCAAAGGCATACACCACGCGTGTGGGAGAGGGGCCGTTCCCAACAGAACTATTTGGCGCCGAGGGTGATGAGCTGCGTGAACGCGGCGGTGAGTTCGGAGTCACCACCGGGCGTCCGCGCCGCTGCGGTTGGTTCGACGCAGTGGTCAGCCGGTACGCGTCGCGCATCAACGGGCTCACGGACTTGGTGGTCACCAAACTGGATGTGCTCACCGGGTACCAGCAGATTCCTGTGTGTGTCGCCTACGAGGTGGACGGGCAGCGCGTAGACGAAATGCCGCTAGACCAAACCGCGTTCCACCACGCCAAACCCATTTACGAAATGCTCCCCGGGTGGAGCGAAGACATTACGGGCGTGCGGTCTTTCGACGACCTACCTGAAGCTGCGCGCCGCTACATCGAGCGCCTAGAAGAGCTTTCGAAGTGCCGCGTGTCCGTGATCGGCGTTGGGCCCGGGCGTGACGAAGTGATTGTCCGACACCAATTCGACCTCTGAGCCCCCAGGTACCCTCGCTCGTAAAGCCGTTTAAGACGCTAGGTACCCTCGCGTGCAATGCGACTAAACAGCTGGTCCGTGCCCCGAAATGCCAATCGCGGGTAGTCCAATTTGCGGGTCCACCCACTGCTTTTAGCGTCTCGATTGTGAAGGGGGTACCTCCCCCCTCAAGTGGGGGTACTTGGAAGCGAATCGGTGCGTTCGGTGAGGGTACCTACGGGCCGGGCGGGCGCCTCAGGTCGGGTAGGGAAAAGACGGGGAACGGCGCAAAAGGTATAAATCTCAACGCAACAATGAAATCTGCGCTTTTAACCTGTACTGTGGACTTGGACACACGTGTTTTTGGGACTCCCGGCCCGCAAAAAAAACGGTGAATGGGAGATGATTAAACATGTGATCCGAACCGTTCCAAAATCGGTTTGGAACCTAGCCAATGGATGCAAATCGCATCCAGGAAGTACAAATGCCCAGGAGGCTAAGTATGACCGTTACATTGCAGGACGTTAAAGCTGCCGCTCCGTCTAACGCACCCGAAGAAGTTGTTGAATGGGTCGCGAAAATTGCGGAACTAACCACACCGGAAAAAGTGGAGTTCTCTGACGGCACGCAGGAAGAATGGGACCGGTTGACCAGCGAAATGGTCGAATCCGGAATGTTCACAAAACTGAACGAGGAGAAGCGTCCAAACTCTTTCCTCGCCCGTTCACTACCTTCAGACGTGGCGCGTGTAGAGTCGCGTACTTTCATTTGCTCTGAGAAAGAAGAAGATGCTGGCCCCACGAACCACTGGGCCGATCCGAAAGAGATGAAAGAAACCCTCATCGGCGAAAACGGTGTATTCCGCGGCGCCATGAAGGGACGCACCATGTACGTGGTGCCATTCTCAATGGGTCCGCTGGGCGGCCCGATCTCTCAACTGGGAATCGAGATCACGGACTCACCTTACGTAGTGGTTAACATGCGGATCATGACCCGCATGGGTGCTAAAGCGATGGACCTCATCAACGAGGGACGTCCTTGGGTACCTGCTGTTCACTCAGTGGGTGCGCCGCTTGAGCCAGGTGAGAAAGACACCGCTTGGCCATGCAACGACGAGAAGTACATTACCCACTTCCCCGAAACCAACGAGATCTGGTCTTACGGCTCCGGCTACGGCGGTAACGCGCTGCTCGGTAAGAAGTGCTACGCACTGCGCATCGCTTCGACAATGGCTCGCCGTGACGGCTGGATGGCGGAGCACATGCTCATCCTGCGTCTAACCAGCGAAGAAACTGGAAAACAGTACCACGTGACCGCCGCATTCCCGTCGGCTTGTGGTAAAACCAACCTCGCGATGCTGCAGCCCACCATCCCTGGCTACAAAGTGGAAACGGTTGGCGACGACATCGCGTGGATGCGTCCAGGGCCAGACGGGCGCCTGCGCGCAATCAACCCTGAAGCAGGTTTCTTCGGTGTTGCACCCGGCACGAGCTACAACACGAACCCGATGGCAATGGAGACCGCAAAAGCGAACTCCATCTTCACTAACGTTGCGTTGACCGACGACGGGGACGTGTGGTGGGAAGGCATCGACGGTGAGATGCCTGAGCACCTGATTGACTGGCGCGGCAACGACTTCACGCCAGCTGACGCGAAGGAAGGTAAGGTTGCGGCTCACCCGAACTCGCGCTTCACAGTCCCGGCTTCGCAGTGCCCAATCATCTGTGACGATTGGGAAGCACCTGAGGGTGTGCCGGTAGACGCGATCCTGTTCGGTGGCCGTCGCGCCACGAACGTACCCCTCGTAGCTGAGCAGTACGAACCGGCTCACGGTGTGTTCATTGGCGCATCGGTAGCGTCCGAGGTCACTGCCGCAGCAACCGACGTTAAAGCTGGTTCACTGCGTCACGACCCGTTTGCGATGCTGCCGTTCTGCGGCTACAACATGGCAGACTACTGGGGCCACTGGCTCGAGATGCAGAAGAAGCTCGGCGACAAGTTCCCGAAGGTCTACCAGGTTAACTGGTTCCGTAAGGACGAGAACGGGAAGTTCCTGTGGCCCGGCTACGGTGACAACTCCCGCGTACTCGACTGGATCGTTCGCCGCGCAGCTGGCGAGGTAGAGGCGATTGAAGGCGTCACCGGCCTTTACCCGAAGTTTGAGGACTTCAACCTCGACGGCCTCGACATCGACAAGACTGTTTGGGACAAGATGTACGACATCGACCCAGACGCTTGGGCAGCCGAGATGGACTCCACCGAGGAGTACTTCGAACAGTTCGGCGACAAGGTACCGGAAGAGATCCGCGAACAGCTCAAGAAGTTCCGCGATCGCATCGCCGCTGCGAAGAAGTAGCACATAACCGCTGCTTTGAAGTAGCTTACTGCTCAAAAGTTTGCTGCTCTGAAGCGGTAACGCAGGGTTAAGTAGTTATCCATACCCTGGAGGGCCTGCACCCACTTGGTGCGGGCCCTCGTTTTATCTGCGGCTATGCCGGTGCGGGGCTTGGTTTCTGGCGGCTTGCTTTTTGCAGGGCTTGGTTTCTGGCGGCTTGCTTTTTGGCGGCTTGTTTTTTGTGGGGGGCTTGGCTTTTGGAGGGAAGCTGGGTTTTTAGCGGCTACTTTCTGAATATTGGCCATTGCGGTCGACCGTGAAAGAATGGGCGTTGTAGGCATTTCCCGCGATAGGTGCGAGTTAGTTGAGGTGTGGGTGTGAGCGAAGCAGTAGAACTAGAACGGTTATTGCGCGAAACCCGCCGGCGTCTTTATGCAACGGCCGCAAATACTGCTTCCGACCCGTTTGAAGCGGATACAGCGCTTCCAAATAGTGAGGCAGAAGCTTTAGAAAGGCGAGTTCAAGGCGGGTTGCGTGCCGCCGAACTTGACCACCGGCGTGCAGTGGCGAAACTTGCTAGTTCAGACACCCCGCTTCCGTTCGCCGACGCTGCCCGCCGTATTAACGCGGAACCTGGCGAGCGGCCCACAGATTCGGCGTCTACCTCCGTTGATTCGCAGTGGACGTTGAATCCCGCTTCCTCAAAATACGGGAAAGTTCTGCGCACATTAGGATTTCCTGAGGGATTACCCACCGGTGGTGTCCGCGTGGTTGACGCTGCTGCCGGCGACGTGGTGCTGGTAGTAGGCCAGCAAGGTGCTAGTGAAACCGCTGTTGACGTGGCCGTGCGGTTACGAGGGCGCTTAGAAGGACGCGGAGTAGACACAGAAGTCGTGCTAGGGGGCGCGCGAACCGTGCTGCCCGGTGAGCAACGCCGCGTGCGCAGTGCGGAAGAATTTGAACAATTGAGAGCGCAAGTACCTCAAAAAGCAATTGTTCTGACGTTAATAAACTCTAAAATCGCAACGCATCACCGGATCGCCAGTAGAATCGCGGCGTCTGTGGATTTTGTGCAAGTGTGGGTCTGTGTTGACGCGTTAATGCAAAAGGCTGCATTGGACAAAGCTGTGACGGACCTACCGGGGCAGGTTAACGCAGATGCGGTCGCGCTCACACATGCGTGGGATGCGCGCAAACCCGGGCAGGGACTAAACCTGGGCGTGCCGGTGGGCCTGGTGGATGGTGCGCCGTCCACACCGCACTTGTGGCAGCTGATAGTTGAAGACGCGGTCGCGCGCATGCAGCTGTGAGCAGCCGACCGAGTCTTACACGTTTGGGATTCAAATTTGGTGTGAAACTGTAATTTGACAACGCGCCTTACTAAGTTATCCACAGGCGTTTCCACAACTGTGTAAATAGTTTGTGGACTTATCCTCACACCTGTGGAAAAACCAGTGGATAACTGTGTGAAAACACCCATTTCCCTCAGGTACCCCCTTAGTAAAACGCGTCAACTACAGCATTTTCCCCGCTGCGAATGAAATGTGAAATTGTGTACACACCTGTGTATCTCCTCTGCGGAAACCGGCGTTAGTGGCAGAAATCTGTGCTTCGCGTGGTGGTACTCACAGGTGTAAATGTGGAAAACTCCGAATTAAAACTATCGCTAACTACGTTGGCTGCGGTTTACTCTTTAGTGACTATTGCTTTCCTATTTGAAAGTACCCTCTATGAGGTAATGCCTAGGTGTCGTAAACACCTGTAGGTACCCCCTGTCGAACGACACGATCTTGAGGGGCCACAGGAGGGAAGACGCATGAGTAAACGTAAGGCAGCTCGCGAGAGTCGGTCTTAAGGAGGCTGGCGAGAGTCGGTCTTAAGGAGGCTGGCGAGAGTCGGTCTGAAGGAGGAATTGATATATGAGCCGAGTCGAAGAGGTATTCGAAGAAGTTCAGCGCCGCAATCCCGCTGAACCAGAGTTCCACCAAGCGGTACGGGAAGTGCTGGAGAGCTTAGAGCCGGCCATTAACCGGCATTCACACTACGCTGACTATGCACTGCTGGAGCGCCTGGTGGAACCTGAGCGGCAAATCATCTTCCGCGTCCCGTGGATCGATGACGCGGGGAAAGTACGGGTTAACCGAGGGTACCGCATAGAATTCAACTCGGCTCTTGGGCCATACAAGGGCGGTTTGCGTTTCCATAAAACGGTTAATCGCAACATCGTTAAGTTCCTCGGGTTCGAACAGATCTTCAAGAACGCGTTGACAGGCCAGGGCCTCGGGGGTGGAAAAGGTGGTTCTGATTTTGACCCACATGGAAAGTCTAATAACGAAGTAATGCGGTTTTGCCAATCGTTTATGACCGAGTTGTACCGCCACATTGGTGAAGCCACGGACGTACCCGCGGGAGATATCGGTGTGGGTGGACGCGAGATTGGATACCTCTTTGGGCAGTATAAGCGTTTAACGAACCGATTTGAGGCGGGGGTACTTACCGGTAAAGGGCTTGGGTACGGTGGTTCGCTGGTGCGGACGGAAGCAACAGGCTACGGCGTAGTTATGTTTGCGCAATCCATGCTTGCGGTAAAGAACGAGTCGATTGAGGGTAAGCGGATAGCTATTTCTGGTTCCGGCAATGTTGCTACTTACGCGATTGAGAAAGCCCTCCAGCTAGGGGCGAAGCCAATAACCCTATCGGACTCATCGGGGTGGGTACATGATCCAGAGGGGGTAGACGTGGACCTGCTGAAACAAGTGAAGGAAGTTGAACGCGGGCGCGTTTCTGACTACGCGGAGCGTAAAGCCGGTGCGCAGTTCTTCGAATCTGGAAACGTGTGGCAGGTACCCTGTGACGTAGCTCTACCGTGTGCCACGCAGAACGAGTTGAACGAACGTGACGCGCAAACCCTGCTTAATAATGGTTGTCACGTGGTAGCAGAAGGTGCGAATATGCCAACTACACCGCAGGCGATAGAACTTCTGCAGTCCTCGCACGTACTGTTTGGTCCGGGTAAAGCGGCAAATGCTGGTGGGGTAGCGACTTCTGCGCTAGAAATGCAGCAAAATGCGTCGCGGGCACACTGGTCGTTCGACGTGGCGGAAGCGCAACTGTCGAAGATCATGCAGCAGATCCACGACGACTGTGTTGCGACCGCGCAAGAATACGGTCGTCCCGGAGACTACGTTCTGGGTGCCAATATTGCGGGCTTTGAACGGGTCGCTGATGCCATGCTTGCCCACGGAGTTATCTAACCAGCCCGTCTGAATTCTACCTACAATATTGAAGGTGAGATATTTTCGCCCAATATCTAGGGGGTACCTGAGGGAGTATGAAACGGCGGATAAGTGACTCGCAGGGTTTAAACGCGGTGGCGAGTTGGCGGGCGGGGGAGCGATCGCGCCCTACGGTCGCCACGGCCGTGCGGTGGAGCTTAGAGGAACTCGCGGCAACTGTGCCCGGGCGTTCTGTTGAGGTGAGGGTACCTCCGTATGGTGCGGTGCAAATCCTTGGGGGTACCACGCACCGGCGCGGTACCCCACCTGCGGTTGTGGAAATGCGTGCGGACGCCTGGTTGGGGCTCGTTACTGGACTTCAGCAATGGGGGTACCTGGTGGAAAACGGTGAGGTACAGGCGTCCGGGGAACGAACAGAATTATCGGCGTATTTCCCGCTCGTACCCGAGTAGAAATAACGCTCGGCAGATTAGTCAGCGCACTACTCAGCAGAAACCGTCGCCAGATTACTCAGCAGAAACCGTCGCCAGATTACTCAGCAGGAGCCGTCGCCAAAAGAAGGGTTAGATTTCGAATATGCGCCGAGCCCGGTGCCGCGCATCCCCCTGGTCGCGCGCGGCCCGAACTGCGCGCGCAGCTTCTTGGCACTGCTCCAACGTGAACTGGCTCAGTTGCGCGCCGACTGCTTTCAGAGCCGGAGGAGCCACGGATAGTGAAGTCACTCCCATGCCTACGAGCACGCAGGAAAGTAGTGGGTCAGCTGCGGCTTCACCACACACCCCGACGGGGGTACCTGAACGGATACCGGCGCGCGCCACGTTCGAAATGAGTGCGAGCGCGGCGGGCTGCCACGGGTCTGAGTACTCCGCTAAATCTGCGGACAGACGGTCAGCAGCCATTACGTATTGCGTCAAATCGTTTGTGCCGACAGAAACGAAGTCAACGATTTCCATGAACTGATCAATCAGCACTGCCACGGAGGGTACCTCGACCATGATGCCGGCTTTCAACCCGCGTTCGTGAACTAGCTTTGTGAACCACTCGGCCTCAGGAATCGTAGAAATCATGGGGGCCATAACCCACGTGTCCTCATGATTTGCGGCGTGAGCGCACTGGGCGATCGCGTCTAGCTGGTGGAGCAGCAACCCGGGATTATGCCCCGATGTGCGCAACCCACGTACCCCCAGTGCTGGATTCGCCTCATCCGTTAGGGTCGCGTAGGGAACGGGCTTGTCCGAACCAGCGTCTAGGGTTCGGAAAACGATTTTAGAATGAGGGAAGGCGTCGAACGCAGGCTGGTACAGTGCGCGCTGCTGCTCAACGGTTGGTTCTGCACTTGCCCCCAGAAAGCACAGCTCAGTGCGGAGCAGGCCCACACCTTGTGCGCCAACTGACCGGCCGTCACGGGCCGTATCACCATCGCGCACATTCGTTAGTAGCTCCACGGGGGTACCATCAGCTAGCTGCGCTGGACCCGCCCATTTCTGGATGAGTTCTACGCGCTCACGGTCTGCGTCGACGCGTCGCTGCGCTTCCTCAGGGGTTGCGTCCGTGCGGATGGTGCCGCGCTGACCGTCCACCAGAACGTAGGTACCCTCATGAATATTAGAAATGTCGCGGGCCGCAACGATGCAAGGTAGCCCGAGTTGGCGGGCAATGATGGAGGTGTGGGAAGTGGGTCCGCCAAGTTGGGTGACGATGGCGACGAACAGGGTGGGGTCTAGGTCGGCGGTGTCAGCGGGAGTGAGTTCGTCAGCGAATAGTACGACCCGTTCAGATGGGGTTGGGATACCCGGTTCCTCACGACCAAGAAGTTTCGCAATCACGCGGTCGCGCACGTCGCGCAGGTCAGTGGTGCGTTCAGCGAGGATCCCGCCGGCTTTTTCGAACTTGGTAACAAACCGGTCGGTTGCATGCATTGTGGCCTGTACCGCTGGAGTGCCGCGGCGGATCATCCTGGTTACTTCTTTACGCCAAGCTGGGTCGGATGCGATCGACGCGGTTACGGATAGAAGAGCAGCCGCGTGCCCCGTGGTGGAATCCGCTCTTTCTTGGAGTTTCGCAGTGACCTCATCGGCGGCCTGCGTGAATTTCTTGGCTTCCTCGCCGCGTCTTTCCTCAGGCAGGTCCGGTGATGTTAAATCTGGAATAGGGGGCCGGCGGGTCCAAACAACTGGTGCGTACGCGATCCCGTCTACCACTGGAGTGCCGTATAGAACTGTTTGTTCAGGCTTTTCCTGTGCCACCTTAGCCACGTCCTTTCTGCAAGGGGGTACTTGGGTACCTAAAACAAAGATACGTGTTTTCTTAATAGGGTTTGAGTATTTGTAATGAAAAGCACGAAAAAGGGGTTAGTAAAGATAAGGAAAATGTGGAAACCTATGGGAGGAGCGAATATTACTAAAACAAGGAGGTTCCCGTGGTTAAACGGAGTGCCACCGTAGCCTCCGAAGTGGGGTTACATGCCCGCCCAGCAGCGATTATTGCGCGAGAAGCGAAACGGGCCACCAGTCCGGTTTATATTTCGTTGGGGGAAGAAACTGTTGAGGCGCAGTCCGGCCTGATGATCATGACTTTAGGTGCGCAATATGGCGATGAGGTAACTGTTACCTCGGACGATGAGAAGGCTGTTGAAGCAGTTTGCGAACTCATCGCATCCCCCATGAGTTCAGTCTGAGTGCTTGGTTAAGATCAGCGTTAACGTCTAGTCGGGGTCTGTTCGGGCACGTGGCTGCGGGCGCGAGCACTTGGTTGGGGGGGGGGAGCGTAAGTACTTGGTTGGATCCTTCCGAGATGTCGGCCGGGGTTGTCTGATTTGTCGACAGGGCCTAAAGAGAATGTCGGTTAAAGCGAGGTTGAACCCCTCCGTTTTATTAACAGCCGACTACGTATCTAAAACAAAAGCGCGCCAGTTGTATAACTAAGGCGCACTTTATTGTTTTGATATCAAACGGCATTGTGTTTGCCGCCGAACCAGCTAAGCCGGAATCTAGATAAACCTAATTTGTATCAATATGGTCGAAGCCGGAACCTAGATGGATTTGGCGAAGGCCTTCTTGGTGCCACGCAGCACGTACCGGCGAGCCATTGTTGCTAATACGCCAGAAATAGCGGCGAAAACTAGTAGCTCAACTAGTTCAACCTGGTCTTCATCTTCATTTTGAGGGGACTCGTGCCCGGTGAATACCTTCCAGCCTTGGTTGACAATCTGGTTTGCCGCAAAGCCCGCAGCTGCTAGCGCACCGGCTGTAGCAAGTTTGTATGGGACGTTCATTAGTTCCTCCTCAATAAGATGAACATGGTTCGCTATCTACTTCTATCATGCCCAATTGAGACCGAGGGTGCGAATGCACTGCGGAAGAGTCCAACAACCCTTGCCTGCTCAAAGTACCCTCGTGTATCCAAAGTACCTCCGGCTCATTCAAAGTACCTCCGGCTCATTCAAAGTACCCTCGCTAGTCCAAAGTACCCCGTCTACCAGATGTCGCATGCTGCTAAGCGTGTGGGTGTCGTTTTGACCGCAGTGAATCCCAGGTTAGGAGCATTAATCCAAGCCAAATGATGAGGGTACCTACCCAGCGAGCAGGTTCCATCGGTTCGTGAAAAATGAACACGCCGATTAGCAGCTGCATAATCGGGGAGGTGTATTGCAGCAGTCCAAGCACCGTGAGTGACAGGCCTCTAGCAGCCATGGCGAACATGATCAGCGGAATAACTGTCACCAGTCCGGCACCCACTAAAAGGGCGAAGTGCCCAACCATGGCTTCTGCTCCTGCCCCGTTACGCGCCAGTTTATGAAACGAGGTACCCCCGGTGCACGCGAGGTAAACAAAATACGCAATCAAAAGCGGAGCGACTGCCATTGTTTCCAAAGCCATGCCGGTCACTACGGGGGCAGTGGTAGAAACCTGTTTCTTTATGAGGGAGTAAACCCCAAACGTTACGGGCAGGCCGATCGAAACCCAGGGTACGTACCCCAGCCCGGCGATCATCACAATAATCGCGATGGCCCCTAACGCCAGTGACAATGCCTGAAGAACATTCAATCGTTCGTGCCGCACGGTTGCCGCGAGAAACACGGTAACAAGGGGATTAATGAAGTACCCTAACGCCGCGTCCACGGTGTGGCCGTGCAAAATGGCCCAAACGTACACGCCCCAGTTGATAACAATGGCGTGCCCCGCGAGGACGAGGAACCAGAAGGTACGTTTGTCTTTCCACAGGGTCAGCAACTGCCTCAAGCGCCCGGTACATGCCATTAATGAAAGGCAGAAAATCAGGCCCCAGATGGCCCGGTGCGCAATAACTTCGAATGCTCCTGCGGGGGCGAGGCGCGAAAAGTAGAGTGGAAAGAACCCCCAGAGAACGTATACGGAAAGTCCGAGCAGAAAATTCTTCTGAGAGTTCAGTTTCAGTTCGCGCATATACGTAAAGTTAGCACGCTGGTTCAGGCCTGTAGAAAACTAGTTCATTCGATCAAGACAGAAGATCGGCTGAAACGTGGCATTCACTTCCAAGGGCGATATCTGAACTTATTTTTCCTGCGTCACGAAGTTGGTGTAGTTGCGGCAGGACGCGGTCGCGAACACCCCACGGGTCGATCGTATTGAGGTAGATTCTTGTTCCCCCTTCAAAACCAGCAAGAGTGGAGATACGCCATTTAAGCAGCATCCGCCAACGCATGGGCGTATTGATGTCTGGGGGGCGGTGGTACCACTCTTCGTTGCAGGGTACTTGGCTGCCTGTTGCGGCGTGTGCGGCGTGCACAATGTCTGACACGCCACGCATCGTTTCGGCCGAGACTTCCCACGGATTACGCGCCGGCCCCAATGGCCAGATTGCGATAGTAGGGTAGCGATGTCCCCACCCCGCCATGGCAATTGCGTGTTCGTTTTGGGCTAGTATGAGGTCCCCGGTTACTCCAACGGACAGGATCTGCTCGTAGATCTGTGGATCTTTGCGGATACGGCGTAGTTCCGCCGCAGTTTGCACGG
Organism: Gleimia hominis; assembly: GCF_032085515.1. GTDB lineage: Bacteria > Actinomycetota > Actinomycetes > Actinomycetales > Actinomycetaceae > Gleimia > Gleimia hominis. Next base: position 679,040 of record NZ_JASXSX010000001.1, read on the forward strand.
AATGCGCGTCGATAGCCACCAGCTGTTTGTGGAGGTGGTCGAACGAGGCACCCGCGGGTTTCAACCAGTTTTGGAAGCAGGCGACGTATCGCACCGCGGGGTCGAGTCCGTATAGATCCTCCATGGTTTGAGCGGTGAACTGCATGTACTGGTAGTGTTCGTCTTCCGTGAGGGTACCTGACGATGCGAGTTCAACGTTTGTTTTAGCGTCGTCCGTGTAGTGGCGGCGGGCGACGATGAGGTCGTGTCCGCCCGAGAAGAAGCCGTTGGCGTGCGCTAACAGTTGGGCGTCGTCCAGGCTTGCGTAATCTTCTTCGGACATTCCGGACGCTTTCAACCTGGCTTTAACCACGCGCATCACGTGGTCGTACCCTTGCGGGTGGGCGAGGTAGTCAGCCATGCGGCGGTGTTCAGTTTCTGAGGGTACGTGGCCGTGGTTTAGGTGCCAGTAGTTGTAAGAGACGATCTCAAAGAGGTTCGGGATCCGGCGGAACTCAGCTACCGTCTGATTGAGTTCGGAAGCTGAGAGGTCTGTGAGGGTTTGCCAACTACCCGCTGCGTCGCGGATTACGCGGGCTTTCTCTGGAGGGGTTTCTATGTACCGGTCTTCGCAGAACGCGCAGTAACGCCCTGCCTGAGCTTGGTCGATGGGTTCGATACTAGGGTCAAGAGGCGCGAGAGGGCGGTGGTCACGCCCAGGTACCGTCCACACCTCTGTGCCTGTAAGTAGGTTCTTTTGCTTCACAGTCCCATCTGCGAGGCGGTCTATTGAATGCATCTTTGTGCGCTCTCTTGCCATATCCACCAGCCTATAACGTCTAGCGCACGATTTTGCGGAACCTTTGGGTAAGAAGATCCTTTCCCTTAGGGCCGACGCTTACGCATTGTTGAACTCTGCAGTGCCGGCCCTCAGGCGAAAACGGTGTATTATAACGGGTTATCGAATAAAAACGGTGTCTTTCAAAGATCTAATCAGTAAAAACGGTGTCTGTTAAATACCTAGCCAGTAAAGACAGTGTTGTTTAACGAGGCAACCAGCCTTTGGCTTGCTCTTTTAAGTCCCGCATGATTGACAGTGCCTCATCGGCTTTATCGACCTGAACAAACAGGTGTTCATGATGGAAACCAGCTAACTGGTTGCAGGTAATAGAGCGCGCTGCCAGGGTCTGGCCGATGGTGGCGGCAAGGCCAATCGAAAGCAGGGAAGAGGGCAGTTCTAAGGTTATTCGTGCGAAACGGTTATCGGTTGGAAGCCCAGCTTTTTCGGCTCGATCCTCCGAAATGACGATCGTGGTGCCTTCTTTTTCGCGCACGGTAGCGAAGGGTTCAACCCCCTCGGGAATCTCGTCAAGATTAGCGAAAACATAGATGCCCTGCGATTGGATGTCCATGTTCGCGAGCATCTCGTCGAGTGATTGAGTGTTATCCATACTTAGAAAATACCCGAGTTACCTGAAAGTTTTAATACTGTCTCACGTGTAGAAGCCAACGTACCCCCGGTTAAGCCGTCAGTGAATTACCGCGCGTTATTCAGGTTCAGCGGTGCTGCTTCACGCGCGTTATTCAGGTTGTTGGTGTTGGTCGATGTGTCTTGTTTAAGTTTGCGGGGATTGCTTTTTGCACGTGGTGCAGTTTGCTCATGCTTCCTTCAGCTTGCCTACGTATCCTTCAGCTTGCCTACGTCTCCTTCAGTTTGCGTACGTCTCCTTCGGCTTGCCTACGTATCCTTCAGCTTGCCTACGTTTTTCAGTTCTGCGGTTTCGATGAGCCTTATTTGGTTTGTGGGTGCCGATTCAAGCGTTTTGTTCAGCCTTGAGTGAATTGCGCTCAACTTTGCTTGGCACTCGAGGGGGAAGAGTGCCAGAATGGAAGTGTTGCAAGACAGAAAGGAAGAAAAATGGCTAGGTATTACGAACCGTTCCGCGACATGAACCGTATGATGGATGCGATGCTGCGCCAGACGCCGACGTCGCCGGCAATGCCACTCGACCTTTACCGCGATGGCGATAAGTACTATGCGCAGATGGATCTGCCAGGTGTGGATCCAAAGTCCATTGATATTGATGTTGAGGACCGCACGCTGACTGTGCGTGCTGAACGTTCCGAAGTTGAGGGTGAGAAGGTAGAGTGGCTCACTCACGAACGCCCGGTCGGCACGTTTGCTCGTCAACTGACGCTCGGTTACGGGGTTGCGCTCGATGCGATCGGTGCTAAGTACGAAGATGGCGTATTGACGCTGACCATTCCGGTTGCTGAGGAGGCAAAGCCTCGCAAGATCCAGGTGCAGCACAACACTGGCGATAATAAAGTTATCGATCAGTAACGCGTTATCGATCAGTAACGCCATTGCGTTAGCTTGTGCCGCAACCTTGCGGTTCAACAACATAAACCTGTCAGGTGCATGCGGGCAGGCTAGTGAATCAACGCTGGGTCCCGAGTGCATCAGGATTGGTTTTGAGCAACTTGTTTCGTTCGGAACTTGTTCTTGAAAAACTTGTTTTTGAATAAGAAACAGCTTGTTCCCAAGGAAGGGGCCGTCCACAGAAAACGTGGGCGACCCCTTTTTTGTCTGCAACTAAGGCGGTACCTACCTGCTACCTACTCGCTCATTGCTTGATTGGACCTTGACCGTTCTGGCTATGAGCGCTCACCGTGTTCAGGCTTACATGCGATCCATCGTGTCTGGGTGTGAGCCCGTCCGGCCCTCCTCACCTAAATCCAAGCCTTCAATGATGTGCTTGTCCTTGTCCGTGAGTTTGAAATCGAAAATGTCCGCATTTTCCGCCATCCTCTCTTTCCTGAGGGATTTGGGGAACACGATGTCGCCACGCTCAATAGCCCAACGCAACGCCACCTGCCCAGCTGTCTTCCCGTGCGCCTTCCCAACCTCTGTGAGTACCGGATCGTCGATCACTTTCCCACGTGCCAGAGGCGACCACGCCTCAATCGCAATATCGTGACTTTGGCAGAACTCCCGCACCTCGTTGTTCGGCAAGAAAGGATGTACCTCAATCTGATTAATCGCAGGCTTAACGCTGCCCTCATCCAGAACCTTTTGCAGGTGGTCAACCTGGAAATTCGACACGCCTATCGACTTCGCTCGGCCATCCGCGTGAAACTCCTCAAGAACCTTCCAAGTGCTGACAAAATCCCCGCCATAAAGCGTAGGAAGTGGCCAGTGAATGAGGAACAAGTCCACATAGTCCACCCCCAAGTCCTTCAAAGACTGGTCGAAACTGCGACGAGCATCATCGGGTTCGTGATTGTTATTGTTCAGCTTAGTTGTAAGAAAAAACTCCGAACGCTCAAGCCCTGCGGTCTTCAGCCCCTCACCAACTTCTTTCTCGTTGTGGTACATCTGGGCGGTGTCGAAATGACGGTAACCGAGGCCAGCCCCCTCACGAACCACACGCGCAGCATCCTCAGGCGCAACTTTATACGTACCCAATCCAAGCTGGGGAATCCCATGGCCATCATTCAGCGTAATTGTCGGTACATTCAGTCCAGTCATTGATGCCTCCTTGACAATCTCTAAGTACCCCCTAGTCTATACAGCCCCTAATCCCTATTCAGAAGGGGAAACGGCGGCCAAGCAGTGTCAAAATAACAAGCCGTGCGTAAAGTTAGGGGAACCTCAAATAACGCAAAAACAAGTCAGTTTTAGACGCAAATGCGAAAATGCTTAGAACTCAACTGCGCTAACACAATTCTTTGAGCGCTAACGAGCGTTTTTAAAGAATCTGTGCCCAGCTTCAAGAAATGTCTCGCAATTAATCCTAAATAGCGCTATGGTGCTGTCCATAATATTAGCCACGGTATAACGTTAGGAGGCGGTGAATGCAGCACCAATATGCAAATCTGGGAATTTGCTGAAAACCCGGGTTAATCCACTCAAGTAGGGTGTGATGTGGCTCGCCAATATGGTAACTTAGAGCCAGCGAATGGAAACCTTTTCTCAAAAACGAACGCTCTTGTGGACGGGAAGTGCTGAGAAAAGCAGCTCTGTTCGGCGTCATTGATGTGCAATGTTAGTGATGCTAAAACTCGGAACATAACGTTGCGTAAAATGATCTACTATAAGCAAATAGAAAGAATGTACGAGGCCTATTTGGTAGAAAGAAAGTGATTGCGAATTTGTGAAGTGATCTTTAATATCCGGTAAACATTTGGAAACATCTGGTTACTGGCAAAAGAACTTTTAGGGCAGTTTTGAAAGCCGTATTAGAGAAACTACAGACGCAAGACTGGGAATCTTTCGCTCCACTTCTTCATAACAGGCCGCTAACATTCGATCGGTTCAAATAACACAAGTTGGCCCGTGACTGTAAGGTAAGCCTCTAGGTCACGTGACGTACTAGAATGCAGGAGCTATCAAGTCGACCATGATACAAAAACAGGCGTTTTCGCAAGAGCTGCTACTGCTAACGCTTTGCTACATCTACGCAAATGGCGTTAACTCTGACGAGCTCGCATCATCTTCAAATAAGTTTGACGGAGAAGAGCTCACTAAAGTTCTGAAACGTCTGAGGGTAAACGACGCCGAAGAGATAGCCGGCAAAATCACCGAGCGCGCAAACCGCTCTTACGCGACGATCCAAAACGAAGGCGGAAAACTTTCCGTAACCCGTTACGATGCCGTCCGTCGACTAGTCCTGCGCGACCTGCGGCTACAATCCGCCAAAGGAAAGCAGCTGTGGCCTCCAACGTCGCAGACAATCATCGCCCGGCTAGGCGGGCGATGGTCGCTAGCGCTCGAGCAAGTCGGTTTAGACGCAGGCTCCGACGGAAAACTCGGCCGCGCAAACGTCACATTCTCACCCGAAGACCGCGTCAAGGCCCTTAGAACCTTCATCAATGAATGCGAAGAACAGAACCAGGTAGCCTCCTACGCGGCCTACACCGAGTGGGCCCGAGAATCCGATAACCGGGTCCCATCAGGCGCATCCATGCGCCAAATCTATGGCACGTGGAAACACGCGCTTGAGGTAGCTTACGGAGAAGACGAGTAAAACCACTCCGGGAACGCTAGCGGAACCTTCCCTCATTAGTGTCCCGACCACGCAGAGCGTCAAGCTGGCGACGTTCCCGCTTCGTCGGACGTCCACTACCCGGTAACCTACGCACAGGCATAAAAAACCGCATCGGCTCCGGTCGCGGCTCGGAGTGATCCGCGTAAGCCTGCACCGCCAACGGAGCTCCCACTCGGGTTTTTAGTACCTGAAGAACCTCAAGAACCCGGTCAAATCCCTGAACGCGGTACGTCACGGTATCACCCACCGCAACCTTCTGGCTAGGTTTAGCGGTCTTGCCATTGACTTTAACGTGTCCCGCACGGCACTCGGCAGAGGCCTTAGATCTAGACTTGACCTGGCGCACACTCCACAGCCACGTATCTACTCTCGCGGTATCATCGCTCATAGCGCAATGGTACCCGCGCAATCGTAGCCGTAACCACCGCGAGGGAGAAATATTGTTTCAACTACTTACAGAGCACCCGCTGCTCACGTTCTTTCTGGTTGTCGCACTTGGCGCCACGTTGGGGCAAGTGCGGTTTGGGCCGCTTCGGTTTGGGGCCGCGGGAGCACTTTTTGTAGGTCTCGCACTGTCGGCTGCGCATCCCGCACTCGGGGAAAACATGGCGCTGCTGCAAAGCATGGGACTGGCACTATTCGTCTACACCGTAGGTATTTCAGCTGGGTCCACATTCATGTCACAGCTTCGCCAGCAAACACCACTCATGGTCGCTGCGGCGCTGGCTTCGATATTAGGTGCGGTAGTTGCGGTCTTAGTGGCTCTCAGCCTGAATATGCCATTTGATTTAACTGCAGGGCTCTACACCGGAGCGCTGACCGCCGCGCCCGCGTTAGACACGGCATTACAACTAACTGACACAGCCGCCCCCAGCGCCGGATACGCAGTTGGGTACCCCTTCGGAGTCCTGGTCGGACTCATAGCAGTCAGCATGGTAGCTAGAGCTAAGTGGAAAGGTGAAAAAGACACCCCCTCAATGGCTGGGACTAGGCTGGAAGCGCGTACGGCACACGTTAAACAACAGGTCAACGTCCGTGATGTTAACGCGTGGAAGCAAGGTAGAGTGCGCATGTCATACCTGCGTCGCGCGGACCGCACGCGGGTCGTCGTCCCAGGGGAAGATCTGCTACCTGACGATAAAGTCGTTATTGTAGGCCCGCCTCAAGCAGTGGAAGCTGCAATACGGGAAGTGGGGGAAGAGGCGGCGCAGCACCTGGCTGACGACCGGCGCCATGTTGACTTTGAACGCATCACCGTTTCAAACCCCGACGTTGCCGGTAGGTCCATTGCTCACTTAAATTTGCCCGTGAAATTTGGGGCGGTTATCACGAGGGTACGTAGAGGTGATTTGGAAATACTTGCTACCGATGAGCTCCAACTACAGCCCGGAGACCAGGTTTCAGTGGCGGTACCTAGCGCAGAATTACGGGCCGTGTCCGCTTATCTAGGGGACTCGGAAAAACGAGTTAGTGAGGTGGATGCGCTAGCTTTAGGCCTCGGGCTTGTCTTAGGGATGTTCCTAGGCCTGGTGACATTCCCGATGCCCGGTGGGGGTACTTTCAGTCTGGGGGCCGCTGCGGGGCCGCTAATCGTTGGGATGGTGCTCGGCGGTTTACGCCGCACCGGGGTGCTGGTGTGGTCCATGCCGGAAGCGGCGAATCTGACCATCCGTCAGCTAGGACTACTGTTCTTCTTAGGAGCCCTAGGGCTCGGAGCTGGGTCAGAATTCTGGGGTATCCTCACCAGCCCCTTGGGGTGGCGGGCCGTGCTCCTGGCGGTCGTAACCGTAGCGGCTTCATTGATACTGATCGTATTTGCCGGGTGGTTCCTAAAACTTTCAGCGCCGCGCACCGCCGGAGCGGTAGCAGGGTTCCTTGGCCAGCCCGCCGTGTACCAAGAAGCGAGCGCCAAAGTTTCCGACGAACGCGTTGAAGCTGCGTACGCTGGTTTGTTCGCGTCTTCTATAATCACGAAAATCCTGCTCGTCCCCGCCATGGCGATACCGTTCTAAACAACGCCTCGCACGTCGAAACGATTTCTCGCACGTCTAAACGATTTCTCGCACGTCTAAACGGTTCCCCCCCTCCTTGCCACGGTGCCCGCGGGCAATCGCATTGTCTTCGCGCGAGGGTACCTGGGCGTGGTGGGGGGGGGTACCTGGGCGTGGTGGGGTGTTTTTGGGTGGGGGTACCTAGGGCACTCGGGGTGTTAAGCAACGGGCGCTAGGCAGCTTCCCAGTAGCTACGCAATCCGCGCGACAGGTAGTGAAGATCTGCCAGATGACACATTTCTCTAGCGGAATGCATAGAAAGAATTGGGATCCCAACATCCACAGTCGTTATCCCCAGCCGAGTAGCGGTAATGGGGCCTATGGTGGAGCCGCACGGAATCGCGTTATTAGAAACAAATGCCTGCGAGGGTACCTCGGCACTCGCACACGCACGGTTCCACAAAGCACTCCCCACCGCATCCGTGGCGTAACGCTGATTCGCATTAAGCTTCAGCACAGGGCCTTTACCCAAGATTGGATGCGTTTGAGGATCGTGATACTCCGAGTAGTTGGGATGTACCCCATGTGAAGCATCTGCACTAACACACGAAGAGTGGGCAATCATCTGCTGATAATACTGCGTGGAGTCGTCAAAAAGCGATGCCAACCTCCGCAAAGTACCCTCAAGAATTGGGCCAGCAGCACCCGAACGTGAGGCCGAACCAATCTCCTCATGATCAAAAGCAACAAAAACACAAATGTCTTCGTGCCGTGACATATCCAAATCGAGGAACGCCACCAAAGCAGGGTGAACAGAACTGAGATTGTCCAACCGACCCGAAGCCAAAAACTGCTTATCGTTACCGAACCGCTCAGGTTTCTGAGTCACATACGCAACTAAATCGTGCCCCAAAATCCGTTTTTGAGATCCCAAACCTGCCTGGTCAGCTACATAATCTAAGAAATTCAGATCCGTATCGAGAGTCCATACAGGATGCAGGTGCCGTTGATTGTCTAACTTCAACCCATTGGTGTTAACGCCCCGGTCAAGATGTATCGCCAATTGAGGAATGCGCGCCACCGCATCGGTACGAACCAGAACCTGGGTACCCTCGTCAGAAATAAGCCGGCCGGCAAACCCTAGTTCACGATCAAGCCAAGAGTTAGTAAGCATCCCGCCGTAAACCTCGACGTCAATCTGCCCCCATCCGTCAGCAGTTACAGAAGACCCCGACGGCTTCACCTTAAAAGTGGGGGAATCAGTGTGCGAGCCAACGATTCTGAAGCCCTGAGGTTTCTTGGTTGTATCCGGAATCTTCCATGCTAATACTGCGCCATCGCGGGAAAATAGGTAACTACCCGGTTCGGATGGCCACGATTCAACTTCAGCTACCTCTGTGAAACCACCTTGTTTGAAACGATTAACGAGCGCGTTAGCCGCGTGGTATGAAGATGGCGACTCCTCAACAAATCGCGCAAAATCTGCTGCATTCTTGTCAATAAGGGTTTGATCATTACTCATAACTCCGATCGTACCTTGGCACTACAGCATAAACGGGAAGTTATAGCCATGCGAAGTGATGTGAGTGTGGGAATGCGGGGGAGGGGTAGGTTTCTGAAACCTAGCTTAAGTAGTGCCGAATAGTGTTGGAAGAATCCGCTATCGTAAAAACGGTGCTTGTTACTACAACTCGTGAGGAGGGCGTTAAGGTACATGCACGAGTTGTTTAAAATGCTGGTTTTTGGCATGTCGCAGGTGGATGCCACGATACTGCTGGTCATAGTTGCGGGTATGCATGCGCATGCATCAAATGGAAAGCTACATTTCTTGGCTTGGGGAATGGTCCCAGCCACTGCTTTTGTGATGCTCAGTTTGCGTGCCTTACTCATAGCTGGGCATTTGAACATTTCTGCTGAAAGTGACGAAACCCCAGTCTGGATGGGGTTTTTAGAAGCGGGGGTACTTGCGTTTTTGGTGGTCGCGACGCTTATTTTACTGAGGTACCCGGGCAGAACCATTCGTAAACTCGTACGCGTAAGCAGCGATTTTGAGGGCCAAAGTGGCGGGGGTACCTGGGAGTCGGAGCAGACTCACGCTCAAGGTACCCCCATTCACAGAGGCGCAGAAGTGGGTGAAAGTGGTAACGAAGCAACAAGTGCCAACGCAACCAAAACCTCAGGAATTCTTAAAGACATAGTGGGTAGTGCAGTTACCGCGATTGGACGAGCTGTCACCAATTCAACGTGGGTACCCCCGCTGGCATGCTTGCTGGTCGCGTGCATCCTAGTCTTGGACCCATCCTTCTTAGCCGCCACAGCATCGCTCTCTACGCAGACGATTTTCATGAGTATCCTGGGAGCTCTCGTCTTCGGTGCGTGTGTAAACCTGCCCGCGCTAGTAACCTCAGTGCTGGCGCGAAAAAAGGGATTCAAAGAATCTATGAGCATCATCGCCAGTTTCACTTTGAAGCACGCACGGCTTTCTGGATGGGCGCTGTGCTTAATAACCGCTTTAGCAACCGCATACGTTGCGGCACATTTTTACGCGACGTGGCTCACCGTCTAAGTACCCCCGACGGTATTGCCACCCAACTGCGCGGAGTGTAGGTGCGATAACAAGGACAGCACCTGCAGGTACCCTCCTTGTTACCGCGTCATTGCGCGGCCCACTGTTATTAGGTTATGTGCCGCTGATGTGCGGTTATGTGAAAGAGAACTGACGGGGCTGCGAGAGGTTTGCCGAGTTGCTATGCGCCATACCGGTAAACGTTGGTTTCGCGCAACTCAAATCCGCACCGTTTGTAAAGCCGGTTAGCGGCTTCACGGGTAGGGCGTGACGTCAGGTCGATCGTCCGGCACTGGCTTTCTTCCGCTTCCTTAATCGCCGCTTCGACCAGCCTCTGGCCTGCGCCTTTGCCGCGCGTGGAATCTAAGACAACTACATCTTCGATCCAGGCTCGCCTACCGGTGGGAATGTCGAATATTACGAGAGTTAGCATCCCCTCAATATTTCCAGTGTCGGGTGAGCGGTAGACAAGAAAATGGACGCACTCTTGATCTAGTAAACGCTTGAGTCCGTCCGCTTCCAGTGGTTTTGATGAGCGTGAAAGCTGGGGGATCAAACGATCCATCGCTTGTTTCAGCTCGTCGGTCGGTGTTTTGATTCGCTCAATGGGCATAGGTACCCCCTTAATGGACGACTAATTCCACCTCAGTGTACGCGTTAAGCAGTTAATAGTGTGCGAATAAACCTGTTCGCAACCCAAATTATGTGGTTTTCAAGGAAAAACACTTGGGGGATGCCGGTTTGTTTCTAGCGTTGGTTCGCAGGGGGGGTACCGCAATCACCTTTGTTCGCTAAGTACCCTCATGCTACTTTTTCGCAAAACGGTAGGCTTAAGCCATGAGATACCGTTCTACCCGTGGTAAGCCCCAGGACCCTTCTTTGTCGTTTACGGAAATACTGTTGGCTGGTCTTGCGCCCGACGGCGGCCTTTACATGCCGGAGCACTACCCGCATCTGTCAGAAGAAGACCTTCTTGCGTTGAAAACGGTTTTTGAACGCAGGGGGTACCCGGGTCTGGCTTGCGCCGTAATGTCGTTGTACATCGACGATATTCCGCGTGAGGCACTGCAGCGTCTATGCCTAAGAGCGTACTCGGAAGCGAAGTTTTCGACGGCAAAAGTGGCTCCGGTGTCGAAAATTGATGAGGGTACCTGGATGCTCCACCTGTCGAATGGGCCAACTGCGGCGTTCAAAGATATGGCAATGCAGATGCTGGGCCAGTTGTTCGAGTACGTGCTGGCAGCAAACGAGACTGAACTAAATATCCTTGGTGCTACCTCGGGTGACACGGGGTCTTCAGCTGAATACGCCATGCTTGGGAAGAAAAATATCCGGGTTTTTATGCTCACCCCTGCTGGGAGGATGACGCCTTTTCAACAAGCGCAAATGTTTGGGATCGATGATCCGAGAATCATAAATGTGGCTTTAGATGGTGTTTTTGATGATTGTCAGGATGTAGTTAAAGCGGTATCGGCGGATGCGCGGTTCAAACGCAGATACTCGATTGGCGCTGTGAATTCGATTAACTGGGCTCGGCTTCTCGCACAAGTGGTTTACTACGTTGCTGCGTGGATTCAGGTTAGTGGCGATCCCGGACAGCGGGTTTCTTTTTCCGTCCCCACAGGCAATTTTGGTGACGTTTGCGCTGGTCACGTGGCACGAAGCATGGGGGTGCCTATTGAAAAACTCGTGGTGGCAACTAACGAAAACGATGTGTTGGATGAGTTTTTCCGCACTGGAGTGTACAGGGTACGTTCATCCGCGGAGACTTTAGAGACGTCTAGTCCCTCAATGGACATTTCCAAGGCGTCGAACTTTGAGCGTTTCGTGTTCGATCTGCTTGGGTGCGATACTGGCCGGGTTCGGGAACTGTTTGGAAGCCAGTTGAACACTAGGGGGTACTTCGATTTGTCTGCCCACGAGGCTGTGGAGCGTGCGCGGGAGGAGTTTGGTTTCGACTCGGGTTCCTCCACGCATGCTGATCGGCTGAGGGGGATCGCGGAGGTGCATCGCCAGCATGGGGTACTTATGGACCCTCACACGGCGGACGCTTGGAACGTCAGCAGGAAGCACCTCGGTGAGGAACCAATGATTGTGCTAGAAACCGCCTTACCCGTGAAGTTCGCGGACACCATTGAGCAAGCACTTGGTTTTACCCCCAAGGTACCCCCTCGGTTTGCCGGTATTGAAAAAGCGCCGCGACACGTGACTCACCTGCCGAAAAGTGTTGATTCTGTGAAGAATCTGATTCGGAAGACAGTCGACGGGTAGCGGCGCCCCTAAACGGTCACTTCGCTCGCCTTCCGGGCGCGTAGCGGTTACTTCGCTAGCTTGCCGGCAACCTTAAGAACTCGTTTGGTCATGTGCTTGAGAGCAGCCTTCGTGGACTCTGGCAGCTCTTTGTCGTTGTTGATTCCGGTAACGTGCCCCACGCCGTACGGGTTTCCGTCGGTGAACTTGAGCGGATCCGTGTACCCTGGTGTCACAATGTAGCCTCCCATGTGAATAATGGTTTGGTACATTTTCATCAGGGTGGTTTCTTGGCCTCCGTGCAGCGTGTTCGATGAGGTGAATGCTGCGTACACCTTGTCCGCCAGCTTTCCCTCTGCCCACAAGCCGCCGAGCGTATCCAAGAAAGATTGGAACTGGCCGGTCACGTTTGAGAACCGGGTGGGGGAGCCGAAGATTACCGCGTCTGCCCACTCTATGTCCTCTCCGGTTGCGGGTGGCAGATCCTTGGTGGCGTTGTAGTTCGCCGTCCACGCTGGGTTGTTGGCAAACACCTCGGGGTCCACTGTTTCTTTAATGTGCCGCACGCGCACGTCCGCACCGGCTTCTTTCGCGGCTTCTTCCACGATTTTCGCCATTTTGGTGCCATGTCCTGTTGCTGAGTAGTAAATAACTGCAAGTTTCGTCATTTTGAATGCCTTTCGTTGGTTCGCTTTTTAGCGGTCTGTTTTCGTCGATTGCTTTAACGATTGCACGCAAGTTTTCGGTTTGCAACAGGGCCCGGGGCGCTAATTCTCACTAACAACTTGGGAATAAAACTCGCCTTTTGGTGCGCTAGTTCGCCTGTTTCTCACTTGAGGGTACCTTCACCGTTTGGAAGTGAGCTAATGCACATGAGGTTCGCGGTGGGTTTGGAATATAAATGAAGGTCCTAACGTTGAGTTAAGTAGACTCAAGTTTGAGGCATTCGAGTTGACACGTGAATGCGTGAAAGTAAACTTGAGTGCAAGAGACTCAATATGGATTTTTAAGGAGGCCACAATGGCACGTGCAGTAGGTATTGACCTTGGCACTACAAACTCGGCTATCGCCACGCTCGAAGGCGGCGAGCCCACTATTATCGCTAACGCGGAAGGTGCGCGCACTACCCCTTCCGTAGTTGCGTTCTCCAAAAATGGAGAGGTCCTGGTAGGTGAAATCGCAAAACGCCAGGCAGTGACCAACGTTGATCGCACAATCATGTCGGTCAAGCGTCACATGGGCAGCGACTGGGACGTAGCTGTTGATGACAAGAAATACACGGCGCAGGAAATCTCCGCTCGGATCCTCGGGAAACTGAAACGAGACGCGGAAGAGTACCTTGGTGAATCCGTAACCGACGCCGTCATCACCGTTCCTGCATACTTCAACGACGCGCAGCGTCAGGCAACCAAAGATGCGGGTAAGATCGCGGGTTTGAACGTGTCGCGGATTGTTAACGAACCAACGGCAGCGGCTTTGGCGTACGGCTTAGCTAAAGGTAAAGAAGATGAACTCATCCTAGTGTTCGACTTGGGTGGGGGTACCTTCGACGTTTCACTGCTGGAAATCGGTAAAGATTCAGACGACGGAGACACGTTCTCTACCATCGAGGTGCGCGCCACCTCAGGTGACAACCACCTTGGCGGTGACGACTGGGATAACGCGATCGTCAAATGGCTGGTTGAGCAGGTGAAGACGAAGACGGGCAATGACCTGTCGAAGGACCCGGTTGCTATGCAGCGTCTGCGTGATGCTGCTGAGCAGGCGAAGAAGGAACTGTCGTCATCCACGGCAACGAACATTTCCCTGCAGTACCTAACTATGGTTGATGGGGTACCTGTTCACTTGGACGAAACGCTAACGCGCGCACACTTCGAAGATATGACTTCCGACTTGTTGGAACGTACGAAAGCTCCGTTTGAGGCAGTAATCCGAGACGCCGGTGTTGATATTAAAGACATCGACCACGTGATTCTCGTCGGTGGTTCAACGCGTATGCCCGCCGTGGGTGAAGTTGTTAAGAAACTGACCGGTGGTAAGGAACCCTCGAAGTCAGTGAACCCGGACGAAGTCGTTGCCATGGGCGCCGCGCTGCAGGCCGGTGTAATGCAGGGCGATCGTAAAGACGTTCTGCTAATCGACGTGACCCCCCTGTCCCTCGGGATTGAAACCAAGGGTGGGTTCATGACGAAACTAATCGACCGCAACACGGCGATCCCCACGAAGTCCACGGAAGTGTTCTCCACAGCCGAAGACAACCAGCCATCCGTGCTGATCCAGGTTTTCCAAGGGGAACGCGAGTTCGCGCGCGACAACAAACCACTGGGAACGTTTGAACTCACCGGAATTGCTCCCGCACCGCGCGGCGTCCCTCAGATTGAAGTGACGTTCGATATCGACGCAAACGGTATCGTCCACGTTTCTGCGAAGGACCGCGGTACGGGTAAGGAACAATCGATGACCATCACGGGTGGTTCGGCACTACCTAAAGATGAGATCGACCGGATGGTGAAAGAAGCTGAAGCGCACGCGGAGGAAGATAAGAAACGTCGTGAAGACGCGGAGGTTCGCAACACTGCGGAGCAGACCGTGTACTCGATGGAGAAAATCCTGAAAGACGAGTCGGAGAAGATCTCGGACGAAACGGCTAACACCGTTCGTGCGGATGTGGATGCCCTTAAGAAAGCCCTTGAGGGGGACGACTCGGACGCGGTCAAAACTGCTTTGGACAAACTGAACGAATCCAGTATGAAGATTGGTCAGGAAGTTTACGCAGCCAGCCAGCAAGAAGAGGCAGCAGGTGCTTCTGAGGCGGGTGAGCAGCCGAAGCAGGAATCCAACTCGGGTGACGATGACGACGTCATAGATGCTGAAATCGTTGATGAAGAGGAAGATAAGTGAGTAACGAAGAACTGAATCATGACCCTGAAAACCAGGATCGTGAGGAGGTTACGCGTGATCAGGGCGTGAACCCCGAATCCGCGCAAACCGATGGTGAGGTGGGGGGTACCTCGGAGGAATCCCCCCGCCCCACCCCTTCGGAACCCGCAGGTACCCCCGCGGGGGATAACCCGGAAACCGGTGCACAACCTCAAGAAGAAACTGATGGCACCGAGGAAACCTTGGACCCGGAGGACATCTCACACCTGGAAGAACAGCTCGCCGACGTTGACACGAGTGCGGACGCGAACGAATTAGACGCAGCTCGCGAACAGATGGCTCAGCTCGGTGACGATCTCGCTCGTGCCCGCGCGGACCATTACAACCTGCAGCAGCAGCACAATAACTACGTGCGGCGGTCTAAGCAGGACATTTCGGACGCGCGCAAACTCGGGCATGGGGAAGTGGTGGAAGCATTGATGCCGGTACTTGACGACATTGATGCAGCCCGAACTGCCGGTGCTCTGGAGGAAGGTACCCCCTTCACCGCGATCGTCACGAAGCTGGAAACTACGCTGCAAAACCGCTACGAACTAACGCGGTTCGGGGAGGAAGGGGAAGAATTCGACCCCGCCCACCATGAAGCAGTCATGGCTGTGCCAACTGAAGGTGTGGAACACCCAACGATTCAGCAAGTCGTGCAGAAAGGCTACCGAGTGGGCGAGCGCGTGCTCCGACCAGCAAAAGTAATCGTGGCGAACCCTCAATAAATGACTGAAAAATACGTTGAAGGGAGGTGAGGGAACATGGCTGGTCACGATTGGATGGACAAAGATTTCTACAAAGTGTTAGGCGTTAAGAAAGACGCGAGCGCAAGTGAAATTAAGAAAGCATACCGTTCTCTCGCGCGTAAACTTCACCCAGATAAGAACCCGGGCGACAAAAAAGCGGAAAGCCGGTTCAAAGAGGTCGGTGAGGCCTACAACGTTCTGTCAGACCCTGAACAGCGGAAACAATATGATGCGATCAGAGCCATGGCGGGCGGAGGGGCGAGATTCTCCGCGGGCCCTGGAGGGGCCGGCGCCGGTTTCGAAGACGTATTCGGATCCATGTTCGGAGGCTCCGGAAACGGGCATCGAGTACGGTTTTCCACTTCAGGCGGCGCCGGCGGCGGCTTAGACGACATCTTATCCGGGATTTTCAACGGTGGCGGCGGCGCCGGTAGGGGCGGGTTCGGTGGTTTTGGTCAACACGCTTACCAGGACTACCAATCTCCCTCAAAGGGCGCTGACCTAGCCGCATCCACGACGATTTCCCTGCGACAAGCCGTGCAAGGGGCGACGTTGAAAATGACCGTTGAGGGACGTTCCCTGACGGTGCGGGTACCTGCTGGGGTGAATGATGGGCAGAAAATCCGGATCCGTGGGAAAGGCCGTCCCGGCGTTAACGGAGGAGCTTCCGGTGACTTGGTTGTCGCAATCGGAGTTCGGAAAGATCCCGTGTTTTCCCTTAGTGGCAAGAACCTGCACATGAAATTGCCGGTTTCTTACCCTGAGGCAGTGCTCGGCTCTAAAGTCGAGGTGCCACTACTGGATGGTTCCACCGTAACCGTGAAAGTACCCCCGGGTACCTCGGGAGGCACCCACCTGCGGGTACGTCGACGCGGTGTGGATGACGGTAAACGGCGCGGTGACCTCATTATTGAGGTGGAAATAGCTGTCCCCAGCGTAACCTCGAAGGCATTCAAGGACTCCGTGCGTAAACTCTCCGAAGCGACACAAGGGTGGGATCCACGCGCGGACCTTAACGCCCACGTGTGGCAAAGCTAAGTAGGCCTAGGCGAAACGCGGGTTCGCTGGCGGACGTGAACCACTTGGGGGTACTTTGGTTGCATCAGTTCCCGATGATCAAGGTACCCCCTCGTATTTAACAGCGAAGGTGTTTAACGGTGACGCATCGGTGTGTTGTAAATCGGGCCTCTGTGTGCATTGATAAGCGCTCGCGGGTGGAACGATAAATTGGCGGAAAGGAGGAGGGAAATGGCAGTAACAACGTTTGTTATTTCTGTTGCGGCAGAACTAGCTGGAATGCATCCACAAACCTTGCGCCAATACGACCGGTTAGGACTCGTGACCCCGGCAAGAACCAAGGGGCGAGGACGCAGGTACACATACCAGGATGTTGAGAAACTCCGTGAAATACAACGCCTATCCCAAGAAGACGGCGTGAATCTTGAGGGCGTGCGCCAGATTCTGCAGTTGCGTGAAGAGCTGCTCGAAACTCAAGAGAAACTGCAACGCTTGCAGACAGTAGCGGAAAACGTGCGCAATAAGCTGTCCGCTTTTGAGGCTAGGCGCGATCGCGTGTTTACGGCGTCACCGCGCGGCGACGTTTTTCAGAGTCGGCGTGGCAAACGGCCACGAGCACAGGCAGGTGCCTTAGTACCCGCAACCGGGGCTCTGGTGCACGTGCCGAAACGAGGGTACAAAGCACTTATACGGTTCAACGACGAACGGCTACCGTGACGAAGTGTATGACGGTAGTTATCCAACGTGTGATCTACCGCAGGCTTGCTGTAGTAATGCACGTACCCCCATTTTTCTGACAGACTTTGGTGATCTGCCTCCCACACTGTTTTGAACAGCTGTCCCACAGGTACCCCCATCGATTTCGATGACTCTAATATCCACGCGGTACCTTCGACGATCAGAAGGTGCATCAGGTGGGGTACTTGGAACGTTTTACTACTTGGCTGCTACGGTGCGGTTGTGAAGTAGCGTTCGCGGATAGCCGCTGCATGAGGTTAAGGTAAAGACTGGGTAAGAAATACAGCAGGATTTCATATGGGTAGTTCTAAGACACAGATCAACTGATGCAGACACCCACCAAAGAACCAATAGGTGAGAGACCGTGAATGGTTCGCGGCGAACATGCGCCGATGAACGCAACCAAACCGGAAGGAAGAACAATTTCACCGAGCAGCTCAGCTACCAGAGCCGAAAATAAGGATATACAAGCGCGCGCGGACAGAGCGTTTCTCGGCCATCCACGCGGCTTAGCGACACTTTTCAACCTAGAACTGTGGGAGCGTTTCTCCTACCTAGGGTTTCAAGCAATTTTGGCGCTCTACTTTGCGTCCGCAATAGCTCAGGGTGGATTGGGATATGAGGAATCCACGGCCTCATCAATCGTCGCCGCCTACGGGGCGCTGGTGTATTTACTATCAATCGCAGGCGCCTGGATAGCAGACCGAGTTTCCGGTACCCATCATGCCGTTTTGTGGGGAGGGATAATCATCGCAGCGGGACACATCGCGATGGGGGTACCTACAGAAGTTTTCACCTGGGTGGGGCTGGCTTTAATAATCGTTGGAACAGGCCTGCTTAAACCGAACGTGTCAACAATGGTGGGGGAGCTTTACGAGAAAGGTGATCAACGCCGAGATGCGGGGTTCTCCATCTACTACTCCGGTATAAACATCGGAGCTTTCTTAGGACCACTCATTGCCGGTTGGTTGGGCCAAACCTACAACTGGCACTACGGATTTGCTGCTGCCGCAGTAGGAATGATCGCAGGCGTAATCCAGTTCATCGCAGGAGGTAAGTACTTAGCGGGGCGCGAAAAGGGAGAAGAAATCCGCGCTGCCTTCAGAGCGGATAAACACTTCTTTACTACTGTCGGGTTGGTGGCCGCAGCGGTGGTAGTAGCCGTGGTTTTCGCAGTATCCTCACGCGATTCCTTAGGTACCCTCGTGAACCTAGTGACTATTGTGACGCTACTCGTGCCGTTCTTTTACCTAGTGATGATGAGCCGATCTTCTCAAGTCACCCAAGCGGAGAAAAAGAACTTGTTTCCTTATTCTTTGCTGCTCGTGGCTCTCGTCATGTATAACCTCACGTACTTCCAAACGGGTAACACGCTGAACTTCCTTGCCTTAGATAAAACTAATAATTCAATCGGTAGCTTCACGTACCCCTCAACCTGGTACATATCTTTAACCGCGATAGTTGAAATCGTCATGGGGCCGGTGCTCGCGTGGCTTTGGGTAAAACTCGGTAAGAGGCAACCGCATGTATCTGCAAAAGTGGGCATCGGGGCGATGCTCGGTGGCCTGGCATTTCTAACCGTTGCACTTGGAGTAACGCTAACGCCGCATGGTGGTCTACTTTCCGCTGGTTGGATGATCTTGTGTTACGTGTGCTTGGGCTTGGGAGATCTGATCTTGCAAACATCTGGCATGTCGGCCACAACAAAACTGGCTCCAAGGGCGTTCGCGTCCCAAACCATGGCACTTTGGTTTGCCGCAATGGCGCTATCTCAGGGCATTCAAGCACAGATTGTGAAGTATTTTGACCTTGCCAACGCGGGAGGGTACTTCGGGATCCAAGGGTTCATTATCGCTGGTTACGGGGTTTTTCTAGTGGTTTTAACCCCTTGGATGAACAAGCAAATGAATATCGTAGGTTAGGAGTGTAGGTGCGAATACAAACAAAGTTCCCCTATGAGGTGAAAGTTAACGAAGGCTGGGTACCCCTCAGTGACGGAACCCAGCTTTGGATGAAAGCTTGGATGCCGGTAACAACAGAAAAAGTGCCGGTAATCCTGGAGTACTTGCCTTACCGGGCGGGGGATTGGACAGCTCCTCGTGATCATGAGCGTCATCCTTACTATGCGGGCCACGGTTACGCTTCTGTGCGCGTAGACATTCGGGGTCATGGTAATTCTGAGGGGGTACCTGGGGATGAATACTCTGAACAAGAACACGCTGACGGAGTGGAAGTAATCAACTGGCTCGCAGCTCAACCGTGGTCGACAGGCAAAGTCGGTATGTTTGGGATCAGCTGGGGAGGTTTCAACTCGTTACAACTAGCTGCTTTACGCCCCGAACCATTGAAAGCCATTGTCACCACGTGTTCAACCGATGATCGCTACGACAACGATGTGCACTACTTCGGTGGTTCCATGCTGGCAGTCGACATGCATGCTTGGGCTGCGACAATGCTTGCGTTTGAGTCTCGCCCGCCCGACAAACGGGTGTGGGGCGATAAATGGCGAGACCAGTGGTTGTACCGTTTGGAGCGGATGGACCCGTATTTGAATACTTGGATGAAACATCAGGTTCGCGATGAGTACTGGAAGCACGGGTCAGTGTGCGAGGATTACTCGCAAATAAATGCGGCGGTTATGGCGGTTGGTGGCTGGAACGACCCCTACCGGGACACAGTGCTGCGTTTAGTTAAGAACCTTTCAAGCTTAGGGAAAAATGTGAGGGGCATCTTGGGCCCGTGGGCCCATCAGTACCCCGATCGAGACCTCAAACCTGGTCCACACATAGATTTTCTGGGTGAAACACTGCGTTGGTGGGATAAGTGGCTTAAGGATGAGGAGACCGGGGTTATGAATGATCCCTTGCTCCGAACGTGGATTACAGATCCGATCCCACCCTCGTCGGTTTATGAGGAGTTACCGGGCAGGTGGGTTGCGGAAGAATCATGGCCGTCACCGAATATCACTCCTACGACGTGGAAGTTAACTGACGCTAAAGGTTACAGCGTTGAAAACGAGAGGTGCTGTGGGGAAGCAGGGGAATGCATTGAGGAAGACTCTGCGGCGGTACCTAATGATTCTTGGGGCGTGTTGAGCGTGAATTCCCCGCAGGATACCGGGCAGAATGCTGGGCGGTACTTTCCTTTCGGAAATGATGCTGATCTGCCTACTGATCAGCGTGCCGATGATGGGAGGAGCGTTACTTTTGATTTCCCCGTTGAGCAGCCGCTGGAGATTTTGGGGAACGCGGAGCTTAAGCTACGCATCCAATCAGGTACCCCCAAAGGTCAGGTGTACGTTCGACTGGTGGATGTAGCCCCTGATGGGGCAGCGACGCTGGTGACGCGTGGGAACCTGAACTTTTCTGCGCGCGAGGGGCGGGATAAACGAGTCCTCATGCCTGCCGGAGAGTGGGCTGACGTGCACCTACAGTTGACAGGCGCTGGTTATCATTTCGCACAAGGCCACCGGGTACGTGTGTCGATTTCTTCTGCGTATTGGCCTTGGATCTGGCCTCAACCTGGTGGTGAGGGGTTCAAACTCGATGTTGGAGCCTGTGAGATTACGCTGCCGGTGAGGTGGATTGCGTCAGAGGGGGTACCTGCGCGGCAGTTAGATGAGTCTGTAACGTTTGGTGAACCCGTGCAGCCTCCCGGGTTGCCCGTCAAGTACCCTCAGGAGGGAAAGGCTGGATCCAGGCGGCCTGAACGACTAACTACGACTGACGTGGTTGCTCAGGAAACAATGCTGCAGGTGGACCCGGCGTACGGAGGTACCCGCGTGTATCCTGATGGGCTTCACTTTGATGAAGACTCTGTTGAACGCTACTGGATAAAGTGGGACGATCCAACGTCCGCGCGAACAGAATCTATTTGGCGAGTGGGGCTCTCGCGGCCCGACATGGATTGGGACGCGCGTTTGGAAGCTGACACGTGGATTTCTTGCGATGAGGAAAATTTCTACACCAAATCTAGTGTCACTTGCTACGAAGGTGCAGAAGAGATTTTCGCTAGGACTTGGGAAGAAACTATACCTAGGTACGCCTCGTGATCAGGCCCTAGCGTGCCCAACCGGTGTCGGCAAGGTATCGCTTCGGGTTGGCGCCAGGAACGCCTCGTTTTGCAACACTCGAAACGTGCCTTCCCGACCAAAGCCAGAGACGAACTGCTACCGGTGGATGACAAAACTCCCGGTCAGGCAGCGGAAAAGTAGACCGGACCAGGTTACTCGATGGCACGAGGAGGTCGGAGTGCTCGTCGGGGAAACCACGACCTGACGAGCTGAATAAAGCTATCGCTCAGTACCTCGTGCCATCCGGACCGGTACAGATACGGGTATTTTGCCGTCATCTGTTCCTCACGCGCATTTTGCTGGGTAATCTTCCGCTGAGGATCGTGTCGGTACTTGCTTTTACCATCTACCTCCAGAACGGTTTTCTGGCGGTCCCAAGCGAAGTCTGCGTAATATGTCTGCCCATTTGCACGTACGAAACGCTGCTGCCTTGGTTTTGGAACACCAGCTTCGCGAAGACGCAAACGCGTAATCGTTTCGAGTGGTGATTCAGACCTCGCTGACAGCAAGTGAATACGGGATAGAATGCGTTTCTTATCTACATTATGAGGGAGGTTCTGCGCAACTCTGAAGAGTGAGTTGCGAAGCCTTTCTATTGTGCTGTCCAGCAGTGTGCGAGGATCCCCATATTTCCTAAGCAGGAAGCGGAAAATGGAGTCACCCGTGACGAGTGCACTGTATACGTTCGGGGTTTGCAGAACCTCAAAAAGAAGGAATTTCGGAGTTATTATCCGCACGCCTTTGACCTGTGAGTATGCCTCACGGGGAAGACGGTGGCGCCGCCGATGTACGGAGCACCCCTTGAAATATCGGCAGTGTGACCCCGCTGTAGTGCTGCGGCGGTGGTGCTTACAAGTCACTAGAAACTCTATGTCTGTGCGTGCAGTCAACACCGAAAACCCATACCAAAGAGCCGCAGTTACCCCCGTGAGGTAGGTGTCCGGAGCTGATCTGGATTGACTTTCTAGCGCGCGAACCAGGTGGATTCGTTTCTCAATATCCCAAAGTGGGAAGCGGTCGGATGATTCGATCGCTCTATTTCGCGAGATCGGCGTAATGTTGGGCTGCTGTCTTTTGTAACTATGACGACTCGCACAGTATGGCACCGTGGGGATGAGCCAGGAACTATCGATTTTCGGAAGAATGTTCAGCATGCCTAGATTCTCTACGTGACACGCAGTGGGAATCCAAGGTGGAACGCGTGGTTGTGGATAACTTTGCCTGTGTGCACAGCGAGTAAACACCTCCTATAGCCAGCGTTAATGCGAATTCCACCAAGGTACCCCCACCGATCGGCTGAAAATGGGTGGTGCGCGTTCAGAAAGAATGAGTTTAAACTTGTGTACGTAGCTTGTCTATTACTTCTTAAGGAGAGAATGTGACGACGCCTTCGGACGCCCAGAACAGTGGACAGCCCAGGTATGGCCGCCGTGCTGCAGATGAACCGGGTTTTATGCCTCCAAGCCGACGCCCAGAAAATGACGAGCCCCTCGGGGAGAACAATTACGGTGCCTCGCAAGAGTGGGGTACTTACGAACAGCAGCCTCAGAGCGGGCAGGGGTGGGGCCAGAATCCCGGAGCGCCAAATGGTAGCTTCACTCCAAACGCTCCCCAGCCTCTGCCTAGTAGGGGGATGGCGATCACGCTTACTGTAGTTGGTGCAGTTTTGATGTTGCTGGTTGCACCGATCGTGGGGCTTGTAGGTGCAGGAGTTTCAATCGTTTCTAATAGTGCGGGCATGTCGCGCTCGGACGTGCAGAACGGCTCGACTGTAGAGCCGGGAAGTCTAGGTACCTTTGCCTTGTCCGTAACGCCTGCGTCCGATGAAACCACGTGCATGCTGGTTAATGACCGCACTGAGTATGAACTCGAGAAAACTGTATCTTCAGAGACTGGCGAGAACGCAGCATTTTTCTCCGGATCTGACTTGTCGGGTAAGTACACTTTGAAATGCGATGGGGTGCCCGATGATGCGAAGCTTCGAGAGATGTCCGTAAATGACGTGTTCAAAGGCCTTGGGACGGTGAGCATCATCTTTGTGGTGCTTGAGATTATTGGCTTGGTGGTATTGATTTGGGGCATCGTGAAACTTGTTAAAGTGAACCGGCGGCGCAGAGAAATCATGATTCAGTCGTCTCGCGGTTGGTAATAATGCCCGACCCGACGGTCAGCGGTTTTGTAGAGGCACAGTGCGCTCCGCTGGATCGTTAGGGTTTCCATTGAGTTAGTTTGCGTTAGTTTAGTTGCTTGAATAATAGCGTCATGAATAGGCCGTAGATCTTGAGGTTGTCTAACGCTGTTTCTAGTTTTGAGGGTACCTACGTTTGAGTGAGGAGAAAATGCGGTCGTTCAGCTTAGGGGTACATGGCGATATCGCAGCGGTTGCAGGCAAGTTTGCTGGCTGGGTCTCGAAGAAATCTGGCTTGGGGGCCGGAGGGATGATTGGCGGCCGCGTCGCTAGATCGCTAGATAAGAACATATTGCGAAAGGCCGCGAAAGATAAGACAGTTGTGCTGGTTACGGGCACTAATGGTAAATCAACCACGACGCGGATGGTTAGTGCAGCGTTAAGTTCATTGGGGGATGTTGCAACTAATGAACGTGGTGACAATATGACCGATGGCGTGCTGACAGCTTTGTTGCGGAAACCGCAGGCAGAGTTTGCGGTGTTGGAAGTGGATGAACTGTATCTGAGAAGTGTTTCAGAGCAGGTAACCCCAGATGTGTTTGTTCTGCTGAACCTGTCGCGTGATCAACTTGACCGGATGGGGGAGACCGCAAGTGTTGAGAAGCATATCCGCGAAACCCTTTCCAAGTACCCTCAGGCGCAGGTGGTGGCTAACTGTGATGACCCGTTAATCGTTTCTGCTGCCTGGGATTGCCGGAATGTTACGTGGGTAGCTGCGGGGTTGTCTTGGTTTGATGATTCCACAACGTTTCCGCGTGGTGGGCAATCCGTGGTCCGGGAAAACGGGAGTTGGTATGTTCCTGGTACTGACTACAGGCGTCCTGATCCGCAGTGGTACCTCGATGGTGATGCTCTATGCAAGGCGGAGAAAGGGAGCGGAAAAGGCGTGGGGGTACCTACGGTTTTGCGCAGGGATTTGCGGTTGCAGGTTCCTGGGCGGGCGAATCGGGGTAATGCTGCGCAAGCGGTTTCTGCGGCGCTGCTGCTAGGTGTGGATTTTGACACTGCTGTTTCAGCGGTCGAAGGGGTTGAATCTGTGGCCGGCAGGTACTCTGTTGTGTCTGTGGATGGGCGTGAGGTCAGATTGTTGCTGGCGAAGAATCCAGCTGGGTGGCAAGAGGCCTTAACAATGATCGATTCGGACGCGAAGTCAGTGGTCATAGCTGTCAATGGGCAAATAGCTGATGGTACGGATTTGTCTTGGTTGTGGGATGTTGACTTTGAGGGACTGCGGACCAAGTCGGCGAAGATAGTTGCCTGTGGAGAGCGAGGAGCTGACTTGGCGGTGCGGTTGGATTACGCAGGTATCGATTCAGACCTTGTAGGTACCCCCCAGGTTGCGGTGGCTAACTGCGAACGCGGACGAGTGGATCTGATCGCGAATTACACGGCCTTCCGTGATTTCAAACGTCAGCTTGAGGCAGGTTCCGGGCGGAAGAAGGAGAAGTAATGGGGCTGAGGATATGTGTCCTATTGCCGGAGGTACTTGGAACGTACGGTGATGGTGGGAATGCTCTTGTGCTGGCTCAGCGGGCGCGGTGGCGGAATGTGGATGCTGAAATAGTCAAAGTTTCGCACGGTGAGTCAATTCCTACTGAAGTGGATCTTTTTACGATTGGTGGCGGTGAAGACACGGCTCAGGCGATTGCTGCGGAGTACTTGCGGAAGAACAACGTGTTTTTTGAGATGTTGGAAAGCAAGATCCCGGTGCTAGCAATTTGTGCTGGGATGCAGATTCTCGGGCGTTCTTACACAGATGCGCAGGGGCGTGAGGTGGAGGGTGCGGGGGTACTTGATTGCGTGACCCTCCCCGGTGGGAAACGCGCCATTGGTGAACTTGTTAGTACCCCCTTGCTACCAGGATTGACGGAACCGCTAACTGGGTTTGAAAACCACGGGGGAGTTACTGAAATAGGGGTGAACGCACGCACTCTTGGCAAGGTGCTTAGTGGAGTAGGCAATGGTGGTGGCTCAGCTGCAGATCGGGTTGAGGGGGTTGTTCAGGGCTCTGTTATTGCAACTTATATGCATGGACCCGTGTTGGCACGTAATCCGCAGCTCGCTGATTACCTTCTTACTCAGGCCGGGGTGGATTGCACTGCTGAGCTGGAAATGCCCCACGTCAATCGACTTAGAAAAGAACGGCTGAAAAATCAGCTTGGAGCAGCTTAAGCCGTAAGTTTTAGGTTGGCGGAACCGCTTGAGCATGGGGCGTCTTGGTGCATTAGTTTGGCTGTCTTTTGTAAGTACCCCCAGGTACCCCCTCAAGGGACTGCAGCATTAGATGATGTGGGTTTGTGTTGATTGTGATTTGAGGTACTCAAACTACTCTAAGTAGTGATGTATGACACTCATAAAAGAGGGTTGAGTGGAATAGACTCAACCTTTGTTTTGTTTACTCATTTAGAGACTGAACGAAAAGGGGTAAACGAAAGTGAACAATAACTTCACTACAAAATCGCAGGAGGCGTTGGCGGACGCGTTGCAAACTGCTGCAGCTGCTGGCAATCCGCAGGTAGAGCCGATGCACCTCCTGAATGCGCTACTTAACCAGGAAGAAGGTATAGCGCTGAGGGTACTTGAGGCGACGGGAGCCTCACGTAAAACTGTTGGGGCAAGGGTCCGGGCGGCGTTGACAGCCTTACCGAGCTCGCAGGGTACCTCTGTTAGCACACCGCAGTCCTCGCGTGCACTAATGGGCGTCCTGTCTAAAGCGGGTGAGATTGCTTCGCGCATGGGCGACCAGTACGTGTCGACTGAGCACCTGTTGATGGGGGTTGCTGAATCCAACTCTGATGCTGGCGAGCTTCTTCAAAGCGTGGGTGCCGACGCAGGTACCCTCGAGAAAGTAACGAAAGAGCTGCGGCCAGAACCGGTTGCGTCAGCGAATCCTGAGGGTACCTTCGAAGCGTTGAAAAAATACGGCCAAGATTTAACGGAACGGGCTCGGGAAGGCCAGATGGACCCTGTCATTGGTCGTGATGCGGAGATCCGCAGAGTTATTCAGGTGCTCT
The DNA here is from genome assembly GCF_032085515.1 of Gleimia hominis. Lineage (GTDB taxonomy): Bacteria > Actinomycetota > Actinomycetes > Actinomycetales > Actinomycetaceae > Gleimia > Gleimia hominis. The sequence goes on from NZ_JASXSX010000001.1 coordinate 705,577, forward strand.
CGCGCCGCACAAAGAATAACCCGGTTCTGATTGGTGAACCTGGCGTGGGTAAAACGGCTGTTGTTGAGGGGTTGGCGCAGCGTATTGTCGCAGGTGACGTTCCAGAGAGCTTGAAGGATAAGAAGCTCATCAGCTTGGATATTGCTTCAATGCTTGCTGGCGCTAAGTACCGGGGTGAATTTGAGGAACGCTTCAAGGGGGTGCTTAATGAGATTAAGAACTCCGATGGGGAAGTAATTACTTTCATCGATGAGCTCCACACGGTGGTAGGTGCTGGTGGTGGCGCTGACGGTGCTATGGATGCTGGTAACATGCTCAAACCCAAGTTGGCGAGGGGGGAGTTGCGGCTCGTGGGGGCAACAACTCTTGACGAATACCGGGAGCATGTTGAGAAGGATCCTGCGCTCGAACGTCGGTTCCAACAGGTTTATGTGGGGGAACCTAGTGTTGATGATACTGTTGCAATTTTGCGCGGTATTGCCCCTAAATACGAGGCCCATCACAAGGTAACGATTTCTGACGGTGCGATTTTGGCGGCAGCCCAGTTGTCGGATAGGTATATTTCCGGGCGGCAATTGCCGGATAAGGCGATTGACTTAATTGACGAGGCGGCGTCTAGGCTTCGGATGGAGCTGGATTCGTCGCCGACGGAGATAGACGTGCTTCAGCGGCAGGTTAACCGGTTGCGGATGGAGGAGTCGTACCTGACGGAGTCGGATCCTAATAATGAGGATGAGTCTAGTCAGGATCAGTTAGAGAAGGTGCGTTCTGAGCTGGCTGATCGGCAGGAAGAGTTGAATGCTCTGACTGCTCGGTGGGAGCAGGAGAAAGCGGGGCGTAACCGCGTTGGTGATTTGAGGGTACGTCTCGATGAGTTGCGTACTCAGTTGGAACTTGCGATGCGTGAGGGCCGGTATGAGGAAGCGGGGCGATTGCAAAACGGGGAGATCCCGCAGATCGAGAGGCAGATTGAGGAGGCTGAAGCACAGGAAGATACTGCTGACATCGAACCGATGATTGCCGAGAAGGTGGGGCCAGGTGAAATTGCTGAGGTAATTGAGTCCTGGACTGGTATTCCTACTGGGCGGTTGTTGCAGGGGGAGATGGAAAAGCTTCTTTCGATGGAGGATGTGATTGGTGAGCGTCTAATTGGACAGCGAGCTGCCGTGACTTCGGTGTCTGATGCTGTTCGCCGTTCGCGCGCCGGGGTGTCTGACCCGAATCGTCCTACGGGTTCGTTCTTGTTCCTTGGCCCTACTGGGGTTGGGAAGACTGAGCTTGCGAAATCGTTGGCTGATTTTCTTTTTGATGATGAGCATGCGATTGTGCGCATCGATATGAGTGAGTATTCAGAGAAGCATTCTGTGTCTCGTTTGGTTGGGGCTCCTCCAGGGTACGTTGGGTACGATGAGGGGGGTCAGTTAACGGAGGCGGTCCGCCGTCGGCCTTACTCGGTTGTACTGCTTGATGAGGTGGAGAAAGCTCATCCTGAGGTTTTCAACATTCTGCTGCAGGTGTTGGATGATGGCAGGTTGACTGATGGCCAGGGACGGACTGTTGATTTCCGTAACACTATCTTGGTGTTGACTTCTAACCTGGGGTCACAATTCTTGACGGATCCGACTTCAAGTGATGAGCAGAAGCATAATCAAGTTATGGCGATGGTGAAGCAGTCCTTTAAGCCGGAGTTTTTGAATCGGCTTGATGAGATCCTGATTTTCGATCCGCTTACTCGTGAGGAGCTGGCTCAGATCGTTGATATTCAGGTTGCACGGATGGCTGCACGTTTGTCGTCGCGCCGCATTGAGCTGGTTGTAAGTGATGAGGCGAAAGCGTGGTTAGCTGACCATGGTTATGACCCGGCTTTCGGTGCGCGTCCGCTTCGTCGGCTGGTGCAACGAGAGATTGGGGACCGCTTGGCGAAGCTGATTCTTAGCGGCGGTGTTGATGATGGAAGTGTTGTTGAGGTTGGGGTCGCCGAAGGTGATGATGTTTTGTCGCTAGCGGTAACCGAGTAGAAGGTACCCCCGGTCCGTAACTGGGGGAATCTGTTGAAGTGCGCGCTCTTCCACTGGGAAGGCGCGCACTTCTTTTTACAGATATACCTGGCTGCGTTCTCGACTTTTCACCGTAGGTACCCCCGCTGAATAAGCTCCTTAGCTCCCCTCGTAGCCGGTTGGGCGTTACTGTATCAACTTTTGCTCGCGGTGGCCGAAAAGACGAAGGAGGGTACCTGCGGCATCCGTGAGGGGAAAGACGCGGCTTTAGGCACCCTAATAACTAGGGGTACCCGGAAGAAAAGGGGAGGGGTACCTGCGGCGCACAAAAGTCCGGAGCGGGTACCTGGAGGGGGTGAGGCTGAGGGGGCGTTAAGACCGGCGGTATGGCACTGAGTAGTTCGCGAATTTGTTTAGGTTAGTATGCAGATAGAAACGAAAGGTAGATGATGCTTGAAATACCAGATGAGGTGCAACCACCATTCGACTGTGCCATTGGCTGCATGCAAAAGAGTGGGGCGCAGATGGTTTTTGGTGATGAAACAGAGGTGTTTGACTACATGTCGGTCACCAAGGTTTTCGCGTCTATTGGCGTATTAGTGGCAGTTGAACGCGGCCATCTGGAGTTAGGTACCCCCGTTGAGGTCGCCGGCGAAACTGTCACCATCAAGCATTTGCTTGCTCACGCCTCAGGGGTAGCATTCGACAAAAATGAACGCCAAGCGGAACCGGAAACGCGCAGAATATACTCAAATTTTGGGTTTGAAAGTATGGCAAACGCGGTCGAAGAACATGTGGGAACGGCGTTTAACGACTGGTTAGAAACCGAGGTACTTGAACCTTTAGGAATGGTCGAAACGAGCATCACCGGATCCTGTGCTTACAGTGGAACTGGTTCGCTTCGAGATCTCATGGCGCTTGCGAACGAGCTCTTAGAACCAACGCTGATTTCCACTGACTTGCATGAGCAAATGTTGACTGAGACTTATCCGGGGATACGCGGGATAACTCCCGGGTATGGTTCCTATCGGGATAATGCGTGGGGGCTCGGGGTGGAAATGAAGAAGGATAAGCAGAGAACTTGGTTCCCGCCTCAAGCTTCAGAAGGTGCCTTCGGACATTTTGGCCAGTCAGGGTCTTTTATCTGGGTGGATCCTGCGCGGGGTGCAGCGGGCGCGTTCTTGGGAGATGAGCCTTTCGGCAAATGGCATCAGCAGCATTGGCAACAGCTGGGCGATTACCTCCTGCAATGCGGGAACTAGTTTTCCCCACTCCGCCCGCATAATGGTCACCGTGCCCGGAAGCCTGTAGCCGGAAGCTGGTGGACGGAAGCCTGTAGCCGGAAGCTGGTCACCGTGCCCGGAAGCCTATAGCTAGCAAACGGGAGTGGTTAGCGGGCCAGAGCAGCGTTTCCCATTAGTACCGCTTACGGACGCTAGGCCATTCTTGTGAGGCTATTGGAAGTCAACGATAACTGGAACGTGATCGGAAGCGCCTTTACCTTTGCGCTCATTCCTGTCGATGTCCGCACCGATAGCGCGTTCCGCCAGGTCTGGTGAGGCATAAACGAAATCAATTCGCATGCCTTCATTTTTGGGGAACCGAAGTTTTTGGTAATCCCAGTACGTGTAGTTTGTGACATATTCGCGGGTTAGTTCCTTCATCCCCAGGCGGGAGAATTGGTTAAATGCCATTCGTTCAGGTTCGGAAACATGCGTGTCACCTTCAAAAACACTGATATCCCACACGTCTTCATCCAGAGGAGCGACGTTCCAATCTCCCACTAACGCTAAGGGGGTAGTGGATTTCTCCAGGTACCCTCGAGTGTAGTTCGCGAGATTATTTAAGAATTCCAGCTTGTATTGGTAGTGAGGGTCCTGCAGGGTCCGCCCGTTTGGAATATAGAGTGACCACACCCTTACCCCGTCACAAACAGCGCTGATTGCACGCGCCTCCAACTTGTCTTTGAAGGTGGGTTGCGTGGGGAAATTGGTTTCCACGTCTTTTAATCCGACTCGAGAGGCTATAGCGACACCGTTCCACTGGTTCATGCCAGTCATTTTTACTTCATAACCGGCATCTTCGAACCTGTCGAACGGGAATTGGTCGGGCTTGCATTTTAGTTCTTGCATAGCAAGGACATCGGTGTTAGATCGCTCCAAGAACGCGATCACGCGGTCGATGCGAGCGCGGATTGAGTTGATATTCCAGGTTACAAGTCTCATGCCTAGATGGTAGCGGATTGAGGGGGTGCTTGCGCCAATGCATGGGGGTGCTTGCGCCAATGCATGGGGGTACTTTCGCCAATGCATGGGGGTGCTTTCACTAATGTATGGCGGGGGGACCTTCGCTAATGTGGAGGTATGGGAACAGCGTTAATCACAGGTGCAAGTAGTGGTCTTGGGGAAGAGTTCGCGTGGCAGTTAGCTACCGCAAAGCACAACGTGGTGCTTGTAGCAAGGCGCCGAGAGAAACTTGAGCATCTAGCGAATAAACTCGAGCAGGCATGCGGTGTGCGCGCGGAGGTCATTGTGGCTGATCTTTCTGCTAAGCAATATCGCCAAGAAGTGCAACACCGTCTGCGCGCCTCCAGGTACCCCGTTGGGCTGCTGGTTAATAATGCTGGTTTTGGTTTGGGGTCGTCGTTTCTTGAAAACTCTCTGGAGGACGAGAACTATGGCCTTGACGTGATGGTACGCGCAGTGATGGAGCTGTGTCACACTGCGGCGCGGGAAATGGTTGGGCGAGGTCGGGGAGCGATATTGAATGTATCATCTGTGGCTTCTGAAACGGGGATGGGTACTTATTCGGCGCATAAAGCCTGGGTGAGGTCGTTTTCTGAAGGATTAGCTGAGGAGCTGAAGGGTACTAATGTGACCTGCACGGCTGTGGTACCCGGTATGGTTCGGACGCATTTTCACGATAATTTTGTGCTTGATACCTCCCAGGTACCCCCGGTGGTTTGGGTGAGCGCAGACACGGTTGTGTCGGAGTCTTTGCGCGCTGTTAGTAGGGGAAAAACGTGGGTGGTACCCTCATTAAAGTACAAGGTTACTGACACGCTCAGCCGGGTATCTCCACGCCGAATTGTGCGGTATGTGACCCGGCATTTGCCGCACGTGTAGGGCTGGTTTTTACGAGGAGGTGCCGCTCGGTCTGGCCGGGGGTACCTCAGGCACCAACACAGATCGCGCAGGTGCGGTAATGCATTCAGCGTTTTCCAAGGACAGTGTCATGGATTAGTCAGAGTGGTTTCGTACACTTTAATCACCTTCAGGAAAGAAATCCTGTTTGAGGAGAGTTTGTGGTTGCTTTGAGCGGCACCTTACTCGCACTGTGTTGATGGGATAGTAAGAAGACCACGCTTAACGCGTGGTCTTCTTACTCAATTAGAGGACTTCCCCGTAGCAGTATTAGACGGCTTGTGGGCTATAGCCCCCGTCGTCCCAGCATCTGGCTTACAGGCCCAATTTCTTGAAACGGCTTGGAATCCTGTTCGTTCTGCGACGTACAATGCTTGGATCCCTGTTTGCTTTGTGGTCTACAAGTCTTGGATCCCTGTTTGCTTTGTGGTCTACAAGCCTTCGATCCCTGTTTGCCCTCCAGGCCGGTGAGCCGGTAGGCCGGGACCGCTAGGTTAGTTCTTCATTGCTTGGATAGCTTCATCTCTTTCGAATGAGGCGCGCGCGTTCTCACGAACAACGTCTACTAGATCGGCGATTGAGTCGTGCACTTTCCATGGGCGGAATGGGAACCGGGTGATTTCTTCTTCTGAGGTTGAACCGGTTAGTACTAGGTGGGTGCGTAGTCCGGCTTCAATCCCCGCTTGTACGTCTGTGTCCATCCGGTCGCCTATCAGCGCTGTGGTTTCTGAGTGGACGTCGATTTTGTTCAATCCGGTGCGTAGCATTATCGAGTTAGGTTTGCCGACGAAGTAGGGGGTTTTCCCGGTTGCTTTCGTGATCATGGCTGCTACAGAGCCGGTTGCGGGGAGGGTACCTTCTTTTGATGGGCCGGTTACGTCTGGGTTTGTGGCGATGAATTTTGCTCCTCTTTCGATGAATCGGATCGCCTGTGTGATTGCGTTGAATGAGTAGTTTCGCGTTTCGCCTAAGACCACGTATTCGGGGTTCGTTTCGGTCATTACGTACCCTGCTTCGTGTAGCGCTGTGGTTAAGCCTGCTTCTCCGATTACGAAGGCTGACGAATTCGGGGATTGTTGCGATAGGAATGCTGCTGTTGATAGTGCTGAGGTCCAGATGCGCTCTTCTGGTATTTGCAGCCCGGAGTCTTGCAGCCGTGCGGATAGGTCGCGAGGAGTGAAGATTGAGTTGTTAGTGAGTACCAGGAAGGGTACTTCGAGATCGGTGAGTGTGTCGATGAAGTCTTGGGCCCCTGGGATGGCGTGTTGTTCGTGTACGAGTACGCCGTCCATGTCGGTTAGCCAGGATCTTACTGGGGGTAGCTCGTCGAGCGTATATGCGCTGGTGGTCATTATTCCTCCGTTTGTGTGTCTTCTATTGTGAGCATAGTAAACTGCGATGCGGTTGTGCATTGACTTAGCTGAAAATGGTTTGGGGGTACCTGGTTGTCTGAAGAGGTGGAGCCGGTTCGTAAGGGCGTTGGTCCGTGGCCGGGTGGTGAAGGGAATTGGCCTGAGGAACCATGGTATGACCCTGAGTTTTTGAGGGGCGGCGATAGGCGCAACGTGGAGGATCGGTTTAGGTACTGGCGGATGAGTGCTATCCGGGAGCAGCTGGATCGTGAGGCGTTGGGGTTAGAAGTTGCGGTTGAGAATCTGGGGCATGATTTCAACATTGGATCTATTGTGCGTACCGCGAATGGGATGGGGGTACGTCGGGTTCATATTGTGGGGAAGCGACGTTGGAATCGGCGGGGTGCGATGGTGACTGATCGTTATCTTGAGGTGGTTCATCATCCGAGTGTTGAAGAGTTTCTTGAGGATGTGACTGGCCGGGGGCTTGAAGTGGTTGGTGTGGATAATACTGAGGGGTCTGTTTCACTTGAGGGTACCTCCTTGCGTAAGGAGACGGTTTTGGTGATGGGGGAGGAGTCCTCGGGATTATCTGCGGAGATGGTGGCAGCGTGTAATCGAGTGCTGCACATAACGCAGTTTGGGTCTACGCGGTCAATTAATGTTGGGCACGCCGCGGCGATCGCAATGTGGGCGTGGGGTGTTCAGAATCGTTCCTGGTAGCGCACTTTACCCCAGGTACCCCCGCCGTTGAGCCTGCACGTACCCTCGCGTTGAGATCACCCAGGTACCCCCGCCGCCGAGCAACTAAACACCCGGCTAGCACCCAGGTACCCCCGCCCCGAGTACCCAGGCACCTAGCGTAGAGACACCAGGTACCCTCAGGAAAAAGATGGTGGGGGAACAGGTGATGGGAGGGGGACTAAGTCCCCGGTGATATTGGGGTACTAGTGTGGGATAATTAGAGCGTCACTGACGTCTACATCGAAGGAGTCATCGAAAGTGGCTATTGCAACTCCAGAAGTTTACAACGAGATGCTGGACCGGGCGAAGGAAGGTAAGTTCGCTTACCCGGCGATTAACGTAACTTCGTCGCAGACACTGACCGCGGCTCTTCAGGGGTTCGCGGAGGCAGAGTCCGACGGTATTATTCAGGTTTCGGTGGGAGGTGCCGAGTACTGGTCGGGCTCCACAGTCAAGGATCGTGTTGCAGGTTCGTTGGCTATGGTCGCGTATGCTCGTGAGGTTGCGAAGAATTACGACGTGACTGTTGCTTTGCATACGGATCACTGTGCTAAACAGAATCTGGACAGCTGGGTTATTCCTCTGCTTGAACTTGAGGAGAAGGAAGTTAAGGCTGGGCGTGAACCGTTCTTCCAGTCGCACATGTGGGATGGTTCCGCGGTGCCGTTGAAGGAGAACCTCGAGATCGCTCAGAAGATGTTGGATCTTTCTCAGAAGGCCAACACGATCCTGGAAGTTGAGATCGGTGTTGTTGGTGGTGAAGAAGACGGTGTTGTTGGTGAGATCAACGAGAAACTGTACACCACCACTGAAGATGGTATTAAGACGGTTGAGGCTCTGGGATTCGGCGAAAAGGGTCGTTATATGACGGCGCTGACGTTCGGTAACGTGCACGGTGTGTACAAGCCGGGTCACGTGAAGCTGCGCCCGGAGATTCTTGGGACCATCCAGGAAGAAGTTGGGGCTAAGTTCGACAAGGGCAATCGTCCGTTTGACCTGGTTATGCACGGTGGGTCTGGTTCTTCTGCCGAGGAGATCAAGACGGCTGTGGAGAACGGTGTTATTAAGATGAACGTTGATACGGATACGCAGTACGCGTTTACCCGCCCGGTTGCGGAGTGGATGCTGCGTAAGTACGACGAGGTTCTGAAGATCGACGGTGAGGTTGGTGTGAAGAAGTCCTACGATCCACGTTCATGGGGTAAGGCTGCGGAAGCTGGTATGCGTGCCCGTGTTGTTGAGGCGTGTGAGCGTCTCGGCTCGACCGGAACCAAGATGAAATAAGGTTCTTCGTTAACCTGTTTTCTGGTTAGGGCCCCAACTTTAGCGAGTTGGGGTCCTTTCTTGTGGGGCGAAACTTCTTGTGGGCGAAGCTGACTGAAACGGTAGCGTAAGTGCCGTGGGCAGAGTAGCGGCAAAAGGGATTCAGCTGCGTCTGTGAGTCGCGCGACGGAGCTTTAGGATGAAGAGGGTACTTAGTTAGGAGCCGTATGATCGTTGCATTGCTCGTGGGTGTGCTGGTTGGACTCGTAGTAGGAGTGCTGGGGGCGGGCGGTGGTATTTTGGCGGTACCTGCGTTGACGTTGCTGTTGGGACAGCCTCCGCACGGGGCGGCCGCCGGGTCGTTGTTGATTGTTCTTGCCACTTCTTTAGTTGCGTTGCCGCACAGGTTTAATCGGCATGAGGCGCGGGTTAAGGAAGGTGTTGTCTTCGGCTTATTGTCTGCGGTTGGGTCTGTAGTAGGTGCGAGACTTTCCGCGTTTGTGCCGGGTTGGTTGCTGTTCACGCTCTTCGGTTTGATGGTTGGGGTCGTGGGGGTGCAGATGCTGGTGAAAACCCGTGCGTCTAGTGCCGGCGCGGAACAAGCAGCTTCAACCCCCCAAAGTACCCCCGCGGAAAGTAGGCCTGATCAGCAGTTAAATAGCGCCTCCGCGGATGTGACGGGGGTGCAAATACCTGGGGGTACCTGGAAGCGAAATGGGGTGAAACTGTTTTTTGCGGCACTGGTAACGGGCTTGTTAACTGGATTCTTTGGCGTAGGTGGCGGGTTCTTGATTGTGCCGGTCTTAACTTTGCTAATGCATTACCCGATTAGGGAGGCGTCTGGGACCTCGCTTATAGTAATGTCACTTGCCTCAGTTTTCGGCCTGATTGCTCGGATAGGTCAGCCGCTGAACGTTGACTGGGGCGTGGTGGTTTTTTTCATGGTGGGTTCCATGGTTGGTGGGGTCGTGGGTGGGCCGCTGTCGACGCGTATCCGCCCGGTGATGCTTCAACGCATTTTCGGATTCTTACTTCTTATTGTGTGCGCAGCTAGTCTCGCATCGGTCGTTGTGTAGTTCCGTTTTGCATGTTCGGATATGGGGAGAAACCGTTCTGGCTCGTTTGGGTGTCTTTGTGTTTTGATTTAGCGTTGGGGCACAACCACGCCAGGTACCCCCAACTTTGTTTTTCCTAGTAGAACCTCGTTCGTGTGAGGTCCTTGGCTCAAGATAAATGTCGCTCGCGCCACTCCTATTAAATGTTTAAAGGAATGCGAGTAGCTTAACTGAGCATATTAACGGAGTGAACTTGTATAAATCTCGATAAATCGCAGTGTTCGCCATATGCCGTATTTATGTGTGAACATTTTTTGTGTATATGCACAATATGTAGTTATATCCCCACCTAGTGTCTCTGCGCTATTCAGCGCCGAAGGTCCCACTTGTTAGGTGCTTAAACTGTTGGTCATGGAATGGGGCCTCGTCTTGAGTACGGATATTGCTTGGAATACTAGGGTTGACGTGCTTGTCTGGTCCGGATTGTGGGAATGTTTTCCACAGTTGGGTTTGGGCTCTGGTTTTATTTGTGGGGTTCGTTTATTGTTCTTTTTAGCGGTTGGTTTTGTTAGCTGGCGGCTTGTTCGTGTAGGCGAGTTTGAGGATTTTCGATGTTGCGGACCCTCTTTGGTAATCGTGTGTCTCGACTAGTTTTGCTATTGGCTTTCTTGTTGGTTTGTGTGCTTACTGTTTCTGCGTGTGGTGGTAAGAGTTCTGGTGAGGAGTCTAAGGGCGCGGTGGGGGCTTCTCCTGCAGTGTCTCCCTCTGGTGGGGGTTCGTCTTCCCCGTCGGTGTCGGCTTCTGAGGAGACAGTGGTTCCTCCGCCGCCGGTGTCACAGCGTTATCCGCATGATAAGCCTGAGTATCCGCAGGAAGGGTATGTGCATTCCCAAGAAGGGGGCGATTAAGGTTGCACAGTATTTTACGGAGCTGATTGGGTATTCCTACAGCACGTTGGATACCAGGCCTCTTGAGAAACTATGCGACAAAAAGACAGCGCAAAACTGCTTGGAACTAATAGAGAGTGTTACTAAGACTGTTGAAGATCGTTCTTGGTATAAGAATGTTGACACGTTGGATTACTCGTTTAAGGGCGCGTATCTTCCCAAAGAGGATATCCCAGGTGAGATTTCTTTCCGTTTTATCGTCAAGGGAAAAACCTACGAGTTCTACAGCGGCATACGTAAAGGACCATTAAAGAATATTACGGACCCGGATCAAGAGGTCGTGGTCAATCTCTCTTGGAAGAACAATAGCTGGATCGTCGCTGACGGCACGTCATGGTTCGTTGAGGAGAAAAAGTGATCAAACAATTATTGTGTTCTCTTTGCGTGTTCTCCCTAATGGGAGCACCTGTTCCCGATGGTAGCGGGGATGAGCGTAGAACGGACTATAACCAACCGGTTTTTGGAAGCAAAGGGAAGATGTCTTCTTCTAAGAGTTATATAGATATTAATGTTCAGTCTCAGAGTGTTATTTATTCGTATGATACGGGTGGTGAGGCTTCGGTTGCTCAGCCTAGTTATGAGGCTTCTGTCCCTGCTGCGGGTGGGGTGAGTGCTTACCGTGGGGGTGGGGCTAGTGGTGGTTGGGGTGGGGGTAGGGACTTGTCGTTTAAGTCTTCTGCGGCGCCTTCTGGCCTGGGGGAGGAGCCGAAGGTGGTGACTCCTTTTCAGAAGGCGATTGCGGCGGTGGCTGCTGATAGTCCGCCTCAACCACGGTTGCATGTCCAGCCTGATCGGGGGTGGGTGTGGACTGGGTTGCCAACTATTTTCTACTATACGAATACGTCTAAGACCTCGCGGGTTGATGGGGCGGAGGTTAGTTGGTATGTGACTACTCACCGGTTGGATTATGCGGATGGGAGGACGCAGTTGTTCAGTGGTGATGGTGCTCCGTATCCTAATCAGTCGTTGGTGCATGAGTATGTGGAGCCGCTGCGTAATATTGAGGTTCATTCCACTACGTTTTGGAGTGCGCGAGTGAAAGTCGATGGGCAAGTGTTCACGCTCGACACTAATCGCACTACCCATGAGGTCAGTAGCATGTTTGATGCTAAACGCCCCCGCTCATCCCTAGTCGTCACTCCCGGATGGGACGAATAACCAACCAGCCAGCCGAATAGGCCAAATAACCAACCAGCCCCCAAATAGGCCAAATAACCACCATCCAAAACCAAAACCACCAGATTTTCGAAAAGTTCAGTTCCCATACCTTGTATTAAGGAGAGTCAGTAATGCGTAATACTGTTAACAACCGCAAATCCCAGCTAGCTATCCTCAGTGCAATCCTCCTAGCATGCACACCGGCACTATCAGCTTGCAGCCACACAAGCGCAAATGAACTAGAGCAAAAAGCAGGCGGGGAGGCCTCTTCTCCACCACCGGCTGAACGCTACCCTCAAGAAAAACCTGAATACCCCGAAGAAGGCCGGGAACACACTGAACGGGGCGCGTTCAAAGTAGCTGCCTACTTCACGGAACTAATCGGATACTCATACAGTACCTACGACACAAAACCTCTCGAACAACTCTGTTCCGAAGAAACAGCTAAAGAATGCAAAAAAATCATTACAAATATCGACCAAGCTCGTGAAAAAGGCGAATGGTACAAGAACTTCGACACAAGCAATACGAGTATGGGCATAACCCATGCGCCCGAAAAAGGAGAAATCGGAGACCTTGTAATCACCTTGAGTCCAGATAAAGTCAAGTACGAATTCCACACTCCTGAACAAAAAGACGGAAAGCAAGTTATTAAATCTCCCCGCATCAATAATGAATGCAACCTCTCATGGAAAACAGATCACTGGGTCGTAGCAGACTGCAAAACCACGTTTGTGAACGACAAGTAAAGAAACGATACGAGTCCGACCTTCCACCAACGACTGTCCGCATCTAATAAAAGCTTATTCCGCTAAATATTCACGAGTAAATACTCACGTAAATGCTCACGTAAATACTCACGAGTAAATAGTCACGACCACACACCACTACATCTGACAAACACTTTCTTAGCTTGAGGAGTTGAAAATGCGCAATCAAACAAAACAAAGTCGCCGGCAGGCTCTAACCGTTGTCCCTCTTTTAGCATGTTCGATGACGCTAGCCGCCTGCAGCAGCGACAAAAACACTGCTGTGGAATCTCCTCAAGAGGAAAACAAGGGACACCTTAAAGACTTTGCAAAAACCACAGAAGAGAACTCATTTGCCCAACAAGCAGATGGAACCGACCCAAACCAGAGTGGATCAGGTGCGCCCAACGGTGCTCCAGGCAGTTATGACGAACTGGTCGAACCTCCACCGGTAGAAGAACGATACCCGTACGGCAAACCCAAATACCCGACAGAGGGGCGCACGCATTCGCGTGAAGGCGCGTTGGCAGTAGCGAAATACTACACTGAGCTAATCGGTTATTCATTCAGCACTCTTGACACGAAGCCGCTAGAGGAATTATGCGATCGGGAAACCGCACGGCAATGCCGCGGAATCATCAATCTGATCCTCGACAAGAAAAAACATGGTGCGTGGATGTTCCGCGTGGATACCAGGAAAAACGAGGTCAGCCGGGTTGAGAAACCTGAAACTGGTATGCCCGGCGAGATCCTCGTGCTCCACACCGTAAAAGACGTGAGATATGCTAGTTACGATATGAGGAACGGGCCGAATATTGAGATAAAGGTACACGACTCGCTAATCGCTTCCGCCTACCTCGAGTGGAAAGATAACCGCTGGGTTCTTGCGGACGGCAGGTACCTAACACTCACGCGGACGCAGTAACCTTAAGTTTCAAAATGCAAAGGATATTTGCACAGCCGTACTATCTACCTACCTTTAGGACCGTGAAAACGATATTGTTGAGGTAGTACAGTCACAAAAAGAAGAAACATAGGGCAGAGTGTTTCAAGGAGGCCCAAATGTCAACGAGTAAACAAGCATGGGAACGAGTTGAAGGAATCATTGTGGCTCCACAACTGGACCCACAAGCAGTGTCAGACTACATCGCCAAAACAAAAGCTGTAGCTACCATTGACTGGTTCGACGCCACCCCAAACCTGCTGGGCCTAACACTAGCTGCTGAAAACGGACGCCTAGCTACCGTAAACGCAGAGAACCAAATCGCCCCCCACATCGCGATAGAGGACTTCGCACTAAAACTAGCGCAAACATTCAAAGCAGACGTGATGATCGGTGACGTGCAAGCTGACGCCATGGAAGAAGATGCAAAAGTAACTCACGGTGAAGAAACTGAAGACGAACACTTCACCGCCATCGAGTTCACCCAAACTCCCGCCTCGTCCGTGCCGCTACTAGCAGCTCTGCACGATGTGGACATCGCAACCATGGAACTGTCAGAAGACCAACGCGTAATCATCTACGAATCAGACAACCCTCGCAACCTACTGCTCGGAGGTGAACCAGCAGTAGTCATCGTTTACTCCGACGGTGAGCTGAAAATACGTCTCCAACGCGAAGAAACTGACGAAGACGAAACCATGCCCATGTTCAACTGGTCCATGCGCACCCGCACCGTGGCGGGCGCGCACAAGGATGACGCGGTTGAACAACAAGCACAAGATCTCGTCGGAGCTAAAACGGATCTAATCGAAATCGGGCAAGCAATTCCCTCCGCCGATGTTGAAGCTCTGCTCGCAACCGTCGGTAAAAAAGGCAACGACCTATGCCGCTCCGTCGTAACTGCACTAGGTCTTCCCCCCGAGGTTGCTCTGGTGCTGCAAGGATACGCCCCACTACGTGACCTGCCTGGCGCGGACTTCAATGACCCACGCGGAATCGCGAACGCCATCGGTCGAAGTGTTGACCGGATGCTCAACGAACCCGAATCACGAGCCCGCTCATTCTGGGACGGATACAACGACGTAGTCACAGAAAAACCGTGGATGGTTTACGGCGCATCCGCCGCGGAAGCAGTCACCGGATCCCTCGCAATCGCCAACTTCGCAAGGAAGAACAAAACCGAACGCAACTGGCTAACAAAACTCGGACTCGGAATCGGAATAGTGCTACTAATCGACTCAGTTGCCGAACTATCACTAGCCAAATACGTGTCACTACGTGACAACCGAAAACAACACTAGCGCAAAAAACCGGGTGCACCTGGGGCTTCAACCAAGAGGGTAAGCCCCAGGTGCCTTGCCGGCACGCTGACAATACACGTCCCAGCCACCCAGAGCCTCAGGCAACACGGACACGCCTCACGGCCACGAGCCACCTACCCATAGTGCGAACTGGAATCCACTCCTATCGGCAAGCTACAACCGCTGCTGGCGCACTTCCTCAGGAAAATCCTGGGGTCTATCCGTGATAACCGCATTCGCACCCCACTGCGCAAGTTCCACCGCACGCGAAACCTCATTCACGGTCCAAACATTCACGTCAAACCCAGCATCACGCATACGCTCAACCTCATGCTCGCGTAAAGACTCAAAACTCGGATGAATCGCCTCCGCACCCAAAACTTTCGCATGCCGAATCCACGCATCCACACGCTCTTCGCCAGGGGAAACCAAGAAATCCTCCGACGGATCATAAAGGCACGCTAAACGCGCCTGCGGCATAATCGAACGCACCCCCTGAAGCAACTCCAAATCAAAACTAGAAATCAGAAGCTGCCGATCCGCATCAAGTTCACGCAACGACACGCTGATCCCCTCAACCAACGCATCCCGCAACCGCGTACCCCCACGGCAAGGTTTAATCTCCAAATTCGCATCCAACTGCGCGGAATTCATCAGTGAAATAACAGAAGCTAACTCCGGAACAGGTTCAAAACGATACTGGCGTGAAAACCACCCGCCCGCATCTAGTTTGCGCAGGTCAGAGAAACCCTTATTGTAAAACCCGCCTTTACCATTCGTCGTCCGATCGAACTTGTCGTCGTGAATAACAATGAGGGTACCGTCACCCATGATGTCCACATCGAACTCGAACGTAGGTACCCCCACCTCAATACATTTACTAAACGCGGCAATCGTGTTTTCAGGAGCAAGACTGCTCACCCCACGATGCGCAATGACCTTCGGAAAATCCATAAGTACCCCCTCATCCCGTGCACACCAACAGTGCGCCAAAACCAGTAACTAACTGTTCTGCACCAACATTCTCTTGCGGCCACCAGCCTCTCGCAGTGCCGCCTGCCGATCCGTTTCAAAGTACCCTCGTTTTTTACCACCCTCTCGCAGCATCGTTGGCTTCAGCCGCCTCAACGTACCCTCGCTCTACCTCCCTACCGTTCCCCATTTCCGTTCCTCCTGTGTGCTACCAAATCCGCTCCGCATCCCGCATCGTCGTGTCCCAGTCTGCATCGTCGTGTCCTGGTCTGTAGACAGCTCCGTCGTGTCCTGGTCTGTAGACAGCTCCGTCGTGTCCTGGTCTGTAGACAGCTCCGTCGTGTCCTGGTCTGCATCGTCGTGCCACGGTCTGCAGTCCCCAGTCCGCATCGTCGTGTTCCCGCTTTGCGGTCAGTACAGTGTGTCCTGCACACCGGGATCTAGGTATAGTTCCTCATCCACACGGCTGGGAAGCACGTTCTTGATATAAGACTTCGTTGCCTCAGGTAGGGGTACGTCGCGTTGTTGTTGTTGCGCTAGGTACCACCGGTGGTCTAGAACCTCATGGAAAATCTGGGCGGGTTCACGCTTGCCCTTCAACTCGTTGGGGACAGCGCGGACAGTTGGTTCGAAAACGTCATTTAACCACGCGTGTGCTACTAACTCCAACGGCTCATTATTCCTGCCCTGCAATGCCCGGTAGGTGTGAAGGTCGTTGAGCATCCGCCGGGCCTGGCGTTCACCCACGTCCAACCCGGTTAGTCGCATTATCTGACGGTGATGATGCCCCGCATCCACCACCTTCGGTTGAATCACAATGCGGGTACCATCCACGTCGGTTGTAATGTTCAGCTCACCGACGTCGAAGCCCAGTTCGTTCAACCGTTTAATCCGCTGCGACACCCGCCACCGTTCGTTCCCTTGGAAACTTTCCTCTTCCGTAAGTTCACTCCAAAGCTTGTGGTAGCGTTCTTCGATCCGGTTACCTACCTTGATCACGTCCACATCTTCGTCGAGGATCTCGCCACCCTGCAGATCCATGAGCTCGCCAATGATGTTGGTTCGCGCAAGGTCCACGTCGTAATTGCGTTGTCCGGAGGTGAGTTTTTCATGCAACTCACCGGTCTCCGCGTCCACCAGGTACCCCGTGAACGAATCGGCATCTCGCCGAAATAATGTGTTCGACAGCGACACATCCCCCCAGTAGAAGCCCAGCAAGTGCAGGCGCACCAGTAGTGCAGCCAGTGAGTCAATGAGGCGCGTAGCTGTTTCAGGCCTCATAATTTGTGAGAAAACCGCGCGATACGGCAGGGAGAACTGCAGGTGCTCAGTAACCAGTGCGGGAGTCAGCTCCTCCCCATCCCGACTACGCCGACCCGTGATCACAGCCGTGGGGGTCACGGACGGCGCGCCAAGCCGAACCAGGTCACGAAGCAGCCCGTACTCATGGTACGCAACGCTTTCACCAATTTCTTTCACGGCAATCACGCGGCCAGAGAGGTTCACGAACCGAACGGTGTGCCGGGAAATACCACGTGGCAGTGCTGCCAGAAGATCCTCCGGCCAATCCTCCAACGCAACATCCCAGGGGAGGTCCAACAACGCGGGGTCCAGGTTCGCCGCCGTAATCTGCATTCCTTGTGGCATGCTTCCATTGTTGCAAAAAAGTGCTTCCCGCATAGCGAACGCGCGGCACCAACCTCGTCTTGAGTATGTGCTGGCTTAATCTTGCGATTATTTTACCTGAGGTCCGGCCTTCCAATTATTTTCCTGAGGGTGGGCGGCGGACACGCGAAACTATGCTGCAAAAAGCTGGAAAAGATTTAACCGGTGTCGGACCAAAAAGCGCCTGTCGGCGCGAAGGCCGCTCGTAGCGGCAGATGTTGGAGCCCGGGGCTTTATTGGCCCGACACCTTGTGGTTAGTCTACTGCATATGACGTTTAAAATCGCGCCGGCATGCCCTCAGTGCGAGTGGTCGGAGTCCCTTTTGTGAACACGCGGCATTTCCAAGCTGGAGTGCCCGGCACGCCTCAGGAAATCCCAAAGTAAACAGGTTGACGTGCCAAACCTGCCTAACCGTCCAAAGCCGTCTGGCCTGTCAACGCAGCCAAACCCGCCAAACTGTCCAACGCGGCCAAACCTGCCAAACCGCGCGTTTGCATCCTGGAAAACGGTGTGGAGAATGTGGCACGATGCAGTCATGACCGACACGCGCGACAACCAGTTTCCCCGCAAACCCCCACGGCCGGGTATGCCACGCTCCGGTGCTAATAGCAGATCGGCCGGCCGAAGCCCTTCAACTTCAAGAAGGCGAGGGCCAACCCCAAGGGGCCGTGCCGCAGCCCCAAGCAGTCGCACTTCAACTTCAAGAAAGCGAGGGGCAACCCCAAGGGGCCGCACCGCAACCCCAAGCAGCCGCACCGCAACCCCAAGCAGTCGTGCAGCAACCCCAAACAGTCGGGCCTCAAAGTGGAATAACCGAACGAAAACGCGACGTGGCCGCGGCAGTGCCAGCGGAAGCGGTGGAAAGAAAAGCCGGTTTGATACGGTACTGCGCTTATCTGCACGGCATGTGTCCGCCTCGTGTGCAATCTTGCTAAGCGTGCTGATGGTGGTGCTGTATGCGGGTACGGGGAAGCAGGACGTGGTTACATTTGTGCTGCTTGTCGCGTTTTCAATCTTGTCGTACGGGTGGGCAGAATTGGTGGGGGTACCTGGGCGGAAAACCATTGGGGTAAGTGTTGCTTTAGTAGGTGTTTGCGCTTTGGTGGTAACGCGTTTA
This sequence comes from Gleimia hominis, assembly GCF_032085515.1. Classification (GTDB taxonomy): domain Bacteria; phylum Actinomycetota; class Actinomycetes; order Actinomycetales; family Actinomycetaceae; genus Gleimia; species Gleimia hominis. The sequence goes on from NZ_JASXSX010000001.1 coordinate 723,984, forward strand.
AGCGGTACCTTCGCGTGGGGTGCCGTTGCCGCGGTGTTCGCCATTGCTGTTTCCGCGGTAGGGCAAATGGTGCGCAAACCACCTCGGGAACACTTAACCGATTCTTTGGCCGCCAGCGTCTGCGGCGGTATTTTCACGGCGGTGGGAACCGTGTGGCTGTCGGCTGCTAGCTCACCTGACTGGCAGCCGGTGCTAACCAGTGCCGCACTAATCCTCGTTACGTGCGTGGTGGGTAACCAATGGGGTACCTCGGTTCGGTCGAACCTCATCGGCAGTGTCGTGTGCGGTGCTGTGAGCGGCCTGATTCTCGGTGGTGTAACCGTTGCGATGTCCCTACATTCCCGCGTTGTCCAGATGATGATGCCCTCCATTTCCAGTGGAATATTGAGCGCATTAACCACCCTGACGCTCACCATGCTTCTGGGAATAGGTATCGGACTCGTTGTTGCGGCAATAGATATTGTTTTCGGTGAACATGGCCGGCGCTGCAACGAAACGGGTGCGCTGGCTCGTGGGGCGTTGAAATTTGTTGCGTCCGGCATGCCCGTTTACGTACTACTGCGCATTGGGGGGATGTGACCGCGCGGTTTTGCAGCACACGGACTTGGGGGTACCTTGCGGGGCAGTACGCTTGTTTTGCGTTAAATGCGCTTGAGGTACCCGCTTGCTCAGAGCGTGTGATTAGATCAACGGGTTTTCTAACAGAGGGTGCCTTAGAGTAAAAGCATGATTGTTATTCCTGAGAACTTACCTCCAAAGCTAGCGAAACTAACGTGGCTGCTCGGGTCGTGGCGTGGATGGGGTACCTCCGGTGAAGGTGCTGGAGATCCCGTCTTGATCCGATTCGACGCGCAAATCCTGGGTGAACAAGTGCGCACAAATACGCAGCTAATAGCTGTTGAACAGGTGGGCGAACTGAGCGCAGAAACGAACGCGGTAGATGGGGCTGCTGCGCTGAAGCCTGTAAAACTGCTGTGGGAAGAATCTGCGTACTGGTCTGTTGTGGACCCAGACAAAGGCGTGCTGCAAATATCCTCAACCCGCAGTGACGGGCTCTGTGCCCTGTGGGCCGGCAAGGTTGATGGGCCGCGGATGCGACTACTCGTTGACACGCTCGTGAGAGCCAGTGGGGCACCGGAAATCAAGCAGGGTGAACGGCTCTACGGATTAGTGGAATCGGATGTGTTCTTCACAGAAACCCTGAAGGGCGCGGAGCAAATGGTGACTTCCGGCCGCGTCACCAGGGTTGAAGATCCGAAACCTGGTGGTGAGAACGGTCTTGCACCGAGTGAGGGTACTTCGGATGCAAGTGAGGGTACTTCGGATGAGTGAGCAGCAAGCTGAAGGTACCACTCCGCAGATAAACCAAAGTACCCCCGCCGGTAATCCAAGTACCCCCGCGAGTACCGAGGGTACCTCGGTAAATACCGAAGGTACCCCCCTGCATTTTGGGGACATGTCGGGCGAGCAGTGGGCATTAGAGAAGGGGGAGGCCGTTACCCCCCTGAGCCATCTGGGTGTCGTGAGGGTATCTGGGGCGGATCGGCAGTCTTGGCTCACGACGCTTTCGTCTCAGATAATTACTGGAATGCAGCCCGGGCAGTCGCGTGAGCTGCTGCTTTTGGATGTGCGCGGGCACATAGATTTTGCTGCGGCTGTGGGTGACGACGGTGAAGGTACCCTCCTGATTTTGGAACGTGAACGCGTGGATTCTCTGGTTGAATTTCTTAATAGCATGAAGTTCATGTTGCGCGTTGAAGTTGCGGATATTTCAGACGATGTTGAGGTCTTCGGTCGCGTGGTACCTAAGGGAACTGCGTTTGATGTGTTGGAGGGATCGGCTTTCACGTGGGTGGATCCTTGGCCTGACGTGCAGCCTGGGGGTGCTACCTATACGCCTGAGGGATTCAACCACCCAGCGGATTCACGTCGGCGCGTGTTAGATCTGATTCCGAAGGCGAAAGCGCAGGCAGTGAGCTCCAAGTACCCTCAAGCGGGAATGGTCGCATGGGAGGCACTTCGGGTGGAGGATTTGCGGCCCCGGTGGGCTACGGAAGTGGATGCGAAAGCGGTTCCGCACGAGCTGGATTGGCTCCGTACTGCAGTGCATATTGATAAAGGCTGCTATTGCGGTCAAGAAACGGTGGCGCGGATTCTGAACTTAGGGCGGCCCCCGCGACGTCTGGTGCTGTTGCAGTTAGATGGTTCGCGTTCGTGGCAGGCCCAACACGGTGATGAAGTCAAGGTTGGGGAGCGGCGAGTGGGAGTGGTTACGACTCCGGTTCGGCATGCGGATTATGGCCCCATGGCGCTCGCGCTGGTGCGTCGCGGTTTGGACCCGGCGGTGCAAGTGGATGTAATGACTGAGGATGGTCCGGTAGCTGCTGCGCAAGAAATAGTCGTTGACCCTCAGGGGAAATCGTCTGTATCTCCCGAAGAACGGCCTGGCGCAAATTTGCGGGGCGGACTGGGGCGGCAACTGCGGCGCGGACGCAAAACAAAGTGAGCCTAACGGTCAATCGCAAAACAAAGTGAGCCTAACGGTCTACCGGGGTAAGGAAGCTGGCTCAACGAAATCGTGTGGAAGTAATTGAGCTAAGGAAAGAGGGGTAATGCGGGCGTTAATTCAGCGGGTAAATGGTGCACAGGTGAGTGTCGACGGGGAAGTGATCGGCGCGATTGAGGGCGAAGGTCTGTGGGTGCTCCTGGGGGTTACGCATGCGGATGGGCCGGACCAGGTGAAGGTGATTGCCCGTAAGATCGCGTCTTTGCGTTTACTGCATGAGGAAAAGTCCGTGACCGATGTGGATGCACCCGTGCTGCTCATTTCGCAGTTCACCTTGTATGGCGATGCGCGGAAAGGTCGGCGTCCTACGTGGAGTAAAGCGGCTCCCGGTGAGGTTGCGGAACCGCTTGTTGATGCGGTTGCGAAGTCCCTGCGCGAAGAACATGGAGTGCATGTGGAGACGGGCCAGTTCGGTGCCGACATGCAGGTGCGACTAGTTAACGATGGCCCGTTTACCATAATGGTGGAATCCGAAGCGTAGCTCGTTGCGCTTGCGCGGCGAGTTTTGTGGTCGCGCACTTGGTCCTGGTTACGTGACGAGTTGTGACTGCCGAGTTAGTTGCGCTTGCGTAGCTCGTTGCGCTTGCGCGGCGAATTTTGTGTAAATCGACATTTTTGCTTATATAGCGGTTCAGCCTCGAGGATAAGTATCTTGAGGTGCTCGCGGTGAGGGTACCTAGCTTACGTTCCACGAGGGTACCTGAGCGGAAACCCTCGTTTGCCTGGTCCGTAAACCACGCGGGTACCTGGGCAGAAACTCCCACTTGGCGGGTTCGAAAACCACGAGGGTACCTGAGCAGAAACCCCCGCTTGGCGGGTTCGTGAACCACGCGGGTACCTGGGGAGTTTTCTTTCTCGCCCTTGGTGAACAGGCGGGACTTTGTGGGCGCAGTTAAATAGTCTTGTACCAGTTGTATAGGCAGGAGGATTCATGTTCGAACGGTTTACCGATCGTGCCCGTCGCGTTGTGGTGCTTGCACAGAACGAGGCGCGCAACTTGAACCACAATTACATTGGTACTGAACACCTTTTACTGGGGTTAATCCAGGAGGGTGAGGGAGTTGCGGCTAAAGCGCTCGAAATGATGAACATCGAACGCGAAGCCACCCGGAACGCTGTTATTGAAATAATTGGTGAGGGACAGCAGACAAGCACCGGGCACATTCCTTTCACGCCCCGGGCAAAGAAGGTGCTGGAGTTGTCGTTGCGCGAAGCGCTGCAGCTGGGGCACAACTACATCGGTACCGAACATATTCTGCTGGGTCTGATCCGTGAAGGCGAGGGCGTGGCTGCGAAAGTGCTGACGGAACTGGGGGCGGACCTGTCTCAGGTGCGGCAAACAGTTATTCAACTTCTGCAGGGGTACCAGCGTTCAGGTGCGGACGGGCGCGAAAGCGTGGGGGTTGGCGCGCCCACGCGCGGTGGTCAGCAGCAGGCTAACTCCGCGGTTTTGGAACAGTTCGGCCGGTCCCTCACGAATGCGGCGCGGGAAGGTGAACTAGACCCGGTAATTGGCCGCAAGAACGAGATGGAACGGGTCATGCAGATCCTGTCTCGGCGCACTAAAAACAATCCTGTGCTGATTGGTGAACCCGGGGTTGGTAAAACCGCGGTTGTAGAAGGGTTAGCGCAAGCGATTGTCCACGGCGAAGTTCCAGAAACGATCCACGATAAGCAGATTTACAGTCTGGACATGGGCTCCCTGGTGGCGGGTTCGCGTTACCGCGGTGATTTTGAGGAGCGCCTCAAGAAAATTTTGAAAGAGATTAAGAGCCGCGGGGACATCATTTTGTTCATTGACGAGATCCACACGCTCGTCGGTGCCGGTGCGGCTGAAGGTGCGATTGATGCGGCGCAGATTTTGAAGCCGATGCTGGCGCGGGGTGAACTGCAAACCATTGGTGCGACCACGCTGGATGAGTACCGGAAGTATATTGAGAAGGACGCGGCTTTGGAGCGGCGGTTCCAGCCGGTTAAGGTGGATGAACCGTCGGTTGATGAGACGATTCAGATCCTCAAGGGGCTGCGCGATCGGTACGAAGCACATCACCGGATCATTATTACGGATGAGGCCTTAGCGGCGGCCGCGCAGATGGCGGACCGATACGTGTCAGACCGGTTCTTGCCGGATAAGGCGATTGACCTGGTGGATGAGGCGGGTGCGCGGATGCGTATCTTGCGGATGACGGCTCCGCCGGAACTGCGGGAGCTTGATGAGAAGATCGCGGACGTGCGTCGGGGCAAAGAATCAGCGATTGACGACCAGGATTTCGAACGGGCCGCGTCACTGCGTGATGAGGAGAAGCAGCTGATTGCGCAGCGCGAAGAAAAGGACGCTTCTTGGCGGTCTGGGGACATGGATACGATAGGTGAAATTGGGGAACCTGAGATCGCTGAGGTTCTGGCCATGTCGACTGGGATTCCGGTGGTTAAGCTCACGGAGGGTGAGTCGAAGAAACTGCTGCGGATGGAAGACGAGCTGCATAAGCGGATCGTGGGGCAGGATGAGGCGGTTCGGGCGATTGCGCAGTCGATTCGCCGTACGGGTTCTGGTTTGAAGGATCCGCGCCGGCCCGGTGGTTCGTTCATTTTCGCTGGTCCCACGGGTGTTGGGAAGACGGAGTTGGCGAAGGCGTTGGCGGAGTTCTTGTTCGGTGATGAGGACGCGCTGATCCAGCTGGATATGAGTGAGTACTCTGAGAAGCACACGGCTTCGCGCCTGTTTGGTGCGCCTCCGGGGTACGTGGGGTATGACGAGGGTGGTCAGCTGACTGAGAAGGTTCGTCGCCGCCCGTTCTCCGTGGTTTTGTTCGATGAGGTTGAGAAGGCGCATGCGGACATTTTCAACTCGTTGCTGCAGATCCTGGAGGAAGGCCGGCTCACGGATTCGCAGGGCCGGGTCGTGGACTTTAAGAACACGATCATTATCATGACCACGAACCTAGGTACCCGCGATATTAACAAGGGTGTGCTGACTGGTTTCCAGGCTGAGGGGTCGTTGGTGAATGATTACGACCGGATGAAAGCGAAGGTTAATGAGGAGCTGAAGCAGCATTTCCGGCCGGAGTTCTTAAACCGTGTGGATGAGACGATTGTGTTCCCGCCGCTGACGAAGGAACAGATTGTGAAGATCGTGGATCTCATGATTGTCCAGTTGGAAGGCCGGATGAAGGAGCAGAACATGGGGCTGGAGGTCACGCCTGCTGCCCGGCTGCTGCTTGCAGATAAGGGGTTTGACCCGGTCCTTGGGGCCCGTCCGCTGCGGCGCGCGATTCAGCGTGAGGTGGAGGACGCGTTGTCTGAACGGATCTTGTTTGGCGAGATTCATGAGGGTGACACCGTGGTTGTCGACACGGAAGGTGAGAAGGGGGAAGAGGTTTTCACATTCACTCCGCGTCCGCACGCAGATGATGGTGAGAAAGCTCTGACCGCGGGATCTGATGACGCGGAGTCTGAGAAATAGAATCAGCAGCGCACCAAAAGTGGGCTGACTGCTCGCCGCTGGTGTTGCTATGTTGAGGTGCCGGTAGTTACCTGTCGGGTAGCTACCGGCATTCGCGTGCTTGGGCACTACGGCCTAGACACCCAGCTGCTAAGGTGACTTAAGTCGCACTAGTTTGGTAGTCTTGATGTCGCAAAAGAACAAACGTCGCGTAAAAAACGATGTGACAACGAAGCACATGAAAGGACCGTAAATGGTCAAGTACGTTTATGACTTCTCTGAAGGCGACAAGGACATGCGTGACTTGCTGGGTGGCAAGGGCGCGAACTTGGCGGAAATGACGAAACTGGACCTTCCAGTACCTCCCGGGTTCACGATCACAACGGATGCGTGCCGGGCGTACCTGGAGAAAGGGTCGGTTCCAGAGAAGCTATCCGTAGAGGTCACGAAGCACTTGCGGGGGATGGAGGACCTCATTGGCCGGCGGCTAGGGGATAGTGAAGATCCGCTGCTTGTTTCGGTGCGGTCGGGTGCGAAGTTCTCGATGCCCGGCATGATGGAGACGGTCCTGAACATTGGTTTGAATGACGAGTCCGTTTTGGGGCTGGCTAAAGTAGCTGATGACGAGCGGTTTGCGTGGGATTCGTACCGGCGTCTAATTCAGATGTTCGGTAAGACCGTTATGGATATTGAGGGAGACGGGTTCGAGGAAGCACTGTCTGCAATTAAGGAAGAACGCGGAGTGCGTTTCGACTATGAGCTGACGGCAGATGATTTGAAGGAACTCGTTTCGACGTTCAAGAAGATCGTTAAAGAAGAAACGGGGCGGGAGTTCCCGCAGGATCCTCGTGAGCAGATGGATCAGGGGATTGAAGCTGTGTTCCGCTCGTGGAATACGGAGCGGGCGAAGATTTACCGGCGCCGGGAACGGATTCCACACACTCTGGGTACAGCTGTGAACGTGCAGACAATGGTGTTTGGCAATATGGGGGAGACGTCCGGTACGGGCGTGTGCTTCACTCGCGACCCCTCCACCGGGCACTCAGGTGTGTACGGTGACTATTTGATGAACGCGCAGGGTGAGGACGTGGTTGCGGGGATCCGGAACACGGAGGCACTGGCGACTTTGGGTGAGCATGATGAGAAGTCGTACAAGGAACTGCTTGGGATTATGCGTCGGTTGGAGACGCATTACAAGGACATGTGCGACATTGAGTTCACGATTGAGCGGGGCAAACTGTGGATGCTACAAACCCGCGTGGGGAAGCGGACTGCGGCGGCTGCGTTCCGCATCGCGACCCAGCTTAACGATGAGCGTTTGATCACGCAGGATGAGGCGTTGGGACGCGTGTCGGGTGCACAGTTGACTCAGCTGATGTTCCCACAGTTCGACGACGAAGCGGAGAAAGTTCTGCTGACTCGTGCGATGGCCGCTTCCCCAGGTGCTGCAGTGGGGGAGATTGTTTTTAATAATGAGGAGGCTGAGGAGGCCGCAGCTGCGGGCCGCCCGTGCATCCTGGTGCGCCGGGAAACTAACCCAGAGGACCTGCCGGGCATGGTCGCTGCTGAAGGTGTGTTGACGTCACGCGGTGGGAAAACCTCGCACGCGGCAGTGGTGGCGCGCGGCATGGGGAAGACCTGTGTGACGGGTGCTGAAGCGCTGACGGTGGACGTCAATACGCACACCATCAAAGTGGGCGACAAGGTCTTGAAAGCGGGGGACACGATCGCTATCGACGGCACCACCGGTGAAGTGTTCGTCGGTGACGTACCGGTCGTTGATTCCGTGGTGACCACGTACTTGACGCGTGGTTTAGAAGAGGGATTGGCCGCAGCTAAGGGCGACAAGGACATGATTGAACTTGTGCATTCCGTGGATCGCCTGTTGACTCACGCTGATAAGGTCCGTCGTTTGGATGTGCGCGCGAACGCGGACACGCCTGAGGATGCAGCGCGTGCCCTCGGGTTTGGCGCCCAGGGGATTGGACTGTGCCGGACTGAACACATGTTCCTAGGGTCTCGACGGGCTCTGATTGAACGGGTAATTCTGTCTGAGGAAGGTACTAGCGACCGGCAGGAAGCGTTTGATGCGCTTGAGGCACTGCAGAAAGACGATTTCAAGAAGATCTTGAAAGAGATGGATGGCAAGCCCATGACGGTGCGTCTAATTGACCCGCCGCTGCATGAGTTCTTGCCGGATCTGACGGATCTGGAAGTGAAAGTCGCTGTCGCTAAAGCCACGGATGGGAAAGCGGATGAGAAAGACGAGCGTATGCTTGAGGCCGTGCGGCGGATGCACGAGTCGAACCCCATGCTCGGTCTGCGCGGTGTGCGCTTAGGGATTTACTTGCCGGGCTTGTTCACGCTGCAGATCCGCGCGCTCGTCGATGCGGCTGTGGAGTTGAAGAAGGAAGGTGCGGATCCGCATCCGGAGATCATGGTGCCACTGGTTGGGTCTGTGTCGGAGCTGGCGCATATTCGCAGTGAAGCAGAGCAGATCGTGGCTGAGAAGACGAATGGTTACGACCTGGACGTGCAGATTGGCGCGATGATCGAGCTGCCGCGCGCCGCGATTACAGCTGAAACGCTCGCGGAGGAAGCGGACTTCTTCTCGTTCGGCACTAACGACTTGACGCAGACAGTTTGGGGTTTCTCCCGCGACGACGTTGAGGGCGTGTTCATCCCGAAGTACATTGAGGAACAGATTTTCGGGGTGTCTCCGTTTGAAACCATTGACCAGCACGGTGTGGGCCGCCTCGTCCAAGAAGGGGTTGAGCGCGCCCGGTCGACGAAACCCGATATTAAACTCGGCGTGTGTGGTGAGCACGGTGGGGACCCAGATTCCATCCGGTTCTTCCACCAGGTTGGGTTGGATTATGTTTCTTGCTCACCTTTCCGGGTGCCTGTTGCCCGCCTTGAGGCTGGTCGCAGCGCAGTGCTGGACTAGGTGCTGACTCGGTGCTTGGCTGTACTCGGCTTGTTCCGTGTAAGTGCCTGACTGCACGTTAATGGTGCTGCGTTAGGGCCTGACTGCACGTTAATGGTGCTACGTGAGTGCCTGATTGCACGTTACTAGTGCTGCGTAAGTGCCTGATCTAGCGCTGGTTTGTTGCACAGCCTGCAATTTGAGTCCGTGCTGCAGGGCTGTCGCGCGAGCCGTCTTGGTGGGCCTCGTATCGGAATAAGAATAAAGCTCCCGGTCTCTACTCAGCTGTTTAATCGGTTGAGTAAAGACCGGGAGTTCTTGTTTGCGCCCCGTTAACTCAGCTCGGGGTGAGCCGCAATGACCTCATCGACATCATCACGGGATGGTGCGAACGCACCATTGTGGCTTACCGTGAGGCCAGAAGTTATGGTGGCGATGTGCAGCGCGGAGGTCACATCTGACCAGCGTGCGGAACGCAGCCGTGTTTTCGCGTCGGAACTCCCCAGCAGCCCCGCGTCGAGCAGGGCAGACAGCAGCCCTGCCATGAACGAATCCCCAGCCCCAACCGTGTCTGCCAGTTCCACATCGAGCGGGTCAATGACGAGCATGTCGCGCTCACCTTTGAGCATCACGTAGGCACCCCATGGTCCACGCGTCGTAATCATCATCGATACGCCCTCACGCAACCAGCGGCGCATAACCTCCTCAACGGGGGTATCTGGGTAAAGCCACTGCAAATCTTCATCGGAGGCCTTGACCACGTCCGCGAACCGCACAATCTGCTCAATTCGATCGCGGACTAAACTGGGGTTTTCCATAATCGCCGGGCGAATATTCGGGTCGTACGAAATCGTGGACGACAACGACATTTCCTTAACCGCGCGCAGAACCTTATCGGCGCCAGGGGCGATGGTGGCGGCCATCGACCCGGTGTGCAAGTGCCCGTACTCGCGTGCGTTAGAGATCGGGGGGACGTCCCACAAGATGTCGAACTCGTAGGTGGCGCGGCCCTGCTCATCCAAAGTGGCTTCCGCCAAAGTGGTTCGCTGCGCCCCGTCCACCCCCGGAACCGTACGTACCCCCTGCTGTTTGCAGTGTTCAGCGAGCCGGTTTCCACGCTCATCGGGCCCCCACCAGGCAGCTAACGTGGAGTCGTGGCCCAGCTGCGCAACCCCAACTGCAACATTGAGAATACTGCCGCCAACGAATTCAGCGGTGTCTGTACCTGGGCGTGACACCCGGTCTATGAGCGCTTCTCCGATGCTTAGAACCTGCGTTTTTGGTTGCGTAGTCAACGTTTTCTCCTTCAAATACGAAAGGGGGTACCTACCTATTTTATGGCCTTGAGGCACATGCGCCTGGGACTTGCGCGAACTAAAACGCACAATGCAAGCTGAAACCACTGCAATGCGGGCCTAGCGGTGCTGTGGACGAAGACGTGCCACACTGGAGGTATGTCCACACTACCGCTACCAGCATTATTCACTGACGCACCCGGAACCAACGTACCCCCACCCAGGGTCTACCAAAAATTCGCGGACGCGCTGGCTGGCTGCCGGGGAGAACTGGACTTCACAACCCTCGCGCGCACAATCTATTCTTCCGATGCAGGAAACTACCGGGTGGTACCCCAATGCGTTTTCGCTCCATTCAACAAAGACGAAGCAATCCTAGCTATTCGAAGTGCTCTCGCATTGGGGATCGCGATAACCCCTAGAGGCTCAGGTACCTCATGCGCTGGTAACGCGATTGGACCTCAACTAGTAATGGACTACGCGCGGCATATGAACCGCGTGCTAGAAATAGATCCGCACACCCGAACCGCGGTAGTAGAACCCGGTTGTATCGAAGGTACCCTCCAAGCGCAGGCAGGTAAATACGGGCTGCGGTTCGGACCAGACCCTTCCACGCAAAACCGCTGCACCATTGGGGGGATGGCAGGCAACAACGCTTGCGGCCCCCGGGCGATGGCGTGGGGGAAGACGAGCGCGAACGTGCTTGGCCTCGAGGTGATCGATGGTGCTGGCCGACACTATTACGCGGAATCTGGGGACTTGAGCGCTGTGAATGGGCTTGAGGAGCTCGTGGATGCGAATTTGGAACCGATCCGCAAGCACATGGGGCGGTTCAATCGGCAGGTGTCTGGGTATTCACTGGAGTATCTCCTTCCGGAAAACGGACGTAACCTCGCGTCCGCACTGGTGGGGTCTGAAGGTACCCTCGTGTCAATACTGCAGCTCAAAGTCCGTTTGGTGGAGGTACCCCCGAACCCGGTGCTGGTTGCCGTGGGGTATGCGGACATGATCGCAGCGGGCGATGATGTTCCCACGGTTTTGAAATACAAACCTCTGGCGGTGGAGGGGTTGGATTCGCGGCTCGTTGAAGTGGTGCGTGATCACAAGGGGCCTGGTGCTGTCCCCGCTTTGCCCGACGGCAACGGGTGGTTGCTGTGTGAAGTCGGTGGAGAGGACTTGTCCACAGCCATGGCGACTGCCCAGGAGCTCGCCGCAGCTGTGAATTCTGAGGATGTGCGCGTATATCCTCCTGGTGAAGATGCAGTTAGACTCTGGCGGATTCGGGCTGATGGAGCTGGGTTAGGAGGGCGCACCCCGCGCGTGCGGGACGAGCAAGGTAAAACAATAGGTGGTAATGAGCAGGCGTGGCCGGGGTGGGAGGATGCCGCAGTACCTCCCGAGTACCTCGGGGATTACCTGCGTGACTTCACCGCACTGATGCGTGAGCACGGTGTGGATGGTTTGCTGTACGGGCACTTTGGGGATGGTTGTGTGCACGTGCGGCTTGACATGCCGTTGGGCTCAAAAGCAGGTGTGGGGCGTTCGCGTGCTTTTCTTGAGGATTGTGCGCGCCTCGTCGGACGCTACCGCGGTTCTATTTCGGGTGAGCACGGCGATGGGCGTTCGCGTTCGGAACTGTTGCGGCACATGTACCCGGCGAAGATCGTGGAGTTGTTCGCGCAGGTAAAGCACTTGTTTGACCCGAATAACCTCATGAACCCGGGGGTGTTAACCAGGCCGCTCGCGGTTGACGTAAACCAGCGAGAGGGAACGCGGAAGAACGCGCAATCGGTTGCTCCGGACCCGTTCGATGTGGGGTTGCGGCGCTTGCACGCCCGCGCAGTTGATGTTGACGGCGGGTTTTTCTTCCGCGAAGATCATGGAGACTTCACGACCGCGGTGCACCGTTGCACTGGGGTTTCGAAATGCCGGGTGGATAACTCCGCGTCGGGTGGGTTTATGTGCCCGTCGTACTTGGCGACGCGGGAGGAAACGGATTCGACGCGTGGCCGCGCCCGAGTGCTTGAGGAACTAACAAACGGTGGTCTGGTGGCGCGTTGGGACGATCCGAATGTGACTCGTGCACTGGACCTGTGTTTGGCGTGCAAGGCGTGTGCAACAGATTGCCCCGCGGGCGTTGACATGGCTAAGTATCGCAGTGAGGCCCTGTGGCGGCGGTATCGTAATCGGATCCGCCCGTTGACTCACTATCTATTGGGGCGGCTTCCTTCAATAACGCGTTTGAGCGCGAGCATGCCGCTGGGGGCGAGGTTCATAAATGCGTTGATGGCGGTACCTACCCTCAAGAATATGGTGTTTAACCTGGTGGGGATCGATTCACGGCGGCCTATGCCGAAGCTTCAAGATCACCGTTTCAGCAAAGTCGCTAGAGGGTACCTGCGGCAAGAGCGAAAAGGTACCCCCAGCCAACATAAGGCGGACGTACACAAGGCAACACCCACACCAGGTACCTCCACGGAAATGCCAGATTCCCAAACGCGAACGCCAGGTACCCCCACTGATGCTGAGGGCCGTAGATACGTGCTTTTGTGGGCGGATTCTTTTTCTGAGGCGCTGGATGACGCGGGTGCGTACGATTCTCTGCAACTGCTGGTTAAGGCGGGGTATAAGCCGTTGCTCCCACCGGAGGACACGTGCTGTGGGCTGACGTGGATTACAACTGGGCAGTTGCCACAAGCACGGAAGAAGCTTGAACATTTGACACGCGTCTTGCTGCCGTTTGTGAGGGCGGGGGTACCTATTGTGGGGGTGGAACCATCGTGCACGGCGGTGCTGCGCGATGACATCAAGGATCTTCTGCCGGATTCAAAGGTGGCGGGGGAGATCGCTGCAGCAACGTGCACGCTCGCTGAATTACTCACTGATGAGCGCACACGGCCTGCGGACACCGGGTGGCTACCTAATCTTGAGGGGAAGACGGTGGTGGCGCAACCGCATTGTCACCAGTACTCAGTTATGGGCTGGGGAGCGGACGAACAACTGTTGAAGTTCGCTGGTGCGAATGTGATTAAGCTGTCTGGCTGCTGCGGATTGGCAGGCAATTTCGGTATGGAGAAAGGCCATTACGATGTGTCTGTGCAGGTGGCGAATCATTCGCTTTTACCACAGTTAGCTAAGTACCCTCAGGCAATTTTCTTGGCAGACGGGTTTTCGTGTCGAACCCAAGCGGAACAACTGGCGGGGCGGCGGGGGCGCCACTTGGCAACGCTACTCCTTAAGGGAGTGAAAGGGACGGCACTTGGCAACGCTACTCCTTAAGGGAGTGACGGATGAGGTTTCGTAAGTAACCTGCGAGTCCGCACCAGGTATATGTGAGTCTCCGCCGAAGTCTATGAACCTTTGCTAGATATACCTTTGCCAGATATACCTATGCCAGGGATTTATAGGTCGTCGCGGGGATCGAATGCGCGCAGAAAACGTGGGTTTCGCAATGGGGGTACCTTGGGCGTTTCACCTGGCGCCGTTACGTGTGATAATAGAACTTGGCGATTGATTTGGAAGGGCGTGACATGCCTCTGTTTGAGTTCGACGAGGGTCGTTTAGTTCCCGCTCAGTTCGGGCGGACTGTTGAGAATGGTCTGACTGATGACATCCTCACTAGCGTTCGTGAACAAGTCCTGGAGATTGTGGGGCGCCCCCTTTTCCCAATAACTTGGCAAGATACCGCACCGGTTGGGTCTGGGATGGATGGTGGGGCACCGCGTTTAACGGCGCTGGATGCGTCTGGTCAGGTTGTGTCGGTGGAGGTTTTCGCTTCACTGGACTCAAAAACGATGATAGATTCGCTTTCTCGCCTGGCGGACACGGCGTCACTTGGGTGGAATGATTTGGCGGCAGCGTACCCGGGTGGGATTCAGAATTTCCGGCTTGGATGGGCGGAGTTTCGTGATGCGATGCCACCTTCTCCCGCTCCGGGTCCGCGTCTAATCTTGGTTGTCGGGCAGATTGATGCCGCTGTCCGCCCCGCTTTGGATGTGCTCGCCACTTCTGGGGTTGAGGTCCATGAGATCGCGGTTCGTTCCATGTCTAACGGCCGCCAGTTTTTAGACGTTGAGGCTGTGGGCCCGCGGCTGTACGGCCACAACCCTAACTTGTTGGCCTCCACTGGGCAGATACCGCTGCTAACTGGTGCGGATCAGTCAGTTGTTGAGGAACGCGGTACCTCTCTTGGGAAAGAGGGTACCACTGCTCAGGAACGGGGTACCTCGGGGCAGGCAGCATCGCGACGAGTTGAAAAACCGCAGGTCACGGCCCCTTCACAAGAAAGTACCTCCGAGGAAGTTACTCCCGCAAATGAGTCGACTGCCGCCGCAGAACCGGAACCACACGCTGCGCAAAACGAGGTTGAACCTCAAGACGCAAGAGTAAAGCCAGAACCTCAAGATGGAAAAGTAGAACCGGAATCTCACGCTGCGGAAGATAAACCGGAATCGCATCGTCGTCTGGAAAACCAGGTGACACAGGAGCATCAAACGGGGGGTGCGAATTCCCATATTCCAACTCTTGAACGTGGGGCGCGAGCACTGGCGATTATCGGCCAGATTTTGACGGAAGATACCACTGTTGTGTGGCGTGACCAGGCGGATCAAACGGCGGTACTGACTGTTGATGGGCAACTGCGTACCGACCAGTGGTCAACAACCGACCCGAATGAGGCGGCGGCGATTGTAAGTGGTTCCTCCGAATATGACGGGTGGGCCGTGTGGAAGCTTGGGGACACGTCGGGCCCTTCCCTGGGGGAGGCGTTGGACGAAATTAACGACCAGATTCGCGCGGAATATGAAACTGTGGGGAAACCGCAGCGGGGTAGGCGAGCGCGCCGCGGGTAGCGTTCTAAGCGCGGGTAATAACTTAAGCTAGCGTCCGCCCATCCGACGACACGATTGCGCAACCTTCCCGTTATGAATACGCCAGGTTTATTGATTTTGCAGAATGGGTTACCTCACGCGTTTACCGGGCGTGCGAGTTCACCTGCGTACAGGTTGAACCTTTCAGCCCGTATAAATCCTGCGAGTGCCACGCCTGAGGCGGTTGCTAACTCCACGGCAAGACTTGTGGCGGCGGACAGGGACGCCACCGCGGGAATGCCCGCCATCACTGCTTTTTGTACTAGTTCAAATGAGGCTCTAGACGACATTACGAGCATGGTTTCACCGAGGGGTACCTGGTTGCTCATGACGAATGAACCAATCAGTTTGTCCGCAGCATTGTGCCTACCCACGTCCTCACGAAACCGTAAAAGCTCACCTGAAAGTGTGAATAAAGCAGCTCCATGACTCCCCCCGGTGCGGCGAAAAAGCTGCTGTTGCTGGGCAAGTGCGTCCGGCAGACCCAAAATCACCTGCGGGTCCAACGAAACCGACTCAAGCACACCATGCCGGCGGCCTAGTACCCGCTCAATCGAAGTGCTGCCACAGACCCCGCACGCAGAGTTCCCAGCGACGTTCCGGGCCGCGCTCTCCCACTCGACGTGCGGCGCTAACCGCACGTTCACCACATTGTAGGTGTTGTGGCCACTCACTTGTGCACCGAAAGTACCCCCGGCTAACCCACCTATTTCTTGGGCCCAGGTACCGCTGATACTGCCTTTGGACGCGAGGGTACTTTCGGTTGAGGCACCACCGAAACCGCTTTTGGACGCGAGGGTACTTTCGCTATAAATACCGCCTTTGGATGTGAGGGTACTTGCGTTTGAGGTTCCGCCAACATCTCCGCCAATACCACTGCGGGTACCTGCGGTTCGGTTGGCAATTGGGATGAGGTCCTCGGGCTTGCGTATCGTGGTACGCCCCGCGCAGTACTGCATGGAGAGCACGTCATCGCTGGAGCTGATAACACCTTCGGAAAATAGGAACCCGTGGATTAACTCGTAGTCATGCCCGGGGGTACGCATGGTGGTTGCGAACGCCTGTCCGTTTATGCGTATTTCCAGTGGTTCTTCCACAACAACGCGGTCTCGGCGTGCACGTACCCCCTGCGGGGTTACGCGCACCACCCGCACGTTTCTAGCTCCCTGAGCCATGCTACCTAGCTAAATCCTCACTCGAAATCCGCATCTACAATCTGCCCCAAAAGTACTCAAGCCCACTCAGACCTAACCGCAGAATCTTTTGACCACGCAACCGGGTCACTCCGGCCGGCCTAAAAGCTCACCGTAGCCCCTCTGGCCGACCCAAAACGCAGATAAGTTCCCTCACCCACATTGGCGCGGTCACTTCACCTACACTGCTGTGGTCACTTCACCCGGCCCAGCAGCCTCCCCGCCAGCCCCACGGCTAGACCCGGAAGCACCACCATCACCCAGCTCAGCAGCTCCAGCTACCACAGCAGAAGGATCAGCAGTGGCTTGGGCAAGCAGCGCGGGTTCCAGGCGTACCTCAATGGATTTCATGATCGGTGTTTCCGAAGAATCCCCAAAGGAATCCATAGAGATCAGCACGTTCGTTTCCGGCATGTAGGTTGCTAAGCAGCCGCGTGGGGTGTCGTACTCCACGATCCGGAAGTTCGGTGCCCGCCGCGTACCATCCTCGTAATCGGCATAAATGTCTACCAAGTCACCCTGCTCGTAACCGCACTGGCGCATGTCAGCTGGGTTCATCAGCACAACTCTGCGGCCACTGTGAATCCCGCGGTAACGGTCGGACATACCGTAAATCGTGGTGTTGTACTGGTCGTGCGAACGTAGCGTCTGCATCAAGAAGTACCCTTCACGAGCCCGCGTGGTATTCATCTTGTTAACCGTCAGGTTCGCTTTCCCATTCGGCGTGGTGAACTCTCGCACCCGCGGCCCGTTGTACAAGATCAGGCCCGCAGGGTCCTTCATCCGTTCCTCATAGTTCTCAAAGATTGGGAACACACCTTCAATGTGCTTACGGATCTCGGTCGTGTAGTTCCCCATGTCCCGCCAGTACTGCTCATGGTGAAGCCGGTACCCGATCTCCCCAAAAATCTTCATCTCACTAGGCAGATCCTGCAAAATCTTGTGCTTGCCATACGACGCGGTTACGTACCCCATGGAGTCCTCTGTAGACACCGCCTGCGGATTCCCCTCAGGATCCAAATTCAGATCAGAACGCGTCAAAACCGGCAAAATCAAACCAGTCTTCCCCGGGTACAAGTGCGACCGGTTCAACTTAGTGGACAACATGACAGTCATGTCGACCTGGTCAATCACTTCCTCCAGCACCGCCGTGTCTCCGGCCGCACGCAAAAAGTTACCGCCAAGCGACAAGAAAAATCGAACCTTACCATCCCGCATCGCCTGACACGTGCGGGTCACGTTGTAACCGTGGTGGCGCGGTACCTCGAACCCAAACTCTTTCTCCACGCCATCCAGCAGGGCTTCACTGGGCTCTTCCCAAACCCCCACGGTGCGGTCCCCCTGAACATTCGAGTGTCCGCGCACAGGGCAGGTACCCGCACCGGGCCGGCCAATATTACCAGTCAGCAGATGCATGTTAACGATCTCGCGTAGCAAGGGGACGGAGTTCTTATGCTGGGTGGCACCCAACGCCCAACAGGTCACGACACCGCGTTCACCAGCCTCGATAATGGACTCAGCCACCATCTCCACGTCTTCCCACGGCAGCCCACACTTGCGTACTACCTCATCGGGATCCACACTGCGCAAATACGCAATCGTTTCCTCATAATTTGCGCAGTACTTACGCAAGAAATCCCAGTCAATGTACCCGCGCTCAACTAGAACATGGTTTACGCCCTGCCAAAACGCCAAATCTCCATCCAGGCGAATCTGCAGATATTCATCCGCTAGCTTTTCCCCAATCCCCAGGGCGCCCACTGGTTTTTGCGGGTTCAAAAAGTTCTGCAATCCCGCTTCCTTCAGCGGATTTATAGCAATCATCTTCGCCCCATTCTTCTTCGCTTTCGCAAACGAAATGAGTTGGCGCGGATGGTTAGTGCCCGGATTCTGTCCAACGGTTACAATCAACCCGGTTTTCTCCAGGTCGTCAAGCGTAACGGTTCCCTTCCCAATCCCAATCGTCGGGCCGCACGCCTTGCCGGTGGCTTCATGGCACATATTCGAACAGTCCGGCAGGTTGTTAGTTCCCACGCGTTTTGCCAGTACCTGCAGCATAAACGCGGATTCGTTTGAGGCGCGCCCCGACGTGTAATACACGGTTTCGTCCGGGTGGTGTTTCTTAATTTCATCGGCGATGAGGTCGTAGGCCTCGTCCCAACCAATTGGTTCGTAGTGGTTGCTGCCTTCGCGAATGATCATCGGGGTGGTTAAGCGGCCCTGTCGGCTGAGCCAGTAATCCGTTTCTGCCCGCAGGTCCACAATCGAGTAATCCGCAAAGAACTGCGGTGTGCACCGCCGCCCCGTTGTCTCTTCCGCCAGTGCTTTCGCCCCGTTTTCGCAAAAGTCAACTACGCCACCTTCACCCGGTTGGGCGTCCGGCCACGCACACCCCGGGCATTTAACACCCTTGGGGGTGTTCAGCACGATGAGTGGTAGTAGACCGCGTTCACGCACCCCAAAGAACGCGCCGCGAACAGCTCCTTCGACGCCAGCGGCTTTCGTATGTGGGGCAGAAATGCGCGGGTGGTCAGGCACGTTTGCGGCAGCATCGCCGACGGCCTCAATAATATTGACCCTCTTAATGGCCTTATTTGCGGGAACAGTAGTAGACATACCTCCAGTTTAAGGCTTTTTTCCTATTGTTTCACGAGGCCTGAGGCGTATCTAAGCCACCCTCACACCCCTCAGGGGGCACCTGTCAAAAAGCGCCGCAAATGCGCTCTGAAATGTGTTAATGTGACGGGTTTGCGACCCCAATATAGTTGAGCCATTTTTGAGTGTCTCGCCACAGTGCCTCACGCGTGTCCGGAAGCGACAAAGTTAGGTCGTGCACACCGCGGTAACGGCGGATCGTTATCCACTCACCGAGCCGCGCAGCCCGCTCCACGATGTCACGCACGTTCAGCACCGCATCCGCGAACCGTACGTCCGCACTCCACTCCTCCCGGTCGTAAGAAGAAGCTGACGCGAGCGTCAAAATCGGACACGTGATGTCCAATCCTTTCGCTACCCGCTGATGCCCTTCTCCGATCGCCGCAAGCCATCCAGCGAGAGTTTGCCGGTTGTCAGACTTCCATTCCGGCAGAATCGACCACCCGCGGATCGCAGGGTCGTTGGCCCACTGCTGATACATCTGGGGCAGGGCACCGTCGCGTTTTTGCCAGCCCTGCAGTGACTCGCCGTAGAAATTGTTCCCACCCGTGTTAATCACCCACCGCGGGTCACGGCTCGCCATGATCTCAACCAGTTGCTGCGTTGCCGAGCGCATGAAGGGTGAAGTCTGCAGATCCAACCAAGGCGAGTTCAACCACAGTGCCGCGAGTGCCCCCGGGTTGCGATGCGCCCACAGCGAAGCCGTTAACCCACCTGTGGAGTGCGCCATCATTACCACGGGTAAATCCGTTCCGATGACGCTCAGCGCTTCCGAAATGTCCTCATCGTACGTGCGCAAGCTTGTGATCCACCCAAACGTCTGATTCTTACGCCACGAACGACCGTATTTACGTAAGTCCAGTGCGTAGAACTGCCCACCCATCAGTGCGATTGCGCGTGCCATTTCGCGATTAAAAAAGTAGTCGTTCCACCCGTGAATATACAGGGCGTTAAACAGCGGCTTCCCCCGGTGGGCAGGGAGGTTTTTCAGCACGAGGGCAGCCGGGTCCGCCTCGGGTTGACCTGCCTGCAAAGCCGGGCTCGCCTGCGCGTGTGCATCGCGTAAACCCGGGCCCGCCTGCGAGCTGGCGTCGTGTAAACCTGGGTCCGCCTGCGCGTGTGCATCGCGTAAACCCGGTCCCGCCTGCGAGCCGGCGTCGTGCAAACCGGGATTGAGGGCGCGCATAACTGGATCCGCCGCAGGCGTGTGCCGAACCAGCGTGGCGACAACCTCGCCTTCCTCATCCGGCAGTAGCTGCAGGGCCATCGCCTCGAAACCATCGCCAAGGATATCTGGAGTCCACACTCCCGCCCGGGGGATCGCAGTATTGCCAAATGCGCGCGTGGGGTCAAACGTTTCCATTCCTCTACTTTAGAAGAATCCGCTTCTTGACACGATTTCCCCGTGCCTGGTGCGAATCCAAATTAAAACTATGAGGTACTTAAAACTCGCCTGCCTCACGGTTTCGGTAAAGCCGGTTAGGCGCGTGGTTTTAGCTGTATTCTCCGCGTTAAAGACGCGCGGGCGATATTCCTCAAAAATAGTAAAATCAAGAGGACACGCCGACCAATCAATGGGACTAGTGTTAATGATGTTGCGATAGTTGTTGCTGTTGCGATAGTTTAGTTTCAACATAACGTTTTGGAAAAGAAATGTCTCGCGCGCCTGAGTGTGCGCGAGAGGTTTGGAATGAGGTTACATTGACGCGAATCCGGTCTAGAGGGACTATGGTAGTCACCTCTTTGTTGCTAACTTCTGGGTTGGTGTTAAGTGCAAACGCACTACCGTGGGGCAGCGAACAAACCACTGCTTTCGCAGCTACGGATCCCTCAGAAATGTCCGTCGCACAAATCGAAGTGGAACTAGCGAAAGTTCGCGCTAACGCTTCCCAAAGCGACATCAACGCCCGCATGGCGGAGGAACAACTCGCGCAATCACGCGACCGGCTCGACCAAGCGAACGCCCGCGTTAAAGAAGCACAAGACGCGGTCAACGCGTCAAAAGCTGACCTCGACAAAGCCCGCGACAACCTCGCGGAAGTAAGCCAAACTGCGTACCGCGCCGGCAACGGTGGACTCGACCAGTTCGCGCCCTACCTGAAAACAGATGGCCTGGCGGAACTGGAACGGTCCGACAAAGCAATCTCCACGTTCTCCGCAGAAGTAGACCAACGCATGCAACAAGTGTTGGCGCTAGAAAAAGTGACAAACACGCTGTCGGGGCAAGCACAAGAAGCGCAGCAGCAAGCGCAAAAAGCTAACGATCAGGTACAGGAAAAAACCACTCAGGCGCGTGGTGAAGCCAAACAGGCTCGCGACGAAGTGACGCAAGTGGAACGCCGCCGCGAAACCCTGATCAACGCGCTCGCGCAGCGCCGTAAGACCTCGGTGGAAGAAGAAACGCGTCGGCAAAACGAGCGTGACGAACAGCAGGCCCGCCGCGTTGAAGCAGACGAACGCATCCGCGTTGAGCAGCAGCAAAACCGGCCGCAACCAACCGCACCGGAAGCGACGCAAACTCCGCAGCCAAGCCCGTCCCGGCCCGCACCAAGCCAGCCGGCTCCCAGCCGGCCTGCACC
Source organism: Gleimia hominis (assembly GCF_032085515.1). Taxonomy (GTDB): domain Bacteria; phylum Actinomycetota; class Actinomycetes; order Actinomycetales; family Actinomycetaceae; genus Gleimia; species Gleimia hominis. The sequence goes on from NZ_JASXSX010000001.1 coordinate 745,508, forward strand.
GACGCGGCCCGCACCGACGCAGCGCCCAGCCCCGCGTCCAACCCCACCGAAACCGAAACCACAACCAGCACCGGCCCCCGCTCCAGCACCTTCACTGTCTGGAGCTCAGCAAGCGATCGCATTTGCCCGCTCTAAGATCGGTGCCACCTACGTGTGGGGTGGGGAAGGCCCCGGCTACGACTGCTCCGGTATCGTAATGATGGCTTGGCGTTCAGCAGGCCGCGCCTCGCTACCGCACTCCTCACAACAGCAGTACTACGCCACCGCGCGAGTACCGATTAGCCAACTGCAACCCGGAGACCTCATATTCTACGGTCGCGGCGGCAGCGCAAACGCGATCTACCACGTAGCGATGTACACGGGCAACGGCCGGATGATCGAAGCAGTTGACTTCGGGTACCCACTCACAGAGGGACCACTGCGTTACACCGGCCTGGTTCCCTCAGGCGGACGGGTACTGTAAAAAACTAAAAACCGCGTTAAAACGCCGGTGGTGACCTAAGCGTTACCCACCGAAACGAAAAAGTGGGGTACTGACACCAGTCGGTACCCCACTTGGCTTACCAGATAGTTTTAGTCGTAGTAACCTGCATCCTTAGCTCGCTGGTAAGAACGATTGACTTCCGCTTCCGCTTCCTCACGGCCAACCCAGTGCGCGCCCTCAACAGACTTACCGGGCTCCAAATCCTTATACACCTCAAAGAAATGCTGAATCTCAAGCCGGTGGAACTCCGAAATGTCCTCAATCTCAGTGCGCCACGACGCCCGCTGGTCGCCCGACGGCACGCAAATCACTTTGTCGTCGCCACCGTTCTCATCGCGCATCCGGAACATCCCGAGCGCGCGGCAGCGAATCACGCAACCGGGGAACGTGGGTTCCTCCAAAATCACCAACGCATCCAGCGGGTCCCCATCCTCACCCAACGTGTCCTCAATAAACCCGTAATCATCCGGGTACCGCGTAGAAGTGAAGAGCATGCGGTCCAAACGGATCCGCCCCGTCTCATGGTCCACCTCATACTTATTGCGATTGCCCTTCGGGATTTCAATCGTTACATCAAATTCCAAAGCCATTCCCTTCCCGTGTTGTAGGACTCCAGATTACCTGACTAAACCTTCAATGAATCACACTACACTTAGAACGGGACATAAAGGCACCAACGGAAGGAAAACATGGGGAAGCGACTGCGAATCATGCTGGTCGGCGCCGCCACCGCAAGCGTACTGGTAGGCGGATACGCGGTTGCGGACGCGTTCGACATAGTCCCCGGGTTCATAACTACTCAGCGCCCCCCAGTGGGTGCCCCACCGCCCACACCTTCCACTCTGTCTGCAGACCCGAACCTACCCACTCACATGGAGTTAAACCTGCCTCCAATCAGCGGCAAGGACCTCAGCAAACCGTGGCAAAACCTGCAAAAAGCGGCGAAAGATGGCAAATACACGCCCGCTGCCTACGTGGTGGACGCACTCACCGGTAACGTGCTACTGGACGGGAATGGACGCAAACCCCTCACGCCCGCATCCACCACCAAACTACTGACAGCCGTGCAGATCGCCAAGCAACTCAAGGCAACGGAAACGCTAAAAACCACGGTGTGGCAAGCAGCGAACGGTGACCTTCACCTGGTGGGTGAGGGGGACCTCATGCTCGCGGAAGACAAAGGTAACTCGCAAGCGGTCGTGGGACGTGCGGGGCTGGGGGACCTGGCGGAACAAGTGGTGAAAAACACGCAAAAACAGCGGACACCGCAGCAAACGCGGGGAACGCAGAACCCAGCGGAATCGCCCAAGGGAAAGAACACAGAAGAATCGCCTAAGGGAAATACGCCGGAGCCGGAGCAGCAGGCAACGAAACTGATTTACCACGACGCAATTTTTGATGGGGCCGCCCGAGAAAAACTTGCCGACGGGCTGACTAGGTGGGTCGGGCCGGCAGCAGCATTCGGCACTGACACTGGGAATAGTGAAGGTAAGTACACGAGTGCGGACGACCCCGGTGCGGATGCGGCTAAGACGCTGGCGAAACAGTTGGAACAGCGGGGAATCAAAGTGGATGTAAGCCGGTCGGCCACACCATTTACGGTAGGTACCCCAGGCGAGAAGGCGAAACCGCAGCAGGTGGGACAGGTGGAGTCCGCGCCAATTGCCGCTCTAACCCGCCGCATGCTCGAGTATTCGGATAACACGTGGGCGGAACAGTTGTGCCGGCTCAGCGCGCAGAAAGCGGGGAAAAAGTCGGATGTGAGCGGCGCGGCACAGCTCGTGCATGACACCATTTCGAAACACGGGGTTTACAGTGACGGGCTGGTGCTGCATGACTGCTCCGGGTTGAATGACGCCAACAAGATCGCGCCGCGCACCACCGTGGAAGTGCTGCGGTCCCTGTGGAACAGTGAAGACCCGCAGCAACGTACCCTGTCGCGGAGCTTGTCGGTCGGACATTTTGTGGGCACGCTCGAAGACCGCCTAGATAAAGCCCCCGCAGCCCGCGTGGTTGCGAAAACGGGGAGTCTAGACACTGTGTCTGCCATCGCCGGGTATGCGACCACCAAGTCCGGTCGCGTACTGGTCTTCGCGGTTCAAGCCGCAGATGCCGAGGAGGGTGCCTATATTGCACGCGAAGACATTGACGCTTTTATTAGAGAGCTTATTTCCCTATGAGGCACCCGGCCGAACCTAAGTACCCCCCGCTGGAACCTAAGTACCCCCCGCTGGAACCTAGGTACCCCCAGTGCTCGAAGGGGAAACAAAACACTGGGGCGGAGCACGCTGAGGCGCAAAACGGCCCTCGAACTGCTCGCTCGAAACGCGAAGAAACCCGCGGTGCCGCCCGTCCCGCGGTGTGTGATTTGGTGGGGGCAACTCCGCGCGGGAGTGTGCGGGCCGTGTCGTTGGCGTTGCGCCAGTGGATGTTACACCACCAGCCAAACCGCGTGGTGTGTGCGTGTTCAGGTGGGGCTGATTCGCTATCTTTGACGATAACGGCGGCTGACCAGGCGTTTCGCATGGGGGTACCTGTGGAAGCACGGATTGTGGACCACGGCTTGCGCCCAGAATCCGCGGACGAATCCGCAGGTGTTAAGCAGCTGCTAGAAAAACTGGGGGTACCTACACGGGTCTTGGCTCCCACTGTGGGCACGGATGGTGGGGTTGAAGCAGCGGCACGCGACGCCCGCTACAGTGCACTGCAGAGCGACGCCGCGCAAACCCCAGGAACTACCGTGCTGCTCGGACACACAATGGACGACCAGGCCGAGAGCGTACTGCTGGGCCTCAGCCGTGGTTCCGGAGCGCGATCAATCGCAGGAATGCGCCCGTACGCCCGCACCGACCACGGGGGTACCTCGGTGGGATGGGGCCGGCCCCTACTGGGGGTACGTCGCGAGCAAACACTGCAGGCGTGCGCAGAACTGGGGGTACCTGTGGTGCACGACCCCACGAATGAGCTCGACGGCCCATGGGAAACCGCACAAGGTACCCCCCGGCCCAGAATCGCATTACGACACCGTGCAATCCCAACGCTGTGCCAAGCCCTCGGGCAAGATATAGTCCCCGCCCTGGCGCGTACCGCCCAACTACTGCAGGCCGACACCCAGGCGTTAGATGCGATTGCAGCGAGGGTACTTAGCGACCACGGGTTAGATGTAGACGTGCTCGCAGCGCAAAGCCAGGCGGTCCGCACGCGGGTGCTGCGAATGGCGGTGCAGGCCGTGCAATCCCCCCAAGTACCCCTCACTTTGGAACACACGCGAGCGCTAGACAAACTGGTGACCGATTACCGCGGGCAAGGCCCCATCGTGCTGCCACGCAAGTTACGCGCCTGGCGAACCCAGCGGGACGAAAGTGGTAAACGGTGGATCAGAATACGTTTCGTCGAGTAAGTGTGGAAAACTGGGAAGCATCGAGTAACCGCGAGGGTACGTGCAAACCACCGGGTGGGGCGCGGACACTACCAGTTGGGCAGCAAACCGCGCGTGCACGCGAATGCGAGAGGAAAAGGATATGGACGCTCACGACATGGGAGCGGACCTGGAGAAGGTCCTGATAACACAACAGCAACTGAACGAACGCCTCACGCAGATGGCAGGCGAAATCGACCGGGACTACGCGGGCCGCGACATCCTCATGGTGGGGGTACTTAAAGGAGCGGTAATGGTGATGGCAGACCTGGCTCGCCTGGTGCACACGCCGCTGCAGATGGATTGGATGGCGGTGTCCTCTTACGGAAAAAGCACTAAATCCTCTGGTGTTGTCCGCATTTTGAAGGACTTGGACACGGACGTGGCGGGTCGGGATGTGCTGATCGTGGAAGATATTATTGACTCGGGTTTAACCCTTGCATGGTTACAATCAAACTTGTTAGAACGAGGCGCGGCTTCCGTTAGGATCGCCACCGCCTTGCGTAAACCGGATGCCTTGAAGGTGGACGTTACCGTTGACTACGTGGGGTTCGACATTCCGAACGAGTTCGTTATCGGATATGGCTTAGACTACGCAGAAAAGTATCGGAACCTACCTTTCGTAGGGACGTTGGCTCCGCACGTATATTCCAATTAGTAGAGGTACGCAGTGGCTAAAGGAAAAAAGAAACGTAACTGGCTTGCCGTTTGGATTCCTATCCTCGTTATTTTGGGGGTTGCCTTCACTATGTGGCAACTGTTCCAACCCGCGTCTATTCGCACGGATGAGGGGATGGAGCTGCTCAAAGGTAAGACGGTGGAGAGTATTGTTGCGAACGACCGCACCCAGGTGGTGTCGTTGGAGTTGACGCAGGATTTTGTGCATGAGGGCACGGGGCCGCGCGATCCGCGTAAGAATCAGGGTCGGAAGGTGACGTTCACGTATTCTCAAGCGCAGGCGGAGACGGTGTATAAACGCATTGAGAGCAACGATGCCCGCCTTGGTTACAATGTGGAGAATCCTCAGCCATCGGCGTTCGGGTCGATTTTGACGCTCGCGGTACCGATGCTGATTATCCTCGGTGGTTTCTACTGGCTTTCGATGCGCGCTGGTGGGCGCGGCCTCATGGGCGGTATGGGGCAGTCGAAAGCGAAAGATGTTACGAAAGAGAAACCGAAAACCCGGTTCAAAGACGTTGCGGGTGCGGATGAAGCCGTGGAGGAACTGCAGGAGATCCGCGAGTTCTTAGCGAAACCAGAGAAGTTCTTGGCGGTGGGCGCGAAGGTGCCGCGCGGCGTGCTGCTGTACGGCCCCCCGGGAACGGGTAAAACTTTGCTGGCCCGGGCGGTAGCGGGGGAGGCGAATGTTCCGTTCTACTCCGCGTCTGGTTCTGAGTTCATTGAGTTGTACGTCGGGATGGGTGCCTCGCGCGTGCGGGATTTGTTCCAGAAGGCGAAGAAAGCGGCGCCGGCAATTATTTTCATCGATGAGATCGATGCGATTGGTGGCCACCGTGGGCGCGGTGACGGTAGTGGCGCCACGTCTGAGCAGGAGCAGACTCTGAACCAGATCCTGGTGGAAATGGATGGGTTCGACGAGCGCACCAACGTGTTGTTGATTGCGGCGACGAACCGGCCGGATATTCTTGATTCCGCGCTGTTGCGCCCGGGCCGGTTTGACCGCCAGATTGGGGTGGAAGCGCCGGATATGAAGGGGCGTGAGGCCATTTTGCACGTCCACGCGCAAGGCAAACCGCTTACCGGGGACGTCGATTTGAAGATGGTTGCCAAACGTACCCCCGGGTTCACGGGTGCGGATTTGGAGAACGTGTTGAATGAGGCGGCTTTGCTAACGGCGCGTTCGAATGCGGATCTGATTGACAATCGGGCGATTGATGAGGCGATTGACCGGGTTATCGCGGGCCCGCAGAAACGCACGCGGGTGATGAATGCGCACGATAAGGCGGTGACTGCGTATCACGAGGGTGGGCACGCACTGTGTGCGGCTGCGCTTCGGTACACGGCTCCGGTAACTAAGGTGACGATTTTGCCGCGTGGGCGGGCGCTTGGCTACACAATGGTGATGCCTACGGAGGATCGTTATTCGAAGACACGCAACCAGTTGTTAGACGACCTCGTGTACGCGCTGGGGGGCCGGGTTGCGGAGGAACTAGTGTTCCGCGATCCGTCTACGGGTGCGTCGAATGATATTGAGAAAGCGACCTCTACTGCCCGCGCCATGGTGGTGGAGTACGGGATGTCGGACGTGATTGGCCCCGTGAAGGTGGGCAGTGCGGAGAACGACCCGTATGCGATGCGGGCTGGGAAACCGGTAATTGAACTGTCAGACGAAGTGACTGCGAAGGTGGATGTGGAGATCCGCCAGCTGATGGACACTGCGATGCGGGAGGCGTGGCAGATCCTGTCGAAGAACCGGGAGCTTTTGGACCGGTTGGCGGGCCGTTTGCTTGAGGAAGAGACGTTGAACGAGAACGAGCTGTCGGAACTGTTTAAGGATGTGATTAAGCAAGACGAGCGGCCCGTGTGGAACTACCAGTCTGATGCCGCGGTTGAGGGAGTTAAGTGGGGTGACCCCGTGGGGATGGAGTCGCAGTCACAAACCCCACCAACCCCGGAGCATCCGGCACCGCAGACCACGCGCGTGGCTGATCCGAATGCGGAACGTTTCGACTCAGCACCCATGCGCGGCGAGGCTGGCGAATAAGGCATGTATGACGAAGCTGGGGTGCGCACTGCCGTGACGGATCTGTTGCGTGCACTGGGTGAAGATCCGACCCGTGAGGGACTGCGTGAAACACCGGCCCGAATGGCGCGCGCTTGGAAAGAAATGGTTTCTGGTCTGGGGCAAGACCCGTCTAAGCATCTGGATAAGCTGTTCGACGTGCAGACGGAAGAGATGGTGTTGGTGCGCGACATCAAGTTCTACTCGGTGTGCGAACATCATTTGCTCCCGTTTTTTGGCCGCGCGCACGTGGCGTACATTCCGGCTAACAACCGGGTGACGGGGCTTTCTAAACTCGCGCGCGTGGTGGAAGGGTTTGCGCGCCGCCCACAGGTGCAGGAGCGGCTCACCACGCAGATTGCGGATGCACTCGTGGAGAAGCTCGAGCCTCAGGGGGCAACGGTGATTATTGAAGCAGAGCACTTGTGCATGACGATGCGGGGGGTGCGTAAACCCGGTGCCTCGACTGTTACCTCTGCGTTGCGTGGGGTTATGAACAATGCTGCGACCCGGCAAGAGATGATGACCCTCGTGATGGGAGGACGCCGGTAATGACCCAGGTAATTAAACGCAAACCGGTTTTTAAGGACGGGCACGCGTTCCCAGATCGCACGCTCGTAATGGGCATTGTGAATATGACGCCGGATTCTTTTTCCGACGGGGGAAAGTGGAACACGGTGGACGCCGCAGTGGAGCGCGCTCACCTGCTGGTGGAGCAGGGGGCGGACATTATCGATGTGGGTGGGGAATCAACTCGCCCGGGTTCGCGTCGCCTCAGCACTGAAGAAGAACTAGCGAGGATACTTGAGGCCGTGAAGACGCTGACGCAAGAGGGGATCGCGGTGAGCGTGGACACGGTACATGCGGGTACCGCGCAGCAGGTGGCGGCAGCGGGAGCAGCGATACTGAACGACGTGTCAGGGGGATGCTACGACCCGGACATGTTGCGGGTTATGGCGGATAGTGACGCGGTGGTTGTGCTGCAGCATTGGCGCGGTTTCCCGGGTAATCCAGATGAGCGGGTGCTTAAATCGGACGCGGTGCCAACGGTGATTGACGAACTGCAACGGCAGGTGGAAGCTGCCCTCGAGGCCGGGGTTAGACGTGAACGGATTGTGATTGACCCGGGTTTGGGGTTTGCCAAAACAGCGTCGATTTCTTGGGAGGTGTTCGCTGGCCATCAGCAGATTGAGGAGGCGCTGGATCTGCCGCAGCTGATTGGGGCGTCGCGCAAGCGGTTCTTGCAGACAATCAGTGGGCCGAATGCGAACGTGGACGATTTGACGCGGGCCACCACAGCGATTTGTAGTGCGCACGGCACCTGGGGGGTGCGGGTGCACGAAGCGGTGGGGAATGTTGCGGCGGTGCAAGCTGCGAGTACTTATTGCCATGCGAGAATGGAAATAGAATAATTTCGATATGAGGGGGATGCAGTGCAACGAAACGGCTTAGACGTTATCACCATCTCTGGTTTGCGTGGGCACGGCAGACACGGTGTCTACGACTTTGAAAACGAGCGTGGACAAACTTTCGTTGCGGACGTGTCTCTCTATTTGGATGCGGCTAGTGCTGCCGGTGGGGACGCGTTAGAGCGTTCCGTGGACTATTCACAGGTGGCGGTAGCGGTGGAGCACATTCTCACCGGCCCGGCGGTGAACTTGATTGAAACGCTCGCGGAACGGATTGCGCAGTGCGCCCTCGAATTCGAAGCCGTGCAGGCCGTTGACGTGGTGGTGCACAAGCCGCAAGCCCCGATTGACGTGCCGTTCGCAGACGTGACTGTGCGGATTCACCGGGAAAAACAAGGTGCGCGCGCGTCTGATGGCGAAGTGCGCGCGAACCGCATACCGGCGAGGGGTGCGCCCATTTCGCGGTCCCAGCGCCATAAACAGCATTCGCGCGTGCAGACAAGCGAGGACGCTTTCATCGCTTTGGGAGCGAACTTAGATCAGCCGTGGCGGCACTTGGCGCAGGCTGTGCTGGCTCTTGATCAGCTTGAGGGCGTTGAGTGCACCGGGGTGTCTGGATTGTTCCGAACCGAGCCTGTGCTGCGGGCCGACCAAGCGCCTCAACCGGATTATTACAATGCGGTGGTGCGGGTGCGAACGCAACTGGATCCGCACGACCTCCTGGCGGCTTTGCAGTATCTTGAGGGGCAGCACGGGCGGGCAGAAAAAGGTGGTTGGCAGCCGCGCCCGTTGGATTTGGACATCATTACTTACGGGCAGCAGCAGATCGACACACCGGAACTGCAGGTCCCGCACCCGCGGGCGTGGGACCGCGCGTTCGTGTTGGCTCCACTGTTGCAAGTGGATGCCGACGCGCACCTACCGGGGTACGGGGCGGCGCGCGACCTTCTGGCTGCGATTCGTGATCAAGAGATTGAACTGTGCGCAGACGTGTGGGTAGAACAAGCCGTGGCCGGACATGACTTCGACACCCCCAGTGAGCATTCCGCGGCCCCCGGGGCCAGAGAAACAGTACCTTCCGATGTAGCCGATTCGTTTGAGGGGGTGGGCCCGGCCGAGGGGAACGGGCGCGGGAGCGCGCGTGGGAACCACCGACCTGCACTGCGGATTGTTGATGACGCGGATGAGTTGCATCGCTTAGATTCAGACCCGGTGGTGAGGCAGCGGCGAACTCCGCGGTTAGAAACTGGGCTCCCCGAAGATTACGCCCGGGGTCTGCTTCCGGTGGACGGTGATGTGCGGGCGCGGCGAACCACAACGGTGCGGCCCACGGTTACTGGGGCGATTCCGGTTCAAAGACAGCGGGGGAAGCGGTGAAGCCACTTTCCCTAACCACCTTAGCTATTTTAGCTACCGTTGGACTCGCCGCTGGGGTGGCGGTTACGCAGACCCAGAAAATGGGGGCGTACTCGTACTGGTACATTTCCCCACTTCTGGCCGCAATGTTCCTGCTGGTCGCAGCGGTGCTTGGCGGGTTTGGGTGGCAAGTGAGGCAAAGTGAACGCTCGAAGCGGCCGCGTGTAGACCCCATGGTGGCGTTTAACACCGCCGTGTTTGCGAACTCGATCGCTTGGACTGGTGCTGGTACTGCCGGGTTCCTAGTCGGTATGGCAATTCCACTGGTGACGGAACTGAGTGTTTCTTACGCATCCCTCACGTTCTGGTGTGACCTGGCGAATGCGGTCGCGGCTGTGGTGATGATGATTATGGCTGTTGTAGTGGAACGCTGGTGTCAGATTGACGATGATGACACGGATGTGAGTGGTAAACCCACTAAGAATTTGAGTTAGAACGAGGCCCCGAGTATGCGACTAAGTGGTCACGAATCCCACCGCAAACCGACCCGCAAGTCTGCCCCCAGCAGAGCTGGGCAGAACGAAGCGAGTAAAAACCGGCTGCGCCCCAAACGAGGTACCCCCACGCGAACTGGGGCCAAGCCTAAGCGGGGTACCCCCGTGCGAACTGGGGCCAAGCCTAAGCGGGGTACCTCCACAAGAATCGGTGCCCGCCCCGAGGATGGTGCGTTCACAAGAAACCGAACTCGGCCCGGGCAGGTTACCCCCGTGCAAACTCGCGCGCGAGGGGTGGGGGAGAGGCAGCTGCCGGCGGATATTTATGTGCGGCGCGTCCTCTCGATTGTGCTGCTGCTGGTGTTGGTAGCTGCTTTGATTGGCGGTCTCATTTGGGTGGGGCACCAGATTAAAGCGGGGATCAACGCTACCGCGCAAACGCAGAAGAAAGCAGTTTCGAGCGCACCTCCAATCGTGGATTGTAAACCGCAAGACTTGTCAATCTCGTTCCTAGACGCGCCGGCGCAAACCCGCGTGGGGGAAGGTTGGGTGGGGCGCGTAGCCATGGTGAACCGTTCGAAAGAAGCGTGTTTAACCGATGGGGGGCCGGCCTCCGTGGGGCTCATCGTTAAATCTGGTGACCAAACGGTTGTAGACCAACCCAAATGCGCCTCCAAAGACGCAAAGAAACCACTGCTCATTGGGCCGGGACGCAAATGGGAAGCGGACCTGAAGTGGGATGGGCTCAGCTACTCGAACTGCGAGGGACAATCGAACTCTGGTGCCGGCACCTACGTGGTCGCGATCCAACACGCGGGCGAAAGTAAACCCGTAGACCAACGCGTCGTTATCGTCCGCTAACCCCGCTCGTGCGCGCAAAACAGTCCGCGAGCATCGGCGCGCATGTGCGTAGTACAGTCCGTGAGCATCGGCGCGCAGGTGTGCAAAACAGTCCGCGAGCATCGGCGCGCATGTGCGTAACACCGTCCGCTAGTAGCGCTTCGCATCCACCAGTAAAGCACGGTGCGCCGCCGCCTAGCGCCTACCGGCAGAGCGCAGCGTAACGCACCGGCAGCGTTTACCAGCCAACGGATTCGGGCGAAGACGCTTCCGCCTGGCGCACGAGTGAGTCGTGGATCAGTTGCGCCCGGTACGGCCCCACCCCTTCGATTTCTTGCAGTTCATCGCTTGAGGCTTCCCGCAGCTGCGTGAGGGTCTGCCAACGCTCCCCCAGTTTCTCAATAATTGCCCACTGCAACCGCGGCACCATCGTGAGGGCCCGCAACCCCCGTGTTTTCAACACTTGGTCGAGGTCCGACGCGTCCACCGTGGGGTGTCCAATGGCCTGAGCGATCGCATCCAGCCGCACCAGTGCCTCCCCATCCAGGTTCGCTAGCTCATCTTGAGCGCGATGCAGCGCCGACCGGGGGTGAACATAGTCGCACAGCACCAAGTTACGTTCCTGCGCCGCACCACTCACGAGGTCATCTAACTGTAGAGCCAGTAAACGCCCCTCAGTACCCAGTTCCTCAAGGTAACTACTAATCTCAGAATGAATCCGCCGAATCATCTCCATCCGCTGCAGTACCGTCGTTACCTCCCGCAGCGTAGCCGCATCCCGATGCTCCAAAACCGTGAGGGTACCCAGGTCCTCATCAAGACGCTGCGAATACCGCTCCAACGTGTCCAAAGCCAGGTTCGCGCGCGAGAGCAACACTTCAGGTTCCACCAAAGTCTTGCGCAAACCACCAACGTAAACGGTGATAACCCGCATGGAAGCTGACAGGGAAATCACCGGAATCCCAGTGCCACGCGAAGTGCGTTCCGCCGTGCGGTGGCGCATCCCCGACTCCGTAGTGGGAATAGACGAATCGGGAATCAACTGCACGTTCGCACGCCGAATCCGCCGGTGGTCAGACGAAATAATGACGGCCCCGTCCATCTTCGCAAGTTCGCGCAACCGCGCTGGCGAAAGCTCCACATCAAGCTCAAACCCACCAGAGCACAACTGTTCGATCTCGTCGTCATACCCCAAGACAATCAGGGCCCCCGTGTGCCCGCGTTGAATGCGCTCCAACCCTTCGCGCAAACGAGTGCCCGGCGCTAACGCCTGCAGCACCTTCCGCATATTCTGCGCGTCAAGACTCATGACCTGTTTTATTAACTCCGTTTCTCAAGTGCCTCAGTAGACGGTTTTGCCTGTAGCGCTACGCGTCCGGCCGACGCCAAATCGGCAATGGGGTAGATCGTAATGCCCGGGATGCGAGCTAACGCATCCGCCCCATGATCCGGAACGATCGCCTTCTTAAATCCTAACCGCGCGGCCTCACTTAAACGTCTGGATAAACCAATCGTGGCCCGTAACTCCCCGGTGAGGGAAACTTCCCCAACCGCAATCAAGTCTTTCTTAACGGGCCGGTTCGTGGTTGCAGATAGGATCGCCAACGCAGTCGCTAAATCCGCCGCCGGTTCCGAAGTGCGGGCCCCACCCACGGTAGAAACGTACACATCCGCCGCGGAAGTGTCCACGCCAAGACGCGACTGCATCACAGCTAGCATCATTGTAACCCGGTTGTGGTCGATCCCGGAAGTGGTGCGGCGCGGACTCCCCGCATTCGTGTGCGCAACCAGGGCCTGCACTTCCGTCGGCATGGGACGGCGCCCCTCCAGCGTCACCGTAACGCACGTGCCCGGCGTGTCCGCACTAGCGGCCGAGAGAAATAAGCCCGACGGGTCCGGTAGTTCCACAATGCCCGAATCGTCCATCTGAAAACATCCCACTTCGTCCGTGGGGCCGTAACGGTTCTTCACCGCACGCAGCAGCCGCAAACCCGCGTGCCGTTCGCCCTCAAACTGACACACGACATCCACCAGGTGCTCCAATATGCGCGGGCCCGCAATCCCTCCGTCTTTCGTTACGTGCCCCACCAAGATGACCGGGAGGTTCCGAGTTTTCGCCGCGGCAATTAGACGCGCGGCTACCCCTCTGACTTGCGACAAGCCTCCGGCCGCGCCCTCAATCTGGGAAGAGTACATGGTTTGAATAGAATCGACTATTAACAATGAGGGGGCGTGCGAATCCGCGTGTCCCAACGCGGTCTCTAAGTTGGTTTCTGCCGCCAACAGGAGGTGGTCAGTGATCGCTCCGATGCGCTCGGCGCGCAAGCGGATTTGTGAGGCTGATTCTTCCCCAGAAATGTACAGTACGGGTCCGCCACCTCGCTGTGCGGCGGCGCGCGCTGTTTTCGCCGCTACGTCCAGCAGGAGCGTGGACTTACCCACTCCCGGTTCCCCAGCCAGGAGCGTTACCGCGCCAGGCACGATTCCGCCGCCGAGTACGCGGTCGAGTTCCGCCACCCCGGAAGGGTAGGCGCGCGCGTTGCTGGCACTGACCTCAGAAATAGGGGCGGCTGGAGTGCGCGGCGCAATGGCTTGCACAACGCCGGACGCTACTTCGGTGGGATGGTCTTCCTCTAAGGTGCCCCACGAACCGCACTCGCGGCATTGCCCAACCCACTTTGTGGTGGTCCACCCGCATTCACTGCAGCGGTACTGGTCTTTCTTCTTAGCCATCAAAGTACCCCCAACTTTCCACAGTGCAACCTACCAACTATGGCCGGTTCGCGAAGTATTCCAGCAGGGCCCCTTCGCCTGAGACGATAATGATGTCTTCGCGGTCAATGCGGGTGGAACCGTCGGCGTATTCAAACCCGCGCCCAGGTTCAAGTACCCCCAGGACGTTCACCCCGTATTTAGCGCGCACATCCGATTCCGCCAACGTGAATCCCTGCACTTCTTTGGGAGGCCGCATCTTCATGATCGCGAACCCCTGCTTATCCATTTCAATGTAATCGAGCATGCGTCCCGACACTAGGTGGGCGGTACGCTGCCCCGCGTCGAACTCGGGGTAGACCACGTGGTGCGCGCCGATGCGCCGCAGAATCCGCCCGTGTTCACGCGACGTTGCTTTCGCCCAGATTGATGGGATTTCGAGGTCCACCAGGTTCGCGGTGATGAGCACGGATGCCTCCAGGGAAGTGCCGACCCCCACCACGGCGGAAGAGAAGTCACGTGCCCCGAGTTGCTCCAGTGCCTCAACGTTACTGGCGTCGGCTTCCACCAGGGGAACGCGGCCAGAGAACTGTTGCGCCCGAGTCGGATTCTTCTCGACAGCTAAGATTTCGCGGCGCAGACGATCTAGCGTTGCAGCTACGGCGGAGCCAAAACGTCCCAAGCCGATCACTAAAGTACCGCTGGATTGCTGCCAATCTGTTTCCGCCAAGACCTTCTCCTAATCACAGTTGCGTTGCTTATATTTTACCGGTAGTTCTTACCTGAGGTGCGGCGGCCTTCCGTACCTGAGGTGCAGCAGCGTCCCGGTGGCTAGCCAGGTTGGCGTGCAAGCCGAAGCTGGGCTAGCTAGCGCGGGTGAGTTGCCCACGTGCAGCCGCGCTAGCCGATAATGGGTTGTTCAACGGACATGCGGATTACGCGTCGGCGTTGTCGCAGTGCGAGGGCGGCGGCGACAGTCATGGTGCCGGTGCGTCCTAGATACATGAGGCCAATCAGCACGTACTTGCCGGCGGCCGGTAGTTCCGGCGTGATCCCGGTGGATAGCCCGACGGTGCCGAATGCGGAGATGGATTCGAAAAGCACCACGTCGAGTGAATACGGAGTAATGGTCAGCAGGATTAGGACGGCAACGGCCACCAGGAACGTGCCGATGAGGGCCACTGCGATGGCCAGGCGCACGGTGGTGTAGGGGATGCGCCGACCGAACGCTTCGATATCGCGGTCACCGCGTGCTTCCGCGAGCACCGCGAGGGAGAGCACGGCGATGGTGGTGACTTTAATGCCCCCGGCTGTGGATGCGGACCCACCACCGATGAACATGAGGATGTCTTGGATGAACCACGTGCCCTTGTGCATCTGCCCTACGTCTATAAAGGAGATGCCGGATGAGCGCGTATTCACGCCCGACAGGAGTGCGTGGGGGATCCGCTGCATGGCGCTTAGTTGACCGTAGGTTTCGGGGTTGTTCCATTCGGATGCGCCCACCAGGAGTGCCCCAATTACCGCCAGGGACAGGTAGGTGGTGAGGGTAATTTTTGTGTGCAGGGACAGGCGCCGAGGTTCGAACCAGTGGCGGCGCAGGTCCATGAACGCGGGGAATCCGATTGCACCCATTGCGGTACCGATTATTACCGGCACGATTATTGACAGGTCGGTGGCATGTGGGGCGAGCCCGTCGGGCAGGACAATGAGGCCCGCGTTGTTGAACGTGGACACGGCCATGAATAGTGCGTGCCAGGCGGCTTTCCCAACGGGGAGGTTGAGTGAGAGGAAGCGCGGGAGGAAGCAGATGAAGAGCAGCACGTCGACCCCGACGGCGGTGAATACAACGGCTTTTAGCAGGGAGCCGACTTGCCCGAGGCTGGAGGTTTTTGTTTCGGAGGCGGCGAGCATCCGCTGGGTTAAACCAATGTGGCGGGATACGGCGAACCCCAGGATGGACGCCAGGGTCATTACGCCAAGACCGCCAATGGAAATGCCGATCATCACCACGAACTGGCCGAACGTGGACCAGTAGGTACTCATGTCCACAGTGGTGAGGCCGGTGACGCATACGGAAGTGGTGGCGGTGAACAGGGCATCCACGAACGGGGGTACCACGCGGGCGCGAGTGGAGATCGGTAGGCACAGCAGCGCTGTAACCAGGGCGATGATGAGGGCAAACACGATCACCGCAAGCCGCGTGGGGTACTGCCGGGCAATGTGGTCTATCCACGCGCGGAACTGTGCGAGCCGCCCGGGTGCGCTTGCGCTGATGGCGACCCGCCGGTCTTTGGGAATGGAGGGGCCGCTAAAGCGTGCCGGCGGGGCAGTGTCAGGCCGAAAATGCGCGTTGCCGGACCCCGCGAAGGGAGGGGAAAGGCGTAGCCGATGCCACCACGACCCGCGGGGTGGTTTAGACTTTGGCGCCACACTTCCTCCTCATGCACAAATTTACGCCAAGCGGAAAGACACGCCATAAAACTATCCGTCGTTCGCTTCTTGTATTAGGATAGACCTATGCGCCCCGTTTGGGCACGTTAAACCCTACTTAACGAAATGGAAAGTGATGTCGCAGCAGGAAAGACCGCGTTTCGTCACTGTCGCAGAGGTAGCTGAGCTTATGCGGGTATCTCGGATGACGGTGTACCGGATGATTCATTCCGGTGATCTTCCGGCGATGCGTGTTGGGAAGTCTTTCCGGGTGCCGCAGGCTGCTGTGTCTCAACTTATCGATGCGGGTTTATCGGGTTGGGAAGAAAGTGGGACGGGTACCGAGAACCAGTAGGTTCTTGCCTGGCAGTACCCACGATTTCGCGTCAAAGTGCGTGCCGCGCTAGAGTATCAACAGTTAGTAGACGTGATTGCTAATTTATGTGAGGAGGGGTCATGGGCTCCGTAATTAAGAAACGCCGCAAGCGTATGTCCAAGAAGAAGCACCGCAAACTGCTGCGGAAGACGCGCCACCAGCGTCGCAACAAGAAGTAGCTTCGCAAGGCAGCCCCGATAAACCGGGGCTTTTCTTGTATATACCTTTATTGTGTGTACTTTTCTCGGGTAGTTGGCTTTTGTTTCCTAAAATCGTTTCAGGAGGGGACGTGCGAACGGTTGTTCATGTGATGCGTCACGGTGAGGTGCATAATCCGCAAGCCGTTTTGTATGGGCGCATGCCGGGGTTCCGACTGTCAGCGCTTGGCCAGCAGATGGCGCAGGCCGCCGCGCGGGGGCTGCAAGATGCGGGCGCGCAGATCACCGGGGTGGTGGCGTCCCCGCTGTTGCGTGCACAGCAGACGGCGCAACCTACCGCGGATGCGTATGGGCTGGAAGTGGAGTCTGATGCGCGTCTGATTGAAGCGTGGAATTCGTTTGAGGGCGTGCCCGTGAATCGTAACCGCGCGGTGTTGGCGAACCCTAAGTATTGGTGGCGCTACCGCAATCCGCTGCGTCCCTCTTGGTCTGAGCCGTACGTGGATTTGGTGCGGCGGATGCGCGCTGCGGTGGCGGCGGCGCGGAAGAAGTACGCGGGGGGTGAGGTGCTGGCGGTGTCGCACCAACTCCCGATTTGGACGCTGCGTTCGTGGGTTGAGGGTCGGCCGCTGGCACACGATCCGCGTAAACGCGAGTGTTCGCTGGCGTCAATAACTAGTTTCGAGTTCGACGACGCGACGTTGCGCTCCGTTACGTACTGGGAGCCGGCGAGTAAATACCTGGTTGATGCGGCGGATATGGTGCCGGGCGTGTCGGATGCGGCGCTGGCGAAACAGAACTAGGGGAGAACTAGGGGAGTAATTGAAAACGGGGGACCATAAGCACGTGGAACAGCAGGCGCGGCGCAACCAGATTGCGTCCATTGTGCTGTCAGAGGGAGAGACTTCAGTTGAGGAACTGAGCGAGAAGTCCGGCGTGTCCGTGATGACGGTCTACCGCGATGTGGCGGTGTTAGAAAACGCGGGGGTACTAGCGCGCGACCGCGGGAAAGTGTTCGCAACCGCATCGGGGTTGCACGAGGCGAGTGCGCGTTACCGTTTGATGCAAGAAGAACCTCAGAAAAAAGCGATGGCGCAGTGTGCAGCGCAACTGATTGTGCCCGGATCTTCACTGCTGATTGACGATTCCACGTCGGCGGTGTGGGCACTGCGGGAACTGTTGGATGGCCCGGCCCTTTCGGTCGTCACGAACTCCATGCTGGTTGCGGGCGAAATGGCGGGTAAAACAAAGCATTCACTGATGCTGCTCGGCGGGGAGTATCAGGCCTGGGCGGAGGCGACGATGGGGCCGGTTACGTGCGATACTCTGCTTGGAATTCACGCGGACGTGTGTATTTTATCGGCGTCCGGTGTTAAAAACCTCACGCTCTACCATCCGTATGCGGATGTGGCGGCGGTGAAGAGGCAGATGATGCAGGCGGCGTCGCGCACCATAGTCATGCTGGACCACACGAAATTCGCGCGGCGGGCACTGCACGCCTTTGGGTCGCTCGCCGATGTTGACACTGTGGTCGTTGATTCCCTAACTCCTCAAGAAACCCTTGACCGGCTCGAAGATGCGGGCGTGCATGTGCTCGTTGCGCCGTGCTAACGCAATTGGGCCCGGGTTTCGCCCATTGAGGTGAGATTACCTCAAGAATCTGAAACAATCGTTATGTGCGTCACGAAAAACGTGGATACTAGAAAGAACTAACAGGAAAGCTGTTGTTTTTATCTAACTATCTGATATGTTTGACGTGTTCGGTCACATTGACGGTCTACCCAAGGAAGGGGAAAAGATGGGTCTGAGGATTGTCGTCGCGGCTGACATCGCGGGGTACGAATACAAGGAGGTTCTAAAGCAGGACCTCGAACAAGACGATCGCGTTGATGAAGTGATTGACGTTGGTGTCCATAAGGATGAGGACGTGGACTACCCGCACGTAGCGGTTAAAGGTGCGCGTCTGATTGCGGATGGTAAAGCCGACCGCGGACTCTTCGTGTGCGGCACCGGGATGGGCGTCGCCATGGCAGCTAACAAGGTGCCGGGCATCCGCGCATCCGTGGCTCACGACTCGTTCTCTGTGGAACGCCTGATTATGTCCAACAATGCGCAGGTGCTCACGTTCGGTGAGCGCGTGATCGGGCTGCAACTAGCTCGGCGTTTGGCGAAAGAATGGTTGGGTTACGAGTTCGACCCGAACTCTGGCTCGGCGGTTAAAGTGGCGGCTCTGGAAGAGTACGACACGGGCAAGACCGATAGTGAAGCTGAGGGTGTTGGCGGTTGCTGACACGCTAATATTGTAGATTGTGTGGCCGCTGCAGCGGCCACACAATCTATGCCGCTACGCACAGCGGATGTGGCGAAGACGCCACAGTAGTTTGCCAACGGGTTGCGACCAAAGGGGATCGCAACAATATCGAAGGAAAAATTATGTTAGACATTTTGCCTGATGCGAGTATCCAGTTCCTGGGGAACATGGACCTGTTCTGGCTAATTGCTGCCGCTGGTGGTGGCTTTTTCGGTGCGGTGATCGGCGGTAACTTCGCCTTCGGATTCACCGGCGTACTTATTTTGCTCGGGTTCGGAATCGCATTCGCCACCGGGTCCGACGTGGGATTCACGTACTTAGCATTCGGACCGGTCTTCGGCCCGCACGTCGCCTTCGCAGGTGCTGCGGCCGCATCCGCATACGCTGCAAAGACCACGAACGCGCTCGACGACACCGGGTATGGACGCGACATCAACACTTCGCTGGCTGGGCTCGGGCACCCTGCGATCCTGTGGGTCGGTGCCCTGTTCGGCATGGGCGGATACATCGTGGAACGCCTCATCCAACACATTCCCTGGTTCGGATCACACACGGACACCGTGGCTGCCACCGTAGTTGTCTCCGGCCTCACCGCCCGCGCGATCTTTGGGCGCACTAAAGTGTTCGGCTGGACCAGCAAGCTCGAAGGTTCAAACCGCTGGCTTGAGTGGCAAGAAAAGCCTTCCCAGTACCTCACTCTCGGTTTCCTCTCCGGTATTTTCGGTGCCGGCGCTTCCCTCATGCTCGTTTCCTATGCGCAGGGCGCGGGCCTACCTGAAGGAGCGGAAGAAGTAATCCTCGCGAACGCAAAGACGCTCCCCTTCGCAATCTCTGCAATCGCGATCCTCCTGCTAGCCCTGGGCTCCACCATTGGCGTAACCCACCACATGACAATCATCGGTGGGCTCGCAGGTGTCACCTTCCTACCCATCGTTGGCAACGGCCTCGTCGCCCTCCTGCTCGGTGGGCTTTTCGGTGCGATCGCTGCGTGTGCCGGTGAGCTCTTCGCCCGGATCTTCTACGATCACGGCGACACTCACATTGACCCGCCCGCGTGGGCCATCTGGCCATGCACCACGCTCGTTATGGGATTGGGGGCAATGCTGGGATAGGACCTCAAGCTGAAAATGGTGGCGCTAAACAAGGTGTTGTGAAGCCGGTAAAGCCATACGCTACTAAGGTAATAAAAAGGCAAATCGGCTCGGTGCAACGCATGGGTTTAGCGCCCCATTCGACAGCGAACCACACCCCCAAACCCGACGGGGTTAAATCGGGAGTAAACAACGAGGAAACCTGAAGTGCAAATGCCAGCGGCACACAAGACGCAGCACAGACGTCAGCGGCACACAAGACGCAGCACAGGAGTCAGCGGCGCACAGAAGTTAGCGCACAAAACACAGTAAAAAACGACAGTAAGGAACTATCGATGACAGACGCGAATGCTCACATTTCGTTCCCAGAGGAGTTCTACGACGCCTACGTCTTTGACATGGACGGCACGATCTATTTGGGAGACCACTTACTGCCAGGTGCGAAGCGGCTGATCGAAGAACTTCGCCGCCGGGAAATCCCTGTGCGCTACCTATCCAACAACCCCACTAAAGACCCGCAGCAGTACGTAGAAAAACTACACAAACTCGGGATGCCCACGGACATATCTGAAATCGCGAACACCGTGGTGACCATGACCAAGTGGCTCAAACACAAGCATCCCGGCAAAGTTGTGTACCCCATTGCGGAACAGCCGCTGATCAATGCGTTCAAAGACGCGGGAATCAAAATGAGTGACGACCCGAAAGAAATCGACATCGTCGTCGCCTCCTACGACCGCACGTTTGAATACAAGAAACTGCAGATCGCTTTCGACGCCATCTGGTTCTACAAACGCGCGATCCTAGTAGCAACTAACCCGGATCCGTTCTGTCCTTTCCCCGGCGGTCGTGGCGAACCTGATGCCGCCGCCATCATCGCAGCTATCGAAGCGTGCACCCGCACCAAATGCCAAATGAACGTGGGTAAACCCAACCCCGTGATGCTTGAAGAAGCAATCTCGGGCCTGGACGTAGACCCAACGCACTGCATGATGGTGGGTGATCGCCTCTTGACGGACATCGGGATGGCGGTGAACACCGGCATGGTTTCCGCCATGCCACTGACCGGAGAGAACACTGTTGAAGACGCGCTCGCACTGCCGGCGCAGCAGCGCCCCACCTTTATTCTCGACCGGGTGGACCGCCTAATCCCCGCTCAAGAGTGGGAGTCACTGGGGTGGTCTGAAACGGACGAATAAACTTCCGGCGAGTAGACGCGCCAGAGCCGAACAACTGAACGGCCGGCCCCGTGCCGACCGTTTCGCTCGAACACTAAACAAAAGCAGCGTTGCTGAAAGGACAAAACAATGGTTACACCTGGATACGAGGGGCCCTACCTGCTGGGGATTGACTTCGGGACGGAATCGTGCAGAGCCGCGATTTTCGACCTGAGGGGCAACTCCATTGGGTTTGCCGCCACCCCGTACAAGACACACTTTCCCCGACCCGGTCGTGCCGAACAAGACCCAGTGGACTGGTGGGAGGCGCTGAAAGCCTCGGTTACGCGTGTGCTTGACCAAACGGGTGTGGCCGCGCGGCACATCGCCGGGATCTCCTACGACGCCACCACGATGACGGTAGTGGCCCTCGACAAACGCGGTAACGCGCTGCGCCCCGCCATCATGTGGATGGACGTGCGCGCCACCGAACAGGCAACCCGCGGGGACGAAATCGAACACTGGGCGAAGAAATACAACGGGGATAACACCATGCCGGTAACCGCCGAATGGTACCCCTTCAAAGCCACGTGGATTAAAGAAAATGAGCCAGAGGTCTACAAAGAGGCCTACCGGATTGTGGACGCTCCCGACTGGCTCACCTACAAACTGACGGGTGAGTGGACAGTCAACCTCAACACCGCGGCGATCCGCTCCTACTACAACGGAGATCACGGCGGCTGGCCCACGGACTTCTTTGAACACATCGGGTGCGGAGACGTGTTCGAGAAACTCCCCGAACGCGTGCTCGCACTCGGGGAAGTGGTAGGTACCCTCTCGGCCAGTACCGCGCACGAACTGAACCTTATCCCCGGTATTCCCGTGGCTCAAGGTGGGGGTGACGCGTGGCACGGACAGATCGGACTGGGGGTTGTTGAACCCGGGGCGCTCGCGGTGATTACCGGTTCGTCCCAGGTGATGACTGGGCAGAGCGCGGAACCGATCTACGGTAAGGGCTTCATGGGTTCGTACACGGACGCGGTGATTCGCGGCCAGTACACAGTAGAAGGCTCCCTGGTGTCTTCCGGGTCGGTGCTGAAGTGGTTCAAAGACGGTTTCGCCCGCGACATCGTGCAAGCCACGGAGCGGATCGGGTTGAACCCATATGAGATCTTGGACCGGCAGGCCGCGGAAATTCCGATTGGTTGCGACGGCCTCATTATGAATGAGTACTTCCAAGGCAACCGCACGCCCTACACGGATTCGAAAGCCCGCGGATTGATGTTCGGCCTGTCGCTGTCACACACGCCCGAGCACATGTACCGGGCGATTTTGGAGGCCGTTGCGTACGGGACGCAACACAACCTCTTGATGATGAAAGAATCGGGATTTGAACCGAACAAACTTGTGTTCTGTGGTGGTGCTACGAAGTCGCCACTGTGGATGCAGATGTACGCGGACGTGACTGGTAAGCCGATTACGTTAACGGAAGTTGGGGACGCGGTGGTGCTTGGATCGTGCATGCTGGCGGCTGTTGGGGCGGGTCTGTATAAGGATTTGCCGGCGGCGGCACGCAATATGGTGCACGAGAAGAAGACTATTGAACCGAACATGGATGCGCATGAGGAATACCAGTTCTACTTGCAGCAGTACATGGATGCGTACCCGCTAATGCAAGAGTTGACCCACAAGACTGTGGATCACATTTCTTAGAAGATTCACATTTCAAAGGGAGTAGTGAAAATATGACCACTGAACTGATTAAGAAGGCGCTGGGGACTGCCACGGAGACGCGTGAGATCGCGTTTGGTCGCGGCGTAGTCACCCGCACGGGGGAGATTTTTAAGAAGACATTCCCCGGGAAGAAAGTTCTGGTTGTTGCCGATGGGAATACGTTTGAGGCGTGCGGTGACGCGGTTGTGAAATCCCTGGTGGATGCCGGGGTGGAGGCGGTTGAGGAACCCTACGTGTTCCCAGGTACCCCCACGCTGTATGCCGGTTATGAGAATGTGACGAAACTGCGTGAACACTTGGAGCCGCTGGGTGATGGCGTGGTTGTGTG
The DNA here is from genome assembly GCF_032085515.1 of Gleimia hominis. Lineage (GTDB taxonomy): Bacteria > Actinomycetota > Actinomycetes > Actinomycetales > Actinomycetaceae > Gleimia > Gleimia hominis. The sequence continues at coordinate 768,552 of NZ_JASXSX010000001.1, forward strand.
TTCGATCGCTTCGGGTACGTTGAATGATATTGCGAAGCTCACGTCGGGCGAGTTGGGCCGCGAGTACATGAACGTGTGTACGGCCCCGTCCGTGGATGGTTACGCAGCGTTCGGCGCGTCCATTGCGATTGATGGGTTTAAGATTACGCGTTCGTGCCCGGCTCCGGCTGCTTTGGTGGCGGATTTGAATGTGATTGCGCATGCTCCGAAACGGTTGGTGGAAACCGGATATGGGGATTTGATTGAGAAGATCCCGGCGGGTGCCGACTGGATTGCGGCTGACGAGTTGGGGATCGAAGCGATTGACGATTACGTGTGGGGCCTTGTGCAGGGTAATTTGCGTGAGGTTCTGGGTGATCCGCAGGCGATTGCTGATGGCGATGTGGATGCGATCGGTTTGTTAACCGAGGGGAATATCATGTCGGGTTTGGCGATGCAGGCGGCGCAGTCTTCCCGTCCGGCTTCGGGTGCGGGCCACCAGTTCTCTCACGTGTGGGAGATGGAGGGCCACGGCTTGGATTGGGAGCCGCCACTGTCGCATGGCAACAAGGTTGGTGTGGGCACGGTTGCGTCGTGTGCTCTGTGGGAGGAGCTCTTGAAGGTCGACGTTGCCGCGTTGGATACCGACAAGATTGTGGCTAACGCGAAGTCGGCGGATGAGGTGGAGCGCTACGTGCGGTCTATGCAGATTGATAAGATCGCAGACCAGGCGGTTAAGCATTCGTTGAATAAGCACCTTGAGGGTGAGGCTTTGCGTGAGCGCGTTGAGTTAATTAAGAAGCAGTGGCCTGCGATTAAGGAACGCGTATCCAAGCAGTTGATGTCTCCTCAGGAAGCGATGGATAAGTTGCGTACGGCGGGTGCGCCGTATCACCCGGAGATGTTGAAGATTGATTGGGAGCGGTTCCATAAGACGCATTTCCAGGCGCAGCAGATTCGGTCAAGGTACACGGTTTTGGATATTTTGGTGGATTTGGGTCTGCTGGATGAGGTTGTGGAGAACCTGTTTGCTGAGAATGGTTTCTGGGGGCGTCACCGTCACCCGGAAGATAAGTAGGTTGCCGTAGCGGGTACCTTTTTGAGCGGCCCTGGCCTGGGGGCTGGGGCCGCTCGTTTTCCGCCCCTTTGGTGGCTAGTGTTGTCTGCCTGGACGGGCACGATTTTGATTGTTTTGTGAGCGCGATCCACGCGGTCGGGCACGATCTCAATGAGGATGATACCGGTGAGTGAAAAAGAGAAATACGTTATTGGTTTAGATTTCGGCACTTTGTCGGGCCGTGCTGTTGTGATCCGCACGTCTGACGGCGCGGAGCTCGGGACCGCTGTGATGGACTATCCGCATGGCGTTATGGATTCGACGTTGACTGCGGGTGATAATCGCACGCTCCCACCCGAGTTTGCTTTGCAGGTGCCAGCGGATTACCTGGAGGTTCTGGCGCAGATCATTCCGGCGGCGCTGAAGGATGCGCGGGTAGAGCCGGAGGAGATCGTGGGGCTGGGTGTGGACGTGACGAGCGCAACCGTGTTGGTGACGGACGCGGATGGCACACCGCTGTGCGAGAAACCGGAGTTTAAGAATAATCCTCATGCGTATGTGAAGCTTTGGAAGCATCATGGGGCGGAGGAGCAGACTCGCCGGATCGTTGATTTGGCGAAGGAAATGAACGTGGGCTGGTTGGAGCGCTACGGCGGGACGCTGTCTTCAGAGATGCTGATGCCGAAGGCGTTGGAGACGTTGGAGAAGGCCCCGGAAGTCTATGAGGCTGCGGATCAGATTGTGAACGCTTTGGATTGGTTCACGTGGATGCTGACGGGCAACTTGACGTACGCTGCGGGCGATTCGGGTTATAAGCGCATGTATCAGGATGGGCGGTATCCGACTGAGAAGTTTTTGGCGCGTTTGAATCCGAAGTTCCAGAAGGTGTTTTCGCAGAAGATGTCCGCTGAGGTTCTTCCACTGGGCGCGAAGGTGGGGACTTTGTCAGAGCGTGGGCAAAAGTTGACGGGGCTGCCGGCGTATGTGGCGGTGGCGTCGGGCAACATTGATGCGCATGTGACGGCGCCGGCGGTGCAGGCAACGGAGTCTGGACAGTTGACGGCCATTATGGGGACGTCTTCGTGCTACGTGGTTTCGGGCCCGGAGTTTCAGCCGGTGCCGGGTACGTTCGGCACGGTTGATGGTGGTTTGATTGATGGCCTGTGGGGGTTTGAGGCCGGTCAGACTGCCGTTGGTGATATTTACGCGTGGTTTGTGGAGAACTGCGTGCCCGCGGAGTATTACGAAGAGGCTGAGGAGCAGGGCCTGTCGATTCACGATTTGTTGACGCAGAAGGCACAGCAGCAGGAAGTGGGGGAGCACGGCCTGGTGGCGCTCGATTGGCATAACGGGAACCGGTCTATTTTGGTGGATTCGCAGTTGTCAGGTTTGATGGTTGGGCAGACGCTTGCGACCCGGCCGGAGGATCAGTATCGGGCGATTATGGAGTCCACGGCTTTTGGGGCGCGGGTGATTATCGAGAACTTTGTGGATCACGGGGTTGAGATCACGGAGTTTGTGGCTGCGGGTGGGTTGATTAAGAACCCGTTTTTGATGCAGATGTTTGCAGATGTGACGCGTCTACCGGTGTCGACGGCGGAGTCGGCGCAGGCACCGGCGTTGGGGTCAGCTATTTTCGCGGCGTGCGCGGCGGGTGTGTACGAGTCGGTTGCGGATGCGGCGGCGCATATGGGCAAGCGGATTAAGGCGGCGTACGTGCCCGATGAGGAGCGTGCGAAGCAGTACGATGAGCTGTTTAAGCATTACAAGTATTTGCATGATTTGTTTGGTCGTGAAAATGATATGATGCACGATTTGAAACGGATCCGGGCGCAGGCGTTGAAACGTAAAGGAGAGAGGGCGTAGATGTTGGTGTTGTCTGATCAGCCTCTTGAGGTTCAAAAGGCGGTGGCGCACACCCGTGAGGTGGTTGCGGATCTGCATGCTGAGTTGCCTCGGTGGCAGTTGGTGGTTTGGACTGCGGGGAACGTGTCTGAGCGGGTGCCTGGCGCGGACTTGTTTGTGATTAAACCTTCCGGGGTTTCGTACGATGAGTTAGCGCCGGAGAACATGGTGGTGTGTGACCTGCAGGGCAATAAGATCGACGATGGGACGGCGCAGAATTTGCAGCCGTCGTCGGACACGGCCGCGCACGCGTATGTTTACCGCCATATGCCTGAGGTCGGGGGTGTGGTGCATACTCATTCGACTTATGCGACCGCGTGGGCGGCGCGGGGGGAGGAGATCCCTTGCGCGCTCACGATGATGGCTGATGAGTTCGGTGGTCCGGTGCCCGTGGGGCCGTTCGCGATTATTGGTGATGATTCGATCGGGCGGGGCATTGTGGAGACGCTGCGTGGCCACCGGTCCCCAGCGGTACTGATGCAAAACCACGGGCCGTTTACAATTGGGAAGGATGCGCGGGCTGCTGTGAAAGCCGCGGTGATGGTCGAAGAAGTTGCCCGCACCGTCCACATTGCTAAGCAGCTTGGAGACGTGATTGATGTGGAGCAACCCCATATCGATGCCCTGTATGACCGCTATCAGAACGTGTATGGGCAGTAAAGCCGGAGGCTGGATTAACGCTATCGCCGCTAACTTTGCAGCACATTCGAGCGAGAGTGTTCAGTGTTTTAACCTTTGAGGTATTGGGATACGGCTAAGGCGGCGCGCCAGCCGAACCGGTTGGCACCCACTGTGGATTGGCTGGGGCCGTATCCCACGAGGTGCAGGTTAGGGTACTTACGCACCCGTGTGTCATCCATCGGTATTCCGCCCTGCGCGTTTTCTAACCTCAGGGGCGCTAGATGCTTGAGTGCGGGCCGGTATCCTGTGGCCCACACGATCGCGTTCAGGGTTGTGAATGAACCGTCTGCCTCCACCACCCCTTTGGGTTTAATTTCGGTGAACATGGGGCGGCGTTTAAGCGCTCCCCGCTGCCACGCGGCCCGTGCGTAATCTGTCCATGGCAACGCCGTGAATGACACGATCGACCGGGGAGCCCCGCCTGCCTCAGTGTGCTGCGTAACCCGGCGGATGGTTTCGCGCCCCTCAAGTTCACCCCGAAACGGGGTATCCAAAAACTCGGGTGGCCGGCGCGTATACCAAGCGGTGCGCTGCGTCCGCGAAACCTGCTCCAGCAGCTGCACTGCAGAAATACCCCCACCTACAACCCCGACGGGGCCAAGTAGATTCTCTGCGTCACGCACATCGCGCGAATGCAGCTGCACTCCCGCAAAAGTATCCATCCCCGGGTAATGCGGGCGAACCGGGTTGTTCCACGTGCCTGTCGCATTAATAATGGCTGCGCACGTGAAAGTACCCGCACTAGTGCGGACACGAAAACCCGGTCGGTCCTTCGAGTTGGGGCTGCCAGGTAGGTCCGTCAAGATGGGACCGCTCGGTTCGCTCTTCGAGTTTAGACCGCCAGGTACCTCTATCAAGTTGGGCCCGCTACTGGTATTGGGGTCGCTGGGGGTACGTGCGGACGTGGCTTGAACGGGGGTACGTGCGAGCGTGGCTTGAACGGGGGTACGTGCGGAAGCGGTAGTATCCGAAAGCGCGATCGCCTCAACACTACTAACCGTGACGGGGCGCACAACCCCCAGGTTTTTCGCTTGTTCAAACGCAGCGAAATACTGAGGTACCGCCTGGTTCGCGGGCGTGTTCACGTCCGGCAGTCCCGCTTGCTTCACACTGAATTGCGGCAGGTCGAAAATACCGTTTAACGTCGTCATGGTCAGCGAATCGGGGCGGTGCAACCATGCGCCGCCAGCGGATTCTTCCGCGTCGAGAATCAGGTAAGTGGGGGAAGTGAGTGCTTGGGGTGCGTAAGTGGCGGGCCGCGGTGTCGTGATATCAGGGGGTAGGGTAGCGCGGGTGAATCCCCGGCGTTTGAGGTGGTAGCCCGCGGACAAACCGGCCCCTCCAGCGCCAATTACAATAACACTTACGTACACACCACAACCCTAGTGGCAAGTATTCACGGCAGCATGTTCACCGTGCGATCTGCGGTATGCACATCTTCGCGGTTGGTCTGCAAGATGCACATGTTTGCGGTTACGTCTGCTAGAAGCGCATGTTCACCGTGACGTCCGCCAGCTCCCGGGGGGTATTCGCCGCCCAGTGCGCGGATTCCTGCGCTGCCCAAATATCCCACCAAGCATCGAACGCACCTTGGTCGCGGGTTAATGCCCGTTTCTTACGCGCCTGAGGGGCCGCCGTCATCCACACTCCGGTAGATGCATACCGGCGGCTAACGCGGGTGAGGGACCCACACCCCTCCACAATTAAAGGCACGTCCGCGGGAACCCGAACCCAAGAGCCGGGTTCGTTATGCTCCCAGTCCCAACGATAATAACCCGGCTCGTCATGGTTGCCGTGCGCTGTGGCGCGGGGGGAAGTGCAGTCAGTTGGAGGATGCGCCGGGGTCGCATGAGGCGGTTGTGGCGCGTTCTGAGTTGTTGGGGTTTCAGAGCGGTACCTCAGAATACTCGATTCGAGAATGTGTGAACCAGCAGCTAGACCGTGCCAGCCGGGGTAGAAGTCATCTAAGTGAACCAGCTGCAACCTCGGAGCATAGGGGCAAAGTGCCTTAAGTAGCTGTTGCGCGAGCGTGGTTTTCCCACTCCCGGAACCACCATCGATAAGCACAAGCGGGAAGGCGTTCGGGAGCGGCGGTAACGCAGGGTGAGGTGCAGTTGAAATGCTGTGTTGCGGGTCTAACGCAAGGGGTTGTGTTGCGGACGGGGTGGGATGCGATTCAAAATCGCTTCGCGCTGCACGCACAATACGGTCCACTAACTGTTCAAAATCGCGGGGTAGTTCCAGCTGAATTTTTCGCGAGGCATCTTGGGGTGCGTTTAGCTGGCAGAGAGACCGAGGTGCCTTTTGCCGACAGGCAGCTTGGGGTGCGTTTAGCTGGCAGAGAGACCGAGGTGCCTTTTGCCCACAGGCAGCTTGGGGTGGGCTGTGCTGCGAGCTAGCTTGGCTGGCACTTTGCTGAGTGGAGCCGAAGCTTTGCCCGCCAGCGTCGCGCGTGAGGTGGTGGCCGGGCGTGCTGCTCCTCGTGTTGCTGGCAGCGGGGTCGGAAGCGTTCACGACAGCACGGTCCAGAATGTGCCCGCCCACACGGCAGATCCCAACGCAACCGCGGACCCCGCAATAGCTAGAACGAACGCGATCGTATCGGCCCTGTGGAACGTCGATGGGCGCGCCCAAGTGCGGGGGGTACCCTGGTCAAAACCACGCACCTCCATTGCAGCAGCGAGCTTCGTGCCTCGCCGAATCGCCAGTACCAGCAGCGCGAACACCATGGTTAGCCAGCGCCGTAACCGACCCGTGTCGCCTAAGCCGCGCGCGCGGCGGGCCATCGCCATAGTCCGCCAATCCTCAGACAACAAACCTGCCATCCGCACCGCAGCCAGCACGCCAAGTACAAACCGGGCCGGCAAGTGCACGCGTTGGGCCAGACCATCCGCCATCCGGGTGGCATCCACACTCCCCAGCAGTACGATTGCAGTTAACCCCAGCACCAGAACGCGTAGAAACACCGCTATTGCAAGGATTACCGACCGTTCAGACACGGTGATTAGCCCCCATGAGAACCAGACGGTGCCCTCCACCTTCCCGTACAAGGCCATCGAAACCGCGGCAAGCAAAGCGACAATCGACAGGCCCAGTGCGCGTTTCAAGAGCCACAGAAACGGCACGCGTGCCCACGCGAACGCGCACACTAAAAGTGCGAACATGACGCTCGCACTCACCCAATCCAAGGTGATCAAAATCGGTACGGACAACAGTAGGGTAAGCCCCAAGCGGGACACCGGGTTCAAAATATCAAACCGAGTTTTCATGCTCGCCCTCCCGCCTCAGAAGCGGTGCGCGCCGCGCTCCTATCAGGTTCCACGGAGTCAATGCGAGCCCTAGCTTCGGTGGGACTTGGTTGGGATCCGCTTGCAGTGGCGGTACCCCGGTGTCCAGGTTCCGCGTGGTCGCCACCGGAGTCGAGGTGAATATGGCGTTCTCCCAGCACGTCAATGAACTCCTCATCGTGCGTTACGGACACCACCGCGTGGTCCTCATCAATCAACTCCTGAATTAATTTGCACAACCCCAACCACGTGTTGCGATCCTGCCCGAACGTGGGTTCGTCCAAAATCATTACTTTCGGCGACGTTGCCAACACGGTCGCTACCGACAAGCGCCGCGCCTGCCCACCCGAGAGTTGGAATGGGTTACGGTCCGCCAGATCCGTCATCCGCAGCATGTCCAGCAGGTAGTCCCGCCGCTTCCCGATGCGCTTATCGTCCCACCCGAGGGCCCGCATCCCCACTTCAAGTTCACGCGCCACCGTGGATTCCACAAACTGGTGCTCCGGCTGCTGAAACACAGTGCCCACACGCGTCAGCAGATCTTTAGACGCCCACCTGGTCACATCTACGCGGCCTTTAGGTGGATCCAGAACCTCAGTGGCTTCCACCTGCCCAGACAAGGGGGGTAACAAACCCGCTAACGTCATTGCGAGGGTAGATTTCCCAACCCCGTTCGGCCCCGTGATCACCGTGGAAACTCCGGACTCCACCTCTAGGTCCAAACCGGTCGAAACCACGTGCTTGCCATGGCCCGTCGTTAGATCAACCGTGCGTAAACACGTGGGAAAGGTGGTACCTGCAGCAGAAGAATCCGCGGGGGTACCTAGAGAAGATGAATCGCGTTTTGACAGGCCGGTGGGGTGCCCGGGCACCCACACGCCCGCATCTAACAGACGCTGTGCCTCAGCCTCCAGCACTTCCTGCACCGGTCCGTCCGCAATGACTCCGTCGTGACCAATCACAATCAGCCGGTCCACCACATCCAACCACGGTTCCACCCGGTGTTCCACAATAATGAGGGTCGCATCCGCAGTCAGCGCCCGCTTTGTGGCATCACGAATCTCCGCGATACCTTCCGTGTCTAAGTTAGCGGTCGGTTCGTCCAAACACAGGATCCGATGATGCTCATCTTGCATCGCTAGGGTGGCGGCTAAGATCAAGCGTTGCTGCTGCCCACCGGACAGCGCTGCAGTAGGCCGATTCAGGGGTACCTCAAGCCCAACTTCTTGCAGCGCAGCTTCGACTCGGGGCCAAATCTGGTCTGGGCTAACTCCCATGTTCTCAAGTCCGAACGCAACATCATCACCCACGCGTTGCAAAATGACTTGGGACTGCGGGTCCTGCATCACCAGGCCCACCTGGCCTTTCATGCGCGAGGGATGCACGCCGTCAATCAGTAAAGAACCCGATTCAACTCCGTCGTGCTGCGACCCCAACAACCCAGCCAACGCTGTCAGCAAAGTGGACTTACCACTCCCGGACGGGCCCAGCAGAAGCACGCGTTCACCCTGCTCTACCTCAAAATCAATATGCTGAACCGCAGGCCGTGTCTGACCTTCAAACGTGTACCCCCAGTCGGTCGCTCGGATCAACGTCAACTCCCGCCTTACTAGAAACTCCGCAGAATACTTTCGCTATATATGTTCGCTAGATATTTTCGCGACGCGCACTCGCCAGCAAGCACTTAAGCCCGAGCACGCCAGCGTGCAACTAAGCCCGCACTCGCCAGCAAGCACTTAAGTCCGAGCACGCTGGCAAGCATCTAGCCGAACTCCCTGGCAAGAACTATGCCCGGGCTTTGCCAGCTGAATGGTGTTCTACGACTGGCGTCCAGAGTTAAAAGCCGCTAACGCCCCCGTCTTGCGCAGTGCCGCGACCAGCAGGTAGCCCAGCAGGCCCGCCAAGAAGAGTCCAGAAATGCACAGCGTCACCAGGTAAATCGAGTTGTACGCTAGGCCCTTAGGCAGGTTGGGGGACATGAACAGTTCCAGGAACCAACCACCTGCACCAGACAGAGCGCCGGACGCCAGAGCGATTGGGAGCGAGAACTTGCGGTACCGCGTCGCTAGGAACGGAATCTCACCGGCGATACCTTGCGCCAACCCCGAGTACAGCGTGGTGATTCCCCACACGTTCCCCAGCAGCGCTGACACACAGGCAGCTAGGACCTCAACAAAAATCCCGGCACCAGGTTTGCGAATAATCAAAGCACCCAAAGGTGCGCCCAAGAACCAGATCCCCGTGGCTATCCCACCAAACCCGGGTGTTACCGCGTCCATGGATTTGTACCAGGCGTACCCAACTGAGTTCCACGCGAAAAAAATCAGTCCCGTGGCAATACCTAGAATAGCGGCGACCACAATGTCTACTACGCGCCACCCCTGGGAAGAAACAGGTTTCGTGAGGTCTTCTTGGTTACTCATTTTGTGCCCTTTCAGTTGATCGGTGGGCACGGGTACAAGCCCACCCGAGTGGGCGTGTGAAGAGGTCTCCCTGCGCTGGCATTACCCAGATCAGGTTTGACGGTCGAAGGTCATGGCCTTCCTCTCAGCCATCCGGCTCCCGTGATTGCTTCTTTAGGTTAACAGAAACCACAGCGGCTCCTCGATCAGAAACCACAGTGGAAGATAAGGCGGCTACCGCGCCTCGTCCGGGCCATTATCGCACCTGTTCGCACGCGCTCGTAATCCTCGTCGACGCCACCCCTGCGTGCGTTCCGGTGCGCTTTTCAGCCAGCGCTGTCTTCGTTTGAATCGTCGTCGTTTCCGCGCTCGTTTGCGTCTTGGGATTTTCTGTCTGCACTTGGATCGTGGTCAGGTTCCCCTTCGCCTGGCCCCTCACCATTATTTTCCTGAGGCTGTTGCTCCCGCGGCAGATCCGGTTCCTGTTCGGCGTTCTTGCGGGCTTGACGTTCTGCGCGCAACTCTTTTTCTAACCGCCACAAGAACTCCGGGTCATCATCTGGACCCAGATCTCGAGGAGGGCGGTTGTGCTGATGCCCAAACTGGATGCCTTGAATAGAGGACTCGTCTGAAGACCAGATACTGGCATCGAGCCGGCCGCCATTGTTCTCTGCCCTCATGACCCGTGAAATAATAATCCACCCAATTGGCCCCAGTGGGGTGGTTAGCAAAATAATTAGGAGCCAAATAGGTTTCGGAAGGTGAGCGGGCATTTGGTCGTTAGGGGTGCGGGCGCAATCTGCAATCGCATAGATCGCCAACGCAATCGCGGCTGCAATCAGAAGTATCCGCCCCATTATGTCCTCTCAAAACGACTACTGCCCCAGTGTACCCACATGCGCTGATTGAATGCTGAACAGTGCCGCAAAGCTCGTGGATGATGCCAGCGGTAAGGCGCCGGACTGCTGGGAAAGGCCAGTGCAGCAACGCTAGAAACTGGCCAGCTCCAGTGCAGCAACGCTAGAAACCGGCCAGCGCTAGGGAAATGCCGACGCTAGAAACTGGCCAGCGCTAGGGAAATGCCGACGCTAAAAACCGGCCAGCGCTAAGAACCCACCAACTAGCAGGCCGTAGGCGAGGGTGAGGATCCCGGTCATCTTCAATGGGTGCAGCAAATCGCGTCCACTCGCTCCCTGCCACACTGGGCGGGCCGCTATCACCGCAAGTGCGGCAAGTACCACCAGCGTGCACAAGCTGCCTAAAAACCCAGGGGCCGCAACCGTGCCCGCGCACACCCCGACGATAACCAGGCCGTAATACGCTAGCCGCGACCGCGAATCCCCCAGACGTACCGGCAAAGTACGCTTGCCCGAAAGCTTGTCGGTAGGGATATCGCGAATGTTGTTAATGAACAGCAAGGCGATTGACAAGAGCCCTACGCCGGTAGCGCCAACCCACAGGCGGGCAGGCGCGGAGGGAACTTGCACCCACGTGGTCCCAACGGTGGCGAATAAACCAAAGAAGAGGAACACGAACAACTCCGATAGGCCCACCCCCATGTAGCCGTACGGATGGCGTCCACCCGTGTAGAACCAAGCGGCCACCACCGCTGCCACACCGGGAATCAGCAGTACCCACTGGCCGGAGATCCACAGCAGTACGAGGCCCAGCAGCCCCGCCAAACCAAAACACGACAGGGCTATCGTCAGTACGGTACGCGGGCTGGCTCCACCTCCGGCAGTTAAGCGTGGCGGTCCCGCCCGGTGCTCATCCGTGCCCCGCACGCCATCGGAGTAATCATTCGCAAAATTTACTCCCACCTGCAGTAAAAGCCCCACCAGCAAGGCCAGTGCAGACCGCCAGAAAGAGAAACCACCCAGGTACGCGGCCCCGCCCATACCGATAAACACAGGCGCTGCAGCAGCCGGGAGAGTACGCAGGCGCGCGCCCTCCACCCAATCGTTCAAGGAAGCCATTAGCGTTCCCACACCTTTCCGTCTCCGCGGGCATGCTCAATCAGGGTACGCACCTGCTTGCGGGGAATCTTTCCGATACCCGTGGTGGGCAGCTGCGCGGCTACTGCGACGACACGTGGACTTTGGTCTCGTCCCAATGCGTCCCCCACGCGGTCACGCAACCGCGGCCCCCACTCTTTGGCCGCCGCGGCGTCAAACCCATCCCCGTCCGTGTTCGCTGCCGTACCAGACGCAGTTTTCAATGTGACTGCAGCTGCTACTACGCTGCCCCAAACCGGGTCGGGCAGACTCACCACGCACACCTGGTCCACTTCCGGGCACGTGGCCGCGATCGCGTGCTCCACCTGGGTCGGATCAACGTTCACTCCACCGGAGATAATCACATCATCGGCCCGGCCCAACACGGTTAACTCACCATCGTGCAACCGCCCTCGGTCACCGGTACGCAACCACCGAGTGGTGCCCTCAAGCGAAATCTGGGCGCTACCGGGCGCATCAATATAATCGGAAAACAGCGTGTTACCCGCCAACTCAACGCACCCGTCTTCGATGCGAACGCGCGTACCAGGCAGCGGGCGGCCATCGTATACGCACCCACCCCCGGTTTCCGTCATCCCATAGGTGGCCACAACCGTCAGCCCCGCCTCGGTAGCACGCTCACGCAACTGCGGGTCAAACGCAGACCCGCCAACAAGAATCGCATCCAACTGCCCCAGCAGGTCAACCAACTCCCCACCGGTATCGAGCGCGTCACGCAACTGCTTCGGCACCAGCGAAAGGTACGTGCGCCCAGTTGGGTTGTTACCCGAACTCGGCAAAGCTGAGCGGCATGCGCGCGCCAAATTATCCGCGCTGAAACCATTGGACATATCCGCAATCGCCGGGGAAGTACCCGCCACGCACGAGCGCACCAGCGTCTGCAACCCCGCAATGTGATATGCAGGCAACGCTGTAATCCACCGGCCCGGACCCCCCAACACCTCGTGGGTCGCCCGCGCACTTGCCACCAAAGCTGAGTAGGACAATCCCACCAAATGCGGCGAGCCAGTGGCCGACCCAGACGTTTCCACAATCACATCCACATCTTCTGGAACCGCGCGGAACCGCGCCTGCAACGCTGCTGCATTATCCGCTAGCACGTCCGGATAGCACTGCTTGTCCGGGCGGGGCGCAACAATAATCCACTGCGCTCTGGCCTGCCCCGTTTTTTCCTCCCGCTCAAAAAACTCCCACAATTTATGAATAGCCGAATACGTGCGAGTCAACGCGAACGGGTCCGTACTCCCAGGCACCAGCATCAACTGTGGATCACTCAAAACACATCACCTTATTAATTTCCCTATCGCCACTTACGCGAGTTGTGAACAACGCTCCGTCAACACCCTAGTGCACCAACAAACCCTTGTGCGCCAGTGCAGCTACGACACGTGTTGCTAATAGTAATACGGGTAATCCGTCCAGTTCGGGTCGCGCCGTTCAACAAACGCATCCCGGCCCTCCTGCGCTTCGTCCGTCATATACGCCAGACGCGTTGCTTCCCCCGCGAACACCTGCTGGCCCGCCAACCCGTCGTCCGCCAGGTTGAACGAGAACTTCAGCATTCGAATAGCCTGAGGCGATTTCGTCGCAATGATCGCCGCGTACTCTAAAGCCTTGTCCTCTAATTGTGCGTGGGGTACCGCTTCGTTTACCACACCCCAGCGGGCGGCCGTTTGCGCGTCGTATTCGCGGGCGAGGAAGAATATTTCGCGGGCCCGTTTGTCACCTACCTGGCGGGCCAACAGCGCGGACCCGTACCCACCGTCAAAAGACCCCACGTTCGCATCCGTTTGCATAAACCGGGCGTGCTCAAGTGAAGCCACCGACAAGTCACAAATCACGTTCAGTGAATGCCCACCCCCGGCTGCCCACCCGGGAACCGCGGCGATAACAACCTTGGGCATCGTCCGGATCAGTCGTTGAACCTCCAAGATGTGCAACCGCCCAGCCCGCGCCGGGTCAATCGCTTCCCGCCGCTTCGCTACGGGCGCGTCCGCCCCCACCTCGGATTGTTCATACTGGTAACCGGCCTTACCGCGGATCCGCTGGTCCCCACCGGAGCAAAACGCGTAGCCCCCATCTTTAGGGGAAGGGCCGTTACCGGTCAAGATAACTGCCGCCACAGTCGGGGTTTGCCGCGCGTGGTCGAGCGCCCGGTAGAGTTCGTCCACTGTGTGCGGGCGGAACGCGTTGCGCAGCAGCGGGCGGTCAAACGCGATCCGCACCACCGGTAGGTCCGCACCCGCCGGGTGGCCATCGCCCTCACCGCGACTAATCCCTCGGTGATACGTAATGTCTGTAAAATCAAACCCTTCTACCGTCCGCCACCGCTGCGGCGTAAAAGTGTCCGAAACAAAAGGTAAAGCCGTCATGGCCTCTAGTCTAATCTTTAGGCGGCACACAGCCTCAAACGTAAATGTGAAACACCCCGCCCCGGTCGCAACTTAAGGTTAGGCTATGGTAACCTCGCGGTGAATGTCGCGCTACTTAGCTAGTGTTTCTCCCGCGACCAAAGGAAGAAACATGTTTTCAAGTGCACATTTAGGCCGGCGGCGCACAGACGTCGCATCGACCCAGACTGCAGAGTCTAGAAAAGGAAAACATGCGTAATAAGAAAATGATGAACCTGGCGGCAATCATCGCTACGGGTGCGCTCATGCTCGGAGCCTGCAGCTCCTCCACGTCCAACAGCAACGACGCCGACGGAACAAAAGATGCGAACGCTTCCAGCGCCTCAACCGTAGAAATTACGGACATGCGGGGCGAAAAAGTGGAGGTACCGGTAAACCCCAAAAAAGTTGTGGCACTCGACAACCGCACGTTCGACACGCTTGCGGATTGGGGAATCAAACCCGTTGCAGTACCGAAATCCGTGATGCCCGCCGACAACCCGTTTGTTAAGGACGATTCCATAACCGATATTGGCGACCACAAAGAACCAAAACTGGAAGCCATCACTGCGGCAGACCCCGACCTGGTGATCGTGGGGCAGCGATTCGGAAAATACTACGACAAAGTTAAAGAAATCGCGCCATCAGCAGCCGTCATTGACCTGAACTTGAAACTCGACGAAGAAGGATCCGGTAAAGCGCTCGTGGACGGCCTCAAGAAGGCAAACACGATCCTGGGGGACATTTTCGAAAAGAAAGATGAAGCGAAAGAACTGAACGACAAGTTCGACGCCTCAATCGCAGACCTCAAGGAAGCAAGTAAGAAACTTGGGGACAAAACCGTGATGTCCCTGAACGTGTCGGGCGGAAACATCGGTTACATCGCACCGCACGTGGGGCGTTTCTTCGGCCCATTCTTTGAGATTTTCGATTGGAAACCCGCGTTGGAACACGTTGAAGGGGAATCCTCCGACCACAAGGGAGACGAGGTTTCTGTTGAAGCGATTGCGCAGGCTAACCCCGACTGGCTGCTGGTTCTAGACCGTGACGCAGCGATCTCAGATTCAGATTCGAAGCCGGCTCGCGACGTAATCGACAACTCGCCGGCCTTGCAAAACGTGACTGCCGTGAAGGAAAAACACATTTATTACGCGCCGAACGACACGTACACCAACGAGTCCCAGCAAACCATAACTAAGGTCTTCGAAGAACTCGCTGAGGCACTCAACTCCTAATGCGCACAGCTAGCACCGCGGTGTCCGCGCAGAACGCCCCCGCCCGCGAGGGGGGACTTGCACCACATGGCGCACCCGCCCGCAAGGGGACGCCCGCTTCCAGGGGCCCCTCTCGCAAGGGGACGCCCGTTTCCAAGGCTGGCCCCACACGCAAAGGGGTGCGTTCGCGCGGACGCCTGTTCACGTGGCCGCTGCTGGTTGGCGTGGTGATTACGGTAGGGCTCATCTACTTGTCGCTGCGCACCGGCGTGTACGATGTGGACGGGCAAGCCGACGGTGCTGCTATCTTCCAAATCACCCGCATTCCTCGCACCATTGCCCTGGTGCTGTCGGGGGCCGCGATGTCGATGTGCGGTTTAGTAATGCAACTGCTGACGCAGAACAAGTTCGTAGAGCCCACCACCACTGGCACCACCGAGTGGGCTGGGTTAGGGCTGCTATTAGTGCTCGCAACCGTGCCGAATGCGTCAATCGTTACCCGCATGGCAGGGGCGATTGTTTTCGCATTTATCGGCACCATGGTGTTTTTTAGTTTCTTGAGGCGCGTCACGCTCCGTTCGTCGTTGATAGTGCCGATTATTGGGATCATGCTTGGCGCGGTAGTGAGTTCAATCTCCACATTCATTGCGTTGAAAACGAATCTGCTGCAGTCCATTGTAGTGTGGTTTGCCGGTAGTTTCGCCACGATCCTCAAGGGGCGGTACGAGTTCTTGTGGGTAATCGTGGCGGTCACTGTAATTATCTTTATCTCTGCGGACCGGTTGACTATTGCGGGCCTGGGGGAGGACATTGCCACGAACGTGGGGGTGAACTACAACCGGATCGTCACGTTTGGTACGGGCGTGATCGCGGTCGCCACGGGCGTGGTAACGGTGGTGGTCGGGAACTTACCGTTCCTGGGGTTGATTGTGCCGAACATGGTTTCGCTTGTTCGAGGCGACGACTTGCGCTCAAACTTGCCTTGGGTTTGTTTGGTTGGGATTTGCCTGGTGACGGTGTGCGACCTGCTGGCCCGTACGGTTATCCGTCCGTTTGAGGTACCCGTGTCCCTCATTCTTGGAGTGCTGGGCGCAGTTGTGTTCGTCGGCCTGATTTTGTACCGGAGGCGATCGATGTGAGTGTACGCAGTAGTTTACAAACCCGCGAACGGGTGCGTGGAAACACTGGTAGCCGCGAAAGATGGCGCGTTAAAAGCCCAGCGAATAGCTCGCGCGTTGAAATCCAGGCGGGCAGCGTGGGCGCTGAATCTGTCGCGACGCGCAGGGAGCAGCGTCAGGTGGGGGCGTTTGCCCGCCCGTTTCAACGTAGACGGTACTTTGCCTTGCTGGCGCTGATTGGTGGGTTGGGAGTACTGTTCGCAGCGGGCTTGCTGCTGTACAACAACCCGGTGCCGATTACGAAACCTGGGTTTTGGATTGTTGCGCGCCTGAGGGCCGACGCGCTGGTTGCGATCGCGTTCGCAGCAGTGTGCCACGCGTTGGCGACGGTGGCGTTTCAAACGGTTACGGCGAACCGGATCATAACGCCGTCGATCATTGGGTTCGAAGCCTTGTACACGCTTATTCACACGGCCACGGTTTACTTCTTGGGGCTGGGGGCGCTCGTGGCGTTCACCGGCGTGGTGCCTTTTTTGCTGCAGGTTGCGGCCATGGTGGTGCTAGCAGTGGTTCTGTACTCGTGGTTGCTGTCTGGTAGACGCGGGAATATGCAGGTGATGCTGCTGGTGGGGATCGTACTTGGTTCCGGTTTGGCGGCGATGGCTTCGTTTATGCGGCGCATGCTGTTACCGTCGGAGTTCGACGTACTGCAAGCGCGCCTATTTGGTTCTATTAATAACGCGGACCGGTCTTATTACCCGTATGCCCTGGTATTGGTGGTAGTCGCCGCGGCAGCGTTGTACGCGTATTCGCGTCAGTTGAACGTGATTGCCCTGGGGCGCGAGGCATGCACGAGCCTGGGGGTTAACCACCGGCGGGGTAGCGTGTATGTGCTCACGTTGGTGGCGGTGCTGATGGCGGTATCTACGGCGCTGGTGGGGCCGCTAACGTTTTTCGGGTTCTTGACCGCCACCTTGGCGTATCAGGCAGCGGATACGTACGACCATCGTTACTTGTTCCCGATGGCGATTGCGATTGGGTTCGCGATTCTTACGGGCGCGTATTTTCTGATGAACCACGTGTTTTATGCGCAGGGTGTGGTTTCGATAATTATTGAGATGGTGGGGGGACTAACGTTCCTGGTGGTGATCGTGAAGAAGGGGTACTTGTGATTGATATTCGCGGGGCACGCAAGGATTATTCCACCACTGTTCAGATTGGTCCGCTTGATATTCAGATTCCGCAGCGTGGTTTGACGGTGCTGATTGGGGCGAATGGGGCGGGTAAGTCTACGTTGTTGAATATGATTGGCCGGCTGCTTGATATGGATGCGGGTGCGATTGAAGTGGCGGGCTACGACGTGTCGACTACTAAGTCGAAAGACTTGGCGAAGATTTTGGCGATTTTGAAGCAGGAGAATCATTTTGTTACCCGCTTGACAGTGCGCCAGCTGGTTGGTTTTGGGCGCTTCCCTTATTCACATGGCCGGTTGACCGCCGAAGATGAGCAGATTGTTTCGCGTTATATTGATTTTTTAGGGCTTGAGGACCTGGAGTCTCGGTACCTCGATCAGCTCTCTGGTGGGCAGCGACAGCGCGCGTACGTGGCGATGGTGCTGGCGCAGGAGACGGAGTATGTGCTGCTGGATGAGCCGTTGAATAATCTGGATATTGCCCATTCGGTGCAGATGATGCGGCATTTGCGGAGTGCTGCGGATAAGTTTGATCGCACGATTCTAATGGTGTTGCACGATATTAATTTCGCGGCGCGGTACGCAGATCAGATTTGCGCTATGAAGGATGGGGAAGTGTACTGCCTAGGTACGCCAAAGCAGATTATGACGCCGCAGATACTTTCGGATATTTTTTCTTGCGAGATTGAAGTTATTGAGGGGCCGCGTGGCCCCGTGGCAGTCTACTAGCTGATCAAATGGTTTTTAAGACCGCGTGGGGGCATTAGCTGGGTGGTGCTTGCCCCGGGGATAACTGTGCGATAGCTAGGTTTTGGCCTGCAAACCGTGATTTGTTATCGCTTATTTTTTCCCCGGTACGGGCTGTTGATCCGCCATTTAGGTAGGAGCCATCGGGGAGTACTGGCGTTGAATAGTCCCATTAGGGAGCCGATTAAGCCGATGAGGGCGCTGGTGCCTCCAAGTATGAAGAAAATGATGCGCAGCGCAGGTAGTGAACCGGAGAGCATGCCGGCACCCACGAGAACTAGCCCGAGCAGTAGGGCGCTTAGGGCGGGTAGGAAGAGGAACGCGAAGGTTTCGTCGATAATACCGTTAGTGCGTTCCCACCATCGTGATCGCGGTGACCCGACGCGGAGGTAAACGGTGGCGGCCAGGCTGAATAGACCCAGGATAAACGCGAATAAGAACATGCCCGAAGTCTATCGTAGGGTCGGGAACGCGAGCGGACTAGATCCGAAGGACATGCGGGTATCTGGTGCGAGTGATCGACAAATAGCCCTCGTCACTAGGAGAAGCGCAACATATTGCCCGTAGGGATTGGTCTAAGGAGTGCCGGTGAATCCCTCAATGAGTTCGACGGTCTGAGTGTGGCTTGTCGTGAGTAGTGCTTGGATTTTATCTAGCGACACATCTTGATATTGTTCCCAGATTTCCTGGTTCAAAGCTGGTGTGGTGCGCCGCGATCATGGCGTTAGACTGAGCCATCAGAAACGGAACCGCACCAAGTGGCGGCGGTGTATATGACGAGCGTGGGCTGTTGTTAATTTAAGTGAAAAAACTATTGACGAGAAAATGGGACTTATGACACACTATTTTCAATCCTTGAAGATAAGGAGGTGTTCTCCGTCATCCCCACATACGGATGTGGCGAAACAGAGTCTGCCAGCATCGGACTGGCAGTGAGACACACAAGGAGAAAACATGAGTATCAAAAAGGCCGCTATCGTTCTGGTTTCTGGTTGCGTTCTAGCTTTTCAAGGCACAACGTTTGCTGTTGCAGACGAGATTCCTGATAGCATCGAGCCAAGTTCAGTGAGCTATCAGCAATCTGCGGGAACGCTCACGTATGTTGATGCGCGTTCAATGCTCTTCACCCCAGCCAGCGGAATTGGAGGGGGGCTAACCGGTGCGGCAACTTTTTGCTGGTAAGCGACGGGTCGCATGCTACCTGTGTGGCTCTGTTGGTTTCGCACTTGCTTCTGTGGTTCTTTTTATGGCGCTCGGAAGAACTGTGCTTGAGGCAACGCTACTGAATCCGATTTTTCTTTCCGGAGCAGGTTTAGCATTCGTTGTTTCCGTGATGCAACTGAAAGGAAAACAGCGAGAATGACCGTTAGTTAGCGACGTGTTAACGCTAATTGAGGGGCTTCGGTGAATGATCGGAGCAGTCTTGCTCATAGATGGGCACCTACCTGTATGTGTGGGTGCCCATTTTCATGTCTGCTCTTCCAGGAGGTAGGAATCACGGGTTTTCTTTACTGGCTACGCGGCGAAACGAAGCGCGAAGCAGTGGATCATGCGGTGTGTCGGATTTTGCATGATGAGTCGAACCCGGAGATGCCGTCCTCTGTGTTTCGTGAAACCCTGATGACGCATTTGTTGTTGTGGGGTAATGCGTTTGCTCAGGTGATCCGTAACGGCCGTGACGATGTCATCGGCCTGTATCCGCCCATGCCCAACCGCATGACCGTGGGGCGTGACGAAGCCGGCGTTGTTTGTGAAGTTCAACCTCGAAGGCTTACTACGCGGTGATTATGAGTCACGGATGAACGGGTATGCGGTAGGGCGGCGGAACGGGTGGATAAGCGCGAACGAGCCGTTTATAGTCAGCCTGAAACTGAGTGTCGAAGACGATTTTCATGACAGATTGTCCAAGAAGGCGGTCGCTTCGCCCGCACTGGTGAAATGCGCCCCGTCATCTGCATGGTGGCCATCGATAATGCTTTGGGTATGGTCGATAGCCTGCATGGTCTGCTGATTCGCTGACGTGCTCAAAGCCAACCTCGCCTCCAAAGCGATCGTCGCCAGGGTGCAGGCTATCGATTATGAACGACAAGATGGTAACCGACAAGTTCTACGGCTTCTTCTCTTTGGAATCAGAAAACTCGTTAAGAAGTAAGCACAAGAAGTGCAGGGTCTTACGCTAAGTGCCTTGTTCAAGCTCTAGGTACAGCTTTCATTACACGGGTGGGGAAAGCTCTTGGTAGACACACTCGCGAAGCTTCGTGTTGCTCAGTACTATTACTTACACGAGTTTGCGATCCAACTGCGCGCTGACTGCAAGTCTTCCGTAAAGATGTCTGGATAGATAAAAGCTTCGTGATCCTTACCTAGTTGTGGATTAAATTTCTTAATCGCTTCCAAGTGGGGGAATTTACGCACCATTTTCTCTGCATTTTTGGCACGCGAGTTGTCTTGTGCTTCACGGGCGCTGACATATTCACTTATCCACTTGCATTCCCAGTCATGCGCTGCAAGAACAGCCACGTCACCTTTATTAGTAACGACCCGCACTTTGTTCGACAGAGAATCGCGATCTGAATGATCCTTATCGTTATTTATTACTTGTCTTGCAGCTGGATTATCTTTTGGGGCAGAAAGCACCACGGTAGAATTGTCCATTTCTTCGATCTCGCTACCAACCGCCCAAGGTAAGAGCTCAGCTAGTAATGGGGCGCGCTCACCTGGCGGATATGCTTCGTTAACCATGCTTATTTCTGGTGCTAACTTGGTTAGTACTGGATCTGGTACAGGGTGTTCTTGCTCGTAACTATTAAGGGTGGGGTTGGTGAGTTTAGGCTTGTCAGCGTGAGCGGAGTTAGTTAACGTGCTCCAGGCAACAATAGCTGACACTGATAGCATCACAACAAGCACTATTATTAAAAGAAATTGGCGTGAAAAAGTGCGCATCATATTCTCTTTCTCTCGTTAAATAAACTGGCTCCACCTGGCTGGTGTGCAGCTACATAATCGGGCGCGCCCCCACATCTGCTTGTGTTGGTAGCTCCATTGCTCCATTTGGTAGTCCCGCCCTGGTTTTCCCAAGACATATTACCTGCGTGGTGTGTTCGCACAGTAGTGAATATGGTCCAAAATTTGTAATAAGTAGCGTAGGTGTTGCTCGATAAGGCAAAACTGGGCGCAAATGAGCTTACCCCAATGCAAGTTAACGTAGTTATGAGAATCGCGTAGGTTAACGTTCTTCTGCTGATCTCCAATGAACTCATGGTGCTCACCCTCATTGGTTCGTGGTATACGGAGCATCTTCTAGTGTATAATGCCTCTTTAACACTAGTAAAGTGTCCGACGGCCTTACATATATTGAGCGCGTAATCGGAGTTGTGCCTCACATATTTTGATCGCGTGCTCGGGTTTGCTGTGGGGGTGGTTGGCTGAGTATCTTGCATCTTTCTGCGTGTGAGGCACGTACTAGCCACCATCGAATAAAATAATACTGTCCAAAGAACGTGGGTAGCGGAGTTCCTCGTTGGCAATAAGGGGAGGGATGAGACTTCGCTGAGCTGCAGTCTGTCTGGTTTTCTTTTGCTTTACCCGTCCGGTTTTGGGTTTCTGAGGGACGTGTAGGTGAGGGCAAAAAATTCCGGAGCTTCTCATCCGGTGTTCTGGACCCCTCCGTGGCAGGTATTTGTTTGCCTAGAGTTAACAACTGATTTCTAAAAGGAAGAATCATGGCAGATTAAATGGTGTTGAAAACACAGCAATGGTTGAATAAGACCTATAAGAACCGCACCGGGTTCGGTTCGGTGGGCGAGGATGGCCAGACTGGGTGGGGTACGATCAACGCTCTTATCCGCGCGCTGCAGATCGAACTGGGGATCACGCATACGGCGAATAATTTCGGTCCTGGCACCCAGTCGCGTTTCACGAAGCGCTGGCCGGGCGGTATTAGCCAGTCAGACGCAAGAGATAATATCCATGGGATTATTCAAGGTGCCTTGTGGTGTAAGGGATACCCAGGCGAATACGGCGGAATCACCACCACATTTACAGATAACGTAGCCAGCTCTATTCGGAAGGTGAAATCCGATATTGGGCTCGCTGATACAAGCGCCACGGTTGATCTGGAGTTGATGATGGTATTGCTGTCGATGAAGCAGTTCCGGCTGCTATCGGCTTATGGTGGCAAGAGCACGGTTCGTACCATCCAGCAAGAGATTAACCGCCGTTATAGGGCATACACTGGCATCATTCCTACCGACGGTCTTTATGGCCGGGAGATGAACAAAGCCCTAATTCAGGTATTGCAAGCTATTGAGGGGTTCACTGCGGCTGAGGCTACTGGGAGTTTTGGGGCAGGTACCCGCTCGCGCCTGCAAACCATCAGCGGTGGTAGCAGTGAATGGGTTTGGCTCGGGACAACTGCACTCGTATGTAACGGGTTTGGAGAGCGTGCAGTCAAGGCGTGGGATTCTTCAATCCCCGATGGGATTAAGAATTTCCAAAACACTTATAAGATCCCGCAAACCGGTGTATTTGATCCGACCACGTGGATGAGCCTACTTACCTCGAAAGGTGACCCAAACCGGGCGTGCGTTGCCTGCGACACGCGTTTTGAGATTACCGATGAACTAGCTGGCTGTCTCAAAGCGGATGGATACCAGATTGTGGGACGCTACCTTAGTGAACCTAATCAGGCCAACAAGAAGGAATCAGATTATTTCAAGGCACTTCGTAGTGGCGAGCTTGAGGGCATCGTCAAGCATGGGTTGAAGTATTTCCCGATTTTCCAGGAATACTCTACGAAGCTTTCGCACTTCACACCCGAATCTGGTGCTAGGCATGCGCGTGAGGCTACTACAGCAGCGTTGCGCCTTGGCATTCCGGGAACCGTGATTTATTTCGCCGTGGATTTCGATGCTACCGACCCGCAAGTTACCAGTCATATTCTTCCCTACTTCAAGGCTGTTAAAGCTAATCTGGGAGGTGGTTATGGCGTTGGTATCTACGCTTCACGCAATATTTGTACGCGAGTAGCCGAAGCTGGGTATACGGTCTCGTCCTTCGTTTCAGATATGTCTACCGGATTCTCAGGCAACCTGGGCTTCCCAATTCCAAACAACTGGGCATTCGACCAATTCCACGAAATCAGTGGCTACCACGGCAGGTGGGATCTCGATCGAGTGGCCTACTCAGGACGTTCAACTGCATGTTCAACTGTTGTGGAAAACGTACACGCCGGAGAGTACAACTCCAGCCGAGATTGTTGCAGCGCGCCTGACGTGTAACGCAATATGCGATAAGCAACCAAAGATAAAAAACACTCTCCCGCGCCGAGACATAGCACATATGGCGGCAACTGCCCTCGGCTATTTAAACTGGGGCATTGAAGAAAACCAGTCAAACTACGGTCTGGGCGACCTTGGAGGCTGGCCTCTAGATCTGCTCCAAATCTGGGGGGCCTATCAAAACAAGGCTAATTCTGCTGACCTGTATGCGTGGATTAACTCTCATCTTGGAAATGTAAGTGACGGGCAGGGCTTTGGATATGCTGACGTTCTTGCTGACGCTGACGCCTGGTTGATTGCCAAGTACATGAAACTCCACCCAGGAGAGCATCAACTTTCGCAAGCAATGGCATATACATTCAAACAATCCGAAACCAATCGGATCAGGCGATTCTACCGTGAACGCTTCGCCGCGAGTGCTGACAACCTTGTTTTAGCGTTCCAAACAGTCTCTAATGGAATCGATGCGTTGGGGCTGACAAATATCGTTGGAACAGCGAAACTGCTTGAAATAGCGTCGCATGCTAGTTCTCTTCCTGACGCTCATGAGGCTGAGACCTTAGCACGTGCATACGCAGCATTTATTGCCTCCCCTCATCGCTGACACTCTCATTTTGGCCTGTAAGCCTCATACGTGCCCAGATGAATACACATGAAATATCTGGGCAAGCATGAGGCTTATTTATAAGGAGTCAGCAAAACATATCAGTCCAAATACGGCATAAATCCATAAAGTCAGGATAAGCGCAGAAAAAGTGACGAAGCAAACGATCGCTTTGTGAATAACTCTTCGGCTGCGCCAGCCATCAGATTTTTCTATTTCACTCTTACGAAATAATTCGAGAAGCCAAACCAGCCTATTAGTAATCCACATTATGTAACCAAGACTCGTTACGATGACAAGACGCTGCGAAGCTAGAACAATATAAGGCCAAGAACCTTTAGCGAACGATGAGACAGCCTCCGCGTTTCGTGCTCCTGAGAGCAGTGCCACTACGCCATTTTCGTCAATATACATCAAAAGTGCCGGTATGAAACATATAAGCCCAATCCACCATAAAGCCCTACGGGCATAAGGAGCGCCGGTTAGAAACTGCCCCTGATCCGAGGTGGTTGATTCAATGCTGTTCGGTACCAAGACAACAATCTCCGCCCAGAGTTCCGTGCCGAAGTATTTCTTTGGTCTCTAACATCCGGAAATCCTCCTACACTCCTGAACCTTCGTTCTTAACAGAGTCAGTGGCATAAAATATACATTTTCCTATCATACTGAAATGTTGCTATTCAATAGGATACGGCTCTGAACTCGACACCGGCGGATTCAAACTCCACTTACACCCCTAAACCGGATGCGTCACTTTAGGCTTGTCAGCGTGAGCGGAGTTAGTTAACGTGCTCCAGGCAACAATAGCTGACACTGATAGCATCACAACAAGCACTATTATTAAAAGAAATTGGCGTGAAAAGTGCGCATCATATTCTCTTTTTCGTTATTGGGCGTGTGCCGCAAATACTCGTGTTGGTAGGCCCAACGCTCCATCTTCTCCGGCTCTTCAATGAAGCCATCGTGCCCACCCTCGTTGATTGAATAGCATATGGAACACTGCTCAGTGTATAACCTCAATGCGGTGCTAGTGAAGTGTTTTGCGTAGGCCCCATTATTTGCGGTTGGACTCTATTTGCGGTTGGACTCCAAAAAGGGACAATGGGGACGTGACTACAATGGGTGAAGCCTGCAGCTGTGACCGCGCAGAGAATCAAGATAGAGTTGGTGCCTCACGTGCCGCCAAACGGGTTATGCATGAGGTTCCGGCGTCTCAGTGGCCTCCAGCGGCTCGGCGGGTGCTTAAAGGTGTGGACAGGGTTGTGTACTACTCTTTGCCTCTGCGGAACCGGTTCCGTCGCATTAACGTTCGCAATGGTCTGTTGCTGCACGGAAAAATGGGGTGGGCGGAATTCTCACCTTTTTGGAACTACGATCCACACGAATCCGCCCGGTGGCTCGCCGCAGCGCTAGCAGAGATCAGCGAACCACCCATGCCATTGCAGCGCGATCGGGTTCCTGTAAATGTGACGATACCCGTTGTGAATCCTGATCGCGCGCAAAGAATGGTTGCGCAATCGGGTGGTTGTACTACTGCGAAAGTGAAAGTGGCAGACCCGGGCGTGCCCCTATCGGAAGATCTGGAACGTGTCGCAGCAGTTAAGCAAGCTCTGGGGCCCCATGGGAAAGTCCGTGTGGATGCGAATGCGGCATGGACGGTGGAGCAAGCGGTGACGGCAGTGAAGGCCCTAGATACAGCGGCAGGGGGATTGGAGTACGTGGAGCAACCGTGTGCGACGGTTGCGGAATTAGCGCAGGTACGAAAGTGCGTGGATGTTCCGGTGGCTGCTGATGAGTCAGTGCGCCGTGCGGAGGATCCGCTCGCGGTAGCGCGGGCCGGCGCAGCCGACCTGGTGGTAGTAAAAATGCAGCCACTAGGGGGTACCAGAAAGCTGTTAGAGATTTGCGAACAAGCCGGGTTGCCAGCAGTCGTTTCTTCCGCTCTGGAATCCTCAGTTGGGATTGCTAGGGCAGTGGCTTGCGCAGCAGCATTGCCCCAGCTTCCATATGCGTGTGGGCTAGCTACCGCACAGATGTTCACTGAGGACGTGTGCGTGCCCCTGCGACCTCAAGACGGGGCGATATTAGTTGAGGACTGTGCGCCCGACGAAACGTTGATTGATACGGGGGAACGCGGCCCTCATGAGGAAATCATAAACAGGTGGATGCACCGCCTTGAAGCGATTGCGAATCTCAAGTCAGACGCGCACGGGGGAAAATAAAATGGTGGCGGCGGTAGAAGTTGCGCGTCAGATCGTGAAAACACTGCTGGAACTGGGGGTGCGCGACTGGGTAGTATGCCCGGGTTCGCGGAACGCCCCGCTGCTATATGCGCTCGCGGAAGCAGAGGCAGAAGCGGAAACGGAAGCTGCGATCAGTGTGGAAGCATCGGCAGCCACTGGTGCAGACCCGATTCGGGTGTATCCAGAGATTGATGAGCGTAGCGCAGGTTTCTTTGCGCTCGGTTTGGGGCGGGCCTCCGGTAAGGCTGCGGCCGTGGTGACCACGTCGGGTACAGCGCCTGCGCACCTGCTGCCAGCGGTAGTTGAGGCCTCGCACTCCCACGTTCCCCTCGTTGTTATTTCAGCGGATCGGCCGTGGGATTGGCATGGGGTGGGGGCGTCGCAAACAACGGATCAGACCGCATTGTTCACACCGTTTGCGCCGGGTTTGAATATTCCCGACCAGATGGTGGAAGGGCCCCAGTGGCGCCGAGGGCTGGTGAACCAGATTGTTCATAAAGCTGCCCGAGCTGTAAATATGCCGGGTGGTCCGGTCCATATTAATGTGGCGTTCCGCGAACCCCTGGTGCCCCCTTTGGCTTCCCCGCGTGTTGCGGTAGATTCTGTTCGTATTCCTGAGGTGCACGCCGCGCAGTCGAAGCCGGCCGCTTGGGAAGAAGTGGTGGATCCGTCTCTTAGAACCGTGGTTGTGGCGGGCAATGGGGACGATGGTGCCTCGGTAGCATATGCATCAGCCACGGGGTACCCCCTGTTAGCTGAACCGTCCGCACCCGCTTTTGGAAGCTCCTGGTGGACACCGCACCAGCAAGAAATGCTCCGGCGTTACAGCAGTGAAGTACAGCAGGTGGTGCTGGTGGGTACCCCCACTATTTCGAGACCTGTTTCCGCACTCCTTTCCCGGTCGGACGTGCGGATAATCGTAGTTGCTGAGGGTAGCGAGTGGCCCGATGTGCGCGGATACGCGGACGTGGTGGTTCCCCGTTTGGCGCCGCCGTGTAAACCAGGTGATGTGGCGGGGGTACCTGGCGAACCACGGGGAATAAACGAGGGCGAACGCAAAGAAGATGCTGGTGTCCCCGAGAAGGTAACGGCTTGGGCGCAGCAGTGGAAACAAAGAGCGGCTGCACTGCGAACCACGGGGGTGCCGGACGCTGCTCGAGCAGCGCAGCTGGTGTGGCGCGCATTTGCGCAGGGGGTACCTGAGCACGCGTTGGTACTTGGTGCGTCTAACGCTATCCGGTACGTGGATTTGCTGGCGAAAGAACCCGCTGGGGTCGAGCAGTCCTGCGTTGAGACCGGTAAACGGCGGGTTTACACGAATCGGGGTCAGGCCGGAATTGACGGAACCGTGGCGTTCGCGAAGGGGGTACATGCGGCGCTTGGGGTGCCGGTGCGCGTCCTGCTGGGGGACGTTACTTTTCTGCACGACGCCTCTTCGCTGCGGCAATCGCAGGACTGTGCGCAGTTGGACATCGTCGTGTTAGACGATGCTGGTGGGCGAATTTTTGAGTCCTTAGAGCACGGTCAGGCAG
This sequence comes from Gleimia hominis, assembly GCF_032085515.1. Taxonomy (GTDB): domain Bacteria; phylum Actinomycetota; class Actinomycetes; order Actinomycetales; family Actinomycetaceae; genus Gleimia; species Gleimia hominis. The sequence continues at coordinate 796,197 of NZ_JASXSX010000001.1, forward strand.
CCTCAAAAGAAATGTACGAACGCTATTTTGCGCAGAAACAGAATGTGGACTATGAGGCACTTGCTCACGCTTACGGGTATTCGTACCGGCATGTTGAGATGTCAAAAATGGCGGATGCACCCGGCGGGAAATTAGGGGAATTAAAAACGTCATCCGGCGTGGAACTAAAAACGCTGCGCGACGACGAGGCATTTTTGAAGATGCTGACCGCTCCGTTTGAGGGTGGGCGCATAGTTCACGTGGTCTGCAACCCACACGGCGCCGCACAAGCCCTGCGAGAAATGTTCACTAAATAACGCCCTCTGGGGTCGAGCAACAAATTGCTAGGTAATCTTTGGATAGCAACTTCTTGTCTAGATACCTGCAATATAGTTCGGGATCGGCTTACCCTGATTCGAATCGGGTACTTGTAGGGCAGGGGGCCTGAACACGTATTCGCCGCGGCAAAAACATACCCATGAGGCTTCCAGGAAACGTTCAGATGATACTTTATGGGTATTAAGTTTGGTGCGTAAACATAGCTACGTTGACAGTTTTAGAGGAAGCTCTAACTAAAGAGTAGGACGCTTAATGAATAACGATGAAACATGGGATCCGAACTCACCGACGTTTACCGGTGACAGCCAAACAGGGATCCCACACGTGAACCGTGAGGAAAACGACTCGCAGGCCAATGCTGAACAAGGCTTTCAAGCACCTTCGCAGGCACCCCGTGAGCAAACCGATACCCGCGAGATGCCCCGTGACAGCTACTCCGATGCGGAAGCGCAAACCTGGCCGCCTGTAGTACCTCAAGAAAAACCACGAAACAAAAATAAACGCGGTGGAAAGTCTAAAATCGTGGTGGGCGCAGCTGTTTTGGCGCTACTGGTCGGCGGCGTGTCCGGTGCTGGCGCAGGATACTACATGGCGAAAAACGCGTCACAACCAGTTTCTTCCCAAACCCAGACCCACGAACCGCAAGGTAAGTCCGCAGACATCGTCCAGGCTAAAGGGGATTCGCAAGACTGGCAGGCAGTAGCGAAAGCTGTGCGTCCAGCCACCGTTTCTATCCAGGTGTCAAATGGTAGCTCGGCTGACACCGGTTCGGGAGTGATTTGGGATGGGGAAGGGCACGTGGTCACCAACTACCACGTTGTTTCAAATGCCACGAACGGCGGGCAGATAATCGTTTCTCTAACCGACGGGCGGCTGTACAAGGCAGAAATCGTCGGAACCGACCCGGAAACTGACCTGGCGGTAATCAAGCTCGCCAACCCACCGAAAGACCTGACTGCTGCCAACATGGGGGACTCCGAGAAACTCTCGGTAGGCCAATCTGTCATGGCGATCGGATCTCCCCTTGGGTACAACGACACCGTCACCACGGGCATCGTGTCGGCTCTAGACCGGCCCGTAGCGGTTAAAACAGCGGTCCCGGACGACGAAATGGGATCGCTACCCAACCCGTTTGGGATGCAACGCGAATCCCGGCAAGCAGACACCGTGGTTACCAACGCGATCCAAATTGATGCGTCGATTAACCCTGGGAACTCAGGTGGCCCACTGTTCGACGAGACCGGGCGGGTGATTGGCATTAACTCCTCGATCGCTTCCACCGGGTCCAGTGAAAGCGCTGGGTCAATTGGGGTTGGTTTCGCCATCCCGTCCAACCTCGTTTCGAACGTGGTTAAGCAGCTGATTGAAAACGGGAAGGCGCAGCACGCGTTCCTTGGAGTGTCGATCAGTTCCTCACCCGTGCAAGTTGACGGGGTGAATCGCGTTGGAGCGCAAGTGCAGTCCGTTGTGCGTGGTGGTCCTGGGGAAGAAGCCGGCTTAAAACAAGGGGACGTGATCTTGAGTATTGACGGTAAAGCAGTGACGAACGCGCAAGCACTCACCGGTTTCGTCCGCCGATACAACGCTGGTGAACAGGTGACTATTGAGTTCGCGCGCAGCGGCAAAATCCAAAAAGTGCAAGCCACGCTGCAGGCCCGTAGCGAAACCCAAAGCTAGCATTTTGCGGTAGGTCGCTACCCGGCGACTGCACGTAAGTGTTTGTACCTAGGTGGCCGCACCTAATATTAGGGGAGCTCGGTAACCAGGAGCGTCTGGTTGCGCTCATTTTGCTAGACCTAGAGTGGTTTCGCCAGACCTAGAGCTGTGAGGACAGGGGCGAGTTTCGCTTCTGTCTCCGCTAGCTCTAGGTCTGGTTGCGAATCTGGCATAATGCCACCGCCTGCCACGACCTGCATCGCCTGCCCATCTGGGGTCAACTGTCCGCATCGCAACGCGATCGCGCATGCACCTGCCCCTCGCGCGTCCATCCACCCCACCGGCCCGGAATACCGGCCGCGCTCAGTTGACTCGTGTTTTACGATCAACTCGTATGCAGCTTGCGTTGGTGTGCCGCACACTGCGGCCGAAGGGTGGAGTGCACTGACCACATTCCACAACCCGACCGGCTGAGACACCCGCGCCGTACCAGTGTGTGGTCCAGCGCCTGCCAGTTCCGGCGCGTGTGCAGACCCGGCGCGTGATCCAGCGCCGGCCAGTTCCGGCGCGTGCTCAGACCCGGCGCGTGGTCCAGCGCCCGCCAGGGTAGTACCTGGGAGGGACGCCACCACGTCAGAGGCCAGGTGCGTAACATTCGGTAACTCTAAGAGGAACGGCACCTGGGGTGCGTGCACCTCACCGGCTACTTCCTGCAATGCGGCAACAACGGACTGGACGGCTAACCGGTGCTCCTCCCGATTCTTCCGAGAACGCATCAAAGCCGCGCCCTCACCCGGCGGGCACGTGCCAGCCAGAACGCGGGAGCGCACTTGCCTATCCCGTACACTCGCGAGCATTTCCGGGGAGGCACCCTGCAGGCCAGCGACTGCAAACACCCAGCACGTGGGGTACTGCTCCGCGAGCCGGTGAGCGAGGAAACGCGAATCAATATGGCTGCCAACTAGGTTAATATCACGCGCAAGCACAGCTTTTTCAGCCATACCACGCTTCAGGTCGGACACCAGGTTCTGCACCGCGGCCTGCCACTGCGTGGGCGTCATCTTCCCCGACTCTCGGCTAATCCCACTGGGCGCACACATAGGGGTCGGATCCATTCGTGGTGCGGTTGCTCCCGCTTCTGGCATGGCTGCTTCTGACGCTCGTGCGGCTGCATCAGTGCTACATGGGGCCGGATCCGCAGACCGCGAGGTGGAACTGCTTAGCGTAGCGTGGTTTTGAACAGCGCCGGAGGCGTCCACGTGGTGCGTTATCGACCATGCTTGGCCCGCATACTCTACGTACATGCGTTCTGGCACCACCGCGACGGCAGGCGTGTGTGGTCCGAACCCGCCGGAAATCAGCGTGAGAGGTAACTCCAGCCCCATTGCAGCTGTGAATGCCGCCAACCTTTCCGCATCAGAACGGGCAGCTGCATCTTGTGCCAGTTTGCGCCACGCTTGTCCAATTTTAGGTAGATGAGGTTGATGCCCCACCGAAGCAACCGGCGTGCCTGGACGAACCGGCCGCTCGGGCTCGCTTGCACGCGCAAGGTCAGATGCGGTTGGCTGCACCAGAGTCCGCACCGCAGCACCGTCGCTGATGAGTGCGAGTGCATACCCACTGCCCACAACCGTGGGTTGCGCCGCACCTGCGTAAGCGGGCCCCCGCCAAACCGAGAGGGTGGACGCATCGGCCTCACCTAGAACCTCATGAAAAGAACGAGGGGCAACGGTCTGGCACTGAACGGAAAACGAAATACTAGCCACGAGACCCTACTCTAATGGAAGCAAACGCGAAGACGTCTAATGGACGCGAACGGGAATGCGTCTAATGGACACCAGCGCGAGGACGTCTAAGGGACACCAGCGCGAGGACGTCTAATGGACGCCGGGGGAGACGCGAGAACTGGAATCCAGGGGGAGTGGCGAATGACCCGCGCGGGCACAAGACGCAAGTAACCCCGGGCGTGGCCCCAGCCCAAGTGGGTGAATGTGCACCCGAAGCTGACGGGCGTGCGCACGTTTCGACGCCATCGCGCTGAAAAGTGTAAGAATTGTGCCCATGAATGAAAAGATCAGTGCCGCAGACGTAGACCGCGCAAACCTAGACAAAAATCCCAGTGAAGTTGCGGGAATGTTCAACAAAGTCGCAAAACGATACGACGCCACCAACGCCGCCCTAAGCTTTGGAACGGTGTGGTACTGGCGCCACGAGCTAGTAAAAACTCTCGCCCCCAAAGCCGGACAAAAAGTGCTTGACCTCGCAGCGGGAACGGGACGCTCTACCGCGTCACTGGCAAAAACGGGTGCGGATGTGGTCGGCGCAGACCTGTCGGAAGGAATGCTAGACGTTGCTCGCAAAACGTACCCCGACCTCAAATTCGTACAGGCCAACGCCACCAACCTCCCGTTTGAAGACAACGCGTTCGACGCCGCCACCATTTCATTTGGACTGCGTAACATCGTCGACACGCGCGCTGCCCTCAAAGAAATGGCTCGCGTAGTTCGTCCCGGTGGCCGTCTTCTGGTATGCGAGTTCTCACACCCCCAAAATAAAGTTTTCAACGCCGCATACAGCACCTACAACCGATACGCACTCCCGCGAATCGCCCGCCTCGTCTCGTCCGACGACGTGGCGTACGACTACCTGACGGAATCGATCACCGATTGGCCCGACCAGGAATCCTTGAAACGCACCATCGGTGAATGCGGGTGGCGCAACGTGAAATACCGCAACCTAACCTTCGGGATAGTGGCCTTCCACACGGCGCTTGCATGGTAAAACACGCAAAGAATTTTGCGAAAAACATGCCAAGTTGTGGTGAAAAATAAATAAACAACACGAATGTGGCTTAAAGACGTTAGTCCCTTGCGAACCAGGCAGCCTACTATCCGGTAGAACAAGCGGATCATGACTACCTATAACCGAATAAAAGGCAAGTAGGTAGTGTGGAGTAGTGGCTGTGGGCCGTACCAAAGGTACACCCAGGCTTTAGGTAATGCGCCTGAGGGGCAACCATGATTGGAGGAACACCTGTTGGAGGCGAATGTGGCGGACGTGATTGACACCGACGTCCTCGTCGTAGGTGCCGGCCCCTCGGGGAGCGCAACCGCGTACTACTTAGCGCGCGCCGGTGTAGACGTCGCGCTAATAGAGAAATCAAAGTTCCCGCGCGACAAAATCTGCGGCGACGGGCTAACCCCCGCGGCCGTTGCTGAAGTGCACCTAATGGGCGTGGACACCACGGGGTGGACCCGCAACACGGGCCTGCACGTAATTGGCGGCGGACACTCCATTTACCTCCCGTGGCCAGAGCAGAAATCCACCCCGGACTTCGGCATGACCCGCACCCGCATGCAGCTAGACGAAGAGCTTGCTCGGCGTGCACAATCTGCGGGCGTACACCTGTATGAAGAACACGCGTTCGTGCGCGCCCTCGAAACTAAAACCGGGCGCGTGTGTGGAATCATCGCGCGCGTAGGGCGGGGCAAGCAGGCGCGCGAAGTCACGTTCCGCGCCAAAGCCGTGGTGGACGCCGGTGGGGTAGCCGCGCGCCTAGCAACCTCGCGCGGCATCGAAAAACTAGCGCACCGCCCACTGGGGGTAGCGGCCCGCGCCTACTTTAAAACCCCGCTTGGGGACGGCGACTGGATGGAGTCGCACCTAGAACTCTGGAGCGGCACACGCGGTGAATCCGAACTCCTCCCCGGGTACGGCTGGATCTTCCCCATGGGCAATGGGGTAGCAAACGTTGGGCTCGGCTCCGTGTCCTCAAACGCAAAAGCCACCACTTTGCCGTACCGCGACATCTTCCGCACCTGGACCGCGAACCTCCCCGAAGAATGGGAGCTGACGGAACAAAACCAGCAAGGACCACTGCGCAGCGCAGCTCTGCCCATGTCATTTAACCGAAAGCCGCATTACGAAAATGGCCTCGTAATCGTCGGTGACGCCGGTGGAATGGTCTCACCTTTTAACGGCGAAGGAATCGCCCCAGGAATGCGTGCTGGGCGATACGCCGCCGAATCAATTGTGTCCGCTCTGTCGCGCCGATCCGACGCCGGATTCGACCTCGCGATGGAAACGTATACGCAAGCGCTCGCGGAAGACTGGGGTGGCTACTATTCGCTCGGCCGCGTGTTCGTGCGCCTAATTGAGAATCCTAAAATTATGCGGTTGTGCACCAAATACGGTCTGCCCCGCCGCCGCCTCATGAAACTCGTACACAAGTTACTGTCCGACAGTTTCGAACGCAAAGGCGGCGACTTCGACGACCACCTGATTGCAACGCTCTCAAAGGTGGTGCCGAAAGTATGATCACACAGCAGCCGCACGCAGCCTACAATCTGCGTTTAATAGCGGGCATGCCTACACTGGCAGCAGAGTTCATGAACGAGCCGCAGGGCTCACCGAAAATTTCAAGCACGTATTGGAGAGGGGACGCGCAATGACCAATCCGTACATCCCGTTGCTAATAATGGCGGCGGCAGCGGTGGCTGTGGCGCTGGGAGGTTTGGGAGCCTCCGCGATTTTGGGGCCCACGGTCAAAAACAAAATCAAAACCGCTAACTACGAATGCGGTGTGGAACCCACCGAAGCGGAAGCAGACCACGGGCGTTTCCCCGTGAAGTACTACCTGGTGGCGATGACGTTCATCGTGTTCGACATTGAGGTCGTGTTCCTGTACCCGTGGGCGGTTTCGTTTGGAAAACTGGGTTTGTTTGGCCTGGTTGTAATGATGACGTTCCTACTATTAATCCTCGTGCCCTACGTCTATGAATGGCGCCGCGGCGGCCTGGACTGGACCTGATGGGAGGTATGACTAATGGGTCTTGAAGAAAGCTTGCCCGCTGGTGTCGGGCTGACGTCCATTGAGAAAGTACTGGGGCTTGCCCGTAAGCATTCCCAGTGGCCAGTAACCATGGGGCTTGCGTGCTGCGCTATTGAAATGATGGCAGCCGGTACCCCCCGGTTTGACATGTCCCGTTTTGGGCTTGAGGTGTTCCGCGCCTCGCCGCGTCACTCCGACTTGCTGATTGTGTCGGGGCGCGTATCCCACAAGATGGCGCCGATTGTGCGTCGCCTTTACGATTCGATGCCCGAACCCAAGTGGGTGATTTCAATGGGGGCATGCGCATCCAGTGGGGGCATGTTCAATAATTACGCGATTTTGCAAGGCTGCGACCACATCGTTCCAGTAGACGTGTACTTGCCTGGGTGCCCACCGCGGCCTGAAGCACTTATTAACGCGATCTTGGTGCTGCGCGAGCAGATCGGTAAGGAACCTCTGGGGGCGCACCGCGAAGAAATTGCGCGTAAGGCGGAGGCCGCAGCGCTCGCCGCCACCCCCACGCACGACATGAAGGGGCTGCTGGCATGAGTGAAAACATTCCATCAACCACAGGTGAGGGCGCAGTCCCAGAACCGCAGCAACCATCCGGACGGGCCCAGGCTCAACCGGAGCTGGTGGATATCCGCACCGGCCAGTGGGGAGTACACGGTAGTGGTGACACCACCGGGTTCGGTGGCTTAACCCGCGAAGTGCGCCTGCCCGGTGAGTCCGAACGCCCCTACGGCGGCTGGTTCGACACCGTTGTCGACGTGCTCGAAGAACTGATTACCGACGCGGGCGAGCAGGTTGCGGACGTGATTGAACGCGTCTCCATCTACCGCGACCAGATCACCATTTTCATTACCCGCGAGCACATCAAGCAGGTCTGTCAGTTCTTGCGTGACGATCAGGACCTGCGGTTCGAACTGTGCCTCGGCGTATCTGGCGTTAACTACCCGCATGACAAGGGGCGGGAACTGCACGCGGTGTACGCCCTCATGTCAGTTACGCACAATCGCATGCTGCGTCTAGAAGTCACGTGTCCGGAAGAGGACCCGCGCATCCCCTCGGTCGTTTCCGTCTATCCAGGTAACGACTGGCACGAACGAGAAACCTGGGACCTCATGGGAATTATTTTCACAGGACACCCCGGTTTAACCCGGACCGCGATGCCCGATGACTGGGTCGGACACCCGCAGCGGAAGGACTACCCGCTCGGTGGCGTACCCGTTGAATACAAGGGCGCTACGGTTCCCCCAGCGGACGTTAGGAGGTCTTACAACTAATGAAGGAAAAACCTGTTTTTCATGCTACGGCCTCCGCGTTGGACGTGGAGGAACTCCCCGAAGTTGTTGCCAACGGTGGGGACTGGGAAGACGTACTCGCAGAAATTGATGAGCTAAACAACGAACGCATCGTGCTGAACATGGGGCCAGTCCACCCCTCAACGCACGGTGTGCTGCGCGTAATCATCGAGCTAGACGGCGAAGTGGTGCGAGAAGCGCGCCTGAACACCGGGTATCTGCACACGGGTATCGAAAAGAACATGGAATACCGCACGTGGACCCAAGGCGTCACATTCTGCACGCGGATGGACTACGTTGCGCCGTTCATGAACGAAGCCGTGTACGTCAAAGCAGTGGAGGAACTGCTCGACATTGAAGACGACATTCCCGAGCGCGCCAAGTGGATCCGCGTCCTCATGATGGAACTGAACCGCATCGCCTCCCACGTGGTCGCGATCGGTACCGGTGGGAACGAACTGGGTGCCACCACGATGATGACCATTGCGTTCCGTGCGCGCGAAAATATTCTGCGCGTGTTCGAACGCGTCACCGGCCTGCGGATGAACCACGCGTATTTCCGTCCCGGTGGGGTAGCGCAGGATTTGCCTGAGGGCACCACTGATTACATCCGCGAACTGCTGCCGAGCGTGCGCAACGATATTGGGGAGCTGCAAGACCTGACGCTGCAGAACCCGATCTTCAAACTGCGTCACCAAAACGTGGGCTACATGTCTTTAGCGGCGCTCATGGCGCTCGGCACCACGGGCCCGGGTGTGCGCGCTGCCGGCCTGCCCCTGGACCTGCGGAAAATGCAGCCGTACTGGGGATACGACCAACTCGAGTTTGACGTGCCAGTACAGAACAAGTCTGACGCGTACAACCGCGTGCTCGTGCGTTTTGACGAGTGCTACCAGTCGCTGCGGATCATCAACCAGGTCCTCAAGAAACTCGACGCGACTGAGGGTGAACCGGTTATGGTTCAGGATCCGGCAATTAAATGGCCCGCACAACTATCTGTCGGAGCCGACGGTCAAGGCACGTCGTACGAACACATCCGCGAAATCATGGGCACGTCCATGGAATCGCTGATCCACCACTTCAAACTCGTAACTGAAGGCTTCAAGGTACCGGCCGGGCAGGTGTACTCCACGATTGAGCACGCCAAAGGGATTATCGGCTGCCACCTGGTATCCATGGGAGGCACCCGGCCGTGGCGTGCACACTTCCGCGACCCCTCCTACTCGAACCTGCAAGCCTTTGCCATGATGACTGAAGGAGGCCAGCTAGCGGACGTGGTTGTTGCAATGGCATCCATCGACCCGGTTCTAGGAGGTGTAGACCGCTAATGTTCGACGCTCAAACACAGGCGCGGTTAGAAGAAGAAGCAGCGCAGATCCTGTCTCGTTATCCCACGGGCCACGAACGCTCTGCCCTGTTGCCCCTGCTGCACCTCGTACAATCTGTAGACGGCTACGTTTCGGCAGACGGAATCACGTTCTGCGCGGAGCAGCTCGACATCACCAGAGCGGAAGTCTCCGCAGTCGCCACGTTCTACACGCAGTACAAACGCCACCCCAACGGTGACTTCAACGTGGGCGTGTGCACCAATGCGCTGTGCGCAGTGATGGGCGGCGACCAGATTTACGAGGCACTTGAAGGTCACCTCGGAGTGGGACATGACGAAACCACGGCCGATGGCAAAATCACCCTCGAACGTTTGGAATGCAACGCGGCGTGCGACTACGCGCCCGTGGTGATGGTCAACTGGGAGTTTTTCGACAACCAAACTCCCGAATCTGCGATCGCGCTGGTGGACGACATTACCGCAGGGAAAGACGTGCAGCCCACTCGCGGTCCCCACAAAGTGCGCACTTTCAAAGAAATCTCGCACCTACTAGCCGGTTTTGAAGACGGTCTAGTTGACGAGGGACCATCCGCTGGGGAAGCATCCCTGCGCGGCTTGAACATTGCCCAGCAGCACGAATGGGCCGCCCCGGTGCAAGCAGCTCCGGACGCAACTGGTGACGACGCACCCCCGCACGCAGGGGAACACGGTTCGTCAGCAGACCGCCCAGCGGTAACACCCGAAGATAAGGGAGGTAACGGACAGTGAGCGCCGTTAGTTTCAGTAAACCCGGTACCCTAACGCCGGTAGTTACGGAAGGATGGGGCGAAGACCGTTCCTGGACGCTCGAATCCTACCGTTCCCGCGGAGGATACTCGGGTCTGGAAAAAGCTATGCGCATGGAACCGAGTGACATCACAGAACTCGTGAAAAACTCCGGTTTACGCGGCCGTGGTGGCGCCGGGTTCCCCACGGGCCTCAAGTGGTCATTCCTCCCACCCGACGATGGGAAACCACGCTACCTCGTGGTCAACGCCGACGAATCCGAGCCCGGCACCTGCAAAGACATGCCGCTACTCATGGCGAACCCCCACGTCCTCATCGAAGGAATGGCGATCACCGCCCGCGCAATCCGCTGCGAACACGCATTCATCTACCTGCGTGGCGAAGTGGCGCACGTCTACCGTCGCCTGCTCGCCGCGGTGCGGGAAGCAGAAGAAGCTGGTTACCTGGGGGAGAACCTGGGGCCAAACAAAGACCAGACCCTGCGCATCACCGCGCACGCCGGGGCGGGCGCGTACATCTGCGGTGAAGAAACCGCGTTGCTCGACTCGCTCGAAGGCCGGCGCGGACACCCGCGGTTGAAACCACCTTTCCCCGCTGTCGCGGGCCTCTACGCCCGCCCCACCGTGGTGAACAACGTGGAATCAATCTCGCAAGTAGCGGGCATTTTCCGCCATGAAACCGGCTGGTTCAAGTCAATGGGCACAGAAAAATCCTCTGGCCACGGCCTGTTTTCCATCTCTGGACACGTGAACAACCCCGGCCAGTTCGAAGCCCCATTCGGGATCACGATGCGGCAACTACTAGAAATGGCAGGCGGAGTTCGCGACGGGCACAAACTCAAGTTCTGGACCCCCGGCGGGTCATCGACCCCACTGTTCACCGAAGAACACCTAGACGTGCCTTTGGACTACGAATCAGTGGTTGAAGCCGGCTCCATGCTCGCCACCCGCGCGCTGCAAGTATTTGACGAAACCACTTCCGTGGTTCGCGTCATCACCCGGTGGATCGAGTTCTACCAGCACGAATCGTGCGGTAAATGCACGCCGTGCCGCGAAGGTACGTACTGGATGAAGCAGATCATGCTGCGGCTAGAACAAGGCCAGGGCCAACCTGGTGACATTGACCTACTGTACGAAATCGCCGGAAACATCGCCGGCCGGTCTTTCTGCGCACTAGGGGACGCAGCCGCAACCCCGGTACGCAGCGGCATTGACCATTTCCGCGAAGAATTCGAAGCGGGCATGCACACGCCGGCGCGCGAAATGTTCCCGTACGAAGCATCCGCCGTCTTCAAACAGGGGGGAGTGCGATGAGTGAAGCACAAGAAATGGTGACGCTCACGATTGACGGCACCGAAGTTAGCGTGCCCAAAGGCACCCTGATTATCCGCGCCGCAGAACAAGCTGGGATCCGAATCCCCCGATTCTGCGACCACCCGCTACTAAAACCAGCGGGCGCATGCCGCCAATGCCTAGTGGAGGTCGCAGCCCCCGGGCGGGACGGCAAGATCTCCACCATGCCGAAACCACAAACCTCATGCACCATGACGGTTATGCCCGGCATGCAAGTAAAAACCCAACGCACGTCCGAAGTGGCGAAAAAAGCTCAGCACGGAATCATGGAGTTCCTGCTGATCAACCACCCACTGGATTGCCCGGTGTGCGACAAGGGTGGCGAATGCCCCCTGCAGAACCAAGCGATGACGGAAGGGCGCGAAGCCACCCGCTTCATCGACGCGAAACGCACATTCCCCAAACCCGTGCGGGTCACCTCGAACATCCTGCTGGACCGCGACCGCTGCATCCTTTGCCAGCGCTGCGTGCGGTTCGGCAAAGAAATCGCAGGGGACGCATTCATTGACCTGCAAGGCCGCGGCGGGGGCAGTTCCCCCACGGACGACCACTACTTCATGGGGGAGCAAGTTGGTGGTTTCGACACGCAAATCCTCGGTTACCACAACGAAGCCATCACCGATGGGGTCTTGCCTCCCGACCTGTCTGTATCCGGCCCGGAAGGTGACGCCGGTGTGGAAGCAGGTGTCGGCGCGGGCCCGCTTACGCAAGCGCAGCGGGACCAGTCGGACCGCCCGTTCGGCTCCTACTTCTCGGGTAACATCATCCAAATCTGCCCGGTCGGCGCACTCACGGCGGCGTCCTACCGGTTCCGCGGACGACCCTTCGACCTGGTGTCCACTCCGTCAATCACGGAGCACGACGCCTCGGGTTCGGCGATCCGCGTGGATATTCGCCGCGGCGAAATTGTTCGTCGCCTAGCCGGTAACGACCCGGAGGTGAACGAAGAGTGGATCACCGACAAAGACCGGTTCGCATTCGAATGGGCTACGGGCAGCGACCGGCTGCAAAGCCCGCTGGTGCGTGAAGATGGAAAACTGGTTCCCACGTCGTGGGGCGACGCACTGAACCGCGTTGCATCCGCTCTGAAGGATGCCAAAGCCGGGAACAACGTGCTGCTCCCAGGTGGGCGCCTGACCGTTGAAGACGCATACGCGTGGAGCAAGTTCGCGCGCGTCGCGGTGGGAACCAACCAGATTGACCAGCGCATGCGCAACACCAGCTTGGAAGAAACCCAGTTCCTCGGGGCGCGCGTAGCGGGCCGAGGCCTGGATGTGACCTACAAAGATCTAGAGAAGGCCGGGCGCGTCCTCCTGGTTGCACTTGAACCTGAGGACGAGATTGGCTCCGTGTTCTTACGCCTGCGCAAGGGCGTCCTCGCCGGGAAGACGCAGGTGACGACCGTTGCTCCGATGACCACTCCGGGAAGCCGCAAACTCGCAGCAAACGTGCTGCGTGCTGCTCCCGGAACAGAACCGGAAGTTGTTGCCGCGATCGACGGAGAGCTGGCGGACCAGCTGGCCTCGGGCATCATCCTGGTTGGTGAACGCGCCGCCACTGTGCCGGGGCTTTACACGCAGGTTGCAAAACTCGCTCAACGCACGGGCGCGCGGCTGGCGTGGATTCCACGTCGCGCCGGTGAACGCGGCGGCTTAGACGTAGGGCTCGTGGGTGGACTCCTCCCATTCGGCCGCAGCGTAGAAGACCCGGAAGCACGCGCCGACCTGTCGGCCGTGTGGGGTACCTCGGTGCCCGACGACACCGCCAAGTGCGCTGAAGGAATCGTGGCTGACGCCGCGCAAGAAGCGCGCGACGTAATCGTGCTCGGCGGGGTTGACCCCCGCGACGCAGCGGACCCACAAGCCCTGCGCACCGCAGTGCAGAAAGCGAAGTTCGTGGTCAGCCTGGAAGTGCGTCAGTCTGAACTAACTGAGATGGCGGACGTAGTCCTCCCGGTTGCACCCGCACCGGAAAAGAACGGGACCTACATTAACTGGGAGGGGCGCCTGCGTCCCTTCGGGCAAGTCCTATCTTCCCGGGCACTAACCGACCGCGAAGTCCTCAGCCGAATCGCAGAAGACATGGGCATCGACCTGGGCATTGCGACGCTGAAGGCAACGCATGCGGAAATGAACGAACTCATGAACTGGGACGGGAACCGCATGTCCGACCCGGACGTCCAGGCCGACCCCGTGGCCGCACCTGCAGCAAACGAAGCGGTGCTAGCCACGCACAAACCCATGCTCGACAGCGGACGCATGCAAGACAACGCCCCGACCCTCGCGGGAACCGGACGCAAACCGGTTGCCTACCTGTCGGCACAAACCGCGCAAAGCGTGGGCGTTACCGTAGACGAACCCGTCACGGTCGGTTCCGAACGAGGAACCATCACACTACCGGTCGCTATCGCGGACCTGCCGCAAAACGTCGTGTGGGTACCCGAATGCTCAGAAGGTAGCGTTGTACACGAAAACCTGGGGGCCCGCGCGGGCAGCGTGGTCTCGCTGGTAAAAGCGGAGGTGAAATAAGTGGCCCTGCTGGTACCGTTCGCACCGCCCACCACGGCGGCAGCGGACTTTAGTCAAGAAACGTGGTGGATCACCCTCATCAAGGCAATCTGCATAGTTTTGTTCTTGATCGTGTCCGTGATCATGGCACTGTGGGTAGAACGCCGCGGCCTCGGGCGCATGCAAACCCGCCCCGGCCCAAACGTTGCCGGCCCCCTCGGACTATTCCAAGCGTTTGCAGACGCCGGGAAGCTCCTGTTCAAAGAGGACATCTGGACCGACCGGGCAGAGAAGTTCATCTACTTCATCGCCCCGGCAATCTCCGCGTTCTCAGCGTTCATGGTGATGGCCGTGATCCCAATGGGGCCGAACGTGCACATCTTTGGCCGTTCAACCCCGCTACAGCTAGCGGACACCCCGATTTCCGTACTTTACATTCTTGCGATCGCCTCAATCGGTCTGTACGGCACCGTTCTGGGTGGCTGGTCAACCCGCTCGACACTACCTCTGCTCGGTTCCGTGCGTTCCGCAGCACAAGTGATTTCGTACGAGCTTTCAATGGGAATGTCACTCGTCTCGGTGTTTATTGTGGCGGGATCCATGTCCACGTCGCAGATTGTGGCGTCCCAATACCCAGTGTGGTGGGCCTTCGCCCTGCTTCCCGCGTTCGTGGTCTACGTCATTTCGATGGTCGGTGAGGTTAACCGCCTCCCGTTCGACCTGCCAGAAGCCGAAGGTGAACTGGTTGCCGGGCACATGACGGAATACTCATCCATGAAGTTCGGCTGGTACTACCTGTCCGAATACATCAACATGTTCAACGTCTCCGCCGTGGCAACCACAATCTTCCTCGGCGGGTGGCACGCCCCGTTCGGCTTAAGCTACGTCCCATTCATCGACTTCAATAGCGGCTGGTGGGGCTTCCTATGGTTCAACCTGAAGATGTGGACCATGTTCTTCTTCATGGTCTGGACTCGCGGTACCCTCTTGCGGTTCCGCTACGACCAGTTCATGCAGCTGGGATGGAAGATCCTTATTCCCGTCTCCATGGCCTGGCTCGTAATCGTCGCCGTAGTGCGCGGCGTACAGACCTGGGTGACCTCCTCCTACACCGTCCTCCTCGGCGGGGTTGCGGGAGTGTTCGTAATCGCCCTGATCATCTTGTGGATCACAGATAAACCCGAGGTGGAAACCCCACCGTCGGACGAACCATTGGATGCCTTCGCAGATGGTTACCCGGTACCTCCACTTCCGGGACAGCATTTACCACCGTCGCCACGCGCCGGTCGCGTGTCGGCCACGGCTAGTGGGAAAGAGACAGACAATGAGTGAGAAGAATCAAAAACACGGTGACGACGAAATGCGTTACGAACAAGATCCAAAAGGATTTTTCGGTTCGTTATTCGCACCCGTAGCGGGATACGGCGTGACCTTCACGTCGTTCTTCCGGCCCACAGTTACCGAACAGTATCCGTTTGAGGGCCCCTTCACAATGCCCCGGTTCCACGGCCGCCACCAGCTGAACCGCTACGCCGACGGCCTCGAAAAATGCATTGGATGCGAACTTTGCGCATGGGCTTGCCCTGCGGACGCAATCCTCGTGGAAGCCGGCGACAATAAACCCGGTGCGCAGTACTCTCCGGGTGAACGCTACGGCAGGGTCTACCAGGTGAACTATTCACGCTGTATCTTCTGCGGCCTGTGCATAGAAGCGTGCCCCACGCGAGCGCTCACCATGACCAACGACTTCGAACTGGCCGACTACACGCGCCGCGACCTCATTTTTGAAAAACAGCAGTTGCTCGCCCCCCTCGAAGAAGGAATGCTGAGTGCCCCCCACCCGATGGCGGAAGGTACCACGGACGACAACTACTATCGCGGTGAAGTAACCGGACCTCAGCAATCACAAGTGGACTGGGTGAAGAAACACCGGCCGCAAGACGCGACAATCGAATCGGCGCAAAGTGCAGTGACCGACCGCCAGCCGGCAACAAGCTCCGCGCAGGAGGCGAAGAAATGATGCTTACATCCGAAATGGCCACCGCGGCGGGCGCAACCATGGGCTCAACCGGTGAAGCCATCCTCTTTTGTGGCGTTGCGGTGGTAATGATCGCCGGTGGGCTAGGGGTCCTATTCTTCAAGAAAGCAGCGTACGCAGCGATCTCCATGGTGACCGTCATGGTGGGCCTGGCAGTCATCTACATCATGCAGTCCGCCCCCTTCCTTGGGATCGCACAAATCGTGGTGTACACGGGCGCAATCATGATGCTGTTCCTGTTCGTGCTCATGATGATCGGGATTCAAGCCTCCGACGAATACGCGCGTCAACGGCGCGGATACATAACCACCGCGGTGATCGCCGCGATTCTACTCGCTGTAGCGCTAGTGACCGCCGTAGTGTTCTCGAACCTCCCAGTCGCCCGCGGATTCGCAGAAGAAGCGGCGTCGGACCAACCGATTGAAGGGCTGGCCCAAACCCTGTTCGGTGGGCACTGGTTCTCAATGGAACTCGCGGCCGCCCTGCTGATTACTGCGGCGCTCGGCGCCGTGTTCCTAACGCACGCGGATCGGCTCACGCCGAAGCGGACCCAACGCCACGTTGTTGAAGCAAAAATGGCTGCCTACGCAGCTGAAGGTCGGCACATTGGCCAGCACACCGCACCCGGTGTATACGCTCGGACGAACGCGGCGGACATCGCGGCCCTGTCGGGCGAAACCGAACAGCCAGTTGAAGAATCTGTGCCGCGCGTACTGCGTGTACGCGGCCTAGACCGCGAACTATCCGCAGTGGACCCCAAGCTTGCCAGGCAGCTGGCGGAAGTGGCGCGCGGTGACTCCACGCAGTCGCTGCACGGAAAGGCAGCTAACGACCGGGTCGGTGCTTCGCAAGCGTGGGGCATGGCAGGTAAAGCAGCGCCCACCGGCCTGGAACAACAGGTCGCACCGACCGCTATCGAAGCGGGAGAATCCAAGAAAGAACTTGAGGAGGACGACCAATGAGCCTCGGTTACTACCTAGCGCTCGCGATAATCATTTTCTCCATCGGCACCGCCGTCGTGGTGGTGCGTAAGAGTGCGGTGATATCGCTCATGGGCGTGGAACTGATGCTGAACTCAGCTAACCTCACCCTCATAACTTTCGCCCGCATCCACGGGGACTACACGGGGCAAGTGATGGCATTCTTCGTGATGATCGTCGCCGCCGCCGAGGTTGTGGTCGGCTTAGCGATCATCGTCTCCATATTCCGTTCCCGTCGCACCACCTCGGTCGACGAAGTCAACCTACTGAAGAACTAGGGAGGTTCAGATGTCTTTAGTACCAACGCTTGTGCCTTCCCTAGCGTCCGTGGCGCCAGCTACTGGCGCGGCGCAATACGCGTGGCTCATGATCGCGATCCCCATGGCGGTTTCTGCGCTCCTACTTGTAATGGGGCGTGCCAGCGATAAGTGGGGACACGTTTTAGCCACAGTCGCGTCCTGGGCTTCGTTCGTGATCGGACTAGTAATCCTCATCCAAATGATTGGGGTCGGAGCCGGAGACCGGACCATGGTTTCCGAACTGTTCTCATGGATCCCAGCGGGCGACTTCGCAGTCAATGCGGGGCTCCTTGTTGACCCCCTATCGATGACATTCGTGATGCTCGTGACCTTCGTAGGGTCCCTCATTCACGTCTACGCAATCGCCTACATGGAACACGACACGGACCGGCGCCGGTTCTTCGCCTACTTGAACCTGTTCATCGCCGCGATGCTCACGCTCGTGCTCGGCTCGTCCTACGTCGTCCTATTCGTTGGCTGGGAAGGCGTCGGCTTGGCATCCTACCTCCTCATCGGATTCTGGAACCAAGTGCCAGACAACGCTACAGCCGCGAAGAAAGCGTTTGTGATGAACCGTGTCGGCGACGTCGGGCTACTCCTCGCCATGATGGTGATGGTGGCCCAGTTCGGTTCCGTTAACTTCACGGACGTGCTGGCCGGGGCGGAAACCGCGCCCCGCACCGCGATGACCCTCGCGGGACTTTTCCTTCTGCTCGCCGCCTGCGGTAAATCCGCGCAGTTCCCACTGCAAGCCTGGCTCGGTGACGCGATGGCGGGCCCAACCCCCGTGTCCGCACTGATCCACGCGGCCACAATGGTTACCGCCGGCGTTTACCTAATAGTGCGTTCCGGCGCGATCTACCTGGCCGCGCCCGCAGCCGCCACTGCAGTGGCAATCATCGGGCTAATCACCTTGCTGTTCGGCGCGATCGTCGGGTGTGCAAAGGACGACATGAAGAAGGTGCTTGCCGCCTCAACCATGTCGCAGATCGGCTACATGATGCTCGGCGCAGGCCTTGGGCCTATCGGCTGGGTGTTTGCGATCTTCCACCTGTTCACCCACGGGTTCTTCAAAGCCCTCATGTTCCTCGGTGCAGGTTCCGTAATGCACGGCATGAACGACTCTGTGAACATGCGTCGCTTCGGGGCCCTAAGCAAAGTTATGAAAGTCACGTGGATTACGTTCATGATGGGCTGGCTCGCGATCCTCGGGGTGCCGCCATTCTCCGGTTTCTTCTCGAAAGATAAGCTGATCGAAACCGCGTTCACCGCCAACCACTTCGGTGCGATCGAAGGCACCGCGTGGACCGGGTGGGTGTACGGGCTCATCGCCCTAATCGGTGCTGGTATCACTGCGTTCTACATGTCCCGCCTGTTCTTCATGACTTTCCACGGGGAAGCCCGGTGGGGAGACACGCTCGGCGGACAGAAAGTAGAACCTCATGAATCACCCGCACTGATGACAGTACCGATGATCATTTTGGCAATCGGAGCGGTGGCGATCGGTGGCCTGCTGACCATAAACGGCGTGTTCGTAGACTGGCTCGCCCCCGTAGTTGGCACCGCCGAGGAAGCACAACCCGTGCTCCCGGCAGTCGTGATTGAAGTATCGACCCTGGTAGTCGTACTGATTGGTGCTGTGTGGGCGTGGGCTAAATACGGTCGGCGCGAAGTGTCCGTGGCCATCCCAGCTGGGAACTCTCTGGTTCACGCCGCACGCAATGACCTGTACCAAGACACCCTGAATGAAACGATCTTCATGGCTCCTGGCCAAGCCCTCGTTAAGGGCACGGTCGGAAGTGACAAATACGTCGTGGACGGAGCGATCTACGGTGGGGCACGCCTCGCAGCCTGGTTTGGCCGCGTGGTGGCCTCGCTACAGACCGGTTTCGTGCGCGCTCACGCCGCCTTCATACTGGGTGGCGTCGTCGTTGCTCTTATCGTCGTCGCAGTGACCAGACTGTAGGAGCGGAGGAATACCCATGCACATGCTTGAAATAACCCATGCATCATTCCCATGGCTCGCAACCCTAGTGGCGCTACCAGCCATCGCGGGCATCGCAACCCTTTTGGCTGCGCCCCTGCGAGCAATCGGACGGCAAATCGCACTGGTCGTATCCTTAATCGAACTCGTGCTCGCAATCGCCGCTGGCCTCATGTTCAACTGGAGCGCCGCAGGCACCTACCAGCTGGCTGAAACCCACAACTGGATTCCCCAGCTAGGTATCTCTTGGGCACTTGGGGTAAACCAGTTGAGCCTCGCGATGATCCTCTTAGCAGCCGCTCTTGTGCCCCTGGTACTAGTGGCTGCGTGGAAAGAAGACGGAGCCAACCACGACAGCGCCGGGACCGCAGGTAACTACGCGGCGCTCGTGCTGATCCTCGAAGCGTTCATCATGCTGATCTTCGCTGCCCGCGACGTCGTACTGTTCTACCTGGTGTTCGAAGCGATGCTGATCCCCGTGTACTTCATGATCGGCCGCTACGGTGGCCCCCGCGCGGGCGCAGCCGCCCTCAAGTTCCTGCTGTACTCACTAGCCAGCGGACTCGTAATGCTAGGTGGCGTAATCGCTCTAGTGGTTTACGGTGGTAACGCCGAAGGAGCGTTCCTATTCGAAAACCTCGCGAACTTGCAGCTGCCGCACGCCGCAGAGATGGCTATCTTCGCCACCTTCTTCGTCGCATTCGCGGTGAAAGCACCCATGGTGCCCGTGCACACCTGGCTGCCAGACGCGGCTGAGCAAGCCCGCCCCGGCACTTCCGTACTGCTCGTGGGCGTGCTCGACAAACTCGGCACCTACGGGATGATCACGCTGTGCCTACCGCTGTTCCCACACGCGTCCGCGAAAGCCGCCCCCGTAATCCTGGTGCTCGCAGTGATCTCCATCCTTTACGGTGGGTTGGCCGCAATCGGACAAAAGAACCTCATGCGACTGATTTCCTACACCTCGGTATCCCACTTCGGATTCATGGTGCTGGGGATCTACATTGGCACGCACGTGGCCCTGGTGGGCGCGATGTACTACATGGTGGCGCACGGTATCTCGATCGCAGCCATGTTCCTCATCTCCGGCTTCCTCACGCAACGTCGCGGAAGCCGCACGATCGCGGACTTCGGCGGATGGCAACGGGTAACGCCCGTCCTCGCGGGCACCTGGCTCGTAACTGGGCTGGCTTCGATCGCGCTGCCCACACTGTCGGGCTTCGTCCCCGAATACCTGGTGCTAGTCGGAACGTGGCAAGTTAACCGATGGGTTGCGTTCTTCGCAGTGCTCGGCGTGATCCTCGCGGCACTGTACGTGCTGATTCCATACCAGAGGATGTTCACCGGCCCTGTGCCCACCGAAGGTACTGTGCCCACCGAAGGTACAGCGCCCACTGACGCGTCCGCACGCGAAAAAGTAGTGATCGCACCGCTGATCGTCGCCATGGTCATCTTCGGTGTGTGGGCTGCGCCGCTCGTGCAGTCCCTCAACCCGGTTGCGGACACCGCGCTCTCGCACCTAAACGCGGGGGCATCAACCAGCGCACCTGCTCATGAAGGGAGCGATAAGTGAGTCCGTTAATGAATGTCGAAACACTGCAGGCACCCCCGATTGACTGGTGGGCACTATCGCCCGTAATCGTCGTCCTCGGCGCCGGTGTACTGGGCGTGCTCGTCGAAGCATTTGCTTCGCGCAAAATGCGCCGGACCGCACAGATCCTCCTGTCAATAATCGCGGTACTATCCGCCCTCGTGCTGATCGTGTCCCGCTGGACAACCGTGCTAAAGGCACCCGCTTCACTCGGGGAGTACGTGGAAGACCCGCTGACCCTCGCGTCCCAAGCGATCCTGCTGGTCATCGGTTTCCTCTCTATCCTGGTGTTCGCCGACCGGTCCGAACTGGGCGACGGGTACTTCGCAAACCAACCTGCGGACGCCCCCGGATCCTCAAACGAAGACCAGAGCATTGCCGCGAACTACCAGCGGACGGAAATGTTCCCCCTCATGCTGTTCTCCCTGGGTGGCATGATGGTGTTCCCCGCTGCGGACAGTTTCATTACCCTGTTCGTAGCCCTGGAAGTCATGTCCCTACCGCTGTACATTTTGGCTGCGAGTGCGCGGCGTCGCCGGCAGCTTTCGCATGAGGCGGCGCTTAAGTACTTCATTTTGGGTGCCTTTTCATCTGGTTTCTTCCTGATGGGCCTGGCGTTCTTGTACGGTTATTCCGGTAGCCTGTACTTCTCGCGTGTGTCACGGCTCGCACCGGTCGTTCCGGGCATGGACTGGCTCCTGGTTGCCGGTGTGTTCATGGTGATGGTGGGCCTACTGTTCAAAGTTGGTGCTGCCCCGTTCCACGCGTGGACCCCAGACGTGTACCAGGGTTCCCCAACGCCCGTCACCGGGTTCATGGCGGCTGCCGTGAAGATCGCGGCGTTCGCAGCGATGATCCGCATTTACCTAACGGTCACCAACCAGTTCCGCTGGGACCTGCTGGTGATCTTCATGGTCGTGGCGGTGCTGACAATGCTGGTGGGGACGTTCGCGGGCCTGGTTCAAACCGACGTGAAACGCCTGCTGGCATACTCTTCCATCGCGCACGCCGGGTTCATTCTGATCGGCATCATTGCCGCGGACAAAGCCACTACCGCGTCCGTACTGTTCTACGCACTGGCTTACGGCATTGCGACGGTGGGCGCGTTTGGAGTGATCGCCTTGGTGCGGCACGCGGACGCGAACGCCAACATCACCGGTGAGGCCACAGAGCTGAAACACTGGGCGGGTGTGGGGCGTAAATCCCCGCTGGTAGCCGGTTCCATGCTCCTGTTCTTGCTGTCATTCGCGGGTATCCCCTTGACCTCCGGGTTCGTTGGGAAACTGTTCCTGTTCTCCGCCGGTATCGGAGGTGGGCAACTGGCGCTCGTAATCATCGCGCTAGTCTGTTCCGCGATTACCGCGTTCTACTACTTCCGGCTCGTTGTCCTCATGTTCTTTGAGAAACCGAATGAGGGCACGGTTGTAGTTAAGTCTGAGGGATACACCTACATTGCGGTGCTCATCGCTGCAGCGCTCACGATTGTGCTGGGGATTTTGCCCGGCCCAGTTCTCGAAGTCCTGTCGAATGTGGTTGTATTGCTACCGTGAGTGATATCCCTGTAGCGAGCCCACTAGAAGAGCAGATAAACGCGGACCTGGCGCGTGTGGAAGAACTGTTGTCCACAAGCGTGCGTGAATCCCGAGCGTTCGTTGACGAGTTGCTGTCGCACCTGTCGACCGCTGGAGGTAAACGCATCCGCCCCCTCCTGACCCTACTGTGCGCACACCTAGCGGGAGCGGGGGAGGCAGCTAGCGAAGAGGTGATTGCGGCTGCTACGTCCGTGGAGATGACACACCTGGCTTCGCTGTACCACGACGATGTCATGGACGCGGCCCCTCAACGACGGGGTGTCCCTGCTGCGCAAATGCAATGGGGTAACAACCGGGCAATCTTAGCCGGTGACGTCTTGTTTTCTCGGGCATCCAAGCTGACTGCCAGTTTGGGAACCGAGGCGGTGGACTACCACGCCCGCACGTTTGAACGGCTGTGCTTAGGACAGCTGAACGAAACGTTCGGCCCCGCAGATGGGGAAGACCCCGTGGATTTTTACGTGCAGGTGCTGGCAGATAAAACGGGCTCGCTAATAAACGCGGCCGCGGTGTTCGGCGCCATGTTCGGTGGGGCCCGGCCGCAAACCGTGGAAGCAGTGGGGGAGTACGGGGAGCAAGTTGGGATTGCGTTCCAACTAGCGGACGACGTGATTGACTTAACTTCCGATTCGGAGTTGACGGGCAAGACCCCGGGAACGGATCTCGTTGAGGGCGTCTCTACCCTTCCGGTGCTACTGCTGCATCAGGACCGCGAGCGCGGTGAACTGGATGAGTGCGGCAAGCAGATCCTGCAGGCATTAGAACACGAGGACCTGCGTGACCCCACGGTTTTGAGTGGTGTCGTGGAGAAGCTTGCGAATCACGCGGCGGTGGATCGCACTCGGTCTATGGCCCGCACGTATGTGAACAAAGCAATTGATGCGTTAAGTGCGGTGGAGGAATGTGAGGCGAAGAACCTCCTAGTCGATTTTGCTCATCAGATGGTGGATCGCATTTCGTAGAATTGTTACATGAAGGCCCGCGTGGGGTGCGAGATAGCGCCTGACGCGGGTTTTTCATAAACTAGATGTTGTTTTATTCTTCTGGCGTGAAGGTGTTTTGATTTAAAGTGACTGAGAAGAAACCACTGAACGTAGCTGTTGTAGGCGCAGGGCCGGCCGGTATCTACGCGTCTGACATCCTGTCGAAATCAGGTTTGGACGTGTCCATAGACCTGTTTGAGCGTCTCCCAGCGCCATACGGCCTGGTGCGCTACGGGGTGGCTCCTGATCACCCACGAATCAAACAGATCATCGTGGCGCTGTACAAGATTTTGCAGCGCGGGGACATTCGCCTGCTCGGCAACGTGAACATCGGTGAGGATGTGACTGTTGAGGAGCTACACGAGCACTACGATGCCGTGATTTTCGCGACCGGTGCGGACCGGGATCACCCGCTGGACATTCCAGGTGTGGAGTTGCCGCAGGTGTATGGGGCTGCCGACTTCGTGTCTTGGTACGACGGGCACCCGGACTACCCGCGGGAGTGGCCGCTGGAAGCGAAAGAGGTAGCGGTGATCGGCGTGGGGAACGTGGCTTTGGACGTGTCCCGGATGCTTGCGAAACACGTTGAGGACCTGTTGGTGACGGAGATTCCGCAGAACGTGGCGGAAGGCCTGGCTAAGAGCCCCATCACGGACGTGCACATTTTCGGTCGGCGCGGCCCCGCGCAGGTGAAGTTCACGCCGCTGGAGCTGCGGGAGTTAGGGAAGCAGCCGGACGTGGACGTTATCGTTTACGAAGAAGATTTTGATTTCGATGAGGCTTCTGAGGGTGCGATCGCCGGGTCGAATCAGACTAAGCAGGTTGTGAAGGCCCTCACGAACTATGCGATGGAAGAAGAGCATGAGGCGAGCCGGCGGATCCACATCCACATGTTCCACTCTCCGAACGCGGTGCTGGCGGACGACGATGGGAACGTGGCGGCGATCCGGACGGAACGGACCCGGCTGACGGGGGATGGTTCCGTAGAAGGCACAGGTGAGTTTGTGGAAACTCCGGTGCAAGCGGTGTACCGGGCGATCGGGTACTTCTCCAGCCCGATTGAAGGAATCCCATTTGACCACGTGCGCGGCATAATCCCCAACATGGGGGGACGCGTGCTGGGAGATGACGGTGAGCCAATTTTGGGTATTTACGCAACCGGTTGGGTGAAGCGTGGGCCGGTGGGGCTGATTGGTTCCACGAAGTCTGATGCGCAAGAAACCATCGGCCACTTGGTGGAAGATGCGCAGGCGGGCAAGCTGAAAGCCACGAGCGATAACGTGGGGCACGAAGCGATGCTTGAACTGTTGGATTCGCGTTCAATTGCGTACACCACGTGGCATGGTTGGGAACTGTTGAACGCGTACGAACAGCAACTAGGTGAGGACTACGGTGAGGTGATTGGTGACCGCGGCCCACGAGAACGCGTGAAAGTGGTGTCGCGCAACGCGATGACTTCGATTTCGCACGGCAAGGACATCGACGGTATCGACCTGATTGGCGTGCCGGAGGAGTAGGGGCACGATACGGGAGTAGGGGCACCAGGTTGACCGCCTGACACAGAGGTTTGGCATCTTAACCCAGCCAAGAGCTTGATCTCTTAACTCAATCACCAAGCCTGGCGGTCTGCCGTGCACCCCTAGCCTGGCGGTCTGCCTTGCGCCCTCTAGGGGACGCGCGTTTTGTTACAACAAAAGTGTCGGCTACGCGGTTTAGAGTGCGTAGCCGACACTTACTGTATGTAGCGTACTGTATCTAGCGGGCGCAGCAGGGGCGTGTTAGTTCGAGGCAGTCAGCGTCCTTTTTGACCGCTTGGCCCCGCCGCGACAGTCGGTTTGACGCAGCCAGTTCTGCGTTTGAAACCGCTAGATTCCAGACCGTTAGATTTACGCCGCTAGATCAAGCCGCTAGATTCCGGACCTCTAGATTTACGCCGCTAGATTCTAGCGCTGCTAGATCAAGCTACTAGATCTTGGTGCCGAAGGCCCGCCCGATGAGGAACGTCCCAGCCAGTGCCATCACTGCACCGAGGCCGTAGAGACTGCGGATGAGCCACGTGCGGCCCGGCGCGGCAGAGGTATTTGCCGAAGCGGGGCGGGCAGCTGGGTTCTGCCCGGCCGCGGATTCCCCGGGAGTACCCAGTTCTAGAGGCGCGTCGCCGGGCTCCGATTGATCTTCCGTAGCCTCTGCAGCTTTCGGCGCGCCCGGTGCTTCCGGTGCGGAAGCTGCGTTTCCAGCTTCCTGGCCAGCCGAGGGGCCTGAGGAGCCCGAAGGTGCACCGGCAGCAGAAGGCGATCCGCTAGCTGCAGCGCCCGCACCTGGTTGAGATCCAGCGTGGCCTCCGGTGTTCTCACCCGGTTTGGAGCCAGCGTAGCCTCCCATGTCACCACCTGCGTTATTGCCTGAGGGTGTGCCTTTGCCGGGGCGGCTCGGTTGCGCGGGTGCGGACCCACCGGGGCGGCTCGGTTGTGCAGGTGCGGACCCACCGGGGCCGTTCCCATCTCCCTGGACATTACCGGTTGCGAGGCAGTTTGCGGACGGACGCGTTTGCGTGCCCACCAGGAAGCACACGGACTCGCCCGGCGCCTCAACCGTATTGCCGCGAGTGGTCGTGCCTTTTGCCTGTAGCTCGAGGATGTACTCACCGGGTTTTGTGAACACCCAGTTCACATGCTTGTGAGTAGGGGATGAGCCATCGACCACCCCAGGCTTATCCGCCGACGCGATGTGCTCCACACCGCTGTTGAACCCCGCGGGAATCTCGAATGCCCACCACTTGCCGCCCTCAGGAATAGAACGAGATTTAAGCGTTAACTGCACGCCCTTGGGGAAATCTTGGTAATTTACGCGTTCGGTAGAAAAACCGGGCCACACTTTGGATCGCTCCTGGGTTTGCCCCAGGGCATACAGCTGCGTGCCAGTTGGGCCCAGAAAGTCGAAAGCACTGCCTGCGAATATCCGGCCGGAACGCTTGACTCGCGCATTGTCTTTAACCCGCAAGGCGACGGCACTTGGTTTGCGCAGCACTGCCTGATTAGCGTGGGTGCGTGAATCGTCTCCGACTGCGATACCTAAGTGCTGCGCGGACGGGTTGTACACGGCGATGTCGACGTGTCCGGTGGCGATTTCAACGGGGGTACTTTCGAGTTTGCTGGTTGTCTCCGGTGGTTTTTCTGACCCCCCGGAGCCGCCGGGTTTGGTGGGCGGGTTCGAAGACGGGGGAGTGTTGGGATTGCCAGACGACGGGGGCGTGTCAGGGTCCCCAGAAGAGGGCGGTACCTCCGGGTCACCAGAAGAGGGCGGTACCTCGGGGTCGCCAGAAGAAGGCGGTACCTCGGGGTCACCAGAAGGAGAGGGCGAAGGTGGGGTGGACGCGAAGTCGGCGGCCGCATCCATGGGTTCCAGTGAGTCCGTGGTGCGTGCCTGGAACGCTGCCTGCGGCATCTGAACTTCGGTGCGCATGCCGCGGTTCAAGTCGGGCTGTGCCGGCTTTGTGTTCGTAACTCCCAGGTTGGTGCGCGTGGTGGGGATTATCTGCAGTTTCAAAAAGTACTTGCCGTTGTCACAACCGTCCCACGTGACCACTTGGTCGCGGTGCCCGGGGGTGGACATGAAGTCGATGGGGCAGGATTCGTACTTCTCATCTGCCGACTCGTATAGGCCCCCGACCACGCGGGCGGAAACGCGCGGATCAGCGAGGTTCGTGTGAATCACCCCGGACCCGTCACCCGCACCACTGGGTTTCAGTTCGATCGTCATTTTCCCCGAAGCTGCGGCAATATCTGCGGTGTCATAGGTTTGCGCGCCGCGTTTCGGGGTGGGAAACGTTCCCGCATCAGTGGTTTCGCCGGCACCTGGTTTCCCCGCGTATTTGACGGGCGCGGTGACGAACCGCCTGCCGTTGTCGCCGCTACTGTTCGGAATGTACACGGCCTGCAGATCAGATTCGGTTGAGCCCAGCACCTCACTGAACTGTCCGATCCCGGCTTTCACGGGTACTTCCGCAAGAAAATACCCGTCTAGGTAGAACACCACGGTCCCTTGGTCGCTGTCGTTTCCAGTTTCAAATTTCATGAGGGTCTCTTGGTCCTCACCGGGTTTTTCTGGGTCGGGGCGTGGGGATAGCGAGAATCGGTAGGCACGCGCCTGCCCGGTTTGTTGAGAGGCGTTGAATGCGGTGGCGACATCCCCCAACCCGTCTTTGGATGGCTGGGTACCCCCGGCTTGCCACCGCAGCATCTGGGGTTTGGAGGCGATGAACCGGCCTTTTTTGTCGCGTGCCGTGACCCGGTAGGTTAGTTCGTACGCACCGGGTTTAGTGAAGGTCGTGATGTTGTGCGTGTGCTGACCGGGCGTGATCCACGCTTGGTTTAGGCCTTTTACGTGTGAGGACAGCATGTGCGTCAGTGGCCACCCCTGCGCCCAGGTGAATAGGTCCACGTCCCCCGGCCCGGCAAATCCAACGAGTTCGAGGTTAAATGAGGAGTCACGCATCCCCTCAACGGGAATGTTGGCGTCCGCCCCGAAACCAGAGAATATGGGGGAATTGTTAGGCCCAGCCACTTTCGGAGCGGCGTACAGGATCTGGCCGGGGGCGCCGATTGACGCGAACTGCGGGTCGGAGGGGATTTGGAACATGTGCAGAGGGGTTTCTTCGAAGGCGTCCCAGCCGTGTCCAACGTAGTTCACGGTTTCCTCAAGGCGAGGTAGCGCTCCTTTGAACTCGGAGTGCAGCGCGAAGTTCTTGCCTTCCCAGAAAACCTTCGGGGAGTCCACGTGTGCGGACGTGGCAACTTGGCGGTCGTCCGCGGGGCCAGCCCAGGCGGTGACGCCCGATGGGACGGCGGCGGCGAGTGCGGCGCACAGCAAAGTTGCGATGCTCAGTGCCAACGAGCGGGGTAGTGCTCGCGGTGAAAAGCGGTGTTCAAAGTTGTTGTTTAACATGGTTTCTTCCTAGCAGCGTGCAGTTTCACGTGCGCGTTCGTTCGTTTCTTCACATGCGTGTTCGTTCGTTTCTTCGCGTGCGGTTCCGCGTGCGGGCAGGTTCGTTTCTTCGCCTGAGGGCAGAGCGCGGTTGCGTTGGAACCGTGCGGTTAGAAGACCTCGGCGCGGGGCGACTAAAAACAGAACAATGAAGATGAGGGTGAGGACACAAACGATTGAGGCGCCGGTGGGGATGTCGAGGGCCCAAGAGAAGTACAGGCCGAAGAAGGAGCCGACTCCACCGAGTGTGGCGGCGAGCGCCATCATTGGGACCATCCGGTCCGTCAGCATCCGCGCTGCTGCCGGAGGGGCAACCAGTAGAGCTAAGACCAGCACGTTACCGATGGTGCGCACGGAAATGACTACCGCGCCGGCCACGCAGGCGTACAGGAGGATGTCGAGGAGCATAACGGGCAGTCCCATTGCGCGGGCCATTTCGCGGTCCAACGCGACCATCGTCAGGTGCTTGTGCCACACCATGAGGGGGGTGAGCACGAGCATGCCTATGCCCGCGGTCACGGCGATATCCCAGTTGGTTACGCCCGTGATTGATCCAAACAGGAACGAGGATAGGGACGCGGAGTACGCCTGCGAAGTGGAGATGACAATCACCCCCACTGCGAACGCACCAGCGAAAAGGATACCGATCAGAGCGTCTTCTTTGATCCGCCGATGCTGAGACAGGACGGCGACGAGTACAGCGACGCTCACGCCGGCGATCGCCCCTCCGGCTACTAGGGACCCGCCCAGTACGAAAGCGATGGCGATGCCGGGAAAAACGGCGTGCGCAACTGCGTCCCCGATGAACGCCATGCCGCGCAGCACCACGTGGGTTCCGACGATTCCGCACAGGGTCGCGGCTAGAACCGCGATTATCAGGGCTTTTGGGAGGAAAGACAAAACGGGGTTCGTCATGTCGAGTAGAAAATCGAAGAAGGAAATCACGACGCCACCTCCACGGCATGTGCGACGCGTTCGCGCCGAGAGATTACGGCGTGCACGGTTGCGATTAATGGTGAGGACGCGCGCACCCCGAACGCGTCGACCCACATCTGCGGGTCGGCAAGGCCCCGCGGATGTCCCTGTGCGTGCACCGTGCGGTTGAGGAGGATCACGCGGTCCGCAGTGTCGAGGGCCTGCCCGATGTCATGGGTGGACATGAGCGTGGTTTTCCCGGTTTCCGTAAGGTGTTGCAGCAGGTCTGTGAGCGTGTCGATTGTGGGTTGGTCCAGACCGGTGAACGGTTCGTCGAGGACGAGCACGTCCGGGTCTGTGACCAGTGCACGCGCCAGGAGTACACGTTGCCGCTGCCCACCGGATAGTTCCCCTACTTGGCGTTGGCTCATATTGGTCATGCCCACGAGGTCCAGGGCTCGCTCCACTCGTTCTATGTCGGCCGTGGAGGTTAGGTGTAGCAGCTTTTGTGTGGGAAGAAGGCCAAGTTGCACTACTTGGGCGACGCTCACTGGGAAGTCCCAGGCGAACGCCCGAGTTTGGGGGACGTACCCGACGCGGCCACGTACATACGCGCTACCAGTGGATTTCACGAGCCCCAGCAGAGCCCGGATGAGCGTGGTTTTCCCCGCTCCGTTTGGACCAATGAGAGTCGCGAACTCACCGGTGTGCACGGTTGCGTTCACGTTCTGCAACACGGACCGCCCACCTAGGTGCACAGACAGCGCTTCCACGCTTATGGCCGCGCGCTGATCATTTAAGCTCTTCACGCGCTTGCACCCCCAGCCGAGTCATCGCCCCCGCGTGGTCCCTGTGCCTGGTGGGTCCCCTCGCTCCCGCGGGTACTTTCGTTTTCGCGCGGGTCCTTGGTTGCGATCGGGAGCTCGGTTTCGGGGGTACGCTGGGTTTCACCTGTGGGGGTACCTTGGGTGCGGGCGCTTTGCCCCGTGGGGGTATCTTGAGTGCGGACGCGCATTTGCCGACGCAGTTTCGCATTGTGCCGCAGGTAGATACCGACGCCACCGGCGAGAATCAGTGCGCCCACCACGAGCACTACGATCAGCATCGTGGGCACCGAGTCTTGCTCCGCATTCTGCTGCGATTCCTGGCTGTTTTCCCGGGTGGTTGCGGATCCGGATGCACCCTGAGTTTCCGCCCCTTCCGACTGCGCGGCCCCAGCGCCATCCTGTGCTTGCCAAGTGGCGTCAAAAGCTTGCGCGGAATCCGCGCCTCCCACTGCGAACCGCAACGTAGCTTCCCCGCTCAGACCCGGGTTCTTCCCATCCCCATCCGTGGTGATGCGCATGCGCACTAAGTGCACGCCGGGGCGCGAGAACACCCAGTTCGCATGCGTGTGCGTGTTGCGTTCAACCCAGAGTTTGCGCGGCTGACCTTTTTGCGACGACCACAGCACTTGCGGCTGCGAGAACCCACCGGCTTGCTCAAACACCGTGAAGGTACCCTCACCGGAATGCCCCACGTATTCAAACGTGACCCCCCGCGTATCACCCAGGGTGGGGGACTGCGTATTCCACCCAATCCACGGCACATTCGCGATCTGCGCCTGCGGACTAGCCCACACGGCGTCCCCCGCTTTCGCCCCCGTGAACGTGAAATCCCCACTGTCGGGAAGCACCTGTTTCGCTGGTTCCCCCAGTTCGAACACGACGTCATCCAAACTGCGCCACACCGGTTTTTCTTCCGAATCGTCCCGCAGCTGCAAAGACAATTTCCCCTGTTCAATCACGGGCGAAATATCCATGTGCCCGGCCTTAACGACCTTGCGCGTCCCCGGTTTCGCCTGTTCTTCATCGCCGGAAACCGTTTGGTCCAGATCGTTATTGTCCATTGGCTGTGTGCCTAGCTGCGTACCCAGCTGCATGCGCGGCGTGGAATGGATTTGCTTGAGGGACTGCGCCGCTGCTTGCGCCCCCGTGACCGGTGCGACGGCGAAACACCCGCAGGCCAGGGTAGCTACAGCGCAAACGAGGGCGGTACGCAACCGGGGTTTTTGTGTCTGTGCCTGGCCTTGCCTCGCAGTGGTGGGGCGCATGCGTGTCGGTGGGATGGGCGGTGTCATCAGTGGTGTCCTCCTAGGCAGCGCAGTAGATTCTGCGCGTTCGCGGTCATCATTTTTTCGTAGCTGTTAACAGTTTCAGTAAAGGAATCCCCGTAGATCGGGCACACGCGAATGCCTTGCTGTTCGGCAGCGCGCTGCAGGTCATTGCTTGACCCGCTGGCGTTCGGTTCCAAGAACACTGCGTTCACTTTCAGATTCGTCAGTGTCCGGGTTAATGCGATCAAGTCGCGTGGTGACGGCTGGGTCGTTGGGGAAGAGGTGACAAAACCCGCGATGTTAATCCCATAGGCCGCGCTTAAGTACCCGTAGCCGTCGTGAGTTGTCACCAAGTTGCGTTTAGACGGGGGAATCTGTGCGATATTGGCCCGCATCTTCTGATCCACCTGCTCAAGGCGGCTTTGCAGCGCCTTCATGTTGCGCGCGTATTCCGCGGCCCCGTCTGGGTCCAGGCGAGAGAGCTGGTCCGCAATCGTTTGCGCGTACAAAATTGCGTTTTGCGCGTCGTGCCACAGGTGCGGATCCAACTCGCCGTGCACGTGTTTACCAATTACCCCTTGAGGCAGTAGGTAAACCTCAGAGTTTTGTGCCCCAATAAATCGAAACTGCGGGTCCGCGGGTACTTGCTGCAAAGTTTTGGATGGAACTGAAACCACCACGTCCTCTGGGGCTTGCGAGAACTGCGTGTCCGACGTCCGGGTGCCGTTGGATCGGTTTTGCTCCCCCGATTCCCCCTTTGCGGCGGCCTCGTTTTTGTCTGCGGTTTCTGCTGCGTCCTCATTCTTGCGCGTGGGGCGGTCCCCTTGGATGGTGATGGCCCCTCGGGTGAAGTCCGCGGTAATGTCCTGGTGTCCGCTAGTGAGCACGCGTTTATTCGAATCCGCAGGTACCCCCACTGCGAACGTGACGGTACGCGGCGGCAACGTTGTTTTTGTGCCGGTAACGTGGGCGCGGATTCGCGCGCGGTACACGCCGGGGCGGGTGAATGCCCACGACACATGCGTGTGCGCCCCGGCGGGTAGTTCCACTTCTCGGTGGCTTGTCGAAAGCAGTACCTGAGGGGTACCGAACGTACCGGTCAGGTAGGCGAATAGTTGCCCCGGCCCTTCTACGTGGTCCAAATGCATCGTCACTGTGCTCGCCGCAGCCGTATTGTCTGAAGTCCCAGAGGTGCCAGAGTTTTCAGCGCTCCCAGAATCTCCAGAGTTTTCAGCGTTCTTAGAGTCTCCAGAGCTCTCAGAGTCTCCAGCGGGTTTCCCGATGGTGCGTAGCCCCAGCCAAACGGTGTCTAGTGCCGCGTCCTCCACCAGGGGAATCAGGCGCGCCCCCTGATCTTGCGCGGCTTGCGCAAGCGCGATTGCCTGCACACCCGGTTGCAGGTTTGCATCAATCGCCCGGGTCAACGCCTGTTCTTCTAGCATGAGGCCGTTGGTGAACACCACGTCCGCGTTCGCCACATTGCGGATGTCACGCAAAGACGGCTCATAAGTGTGCGGATCAGACCCGGGTTTCATCAACCCGGTTACGCGCGCGCGGTTGCCCGCCACCTGCCGGGCGAGGTCCGTGATTATCGGGGTGGAGGTAACTGCGTTGATGCGCCCATCCGCCTCGAAGGTGTGCCGGTCGCATCCCACCGCGGTTAGGGGCAGTGCCGCGCACAGGCTAATAACGAGTGCGGGTAAACCAAAGTGGCGGACCCCAAACCGGGTGCGGATGCGAAAACGGGCAGACCTCATCGGTTGAAGCTACCCCGCTTCGCAGCGAGCTCACTGCGCCGCGTCGCAATAAAACCGAGCCCCAAGATCCCCATGCCTGCCGCAAGTACCCCCAGGGCAAGAGCAAGTGGAGAACTACCGGTTTGCGCCAACGCGCCGTTTTGCTGCTGGTCGGCACTGGGGGTACATTCTTCACCGTCGGGGGTTTGCCAAACGGTCTTGCTACCCACCGTGCTTCCCAGGTCAAAGTGGCCGGACATGGAACCGGAACCCACTTGGAACGACAGGTTCGCCACCGCAGTTTTCTTCTGCCCATTAATTGTTGCAGTTTGCGTGATCCCAACGCGGTAGGTACCCGGTTTTGAGAACACCCAGTTAGGGTGCACGTGCGTGTTGCGTGCGATCGTGACGGAACCGGAAGCTTTGTTGCCACTACCTTGGAACCATTCTTTCCCCACTACTTGCCCGAAGTTCCCAGATTCGTACACGAACATGGCGCCCGGGCCGCTGAATGACGTGAGTGTCCACGTGACGTCACCGGTGGATTCTTGCAACAGTTTCGGGTCCATCGTGTTCGCCCCGAGCCAAGGCACCCCCTGCTGCTGCGTGGATCCGATGGCCCACACGTCCCCGGCGGCAACCGGCCCAAGTGCTTGCGGTAGTTTCTGCTTCGCACTCTCACCCAGCTGAAACACAATACTGTCCGCCGGCACGTTCTTTGCGGGGCTGGAACGGTCGTCTTTAATCTGCGCAACTAGTTCGTTGCCTTCCGACTGAACTTGCTGACATTGATCACTGCCGCCCGCGTTTTTGCCCGCGTTGCCTGCCTGTTGTGCAGTTGCGCTTGCCGTTGCGTCCGCTGCCTGGGTTTTGTCCGCGGCCCGGTTTTTGTGGGCGTCTTGCGTGTTCGCCGCATTTTCCTGAGGGGTTTGCCCATCCGTGGGCTGCGCGGCCCACGGTGCAGACCTGTCGTTCGTGGTGGCATCTTCGCGAGCTTTTGCAGTCGGGGTAGCGGTGGTGGCTGTGCCGTCCTTGTCTGCTACTACCCACGTGTAGGTAACCGGGGCGGATTCCACGGTTTTCTGCGCACCAGATGCGCGTGCAACCACGGTCATTTTGTACGTACCCGGAGCGGTGAATGCCCAGTTCAACGCGTTTTTACCGCCAGGTACCCCCGCAAACTTTGCGCCGGGAGTAATGGCGTAAGACGCTGTCTTCGCTCCTTTTGCGTCCGTTAGGATCGGCGCCCGCCCGTCTTTCTGGTTACCACCGAGGAGGTAGGCATCGCCGGGTCCCTCAACAGTTTTGAAGGTGAATGTCAGGTCCTCAAACTCTTCTCCAAGCGCTTGCGCGTTCCAGCTCGTGCGCACACCCGTTGGAGCGTCAGCAGGGTAGAAGAACGTGGATTTGCCGATCCCACGAATTTGCTTGGTCTGGTCCGATAATGCGGTCGGGGCGGGACGCAGAACCGGGTTGGCAGATGCGGACGGTGCCGCTGTCTTGTTCGCGTTGGTGCCGGGGACCGCGGGCATTTCTAGCTTGAGGGTACCTCGGTGGGGTTGGACGAAGAACATGTCCAGATCACCGGAAGTGGGCGCATCCTGCGTGGGAGTGGTTTTAGCGGAAGCGTTAATCAGCGACCAGAAAGTGCTGGTGGAAAGCGCGGCGGCTGAGGAAGCGTGCGCGGCCGAGGGGGTGTGCGCGGCGGTTTGGGCATGCGCTGGAGCGCCTGCAAGCGGGGTGGTTGCAAGCGGAGTGGTTGCGAGTGTGGCCGGGGTCGATGCGGCAAACGCGGGGCCGGTGGTTAAGCACAGTGCGCAGCCGGTGGCCAGGAGGGCACGGGTTTGGGGTTTCATCACACCTCAATCTAAAAATCAATCAGTAATGAGAACAATTATCATTACAAGGTTAGGTTTGAGGGAATGAATGTGTCAAGCTCCGCCTGTTGGCATTGAGGTTTCTTTCAGCCAACTGTCGTAGCGTAGATTTGGCTAAACAAAGTGGGGAAGAGGACATATGGGTTCAAATAGGCTTAAAACCGCTCTGCTGTTCGGCGTTCTGTGGGGCCTGCTGGGCGCAATCGGCGCTGGGTTATCCGCGTGGCAATCAACGCCAACATTTTTCTGGATCTTCATGTTCGCGGGCGTGTTCATGTCCCTATACACGTATTGGAACTCAGACAAAATAGCGTTGCGGTCAATGCGGGCAGTGGCAGTGTCGTCGGAGCAGGAACCGCAGTTGTACGACGCAGTTGCGGAACTGTCTAGCAAGGCTGGTCAACCTATGCCAGCGATCTACATGGCGCCCACGCGCACACCGAACGCGTTCGCAACGGGTCGGAACCCGCAGCATGCAGCTGTGTGCGTAACGGAAGGTATCATGGAGCTTTTGGAGCCGCGTGAACTCCGTGCAGTGCTCGGCCACGAACTGTCACACGTGTATAACCGAGACATTCTCACGTCCACGATTGCCGGTGGGATCGCCTCTCTAATTACTTCGATCGCGCAGATCTTCATGTTCGGCAGCTGGCGCTTGCGGAACGCGAACCCGCTGATCCCAATGCTAATGATTTTCTTGGCGCCCCTCGCGGCGACAATGCTGCAGCTGGGGATCAGTAGGACCCGTGAATATGAGGCAGACCGCGCGGGCGCGTTGCTCAGTGAAGACCCGTTGGCGCTTGCGAGTGCTCTGCGCAAGTTGGAGCGAGGGAACACGCAGACACCGCTGCAGGCCACGCCGAACCAGCAGAACGTGGCTGCGATGATGATCACGAATCCTCTGCGTGGTGGAAAAGCGCAACTGTTCTCCACCCACCCACCAATCGCGGAGCGCATCGCTCGCCTCGAAAAAATCGCTGGCTACTAAAACGCCTAGGGGAATGCTGAGTGTCGTCCCGCCTGGAAGGTGGTAAGTAACCGGCCCGCCCGGAAGAGCCTGGCTACTGGCCGAAGTAGAAGGCGCCCTTCTACCCCATGTAGACGACAGCTCGCCTTCCGGTGGTTCCGCCTTCAGGCGGTTATCTCCTACCGATAGTTGGTTTTCGCCAACCGATAGTTGGTTCTCTTATACCGCTACGTAGCTCGCCTACCGGTAGTTCTTGAACTGCAGTGCGACGTCCAGGTCCGCTTTCTTCAGCAGTGCAATCACGTCCTGCAGCGTGTCGCGTGACTTGTGGGAAACCCGCACTGTGTCCCCCTGAATCTGCGCTTTCACACCTTTCGGTCCTTCGTCGCGGATAAGTTTCGTAATCTTCTTTGCTTGGTCTTGTGAGATTCCTTGCTTGAGGTCCCCGGTGAGCCGGAAGATCTTCCCCGACGGTTTCGGTTCCCCGTCCCCGAGGTCTAAAGATTTTAGTGAAACGCCGCGGCGAATCAGCTTTGACTGCAACACGTCCAAAATAGCCAATGTTCTTTCAGCCGTGTTCGCCTCCATCAGAATCTGATCCCCACTGAGTTCAATCCGCGCATCTACGCCGCGGAAGTCGTAGCGGTTTCCAACCTCCTTAGCTGCCTGATTTACCGCGTTATCCACTTCTTGCCGGTCAATTTCACTTACAACGTCAAATGATGAGTCCGCCATTTTCCCCTCCACTACTCTCGGTCGTTCCTAACGTCGGCGCGTACCCCCTCAAGGGTACCTAAATAATGCAATGTGGGAGCTTCGTCACGCCACCCTAGTGTAATTGGCATTTAAGGCGGGCGGTCTGATAATCTTTCCAAGCGTCGTTGAACGCGAGCTAGTGTTCAATCGTTAAAGGCGGAGTGCCCGAGTGGCCAAAGGGAGCTGACTGTAAATCAGCCGC
Organism: Gleimia hominis; assembly: GCF_032085515.1. GTDB lineage: Bacteria > Actinomycetota > Actinomycetes > Actinomycetales > Actinomycetaceae > Gleimia > Gleimia hominis. Next base: position 833,276 of record NZ_JASXSX010000001.1, read on the forward strand.
GATTCGCTTCGGGGGTTCAAATCCCTCCTCCGCCACCATTTCGCAGTAGCGGAAGATGTGACGACAAACGCACCGCAAACGTTTGCCCGCAGGGCGCGTGTGCCGGTAAAGTTGTTCGCGTTGCCCCGATAGCTCAGTCGGCAGAGCGTCTCCATGGTAAGGAGAAGGTCAAGGGTTCGATTCCCTTTCGGGGCTCGGTTTGTGGTTTAGGGCCGCAACCACCCTTGCGGCGGGGTAGCTCAGTTGGTGAGAGCGCACGACTCATAATCGTGAGGTCGCGGGTTCGAGTCCCGCCCCCGCTACCGGATTTTCTACCCGGGCGTCATCCGAGGGCACTCAGGCGACTCCTAGGCGGGAAACCGATAACCATTCTCCGACAGATATAAGGAAGTTAAAGTGGCTAGCAAGTCGTCTGATGTTCGCCCTAAGATCACTCTGGCCTGTTCGGAGTGCAAGGAGCGGAACTACATTACGAAGAAAAACCGTCGTAATACGCCGGACCGCCTAGAGCTAAAGAAGTACTGCCCGCGTTGCCGCAAGCACACGGCTCACCGCGAGACCCGCTAGGCGTCACGGAAAACTTTCAACCCCTCACAATCGTGGGGGGTTGTTTTAACGTTTGAGGATCGCATTGACTGAAAAGCAGATCACCCGCGCGTCCATCGCCACGATGCTCACCTTCTTCCTCTCCGGGTTGTCGGTCGCGAGTTTCCTCGCCCGAATCCCCACCATCCGCAGTGAACTCGCGTTAGAACCCTCCCGCATGGGGCTGCTGCTCCTGATTGGTTCACTCGGTTCCCTCATCGCCCTACCTTCATCCGGTCCCGTCGTGGGCCGCTGGGGGCCACGAGTCACGATTTGGGGTGCGTACGCAGTATGGGCCACTGGGATCACGGGAGTGATTCTTGCGTATGAGGCCCGAGCAGCTGGCCTGCTTGCCCCCGCCCTGGCGTTCGCGCAAATCGGAATTGCGATGGCGAATGCAACTATGAATGTGGAAGGTGGCTACGTGGAAGTCGTGGCCCACCGCGTCCGCATGCCCTGGTATCACGCAGCGTATTCCGTGGGGACCGTGGTGGCAGCCCTGATTGGCGCAGCTTGTTCGTATTTCCACATCGGGGTGGCGCAGCACTTAGCTGCCGTTGTGGTGTGCGTCGTGCTGGGGATCGTTTGGGCGGGTTTGAACTACGTTCCGCAACCTATTATTGAGGATCTAGCTGGAACCTCAACGCGTGGAAACAAACGCACTTCCCGGGCGTGGCGCGAAAAACGTACGCTACTGATCGGCGTGTTCGTACTCGGCACCGGGCTGATGGAAGGGGCGGCGAACGACTGGTTGCCACTGGCGATGGTAGATGGGTTCCACGTTAGTGACACGTTGGGAACGGCAACGCTCGCGCTGTTCTTGACGGTGCTTACCTTCACGCGGTTCGCGTCCTCCACGTTGCTGCACCGCTGGCCGGTGGAACGCCTGGTGCCCACCCTGCTGCTCATCGCAATCGGCGGGCTGATCGTGCAGGCGGTAGCGCCCTGGCAGGCGCTGGCGCTGGTGGGCGTGGTTGCATGGGCAATTGGTGCGGCCTTGGGCTTCCCCTCGGCAGCGTCGGCGTTATCAAAAGAACCAGCCATGGCGGCGGCGCGCCTGTCCGTACTATCCACCATCGGTTACGGCGCGTTCCTCGCCGGACCTCCGCTAATCGGTTTCTTAGCCGAGCACTTGGGGTACCGCGGGGCATTGGGGTTCATTGCGATCCCAGTTGCCGTATCGGTGGTGTTGTCCGCACAGCTGAAAGACCCTCAAGAAGAAGACCCTCAAGAGGGTACGGTGGGCAATAAACCCCACTAAGGTGCGCGCCGCAATCGCCCCAATAACGAAAGTGAGCCGGGCGAATGACATACGTACTGAGCAATCTCCGTGAACTAGAGTGAGACATATGGAAGCATCCCTTGATTCATGCACTGACCGCATTGACTCGCGCGTCGGCGGTGTTGACTCGTGCGCTGGCGACTCTTGCGTCGACCGTGCTGACTCGCGCGCTGACGGTGTTCCAACTGGCAAGCAACCCGTGTCCGCACGGCCGTCACATCGGCAGTACCACCCGGATTCGCACCGGTTGGCGGACTGGACCACTCTCGGGGTGGGGGCGGATGCCGAAACGGTGGTGTGCGCCCGCAGTGAAGAAGAGATCATTGAAACGGTCACCGAAGCAGACCGGGTGGGCAAGCCGCTGCTCATGCTCGGTGGTGGGTCCAATATTGTGCCGTCCGACCAGCCGTTTGAGGGCGTCGTGGTGCGCGATATGCGCGAGGAACTCGAGGTTTTGCATAACTCCGGATGCGGTGGGGTAGAGGTGCGGGTAAGTGCCGGCCACGCGTGGGACACGCTGGTGGCGCGGGCAGTGCAGGAAGACTGGATGGGGTTCGAAGCCCTGTCTGGGATCCCGGGTACCGTGGGGGCCGCACCCGTGCAAAACATTGGGGCGTACGGGCAAGAAGTGGCGTCCCTCGTGTCGTCCCTGTGGGTGTACGACCGGCTCACTCGCAGCCGGCGGCAACTGTTCGTCGCGGACCTGCAAATGGGGTACCGCACGTCCGTGCTGAAACGCTCGCTGCACGACGCACGTATTTCGCAGGGGAAAACGTGGCGTAACACGGGGCGGTGGATCGTGCTATCCGTAGATTTCCACACTCCGCACGCGTCCCTCAGCGCCCCGATTGGGTACGCGCAACTAGCGAACGCGCTCGGTTGTGAGCTGGGGCAGCGGGTGGACAACCGGCAGGTACGCGCTGCCGTGCTGGCGTTGCGCGAATCCAAATCGATGGTGTTGGACGACGCGAACCAAAACACGTACTCCGCCGGATCCTTCTTCACCAACCCCATCGTCGATGCCGAGCGCGCGAGCCAAATCGACCCGCAAGCCCCCCGGTTTCCGGTGGGTGACGGGCAAGTGAAGCTATCCGCAGCGTGGCTGATTGCTCATTCGGGTTTCGACAAAGGATACCGGTTGAACCCGCAGGCACCAGCGAGCTTGTCCACCGACCACGTGCTCGCAATCACCAACCGTGGTGGTGCGCGAGCGCAAGATATTCGCGCTCTCGCCAGCGCAGTGCAGCAGGGTGTGCGTGCCCAGTGGGGGATTGAACTAGTTCCCGAACCCGTTTACCTGCAGTGAACGCATCGCGGTGAGCAGCGCTTGCGTGGCCTGCGGTTCGTCTAGAAGCCGGTTGTGCCCGTAAACCGGAATCGTGTCCACTGTTGCCCCCGGGAGCCAGGTTCCCGCTGGCACGTGCTCATCCCATTTGGCCTGTAAAGAAATGATGCGGTCATTAACCTCAGTGGACAAGAACTCAGAAATAATGTCCTGGTTACTGGGGCTGAGCCCGGCCATCCCTAAGAATCGGGGGACGTGGTCGGCTAGGGACGATCCGGAGTACGGCGTGCCAAGTGACACGAGTCCGCGGATGCGCCACCCCTGGGCCCGTCCCATTGCCTCTTTGGCCACCAAACCGCCCTTAGAGTGGGCAAATAAAGTGACGTCGCGTAAATCATTGTGCACCAAATAGTCCTCTAACCGGCGCGCCAGCAGCGTAACCGGCCCAAGCATGCGCCCAAAATCCGCGGGTAAATGCACATCCCAACCTTCGGCATGCAGTGCCTTTCCCCAAGTGGAGAGGTACCGCCAGTTCTCGTACACTCCCGGGATCCCGAGTGCCACCGGGCCACCGGGCGTGCGCAGCGACTGTGCATCCACCCCGGTGCCGAGCATGGTTTGCACCCCGCGTACCGCACTCAGCTTCAGTGACCGCGCGTAGTCTAACCCGATTATTCTTGCGCGCTTACACACCGGTGGTGACTGCGGCCGATTCTCCGTCAACGCCTCGTAAATACTCGTCCGATTCTCATCCGTAATTGTCCGCGCGGGACGGGGTGGCTGGTAGGGCAGAGGATCCGTGTTCGCAAGCTGTTTCAAAATCTCCGCCACCCGCTTATCGTTGTGCACCACCACCGCGTGCGCACCCCCGGGGACCGTAAACGCCGGTACTGGCGCGCCCGTGCGGTCCCGAGCTGCTAACTGCAGGTCGCGAATCCACCGCGGCGGCGCAATCTGATCGTGCTCGCCCCGAATGAGGGTGGTGCGCGCCGCCGCGTCCGCCACCCGGTGGCCTATCGGATACGTCATCATGGCCGGCAACGTCTGCGCAAACCAACTCAGCCCACACTTCGCGTACGCCCGCAACGCAAACAACGTCACGTCCCACGGTTCGTACACGGAAGACTGCAAGAACCGCCACGCAACTTGCACGAGCATGCGTTCCGTTGCGTTCACCGGCGGGCCAATCAACGCGAGCTTACGGAACACCCGCGGGTCCCGCGCCGCCACCTCCGTCACCACTTGGGCGCCCATGGAGTGGCCCACCAACACGGGGTGCGCCGCGCCCTCATGCCGACAAACTGCGTGTACCACCGCTGCGAACCCTGGAACCGACAGGTACCGCTTCGGTTTTGGTGCATCCCCAAACCCCGGCAGGTCCATCGTTAACACATTCCCCACGTCCACCAGCTGGTGGGCTAAGGCAAGAAAATATTTCGAAGAAACCCCAATCCCATGCACCATCACAAACGTGGGATCACTGGAGCGGTGATGCGGACGCAAGAACTTGTGCGTACGCACCGCAACCCCATCAACACTAATCAACGAGTTCACAACTCTGTACTCAGCCACCGCCGGATTCCTTCCTGCCACTGCCGTTTACACGCCGCCGGGGCAAACGACGCGTCAATCGAACTGCTCGCCAAGTGCGCCAACTCTTCGTCACTGAACCCAATCCGGCGCGCATACTCATACTGATCCAGTAGGCGTGAACGAAACAGTAGGGGGTCGTCCGCGCCCAACGCGATTTGCGCGCCCGCGTCAGACAGCACTCGCAACGGGACGCGCTCCAAATCCTCATACACGCCCAGCGACACGTTCGACGTTGGGCACAGTTCGAATGCAACCTCAGAGTCAATGAGCTGGCGCATCAACTCCGGATCCTCCGTTGCCCGCACCCCGTGGCCGAGCCGAGACGGTTTCAAATACTGCACTACCTCGCGCACGTGGCCAGGCCCCAGCAGCTCTCCTCCGTGTGGTACCCCCGGCAGCCCCGCCTGGCGCGCAATCCGGAAAGCAGCGCCGAACCGCGAGGTTTCCCCCGCAGTCTCATCGTTAGACAGTCCAAACGCCACCACTTCGCCCGGGCCATCCCCAGCGTACTGGGCAGCCAACCGCGCTAGGGTGCGCGCATCCAATGGGTGGCGCATCCGCGAGGCCGCCACAATCACCCCCACGGACACACCCCACTTGTGCGACGACTTCTTCGCCTGGTCCAGAACTATCTCCAACGCCGGAGTTAACCCACCCACGTGCGGGGCATAAGACGTTGGATCCACTTGGATTTCTAACCGCACCGACCCTTCTTGCGCATCGTCGGCCACCGCTTCGTCAACCAGACGGCGCATAACAGTTTCGCTGCGCACCAGGGCGCGAGCCGCATCGTAAGAGCGTTGGAACCGGAACCACCCGCGCGAATCCTTCGGCACACTCAGCGGATCATCCACCAGCAAATGCGCGGGTAACCGCACCCGTTCCGCCCGGGCGAGCTCCACCATGGTTTGCGGCCGCAAACTCCCCGTGAAATGCAGGTGCAGGTGTGCTTTCGGTAATGTCTTCAGGTCGCGCATCGCTCGCGGTCCCACGCCCCTTCCCATCTCTAAAGTTATTGCAGCACTAGAACGCCGATTCAGCTTACGTGCAGGTTATATGCGCTCATTTAACCATGCAATCAACTGGGCGCGCAGTTTCGGGGCTTGTGGCTCATTGAACACCTCATGGTAGGCATCCGCCACCGGCACGTACGTGACGTCCGCGCTCCCGCGGGTGGCGCTGCGCGCAAACCGCTCTGTTGCCCGCGGGTTCACCAACTTGTCGGCGGTACCTTGAAACACCAGCAGCGGCAGCGACCACTGCTGTGCCCTTCGCAGTGCCTGGTAACCGTTCCGCACCATCGTAATGGCCGTCAACACGGGAACCCGCCCGTGGTAGTTAAGGGGGTCCCGCTCGTAGTCCGCCACCACCGCACGGTCGCGACTCACTGCGCTAGCCTCAAGCGAAATCAACGGCAGACCCGGCAAAACCCGCGCCAGAATCCCCAGGGGAGCGAACGCCCAAGTGGGAACCGGTGCCGTTTCAAAAGCCGGCCCGGACAAACACACGCCCGCCACGCCCTGCGGGTGCAGCAAAGCCGAAGCGGCGGTAACTAAACCACCCATCGAATGCCCAAACAAAAACAGTTTGCGCGTGCGCATCTCGCGCAGTACTTGCCGGCGCATATCCTGATGCACCCGAATCAGATGCCCCACGTCCACCCGCGCTCGCGGCCCACCCGTATGCCCATGCCCCGGGTGGTCGTACCCATACACGTCGTATCCCGCGTTCTGCAGCGCCTTCGTGAGCGCGTGGTACCGCCCGTAATGCTCCGCGTACCCGTGTGCTACGAGCACGGTTGCGCGCGGAGATTTTGCCTTCGCGGATTTTAGTTCCGGTAGCATGTGCCACCTCCAGTGTTTCCTACCACCCCTGAGGTTCTGGCCGCTACCTTTGCCCCTGAGGTTCTTCGCTACTGATTGATGAGGCGCTTAATCCTCTCAATACCTTCTTCCAGGTTAGCGTCGGAAACCGCGTAGGACATGCGGATGAACCCCGAGGGGCCGAACGCCTCGGAGGGAACTACCGCAACTTCAGCTTCGTCCAGCAGGACTGCCGCGAGGTCTGCGGAAGAGTTAATCGTGCGGCCCGCAATCTTGGTCCCAAACAGATCGCTCACCGCGGGGAACGCGTAGAACGCTCCGTGTGGGGTGGGCACGTCAAAACCCTGCACCTGGCGGAGTCGACGCACCATCTCTTTGCGCCGCCGGTCGAACGCTTCACGCATCTTCGCTACCGCCGACAGGTCCGAAGACACCGCTGCCAGTGCCGCTGCCTGCGCCATGTTGCACACGTTAGACGTCAGGTGCGATTGAAAACTCGTCGCGGCCTTAATCACATCGGACGGCCCAAGCATCCAGCCGACGCGCCACCCCGTCATCGCGTACGTTTTCGCCACACCATTCATGATGATCGCCGTATCCGCCAGCTGCGGCACCAGATTCACAATATGTGCTGGCTGCGCCCCGTCGTACAGTAGGTGTTCGTAAATCTCGTCCGACAGCACCCAAATCCCATGTTCAAGCGCCCACTCACCAATCGCTTTCACTTCCTCGGGGGTGTACACCGCGCCCGTGGGGTTCGACGGTGAGCAGAACAATAGTGCCTTCGTTTTTGAGGTGCGAGCCGCTTCAAGCTGGTCAACGCTCACCTTGTAATCCTGCGTTGCGTCGGCGAAGACCTCAACCGTTTTCCCGCCGGCCAGCGCAATCACCTCGGGGTAAGTGGTCCAGTACGGTGTGGGGAGCAGAACCTCATCCCCGGGGTCAATTACCGCTGCAAACGCCTGGAACACCGCCTGCTTGCCCCCATTGGTTACCAAAATGTTTTGCGCCGGATCCACTTCGTAACCCGAATCGCGCAGCGTTTTCGCAGCAATCGCTTCGCGCAGCGGCGCTAACCCCTTACTCGGGGAGTACTTGTGCATCGCTGGATCTTGGGCGGCCTCAACCGCTGCCTGCACAATGTAATCAGGCGTGGGGAAATCGGGTTCGCCCGCACTGAAACTAATCACGGGCCGACCCTGCTCGCGCAGCTCACGGGCACGGCTAGTAACCGCCAACGTAGCGGACGGGGTGATCGCCCCGAGTCGAGATGACACGCGAGGTTTTGCTGCAGTACTCAAATTGGGAACTCCTTAAAACTTGGAAACTGCGATCCGGAAAACACTATAAAACGCGCTCCGAGAACACAAGAAAACACGATCCAAAAACACTATAAAACGTGGTTCGAAACCACATTGTATATTCTTCGCGTAAACCGCATCGAGACAGCGGGTGAAGAAATGGTGAACCACAAACCTGTGGGGTGCGGCATAGATTCGGACCACCAGTTGGACTTGTTCGCCGCGGACCTATAAACTTTTACCCGCACGCTAAGTGCACCAATCCGTCGCGTTAAAAGCGTGAGGGAAGGGCAGTGGCGCAATTGGTAGCGCACCGGTCTCCAAAACCGGCGGTTGTGGGTTCGAGTCCCTCCTGCCCTGCGGTATAATAACGAGTGTTTTAGATTTAAGGAGGTCGCGCCCGTGTCGAATCAGCCGTCCGCTGGAACCTCCGGTACTGACACGAAAACAGGTTTTTTTGGCCGCATCATCCTGTTCGTTAAACAGGTGATCGCCGAGCTCAAAAAAACTGTGTGGCCCACCGGGGAACAGTGGTGGACCTTCTTCCTGGTAGTGCTCGTATTCGTCCTTTGCGTCATGGCGTACACCGGGCTTCTAGACCTACTGTTCGGCTGGTTAAACAAACTAGTTTTCGCGTAATGGCGGTTTGAAACCCGATCGTTTATACTAGACACGTCGATTCACACACCCTAGTTACTAGGGTGTGTTCCTTTTTATACGAGCACTAATCCCCTGTGAGGTACAGGCATATGACTACAGAAGAAACATCACCTACCCCTGAGGAACAGGCCGAACCGGCCACCTCAGGTGAAACCACAGCTGAGACCACTTCTAACGAAGCTGCGGCAGCAGCCCCCTCAGGTGAAACCGGGGCGGCTGAACAGTCGGCCGACGCGGAGAACGCGGCAGAGCAGTCGGCTACCACCGAGCCAGCGGCAGAGCCTCAGGAAGAAAAAACTGCGGAAGCTGAAACTGGAGCGGACTCTGAAGCCGAAGCGGACGGTGAAGCGGAAGAAGTGGATCCCGTCCAGGCGAAACGGGAAGAACTTATGTACCTGCCGGGCGACTGGTATGTAATCCATTCCTACTCCGGGCACGAACGGCGCGTAAAAGCGAACTTGGAGCAGCGGATCACGTCGCAAAACATGGAAGACTACATCTTCCAGGTGGAAGTGCCGATGGAAACCGTTACGGAACTGACCAAAGCGGGGAAGAAGAAAAAGGTGGACCGCGTGCGCATTCCCGGCTACGTGCTCGTGCGCATGGACATGAACGAAGCCTCCTGGCGCGTAGTGCGCGACACCCCGGCGGTAACCGGGTTCGTGGGGGACGCGTACGACCCGTTCCCCCTCACACTCGACGAAGTTGTGAGCATGCTGACGCCCATGTGGGAATCGAAAGAAGAAGCGCAGCAGGCACAAGATCAGGTTGTTACCGCACCAGAAATCACCTATGAGGTGGGTGAATCCGTCACCGTTAAGGAAGGGCCGTTCGAAAACATGCCCGCCACGGTTTCGAGTGTGGATGCGGCGCAGCGGAAAGTCACTTTGTCCATCATGATCTTCGAGCGGGAAACCCCGATCGAACTGAGCTTCGACCAGATCGAGAAGATCGACTAGGTGATTTGCCGCACGCTTAGTGGCATTCAACGCCCTCAACGCGTTAAGATAATCGATCGTGTAGTGTGCGAAAACGCGGCCCAAAACCGGGAAGCATTCCGCTTGGGTGGGTGGAGCGCACGCACGCCCGTGGGCACAACGCCTCGGGAAACGAGTAAGTATTAAGGACCCTTATATATGGCACCGAAGAAAAAACCAGTGGGCCTAATTAAACTCCAGATTCAGGCTGGTGCAGCTAACCCAGCGCCTCCGGTTGGTCCGGCGCTGAGCCAGCACGGCGTGAACATCATGGAGTTCTGCAAGGCCTACAACGCAGCAACTGAATCCCAGCGTGGCGACATCGTTCCCGTTGAAATCACGGTTTACGAAGACCGCAGTTTCACGTTCGTAACGAAAACCCCGCCGGCCGCTCAGATGATCAAGAAGGCCGCTGGCGTGGCGAAAGGTTCGGGCACGCCCCACACGGACAAAGTGGGTAAGCTCACCAAGGCGCAGGTACGCGAGATTGCTGAGACGAAAATGCAGGATCTGAACGCGAACGATATTGCAGCCGCGTCCAAGATCATCGCCGGCACCGCCCGCTCCATGGGGATCACCGTAGAATAAGCAAGTGTTCGTGGGAGGGCCACGCTGCCCAAACCGCAACTGCAGAAAGAGAAGAGCAGATGAAAAAGCGTTCCAAAGGCTACCGGAAGGCAGCTGAAAAACTACATGAGGGGGAGGTTTACGCTCCTCTTGAGGCGTTCCGCCTCGCTAAAGAAACGTCAACTGTTAAGTTCGACGCCACCGTTGAGGTCACGTTCCGCCTAGGCGTTGACCCGCGTAAAGCCGATCAGATGATCCGCGGCACCGTTTCGTTGCCGAACGGTACGGGCAAGACCCAAAGGGTCCTGGTTTTTGCTCAGGGTGACCGCGCGCAAGCCGCTATCGACGCGGGTGCGGACGAAGTTGGATCTGACGACCTGATCGAGAAGGTCGCGGGTGGGTACACGGACTTTGACGTGGCCGTCGCAACCCCAGACCTCATGGGTAAAGTTGGTCGCCTCGGCCGGGTGCTGGGTCCGCGTGGCCTCATGCCTAACCCGAAAACCGGGACGGTGACGATGGATGTGGCGAAAGCCGTTAAAGAGATTAAGGGTGGGCGGATTGAGTTCCGCATCGACAAGCACTCGAACCTCGCGTTCATCGTTGGGAAAACCTCGTTCACCGCGGAAGCTCTCACGCAGAACTACGCGGTCGTGCTCGACGAGATCCTGCGCCTGAAGCCAGCTGCTTCGAAGGGCCGTTACATTCGTAAAGCAACGGTTTCCACCACGATGGGGCCGGGTATCCCACTGGATGCCACGAAGACACGGAACCTCGACAGCGACGACGCCGCGTAACGCGTTTTAACACTGAGTGGTGGGAGCTTCTAGTTCCCACCACTTTTTGTTACCCACCCGACCGGCCTCCATTACTTTGGTGGGGTGGCGGTGGTTTCTCGAAGTGCTCGCTTGTGAGTAGGTCTGGTTGGCGCCGCGTTTGTGAGTAGGTCTGGTTGGCGCCGCGTTCGTGCGGTGGTGAGCAAAGCGCCTCAGGGTAGGGCCTGTGACTGAATGCACCTGGTGGTGGGTTGGCAAGCGCGAATACGCGGGCTAAGCTAATGATTAGCCAAAGACCGTTGGTACCCCTTGGGGTTAAATCCGTGATGGAGCCTACGCAGGTGAGTTACAAGCTGATTTTTCGTCCTTGTGCACCCGCGTGTGGCACAGGGATTTTTTAATTCCCGCACGTTTAACCACATTGGGGCCGCGGCTGATCACGGAAGGAGGACCATGGCAAGGTCCGATAAGGAAGCGACAGTAGCTCGTTTGGCGGAGCGTTTCCGCGAAGCGAATGCGCTTGTGCTGACTGAGTACCGTGGCTTGAGCGTGGCGCAGATGAAAGACCTGCGTCGCTCGATGGCCGGGAACGCCGAATACTCCGTGGTGAAAAACACGCTCGCTAAGATCGCGGCGAAAGAAGCCGGCTACGACTTCCTCGCTGAAGACCTGGTTGGCCCCACCGCGATCGCGTTCGTGACCGGTGAGGTTGTGGACGCCGCGAAGGCACTGCGTGATTTCTCCAAGGAGAACGAGGCACTGGTCCTGAAGTCCGGTGTCATGGAAGGCGCTCACCTGTCTGAGGAAGAAGTTAAGAAACTCGCGGACCTGGAGTCTCGCGAAGTTATGCTCTCCAAGACTGCAGGTGTGCTCAAGGCTGGCATGTCCAAGGCCGCATTTGCATTCGCTGCGCTACCCACGAAGATGGTTCGCACCGTCGACGCGCTGCGTGAAAAGCAGGAAGAAGCGGCTTAAAGCCGCGTAATAGCGAGATAATTTAAACCACCCCACCTGGGGTAAACGGAAGGAAGTGCCATTATGGCTAAGCTCACCGCTGAAGAGCTGATTGATGCTTTCAAGGAACTCACCCTTGTAGAACTGTCCGACTTCATCAAGAAGTTCGAGGAAGAATTCGACGTTGAGGCTGCTGCTCCAGTAGCCGCTGTTGCCGCAGCTCCCGCTGCTGGTGGCGAAGCAGACGCCGCTGAAGAGCAGACCGAGTTCGAGGTCGTCCTCGAATCCTTCGGCGACAAGAAGGTCGCTGTGATTAAGGCCGTTAAGGCGATCACGGGTGAGGGCCTGAAGGACGCCAAGGACCGCGTTGAAGGTGCGCCTTCCACGGTTGCCGAGGGTGTCTCGAAGGAAGACGCTGAGAAGATGAAGGCCGACATTGAGGCCGCAGGCGGTACCGTTACCCTCAAGTAACGAAACCAGCTTCAAAAAAAGGGAGGTTCCACGCCGGGGCCTCCCTTTTTGCTACCCGAATTTCGTTCCATTTGCCATATCCCTTATTCCCGCACACCAATGGCCGCACGTGGCCCGGTCGTGTCCTGCACCTGCCCGCTACTGCCTATTGCCGAGCGCATATGGCCACATGGATTGCAGCGTGCGAAATGCGTCCCAGTTTGGGTTGAACCAGGTGAGAAGTGACGTACTGAAGCGGCCAGAGTGTCGTGATTTGCCACACGATACAGTTAGTGGTATTGGCAAACACTATTAGTGCTGGTAGTGTAGACAGTTGCGCATATTGTCCGATGCTACCTGCTTCACGTACATGAAAAGAGCGCTAGTGTCCGTGAGTGGGGTTTAGCGAGGGGCATGGGCGCCGCGCGCATTAAATGAAAGCTGGGAAGGATTGCCCTTTGGCTGCACAGAGTCATTCTGCCGCTAACCATTTGTCGCCGCGCATCTCGTTCGCCAAATTCCGCGAACCGATGCAGGCCCCAAACCTCCTAAGCCTACAGACAGAAAGTTTCGAGTGGCTCCTCGGCACCGATCAGTGGCGTGCCCGAGTGGAAGCTGCAAACAGTTCCGGCCGGAAAGTGCTGCCGGAAACGTCTGGCTTAGAAGACATTTTCAACGAAATCTCACCAATCGAAGACGTGGCTGGCACCATGTCGCTCGCATTCCGCGAGTTCCACTTTGAACCACCGAAGTACTCCGTGGAACAGTGCCGCGAGAAAGACAAAACGTACGAAGCACCGCTGTACGTGCAAGCCGACTTCATGAACCACACCACGGGTGAGATCAAATCTCAAACCGTGTTCCTAGGGGAATTCCCCCTCATGACACCCCGCGGTACCTTCATTATCAACGGCACCGAACGCGTCGTCGTGTCGCAGCTCGTCCGTTCACCCGGCGTTTACTTCGAAGCCGGAGCCGACAAGACTTCCGACCGGACAATCTACACGGCCAAAATTATTCCCTCCCGCGGTGCGTGGCTCGAGTTTGAAATCGACAAACGCGACGCCGTGGGCGTGCGGATCGACCGCAAACGCAAACAGCCCGTAACCCACTTCCTGAAAGCCCTCGGCATTCCCGAATCAGAACTGCGAGACATGTTCGCGGAATACCCCGTGCTCATCGAAACCCTCGAAAAAGACACGGTATCCACGCAAGAAGAAGCGCTTACGGACATCTACCGCAAGATCCGCCCAGGGGAACAGGTTTCAGCGGAAGCCGCGCAGAACCTCATTGAAAACTTCTACTTCAACCCCAAGCGGTACGACCTAGCAAAAGTTGGTCGCTACAAGATCGACAAAAAACTGGGGCTTGAAACGGACCTCGACGAATCTGTGCTGCGTCTTGAAGACATCGTGCAGACCGTGAAATACCTGCTTGCACTGCACAAACGCGGCAACGCCACCGGTCGGGAACGTGAACAAATTAAATTCGCGGGGATGCGCAACGGGGAACCTGTTGAACTGCCCCTCGACGTGGATGACATTGACCACTTCGGTAACCGCCGGATCCGTGCGGTAGGCGAACTGATCCAAGCGCAAGTGCGCACCGGCATGGCACGCATGGAACGCACCATTCGCGAACGCATGACGACGCAGGATATCGAAGCGATCACGCCGACGTCACTGATTAACATTCGCCCCGTAACCGCGGCGATCAAAGAGTTCTTCGGCACGTCACAGCTGTCGCAGTTCATGGACCAGAACAACCCGTTGGCCGGGCTGACGCACAAACGCCGCCTGTCCGCCCTCGGGCCCGGTGGTCTATCCCGCGACCGCGCCGGCATGGAAGTGCGCGACGTGCACCCGTCCCACTACGGCCGCATGTGCCCAATTGAAACTCCTGAAGGTCCGAACATTGGTCTGATCGGTTCGCTCGCAACCTTCGCGCGCATCAACCCGTTCGGCTTTGTGGAAACCCCGTTCCGCGTCGTTAAAGACGGTCAGGTAACGGATGAAATCCACTACATGACAGCCGACGAAGAGAATGGGCACTTCATCGCCCAGGCATCCGCTGATCTGGACGAGCAGGGCCGATTCGTTGCCGAACAGGTGCTGTGCCGGATCGCTGGGGAAGACCCAGGCCTGGTACCCGCAGAAGATGTAGACCTCATGGACGTGTCTGCCCGCCAGATGGTGTCCGTCGCTACCGCGATGATCCCATTCCTCGAGCACGACGACGCGAACCGCGCTCTGATGGGTGCGAACATGCAGCGTCAAGCCGTGCCACTGCTCACCACGGAAGCTCCGCTGGTGGGTACCGGGATGGAACGACGCGCAGCAGTGGACGCCGGCGAAATGATCATCGCCAAGAACGCGGGCGTAGTCACAGAGGTGTCTGCCGACCTCGTGTCCATCATGACTGATGAGGGGGGAACGGATTCCTACCGACTCGAAAAGTTCGGGCGCTCCAACCCCGGTAACTGCACGAACCAGCGCGTAGTCGTAGATGAAGGCGACCGCGTTGAGGTTGGGGACTTACTTGCGGACGGCCCCGCCACACAGGGCGGGGAACTAGCGCTCGGCAAGAACCTCCTGGTCGCATACATGTCCTGGGAAGGTTTGAACTACGAGGACGCGATCATCCTGTCGGACCGCGTGGTCCAGGACGACGTACTCACCTCAATCCACATTGAGGAATACGAGATCGCGGCGCGCGAAACGAAACTGGGTTACGAAGAGATCACCCGCGACCTGCCGAACGTGTCTGAAGAGGCGCTCGCGGACCTCGACGAACGCGGTATTGTCCGTATCGGCGCAGAAGTGGAAGCGGGCGACATCCTGGTTGGTAAGGTCACGCCTAAAGGCGAGACGGAACTGACCAGTGAGGAGCGTTTGCTCCGCGCGATCTTCGGTGAGAAAGCCCGCGAGGTGCGGGACACGTCGATGCGCGTACCCCACGGTGAATCCGGAATCGTGATCGGGGTGCGCGAAGCGAACGCGGACGAGGACGAACTGCAGCCAGGTGTGCAGCAGAAAGTCCGGGTCTACGTGGCGCAGCGCCGCAAGATCCGCGTTGGTGACAAGCTCGCGGGCCGGCACGGTAACAAGGGTGTTGTGTCCAAGGTACTGCCGGTAGAGGACATGCCGTTCCTTGAGGACGGCACCCCGGTCGACATCATCTTGAACCCGCTGGGTGTGCCCGGGCGTATGAACGTTGGGCAGGTACTGGAATACCACCTGGGGTGGATCGCAGCGATGGGCTGGGACGCCTCCGCAGCGGTTGAAGCGGCGAAGGAATGGACGAAACACATTCCTGCGGAAGGCATTAAAGCGCCTGCACGCACCAACGTTGCTACCCCCGTGTTCGACGGTGTGGAGCAAGAAACCCTCATGGGGCTGCTGCGCAACACGCTGCCGAACCGCGACGGCCAGCGCCTCATTAACGACGAAGGTAAAGCCCAGCTTTACGACGGGCGCAGTGGGGAACCGTTCCCGTACCGCATGGCGGTGGGTTACACCTACATGCTGAAACTGCACCACTTGGTGGACGACAAGATCCACGCTCGTTCCACGGGTCCGTACTCGATGATTACGCAGCAGCCGCTGGGTGGTAAAGCCCAGTTCGGTGGCCAGCGTTTCGGCGAGATGGAAGTGTGGGCGCTGGAGGCATACGGCGCGGCGTACGCGCTGCAGGAACTGCTGACCATTAAGTCGGACGATATGAAGGGCCGCGTGTCGGTTGTGAACTCGATTGTGAAGGGTGAGGACATTCCTGAGGCAGGGATTCCCGAGTCCTTCCGCGTGCTCATGTACGAGATGCGTTCACTGTGCTTGAACGTTGAGGCACTGGACGCGGAAGGCAATGTGATTGACCTGACGACCCACGACACGGCGCGTTCAGCGACGGAAGAGTTGGGGATTACCCTCGACACCCGTCCGCAGGCCGGCGCCTTGATTGACGACATTTAATAAGGAGTTCTCATCGTGATCGATGCCAATACATTTGAAAAATTACATATTGGTCTGGCAAGCACCGAGGACATCCTGTCCCGGAGCCACGGTGAAGTTAAGAAGCCGGAGACCATTAACTACCGCACCCTGAAGCCCGAAAAGGAAGGTTTGTTCTGCGAACGCATCTTTGGGCCTACTCGGGACTGGGAATGTGCGTGCGGTAAGTACAAGCGGGTGCGCTACAAGGGAATCGTGTGCGAACGCTGCGGGGTTGAAGTTGCGCGTGCGGACGTGCGTCGTGAACGCATGGGCCACATTGAACTGGCCGCCCCCGTAACCCACATCTGGTACTTCAAGGGCGTGCCTTCACGCATCGGGTACCTGCTGGACCTCGCGCCAAAAGACTTGGAAAAAGTCATTTACTTCGCGGCGTACATGATTACCGAGGTGGATGAAGACGCTCGCCACGAGGACCTTCCCACCTTGAGTAATGAGCTTGAGGTAGAGCGCAAGCACATTGAGGATAAGCGTGACGGCGCGATTAACCAGCGGGCGCAGGCTCTGGAGGAAGAGCTCGCGCAGATGGAAGCTGATGGCGCTACCCAGAATGCGCGTGACAAGGCGCGTAAAGCTGGCGAGCGGGAGATGAATCAGATCCGCCGTGGTTTCGAACAGCGCTTAGAGCGGTTGGAGCAGGTTTGGGATCGGTTCCAGTCCCTCAAGGTCGGGGATCTGGAGGGAGACGAAGGGATCTACCGCGAACTGCAGGCCCGCTACGGGATCTACTTCAAAGGATCCATGGGTGCGGCAGCGGTGCAGGAGCGGTTGAAGAACTTCGATCTAGAAGCCGAAGCTGCGAAACTACGCGAGGTTATTAATACGGGAACGGGACAGCGCAAAACCCGTGCGCTCAAGCGTTTGAAGGTAGTGAACGCGTTCCTCACCACGGATAACAAACCGGAGTCCATGGTGCTGGACGTGATCCCGGTTATTCCACCGGACTTGCGGCCCATGGTGCAGCTCGACGGGGGGCGTTTCGCAACGTCCGACTTGAACGACCTGTACCGGCGCGTAATTAACCGCAACAACCGGTTGAAGCGACTGCTGGATTTGAATGCGCCCGAAATTATCGTGAATAACGAAAAGCGCATGCTGCAAGAATCTGTGGATGCCCTGTTCGACAACGGTCGGCGTGGCCGGCCCGTGTCCGGCCCGGGGAACCGTCCTCTGAAGTCCCTGTCTGACATGCTGAAGGGTAAGCAGGGGCGGTTCCGGCAGAACCTGCTCGGTAAGCGCGTGGACTACTCCGGTCGTTCCGTGATCGTGGTGGGCCCAAGCCTGAAGTTGCACCAGTGCGGTCTGCCCAAGCAGATGGCGTTGGAGCTATTCAAACCGTTCGTTATGAAGCGGCTTATCGAAAAGAAGTACGCGCAGAACATTAAGGCGGCGCAGCGGAAGGTGGACCGGCAGCGTCCTGAGGTGTGGGACGTTCTCGATGAGGTTATTGCTGAACACCCCGTTTTGCTGAACCGTGCGCCCACGCTGCACCGTTTGGGGATCCAGGCGTTCGAACCGCAGCTTATTGAAGGGAAAGCAATTCAGCTTCACCCCCTCGTTTGTGGCGCGTTCAACGCGGACTTCGACGGTGACCAGATGGCAGTGCACCTGCCGCTCGGCGCAGAAGCACAGGCTGAAGCGCGGATTCTGATGCTCAGCTCGAACAACATCCTCAAGCCGTCGGATGGTCGTCCGGTCACGATGCCTTCACAGGACATGGTGATCGGCCTGTACCACCTGACCAACGACCCGGACCCACGTCTGGAAGTGCCGCGCGACGAAGAAGGACACGAAGTGCTGCCGCGCTACACGTCCGTGTCGGAAGCACTCATGGCGTTTGACCTGGGTAAGGTGCATTTAAACCAGCGGATTCGCCTGCGTTTGGACAACGAGACGATTCCGCCGGCCGGTTGGGAACCGCAGGCGGGCTACCGCGAGGGGGACCCAATTGAGGTGGTCACCTCGCTTGGCCGCGCACTGTTCAACCAGCTATTGCCCGTGGACTACCCGTTCGTGGACAAGCTGGTGGACAAGAAAGCGCTTGGCAAGATCGTGAACGACCTCGCGGAACGCTACCCGAAGGTCCTCGTTGCAGAATCTTTGGACGCGTTGAAGGAAGCCGGTTTCTACTGGTCCACCTGGTCTGAGATCACGATTGCATTCTCCGACCTGGTTAGCCCCTCATCGAAAGAAGCGATCCTCGCGAAATACGAAGAAAAAGCCGCGAAGATCCAAGGTGACTACGACATCGGTAAGATCACCGACGACGAGCGCTACGCCGGCCTGGTGGAAACGTGGACGGAAGCGACGCGCGAAGTGGCGGATGCCATGGAAGACGCGTTCCCTGCCCGGAACACGCTGTACCAGATGGTGTCGTCAGGTGCGCGTGGTAACTGGGATCAGATCCGCCAGGTAGCGGGTATGCGTGGTCTGGTGTCGGACCCGAAGCAGAAGCTGATTGAACGGCCGATTAAGTCGAATTACCGCGAGGGCCTGTCTGTGCTGGAGTACTTCATTGCTACTCACGGTGCTCGTAAGGGCTTGGCGGATACGGCGTTGCGTACCGCAGACTCGGGTTACTTGACTCGGCGTCTGGTGGACGTGTCGCAAGACGTGATCGTTCAAGAAGAGGACTGTGGTACGCGCCGCGGGCAGACGATGACGATCGCGACTCTGGATGAAGACGGGGTGGCGCACGTGGCGGACAACGTGGAAACCACTGTGTACGCGCGTACGCTCGCGTCGGATGCGAAGGACGCGGACGGTAACGTGATCCTCGAAGCGGGAGCGGACGTTGGGGACGTGGCGATCGAGAAGCTCGTCGCGGCGAACATTACCCAGATTAAGGTCCGTTCCGTGCTCAACTGCGAGTCCGCAGTTGGGACGTGTGCGGCTTGCTACGGCCGCTCGCTCGCCACGGGTAAGCGCGTGGACATCGGTGAGGCCGTGGGGATTATTGCCGCGCAGTCGATCGGTGAGCCCGGTACTCAGCTGACGATGCGTACGTTCCACACGGGTGGGGCGGCGTCCGCAGCGGACATTACCCAGGGTCTGCCGCGTGTCCAGGAGCTGTTTGAGGCCCGCACCCCGAAGGGGGAGGCACAGATGGCGGAGGCTGCTGGCGTGGTTTCCATTGACGATTCGGACCCGGCGGTACGCAAGATCATCATTAAACGCGATGATGGGGAAGCGGACCTGGTGGTGGAGACGTCGCGGCGGCAAGAGCCGCTGGTTGCGGACGGCGAGCACATCGGGGTTGGCACGAAGCTCACCGAGGGCCGTTTGGACCCGAAGAAGATGCTGCGGATTCGGAACAAGTCGCAGACGCAGCGTCAGCTGGTGAACGAGGTGCAAGAGGTGTACCGCTCGCAGGGTGTGGACATTCACTCCAAGCACATTGAGGTGATTGTTCGCCAGATGCTGCGTCGCGTCACCGTGCTGGATGATCCGGGTGACACGAAGCTGCTGCCCGGCCAGTTGGTTGACGAGGTCGAGTTCAAACGCGTGAACCGCGCTACCGTGGCGGAAGGTGGCCGTCCGGCTGCTGGCCGTCCGGAGCTGATGGGGATCACGAAGGCGTCGTTGGCCACGGACTCGTGGTTGGCGGCCGCGTCGTTCCAGGAGACCACTAAGATCCTTACGGAAGCGGCGATGAACGCGAAGTCGGATCCGCTGGTTGGTCTGAAGGAGAACGTGATTCTCGGTAAGTTGATTCCCGCTGGGACGGGCCTTGCTCGTTACCGCGATATCCACGTGGAGCCCACGCCCGAGGCGATGGCGAACTCCGATTACGTGGAGGCGGATTTCCAGATGGGAGAGGTACCCGAAGATTTCCTCGCTTCTTTGAACGCGATTGATTTTGACGCGCCGTTCACGGAAGGTGAGTAGTCGGTTCAACTAGTTGAAGATGGCGGGAGCTCGGGCAGCCGGGTTCCCGCCATTTTGCGACCCGTACAATTGGGACTGAGCTTGGCTATTGGGACTGAGTTTGGCTGAGATTTAATTGGGCCGGGATTGACTTCGCAATTGAAACTATGCCTGGCAGTTGGGATTTAGTTCGGCTGGGATTGACTTCGCTATTGGGACTGAGCTTGGCAGTTGGAGTTGAGTTTGGTTGGTTTAGTTCTTGAAAGGAGTGTGGAGTAGCGTGCGTGTTGCGCAGCGCGGTTTCCGCCTATTTGTTGGCGTGTTCGCGTTTGTGCTGATTTTTTGTTGTGTGTGGACCGTTCAGGCGCGGGCCGTGTCACCGGATACGTCCGATGAGGTGACGCAGGCCGTTTTGTTTGATTCCCGTTCGTTTATGGATGGGTGCGAGGATGCGGATTGGGTAGATATTCCCGAGGTTGAGGGCGGCGTGTTCTACTACAAGGGGCAGCCGGCGCCGAAGCGGGTGACGTTGCGCGATGGGGAGACGTTGCAGCTGGTAGTGGGCTCGCGGATTGGGACGATTACGCGCAAGATGCTTGGGTTTACAAATGAGCCGTGCGATGACGATGGGGTTGGGGCCCGGTTGGGATACCGCACGGAAGTTTACGTTCCGATGTATCCGATTCATCGGTCTCCTTCGCCCGGTCAGTATGCTCCCCAGGCGGCAGTAAATACGCCTGAGGCGTCCGCGTCGGATGGTGAGCCGGGTCCGTCTGCACCTGCTCACCGGTTAAATTCGCATAATTTGGTTTATGAGGCGGTGGCCCTGGTGGGTGTGGTGGCTTTGTTCGCGGCCGGTACGGTTATTACGGTGAGGCGCAGACGCAAGTGAGGGGCGGGGCTTTGCGCGTAGAGGCGATGGTGCGTCTAAGTGAGTTTGATAACGAAGGCTGCTTGCGGGGAAGTAAATATTGACCTTTAGCGCGCAAAACCGTAGATTTATACACGGTGCCCGCGTCGCCGGGTATCATTTTTCAGCTTTAGTGCTGATAGCGGGCTCCTAGACGGTTCGTCGGAGCTCCGGACGTTACCTAAATGAGCGATCAACTTCAGGCTTTCCCGGGGTTATGCGTTTCAAGCGGTGGCGGGCCGGCCCTGACGGACACCGGTGTGTCCGAAATCAGTGCAGGGCCTGGCAGAGCCATTCCGGCGCCGCGAAGACTATTGAAAACAACGTGTAAGAAGAATACGGAGAAGTAGTGCCTACAATACAGCAGCTGGTGCGCAAAGGACGTAGCACCAAGCACGCGAAGGTAGCCACCCCCGCGTTGAAGGGAAGCCCTCAGCGTCGTGGCGTGTGCACCCGCGTGTACACCACAACCCCGAAGAAGCCGAACTCCGCCCTGCGGAAGGTGGCGCGTGTGCGCCTGTCCACGGGTATCGAGGTCACGGCTTACATTCCCGGTGAGGGACACAACCTGCAGGAGCACTCCATCGTGCTCGTGCGCGGTGGTCGTGTGAAGGACCTCCCGGGTGTTCGTTACCGCATTGTGCGCGGCTCCTTGGACACGCAGGGTGTGCGTGACCGGCAGCAGGCGCGTTCCAAGTACGGTGCGAAGAAGGAGAAGAAGTAATGAGTCGTAAAGGTCCAGCTCCTAAGCGTCCGCTCGTTGAAGACCCGGTATACGGCTCGAAGGTCGTGTCGCAACTGGTGAACCGCGTGCTCCTCGACGGTAAGAAGTCGCTGGCGCAGCGGATTGTATACGGTGCGCTCGAGGGCATTGGTTCGAAAACAGAGCAGGATCCGGTTGTAGTGCTCAAGCGCGCGCTCGATAACATTCGGCCGCAGCTTGAGGTGCGTTCGCGCCGCGTTGGTGGCGCTACGTACCAGGTGCCGGTGGAGGTGCGTGCTTCGCGCGCAACTACGTTGGCGCTGCGTTGGCTAGTGGATTTCTCGCGCAAGCGTCGTGAGAAGACCATGACGGATCGTTTGATGAACGAAATTCTCGACGCCTCCAACGGCCTTGGGGCCGCAGTGAAGCGCCGTGAGGACGTTCACAAGATGGCGGAGGCCAACAAGGCGTTCGCTCATTACCGCTGGTAAGAAACAAGGGTTAGGAAATACTTCGTGGGACAACAAGAGGTACTTACGGATCTCACTAAGGTCCGTAACATCGGCATTATGGCGCACATCGATGCCGGTAAAACTACCTGTACCGAACGCATTCTTTTCTACACCGGTATCAACTACAAGATGGGTGAAACCCATGATGGTGCCGGCACCATGGACTGGATGGAGCAGGAGAAAGAGCGCGGCATCACCATTACGTCAGCTGCGACTACTTGCTACTGGAAGAACCACCAGATCAACATCATTGACACTCCCGGTCACGTGGACTTCACGGTTGAGGTGGAGCGCTCCCTGCGCGTACTCGACGGTGCAGTAGCGGTATTCGACGGTAAAGAGGGCGTTGAACCTCAGTCGGAAACCGTGTGGCGTCAGGCTGACAAGTACAACGTGCCGCGCATTTGCTTCATCAACAAGATGGACAAGCTGGGTGCGGACTTCAAGTACTCACTGCAGACGATTCGCGACCGCCTCAAGGCAACCCCGATCGTGATCACCATGCCGATCGGTGCGGAGCACGATTTTGAGGGCGTCATTGACGTGCTCGAAATGAAGGCCCTGTACTTCCCGGAGAAGGACGACAAGGGTAACCCCACGTTCGGTGCGGTAGTGGAAGAACGTGAGATTCCAGCTGAGTTGAAAGATGAGGCTCAGGAATACCACGATGCTGCGATTGAGGCAGCTGCCGAGGCAAATGACGAGTTGATGGAGAAGTACCTCGACGAAGGGGAACTGAGCCTCGATGAGGTACGCAAGGGAATTCGCGACCTGACGATCTCCTCAACCGCATACCCCGTGTACGCCGGTTCTGCGTTCAAGAACAAGGGTGTCCAACCGATGCTCGATGGCGTGTTGGAGTACCTGCCGTCGCCGCTGGATGTAGAGGCCGTGCAAGGTCACGTTGCTGGCAATGAAGAAGAACTCATTACCCGTGAGGCGGATGAGAACGCTCCGTTCGCAGCGCTCGCATTCAAGGTTGCGGTACACCCGTTCTACGGCAAGCTCACCTACGTGCGCGTTTACTCCGGCAAGGTGGAGTCCGGCAGCCAGGTGCTTAACGCAACCAAGGGTAAGCGTGAGCGCGTTGGCAAACTTTTCCAGATGCACTCGAACAAGGAAAACCCGGTTGACGTGGCTCACGCAGGCCACATCTACGCATTCATTGGTTTGAAGGATACGACCACGGGCGATACGCTTTCGGCGCAAGATAAGCCGGTTATCCTCGAATCCATGACGTTCCCCGAGCCGGTTATTCACGTGTCCATCGAACCGAAGTCGAAGGCGGACCAAGAGAAGCTTGGGGTTGCGATCCAGAAGCTCGCGGAAGAGGATCCGACGTTCACGGTGCGTTTGGATGACGAAACCGGCCAGACCGTTATCGGCGGTATGGGTGAGCTTCACCTAGACGTGCTCGTTGACCGCATGCGTCGCGAGTTCAAAGTGGAAGCGAACGTGGGTAAACCCATGGTTGCTTACCGCGAGACGATCCGAAAGACTGTCGAGAAGCTCGAGTACACGCACAAGAAGCAGACCGGTGGTTCCGGCCAGTTCGCGCGCGTGATTTGTAAGTTCGAGCCTCTCGAGGTTGATGACGAGAATACGTACGAGTTCGTGAATGAGGTCACTGGTGGCCGCATTCCGCGCGAGTACATTCCGTCGGTCGATGCGGGTATTCAGGATGCTATGCAAACTGGTGTGCTCGCCGGCTACCCGGTGGTGGGTGTCAAGGCTACGCTCCTCGACGGTGCGTACCACGACGTTGACTCATCGGAAATGGCGTTCAAGATTGCTGGTGTGCAGGTATTCCGCGAGGGTGCCCGCAAGGCTTCACCGGCTCTGCTTGAGCCGATTATGGCTGTTGAGGTTCGTACGCCTGAGGAGTACATGGGCGACGTTATTGGCGACCTGAACTCCCGTCGTGGTTCCATCCAGGCAATGGAGGATGCTCACGGCGTGAAGGTTGTACGGGCCCAGGTGCCACTGTCGGAAATGTTCGGGTACGTTGGGGACTTGCGTTCTAAGACGCAGGGCCGCGCTGTTTACTCGATGCAGTTCGACAGTTACGCAGAGGTTCCTAAGAGCGTTGCGGATGAAATCATCGGCAAGGCTCATGGCGAATAGCAATAGTTAAGCCAAAAGCGGCGTTAACCCGCGCACAATATGTAAACCCCGTAGTATCGATCACGTTTTTGGTGCTAGGCTAATTCCTAGCCAAAGGCTGTAATCATCTACCCGAGTCCAGGAGGACACAAGTGGCGAAGGCCAAGTTTGAGCGGACAAAACCGCACGTAAACATCGGTACCATTGGTCACGTTGACCACGGTAAAACTACGCTGACCGCGGCAATCACCAAGGTACTGCACGACAAGTACCCTGAGTTGAACGACTTCACGCCGTTCGATCAGGTGGATAACGCTCCCGAGGAGCGCGACCGTGGTATTACCATCAACGTGTCTCACGTTGAGTACCAGACCGATAAGCGTCACTACGCTCACGTGGACGCACCCGGTCACGCTGACTACGTGAAGAACATGATCACGGGTGCCGCGCAGATGGACGGCGCAATCCTCGTGGTAGCTGCAACTGACGGCCCGATGGCTCAGACGCGCGAGCACGTACTGCTCGCCCGCCAGGTGGGCGTGCCAACGATCATCGTGGCGCTGAACAAGTGCGACATGGTCGACGACGAAGAGATGCTGGAACTGGTTGAAGAAGAGGTGCGCGAGCTCCTCGACTCCCAGGGTTACGACGGTGAGAACGCGCCGATCATCCACGTATCTGCTCTGAAGGCGCTGGAAGGCGACGCGGAGTGGGTAGCTGCGGTTGAGAAGCTCATGGAGACCGTTGACGAATACATCCCGACCCCCGAGCGTGACATGGACAAGCCGTTCCTCATGCCGATTGAGGACGTCTTCACCATCACCGGTCGCGGCACCGTGGTAACGGGCCGTGTTGAGCGTGGTAAACTCCCGCTGAACGCGGAGGTCGAGATCCTCGGTATCCGTGATCCGCAGAAGACCACTGTTACCGGTATCGAGATGTTCCACAAGGCTATGGACGAAGCATGGGCAGGCGAGAACTGTGGTCTGCTGCTGCGTGGCACCAAGCGTGAGGACGTGGAGCGCGGCCAGGTTGTCGCAATCCCCGGTTCCATTACGCCGCACACGAAGTTCAAGGGCCAGGTTTACATCCTGAAGAAGGAAGAGGGCGGTCGTCACAAGCCGTTCTTCACCAACTACCGTCCGCAGTTCTACTTCCGTACCACGGACGTGACGGGTGTTATTGAACTGCCTGAGGGCACCGACATGGTTATGCCCGGCGACACCACGGAGATCACGGTTGAGCTGATTCAGCCGATCGCTATGGAGGTCGGCCTCGGCTTCGCTATCCGTGAGGGTGGCCGTACCGTCGGTTCCGGTCGTGTGACCGAGGTACTTTCCTAATCTGATTTAGGATTTACTGAATGTGGCCCGGATTCGGCCGGGCCACATTTTTGTACTTTGACGTGATTCACAGTCTAATTGCTGTTGTTCGGGTTGGAATTTCGCTGTGAATCTGAAAGACTGTCATGGTTGCGTCAAACGAGGCAATGCCTCGCTAGATAGATATCGTTACGCGACTTTGTCGCAAACGATGGGTAATCACCCAAAGTTCTTTGATCACAATACGGTCCAGCTCCTCCGTGA
The DNA here is from genome assembly GCF_032085515.1 of Gleimia hominis. Classification (GTDB taxonomy): domain Bacteria; phylum Actinomycetota; class Actinomycetes; order Actinomycetales; family Actinomycetaceae; genus Gleimia; species Gleimia hominis. Next base: position 859,217 of record NZ_JASXSX010000001.1, read on the forward strand.
GGAAAGAGCGCCGCGCTAATGCGTCGCAAATAGCGACACGCCCGAGTGCGGGGACCGGTGAGTAGCTGTTAAGAGAGGAAAGACGGCATGGCGGGACAAAAGATCCGCATCCGGCTCAAGTCCTATGACCACGAGGTCATTGACAGCTCCGCGCGCAAGATCGTCGACACCGTGCAACGCGCCGGTGCGACGGTAGTGGGCCCGGTGCCGCTGCCGACTGAACGAAACGTCTTCGTAGTAGTTCGGTCGCCCCACAAGTACAAGGACAGCCGCGAACACTTCGAGATGCGTACACACAAGCGTCTCATTGACATCATCGACCCGACGCCCAAGGCAGTGGATTCGCTCATGCGACTCGACCTGCCCGCTGACGTGAAAATCGATATTAAACTCTGAGGAAACCTGTAAAAATGACTACTGACACCAAGCACGCGGTTGCGCCCGTTAAGGCGCTACTTGGCCGCAAGCTCGGCATGACCCAGGCGTGGGACGCAGACGGTAAAGTCGTTCCACTCACGGTCGTGCAGGTGGGCACCAACGTCGTCACGCAGGTGCGCACCGAAGAGACTGATGGCTACACAGCCGCACAAATAGGCTTCGGCGAGATTGATCCTCGCCGCATTACAAAACCCCTCGCGGGACACTTTAAGAAAGCGGGTGTAACGCCGCGCCGTCACCTCGTGGAAGTACGTACTTCCGACGCGGACAACTACGAAGTGGGCCAAGAACTGGCTGCTGATATCTTCGAGGTTGGCCAAAAGGTAGACGTTTCCGGAAACACCAAAGGTAAAGGATTCGCAGGCGTTATGAAGCGCCACGGATTCGGTGGTGCTTCCGCTTCGCACGGTGCACACCGCAATCACCGCAAACCCGGCTCAATCGGGGCTTGCGCAACTCCCGGACGTATCTTCAAAGGCCTCCGGATGGCAGGCCGTATGGGGAACAAGCGGCGCACAGTTCAGAACCTGCGCGTTTTCGGTGTCGACACCGACAAAGGCTTGCTGCTCATTAAGGGCGCCATTCCTGGCCCCAAGAACGCCGTGGTGCTCGTGCGCACGGCCGTGAAAGGAGCGTAACGATGGCTAACAAAGTTGACGTTCTAGACGTTGAGGGCAAGAAGGTTGAGACCGCGGAACTACCCGAACAGTACTTCGGCCGCGACGTCAACGTGCCCCTCATTCACCAGGTAGTGAAAGCGCAACTAGCCGCTTCTCGCGCGGGTACCGCGAAAGCGAAGACCCGCGGTGAAGTTTCTGGTGGCGGTAAGAAACCGTGGCGTCAGAAAGGCACCGGCCGGGCACGCCAAGGTTCAATCCGCGCACCCCAGTGGGCTGGTGGCGGTGTGGTTCACGGACCGCAGCCGCGCTCCTACGCGCAACGTACCCCTAAGAAAATGAAGCTCGGGGCTCTGTACAGTGCGCTTTCCAACCGGGCGGACGCAGACCGGATCCTCGTGGTCACCGGTTTCATCGCGGAAGACAAAATCTCAACAAAGGAAGCGCGCGTAGCGGTAGACCGCCTCACGGCGGGGGAACGCACGCTGTACGTAACGTTCCGCGGCGACGACAACAACATTTTGTCGGTACGCAACCTTCCTAACGTACACATCCTGTACGTAGACCAGTTGAACACGCTGGACGTAATGAACTCCGAGTACGTTGTCTTCCACAAGACCGCGCTCGAGCAGTTCCTTGCAGCTAAGGAGGGCAACAAGTGAGCCTGGAACTAGCGAAAAACCCTCGCGACATCATCATCGCGCCGGTCATTACCGAAAAGTCTTCGGGACTAATGGATCTGGGGAAGTACACCTTCCTCGTTGACCCGCGGTCGAACAAGACTGAAATCCGCCTCGCGATTGAAAAGATCTTCAACGTAAAGGTCTCGCACGTCGCGACGCAAAACCGACAGGGCAAAGCCTATCGCACGCGCGACGGGATCGGCCGCCGAAAGAACACGAAACGTGCCATTGTCACACTGCGTGAAGGCACGATCGACATCTTCGGTGACCTCGCCTGAGACACGAAGAGTAGAGGATAAACATGGGAATCCGTAGATACAAGCCGACGACGCCGGGACGTCGCGGCAGCTCTGTGGCGGACTTCGTGGAGATCACCCGGTCTACTCCGGAAAAGTCTCTGGTTCGCCCACTGACCAAGACCGGTGGTCGTAACAACCACGGTCGCATCACGGCACGTCGCCGCGGTGGCGGGCACAAACGCGCCTACCGCCTCATCGACTTTCGCCGTAACGATAAAGATGGCGTACCCGCAAAGGTCGCGCACATCGAATACGATCCGAACCGTACCGCGCGCATTGCCCTGCTGCACTATGTAGATGGGACAAAACGGTACATTCTGGCGCCAGCAAAACTGAACCAGGGTGACGTTGTGGAATCTGGTGCGAACGCGGACATCAAGCCGGGGAACAACCTGCCGTTGCGTAACATCCCCGTCGGCACCGTGGTTCACGCTGTCGAGATGTACCCGGGTGGGGGCGCAAAGATTGCGCGTTCCGCCGGTACTTCCGTGCGCCTAGTGGCCCGCGAAGGCCGTTACGCTCAGCTGCGCATGCCGTCCGGAGAGATCCGGAACGTCGAGGTCATGTGCCGCGCCACCGTTGGTGAGGTTGGGAACGCGGAACAGTCCAATATCAGCTGGGGTAAAGCCGGCCGGATGCGTTGGAAGGGACGCCGCCCGAAGGTTCGTGGTGTTGCTATGAACCCGGTGGATCACCCACACGGTGGTGGTGAAGGCCGCACCTCTGGTGGTCGTCACCCAGTGTCACCTTGGGGTCAGCCTGAGGGTCGTACTCGTCGTCCGAACAAGGCCAGCGACAGGCTCATTGTGCGCCGTCGCCGGACTGGCAAAAAGCGCTGATAGGAGCTGACAAATAATGCCACGTAGTCTGAAGAAGGGTCCTTTCGTCGACGAGCACCTGCTAAAGAAGGTGGACGCTCAGAACGAAAAGGGCACGAAGAACGTTATCAAAACCTGGTCACGTCGTTCCGTCATCACCCCGGACTTCCTGGGGCACACGTTCGCTGTGCACGACGGGCGCAAGCACGTGCCGGTGTACATCACGGAATCGATGGTGGGGCACAAGCTCGGCGAGTTCGCTCCCACTCGGACATTCCGCGGCCATGACAAGGACGACCGCAAAGGACGCCGTTAAGGCGCCCGATGAGAAGTGAGGCAAGGACAATGGTAGCTAAGGCGCAGGCGCGCTACGTTCGCGTCACGCCCATGAAGGCTCGCCGGGTTGTGAACGAGGTTCGCAACAAGCGGGTCCTTGAGGCAGCTGACATCTTGCGGTTCGCTCCGCATGCTGTAGCAACTGATGTGAACAAAGTATTGAACAGTGCCGTCGCTAACGCACGCGTGTTGGCACAAAACGCTGGGGAAACTTTCCGGGAGGAAGACCTGTACGTCGTGGAAGCCTTTGTTGACGAAGGTCCAACGATGAAGCGGTTCCGCCCCCGCGCACAGGGCCGGGCGGGGCAGATTCTGAAACGCACCAGCCACATCACTCTAGTAGTGGGCACGAAGGACGAGACTGGGAAGGAAGGCCGGTAATGGGTCAAAAAGTTAACCCCACCGGGTTTAGGCTGGGTGTAACAACCGAGCACCGCTCTCGCTGGTTCGCTGACTCCACTACTAAAGGGCAGCGTTACAGCGATTACGTAGCTGAAGACTTCGCGATCCGCGATTTCCTCAACGCGAACCTGGAACGCGCGGGTGTTTCCCGCATCGTCATTGAACGCACAACCGACCGGGTGCGAGTGGATCTGTACACCGCTCGCCCGGGGATTGTGATTGGTCGCCGCGGAGCGGAGGCCGACCGGTTGCGGCAGCGGCTTGAGAAGCTGACGGGCAAACAGGTTCAGCTGAACATCCTGGAAGTTAAGAACGCGGAAATGGATGCGCGTCTGGTTGCGCAAGGGATTGCAGAGCAGCTTGCGGCGCGTGTGTCGTTCCGCCGCGCTATGCGCAAGGGCATGCAGTCCGCTCTTCGTGCGGGCGCTAAAGGTATCCGCGTTCAGTGCTCCGGCCGTTTAGGGGGCGCGGAAATGTCGCGCTCGGAGTTTTACCGTGAGGGCCGGGTACCACTGCACACGCTGCGCGCGAATATTGATTACGGTTTCTACGAGGCCGTGACCACGTTCGGCCGCATTGGTGTGAAGGTGTGGATTTACAAGGGTGACTTGACGGAGCGGGAGTTCGCTCAGCAGCAAGTCGAGGCTGGTAACCGTGGTGGTCGTCGAGGCGAACGCCGTGGTGGTCGCCGGGGCCAGCGTCGCTCCGGTGGGCAGCGTAGGAACAATCAGTCAGAAAAGCGTGAGGCAGCACCCGCTGCGGACGCGAAGGCTGAGCAAAAAGGATCGGAGGGCTAGGCCGTGCTTATCCCAAGACGTACTAAGTACCGCAAGCCACACCGCCCAACACGTAGCGGTATGGCTAAAGGCGGCACCGAAAGTTCGTTCGGTGATTACGGCATCCAGGCATTGGAGCCGGCTTACATTACGAACCGTCAGATTGAGGCAGCGCGTATTGCCATGACTCGGTTCATTAAGCGTGGCGGTAAAGTGTGGATCAACATTTTCCCCGATCACGCGCTCACAAAAAAACCGTTGGAAACGCGTATGGGTTCCGGTAAAGGTGCTCCGGAGTTCTGGATTGCGAACGTGAAGCCCGGCCGGGTGATGTTCGAACTAGCTGGTGTGCCGGAGAGCGTGGCTCGCGAGGCCATGCGTCGTGCCCAGCACAAGCTTCCTATTAAGACTCGTTTCCTTGTTCGTGAAGGTGGTGACGCATAATGGCAGACAACAATCGTCTGACAACCGCCGCTCTCGATGAGATGGACGACACGCAGCTGGCTTCCGAACTAGAGAAGGCTAAGGCGGAACTGTTTAACCTTCGGTTCTCCAAAGCTCTCGGTCAGCTAGAGGATCACGGTCGCTTCAAGGCGGTGCGTGGAAATATTGCCCGTATTTACACTGTGGCGCGCGAGCGTGAGCTGGGGATCCGCACGGCGCCTGGGAGTGAGGAGTGATCTAAATGGCTGATGCAACGAAACCGGTGCGGGGCGAACGTAAAGTTCGTCGCGGCCACGTGGTTAGCGACAAGATGGACAAAACGGTCGTAGTGGAGCTGGAAGACCGGGTTAAGCACCCGCTTTACGGCAAGGTTATGACCAAAAAGAAGAAGGTTAAGGTGCACGACGAAAACAATGAGTTGCGCATTGGTGACCTTGTTCGGATCATGGAGACCCGTCCACTGTCGAAAACGAAGCGTTGGCGCGTAACCGACATCATCGAACGCGCGAAGTAACTTTTTGATTGTTACTGGAGGCCGCCCCTCGGGGCGGCCTTTCGCTTTATCGTGAGCAAAGGCACAGGCAGCGCGGCTAATCCTCCTTCCAATTGGGGAAGCGGATGGCATAGACTAATGAGGTTGCGTTTTTACGCGGAACCAGTGTACGCGCGCCTATTTTCAGAGCGTGGGGATACCGAGGTTTAGGCGTAAACGCGAGCCAGGCACTAACCGGCACCGCATCGCACGAGTGTGGTTCGTGTGCCGCACGTGCAGGAACTGGCGAAGAAGATGTGCAGCCACTTGGTTGCACGAGTCCGTATACGTTCGACAAGGCTCAGCCCGCTGGGCTGGAGAACCGGTTCGACGATTGGAGAACAACTAATGATCCAGCAGGAGTCGCGACTAAAGATCGCCGACAACACGGGGGCGAAGGAAATTCTTTGCATCCGCGTGCTCGGTGGATCCGGTCGACGCTACGCGGGTGTAGGTGACGTCATCGTCGCCACAGTTAAGGACGCGATCCCTGGCGGCAACGTCAAAAAGGGTGAGGTCGTTAAGGCAGTGATTGTGCGTACGCGCAAGGAACGCCGGCGTCCCGATGGTTCCTACATTCGTTTTGATGAGAACGCAGCCGTAATCCTCGGCACCAACAACGAACCTCGCGGTACCCGTATTTTCGGGCCCGTGGGCCGTGAACTGCGTGAAAAACAGTTCATGCGGATCGTGTCACTAGCGCCGGAGGTGCTCTAATGGCAGCAAAGATTAAGAAGGGCGATCTGGTTGAGGTCATCTCTGGCCGCACATCAGACCAGAAGAAGATTGATGCACGCAACGCCCGTCGTGCAGAGCAGGGACTAGAACCACTCAAACCCGGTGACAAGGGTAAGCAGGGGCGTGTCATTAAGGTATTCCCCAAAGACCAGAAAGTCTTGGTCGAGGGTGTGAACCTAAAGACGCGTCACGTGCGTCAAGGGCAGACGGCCCAGGGCGCGGCAACCGGTGGTATTGAAATGGTTGAAGCACCGATCCACGTGTCTAAAGTAATGCTCGTTGACCCCGATACGAAGCAGCGCGTACGCGTTGGCTTCCGCATCGATGTTGACGAGAACGGCAAGCGCGTTAACCGCAACCCGATCCGCGTTATCCGCGGTGGAGCGGCACGCGGCCTCGAGACCGGGAAGGAGATCGGAGCATGACCCCGCGTCTAAAAACTAAGTTCGTAGACGAGGTACGCCCGAACCTCGAGAAAAAGTTCAACTACGAGAACACCATGCAGGTGCCATCACTCGTGAAGGTAGTTGTGAACATGGGTGTCGGGGCTGCAGCGCACGACTCTAAAGCAATGGATGGGGCGATTCGGGACCTCACGGCAATTACGGGCCAGAAACCGTCTGTGAGCCGTGCACGTAAATCCATTGCGCAGTTCAAACTGCGTCAGGGCCAGCCAATTGGTGCGCACGTGACCATGCGTGGGGATCGCATGTGGGAATTCATGGACCGTCTGATTTCTACGGCTCTTCCCCGTATCCGCGACTTCCGCGGCATGAACCCCAATCAGTTCGACGGTCAGGGTAACTACACGTTCGGCCTCACGGAGCAATCGGTGTTCCACGAGATCGACGTGGATTCAATTGACCGCGTACGTGGCATGGATATCACGATTGTCACGTCAGCTAAGACCGACGAGGAAGGTCGCGCTCTGATTCACGGGCTCGGCTTCCCGTTCAAGGAGAAGTAAGCATGGCGAAGACATCTTTGAAGGTTAAAGCGAACCGGAAACCAAAGTTCAAGGTTCGTGGATACACGCGTTGCAACCGGTGCGGGCGTCCCCGCTCGGTGTACCGCAAGTTCGGACTATGCCGCGTTTGCTTGCGTGAGCTCGCCCTTGCGGGTGAACTCCCAGGCGTGACGAAGAGCAGCTGGTAAACCACTACAGCGCAGGTCCTTCACTGGAGGAAACCACGTTGAGGAAGGGGAGAAACCCCAATGACAATGACTGACCCGATCGCAGACATGCTGACGCGTCTGCGTAACGCGAGTCGCGCGCACCACGATTCCGTGTCTATGCCGCACTCGAAGTTGAAGGCAGCAATTGCACAAATCCTCGTTGCGGAAGGTTACGTTGCCGCGACGAAGGTAGAGGAAGCGCCGGTCGGTAAGACCCTGACGCTTGACCTCAAGTACGGCCACAACCGTGAGGCCGCCATCTCAGGTGTACAACGCGTATCCAAACCGGGTTTGCGCGTGTACGCGAAATCGTCCGAGCTGCCGCGCGTGCGTGGTGGTTTGGGTGTCGCGATTCTTTCGACCTCATCCGGTCTACTGACGGATCGTGAAGCGTTCAACAGGGGCGTAGGTGGGGAAGTCCTCGCCTACATCTGGTAAGGAGGAAACCAATGTCACGTATCGGTAAGACTCCTATCGCAATCCCAAACGGTGTGGATGTCACTATTGATGGCGCCCACGTGATTGTAAAGGGCCCGAAAGGCAGCCTTGAGCACACGATTGTTGAACCAATCACCGCTGTTGTTGAGGACGCACAGGTGTTTGTGAAGCGCCCTGACGAGTCCCGGGTGGCTCGTTCCCGCCACGGGTTGGAACGGTCCTTGATTGAGAACATGATCATCGGCGTTACCGAAGGGTACACGAAAGCCCTGGAGATCGTGGGTACCGGTTACCGCGTAGCAGCTAAAGGCAAGAACCTGGAGTTCGCGGTTGGATACTCTCACCCCGTGCTATTTGAAGCGCCTGAAGGTATCGAGTTCAAAGTTGAGTCTGCGAACAAGTTCTCGGTGGCGGGTATCGATAAGCAACTGGTTGGTGAAACCGCTGCTCGTATCCGTAAGATCCGCAAGCCCGAACCCTACAAGGGTAAAGGGATTCGTTACGCGGGTGAGCAGATCCGTCGCAAGGTTGGAAAGGCTGGTAAGTAATGTCTTACACCGTTAAAGGTAAAGGTAAGCGCGTTGCTCGGCTCCGCCGCCACCACCGCGTGCGTAACAAGGTTCATGGCACCGCTGAGCGTCCCCGCCTGGTTGTCACCCGGTCTAACCGCCACATGGTGGCGCAAGTGATCGATGACGACTTGGGGAACACACTCGCGTCGGCGTCAACAATGGAATCTGGCCTCGAGGGTGCGGAAAACAAAACCGATGCCGCCCGCAAGGTGGGCGAGGCAGTTGCACAGCGCGCTAAAGAGGCTGGAATCACCGCAGTGGTGTTCGACCGTGGGGGAAACAAGTACCACGGACGCGTAGCTGCTGTGGCCGAGGGTGCCCGTGAGGGTGGCTTGAAGCTATGAGTGAGCAGAAGAAAGAGAACACGCAGATGGCTGCAGAAGAGACGAAGAAGGGCGGCCAGCAGACGCAGGAGCGGCAGGATAACCGGCGGGAGCGTCGGTCGGGCCGTAACGAGCGTCGCGACAACCGCCGCAATGATAGCCGCGACCAGTACGAAGAGCGCGTGGTCACCATTAACCGCGTTTCCAAAGTGGTTAAGGGCGGGCGCCGGTTCGCATTCACCGCTCTGGTAGTGGTCGGTGACGGCGAAGGCACCGTGGGCGTTGGCTACGGTAAAGCAAAAGAAGTACCTCAGGCGATTGCAAAAGGTGTGGAAGACGCGAAGAAGAACTTTTTCCGCGTCCCCATGATTGGCCGGACGATCACGCACCTGGTGCGTGGCGAAGATGCGGCTGGAATCGTGTTGCTGCGCCCCGCTTCCCCCGGTACTGGGGTAATCGCGGGTGGTCCAGTGCGCGCCGTGCTGGAATGCGCCGGTGTGCACGACGTGCTGACGAAGTCCTTGGGATCGCAAAACGCGCTGAACATCGTTCGGGCTACGGTTGCTGGTTTGAAGGAATTGGAGCAGCCTGAGGCCGTGGCAGCTCGCCGCGGACTCGCACTGGAACGCGTTGCACCAGCTTCGATGCTGCGTGCCCGTGCTGAAGGTGAAGAGGCGGAGCGCCTCATGGCTGAAATTGCTGAGAACGAGGCAGCAGCAGGGGTAGGTGCGTAATGGCGAAACTGAAGATTACCCGTACGCGCTCGTCGATTGGTCGCACGCCTAAGCAGCGTGCCACCATCGTGACTCTGGGTTTGCGCAAGATCGGTCAAAGCGTTGTCCGTGACGACACGCCGTCCGTTCGCGGCCTCATCCAGGTTGTCCGCCACATGGTTGAGGTAGAGGAGGTCGAGTAACCATGGCTGAGAAGAAGGTTCTACGCCTGCACGACCTAAAGTCCGCACCCGGAGCTACCACGCGTAAGCAACGCGTTGGCCGCGGTGAAGGTTCGAAGGGTAAAACTTCGGGCCGTGGTACGAAGGGTACGAAGGCTCGTAACACCGTTCCCGCAGCGTTCGAGGGTGGGCAGATGCCGATGCATATGCGCATGCCGAAGCTGCGTGGGTTCAAAAACCCGTTCCGCGTTGAGTACCAGGTTGTGAACCTGGGGCGCTTGGAAGAGCTTTTCCCGGAGGGTGGCGACGTAACTGTTGACGCGCTCGTGGAGAAGAACGCGGTTCGTAAGAACTGTCCTGTGAAGGTACTTGGCACGGGCGAAGTTACGAAGAAGTTCAACATTACCGTCGACAAGTGGTCTGCTTCCGCTGAGGAGAAGATCACCAAGGCTGGCGGCACCATTCAGGCTCGGTAATTCGAGGCTGGTGAATATGTAAGGTGGCTCGATCATTCGTGGTCGAGCCACCTTGCTGTGTGAGCTTTCAGTTTTAGAGTTTGGGCGATTTACCGCCAGCGATTATTTTCCGGTACGCTAGGTCGTGCACTAGTGCGCATAATTTTGAGGAGGACGCGTGCTCAGCACATTTGCACAGGCATTCCGCACGCCTGATCTGCGGGGTAAACTGCTGTTCAGTTTGCTCATAATGGGGCTGTTCCGCCTGGGGTCTTTTATCCCTACACCGGGTGTGTCCACGCCTAACATTCAAACGTGTGTGGCGCAGCAGGGGGAGAACTCCCTGCTGGATCTCGTTAACTTGTTTTCCGGTGGAGCATTACTGCAGCTGTCAGTGTTCGCACTTGGGATCATGCCCTATATTACGGCGTCGATTATTGTGCAGTTGCTTCGTGTTGTGATTCCCCGGTTCGATGACCTCCATAAGGAAGGGCAGCAGGGGCAGACGAAGTTGACGCAGTACACGCGTTACCTAACTATTTTCTTGGGCGTCCTCCAGTCTTCTACAATGATCAGTTTGGCGATGGCAGACCGGTTGTTCCCCGGCTGTTCCGCCCCGGTGATCCCAGAGAAGAACGCTGGTACTTTCTTGATGATGCTACTGGTTATGACTGCCGGTACCGGCGTGATCATGTGGATGGGTGAGCTCATCACCGAACGCGGCATTGGCAACGGCATGTCCCTGCTGATTTTCACTTCGATTACCGCGACACTGCCGGCGCACTTGTTCTCCATTGGCCGCGCTGGGGCATGGGGGAAGGTCTTCTGGATTCTGGCGCTCATCTTGGTTATCACCATGGTGGTGGTTTACATTGAACTGGCGCAGCGCCGCATCCCGGTACAGTACGCGAAACGGATGGTGGGGCAGCGCCTCATGGGTGGGTCATCCACCTATATTCCACTGAAGATCAACATGGCGAACGTTATTCCCGTGATTTTCTCGACCTCAATTCTGGCGTTGCCGACTATGATCGCGAACTTCGGTAATCCCAATGACTCGTGGGTGCAGTGGATTCACGCTAACTTTGCGCGCACAACCGTTGTTTATCTGATTGCGAACGGGCTTATGATCCTGTTCTTCACGTTCTTCTACACGTCGATCACGTTTAACCCCGACGAGGTTGCGGACAACATGAAGAAGTACGGCGGGTTCATTCCAGGTATCCGCGCCGGGGTTCCGACTGCAGAGTACTTGCGGTTCGTTATGAACCGCATAACCACTGCGGGCGCCCTATATTTGGTGATTGTCGCTCTGCTACCTTCCATTGCGATGATTCCACTTCATCTTGAGGGCGGGCAGATGCCGTTCGGTGGGACTACGCTGCTGATCGTTGTGGGGGTTGGCCTGCAGACGGTGATGCAGATTGATTCACAGCTTCAAAAACACCATTACGAAGGATTCTTGCAATGAGCAAACCAGTGATCATTATGCTGGGTGCCCCAGGTGCGGGTAAGGGCACGCAGGCGAAGCGCATCGCGCAAAAACTTGGCATCCCAGCGATTTCTACGGGCGCGATTTTTCGAGAGAACCTGGCTCAGGACACGGTTTTGGGGCAGCAGGCCCGCGAGTACATCAATAAGGGTGAGTTCGTGCCCGATTCCGTGACGAACCCGATGGTTCAGGCTCGTTTGAAAGCACCGGACGTGCAGGATGGCTACCTGTTGGACGGTTACCCCCGCACGCTCGAGCAGGCGCATTTTCTGCGTGACGCCATGGCAGCGCTGCACCAAGAGATTACTTTGGTAATGGAGATTGCGGTTGATGAGGATTCGGTTGTTGACCGGCTATTGAAACGTGCTGAGGAAGAGGGTCGTGCCGACGATACTGAGCCGGTGATTCGCCACCGCCTGGAGGTCTACCACCGGCAGACGGAGCCGATGGCTACGTACTACGCGGACCAGGACATGCTAGTTCAAATCGATGGTACCGGCAGCGTGGATGAGGTTTGGGCCCGGGTCGAAGCGGTGCTTGATGAAGCGTTGAAGGAGAAGTAACGTTCTGGCGTCGGCAGTTTCGTATCTACTTAGCAGTGCTTTAGCTTAATACCAATGCTTTAACTAGTAACCAGTGCTTTAACTAGTTAACGGCGAGACGACATGCTAATAGCTTTGTAGGTCGGTTGCACTGCCTTATGGGCCAACTTTAGATCGTATTCCACCCGCTGTTGCCGCACGAACAGTGGGTGGTTTCACATAGTGAGGAGTTAACAGTGGCGCGGATTCAACGAAAAAACCGCAAGCAGATTGAGTACATGCGCGAGGCCGGTTTGATTGTCGCAAAGATTCACGAGGCCCTGAGGGAGGCGGCGCAGCCGGGCGTGACCTTGCTGGAATTGGACGCGGTGAGTGCGCATGTGATCGAGTCTTCGGGAGCGAAGTCGAACTTCCTTGGTTACTACGGTTACCCAGCAACCGTGTGCATCTCGGTAAATGACACGGTTGTGCATGGAATTCCAGATGAAACTCCGTTAAAGGCTGGAGACCTGGTGAGTTTCGACTGTGGCGCGTACGTGGAGCGCGAGGGGAAGCAGTGGCACGGGGACGCAGCGTTCACAATGATCGTTGGAGGTGACGAACATGGCAGTGAGGCCGCACGTCGTTTGAACCGAATTACGGAACAGTCAATGTGGGCGGCTTTAGCTGCAGTGGCGACGGGTAACCGCACTAATGACATTGGCCGCGCGGTGGAACAGGTGGTGGCTGCGAACCGCGATGGCGATTGGGAAGCGGGCATTATCGAGGAGTACACGGGGCACGGGATCGGGACCGCGATGCACATGGATCCCTCGGTATACAACTATGAGGTGACGGGCCGAACCCCGGCTTTGAAACGTGGCATGGTGCTGGCGGTGGAACCCATGCTGGTCGATGGCAAGATTGACACAAAAACGCTGGCCGATGAGTGGACGGTGAAGACGGTGGATGGCCGTCTGGCGAGCCACTGGGAACACACGATCGCTCTCACTGATAACGGGGTGTGGGTACTCACCGCGCCAGATGGTGGGGAGGCCGGGCTTGCGCCTTATGGCATTACTCCGCAGCCGTAACGTTTTCCTCAGACGTAACGATGCTTTGCAGATGTAGCGTTGCCTCGTAGATGTAGAGTTGCCTCGCAGATGTAGCGTTCACGCACTTCAGCCCTCTAGTCGTTTCGGTAGACGGCAAAGGGTTCTTGCAAGCGCGCCACGGGAGAGTGAGTAAAATAACAAGGTCTGCCCTGTAGTTGAGCTTGGTTTTCCATTAAACTGATTAGTCGGGTCATTGTCTGTATCCGCGGTATTTGTGGAGGCAGGCGGACCGGGCTTTGTGAACGCAAAGCTTAGATACACTTGAGGGGTTAGACAAAGCGTATGGCCAAAAAAGATGGCGTCATTGAAATGGAAGGCACCATTTCGGAGGCATTGCCGAACGCAATGTTCCGCGTGGAGCTTCCTAATGGGCACATCGTGCTCGCGCATATTTCTGGGAAAATGCGTCAGCACTACATTCGTATTCTGCCGGAAGACCGTGTTGTTGTAGAGCTTTCGCCCTACGATCTGACGCGGGGCCGGATTGTTTACCGCTACAAGTAAATAAGACACAATAACACCGATTGGCGGAGGTAAACCATGAAGGTACAGCCGAGCGTCAAGAAGATCTGTGACAAGTGCAAGGTGATTCGTCGCCACAGCAAAGTCATGGTGATCTGCGACAATCCGCGACACAAGCAGCGTCAAGGCCGATAGGGCACCGCTGTTCAATAAATAAAGATAAGCACTTTACCGGCCGCTTAGGCGGGACCCTCGGACCGGAGGCCGAGGCTGGTTGGCAGCGTCAGCTCGCTACCAGATGGTAAGGTGACCACCTCCCTTTCCAAATTTGGAGAACAAGTATGGCACGTATTGCCGGCGTTGACCTCCCCCGCGAAAAGCGGTTAGAGGTAGCGCTCACCTACATTTTCGGAGTAGGTCGTTCACGCGCTAAAGAAACTTTGAAAGCCACTGGCGTTTCACCTGATACGCGCGTTAAGGACGCTACCGAAGAAGAGTTCGTGAAGCTCCGCGAGTACATCGAAGGTAACTACCAGGTGGAGGGTGACTTGCGCCGTGAGGTGCAGGCTGACATCCGCCGCAAGATTGAGATTGGCTGCTACCAGGGTCTGCGCCACCGCCGTGGCCTACCCGTGCATGGTCAGCGCACCAAGACAAACGCGCGCACCCGTAAGGGCCCCAAGCGCACTGTTGCCGGAAAGAAGAGCGCGTAAGCTGCGGCTTCGCTGATACTCGTAGGAGAAAATGATCTATGGCTACTAAATCTTCAGTGGCGCGCAAAGGGAAGCGTAAGGAACACCGGAACGTAACCCACGGGCACGCCTACATTAAATCTACTTTTAATAACACGATCGTTTCGATCACGGATCCGACCGGTGGGGTGCTTTCTTGGGCTTCATCCGGACAGGTTGGTTTCAAAGGTTCGCGTAAGTCAACGCCGTTCGCAGCACAACTGGCGGCTGAATCTGCTGCTCGTCGCGCTCAGGAATACGGTGTTAAGAAAGTTGACGTGTTCGTTAAGGGCCCGGGTTCGGGCCGTGAGACCGCTATCCGTTCACTTCAGGCCACCGGCATTGAGGTGGGGTCAATCCAGGATGTGACGCCGCAGGCTCACAATGGTTGCCGCCCCCCGAAGCGCCGTCGCGTCTAAGGGAAGTACGAAGACTTCGCGTCTTCCACGTCGAGTTACGCACAACGCCTTTGCGTAACGCCGCACTTGTTTCAGGACTGACCTGTAACGTACCTGAAGCGTCATATGGCGGATGCTTCAGGAAGAAAGGACCAAAGACGTGCTAATTGCACAGCGACCCACTCTTACTGAAGAGCAGGTTAGCGAGTACCGTTCACGATTCACCCTGGAGCCGTTGGAACCAGGTTTTGGCTACACACTTGGTAACTCGCTGCGCCGCACACTGCTTTCCTCAATTCCGGGGGCGGCAGTAACATCGATCCGCATCGATGGGGTGCAGCATGAGTTCTCAACTATTCCCGGGGTTAAGGAAGATGTTGCGGAAATTATCCTCAACATTAAGGACCTCGTACTTTCCTCAGAAAACGACGAACCTGTCGTCATGTACTTGCGTAAGGCGGGTACTGGTGAGGTGACCGCAGCGGACATTACCCCGCCTGCGGGAGTGCAGATCCACAACCCGGACTTGCACCTAGCTACCTTGTCTGAAAAGGGCAAGCTGGAGATTGAACTGACAGTTGAGCGTGGCCGCGGCTACGTGTCGGCAGATCAGAACAAGGATCCGAACGCCGAGCTGGCGCGGATCCCGGTGGACTCGATCTACAGCCCCGTTTTGAAGGTGAGCTACAAGGTTGAGGCGACTCGTGTGGAACAGCGCACGGACTTCGACCGTCTAATCGTTGATGTAGAAACAAAACCAGCTATTTTGCCACGTGATGCGATTGCGTCTGCCGGCAAAACCCTCGTGGAGTTGTTCGGCCTGGCTGGGGAACTCAACACGGAAGCTGAGGGCATTGAGATCGGCCCGGCGGCGACGGATGAGACGCTGTCTGCAGACCTGGCACTGCCGATTGAGAACCTGGGGTTGCAGTCGCGTTCGTACAATGCGTTGCGTCGCCGTGGGATCCTCACTGTTGGTGAACTGGTTGCTCATTCAGAGGCAGACCTGTTGGACATCCGCAACTTCGGTTCCAAGTCGATTGAGGAGATTAAGGAACAGTTGGCGGGCCTGGGGATGACCCTGAAAGATCAGGCGCCAGCACCTGGCAGTGGTGATCAGTCCGGTTCCATTCAGTTCAGTGACGAGTAAACTCGTCCGTTAAGTTTTAATAGGAGTAACAATGCCCACACCTACAAAGGGCGCTCGTTTGGGAAGTGGTCCCGCACACGAGAAACACATTCTGGCTAACCTGGCCCGCGACTTGTTCGAGCACAAGCAGATCACGACTACGCGTGCGAAGGCTCGCCGTTTGCAGCCGTACGCGGAGAAGCTGATTACCAAGGCTCGTCGCGGTGACATTCACGCGCGCCGCACGGTTGCGAAGAAAATCCAGGACAAAGACATCCTGTACGTTCTGTTTGATGAGGTTGCGAAACAGATCGATCCGGAACGTGCCGGCGGGTACACCCGGATTGTTGACCTTCCGCCGCGCCGCGGAGACAACGCGCCGATGGCGCAGATCTCTCTGGTGCTAGAGAAGGTTGAGAAGAAGGCTGTTGTGAAGGAAGCGCAAAAGACCGCGCAGAAGGCAGCTGACAAAGCAGAAGCTGAGGAAGTGTCGAAATCTGCTGAGGATAAAGAGGCGCAGGAAGCTAAGGACGAGGCTGGTAAAGCTGCGCCCGCTGCAGAAGCGGAAACTGGCTCCGCTTCGGAATCTGAAGCTGCTGACACCAAGGATGCTTCTGAGGAGAAGTAACCGGCTTCGGTTGAACTTCTGCTTAGCGGCTGGCGTTCAGGTGGCTGCATTCGCTTAGTTCAGTCTCAATACTATAGGTGGCGTTCCTCCTTTTGGGGGAGCGCCACTTTTGTTGTTTGTACCAAGGCGTGCAGAAGCCGCTTCATATGCTCAGAAAGGTGCGGACGCCGGTTTGTTTCAGACAGTATGATCTAAGGCATGGACGATGTTAGAACGCTGGCAGTGGATTGTGGTGGTGGGGGGATTAAGGCCTCCGTGTTGGACCGTTCGGGAACCATGGTGGCGTCAGCGGTGCGGACAGCTACTCCGTACCCGTTGCCTCCCACGCTCCTGGTGTCCACGATCGAGGAGCTGGCCGGGCAATTACCCGACTTCGACCGAGTTACAGTTGGCATGCCAGGGATGATTCGACACGGCGTGGTGATCGCCACCCCGCATTATGTGACGCGTGACGGCCCGCGCTCAAGGGTGCTCCCGGAACTGGTGGAGCAGTGGGAGCGGTTTGACATGCGCAGTGCGCTCAAAGCCGCGTTGAACTGCCCTGCCCTGGTCTTGAACGACGCCGAAGTCGCAGGTGCTGGTGTGATCACCGGAACGGGCTTAGAGATGATTGTGACGCTTGGAACCGGGTTGGGTAATGCGGTGTTCGATGGTGGACGGTTAGCGCCGCATACAGAAATCTCGCAGGGCCCTGTGCGGTGGGGACTCACCTATGACGACTACGTGGGGGAACACGAGCGACTCCGATTGGGGGACGCGCACTGGTCGCGGCGGATCCGGCGCATAGTCGCAGCGTTGCGGTCGATGTACATGTGGGATCGGTTGTATTTGGGTGGAGGTAACTCGGTGCGGATCACGCCCACTCACCGGCAGCGGCTGGGGGACGAAGTGGTGATTGTGCCAAACGATGCGGGTATCCGCGGGGGTGTGCGCGCTTGGGACCTCTAGTTTCAGCGAGAGCGGTAAGCGAACCGGAACCTGGTTCAAAACGTTCCTTTGAGGATGGGGAACTGGTGCGTATCCGCTTGGATTTGGCGTATGCGGGCGCGGGGTTTCACGGTTGGGCAAAGCAACCGGGGTTACGGACCGTGCAGGGTGAGGTTGAGGCTGCGCTGCGAACCGTGGTGCGCGCTCCAGTGGAACTAACGGTCGCGGGCCGCACTGACGCGGGAGTTCACGCGGCTCACCAGGTGGCTCACTGTGATGTCCCAGCTTCTGCGTGGGCGAAGCTGCTTCCCGGAAATGATTCACCTGAGGCTCTTGCGAAACTGCGTAGGCGTTTTAACTCCCTGCTTGCGCGCGGCACTGAAACGCCGGGAGCTGATGTGGTGATACACCGCGTGCGGCGGGTAAGCACAGATTTTGACGCCCGGTTTTGTGCCCTCACGCGCCACTACCAGTACACGCTGTGCGACCGCGACGAAACGCTGAACCCAACCACCGCGCAGCTCGTGTGGTGGACGGGGGCGCAAGGCCTCAGGCTAGAAAAAATGAATGAAGCGGCGGGCTTGTGGGTGGGAGAGCATGACTTTTTGTCGTTTTGTAAACCCAGAGCGGGGGCGACGACGATCCGGACTTTGAAAACCCTGGTGGTTGCGCGCAATGCAAATGGTGAGGTGGAAGTGCAGGTGAGTGCGGACGCGTTTTGCCACTCGATGGTGCGGTCACTAGTGGGGGCGCTAGTTGAGATTGGGCGGGGCCGCCGCGACACAACTTGGGCGCGGACACTGGTGCGGGAACCAGCGCGGACTCATGGGGTGCCGATTGCACCGGCGCACGGGCTTACTCTTGTGGGGGTGGACTATCCGCCGCCGGCGCTGTGGGCTGAACAGCAGAGGAAAACCCGGCGTGTCCGCACAAGTCCGTGTGGGTGCTAGCTCGGGTTACGCGTAACGATTACTGATCGTTCCGCCTTGGAGCAACGGTTTTCCGTGCAGGTACGTTAGTTTTGAAACTGGATTATTTGGCGCCTACACGTGGGTGTGGTTGTGCTTGAGGAATGGACCACAAATGGGCATAAGCTTTGACGAGTAGCCGCCCGCGCGGTTAAGCTGTTAGATGTTGTGCGTCCTAGGGAGCACCAGACCGATATTTTCCCACTCGTCGGATGGTCGGCTCGGACGCAGACGTGAGCAAGATCTTATACGTGCGGCGCGCGAACCTCTGGAAATCCAGGTGGTATTCGTTGCGCCCCTGATTTGGAAGAAGAAGGCCACGCCCGTGCGCACTTATAGTCCTAAGCCTGGGGACCACGAGAAACAGTGGTATGTCATTGACGCCACTGACGTCGTCCTCGGCCGCCTAGCAACAAACGTTGCTACGTTACTTCGTGGGAAGCATAAGCCAATTTTCGCCCCGCATGCTGATCAGGGCGATTTTGTGATTGTCATTAACGCAGACAAGGTTGCGTTGACTGGTAACAAACTCGATCAGAAGTTCGCTTACCGCCACTCCGGGTTCCCGGGTGGGTTAAAGTCCATGTCTTACCGTGAACTGCTAGACAAGTTCCCAGAACGCGCCATTGAAAAGGCCGTTCGCGGCATGCTTCCACACAACAGCCTCGGCCGCGCGCAGATGCGCAAGCTCAAGGTTTATCGCGGCTCCGAGCATCCGCATGATGCTCAGAAGCCGATTCCCTACGAGATCACCAAGGTAGCCCAGCAGGCGTAACCCGCTGGACGATACCGGTAGAAACTGAGGATAACTGTGGCTGACACCACGCAAACTGACGTGCTCGAAGAGGAGAATGCCCCGAGCACTTACACATCTGAAACAGAGTCAGCACCTGAGGGTGCTGGACAGTCAATCACCGCTCCTGGTCACGGACTGGGCCGTCGTAAACGTGCGGTTGCGCGCGTGCGGCTGGTTCCGGGCACGGGGCAGTGGAAGATTAACGGCCATTCGCTAGACGAGTACTTCCCGAACAAGCTGCACCAACAGCTGGTGCGGTCGCCGTTCGCACTGTTGGATATTGAAGGGCGCTTTGACGTCATTTCGATTATCCGCGGTGGGGGTACGTCTGGGCAGGCGGGTGCGTTGCGTCTTGGCATCGCTCGCGCGCTGAACGAGATTGATCGGGATGCGAACCGTCCGGCTTTGAAGAAGGCTGGGTTCTTGACGCGTGACGCCCGTTCGGTGGAACGCAAGAAGGCTGGTTTGAAGAAGGCCCGTAAGGCCCCGCAGTTCTCGAAGCGTTAATCTTTGCTTCTTTAAAGGTCCCTGCGCTCTTTTGTTGGAGCGCAGGGATTTTTGTATGCCCGCAGGTTCGCGCGTGTTTGTAGGGTAGTTGGTGCATTATGATGGAGTGGTTAATGGTCGTTGAAAGGATCGATAATGCCTAGATTGTTTGGTACCGACGGTGTGCGCGGGTTAGCGAATCGTGACATTACCCCGGAGCTGGCTTTGCGGTTGGGTGAGGCTGCAGCCCGGTATGTGATGAAGGACCGCGCTGCGGATGCGGCCAAACCGAAGGCAATTATTGGGCGTGATACCCGTATTTCTGGCGAGTTTTTAGATCATGCGTTGGCAGCGGGTTTGGCTGCTGCGGGTATGGATGTGGAACGTATTGGGGTGGTGACTACCCCTACGGTTGCGTATATGACGGCAACGGAGGATGTGGCTCTTGGCGTCATGATTTCTGCTTCGCACAATCCGATGCCGGATAATGGGATTAAGTTTTTTGCGCATGGCGGTTTCAAGTTGGAAGACGCGGTTGAGGATGAGATTGAGGCTCTGTTGGAGTCGCAGTGGGATCGGCCAACCGGCGCGCTAGTAGGGCAGATTGAGCCGGGTGCGCAGCACGCGGAGCACGTGTACGTGGATCATTTGGTGCGTGCTTGTGGAACGAACCTTTCGGGTTTGAAGATTGTTATGGATTGTGCGAATGGGGCGGCATCTAGTTTGGGGCCGGAAGCTTTGCGTAAGGCGGGCGCTGAGGTTGTGGTGATTAACGCTAGCCCGGATGGCTTGAATATTAACGACGAGTGCGGGTCGACGCACCCGCAGATGCTGCAAAGCAAGGTGGTGGAGGAGTCCGCTGACTTTGGGGTTGCATACGATGGGGATGCGGACCGGTGCTTAGCTGTTGACCATGAGGGCCAGTTGGTTGATGGCGATAAGATCATGGGGGCTTTGGCGGTGGACCTCAAGAAGCGTGGGGAATTGAATAAGGACACGCTGGTGGTGACCGTTATGTCTAACCTGGGGTTGCTGTTGGCGATGGAAAAAGAGGGGATTAAAACGGTTCAGACTGCCGTGGGCGACCGGTATGTACTTGAATGCATGCGTGCTAATGGGTATGCGTTGGGCGGTGAGCAGTCTGGCCACGTAATTTCTGCCGAACACGCAACTACGGGTGATGGTGTGCTCACGTCGCTGCTGGTAGCGCGCATGGTGAAGGAGTCTGGGGAGTCGTTGGCGGCTCTTACAGGTTTTGTACAGCGTTTGCCGCAGACGCTGGTGAATGTGCCGGGTGTGGACAAGGTGCGTGCTTCTACGGATGAGGGGCTGGCTGAAGCGGTGGCGCAGGCGGAAGATCAGTTGGGTGAGACGGGACGCGTTGTGTTGCGTTCGTCGGGTACGGAACCGTTGGTGCGAGTTATGGTGGAGGCCGCGACGCAGGCGGAGGCGGATGAGCACGCGAATCGTCTGGCCGCAGTGGTGAAGGAACGGTTAGCCCTGTAGGGGCGCGCAGCATAGGGGCCTATCAGCGGGCGTCTAGCGGCCATTGATCGTTCTGACTAGGCGTCTCGCATCGTAATGTGGCGGGACTTTAGTCCCTTTAGTAGTGTGGTCTGGAACGCAAATGTTTCACTACGTTGTTTGGAGACTTTATGCGCCTGAGGAACCGGGTTATGGCCGTGTGGTTAGTGCTCTCGATTTCATTGCTGGGCCTTCTGCCTATAGCTACCACTGCGGTGGCAGACGATACGGAAAACCATGACTTCGATCCAGATAGGTGTTCTGAGTTCGTCAGCCGGGCCCCGATTCTTTCTGCTCCTAAAAATTGGAAACTTGGAAAATCCAAGCCGGAGCCATGGCGACAAAAGGCGGAAAAGGAAGAGGAAGTAGACAGGCGCCGGAAACCTACGATAACTGATATTCCTGTCGTGTTTGTACACGGTTGGGTAAGTAGTTCTACTCATAATGTAGAGCGAACAGGGGCGTTTTCGCGAGCAATTGATATGGGATCAGATCATGCATCGAACGTCATCGCTATGGGAGTCAATGCGAGGAAAGTTTCGCTGATTGACTGGGTTCAAGATCATACCGAAACTGTAGTCTATACATTTGATTATTCTAAGGTGAATGGGCGGTGGGTAACGGATAAGGATATTGGTCCTAAGTTGGCTCGCGGCTTGGAGTGTTTAGCGAAAACGTATTATCGTCCAGCAGTGGCGGTAGCTCACTCGATGGGAGGGCTTGCACTTCGCCAGGCAGCGTCAATGATTAACATGCCAATCAAGCGAGTACTGTCACACGTATTCACCATAGCGACGCCCAACGAGGGGTCTGATCTAGCTGCGGTTATCTCGAATAAGTTACTCTCTCCAACTGAGGCGCGGGAGACTGCTGTTCAGAAGTTATTAGTAAGCGCTTTACGTGAAAGTGCCCATTCATACGAAGAGAAATGCAAGGGAGATACTGGAGTTCCATTTGTGGATGCGTTTGAAGGAGAAGCGGGTAGGGCGCTCCGGACTGGTTCTCCTGAGTTGAAACAGCTTCCAAAAATGCCACGGGAAGTGGAAGTGCACGCAGTAGCCGGAGAAATAGAAATCAAGCAAGGCGTAACACTGTTTGGTTTTACGAAGTCGTCGTCTACTTCTGTTGGTGATGTGATTGTCTCTAAAGAATCTGCATTGAGTGGCGCCTCTGCGAATTTTAGATATTCGAGTGTATGTACTACTCGGATCGTTGTGAGGCCGATGATGGCCAAATCTCCCAGGATGCTGGGAGTCAACCTTTTATATCAAGGTAAAAAAGCAGTGTCGTCTAGTTTTCCTTGTTTTCACACTAACCTAACCCGGGAAACAAATGCCGCATGGAAAATGATTAACGTCTTAGACAGAGCGATGTCCTATGAAAATTTCGACTAGTAAACGTAAGCTCCTGTTTGTCATCTTGGGAGTCGTGGTGGTGGTGCTAGCAGTTCTACTAGTCTGGGCTATCCACCATCAGAGAACTACGTTGGCGGAAGGTGCTTCTGGTGGTGCGCAATCGCAGGCGGATAACGCCGACCCCACGAAGCGTAAGATCCAGCGGAGTAAACGCGAGGTTCAAAATACGGTTGCGAAGCTGGAAAACATTGTGGAGGAACCCGAAGCGATCGTGGATCCAGAAGTAGCAAAATCCTATGGGGTTGAAGTTAACCAGATACTTCCAGAGGGCACCAAAGTAGAGGTAGACCAGGAAAGCTGGACAGATGTCGATGAAACCACGGCGATGGTGCCCACAACTGTCAAACTTCCCGATGGGGAAGAAGAGCAGTACGCCGCCGTCGTTAGTAAAACTACGCGCGGCTGGCAACTCACAACCACCCTGCCAATAGAAGAAGCCAGCCCCGAATCTTAAATGCGGCGCAACCGAAGCTGTGACACGCGGTGGTCCGCACCTTTAGTAATAATCAGATCGGCCCGTCCCCGCGTGGGCAAAATATTCTCTTCCAAGTTCGGTAAGTTAACACTCTTCCAAATATGCCGTGCCCGCTCTATCGCTTCCGTATCCGACAACTGCGCATAGTTCTTAAAGTACGAGTCCGGTTCCGTAAAAGCGGTTGAACGCAGCTTTAAAAACCGTTCCACGTACCACGCTTCGATATGAGCGGGCTGTGCATCCACATAGATCGTGAAATCAAAATAGTCCGAAACAGCAACCACCCCAGTGCGTCCCTGCGCAGTACGGGCCGACTGCAACACGTTCAAACCCTCAACAATCAAAATATCTGGACGCGTAGTAACCTGCTTTTCACCCGGAATAATGTCATAAACCGTGTGGTCATAAATCGGGGACTCCACCCGCGGATACCCCGCTTTCACCGCAGCTATGAACTCAAGCAACTCCGCGCGATCGTAAGACTCCGGGAAGCCCTTGCGGTTCATAATGCCACGGCGCTTAAGCTCCCGATTTGGTAGCAAAAACCCATCAGTAGTAACTAACTGTACGCGGGGAATAGTGGGAAGACGCCGCATCAACTCCACCAGCAGGCGGGCCGTGGTGGACTTCCCCACAGCCACAGACCCCGCAATCCCAATCACAAAAGGTGGGCGCGGGCGGTTCGGCTCATGCAAAAAATGTCGCCGATCAAACGCCAACCGCTGCTGCGAATCAAAATACATCTGCAGCAAAGCCGAAAGCGGCCGGTAAATCGCATCCACTTCCCGCAAATCCATGGGGTCAGCAATACCCGCTAGGCGCCCCACTTCCGCTTCCGTGAGCGGCAGGGGAGTTTCTTTTGCGAGCGCGCTCCAAGCCTCACGCGTAAAAGTTTCGTAAGGGGACAAGCCGAGTTCTTTCATAATGTGCACACATAAATGGTGCCCCAAAATGGAACAGAATGCGCAATTAGTCGCAATACAGCGTGTAGTTACCCCCAATTCCCAGTGTCGTTACATCCCGCGGGCTCATGTGTGGCACCATAAAAAGCATGTGTGGAATTGTTGGATATGTCTGTGAACATGATTCTTCTCGCCCCCGCGACGTAGTTATGGGTGGGCTCGCCCGCCTGGAGTACCGCGGGTACGATTCCGCGGGGATCGCTGTTGGTTCCCGTAACCAGATGACGGTTGTGAAAGCGGTAGGCAAGCTTGCGAACCTGCAAGCCGAACTGGATAAGCTTGAGGACCTAGCTGGGCGCAGTGCGATTGGGCACACGCGGTGGGCAACTCATGGCCGTCCGTCTAACGAGAATGCGCATCCGCACGTCGCCCTGGGGGGTGCGTTGGCGCTTGTGCATAACGGGATCATTGAGAATGCGGACGCGTTGCGTGGCGAGTTGAAGGCCGATGGGATCACGTTCGTGTCGAACACGGACACGGAAGTTGCAGCGCACCTGCTGGGGCAGTTGTTCCTGGAGGAATACGGTAAAGGCGACTTGGTTGGGAACAAATTGTCGCTTGAGGGCGTGCCAGCTGACGCGCGGGTGGCAGCGGCTGCTTTGACGCGGGCGATGGAGCGGCTCACCCCGATGCTGCATGGCACGTTCACGCTGCTGGCAGTGCACGAGGACGCGCCGAGCGTGGTGGTGGCGGCGCGCCGTTCGTCCCCACTGGTGGTTGGCCTGGGTGAGGGAGAGAACTACTTGGGGTCCGACGTACTTGCGTTCGCGGAGCACACGCACCGGGCGTTAGAGATTGGGCAGGACGAAGTGGTGGTAGTTACCCCAACTGCGGTTACTGTCCTGGACGCAGATGGTAACCAGGTGGAACCCAAAGCATTCGACGTGGAAGTGTCAACTGACAACGTGGATAAGGCTGGTTGGCCTACGTTCATGGAAAAAGAGATTCACGAGCAACCGCTGGCAATTGCGAATACGCTTAAAGACCGAGTGGATGCGGAGGGCCGGTTAGCGCTCGACGAACTGCGGATCCCCTCCGAAGTGTTGCGCACGGCCGACAAGATGATCATCGTGGCGTGTGGAACCGCGGCTTACGCTGGGCAGGTGGCTCGCTATGCGATTGAGCATTGGTGCCGCATTCCCGTTGAAGTGGAGTTGGCGCACGAGTTCCGCTACCGAGACCCGGTGGTGAATGAGAAGACCCTGGTGGTTGCTATCTCCCAGTCCGGGGAGACGATGGACACGATCATGGCTATCCGCCACGCCCGGGAGCAGGGGGCGCGGGTGATTGCCATTGTGAATACGCCCGGGTCCACGATTCCACGTGAGTCGGACGCGGTCATTTTGACTCACGCGGGTCGCGAGATCGCGGTGGCGTCTACGAAAGCGTTTACCGCGCAAATCGGCGCGACCTACATTTTAGGTCTGTATTTAGCGCAGGTGCGGGGCAATAAGTACGTGGATGAAATCCAGGATTACTTAGAGAAACTGGCGCGCGTTCCCGCAAAAGCGCAGGTGGTGTTAGACCACGCGGAAGATATGCGCCAGATTGCGCGGCAGATGAAAGATGAGCAGTCTGTCATTTTCCTGGGCCGGCACGTGGGGTACCCGGTGGCGATGGAAGGAGCGTTAAAGCTCAAAGAGATCGCGTATATTCACGCGGAAGGTTTCGCTGCTGGGGAGTTGAAGCACGGTCCGATTGCTTTGATTGAGGAGGGGCACCCGGTGATCATTATTGTGCCTACGCCCCGCCGGCCGGAGCTGCATCGCAAGGTGGTGTCGAATATTCAAGAGGTGCGTGCCCGGGGTGCGCGGGCGATTGTAATTGCGGAGGAGGGAGACACCTCGGTGGATGAGTACGCGTCGTTCGTGTTCCGCGTGCCTGCTGTGCCCACGTTGTATGCCCCGCTGCTGTCGGTGATTCCACTGCAGATTTTCGCGTCCGAACTAGCCAGTGCGAAGGGGCTGGATGTGGATCAGCCCCGTAACTTAGCGAAGTCGGTGACGGTGGAATAGTTCGATGCGCACGACCCAACCGCACCAACCAGACTCCGC
This sequence comes from Gleimia hominis, assembly GCF_032085515.1. Lineage (GTDB taxonomy): Bacteria > Actinomycetota > Actinomycetes > Actinomycetales > Actinomycetaceae > Gleimia > Gleimia hominis. The sequence continues at coordinate 885,242 of NZ_JASXSX010000001.1, forward strand.
GGGCGCTCACAGGCCGGTGGAAGCCGCGGGCGAAGTGAACGCGGCGGTTGAAGTGAACGCTTCGAGCGAACCGCCGGAGCCTAGCCGCGCGAGCTGTGCGGAGGCCATTAATCGAGCGAGATCCGCGCGGGTCTTTAACCGCACGGACTTTGCGCGGGTTTACCGCGTGCCGGATGCGCGAGACCACAAGTACACGCGGGGAGTAGTGGGGCTTGTGGTTGGGTCAAATAAGTATCCGGGAGCAGCGGTGATGGCGGCCGCTGGGGCGTTGCGTGTGGGCGTGGGGATGGTGCGTTACCAGGGGCCGGACTTGCCCGCGCGGTTGGTGCTGAACCATTTCCCCTCTGCAGTGGTTGGGGGTGGTCACGTACAAGCTCATGTGGTGGGCAGTGGGATTGACGAACGCGAGTTCGACACCCGGGTGCGGCCCCTCCTCAAGCAAACCAATTCGGCACTGGTGGTGGATGCTTCCGCGCTTCCGGGGTACACGAAATTTGTTGCGCAAGAAGGTGGTCGTGAGCAACGTGCTGCCGCGCACACGGTACTAACCCCTAATGTGACGGAAGCCGCCCGGATGCTGTCGGTCTTGTCCGGGCGAAAGACCGCGTGGAATGAAGTTCATGAGGCACTTGCGGACTGTGCGGCAAAGCTCGCGGATTTAACTGGGGCAACCGTGGTGGTAAAGGGTGCGAATACGGCTGTGTGTAGCCCGGGTGGGGCTCCGCTTGTGATTACGGGGGCGACCCCGTGGGTAGGCACGGCGGGTAGCGGGGATGTGCTCGCTGGGGCGATCGGGGCGCGCGTGGCTGCGTGGCAGGCGGACCGTGAGAATGGTCGCACGGTTGAACCTTTGGACCTGGTGGTGGCCAGTGGTGTTTGGATTGTGGCTGAAGCTGGACGCGCGGCAGCAGAAGTGGAACGCTTTGCATGGGGCCACCCCGTAGAACCAATGGAAGTGGCAGATGCGATACCACGCGCTATTGCGCAGCAGTTAGAGGAGTGAGCATGCAGGCGGATGACAACGCGATTGCTTGGGCAACGGTGGATTTAGATGCGTTGAAGGCGAATGCTCGCAGGCTTGAAGAACTCGCGCAAATAGGTGAGCCACCTGGGAACGTTCCACGCGACGGTACGCGGGTTCACGAACCGACGCGGAACCAAACTGCACCGGTGCACATGGCGGTTGTGAAAGCGGATGCTTATGGGCATGGGCTGGTGCCAGCCGCTACCGCGTTAGCGCAGGCTGGCCGTAGCGTGTTTGGGATTGCTCAGATACCAGAGGCGATTCACCTGGCGCAAGCTTTGCGCGAAACCGAAGTTGGGAACGCGCGGATCTTCTCTTGGCTCGTCCCCCCAACGGGTGGGCAGCAGCTGATCGAGCATGCGCTGGATCTGGGGATCGAGCTGTCTGTTTCCACGCCGCAGCAAGTGCTGGCGATTGCGGCGACGAAGCGACCCGCACGCGTGCATTTAAAAGTTGACACGGGGATGGGCCGCGCGGGTTTACTACCCGGCGAGCTTGAGGGCGTGTTAGCAGCGTTGCAACAGTGCGCGCCCCGCGTGCAACTGGTGGGTATGTGGAGTCACTTGGCTAAAGCAGATGAAGACACGGCTGAGGGTAAGCAGTTCACTGCGCGTCAACTCGAATACTTGCGTCAGGCTCACCACGAGGTGCAACGGGCCCATCGCGGTATTCTAAAGCGAACGGGAGGTAACTCTTCGGCTAATCTAAAGCAAATGGGGGCAGAATCCTTGTCGCTCGCACTGCATTTAGCGGCCACCGCCGGGCAGATTTGGCACCCCGATACCCGCTTAGATATGGTCCGTGACGGAATTGGCCTGTACGGCCTTAGCCCAAACCCTCAGGTAGAAACGGAACAAGAACTGGGGCTGCACCCGGCGATGACTTTGAATGCGCGGCTAATGCAAGTGAAGCGGATTCCGCGTGGGTGGACTGTTTCGTATGGGGGCACGTGGCGGGCTGAACAAGACACGTGGATTGGTTTGGTGCCACTCGGATATGCGGATGGGATTGCGCGGGCGGCGTCGAATCGAGCGTGGGTGCGGGTGTATTCTCAAACGGGTGCGTGGAACGCGCCGGTTGTGGGACGGATTTGTATGGACCAGTTCATGATCAAACTTGGTGAAGGTAAGCGGCCGCCAGCGGCTGTGGGGGACCGCGTGGTTATTTACGGAGATCCTACGCGCACGCAAACGCGCGGTTGCCCTACAGCCAGTGACTGGGCGGGTTGGGCAGACACGATCTCTTACGAGGTTTTAACCCGCGTTGGTGCGCGCGTTCTGAAATGTTACGTGGGTGGTAGTGAAGGATAGGCGATGAAGTACAGTTTCGAAGTTAACGACCCGGCGCAAACCCGTGCGATTGGGAGTGCATTGGCGCCAATTGTGCGTGCGGGAGATTTGATTATGCTCACGGGCGAGTTGGGCAGCGGAAAAACCACGTTAACGCAAGGTCTTGGCGAGGCAATGGGGGTGAGTGGGCGCGTTTCTTCTCCCACGTTCATCATCACTCGGATCCACCCGAACGATCACGGTCCAGATCTGGTGCATGCGGACGCGTACCGGGTTACGGACCTGGAGGATCTGGAGACGTTGGATTTGGATACGCAGCTGCAAGACTGCGTGGTTGTAGTCGAGTGGGGAGAAGGAAAGACGGAACCGCTATCGGCTTCCCGTTTGGAAATCGTATTGCGTGGTCCATTCCCTGCTGGTGGTGCGATTTCGAATGATCTTGAGGGGCTAGATGATGGTCGGCGCGTGGTGGAAATCTCCCCGGTGGGGCCGCGCTGGGACGGCGTAGATGTGGAACAGGCGGTAGAGAGGGCTCTAACGCAGGTACAGGAAGGCAATGATGATTGATTTAGTGATCGACACTTCCGCAGGAACTTCGGTTGCAGTGGTAGAAGGCGAAAAAGTGGTGCGCAAGCGGTCGGGGAGCAATCGTGAGCACGCCGAGAAGCTGTCTCCTCTTGTGCAAGAAGCGTTGGAAGAAGTGGGGGTTGAACCCGGGCAGATTCACGCGAAATTGCGACAGATAATCGTGGGCACCGGGCCTGCGCCGTTCACCGGGCTGCGGTCTGGATTGGTGACTGCACGCGCAATGGGGTTCGCGGCGGACCTGCCGGTGCGGGGAGTTTGTTCGCTCGATATTTACGCGCGAGAGTACCTGGACAATATGAGCGCTGACCAGGACCTCGTGGTCGTCACGGATGCGCGTCGCAAAGAGGTGTACTGGGCTCACTACCGGGCGAGCGGGCCCGATGATGTGACACAGGTGGAAGGACCTGCGGTGGATTTACCGCAAAGTGTTGCCAACCGATTTTCATCCGGTACAACTGTGTTTGCGGGGCCTGCGTGCGAGCTTTATCCGCAGGTGTTTGACTCGCCGGTTTCGACGAGTGTGATTGATCCGGCTGTGGCAGCACGGATTGTGTGTGCGCGTTTGGAAGCTGGATTGCTGCACTTCGACACGGAACCACTGTATTTGCGGCGGCCAGATATTCATCCGGGGCATGGGCAAAAAACCGCTTGAGATTGACCTTGGGGTGCTTACGAGTGCAGACGCGTTCGCTGTGCTCGCGTTGGAACGCACTATTTTCACGGCTGAAGCTTGGTCTGAGGCACTTGTTTTAGACGAGTTGACTCGGCCCGATAGGTTGTATGTGGGTAGTTACGAATCGGGCGAGCTGGTGGCATACGGCGGTGTGCGCCTGGCGGAAGACACGGATTTGATGACCTTGGGAGTTGCCGAAGCTGCGCGTGGCAAAGGTTTGGGGCGCGCGGTGTTGGAGGAACTTCTGCGGCGCGTGCAGTTGGTCCGGTTTTTGGGTTCGCGTGTGTTCCACCTGCCTGAACGCGTTCCCGTGCATGAACCGGGCACGATTGAGCACCAGGTGCGCCGTGTTCAACGCGTCTTGCTGGAGGTTAGGGCAAGTAATGCGGTGGCGCAGCGGCTTTATGAGTCGGTTGGATTCCGACGGTTGGGCACGATCCGCGGGTACTATCACGAGCCCCGTGAGGATGCGTTGGTGATGGCATGCCGGATCGCGCCGAATCTGCAGATGAACTACTGAAGTAACGTATCTAGTTAGAGTTAACCGATAACATGTTAGCAATCTAAAAAGCTCAACTAGGTACGCACAACCTAGGCTTAGCCGATATCAAAATATGAGACGGGCAAAACGTGCTTGTTTCCACCAGAACGGAGCTTATTAACTTAATGTAGGTCAATAGTCCTACGTTGTGTCGTGTTTTCCTATCGCGTTATTCTTGCAGTAGTGCATTCAGAGCTGATTGCACCGTTTCCAAGAAATCAAACTATATGTACCCAGTAGGGAGTATTCATATGAAAATCAAAACACGTAAGGTTTCTAAACCGTAGACGAATATGGCAGTTATGTACTGTTACAAGAGTCCAAAAATGAACTGATTGTCCTTAAATGAATCGTGCAGGCATGTGTTGTCGAGAGTAGCCGTGCCTGCCCATTTATCTTACGAGGGTGCAAAGGTTTGAATTTAGACAAAACTAAAATTGACGTGCGCGCTCCATTTTCTCTTCTACGAATTCTGATACCAAAACTTGACTGTGTTGCTGACACGCATTGGGCTAAATCTGCTCTAACGAGAGCAGTTTTCCATCGTATTGGTAGAAGTGATGAAAGCTTGAGCGAAAACCAAAATCCTAGTGAAGGTAGGATCAAAATCAACATTTCGTTCCCGTCCGACACAAGTGACTTAACGCTCGATGAGCACTCTGAATTGTTTCGAAATGTTCTCAGCGGGGTTACGGATGGAACTGTGTCGTCTAGCGCGCTTTCATCTTATCTTAGCTTGCTGTTGAGATATGGGGATTCCTGGACTGCTAGACAGGTAGCTGCTGTCTACCTTGACGCAGTTGATGAGGTGGATCCTAGTTTAACGGATGTACTGGGTATCTCGTACGCCTTGCAGGGGGAAACTGGGATGGCGAAGGCGCTTTGGGAACTGTGGCTTGAGAACTCGACAATTGACGAAGCTCGAGCAATGCTCGAAAACGGTATTGAGTATATTCAAGAGTCAGAACTTGCAGGCAAACTTCATCACACGGTCTTGACTTCTAATCAAGCTCGTGTAGTTGAAGCTATCGGGGATTCTAATGAGGCCGAGCGGTTATATGAACGGGCCGTCTTGTTGGATCCTAAGTTTGCTGAATCTCACCAAGATTATGCGTCATTCTTGTGCTGCATGGGTCGTTTCGAAGAGGCTCTGAGAGAGGTTGAATGCGCTCTGGAGCTAGATCCAAGCATGGCCGAAGCATACAGTCTCTTAGGGTACGTTCTTATGCAGTTAGGAGATTTGCGTAGGGCGAGAGATTCGTATGCAGTATCGGCAGGTCTGGGGAATGAATCCGCTAATTTAGATGCATTGCGTGCTTCATATGAGGCGGGAACACCAGAGTGGACCTTGCAGTTCGGCTCGAAAGTAGTAATGACGGGGCTCGATGCTGATTCACAGGCGGAGGTTGAACTGTTGCTCTTGCACGCGAGAAGTATTGTTGACTCGGATTTCGATTTCCAAAGAGCATTAAAGGAGCTTAAATCCTGCTTTCCCGACAATGAACTAGTTGACGAGACTATTCAAGCTAATTCTCAAAAGGAGGTGCGTTCGTGTTGAAAGAGGATATTTACAGTTCCCGGAACAGTGTGAACCGGTCTTGTCTCACGTGTTTGCGAAACATTCCTATAAAGGAACTATATGAGCGTCAGCAATACCTACAAATGCGTCTACCGAGGCGGTTCCGGTGGCTCTCTCTTGTTCTTGCACCCACAGGAATAAGCTTAAGTGTGCTCATTGCGGGTTTGGTGAGGATCGCTGCTGGAATAGCAATCACGATAGGGATCGGGCGGATAATCTCTGGTGGAACTACCTCAGTATCCGCAGCGTGGTTACTAATTATCGCCTTTTTGGCTGAAAGTGCCGGAAGTGTGGTTAAGGAGCGTCAAGAGCTAATCCTCACCGTGGTTGTGCGCCAGCTGGCATACAGACGTTTTCACAATGTTTTTGAGACATCCTTGTATGCACACGAGGCACGGGCACATGTGCTTACTCACCCTAGGCAGCTTAGCCAGTTTGCCTATGTAGTCGATGGGGCCGTGTCTATGGTACAGATAATCGCATTCTTGGTGATTTCTCTATCGTGGTATGGAATTGGTGGTGCTATTGCGGTGCTGCTCATTGTCTGTCTTCTTCTCGTGAGCGTTAAGCTAATAACTTTGGTAGGTAGACTATGGGAGAGATACATTGATCTTGAAGCAGAGCGACGAAGTTGGATCAAACGTGCAGCAGACTCACTACCTCGGGGAAAGGTGATCCCGGGCTGGCGTTCCACGTTGACCACTATAACTCGCATTAGGGGGATGGAAGAGCAGCTTCTGCGTAGACGTGTCTTCTTACAACTCGTAAGTGGATTCATTGACCGCAGTGCGATGACGGTAACGCTTTCTGTTGTTGTTATTCTTGGTTCTTGGCTATGGCCAAATGCAAGTTTTGGAATTGGCATCATTTTGGCTGCTCGGTATCTTTATTCAGGTGTGCAGAATAACCTTGTAAACTACAGAGTTATTCGTCTCGCTTGGCCGATGATGCGAGATCTTGAGAATTTAGAAGCTTCAGAGGTACCCGGAGGTGAAGCTAAACCTCTGGCGGAAGGTCCTTTGCGTAATATCGAGGTACTGACAGACAAATCCCGCCGTGCTCGGCTGCTACGATCCTCAGCGACTTTACCCGGAACTGTATTCGTGCCTTGCAATCCACGGTTATCCCAATCTGTATTATCAGCGTGGAAAACTCTTGCAACATCAAAAGAGCTCTACGACTTCACAGCCTTTGCGTCGGCTATGGGCTTATCTAGCAATGTAATAGGACGATTCTGGTACGATGCTACTACATTGTCGTCAGGAGAACATCATCGTGCGGTGGTAGCTTTGGTACTGGCAGAAAAACCGAAATGGCTCATTCTAGATAACACCTTCGCGGCACTTGATCCCGCCACGCGCGACAAGGTTGCAACGATTATTTTTGCAAACGTGGCCGCATGTACTATTATTACAAACTCTGAGGAATACGTGCCAACTGTCTTCACATCCGAATTAAACACCGAACTTTCGAAGCGTGAACAGCAGTTCCCCACTTCTCAAACCGATCAAGTCCATTCTGTAGATATGGGACCGGAGTATAAACTCCCTGATCCATCACCAGAAAAATCGACGTTCTTACGATCAATCCGCTTACTATTTGGGCCACACGTAATATGGATTATTCTTGGCGCAATTCTTATCGCCAGTTCGGAGGTGGTATTCGCACTCTCAGTTGCTGGACGTGATACCTCTTCCTTGCAGATCACTTTCGCCGCAGGTTTTTGCGCGCTGGGAGCTACTATTGGAGCAATCTTGTTCTTTGGTCCGCTATATTTTGTTCCAATTGCTCGGCTAAGTGAGTTACATGGACGAATAATTCGTAGAATTGATCAGTTTGCAAGTTCTCGAATAAGCGGAGCAGTCGTGGGGCGCATCGGTGACGATTTTTCTGACCTGCAGATGTCAGTACCCGGAGCTTTGGGATCAGTATTCATCGTTACTGTGCAAAGTGTAATGCTCATAGCGGGTGCGGTAGCAGGAGTTCCCTTATTTATTGTTGCCGTAGCTATCGTGATGCCGCTCGCGCTGCTCGTGATGAGACAAGGAAAAAAATACATAGTGCCTGCAGCAACTGAAGCTGCGAACCGTCGAGGAGAGTTCTTAGGTGCAGTTGGTGCACAGGCAGGTTTGCATACAGCCCCCCTAAGCGAAAGAGTGCGGCTCGCCGGCGAAGTGGCTTACGAGAAATGTGAAGCCGAGTATTTAGAGGCCTCAACTCGCCAGGCTAATGCGTATGCATACCGGTCAATTCTGATTCAATCCCTTAGTTTAGTTCTAAATATCTTTGCAGTTGTGTTGATAACAATACTTGGAGGGGCGAATCCCTTCGTAGCGCCCGCTGCCGTGATCTTCTTTGCTGTGACATTGTCTTCGGGAATTGAGTCAACGGTGGAAACGCTCCAGGAGGTAGGTGTTATTGGTGTTACTACTGAGCGTGTAAGACTCCTTGAGGAGTTCGAATCGGCCCGTAGTTATCCGCCGGTGCGTACAGGTGATCTTAATCGGCTTGAGAAGGCTCTCAGTTCGGGTATTGTATTGATTGGCCTCATTGGGGCAACTGGTGCCGGGAAGTCTGTACTACTTGACGCACTTTGTCGTCGAATTCCTGATGGTGAGGTAGTAATTATTCCTGACGCAGATCCATTTGCACTTGAGCAGACTGACCTGAGCGGTTTGCTCCTTGCTCGTTCCGAATCGCAATATGGCACGGCTCGACTATTGTTACTTGATGAGACGATGAGGAACCTTTCTCCACAACAGGAGCGAGCCGAGCTGAAATCGCTCTCTGAAGCGTTGGAGTGTAGGGGCAAGCAAGGAGTAGTTGTTCTTCACTCCCGATCAAACCTCGACTGCTTTGCAGCGGTGATAAATATGGATGAATAATATGGCTCCTAAAATACGCTTTTCTCCGAAGACAGTCATTGATGAGATGCGCATATACAGGGCTACACCAGCCACCTGGACAGACTCAACGGTCATGCTTCTTAACGATTATGGCGCAACCATGTGCAAATCTAACGGCGAAACAATGCCTCTGGAACTCCCAGATGGCGATGAGGTTTTGCTTGGTCAGGATGGGATAATTTACGCGTGCACGTTTGATAGAAATCAGCTTGAAGTGCAAACTTACCGACAGGGCGATGGAGCGCTTGAGTCCACCCGACAGTCGTGCACTGTGGATATTAGTGGTCTAATCTGCGACCACTTAGTCGTTCTCAGCCTTCCTGAAGGTTTAGAGTTATGGCTGGACTCACCAGGACAGTGCAAGAGAATCTGCACTATATCGAATGGAATCGCTAAGAAAAATCCCGTAGTGGTGAAGCAACGACCTAGGGGTAAGTTACATTTTAGTTCCGGTGATATCGTGGCGTTTGCCGAAGATAACGGGGTTGATGGGCGCTTTTTGAATATCGTTGATCTATGCAGTCAAAGAATATGGAACATTCGATCTGATTTTGTTTTCGCTGCCTTGAGGCGTGTTTTTGCGTTCTCCAGTAGTGTTCCTATAAGTGATGACAAGCCCTATGGACTATATGTATTCAGCTGCCACGGGGATATTTCATTCTTGAAAACCGATGGACCAGTCTTGGACGCAGGAGGTAACGCCACTCGTGTTGTTGTTTCAGTCTTCACGGGTACTGACGCGCATCTCCGTGATGTGACCGAAACTGTTGCCGGCAATTTGGAAGTGCGCCACGTGGAATCACTTAGTGGGTACAAGTCCCTGTCACTTGACGGTAGTGTTTACGCGGTGCGGGGTTTCTCAGATGTACTTACTATCACGTCAACGTTTGATAAAAGTGGGTCATTATCAGCGTCTCGTCAATTAACTCCAATTCGAGGGGCACTTCCAGAGTGTGGAAAATATATCATTTCTCGCTCACCTACTAAGTCTTTGGGGGCAGTAATTCATTTTCATGGTGGTCCCGAAAGTCAAGAAGTTCCCGAGGGGCGCTTCTTCGGACTTCCACAATGGTGTAATGAACATGGACTGGATTGGATTGGTGTCAACTATCAGGGCTCGCTCACGCCAAATCTCCTGTATACTCGATCGGCGTGGCACAGATGGAGCTCTACGTTGCGCAAGGATGTGTTAGGTGCAATTGAGCTTACTACTGGTCCCATAGTGCTAGCGGGTTGGAGTTTTGGAGCCACGATTGCTCTCGCACTCGGCGCCTCGAATGATCGTATTAAAGGCTTGTTACTAGGTGCTGCTACGGGTGACTTGAAAAAACACGTGGATTACGCGATTGGAATAGATCCAAAGCATCGTGACTGGTTTATTCAAAGGTTTGATTTCGAGAATGGTGATGCCTTGTTTTTCAATGGTGTAAACAGCTTTAGAGCTGATTTGCACGTTCTGGAATTCCACGGCGAGAATGACATGAACTGCCCTGCTTTCCTGGCTAACCAAGTTGCGAAGCAGTGGGAAAAACTAGGTAATCCTTGGACGCGTGTTAGTTAAGAGATAACTCTATGCACGCATAAGTGATGTAGAGGTTGGGGAGTCAAAGCAGTTGGGGACGATGGACTTAACTAGACGATGGTCTTAACTAATTGACTAGCCCAATACCACTGCGCGATGGGCACGATCCGGGGGTGCTATCACGAGCCCCGTGAGGATGCATTGGTGACGGCATGCCGGATCGCGCCGAATCCGCGCGCGGGGTATTAGTGCATTGTAACGGCGTTTAGTGCGTGGTGATTACATCTGTATCTTCGACTCGACCACTGCGTGGCCGCATGCCTTCGTCTGTTGGGCGCGTACCTGCTACTAGAACGAGGAATGGATGGCGCGAGGAGTCGCTGAACACCGTGTCGTTCATTTCCTCGAAGTTCGCGCCCGACATGGGGCACAGGTGTAGGCCCAACGCACGTAGTGTCAAAATCAAGTAGCCGGCCTGCATGATGGCGTTGTCGTGGGCCATCTCCAGATTGCCCGTCAAACTGTCTATCAGCTGGTTACCTAACCCCAGTTTGGGGAGCTGGTTTTCAAATGCTTCGTCGTAAGACAAAACCAGTAGGTACGGTGCGGCTTTCACTGCGGCCCGGTTGCCGGGCGACATCGTTTGCGCCACGGATTCGCGCGCGTCCTCAGACGTAAAAAGATCCAGGCGAAGAGAAGAAATATTGAATTCTGTGGGCGCCCACTTCATGAGGTTATAGGCACGGCGAATCAGTTCCACATCGGGTTCTTCAGGCTCAAAAGTCCGTTGCGAATGCGCATCGGCAAAGAGCTTGTTGAACTGGTCTTCAGTTAGTACAGCGTGTTCGAATTTGTTAGTCATAGCAGTTTCAATTCCACCATGTTCAAGCAGTGGGTACAAGGTCCTAGAAGCCAATTTTGCTCTCAGCACATAGTGTGAGTGACGGCACAGAACGGATTTTCGAACTTCGTGTTTGCGTAATTGACGCATGAGGGGCCGGGGAGGACACCCTGAATGCCCCAGCCAACACGGCTGGGAACGTTGAGTAGGTGAGGTGATGAAACCGTGGTAGAGACGGGTTTTGACGTCTAAGTGTCATCAAGATTGGCGCGGCTAAATGGGGACTAGGACTGTTGGCAGCCCGACGTAGCTTGAGCGCGGGTAGGCTCAAAGTATGACCAATACGACCATTGCTAAGAAGACACGCCCCTGGGGCACAAATGTGTTCGTAAAGCAGTTGATGGCTATCTCTGGCCTCTTCTTCGTCCTGTTCTTAATTGTGCACGCGTACGGCAACTTGAAGATGTTCGCCGGGCAGGAAGCTTACGACCACTACGCACACTGGTTGAAGAGTGATGCGTTCTACCCATTGTTACCGGAAGGTGGGTTGATCATCGTGTTCCGCGGCGCGATGATCCTGTTTGCCTTACTGCACATCCTTTCGGCATTCCACGTTTGGTTGCGTTCCCGTAAGGCGCGGCCAACCAAGTACGAAATGAAACGTAATATCGCGGACTCGTACGCGGCCCGGACGATGCGGGTTACCGCCATCGTGATTCTGCTGGGAGTCATTTTCCACCTCCTGCACTTCACAACCGCCACGATTCCCGCTGGATACGGCGCGGGAGTGACATCGCCGTACATGCGGATGGTTGGGGCGTTTAGCCACTGGTGGGTACTGCTGATTTACATCGTTTTTGTCGGTGTAGTAGCGTTCCACATCGGTCACGGCATCTGGTCTGCGCTGCAAACCATGGGGTGGTTGCGCCGCAATACCCAGCACGCAACGATCGTTATTTCTGGGATCGTAGCCGCTATTGTCTTCATCATGTTTATGGCGCCACCGTTCGCCATTGCAGTGGGATTCATTACTGCCTGAGGAAAGTGAAATGACTGATCAACTAATCCACGGGCTCTACCGCGAGGGCGAAAAAGTCGCGGACAAGAAAGCACCAACGAACGTGCCGATCTCCCAGGTGTGGGAGCAACGCAAGTTCGAAGCGAAACTCGTTAACCCAGCTAACCGGCGTAAGCTCCACATCATCGTGGTGGGTACCGGTTTGGCAGGCGGCGCTGCAGCTGCCTCATTGGGGGAAATGGGTTACCACGTAAAGACGTTCTTCTACCAAGATTCCCCCCGCCGCGCACACTCAATTGCTGCGCAGGGTGGGATTAACGCGGCGAAGAACTACCGCAACGATAACGACTCGGTGTTCCGCCTGTTCTACGACACGGTCAAAGGTGGGGACTACCGTTCACGCGAAACAAACGTGTATCGTTTGGCGGAAGTTTCCGCATCGATCATTGACCAGTGTGTGGCGCAGGGCGTGCCGTTCGCACGCGACTACGGGGGGATGCTCGATAACCGTTCCTTCGGTGGTGTGCAAGTATCCCGCACGTTCTACGCGCGTGGTCAGACAGGGCAGCAGCTGCTGATTGGTGCGTACCAGGCGTTGGAACGTCAGGTTAAGGCCGGCACGGTCGTGCAGTATCCGCGGCACGAAATGGTGGAGCTGATCGTTCACGACGGACGCGCCCGCGGCATCATTACCCGGAACATGGAGACGGGTGAGTTGGAAGCTACAACGGCTGACATTGTTGTGCTCGCAACCGGTGGCTACGGGAACGTGTTCTTCTTATCAACCAACGCAATGGGGTGCAACGCCACCGCGATTTGGCGGGCATACCGTAAGGGCGCGTATTTCGGTAACCCGTGTTACACGCAGATCCACCCGACGTGTATTCCACAGCATGGGGACCAGCAGTCGAAGCTGACCCTCATGTCGGAGTCGTTGCGTAACGACGGGCGGATTTGGGTTCCGAAACGTAAGGAAGACTGCAAGAAAGACCCGCGGGAGATCCCAGAGGAAGACCGCGATTACTACTTGGAGCGGATTTACCCCTCGTTCGGTAACCTCGTGCCGCGTGATATTGCCTCTCGTCAGGCGAAGAACATGTGCGACGAAGGTCGTGGTGTGGGTCCGGAGATTGGTGGGGTTGCCCGCGGGGTTTACCTCGATTTCGCTGAAGCGATCGAACGCATGGGCCGCGATGGGGTGAGTGCGAAGTACGGGAACCTGTTCGACATGTACGAACGCATCACGGGTGAAGACCCGTATGAGGTTCCGATGCGTATCTACCCGGCGGTGCACTACACGATGGGTGGCTTGTGGGTTGACTACGACCTGGAATCGAACCTGCCGGGCTTGTACGTGGCTGGGGAAGCGAACTTCTCTGATCACGGTGCGAACCGGTTGGGTGCGTCCGCGTTGATGCAGGGCCTGTCCGATGGGTACTTTGTGCTACCAAATACAGTTAATGACTATTTGGCGGATGCGTCGAAGCTAGCGAAGATCGATCAGGATACCCCGGAAGTGCAGGAAGCGTTGAAGTCCGCGCAGGATCGGGTGGATCGCCTGATGGCTGTGAAGGGTTCGCGTTCCGTGGATTCGTTCCATAAGGAACTGGGGCACATCATGTGGGAGTACTGCGGTATGGAACGTACTGAGGAGGGCCTGAAGAAGGCGATCGGTATGATCCGTGATTTGCGTGAGGAGTTCTGGCGGGACGTGCGCGTGCCAGGGAAGACGATTGGGGAGATGAACCAGTCGTTGGAGCGTGCAGGCCGGTTGGCGGACTTCATGGAGTTGGGTGAGTTGATGTGTATTGACGCCCTTCACCGCGAGGAATCCTGTGGCGGTCACTTCCGCGCGGAGTCGCAGACTGAAGAGGGTGAGGCTTTGCGTCACGACGACAAGTTCTTGTACGTGGCGGCGTGGGAGTTCGGTGGGGATGGTCAGCCCCCGATCCTGCATAAGGAAGACCTCGTGTACAACAACATCGAGTTGAAGCAACGGAGTTACAAGTGAACATTACACTCAAGATTTGGCGCCAAAATGGTCCTGAGGATCGGGGCGCGATGCACGAGTACGAGGTGCACGGTGTTTCCGAAGACTCCTCGTTCTTGGAAATGTTGGACATTCTCAATGAGGATTTGTTCCAGCGTGGGGAAGAACCGATCGCATTTGACTCGGATTGCCGTGAGGGCATCTGCGGCCAGTGCGGCGTGGTGATTAACGGTGTTGCACACGGCCCGGAGGTTACGACCACGTGCCAGTTGCACATGCGTTCGTTTAAAGATGGGGACACGATCACGATTGAGCCGTGGCGTGCTAGCCCGTTCCCGGTAATTAAAGACTTGGTGGTTAACCGTTCGGCGTTGGATAGGATTATTCAGGCCGGTGGCTACATCAGTGTGAACACGGGGGCGGCGCCGGATGCGCATGCGACGGCTGTGCCGAAGGATAATGCGGATCGGGCGTTCGAAGCCGCGGCGTGCATTGGGTGTGGCGCGTGTGTGGCGGCGTGCCCGAATGCGTCTGCGATGCTGTTCACGTCTGCGAAGGTCACGCACTTGAACATGTTGCCGCAGGGGCAGCCGGAGAACCTGGCGCGCGTCACCGCGATGCTTGGTCAGCATGATCGTGAGGGGTTTGGTGCCTGCACGAATATTGGTGAGTGTGCGGCTGTGTGCCCGAAGCAGATTCCACTGGACGTTATTTCTACGTTGAACCGTCAGCTTGGTAAAGCAGTGCTGAAGGGGACGAAAGCGTAGCTGTTTCGACTGGCGCTAGGTTAACTAGCGTTGCGCAGTGGTTGTGTAATGCGGGTGGGGTGAGCACTTGGTTGCTCATCCCACCCGCGTTTGTTTCCTAACAGTGTTCTCTTAACCTTATTTAGGCTGTGAGCCCGGCGTGGTTGAGTGCGGCGGCTAGGCCGTTATCGTCGAGTGGGGGAGCGACCCAGTTAGCCACTTTTTTGACTTCGTCGATTCCGTTTCCCATCGCGATACCAAGTCCGCTGGTTTCCAGCATGGGGATGTCGTTCGCGGAGTCACCAATCCCAATGGTGTCTGCCATGTTGATCCCGAGGTGTTGCGCGAGTTTGCGTAAACCTTTCCCTTTGGTTACGTGTTGCGCGGTGAGTTCCGTGGTGATCCCGCCGACGGAAACGGAACCGGGAATCAGCAGGTAGTCACCACCAATCTGACTGGCGACTTGTTCGAATGTGAGTGGTGAATCCGTGGGGATTGTGAATGTGCATTTCGAAGAGTCTTTAGGCAAGTCCCAAGTTACGTACGGTTCGATTTGCTGCACGTATTCCGACCAGTCCCCACTGAGCCCTTCAGTTTGCTGTCCCTCTTGAGTGGCCGCTTGAAAAGCTTCGTAATAGCTGCGTGAGGGGACAATCTGATCGTGGGACTGCCACACCCAGTGGGCTTTCGCTGCCTCAAGAATCTTGGTGATGCGTTGGATTTCCGGGTGGGGGATTAGGTGGGTGTCCACAACCTCGTTTTCGTATTCCACGAACGCACCGTTCGCACCTATTAGACCCCGGAAACCAAGATCCCAAAGCTTCGGATAAATCTCGGGGTGCGAACGGCCCGTGCACATCACCAGAGTGTGTCCGTTAGCTACGGCCTGTTTAATCGCCTTTGCCGCACTGGCGGGCACGCGCTGATTGTGGTCAATAATCGTTCCATCCACGTCAATGCAAACAAGTTTCATACCCCTAATTATCCCACACCGCCCCTAACCAAGTGAGGGGTAACTTAGCGTCTGCAGATTAGCTAGCTCAGCACACCCGCCGCTGATAGAGCGGCCAACGAAATCGCGTCACGCAGTTCACCTTGATTGATGAGCTCGTGGATTTCTGGTTTGCTGAACCAGGCTTGGTCGTCCACTTCACCGTCCGTTTCCCCAGCGTGCACTCCCTCATGAGGGACCACAAACAAGCCAACGCCCGTCTGGGTGGCCAGCAGACCTGAATCAGGGTAAATCAAACCGCAAAACTGGCCTTTTCCCCCATCTATCCCTGTTTCTTCCAACAGTTCGCGGTGGGCTGTAGCCAGAGGGTCAGCATCAGACAGCTCCGCCATGCCCCGCGGGACCTCCCACAGTGAACGATCTAAACGAATCCGGTACTGGCGCACCAACAGGACCCGCTGTGTATCCTCAGCCACCAGAACCGCAGCCCCACCACCGTTGGCAGTCTCACTGTTACGCACCCGCCACTGAGTGCGTTCCACCCCCGACGCATCCGCAGCTACCACCGACTCCACCCGCAGTGGAAAATCCGGCGCCTTCCACACGCTTTGCCAATTAACCATCACCGCTCCTCCCTCAAGATTTTAAATCTAAAAACGAAACCTAAAGGCGTCACTCACAAACCAGTAAATCACCTATAAAGACTGAACCCCAGAACTACTCACTCAGTTTGCACCATCGACAACGTCGCGGTCATCGACGACTTCCGCAACTGCCACATCTGCGCGATATCATCCCACGGCATCGACGACACCGCTCCCAGCACCGCCGCCAACACCAGTAACGTCCCGCGCGTAACCGCCGACAGATTCACCGAATCCGTGTACAGCCCCAAGAATGCAACGAACAACACGATGGTCGTCATGATCGCCATCCGCAGCAGCGTCACCCGTTTCTTACGTTGATGCGATTGCTTCTGCCCCACCAGCTCACGCGCAGCCAAAGCGATACTGAACATGGCGCCCGACTGCCCCTCAAGAAACAACGCCTGTGCCTGCTCGCGCGTAACCTCATGTAACTGCGCGAACAAAGGTGGGGCAATCACCCGCATATGATCTAAAATCTCGCCTTCCACACGTAGCTTAGACGCGCGCGCGGGCGTAAACGTTCGATCGCGAAGACGCTCAAACCGACTGCGCACAGGTAAAACCAGACCGTACGCGCGCGCCAAATCCAGGTCTGCGCCCAGTGATTCCTCCTGATCATAAAACGTGAGGTACGTGCTGGAACCACGCTGCGCAATCGCTCGGTAATATGCACGTGACCACATCTCCATACCAGCCCGCCCGTGCGTTTCACTCAACCCCAACTTGGGAAGCAAAGTAGTTACCAACGCGGTGACACTTTTGCGGGCAGTCAAACCTGGGTTATCGAACAGGTAGCGTGCTAACAGCGGTACCTCACCGCGGGCTTCCAAATCAGCCTGCGCATCCCCCAGCGCCGAAGCCATATCCAACCCGCCGGATTTCCATAAGGCCACGCGCACGCGCCCATCCAATATAGCTTGCACCCACTTGTCTTGCGCCCGTTCAAGTAGTGCCACGACCTCAAAGCGGTCCAACCCCTCATGCTGATCCTGCCCATTCAAACCGTTCGCGGGGAAGGCTAATCCAGCCCCCGGGTACCAGTTGGGGCCACGCGGAGCCCACTGCCAATCGTGAGGCTGATGCGCCCGAGTGGTAGCCATGATTGCTGAAGAAGCCGCTCGGAATTCCGCGCTGCGCACTTTCTCTAACTGAAACCCCAAATCGACAGCTCCCGCACCGCCGGGTGCCGGCTGGCAGTTAACGGTTATTGGAATGCGATCGTTTGGACCTAAACCCAGCTCAAAGGCGATTCCCTCGGGGCCTTGCGTGAGGAAAAATATTCCATCGAACAGTTGATTTCGATCTAAAGAAATGTGATCACCCAGCAACACCGCGGTGCGTAACGCGGCATTCAACTGCGCGGTTGCCTCAGCGGCACCCAAGGACCGCCAAAGCGAAGCCTGCCGCACTGAATCAAAATCGTAAACCACCACGCTAGGCGTGGAACTAGACTGCGGCGGTGAATAGACACCACGGTCCGAACCGCTCATACGCACCTCCTATTCCTCTAACCGATCCTAATGCGATTCCCGCCACGAGGTCACCCGCACTACCACTTCCGCCACGCCGCATTCCCTCAAGGCTGCGTACATTGCTCAAAAAACCACCTGTCTGCTCACAGCAGGTTATGGCGCCCAACGTGGGTAGGTTATGGCGCCCAACGTGGGTAGGTTATGGCGCCCAACGTGCGTAGGTTATGGCGCCCAACGTGGGTGGAGGACTAGAATAAGGCGCGTGGATACGGCTTTGAAAACACCCCAGTTAGAAACCTCGCAGCAGTGGCGTAAAGAAAAACCACTGGTACTAGGTATCGAATCAACGTGTGACGAAACAGGATTCGCACTGGTACGCGGCGGTGAACTGCTCGTAGACCGGACTGCGACCTCCATGGATGAATACGCGCGATACGGGGGAATAATCCCCGAAATCGCATCCCGTGCCCATTTGGAATCCTTCCTGCCCACGCTCGAATCCGCGCTCACCGAAGCACACGTACGCCTCGAAGAGATTGACGCAATCGCAGTGGCAGCAGGCCCGGGGCTCATCGGATCACTCACCGTGGGGATATGCGGAGCTAAAGCACTCGCGCAAACCCTGGGTAAGCCCATATACGGGGTAAACCACGTGCTCGGACACCTGGCGGTCGACGAACTCGTCGACGGGCCAATGCCAGAACAGTTCATCGGCCTCGTGGTATCCGGGGGACATTCAAACCTATTGCACGTACGGGACCTAGCTACAGACGTGGTAGAACTCGGCGGCACCCTAGACGACGCTGCGGGCGAAGCGTTCGACAAAGTGGGGCGCCTACTCGGCCTGCCCTACCCGGGTGGCCCCCACGTAGATAAACTCTCGCAAGCTGGAAACGTGGAAGCCATCAAGTTCCCCCGCGGCCTGGCCAGTGCGCGCGACAAAAACAAGTACCGCTACGACTTCTCTTTCTCTGGGTTGAAAACCGCGGTGTCCCGCTACGTATCCGCCCACGAGAAGCAGGGGGAACCATTCAGCCCCGAGGACGTGTGCGCCGGTTTCTCTGAGGCAGTTAACGACTCCCTAACCGCAAAAGCCGTGCAAGCCTGCCTGGACCTAGAGTGCTCAACGATTGTGGTCGGCGGTGGTTACAGCGCCAACTCGCGGCTACGCAGCCTCATTGAAGAACGCGCTCAAGCTAAAGGTTTGACTGTGCGCATGCCACCGCTGCGGTTCTGCACCGACAACGGAGCTCAAATAGCAGCAATCGGATCCACCTTAGTGCGGGCAGGGGTGCGGCCATCCGAATCGGATTTCGCCCCGGATTCACAAATGTCCCTCACCGTGCCCGTCATGTAAATAACCGGCAAGGTAGATGCCCATATAGGTGCGCGGGCCTCGCGGGCGTACCACAGTCTTAGGCGCCCATGGTTTTAGTACTGATGTGGTTGGAACGTGTGTTCTCGGCACTTACGTTCTTGACACTTATGTTTTTGGCACTCAACTTGCCAGAGTGCTAACTGGGGAACTAATCTAAAGAGTGAACGTAGCAACAGCTACGAGACCCAACGTTAGGGGTCCGACCACCCGCGACGGCGGACCAGTAACGCACAAACTAATCACACATGGAAGGGGAGTTGACCAGTGTCGATTTCCATTAAACCGCTTGAGGATCGCATTGTGATCCAGCAGGTCGATGCCGAGCAGACCACGGCGTCTGGCCTGGTTATTCCCGACACGGCAAAGGAAAAGCCGCAGGAAGGCACCGTCGTCGCAGTAGGCCCAGGCCGCGTAGACGACAACGGTAACCGCGTTCCCATGGATGTTTCTGAGGGAGACGTAGTTATCTACTCGAAGTTCGGTGGTACCGAAGTTAAGTACCAGGGTGAGGAATACCTGATTCTCTCTGCGCGTGACATCCTCGCGATCGTAGAGAAGTAACACCGAGTTAACTTAGAAATAAGTAAATAAACTTCCGTTACGGGCAGCCAACCAGCCGGCAGAGCTGGCACTGGCTGCCCGTAACGTTACCCTGCGCGCCGGTAATTTTTGGCGATGCCGCATGGACCCGTAATGCTTGGACCGGGGTGTTTGCCCCACCATTTTTTACCCGGCCGAATAAACATTAAACCCCCACCCGCCTGGGTGGGGGTCGCGCTACTGCGCGCAGTAGCGCGATTTATGCTTACTGTTTAAATCTGTACTGAGCTTCTAAGCGTAAGCACGGGGCAGCTGGCTAATGCTGAAGCTTAGGCACGGGGCTTAAGCCACCGAGAAATAGAAGCTTCGGTACGCGGCTTAAGCCACCGAGAAATAGAAGCTTCGGTACGCGGCTTATGCCACCGAGGCGCGCCGACGTTTCCGACTGCGGGCAACTTCGCGACGCTCCTCTTCCGTCATACCACCCCACACACCGTAGGGTTCCATTACGCGCAACGCGTGTTCGCGGCACTGTTCAAGCACCGGACACGTCGCGCAAATCGCTTTCGCCGCCTCCGCTCGCCGGCGACGGGTAGAGCCGCGCTCTCCCTCAGGATGAAAAAATAGTTCCGTATCCATATCGCGACAAGCAGCCTGGAATTGCCAATCCCAACGATCCATAACCGGACCTGGCAACCGTGAAACATCGGTCATTCGCACATTCCTTTCCGCGCGAAAATACCGCGCTGCTGTGGAAACGTTTTTAACATTATCGATTTCACGCGCTTTAATCAAGGAAATTTTTGCGCTCACTGCGAAGTGATCACCTAAAATGACTTCGCCCACGCATATGCGGCACAAATCTTAAGCAAGCAGCATCTGCAAATACAGATACGTTAAACTTGCAAGATGACAGCTATGAAAGATCCCTTTGCTCTAACCGGTTTAACCTACGACGATGTGCTCCTCCTGCCCGAACTGACGGACGTGGTGCCATCAGAAGTGAACACGCAAGCGCAACTATCGCGCAACATAACACTGCGCATCCCCATTCTCTCCGCCGCGATGGACACGGTAACGGAAGCGCGGATGGCGATCGCCATGGCCCGCCAAGGTGGGATAGGTATCTTGCATCGCAACCTCTCGATCGAAGACCAAGCCCAGCAGGTGCGGCAAGTGAAACGGTCCGAGTCGGGGATGGTGGCCGACCCGGTGACAATTCACCAAGACGCCACGATTGAGGAACTAGATGAACTGTGCGGCCACTACCGCGTGTCCGGCCTACCCGTGGTAGACCCACAAAACCACCTGCTAGGAATCATCACCAACCGCGACTTGAGGTTCGTGCCACCCGAACGGTGGGCCACCACTAAAGTCCGTGAATGTATGACTCCCATGCCGCTGATCACCGCGCACGTTGGGATCTCCCGCGAAGACGCGAAAGCCCTCCTGGCTAAACACCGGATTGAAAAACTCCCCATCGTGGACGACGCGGGGAAGCTATCGGGGTTGATCACCGTTAAAGACTTCGTTAAAACCGAAAAGTACCCCAACGCCTCAAAAGATAAAGACGGTCGCCTACTGGTGGGGGCCGCAATCGGATACTGGGGGGACTCGTGGGAACGCGCGCAAGCCCTCGCAGACGCCGACGTGGACGTGCTGATCGTCGACACAGCTAACGGCGGGGCCAAACTGGCGTTAGAAATGATTGAGCGCATCAAAGCGGACTCCCGGTTTGAGGGAATCGACATCATTGGCGGCAACGTCGCCACCACGGAAGGGACGCAAGCGCTGATCGAAGCGGGAGTGGACGGCGTGAAAGTCGGGGTGGGCCCCGGATCGATCTGCACCACCCGCGTCGTCGCCGGAGTGGGCGTACCCCAGGTCACCGCTATCCACCTGGCCGCGCAGGCAGCGGGCCCCGCCGGCATACCGATTATCGCGGACGGGGGAATGCAGTACTCAGGTGATATCGCCAAGGCCCTGGTGGCGGGTGCGTCAACCGTAATGGTCGGATCCATGCTCGCGGGCTGCGAGGAATCACCGGGCGAACTCGTGTTCACAAACGGTAAACAATACAAGCGTTACCGCGGTATGGGGTCGCTAGGGGCCATGAGTTCGCGCGGACGCAAGTCGTATTCCAAAGACCGCTACTTCCAAGCGGACGTCACCAGCGACGACAAAATCGTGCCCGAAGGTATCGAGGGGCAAGTCCCGTACTCCGGCTCACTCGCAGCCGTCATGTACCAACTAATCGGTGGGCTGCACCAATCCATGTTCTACCTTGGGGCCGCGAACCTCAAGCAAGTACGCGAAAACGGGCGGTTTGTGCGCATCACCAGCGCGGGGCTAAAAGAATCACACCCCCACGACGTGGCGATGACCGTGGAGGCACCGAACTACCACTTTGGCCGGTAACTACCCGCTTGTTTGGCCGGTAACTACCCGCGAGTGCGGGTGGCAGTTACCCACGAGTGCGGGATTAGTTGCGTTTAGATGGGCCACGGGCCGCGTGGGCGCGGGGTACGGCCCCGGCTGCGTAAGAACGCGGCGTAGGAATCTTCCAGTTCCTTCGCCCACTGTACCTGGTGGGCGTGCAGCTCACCGGGGTCCATCTGCGCGACCTTCGGGTAGCGCGCCGCAATGGCCTGCGCTAAATCGAGTGTTGCCCGCACGTCCACTTCCGCGGTGTGCATGTCCTGTGCCACGGTCAATCCGTAGGCCGGCAGGGTCGCCGATAGGGTGCGTTTACCTTTGCGGTAGCGCCAACAGTACCGGTCCAACACGTAGGGGTCCACGATTGGGCTTAAATGCCCCAAACGTTCCCGCAATGTCGGCAGGTTGTGGCGGGCAAGTTCTGCCTCCATCAAAGCCAGGTCGAACGGGGCGTTAAACGCCACCACCGGCAGGCCCTCATGCAACTGCTCCACCAGCATGTCCGCCACTTCCGCCAGCACCTGTGGGGCCGGCGAACCGTTTTCGCGCGCGTACTCCGTACTGATTCCATGTACCCGCTGAGCAGCCTGAGGGATCTCCACCTGCGGGTCCGCAAGCCACGTGACCGTCTGGTCCTGCCCGCCGTCGCGAACCACTATCGCAGCGGTAACTAAACGTGCTTGCGCGGTATTAACCCCCGTGGTTTCCGTATCGAACCCCAGTAGGCGCCCGTCACTCCAGGACATGCGGATCCTCCTTCAATGGTGGACAAAATGAACAGTTAGGCTCAACAGCCTATGTTACCTGCATAGGATAGAACCATGAGTTATGAGATTGAAATCGGACGTGGCAAACGGGCGCGACGCGCGTACACGCTAGATGACGTGGCGCTCGTCCCCGCCCGCCGTACCCGCGATCCAGAAGACGTGAACGTGAGCTGGCAGATTGACGCCTACCACGTGCAAATGCCGCTGCTGGGTGCCCCCATGGATTCAACCATGAGCCCGGAAACCGCCATTGAACTGGGTCGTTTAGGTGGGATTGGGGTGTTAGATCTTGAGGGACTGTGGACGCGGTACGAGGATCCGCAGCCACTGCTGGAAGAAATCCGCCAGCTAGACGCCCACGCGTCGAACGCGCGGCTGCAAGAGATTTATTCCGAACCGATTAAACCTGAACTCATGGCAGCTCGACTTGGGCAACTGCGGGACGCAGACGTGGTTGTGGCCGGTAAACTTTCACCGCAGCAGACCGAGAAGTACTGGCGGTACGTGGTGGATGCCGGTGTGGACCTGTTTGTGATCCGGGGGACCACGGTGTCGGCCCAGCACGTATCATCGCGCGCGCAACCGCTTAACTTGAAGCGGTTCATCTACGAACTCGACGTGCCCGTCCTGGTCGGTGGAGTCGCTACCTACACCGGGGCCCTACATTTGATGCGCACCGGCGCCGCTGGTGTGCTCGTGGGGTTCGGTGGGGGAGCTGCGCACACCACGCGGCAACTACTGGGGATTCACGCGCCCATGGCCACCGCGATCGCGGACGTGGCGGCAGCGCGGCGCGACTACTTGGATGAATCCGGAGGCCGCTACGTGCACATAATTGCTGACGGTGGTATCGGTAGGTCCGGGGACTTCATCAAAGCAATCGGCTGCGGTGCGGACGCGGTGATGATCGGTGCGGCGCTCGCAAGGGCGCGTGAAGCTCCCGGTGGGGGCTGGCACTGGGGGAGCGAGGCATACCACCCGGAACTTCCCCGCGGCCAACGCGTGCACGTGGGAACCGCTGGCACAATGGAGCAGATCCTGCTGGGGCCATCCTCGCGGGCCGATGGGAAAGTGAACTTCATCGGGTCCCTGCGCCGCGCGATGGCCACCACCGGGTACGCGGAAGTAAAAGACCTGCAGAGGGTCGAAATGGTCGTTTCACCCTACGAAAAATCACTTTGACGCCATAAGTGTGCGTGCCACGCGTACTCACGAGGCCGGCTGGGGTTCTCAAGTGAGCTAGCCCGATCCTCAACTGGGGCATCTAGTCACGCAGTACTGCGCGCAGCGTTTGCGCGATAATTTTCAGATCCCCAAGCGTGGAACGCTCGCGCACGTACTTGGCGTAAAGCCGGGTTTTTTGAGGCAAAATCACCTCAATGTAGTACCGTTCCGGGTCGTCCGCACGGGCCAACTCATCGGCCTCATTGCGGTAGCGAATCGACGCGGGATCCGTGATTCCCGGTCTCACCGAAAGGATCAGGCTGCGCCACTTCGCAGGCCAGTGCTGCACGTACTCCGGCACTTCGGGGCGGGGCCCCACCAACGCCATTTCGCCGCGCACCACGTCGATCAACTGAGGGAGCTCATCGAGCTTAGTTTTGCGCAGTACCCGCCCCACGCGGGTCACGCGCGGATCGCCCGTGGCAGAAATGTTCACGCGCGGAACCTCATCAGTCATGGTGCGGAACTTGTGGATTCTAAATGGCCGTCCACCTAACCCCACGCGGCGCTGGCGGAAAAACACTGGGCCCGCCGAATCTAGTTTGATTGCCACACTGACTGCAGCGAACACGGGGCTGAGCAGCACGAGTGCGGCAGAGGAAGTCACAACGTCAAAAGCGCGCATAGTCAGAGGCTACCGCACCGGCCCAAGCGTCTGGTAGCGCACCAGTTGCCCAGCGGAGGTACGTGCCCAAATGTCGTCTATATTTGCGCTCATGAGGGTGGTGAAACTGCCCCAGCCACGGCCCGTTACCCGCGGTTGCTTCGCGGTGCCGGACGCCACCGACTGAATGAACAGTTGGCCGGCCCCATCGCGGAACAGCAAATCGGAATACCCATCCTGATCCAAGTCCGACACGGCAAACCCGTCTTTCAAGTGGTTAAATCCAACCCCTAGATTCAGTGGGGAAGTGAACTGCGCTCCGCCGCGCGTCACATACAGCCGCAGGCGCCCCGCCTTATCTAACGCTCCGATCGCCGGGTGGCCGCCGGCTGCATCTTGGAACGCGAACAGGCGCACAAAACCTTGCCAGCCCGTGCCGATGCGCCGGGTGGGGTTAAAACCGCCCCCGCCGTTACCTGGATATAGCATGAGGTCGCCGGCGCGGTTCACCGCCATCACGTCCGGGGTGCCATCACCGTCAAAATCCACCCCCGTCATAATGTGCTTAACCGTGTTCCACCCACTGCCGATCTGCCGGGCAGATGCGAATGAGGTTCTGGACCGGGCCTGTAGAAGCTTGAGGTTCCCGCGCGCGTCCACAAACGCTGCGTCCGTGTACCCATTGCCAGA
The DNA here is from genome assembly GCF_032085515.1 of Gleimia hominis. GTDB lineage: Bacteria > Actinomycetota > Actinomycetes > Actinomycetales > Actinomycetaceae > Gleimia > Gleimia hominis. The sequence continues at coordinate 910,669 of NZ_JASXSX010000001.1, forward strand.
GAAGTTGCCCATCGCGAACGTTTGCGTGGGGAAGCCCCGGCCGATCGGCATGGACTCGCCCCACCTTAGCGCCCAAGAATTAGGGGAAGACACCGGTGGGGTACCTATGGTCCGGGTGAAGATACGTAGTTCGCGCAGACCATCCACTACGGCGAACACGTCTTGTTTTGCGCTTGAAGAAAGTCGGGTTACCCCACTGCCCGTGCCGAGCACCCGGCTGCCGCGCGCATAACTGGAGGAAACCGCAACTGTTGGCGCACTTGGAAGCGCGGTGAACCCCGTGGCGGAAGCCAACCGGACTTTAATGCCCCGCGCGTCGCGCTGCGCTAGGTCGTCGAACCCATCGCGGTTCAAATCTCCAATCGGGAAGGCGCCGCTCAGACCCGTGCCCCGCGCTGGCCGCTGCATCGGCCGGGAGGTGTATGCCACCGCTGGATCACCCGCCAGATTCGAGTAATCCCCGGGAAAGTTCGCGATTCCACTGGTGAACCGGCCCGACCCGTCGGTGGGGTAGGCACGCAACGTACCGCTCGGGTACAAACCGAACACCGTGGGGCGCTGGCCCACGCCGTGTTCTACCGCGAACGTGCGCGCAAAGTTATGCCACCCCGTTCCCACCTGGCGGCTTGCACGGAACCCTCCGCGCCCATTCCCTGGGTAAAGCAGTAGGCGCCCATCTTGGGCACGTGCCAGAACATCTGGGTGCCCATCGCCGTCAAAGTCGATGCCCGTCATGAGGTCTTCGAAACCACCCCACCCCCGGCCAATGTCACGCGCCGTGGGCACCGCCGCGGAATTCTTGTGGTTAAACAACGTGAGGCGACCGTCGGGGCGGACCAGCAGAGTGTCCCGCACCCCGTCGGAGTTAAAATCCCCCGCGTCATACGTGGCGCTCGCGGTAAAACCGCGCCCCACCTGCGTGCCAATATCAGTGTAAGCACTTGGGTTAGTGGGAGTGGCTGGGGGGACGCTCGGAGCCGTGTTCGACAGGATGCGAGCGACGTTCGTGCGAATCCGGGGCAGCGTGTACCGGTAGAACATTTCGCCCGGACACGCGGTGGCGAACACATCGCGGTGGCCAACGATATTGCTACTTATCGTTCCTTTACCCGGGATACTCATGGGGGCACCTGCTTTCAGGCCCCGCAGCCGGAACTTCCAGGCAACAATGTTGCTCACCGCTGCCACCGCCTCATTAGTTGGCTGCACGCTAGTGAACGTGCCTAGTACGGAAATGCCGAACGTGTACGAGTTAGAACCTATTGCGTGCGCTCCAATCGGGTCGCGGGTGAGTCCGCCCGCGCGGCCTTCCCACGCGTTCCCGAATTTGTCGACCAGCACGTTGTACCCAATGTCGCCCCACCCCAGGGTGACAGCGTGGTAGTAGTAAATGTCGCGGATAATTCCCGGCACGTCAGCCTTAGAATAATTGTTCGACCCTACCGTGTGGTGAATCACAGCCCCGCGCATGCCCAGGGTGTATTGCGTGGGCCACGTCATGTACGCCGGGTTCGCCCCCCATTCGTTGCGCGTGTGAATAACTGTGCTCGTGTCGGTTGCAACCGCTCGGCTTCGCAGTTGCCCCGAAACCCACTGGTCCGCCTGTGTCATTTGCGAGTTAATGACGTGCAGTTTCGGGTCCGTAACCGGCTGTTCTTTATTGCTTATGAGGCGGGCGCGCACCTTCTGCGCATCCGTCACCACAGTGGGGGTGATGCCTTGCCGCCCATTTCGCTGAGGGGCTTCCATGTCGATGTGTTCGGCATCTTGCCACTGGCCATCGCGCAGTAACTGCACTTGCACGGACACGCGGGCACTGCCCGTCCAGGTCACGCCAATCACTGCGGGGTGGCCCGCGGGAATGTCCACGGGAGCAAGGTCAACCGTAGTGCCGGAGGATTGCTGCGGGGCAGTAGCGTCACCGGGGGCAGTGGTGTCACTGGGGCTGGCTTGGCTGTTGGGGGTAGTGGTGTCACTGGGACCAGCTTGGCTGTTGGGGGCAGTAGCGTCACCGGGTTTAGCTGGGGTACTTGGCTGCGAGTCGTGCACGTCGGCGTCCTCGCTCGGCTGTTGTGCCTGCGAGTCGGGCACATCGGCGTCCTCGCGCGGCTGCTGTACCTGCGAGTCGCGCGCGTTCGTGGTGGCATCAGTGTTGTCGATGTCGTCCGATATCCGCACGGGCGGGGTGCCTGCCGCTGGTCCCTCATCGGAATCTGCGGCGAAACTGGCGGGCGCAAAACCCCACCCGGCCACAGCTAAAACGGAAGTGGTGAAAACGGTGACGATGGCCAGCAGCCTGTGGCGGAACGTGGACGAGGGGGACATTGAATAGCCTTCCGAATAATAAGGACAAACCCAGCTGCGCGCCTACTGGGACACGAGTTTTAACCCAGCCACGCAGGCGACGATACCGAGTATAAGGAGGATCTTGATGACGGACACGGATTCAGCGCCCGTGGTGAACGCGTACAGGGCGGTGGTGGCGGCGCCAACTCCAACCCAGGCGGCGTAGCCGGTGCCGACGGGGATTTCGCGCAGCGCCCACCCGAGCCCACCCATGGAAACGACCATTCCGAGTATAAACAGTGCAATCGGCCCAGGGGTTGATAGACCTTCGATTTTTGAAAGTGCAACGGCCCACACGGCTTCAAACATGCCGGAGATAACCAGTACTAGCCAGTGCATGCAAACTCCTTTAGGGTCGGGGCACCCACCTGGTGCCGCGTGTTCGCCGTCAACCACTTGAAGACGTTCAGTACAGCACTTCGTCTTTCGCAGTGGTTTTCGCGTGAATTTCTTCCAGTCTAGCTGGGTCCAGTTCGGGTACCGCCACGTGGCTGATGAGGGGGTGGAATGGGCGGTCGTCGTGCTCGCCGCGGCCCCGCAGAGCTTCGGTCATTTTCTCACCCGGCCGCATGCCGGTGAACACGATGGGAACGTCTTTGTGGCTCTTCGCGATCAGACCTTTGGCGATGTCAAGGATTTTCACGGGCTCACCCATGTCTAGTACGAGCACTTCACCGGGCCGGCCGATTGCCCCCGCTTGGATCACGAGGGTGCAGGCCTCGGGAATGGTCATGAAGTAGCGTTCCACTTCCGGGTGGGTGACGGTCACGGGCCCACCTTTGTCGATTTGCTTACGGAACGTCCACAGCATGGATCCGCGGGAGCCAAGTACGTTACCGAACCGCACGGACACGAGGCGCGTGCTGGAGCGATGCGAATAATACGACACGATTTCTTCGGCAACGCGTTTGGTGCGCCCCAGCACAGAAGTGGGGTCGGCAGCTTTATCGGTGGAGATGTTAACGAAAGTTTCTACGTTGAATTCGTCTGCCAGTTCCACCAGGTTTTTGGTGCCCAGTACGTTCGTTTTCCACCCTTCCTCCGGGTACTGTTCCAGCATCGGCAGGTGCTTGAGGGCCGCCGTGTGGAACACTACTTGCGGCCGGTGCTGAGCGAAGATTGCTCGCAGCGCGTCTTTGTCCCGAATGGAACACAGCACCATGTCTGGGGTGTCTAGCAGACCTTTACCGTATAGTTCCAGCTGCATTGCGTGCAGAGCAGATTCGTCGCGGTCCAGTAGCACGAGTTCGCGCGGACCGAGCGCGTTTACTTGCCGGCAAATCTCCGAGCCGATGGATCCGCCCGCCCCGGTTACCATCACCGTTTTCCCCGTGAGGTACCCCGCCACTTCCGTCAGGTTCGTTTTAACTTGACGCCGGCCCAGCAGGTCGGTCACGTCGATTTCACGGATGTCGTTGAGGTCTATTTTGGAGCCAAGCAGGGAGGACACCGGGGGGATGGTCATCATCGTCAGGCCCGCTTGGTCGCAGATTTGGGAGTATTCACGCGCGGTGTTGGAGGGGGCGTTGTTGATGCAGTAAACGACGGTGGACACTCCGTGTTTGCGTGCCACGTCGGGCAGGTCAGCGCGTTTTCCGAGTACGCGCACGCCTTCTAACCGCAGGTTTTGTTTGGATTCGGAGTCGTCGATGAGGCCCACTGCGTTGAACCGGGCGTGTTCATCGAGCCGCAGTTGGCGCAGTAGTTGTTGAGCGGCGATGCCCGCACCGATAACCAGCACTGGTTCGGGGTCGGCGTCACTGTGCCGGGTGAGGGTTTTGTAGGCGCGCCACAGGGTGCGGGCGGCAGCCATGAGTAGTAGCGCGAGTGGGGGAGTGGAGACGGCGACGGCGCCGGAGAGGAATTCGCCGGGGTACAGCAGGGTAGATAGGGCGCCAACAACGGACGAGCCGACCGCGAGGAATGCGAGCGCCACCATTTCTTCGAACGTGCCGATCCAGTAGCGGTTGCGGTATTGCTTAGTGATGAACCCGACGCACCATTGCACGGCGATGGTTACGCCCGTGTACATGATTACGGCGTTGCGGTCTAGTGCGGAGAGGCTGAAGCTGAACCGCAGAGCGGTGATCGCAACCGCTGCGAGTATCCAACATAATGCGTCTGAGGTCGCCAAAGTGGCACGTCGCAGCCATGTCGAGATACTCATCGTCCCCCCGGTTTGTGAACAGGTGTAAATGTAACAGTTTAGATACTACCCGTCGCGGCGGCTTGATTGTACGACCAACTTGGGTGGTGCGTTACAGGGGCCACAAAGGGCGGGGTCGGCATTAAGATGGGAAGCATGGTTGATAAAACGCGTGTGCCGCAGCAGCAAGACCGGATGTCAGTTCCGTTTTCCCCTCCTGATATTTCCCCTGAGGATATTGACGCGGTGGTGGATGTGCTCCGTTCGGGGTGGATTACGTCTGGCCCGGTGGGGGAGCGTTTTCGCGATGCGTTAACGAACTACTGTGGCAGCGCGGACACGGTTTTGACGAACTCGGCGACTGCGGCTTTAGAAACCGCGTTGCGGGCCCTGGGGGTAGGCCCGGGCGATGAGGTGGTGGTGCCGGCCTACACGTACACGGCGTCTGCATCAGTAGTTGCCCACACCGGGGCGACGATCCGGATGGTTGACGTGCAGCCGGGACGATTTGTGCCGTCGCCGCAGCAGTGGGCGCAGGCGATTACGGAGCGCACTAAGGCGATCATTCCCGTTGACTTGGCGGGTTACCCGGTAGATACGGCGGAATTGTTTGAGGTTATTGAGTCGCATCGGCACCTGTTTAAACCCGCTAGTGACTTGCAGGAGGCATTGGGACGGGCCGCAGTGATTGTCGACGGGGCGCACTCATTGGGGGCGCGGCGCGACGGTAAACGTGCGGGCGCGCTGGGGGACTTCACGGCGGTCAGTTTTCACGCGGTTAAGAACCTCACCACAGCAGAGGGTGGGGCGCTAACGTGGCGCAAAGAACTTCCGGTGGGGCCGGAGCTAACGCAGTACGTGCAACAACTGATTTTGCATGGGCAAACCAAAACCGCACTCGAAAAGTCGCGAGGAGCCTCGTGGGAATACGATATTGCATTCCCCGGCTACAAAATGAACATGCCGGATATAACCGCGGCCCTGGGACTGTCGCAACTGGGGCGGTACGAGCAAATCCTACGGCGGCGCGCGGACCTCATAAAACAATACGACACCGGCTTAAGTGGACTGCCCTGCACGCCGTACGCACACCGGGGGCAAGGTTGGACGTCGTCAGGCCACCTGTATTTGCTGCGTCTAAATGGTAAAGACGAGGCGGCGCGGAACCGCTTTATTGACCAAATGTTTGAACAGGGCGTGGCGACGAACGTGCATTACAAGCCACTGCCGATGCTCACGGCGTATAAGCAGCTGGGGTTCGACATCGCCCACTACCCGAACGCGTATGCGCAATACGCCAACGAGGTAACCTTGCCTTTACACACGCGGCTGACGGACGCGCAAGTTCAATATGTAGTGGAATGCGTTAGAGAAATAATTTAAGCCTGGGGGCGGCGCGCGCACCCGCGGACCGGGTGGTTGCCGCTCGCGTTGGGTTCCGGTTGCACCGCGCGCTGGTGGTGGATTGCAGCGCTGGTTGCGGTTGGTGGTAATTGCATGTGGTGGATTGCAACGCTGGTTGCGGGTTACTCCTGGGATTGGGAGTGGATAGAGGGGGAAGTGGGACTATGGATTGTCCAACGATTAGCATCGGGATAATAGCGTTGAATGAGCGCGCGTCTTTACCGGACTTGCTGGCTGATATTGCGCGGCAAGACTATCCGGCGGAGCGGATCGAACTGGTACTCGTGGATTCAGGTTCGACCGATGGCACGCGCGAGTTGATGCACCGCGTTGCGCGCAAGAATCCGTACTCAAGCGTGATCGTGGCGGATAACCCGGGACGCATTCAGGCGTGCGGGTGGAACGTGTTTTTACGCCGCTTCACCGGTGAGGTAGCGGTGCGAGTCGATGCGCACGCGCGTGTCGCACCGGATTTCTTATCCGCCATCGCCGCAGTACTGGCCGAAGGTGAGGACGTGGTCGGTGGCCCGCGCCCAGCGATCGTGCCTGACGACGCGGGAGAGTGGGAGCACGTGTTGTTAAAAGCCGAAACGTCCGTGTTCGGATCTTCCCCAGCTAACTACCGCGGGGACACGCGTGAATCGAAGGGGAAGCCGGCGCAGCGGGAATACGTGAACTCCCTGTTTCACGGCGCGTACCGGCGGGAAGTGGTGGAAAAAGTAGGGTTCGCAAACGAAGCTCTGGTGCGCACTGAGGACAACGATTTTTACTACCGGGTCCGCCATGCGGGATACCGGCTGCGGTTTGACCCGCGGATCCGCTCTTACCAATTGATCCGCCCGAACCTGCGGGCCATGGTGAAGCAAAAATACGGCAATGGCTACTGGATTGGCCGTACCCTGTTCATCCAACCCGGATGCGTGGGCAAACACCACTTGGTACCGCTCGCGTTCGTCACCGCACTGGGCATCACGGGCGCAAGAGCAATAGTGGGGAAACCCGGGTGGTTTACCGCTGTGACGGGTTCGTACGCAGCCGCCGACGCCCTCATGAGCGCGTCCGCACAACCTGGTGACCCCAAAACCGCGGTCACGCTCGCGGGGATTTTTCCACTGCTGCACGTGGCGTACGGCGCGGGTACCCTCGTGGGAATTGCGCGTGGAAGCGTGCAGTACCTACAGCGCAAACTCCGCAAAGCCAAGCGGTAGATCAATCGCGTGCCCGCCGCAGATGGATCGTAAGTTAGCTAGATGACCAGGAGGTTCCCGTGCCCCGTTTTTCCGTGATCATTCCCTACTACAACGGTTCCGCGCACCTACCCACCTTGGTGCGCACCCTCGAACCCCATGACGTGGAGGTGATTGTCGTTGACGATGTCTCTACGCGCCGGCACGCGCAGAACCTCAAGCACGTCGCAGAAAAACACGGGTGGACGTGCCTGCGGCAACCAAAAAACCAAGGACCCGGCCCCGCGCGTAACCGCGCGATCCAAGCCGCCACCGGGGAATACCTGATTTTTTTGGACGCCGACGATCAGCTTGCCCCCTCAATAACCCAACAACTGGAACGGGTGGTGGCTGACCACGAACCCGACATTATTGCTTACGACCTGCACGCAGTGACCCCGAAAACGGACTTCATCTACCCCATGGTCGCCGACGAACACGCGGGCTGGGTGGAGCCGAGTGTCGCGCTTGCACTAATCATGGGCATAACTTCGGGTAAATGCTACCGGCGCAAATTTGTAACCGAAAACGACCTGCGGTTCGCGCCGTTGCGCCGCCACGAAGACACGGTGTTCACAAAAACGGCGTGTGCGCGAGCGGAAAAAATCTTCTACCTACCCGAACCCCTGTACCAGTACTCCGTGGACCCAGGTTCCCTATCTGCGCGCAACCGGGCGATAACGATTGAGAACTCGTTCGCGGCCTTCAGTTTTATTGCCCAGCACGTTGGGGACCGTTACCCGGACGCGTTGGAATACGTTTACATCCAAGAAGTAATTATGTCGTGCGTGATGCAGGTGAATCGGGCGCGGCTTAGCGGGCAGAAAATGCGGACGCTATTTGACAAGTTTGAGGCCCAATACCCGCACTGGAGCAGCAACCCGTTCTTGCGCTCGCGGGCACCACTGCGGTATCAGGTAATGGCACAGCTGGTGCACCACCGCAGTACGTGCGGCCTGAGGGCACTGATGCTTGCCGACGCCGCTGCCCGCAAAATCCGCGGCGTTAACTAACGGTTGCACCCGTGTTCTAGCCGTGTTTTGCCCGCATGGTGGCTGCATTAACCTCCGGGCGGCGCTCCCCACGCCCACGCACAGGCAGGGCTTACTTCATGATTAGTTCAACGAGGATGTTGATGGAGTTTAGGATCGACTGCCCCTTACCCCGCGAGTAATCCGTGTACCGAATGTGCGTGGGCATCTCTTTCCACTTCAACCCGGTGTCTAACAGTGCGTACACAATCTCGGTTGCGTGCGCCATCCGGTTTTGCTTCAAATTCACCTGCATAGCCGCATCCCTGCGGATTGCGCGCAGCCCATTGTGCGCATCCGTCAGCACCGCCCCGGTGCGCAAACGCGTGATGAACGCTACGAAACGAAGCATTATGCGCTTAATGAGCCCAGCCTCAAGCTTGCCACCCAAAAAACGGGACCCGAACACGAACCCTAAATCTTCTTTCTCAGCAGCCTGCACCATTGCGAGCGCATCGTTCACATCGTGCTGACCATCCGCGTCAAAAGTCACCAAGTACCGGCCATCAGTTTGGGTGAGGAAAAAATCAATCCCCGTTTGTAACGCCGCTCCCTGCCCCAAGTTAACCGGGTGGGTAGCCACGTAAGCACCCGCAGCATGAGCCTCCTGGGCAGAATTGTCGCGCGAACCATCATCTACGCAAATAATGTTCGGAAAAGTACGCTTGGCTTCTTCAATTACGTTCCTAATTACTGTGCCCTCGTTGTAAAGGGGAATAACTAACCACGTTTTATCTACCAAGCTCATGCTCCTCATTGTGCCATGAAAAACCCGTAATCCACGCATTCGAAATGTGATCCACATCGATTTCCAAGCAAACCCATGGGCGGGTAAACTCGAAGCAGTCAACATTAAGGGAGACGTATGGCAACGGTTGTTAGTAGTGCTGACGTATCTGCAGACGCCCAGTTGGGTGACGGCGTTAAAGTTTGGCACCTAGCGCAAGTTAGAGAACACGCGCAGTTAGGTGAAAACTGCATCATAGGCAGAGGTGCCTATATTGGTGAGGGCGTGCGGATGGGCAATAACTGCAAAGTTCAAAACTACGCCCTCGTGTACGAACCCGCTGTGATCGAAGATGGGGTGTTCATCGGACCGGCCGTGGTCCTCACTAACGACCACTTTCCCCGCGCCGTAAACCCTGACGGTACAATCAAATCTGCGTCCGACTGGGACAGCGTGGGAGTAACCATCAAAGAAGGAGCCGCCATTGGGGCGCGCAGCGTATGCGTCGCCCCCGTGACTATTGGCCGTTGGGCCACCGTAGCAGCTGGAGCGGTAGTGACGCGCGACGTGCCCGACTTCGCACTGGTAGCTGGTGTGCCCGCAAAAAGAATCGGTTGGGTCGGAAAAGCTGGAGCGCGATTAGAAGACCGCGGTGACGGCGTGTTCGTCTGCCCGCAGACCGGTTCGCGATACCGTGAAGTAAACGAAGATCAACTGAAAGAGGAAAACTCTCATGAGTGACATGATTCCCGCAGCTCACCCCCTGATTGGTGAGGATGAGATTGAGGCAGTTTCCGAGGTACTGCGTTCCGGCATGGTTGCGCAAGGACCTCAGGTGGCAGCGTTTGAAGAAGAATTCTCTAACCAAATGGTTTCGGGTGCGCACAGCGTAGCGGTGAACTCCGGTACGTCCGCGCTCCACATTGGGTTGCTCGCCAGCGGAATCGGCCCGGGGGACGAAGTGATCGTTCCGTCTTTCACGTTCGCTGGTACCGGCAACTCGGTAGCCATCACGGGTGCCTCCCCAGTGTTTGCGGACGTTGAACTCGACTACTACTGCCTGGATCCCGAAGCGGTTGAAGCGGCAATTACCCCGAAGACCCGCGGCATCATGCCGGTGCACCTGTACGGGCACCCCGCGAATATGCCGGCTTTGAAAGAGATCGCGCAAAAACACGACCTCATGCTGTTTGAAGACGCAGCCCAAGCCCACGGCGCGGGCATTGACGGGCAGAAAGTAGGTACGTTCGGTACGTTCGGCGCGTTCTCGTTCTACCCCACTAAGAACATGACGTCCGGTGAGGGCGGGATGATCACTACGGGTGATGACGAACTGGCGCGCAAAGCCCGGCTGATTCGCAACCAGGGGATGGAAAAGCGCTACGCGAACGAACTCGTGGGCCTTAACAACCGGATGACGGACATTCACGCGGCAATCGGACGGACGCAGCTGAAGAAGGTGGAAGCGTGGACGAAGAAGCGGCAAGAAAACGCTGCATTCCTCACGCAGAACCTGGAAGGCGTAGTGACCCCCAAGGTGGCGCCGGGCGCGGAACACGTTTACCACCAGTACACGATCCGCGTGGTTGAAACGGACCGGGATCGGTTCATGGAGGCGCTGCGCGATGAATACCAGATCGGCTCCGGTGTGTACTACCCGATTCCGAACCACCGTCTGCCTTCCCTAGCTCCGTACGCCCCGAACCTCGAGCTGCCCGCCACGGAAGAAGCGGCGAAGCACGTGGTGTCCCTGCCGGTTTACCCCTCGCTCACACAAGAAGAGCTTGACCGCATCGTCACCGCGGTGAACGCGCTCGCTAAGGCGGGTGCGTAATGACTAAGTTGCGCGTAGGTGTACTTGGCCTGGGGTCGATGGGCCGCCACCACGTTCGGAACGTGCGTGAAAATGATGACGTCGACTTGGTGGCGATTGCAGATCCTAACGGCGACAGGTTCGAAGTTGCCCAGGGGATGGAAGTCCTTTCGGGCGTAGACGAAATGATCGACGCGGGGATTAATGCGGCGATCGTTGCGGTTCCAACTGTTTACCACCATGAGGCTGCGTTGAAACTCGCGCAGGCCGGGGTGCACACGATGGTGGAAAAACCCTTGGCGGCGTCCCTGGAGCAGGGCACGGAAGTGGTGGAAGCGTTTGAGGAAGCCGGCCTGGTGGGCGCGGTTGGGTATGTGGAACGCTGCAATCCCGCACTTCTGGAAATGCGGCGGCTGCTGTCTGAGAATTTCTTGGGGGAGATCTACCAGATTTCTACCCGGCGCCAGTCCCCATTCCCCGCGCGGATTTCTGACGTGGGTGTAGTGAAGGACCTGGCAACCCACGACGTGGACTTAACCGCTTGGGTTGCAGGTTCACCCTATAAGTCCGTGTATGCGCAAACTTCGTACCGTTCTGGCCGCGAATTTGAAGACATGGTGACCGCGTCCGCACGGCTAGAAAACGGTGTGCTCGTGTCGCACCTGGTTAACTGGCTGACTCCGTTTAAAGACCGGATGACGATTGTTACCGGTGAGCGGGGCGCGCTGGTGGCGGACACGGCGATGAGTGATCTGACGTTCTACGAGAACGGTAAGTTCCCCCTCGAGTGGGAGCAGATCGCTGCGTTCCGCGGTGTTTCCGAAGGCGTGGTAACCCGGTTCGCGTTGATTAAACGCGAACCACTGCGGGTGGAGCACGAACACTTCTTTGACGCGATCCAAAATGGTGGGTCCGAGCACGTGTCGATGCGTGAGGGGCTGCAAACCATGCGGGTTGTGGAAGCGGTGTTGCGTTCCGCAGAGTCGGGTGAAGCGGTTCAACTCTAAGTGTTCACGCGGATAAAAGAATACGTAAAAACGGTGAGTGAATCCTCACCGTTTTTACGTCACGTCCTCACCCTGGTTTCTGGTACCGCTATCGGCCAGGTAATCGTGTTCTTGATGATGATGATCATCACCCGGATGTACGGCAGCCAAGCGGTTGGGGAACTTGCTTTGTTCAACTCCTTCGTGGGCATCATCGTTGCGGTGGGCGCGGGCCGCTACGACATGGCTTTGATGCTGGAGCACGATGATCGCAACGCGAAGGTCATGCTGCTGCTAGCGTTGCGGCTGCTGGCGTTCTCCGCGGCGGTCGCGACGTTGGTTCTGGTGCTGGCGCGCCCACTCTTGACTCAGCACTTCACCCCCGCTCTGTCGCGCATGATACCCCTGGTGGGCGTCGCTGCCTTTTTGCTGGGTGGGATGACTGCGATCCAGTTTTGGTTTAACCGCAAAACTGAGTACAAGACCATCGCTTTGAACCGTCTGAACCAGCAGGTGGGGTCTACGGGAAGTCAAGTAGCCGTGGGGGCCGTGGGGTTCCGTGGTCTCCCCGGCATGGTCACTGGCCTGATTGCGGGCTACGCGATCGCGTTCACGTCGATTATGGTGCGGGCAAAGGATTTTCGCCGGCTCGACACAAAGGGCGCGGATTCAATGCGTACGCTTGCGCGTAAGCACTGGAAGATGCCGGTGTTGAACGGGCCGAACGCGCTGGTGGATGCGCTGCGGTTAAATGGCATTAACTTACTGATCGGGATGGCGGACGCGTCGGCGTTGGGCCAGTACGATATTGCTAACCGCGTGGTGAACGTGCCGGTGATCTTAATCAATTCCGCGGTTTCGCAAGTGTTCTTTCAAAAACTTTCGCTGGTTAAACCGGGGGACATGTACCGCGAGGTGAAGAACGCGGTGGTGCGATCCATCAAGATTGGGGTGCTACCGTTCGCTGTCCTGTACGTGGTGGCGCCCTGGTTGCTGCCATTCGTGTTTGGTTCGCAGTGGGCAGATTCGGGGTATTACGCGCAGGCACTTATTCCGGGAGTGGCGATGCTGCTGATCACCTCCCCGATTTCAACGATGTTCGTGGTCACTGGGACCCAGCACTGGCTACTTGGTTTCGCCGTATTCTATGCGGCGGCTCCACTGGCTTGGCTGTGGTTCTCTCCGTTCGAACTGCTGCCCACGGTTTACGGTTTGGGTGCCGTCCTGTTCGTGTGCCTTGTGATCATGACGACCATGTCGCTTATCGCCGCTAAACGCTACGACCGCAAAGGAACTGACGCGCAGTAGTCGCCGCTGGGCAACGTGCGCACTACGCAAGCACACTAGAAAAACACGTGGCAGATACCGTGCGGCACGGCATTATTTAGCGCCCAGCAAGTTCCTGGTACAGCTGCTGGTATTGGCGGGCAATGGTGTGGGGTTCGAACCGGTCACCTACGGTTGCAGCGATTTCTTGGGCGCTGAGGTTCTGGGTGCGCCGGTGGACGTCTTCGATCGCGTCCGCGTATGCCACCGGGTCTTGAACCGGTACGGTTGCGCCCACGCGCGGGTCAATGTACTCACCTTGACCACCGTTCGCACCCACCACGAGGGGCCGGCCGTTAACAATCGATTCCGCTGCGGCCACAAAGAAGTTATCGGCCCGAGTGGGGCCAAAGAAAATGTCTGCCTCCCCGAGGGCAACCCGTACTTCAGCGGGCGATTTAGTGCCCGGGAAGGTGGCGTTCACACCGAGTTCCTTAACGAGCTGTTGCGCCGATTCCCTCAAGGGCCCTTCTCCAAGCCACGTTAACGACACCGCATGCCCGCGATCTTGCAGTACTTTCAGTGTTTTTACCGCGATAATCGGGTCTTTGCGTTCAATCAACGCGCCCGTGCAGATCAGTCGCAAGTCTTTCGGATCAGGCCGGCGCGGCATCAAACGGGTTGGTGAAGGTACCTGGCACGGAATAATCTCAATGCGTTTACTGCGCGCTGGGCGGATTGCGTCCGCTAAGAACTGGCATACGGAAACCGTTACGTCCGGCAGTGCGGACATCTTCAACAGGTACGGCAGTAGTTTCTGTTCGCGTTCACTCAGGGTGCTGGGGGTAGTGATGGCAGACCAGTGCTCGGTATGCACCCACGGTTGCTTCGGGCGTTTAAACACAAACGGTTCGATTGCGCTCAGGGCTTGCGTGTGCACGATGTCCGCGCCCTCCAGATAAGGGGTGAGCGCAGTTCGGGCCCGCATCATATCCACCGGGTTCTTAGTAGACATGGGGATTCGGATAGTGCGGATCCCCTCAACGTAGGTTTGCCGCACGCCATCGTCCTCATGCGGAGGAACCAGGTGTAACACCAGAATATCCAAGCCCGCACGCTGGAACGCGGTGGCATCTTTCAACACGAACGAACCGGAAACGGGATTGACCCGGGTTGGAAACCACGGCGTGACAATAGCGATACGCAACTGCATCCTCCAGCGGATATCAAAAGACTACGAAGCGTTTATAGACTACCATGCTGATGAGGGACAATTTGGGCGCAACCATAAGAGGGGAAGCATGAATCAGCTAGTTCTGGTGCTTACAGATTTTTTTCCGTACGAAGTAGGAGAAGAGTTCTTTGAGCAAGAAATAGGGTACTTAGCTGATGCGGTTGATGAGGTACTGTGCGTGCCCATGCGGGCGCACAAACCCGATCGGCAAACCCGCGCCCTACCAAAGAACGCGAGCGCGGTGCTGCCAGATCGACCGTTCAGCGACAACAAGTGGGTTACCGCTGGCGCGTACTTGCCGAAACTCATGGCCACGTGCCCGGAACTGGTGGACTGGAGTAACTGGCGTAAACCTGAATGGATCATGATGGATATCCGGTTCGGCACCCACGCGTTAGAGGTCTACGACAGGGTGTCGAAAGCGCTTAAAGGCAAGGATTTTTCGCAGTACTCGTCGGTGGTGCTGTACTCCTACTGGTTCTACACGGGCGTGGCGGTAGCGCAGCAGCTGAAAGAGAATGAGTTCAAAGGGGTTCCGGTTACGATCATGTCGCGCGCCCACGCCTACGATGTGGACGAAGACGATTCGCCCCGCGGTTACCTCCCCGCCCGCCCGTATTTAATGCAGGTGGTTAACCGGGTGTGTGCGATTTCGAATTATTCTGAGGAGATTTTGAAGCGGCGGGTTCCGCAACTGGCTAACAAGGTTGCGGTGCGCCGGCTGGGGGTTCCGCAAGCCCGGCGGGTACGCCGCACCCGGAAGGCTCCGTTTTGGATTGTCAGCTGCTCGCACCTGGCGGATTACAAGCGTATTGAGCTGCTCATTGAGTCGCTCGCGGTGCTGGAAAGCTGGGGGTACCGTTTCCGGTGGACGCACGTGGGGGAGCGGGACCAAGCGAAGATTGCGGCTAAGCAGGCGTTGGTGAAAGAACTGGGGATTCGCAACGAGGTGGAGTTCACCGGTTATATCCCCAACGAGCAGGCGCGCGCCCTTTATGCGAATCCGGATATGAGCTTGTTCGTCAACTCTTCTACCGGCGAGGGTGTGCCCGTTTCGATTATGGAGGCGCAGGCTTATGGCCTGCCGGTGGTGGCGACCTCTTCGGGTGGTACCGCGGAGATTGTGCACGATCAGAGTAACGGGGTTGTGGTCCCGGTTGATTGCACTGCGGAGGATTTTGCGCAGGCGATCCGTCAGGTTATCGATAGTGATGATGAGCAGTACCAAAGCATGTGCATCGCTGCGCACGACACGTGGGATGCAATGTCGAACGCTAAACGGCAGTACCGGTGGATGGCTAACGACATCGCTAACCGGCTGAAGCAAACCGCGAAGTAACGCCAGGCAAACCGCGAAGTAACGCGAAGTAAACCTCGAAGTAGCGTTGGTAGCATGGCGCGTGAAATGCGACACTTGTAGTGGCAAATTGAGGGGATTTTCGACCCTGGACTTATAAAATTACGTCCATGACATATCCAGATGTGGTACTTGCGCATCGATACAGTTCCGACAGCATCGAGGTCCGACTCGCAGCCGCCGGGTGGCGCAAGATTGAGGGCACTGATTCGCAAGGTAACGCCTACACGTTGTTTTGGCGCTCTAACTACCACCAAGTTGCGCCGCAGGGGTTTTCGATAGAACAACTGCAACGCTGGGCGACGCGCCAAACCGGGATGTTCGCCGCCGTAGTGATTTGCGCAAACGAGGCCGCGATAGTGACGAACCGGTCGCGCGCGTACTCTGTGCTGTTTGCCCACGCCGCAGGTAAGTGGGTGATTGCTGACCGGCCTGAGCCGCTGCAAAATGAGTTCGGGCTCAACGCGTTGAACCGCGCTGCGGCAGCGGAGTTTGCGCACACCAGCTTCGTTGTTGGCACCGACACGTTGCTGCAGGGCGTGAGTGCGGCGCCAGCGGGCAGCGTGGTTACCCTCAGGCCAAAAAATGGGAAAGATAGCGGGGAAGGGACGGCAAAAATCCGCCCCTACCACATGCATGGTTACGGGCCTGAGGAGGTTACGGACCCCGTGCAGATGTCCCAAATGATGAAGCGGGCGCTGGAAGTGGTGCTGCGCCGCACGATGGAGTATGCGGATGGGCGGCAGTTGTTGATCCCGCTTTCGGGTGGGATTGATTCGCGCCTGCTGGTGGCGTTACTGAGCCGCGCGCAGTACCCGAATCTGCGCGCGTTTACGTACGGTAAAACGGGTAGTAGCGAGGTCGCGATTTCGCGGCAAGTAGCCGGCCGTTTTGGCGTGAGTTGGGTTGGTATCGATTTGGATCCGCGTGAGGTCCGCCGAAGCTGGGCTGGGAGCGAGGCGAAACGGTTCGTGGAGTACTGTTGGGACGCGCAGGCACTGCCGCATATCCAGGATTGGTATGCGCTGTCGCAGCTAAGGGCGCGTGGCCTGGTGGATGAGGATGCTGTAGTTTTGCCTGGCCACACGGTGGTGGGGGTGTGGCACGATGAGCTGAGTGAAACACCTTTAGGGCAGCAGCTAGACACGCCAACCGAGGAGCTGGTGGAGATCATTAGCCGGCACCACTACATGCTGCGGGGCGAACCTTTGTTTGGGGCGCGGTGTGCTTATTCGAAGGCGAAGATTGAGCGCTTTATTGAAGATTACCGCGCGTTCGCTAGCGTGCCGAGCCGAGTCAATATTGTGGAAGCATTTGATGTGTTGAACCGGCAGTCGAAGTACATTAATAACTCCATGCGGGCGTACGAGTTTTTTGGCTACGGTTGGGATCTGCCGATGTGCGATGTGGAAATGTGGCAGGTGTGGAACCAGGCGGGGGCGGTATTTCGCGATAATGCGCGCACGTGGTACCGCGAGTTTACGGATGCGCTTGTGGCGGATGAACCTGTGGAAGGCGTGTTTGGAGCGCGTCAGACGCAGGCGTTGTCGCAAGAACAGCTGAAGTATCAGGGGGCGCCAGTAGATCGGATTCCCCCGGCTTTGCGCCGCGTGCTGATTCCGATGCTGATCAAGATCGGTCTGCGCCACAAGCTCAACCGGATGTCCAGCATTGTGACGGAGATGCGCCACCCAATGGCGTTCGAAGCGTTGTGCGGAAATCTGTCGCAAAGTGAGATTGGCCTCCGTCTGTTGGGT
Organism: Gleimia hominis; assembly: GCF_032085515.1. Lineage (GTDB taxonomy): Bacteria > Actinomycetota > Actinomycetes > Actinomycetales > Actinomycetaceae > Gleimia > Gleimia hominis. The sequence goes on from NZ_JASXSX010000001.1 coordinate 927,962, forward strand.
GGGATGCGTCAGATTGGCCTTTATTGCGAGCTGTTCTTGGATAATCAGTGGAATCAAGCAAATGTGGTGCCTCCGCTACGGTAGGTGATGGGTGCAGGTAGAGTGCTAGACTCAGCTAAGTTGTATCCACTTTGTGTTCAGCTGGTGTACCGCGCGACGATTTGAAGGGATCTGTCCATGCCTGCCTGCGTATTCCATACGCCCTATGCTCTTGAGCCGGAACGGGTTTCTGCATCAGCTATCCGCCCTATCAAGATGCGTGATGCGTTGGAAGAAGCGGGGTACAAGGTATTTGAAATTACTGGCCACGCGCGTGAGCGGCGGGCGCGGTTGCGGTATTTGCGTGAGCATATGGATAACGGTTTGCGCATTGATTTTGTTTACAGTGAGAACGCGACGATTCCACCGTCCATTACGGAACCGAAGCACCTGCCGGTGTACTTGGGGTTGGATCGGGCAATTTTTCGTTTTTTCCACCAGCAGGGCGTGCCGGTAGGGGTTTTTTACCGCGATATTTATTGGAAGTTCGATTCTTTGTGGCGCAGCCAGGTGGGAGCGTTGGCGTGGCCGCTGACCAAGTTGTATCAGCACGAGGTTGCTACGTATAACAAGTATGCGGATGTGGTGTATTTGCCGAGCCGGCGCATGGAAGCGTTTGTGCCTGAGTTGCACGCGACTACTTTAGAGTTACCCCCGGGCGGGCAGCTGCGTGGTGATGGCCAGGTGCCGGCGCATTTTAATGTTTTTTACACGGGGAGTATTACCGGGCAGTACCGGTTGAAGCCACTTACGCAAGCGGTAGCAGATTTGCCTGAGGTCCGAGCAACTCTGTGTGTTCCGCGCAATCAGTGGAACGAGCATGGGCATGAGTACCCAGCTTGTGAACGCATTCAGGTGTCGCATGCGTCTGGTGATGGGTTGGACCCGCTATATGATGCTGCGTCTGTGGCGTTTGTGGGGTTGGATTCGCAGTACGGTAGTTTTGCACAGCCGGTAAAGTTTTATGAGTATTTGGCTGCGGGTAAACCGGTGATTGCGAATACGGGAACACTGGTTGCGGAACTGGTTGAGCAGATGAATGTGGGGTGGGTTGTGAACAATGAAGTGGCTGATTTGAAACGGTTGCTGGCCCGCCTGCAGTCTGATCCGCAGGAGGTCAAGGCGGCGACGCAGCGGGTGCTGGCGTTGCGGCACCAGCATACGTGGGTTGCGCGTGCTCGGCAGGTGGCGCGCGACCTGATGGGAGGGGCAGCATGATCGCTTACGTGGCTTCGCGGATTTTTATGCCAGAACCAGCGGCAGCGTCTTTTCGACTAAAAGCCTTAGCTGACGCCTTGTCAGAAAAATGTGTTACGCGGGTTTTAACCACCAGAACTGAATCTGAAGCCGAGGAACAGGCTTTTGACGCGAGCGTCCCCTTCGCGGTCAAACGTTTCCCAGTTTTGCGCGATAAGACGGGTTACGTGCGCGGGTACCTGCAGTACATGTCGTTCGACATTCCACTGTTTTTCCGCCTGCTGGGCGTCCCCTCTGATGCCGTGGTGGTAAATGAGCCGCCACCAACCACGGGGGTGGTTACTGCTGCCGCTGCGCTTTTGAAGCGCTTCCGCCACGTGTACTACGCGGCAGATATTTGGTCTGACGCTTCCGAGTCCACCGGGGTGCCACCGATTGTGGTGCGCGCGGTTCGGGCAATGGAATCCTTTGCGATGCGACGGGCAGATGCCGTAATCGCGGTGAGTGATGGCGTGGCTCAGCGTTGCCGTGAACTGGGGGCAAAGCGGGTTGTAGTGGTCCCCAACGGTGTGGATACGCAGGTATTAACTCCCGAGGGGCCGCGCGGCCCCGTGGAAGGCGAGTACTTTATTTACGCTGGCACCACCTCGGAGTGGCAGGGGGCGGATGTTTTTATTCGCGCGGTACGTAAGGTGTGGGAGACTGCTCCGCAAACAAAGGTTGTTTTTGTGGGCCAAGGAGCGGACTGGCAGCATTTGCAGGCGGTAGCTGACGGGGATGAGCGCATCATTTTCCACGATCTCATGCCGCCGCAGGAAGTGGCGAAGTACTACCGCGGGGCAGTGGGGAATCTAGCGTCTATTAAACCCGGTTTAGGCTACGATTTTGCGTATCCGACTAAGATTTTGGCGGGTTTGGCATGCGGCACTCCCGTTGTGTACGCGGGCCCGGGCCCTGCCGTAGACGATATTGGCCAGTATGATTTGGGGGTTGCGTGCGCCCATGACGTTGAGGCTGTTGCCGATGCAATGCTGCAAGTGATGAATGATCAACTAGACCGGTCTCGGTTACATCGGTGGGTGGTGGAACATCGCTCTACGAAGAAGACGGGGTTGGATGCCGCGAAGGTCGTTTTGGAGGCGATGAATGGCTGAGTTGGGCACACTGCTGTGGCTATCGGTTCTTGCAGTGGCGGTAGCGTTCCTACCCGGTGCCCTGTGTGTAAGACTGCTGGGGTTGCGTGGCTTGAGCATGTGGGCGGTAGCGCCGGCGTGGACTGCGGGACTAACGACCGCGGCCTCACTAGCATTCTCGTTCCTTTCTATCCGCTGGTCACCGGTGTCTTTCGCAGTGTTTTTTGCCGTTTCCGTGGTGCTGTGCGGGGCTTTGGGGCTGCTGGTACTTGGGCGTGAACGGGTGGTACACGGTGCTTTTGCCGGGCACGTGTATGTGCGGATGAGTAGGCGCGACAAGGTATTGTTGACCGCCTTTATTGTGGTGGCGGCGCTGCTGATGTGGGTGCCGATCACGTTTGCTTCCGGGCTGGATTTACCACCGCAGCAGAATGATCCGATCTACCACATGTCGGCTGCGCAAGGCATTCTTAACACGGGGGATGCTTCGCCCCTAACCGCGTTCCGATCCATGTACGGCCTGGGTAGGGCTGCAGCGATTTACCCGGCGGTTTGGCATCAGTTGACGGCGTTGATAGCTACGCCTACGACAGTGGTGTTGGCTTCAAAAGCAGTGCTCTTGGCCGTGTGCCTCATCTGGCTGGTGACGATGGCTTCGTTAGCACAGGTGGGGCTGCCACGGCTGTGGGGGGCTCCGTTCTACGTAGTGGGCCTTGCGTCGATTTTGCCGGTGTTCCCCGTATACTTTTTGGTTACTACCGCGCGGTGGCCGAACGCGTTGGGGCTGGCGATTGTGCCGGGGTTAATTGCGTTTGCGTTAACGTTTTTTAGGGCAATTCGCAGGCCTGAGGACGATCCGAGCCACCACGTGCGCGTGCTAATAATTCAAGGGCTGCTGCTCGTGCTGGCGGTTGCGGGCGCGACCGCGGCGTATCCAGCTACGTTCTTCGCGCTGACGGTCACGCTGTCTGCGGGCGTGCTGGTGGGGAATGCACGCGTGTGGTTTACCTCTTGGACGTTTAAGCAAAAGATTGTGCGTTCGTCTGCGATCGTGATCGGGTTGTTGCTGGTGCTCATTGTGCCATTGATGAACACGAGTATTTCTAACATGCTGGAGTATAGCCAGAGCGTGGATTGGCACAATCCGATTTTCAAACTGTGGTCAGCAGTGTCGTTCTTTCCCCGTGGGGGCGGCGGGATCGTCCTCAAGCTGGTGTTGCTGGTAATGGGGGCCGCAATTTTGCTGGGGGTAGTGCTTGCTTGGCGCGCGGGTTACCTCAGGTGGCTGTCGGTGTCTTGGGCGATACTCACGTTGCTGCTGCTGAGCACCATGTTCCCTCTGGGCATCATCTCTATGTACGCCAGCGTGTTCTACGCGTCCACCTACCGGGTTATGCCAATTCTCGCGATCCCATGTTTGCTGTTAGCGGCGCTCACTGTGCACCTGGTTGTTACTGGCAGAGTGGGGGATGGCAAGCTGAGTCGGACTGTGCGAAGGCGCGTGCAGTTTTCCCCGAAGAAGCCGGTTATTGTGGCTACCTGCGTGCTCATGTTGCTGGGAGCGGGATTGCATGCACCGAACCGCGTGGCGGATGCGCACACGCTGTACGAACCGGGGCCGGATGATTTGTATGATCTGGCGGATGCGTCTGAGCTGGCGATGATTAAGCGAATTCCCGCTGAGGTGGAACCTGGGTACAAGGTACTGGGGGAGCCATCTAATGGTTCGGTACTGCTGTATCCGATGGAGAACGTGCCCGTGGTGTATAAGCAGTTGGAGTACTGGTCGGTTTCCCAGCCGGATGAAGAGAACATGTACTTGGCCAACAATTTCTGGCGGATCCACACGGATCCGCGGGTGTGCCAGATTTTGAAGAAGTACGAGATCCGCTATTTCTACTCAGATAACATGAGGCGATTCCCCGTTCCATCACAGTTGAGGCGGGGGCCTGGGATGTACAACGTGGATCTGTCCAAAGGCTTCACTTTGTTGGATGAGGGTGGGAGCGCCAAGTTCTGGCAGATTGATGCGTGCGGCCGCTGGTAGTGCTAACGCGGTCTTTGATGGGGTGTCCCAGCATTGCCGGTGGGAGAGGTTCCGGACGCGCAAGCTGGGAAAGGAGTTACTGCTGCGCGAGGAGTGTTTCAATAACCTTCTGCGCGGCATGTCCGTCCCCGTAGGGGGCAACATCCGTGTCCGTGGGGCGCGGACGCATTGCTGCGGACACGAGTTCATCACCGGGGTTAACCAGCACGTTCCACCCCAGCTCAACCGTTTCTACCCACTCGGTTTCCGTGCGCACAGTCGTACACGGTGTCCGCAGCAAGAACGCTTCTTTCTGCAGGCCGCCGGAATCCGTAATCACCCCGCGTGCATGCAGGCACGACGCCACTAAATCCGGGTACGCGAGCGGCGGGTGCGAAAGCAAATGCCCACGCTTAAGCGCCAACCCATGTTCTTTCGCCTTCGCAACCAACCGCGGGTGAGCGAGCAAAACAACAGGTGCATCCACCCGGGCCAGCGACTCCAACACGGCGTCCAACTGCTCTTTCGAATCCGTGTTCGCAGGCCGGTGAATAGTCGCTAGGAAGTACTCGCCTTCCGAGAAACCGAACTCATCCATAATCGGTGAGGGCCGGTGCGCCACCGAATCACGCGTTTCAAACAACACGTCCGTCATCACATCGCCCACCACTTTAGTGCGAGCTGCTAACCCCTCAGACGCTAAATGCTGCGCAGCCACCTCAGTGGGCGCCAAAAGCAAATCGGAACAGTGATCAGTGACCACGCGGTTAATCTCCTCCGGCATGGAACGGTTAAAAGACCGCAACCCAGCCTCAAGGTGCGCAACCTTAAAATGCAACTTCACTGCAGACAGGGAAGCCGCTAACGTCGAGTTCGTATCCCCGTACACCAGCACCCAGTCGGGCCGGTGCTTTTCTAAAATTTCGTCCAGCGCCGCCAGCATCGCGCCCGTCTGCTTACCGTGCGATCCAGACCCAACCCCCAGGTGCTCATCGGGTTTAGGGATCCCCAGATCCTCAAAAAAAACATCTGAAAGCATCGGATCATAATGCTGACCCGTGTGAACCACCGTGTGCTCAACACCCGCAGCCGCAGCCGCATGCGCAATCGGAGCTAACTTCACAAACTGAGGGCGCGCCCCCACGACAGACATAAGCTTCATAACTACTAGTTTACACAGCGCAAAAACGAGCCCCACCAGTTCCCAACCACAACCCGCGCAGGGGCTGTGGCTCACGGTTGCACGGCCATTTATAATATTGGAAGCTGTAGAATCGATTCAGCACATGAACGATCGGAAGGGTATCAATGCGCGTAGCAGTAGTTGCAATGGGGAAAATCGGCTTACCACTAGCCGTTCAGTTCGCAGAAAGTGGCCAAGAAGTCATCGGTGTGGACGTGAACCAGAAAACCGTCGACACCATTAACGAAGGTAAAGAACCCTTCCCTGGGGAAGCGCACCTAGCAGAAAAACTAGCGGAACTAGTGCCCGCAGGAAAACTGCGCGCAACCACTGACTATGCAGAGGCGATCCCAGACGCAGACGCGGTCGTTATCGTAGTGCCCCTGTTCGTCAACGACGAAACGTGGGAACCAGACTTCAAATGGATGGACGCAGCCACGAAATCACTGGCTGAACACCTCACGGCAAACACTCTCATTTCATACGAAACCACCCTGCCCGTCGGCACCACCCGGGGACGCTGGAAACCGATGATCGAAGAAATCTCAGGTCTCAAAGAAGGCAGCGATTTCCACCTCGTGTTCTCACCCGAACGCGTACTCACCGGCCGCGTCTTCCAAGATCTGCGCCGCTACCCGAAACTGATTGGCGCGCTCACCGAAGAAGGCGCAAAACAAGCGCGCAAGTTCTACGAAACCGTGCTCACTTTCGATGAACGCCCCGACCTGCCGCGTGAAAACGGGGTGTGGGACCTGGGGACAGCAGAAGCATCCGAAATGGCTAAACTAGCCGAAACCACTTACCGCGATGTGAACATCGGGTTAGCGAACCAGTTCGCGGTTTACGCAGACAAAGTAGGGCTCGACGTGAACGCGGTAATCGACGCGTGCAACTCGCAACCTTACTCGCACATTCACCGCCCTGGCATCGCCGTCGGTGGACACTGCATCCCCGTGTACCCACGGCTGTACCTATCAACCGACCCCGACGCCTCCGTAGTCCGCACCGCCCGCACTTTCAACGCCGGCATGCCCGCCTACGTGGTGGGGCGTGTAGAAGAGCTCCTCGGTGACCTCAAAGGGCAAACCGTGGCTGTACTCGGTGCCTCTTACCGCGGCGGCGTAAAAGAAACTGCGTTCTCCGGTGTTTTCGAAACCGTCAACCAACTGCGTGAACGCGGCGCGAAAGTATTGGTGCACGACCCCATGTGGACTGATGAAGAACTAGCCGGCTTCGGTTGGGACGCCTACCACCCGGGGGAGGAAGTTACCGCCGCGATCGTGCAAGCTGACCACGCGGAATACAAAACCCTCAAACCTAGTGACCTGCCTGGAATCAAACTACTTTTCGACGGCCGCCGCGTGACCGACCCGCAACTGTGGCAAGGTACGCCACGTATCGTGATTGGTGACCGCGTCCCAGAAGAAACTGGCCACCAGGCGTAACCCAAAGTCCGTGCAGCACAAACCCAGGTGGGTGAGCCCTGGCAGCAGACACCGATCTGCAACAGCTGGCACACCAGCCGCGCCACTGGCTGCGCGGGACACAAAACGGCGCTGAGGATACAAACAAATGCTGAACTGGTTTTCCCTGATACTGCCATTTTTCTTGGCGCTCGTAGTGATTTACGTGCCGGGCGCGATGCTCCTATCCGCGCTCGGCACGCGCCGCTTCAACCTGTGGGCATTCGCGCCCGCCGTGTCGATCGCGTGGGTTGCGGGCCTCGCCGTCGCGCTCCCCTTCTTAGACCTAAAGTTTTCGTGGCTTCCACTAGTAATCGCCACGCTAGCTGCGTTCGCCGTCCTTCATTTCCTGCGGTACATCTTCCTGAGGTACTTCGCGACCCGGCTGGTTCCCCGCGAACCTCAGTCAGGTGAACTCCGCGCCGCGGGCGGCTCCCAGTTGGAAACCGGTAGCGCAAGCAAGCGGCCGCGGATAGGCCCGGCAGTATGGGGGACGCTAATCAGCTTCCCATTCGCACTCGTAGCATTCATCGCCGGAATTAAAGACCCGCATCTGCCACCGCAAACCTGGGACGGCATCTTTCACCTATCCGCAATCCGGTGGATCCTCGAGTCCGGTAACGGATCCACCCGCAACCTCGCGGCCGTGGCAACCATGCTGCAAGAGAACCAGTCCGTCCGCGGCGGCCTCTACCCAGCTGCGTTCCACGACATCGCCGCCCTCATCACCCCGGGCACAGACGTGATAGTGGCGGCGAACGCGCTGTCGCTGGTTACGTGCGCGGTCATCTGGCCGATGGCCGCCGCATGCCTCGCGGCGGTACTCGCACCCGGCCGACGGTTCGTACCGGTCGCCGTGGCGCTCGCGGCAACCACGTACTCCACCTTCCCAGAGCTCACCGCCACCCGCGGTACCCTCTGGCCCCTCACCCTGTCGTACGCACTTCTTCCCCTGCTTCTGGCGGGCTTAGTACAGCTGTTCCTTGCCGCGCCCTCACGTGCGCTGCGCGTGCGCACAGCCGCCCTGTGCCTCGTGGTAACGCTTGCGATTGGCCTGGCCCACCCGCAGGGCGTGCTGGCAGCGATCGTGCCACTCGTGTTCCTCATGCTATTTGGGACGTTCAAAATCTTGAGGAACTGGCGGCTCTACCACGCGGGCCAATACCTGGTGCTGGGGCTGTGCCTGCTGGGAACAGTCGGGGGGATAGTGCTGATCTACCGGATGCGCCTGTGGGAATGGTTTGCCGAATGGGAATCGCAACGCATCGTTGAAGGTAATGCGCTGCGCGAACTGGTGAAACTGGGGTTAGATGTGCAGAGCCCATACCGGGTACCTGCGGTAGCGCTGGGAATTGTGCTGCTGGTTGGCATGGTGGTGAGTGTGCGGCGCTTGCAAACCCTGTGGCTCGTGGCCGCGTGGATTGGGTTCGCCTGGGTGTACATCGCGTTGCAAACAGACCAGCTGCCCGGCTACCAACTGGCCGCTTTCTGGTACTACGACCAAGCGCGCCTGGGCGGAATACTCCCGATATTCGGTGCCGTGATGGCTGGGATCGGGTTAGACGCGCTGCGGCACTTAGGTAAACCCCGGATCGGGGCACGGTCGCACGCACGCCCATGGGGTGCGGTTACCACCACAGTCGTGTTCATAATCGCCTCGCTCGGCTTGGGCGTGGGGGAGGCGCAGGCGAAGTTTGCGCAGTTCTATCAGTACAAACCCGGGGTGGGGCCAAACTCGCTGGTGAGCGCGGACGAAATCCAGATGATTAAACGCCTGGGCAGCAAACTCCAACCCGGTGGCGTGATGATTGGTGACCCGCGGGCAGGCACCACCTTGGTGTACGCACTAACGGGACAACCCGTGCTGTTCCGCCACCTGGATGGCGCGTGGCAGTACCCGCAGTACTACATCGGCCAGTATTTCGACAAGTTCGGACACGACGCACCCCTGTGCGAGCGGATTGCGCAGCACAAGATCAAATACGTGTACGCCGACAGCTCACACTACTGGATTGGCAAGCAATCCGACGGCCAATTCGACGGGCTCGCAAAGTTCAAACCCGAAGCGTTCCCCGATGCCCTCAAGCTGATAGACGAGGCCGACGGGGCCCGCGTGTTCGAAATCAAAAACTGTCCCGTCCATAACCATAAATAAATAACGCGCAAAAAAGGACGTAACGCGGGGGCGGCGCTCTATGCAAGTGACACAAGAGAACACGCGCGTATTACCGGAGACTGAACGCGGCTTATCCGACGAAGCGGTTAACAAACCCCAACCCAAGAGCGTTTGCTTCCAGCAGGGCCCGCCGCTTCCACGTCAACGCCCGCACCAGCGGGTTCTCGCGCCACTTCGGATACAGTGTCCGCAGCGTGTCGCGCAGCACCGGCAGCTCCGGGGCGCGCCGATCAATCTCATAAACCCGCCGGTAAGTAGCCGCCATCAAATGAACCACCGCTAAAAACTCCGCCTCCAAGTACACGCGTGGATCGTCAAAATCTAACGCGTACTGCGTAAGCATCTTTGCCACCGGAATAATATCCAGGTTCTGCCGCAAATCTGGCGTGTTCATAATCGAACCCACCCGGTTGAAGTACCAGCACAACGGCTTGCGACTCACCCGGATGCCACGCGCCGCCATGGTAAGACGCGGCAGAGTCGCCAGGTCCTCATAAATCAAACCCGGTGGAAAATCCAAGCCAGAACGATCAAACAAACTCCGGGCAATCACCCGCATCCCCACCTGAATATCCAAGTTCACCAGCCAAGGTGCCTGCGTCACACTTGGGAAACGACGCTTCACATTCGCATGCCGTTCAATCCGATGCCGCTGCGGATGCATATACGTCATGAGCACGCGCTCATCACCCGACAAATCCGTATTCTTCAACACCATCGGGTACGCGAACAATTCCGTGTCCGCCGCCCACCTATCCAGGTCCGCTTTAATTACCTTGAGGGCATTGGGCGCAACCATGTCGTCAGCGTCCACGAACCAAATGAAATCCCCCCGGACCTCACGCAACGCCGTATTGCGCGCCCGTGATACCCCACCGTTCTTCTGCGTCACCACCCGCAGCCGCGGATCCGCTTCGAACTGCGCCACAATCTGCATCGACCCATCTGTGGAACCATCGTTGACAACCAGGACCTCAAGCCAATCGTAGTTTTGTGCCGCCTCAAAAATAGAAGACAAGCACGCCCGCAGATACTGCTCTTTGTTGTACAGGGGAATCGCAATCGACAACAGGGGAGTATTAACCACAGCAGACTTCCTATATAGGTAGAATCGTTGAGGACAATTGTAGACTACCCGCGTAAGCAGCGGACGGGGACGAAAACACGGTTGCGCAGGAAGGCCAGGGTGAAAGCGTGGTCGCGCAGGAAGGCCAGGGTGAAAGCGTGGTCGCGCAAGCGGCAGGCCAGAGCGAAACCGCCTCGCTTTCGTGAACCGTGAGCAACTGCGGATGGGTGCGGATAGGTGCGCGCCTCTTACGGGTGGTTGCTGGCGCGTGCCGGACGCGTATGCTAAAGAAGTTCAAGAGGAGGGACTAGGTGGGGAAACTCAAACAGAGATTCGCGGGTAGACGCGGCACTCTGGCGAAGAACACGTTCTTCCTCTACATCCTCATATTCTCCAGCTACGTTCTTGGCGCCATCACAATCCCTTACCAAACCAGGGTCATGGGTCCGCAAATTTATGGCAAACTCAACTGGGCGATAGCGACCATGGCGTACTTCGCGCTCCTCGTTGACTTTGGCTACATGCTTTCGGGTACCGAACAGGTTGCGCGCAACCGCGAGAACCGCGAAGAAATCGAACGCATCGTCGGTGGCATCACTATAAACAAAGTGGTGACAGTGCTGATCGGCCTGGTCGTCCTGGTTCCCCTGGCTTTCACCTGGTCGAAAATGAACACCGACCCGTGGTTCTACATCCTCGTGTACTTCTCTACCGTGTCGGCCTCATTTATGCTCGACTTCTTCTATCGCGGAATCGAACAGATGAAAGTGATCACGATGCGCACCGTTGGCATCCGCGTCATCTTCACCATCTGCATCTTCATTTTCTTACGCGAACCGGCGGACTACTGGGTTGTACCCGCCATGTCTTTAATAGGCGACCTGCTGTCGCTCGGGTTCGTTTACTACTACATGGTGAGGAAGTTGGGTTACCGCATAGTGTTCCCAAACTGGCGGTACTGCTGGAAGCTCGCGCGCTACTCGTCGATCTTCTTCTACTCCCGCGTGGCCGCTTCCGTGTACTCGTCAACGAACATGTTCCTGGTGGGCATCATTAACCCCGTTGGCGCACTCATCACGGGTGCATACGCGTCAGCCGACAAGATCTTGCAAACCATGCGGCTGGGGCTCGGGCCGATTGCCGATAGCCTCTACCCGTACATGGTGCGTAACCGCGACTTCAAGCTGTTGAAGAAACTACTTATTTGGCTGATGCCCCCGGTGGTTATTGGCGCGACCATAATCGCGATTTGGGCCGAACCCATCTGCGTATTCATCCTCGGCAGCGAGTATGCGCAAGCGGGGGAACTGCTGCGCCTAATGATGCCTATCTTTGTGGTTACGCTACCGATATTCCTCCTTTCGTTCCCCACCCTTGGGGCAATGGGGCATTCGAGGGCCGTTAACAACTCCGTGTTCGCCGCCTGCGCGGTACACGTGGTACTGCTCGCGGTCCTCTACGCCACCTCCACTTTGAGTGCGAAGTCAATTATCTGGTGCACCCTATTCACGCAAATCATTGAGCTGGCGTACTGCGTGGCAGCGATCTACAAGTACCGTGCGGAACTGAAACCAGCGGAAGCTGAACCGCAGGCAACTGACGCGCACTTGGACGTAACCGAAGCCCGCTCAGAATCGGCATGCGAAGAGGAAGAATGAGAGGCACATGAACGACAACCCCGAGGTCTCTACCAACCGTGATTCTTCCGCGGCCCAACCGGCAGCGTCCCCCTCGGATTCGCGGCAGCGGTGGGCAGACCCAGCGCGTTCGCATACCTTGCTGCGCGCAGTGGTGAACCCGCTGTATTGCTTCAGCGCCTACCTCACGTTCTTATTTTTGAATCAAACGCAACTGCTTAACGCGCACCTGCGTTACGTGCAGTATGGGCTCGTGCTGTGGGCAGCAGTGGTAATCGGGCACAAAGTCATGTTCGACCGCACGTGGTGGCGCGTGCGGTACTTAAAAATCCTGCTGTGCCTGCTTCCGGTGGCGGCGTTAACGGCGCTGCTAACCGGCCTCACAGAACCCGCGTTCAACGTGCTGGACCAGGTTAAATCCGCGATCTTACTGTGCGTTTCCCTGATGCTTGCCTACCCGTTGGGTGGGTACCTTACGCGTTCGCGCACTCCCGTTAAAGACGCGGTGGTGGCATTTTGCCCATCCGCAACGGTGGTACTGCTGCAAGCACTGGGGGTGATCGTAACGTTTCTGGCGCGCGTGAGTTTTTGGTACGGGCAGCCCGGGGCGGAACACTTTGTGGGCGTGCGGTTCATTAACTACGACCCAACCCACCGGCCCATGATCGTTTTTGGGCTCAACGAAGATTCCAACCACGCGGCCCTCTTTGCAATTGTTGCGCTCGTGTTCTTTTTCTGGCTGTTTGCCCGCCGAAATAAGTTTGAGGCAGCGTGGGTGCGGCGCGTAATCACAGCGGTGCACGCAGTGGCGTGGGTGGTGTTGCCGGTCGCGATGATCCTGTCTAACTCCCGTGGGGCCAAGGTAGCGCTGTACGTTTCATTGCTGTTAGTTGCCCCGATTGCGGTGCGGGCCCGCTGGCACAGGGTATCTAGCCGGCAGCGAGCCAAACGCGGCCTCGTGTCCGTGATGGTTGCACTGCTCGCGGTGACAGGCACCGGGGTTGCTGTGCAGTGGGCAGCCAGCATGTACCTCACGGAAATAACGAACACGTACGTGGATCGCCACGGGTTCTTGGTTACGGGTGATTTGACGCCGAAAGAAAAGAAAGATGAGGGCGCGCAAAAACCTACGGTGGAGCAAGACAAGGGCGCGGTAGTTCGGTCTGTGCGCAGTGCGATCTGGGCGGACACGCTGGAGATTTGGAGTCACCGCCCAGCGCTGGGAATCGGGCCGTACAACACGCGGATTGCCGCGGCGGAATACGGGGTGGGAACTCCTGAATCGTATATTCGTATCAGCGGCGTAGTGCATAACTCGTACTTGGATGTGCTGGTCTACTACGGGCTAGCTGGGGCGGCTGTGTACTTAACTGCAGGCACGGCGGTGATAGGGCGCACCGTTCGGCGATTGCGAGGCTCAGGGAACCTTTTGGGGCAGCCCGCGTACCCAGATGTTTCGGATACGTGCATTATCTTTGCCGCGGTATTCATAGGTGTGGGTATGGCGTTCTTGTCTTCCCTTTATCTTGGGTTCGATTGCCTGCAAGGAATACTCATGGTGCTCGGCGGTTTCTTAGCCAACCGAAAGAGCGAACCAGCGCGTATAGTGGTGCAAAACCCCGTGGTGCAAAATTGAGGAAAACAAACTGTAAGCGCGGCGGAAGCTAATCTGCAAGCACAGCAGTAGTTAATCTGTGAGCGCGCCAGTAGCTAATCTGCAAGCACGGCAGTAGCTAATCTGTAAGCGCAGCGCCGCCCGTGGGTGGCCGGGAAAGATGGAGGGACGCGTTGGAGAGTCCACTAGTCACGGTGGTTATCCCCGTGTACAACATGGAGCCGTACCTGGCCGCTAGCCTGCGGTCAGTATGCAACCAGGATTACCAGAACCTGCAGATCATTGCGGTTGACGATGGCTCGACCGACAAGTCGGGCAGCATTTTGGATCAGTGGGATGATCCGCGGCTACAGGTACTGCACGTGCCCAACGGGGGATTGTCGTCGGCCCGTAACCTAGGGATCGAGCAGGCAACCGGGGAATACTTGGTCTTCTTTGATTCCGACGACTTACTGCGCCCCAACTACGTGTCCGCCCTGCTTAATGCCGCGCGAGATACGGGCGCGGACGTGGCGGTGTGCGGTTTGGAATCGTTCGCTGACGGAACTACACCTGATTTAGACAAACGCCCGCCCAAGCCCGATGGTTCGCCCCGGTCTGGTGGTCACCCCGGCTCGGATGCAGGTGCGTGTGCGCAGGCAGATGCAGCTGGGAACAAAAGTGCAAATACGAATGCAAATGCGGAAGCGAATGCAAATGCGGACGCGAATGCGGGTGCGGGGGCGCAAGCGAACATGGGGGACGGGCAGCCGCGCCTGCCAGTTAATCTGTTGACGCCCGATCAGGCGATTGATGCTATGTACAGCACTGACACGCTCGCGCAGTTCACGGTTGCTTGGGCCAGGTTGCTGCACCGCCGGATCTACCGCGGGTTACGTTTTCCAGTTGGGATGATTCATGAGGACGTGGGGACCGCGCTGGGGGTTTACCAGCAGGCCAATGCGGTGGCGGTAGTGGATGCGCCCCTGTACCTGTATCGGGATACTCCGGGGTCGATTATGAACCAGGAGCCGCGGTGGAACCGGTTGGATGCGTTGAAGTTCTACGAGCGGGACGCGCATGCTTTAGCGCTTGAGGGAAGTGAGCACGCGGTGCAGGCGCTACACTGCGCGTTCAAAACGGCGATCTCTAACCTCGCGTGGTTCTCCAAGTCCCCCCACATGCGCGGCGACCCTCGGTTTAACAAGCTGAAAGCGCACGTTCAGGGGTTGGCCCGCCGCGTGCTCGCCAACTATGCACAAAACCGGCGTCAAACTGAGGGGCCACAACTGCAGGCGCGCGCATTCTGGCGGCATCCACAAGCACTCTGGCGGCACCCACAAACACTTTGGCGGCAACTACAATCAGGTGCCAGTTCCCCACATCTTCGAGCAAGCAGCGGTCTAACTAAACCCAAGTTGGGAAGCAACTTGCCTCACCCTAGCGTTTTAGAAAAAGCGATTCTGCACGCATTCGCAAGCAGCCCAAGTTTAGCTCTGCCAATCTACCGGGCTGCGTTAGAACTAAAGCAGCGCGGAAATTAAAGCGACTTGGGATCTTGAATCGCCTGCTACTAGGTGAGTTAGGGAACTCATGTCGACTGCTACTAGCCTGGGAACTCAAACCGCGCTAGAACTGTGGACTTGGCCCTGCTGATCTATGGTGAACCACCGTGCACCACCAAGTAATTCCCGGTTCGGCTCACCGGTAACCAGTAGGGCAGTGGAGGCAACTTCCGCGCGGATACCACTGTCGCAGATCACGCTCGCTTGTCGCACCCCACTGTCGGACGGGCAGCCGGTGCGTGGGTCAATCACGTGATGCACCACTCGGCCATGCACTAGCTGCGGTAGGCGCTGCAGGTAGTCGCCGGACGTAGACAGTGCTCCGCGAAAACGCACGGTGGTTGCCACGCCCTCATGATTCAAATCGGAAATCCCAACCCGCCAAGAATCATCCGTAGACGAAACCGAAGAAGTCCCAACGGAAACCAACGCGGAATGGGCCCCGTGGGTGAGGCACAGGTCTCGCAACTGGTCTGCGGCCGCACCTTTCGCCACCCCGTCGAGGTTCAACAGCGCGCCACCGCGCACCCTGTACTCACACGCCCCTCGTTTTTGCAGTAACTGCGGGTCACACTGCTGGCGAGCCCGGGCAACCACGCCATCGGAAGGTAGCTGCGGGGCCTGGCCATTCGCGACGGCAACGGCCCAGCGTTTAACACTCCACAGGCGGGCTAAACGGCCAATTACCGGGGTAAACGCGCCGCCGGAAAGTGCGGCATAAGCAAGTGCGGCGTCCAACAGTTCAGCGGTGAGTGGCGCCACCGCGACCCATTCGCCAGACGCACGGTTTATCCGCGACACGTCCGAATCCTCAATGAAACGCGACCACAACCGCTCCTGATACGCCAACAGCTGCGCAAGCGCGTCAGGTAACGCATCAGAAATACGTCCGCGCGCCCACACGTCAACGACCGTGCCCATGGCCGGCAAAGACAAATGCCAAACCGGTTCGTCCTGGTCCGCTAGCTGCGGTGCATGGGGCGCTCGCCCCGCCCCGGTGCCCGTCTCATGCGAAACGAAACCGCTTGGGCGCGAACCTCGTTCAGCCTCGCGTGCCCCACCCGCCCGATGCTGAGGGTGAGCATTCGCCTGGAGGCGGGGGTTAGTAGTCGGATTCATCTAGTTCCAGGTCTGGCACGGTAACGGAATCGACCGTGCCATCATCCTCCCGTCCCTGCGCCTGCAAAATGGCGCGCGCAGCCGCTTGGATGAACTGTGAATGCCCCACAGTGGCCCCAGAGATCACCGCGATCTCATCAGGATTCTGCTTTTCCACCAGGGCGTGTGCGTACTGCCCGTAAGAGGCCACCGCTTTCTGAGCGCTCTTGTAATACTCTTCGTTACCGATCTGCCCGTCCGACGACTTGCCGTAGTTCGCGTCTTTCTTGGTTCCGTCTTTGCGTAGCGTCACGTACTTCGCGTCGGCGATCTTCCCGTCTTTCACGGTGATCGTCACGTGCCCAACCGCCCCCTGGTTGTCGGGGTTCGACGCGCCTTCAAACTGCCCGTCCTTCATGGGTGCGGACATGTCCACCAGCTGCGGCGCGGAACATGCTGCTAACAGTAGGGCCGAAAGCGCACCCGCAGTTACCGCACTTTTTCGTTTCATTTCGCTTCTTTCGTAATGAGGGAACCCACCGGTTCCGTATCCGTCGCACCTTCCGCGTGGTACAGCTCGTTCACAATCTGCCCGTGGTCCAGCCGGATTTCCCGCTCCCCACGCGCCGCCACCGTCGTGTCGTGAGTAACCACAATCAGCGTTGTCCCGTCCGCGTGCAACTGGCGGAAGATGTCGAGCACAATATGCTCGTTTTTCGCATCCAAGTTACCGGTAGGTTCGTCAGCCAAAACTAGTTTCGGATAGTTAATGAGGGCGCGGGCAACGCACACGCGCTGCTGCTCACCGCCCGACAGTTGGCGCGGCAGGTGGGTGGCCCGATCCGCGAGCCCCACGCGATCCAGGGCTTCCAGCGCCTCTTTTTCATCTGGCATTGAGTGGTAGTACTGCGCCACCATTACGTTCTCCACGGCTGTTAAGTGGGGGATCAGGTGGAACTGTTGGAACACCAGGCCCACGGTTTCACGCCGAATCTGCGTCAAATCGTCTTTCGACGCGGTGGAAATGTCGTGGCGGTCCAACACCACTTTGCCTTTAGACGCCGTGTCCATGCAGCCAATAATGTTCATCATGGTGGTTTTCCCAGACCCAGAGGGCCCCACAATGGACAGCCACTCACCGGGCGTGACCTTCAGGTTCACCCGGTCTAGCGCGTGCAGCTCCCCGTAGATTTTCGAAACGTCCTCAAGTTCTAACAGCGTTTTATTCGACATAGCTAGTTCTTCTACTCTCCCTATTCCCCACGCAGAACCAGCGCGGGATCAACGTCTACGGCGCGGCGTACCGGCACCAAACTTGCCAGTGCAGACACCGCGATAGCAGCCAGTATGGTCACCAGCAGGATCCACGGGTGCAGGCCGATCGACCGGTGGAACACGGACGAAGACACGGCTCCCGCGAGCGCGAACCCGAGGATCGCTCCGCCTAAACCACCAACTAGGCCAATGACGATGCCTTCACCGAGGAATTCGCCGACGATTGAGCGGTTCGACGCTCCTAGTGCTTTACGCAGCCCGATTTCGTTGCGCCGCTCTGTCACCACCGCCATCATCGTGGTGGATACCCCGATCATGATGAGGGCCAGCACTACGACCGTGATTATGCCCATCAGGGACCGCAGCATGTTCAGCACGTTCGCATCCGAATGTGCCAGGCGGGCAACCGGTTCGGCAGAAACTCCTTTCGCGGCCGCCTGCATGTGTTCCGCCGCCGTGTTGAGCGCCGCTTCGTCCGCTGCGATTGAAAACTCCGCGACCGTCAGCGCTGTTTTCTTACCCGTCAGCGTGTTCACGTTCTTGTAGTCCGTGTACACGAACGCGTCTTCGGGCCCACCGGTTTCGACGATGCCACTGATTTTCAAGTCAACCGTGTTCGCGGATTCGCCGGCGCCGGGCGCTGCCGCCTGTGCGTCGGACGCGTTTGGTTCTTCAGGCCCGCTCATACCCTCCATGTGGGCTTTACCGTCGTTACCCTTACTGTCGTGGTCGTGCGGGGATTCCGATTGCTTTTCTTCTTGGGTGGGGGCGTTCCCCACTTTTTTCGACACCATTTGTTTCAGCTTGAGGCTCTGGCCAACCTGCGCGCCGAACCGTTCCGCCACTTCTTTGCCCACCAGCGCGTCAGTGGGGGAGCTGGGCCATTTCCCATCCACGTACCAGTACGGGTTGATGCGCTGCAAAGCCTCCACGTCGGTGCCCGCCGCCATGAAAGGCATGTCGTTAATCAGCACCGGTTGGTACTCTAAGCCCACGGCTTCCACCAACTGTCCGCGCGGCACTGTGGACTTAGCGGTGTTTAGAACCTCAGGGGAAAATCCCTTTTCGGTATCATCCGGTAAGACCACCAGGTTCGCGCCGTAACTACGCATTTCGCGGGCCATCTGCTTGGGCACGTCAATCGCGAGGGTAGCTAAACCAGACAGGGTGGTAGCGCCAATCATCACCGCTAGAATCGCGATCAAAACGCGGGAGCGGCGGCGCAACACGGATGACAGAATCATCCGCACGAACATTTTTCGCTTATTCATCAGTTAATCACCGTCCGTGTAGAACCTCAGCGGGCCGCAGTCGCAGCAGGTAACGCACAGCGGGAATACACCCGCCGAGCACCACCAGCAGCACCAGGGCCGACACAATTAGGGCCACTGCGGGCGCCACCGTTATGGATGAGGAAAACACCAGGTGGCCAATCAGCTGCGCCAACCCTACGCCCACGCCGAAACCAACTGCGCCACCAACCAGGCCGATCAGCAGAATCTCCGTCAGCAGCAGGCCCACCACGGAGCTGTCGCGGGCGCCAATGGCTTTCAGCAAACCGATTTCACGCGAACGTTCCATTACGTTAGCGGTAACGAGGTTCGCGATCGCTAAGGATGCACCCGCCATCGCCAAGACTGTGACCAGCAGCATCAGCAACTGGGTCTTTTCTAAGATCATGCCTTCGGATTCCGACACGGCACGCACGGGGCGGGCCACGGAGTCCGTCATCACCTCTTCAATCTGGTATGCAATCGAAGATACGTACGCGGTGCAGTACCACGTTTCCCGCTCCGAAATGGACAGGGACTCAGGGTTCTTGGCGGCCTTGCGGGCCAGGTCGTTGTCGGGCGTGGTCAGCGCCGACACTTCCACCTGCCCCACCGCACCCGGTTTGTTCAGCAGGGTTTGCGCCTGGTGGAGGGGCAGGAACAGTTGGTCGTCTTCGTCCCCACCCGTGGTGGCCACCGCCGCAACCGCAACAGTTTCGTCGCGCCCATTGCGCTGCACTTGCACGGTTCCCCCCGGTTTTACCCCCAGTTTCTTCGCGAGCCGGGTACCCACAACCGCCTGAGGCGTGGCCCCAGTTTTCGACTTCGCAGCCACCTGGGTAGCCGCCGCCGTTTCTTTCGGCCACTTCCCATCTAGCTTCCACCAGGGCCGTAGTTTCGCCAGCCCCGTATCCACCTTGTCGCCGGTGGGGAGGTCTAGGTGCTCATCGAACCACGTGCCCACCGCGGGAACTGTTTGCGCTTGGGAACCGTTCTTCACTTCCGCCTGCACGTTCAACAGGGGAGTGAAGTCCAAAATATTGTAGGTCCAAAAAATCGTCTTTATATTAGGCAGTTCAGACTCTTTGAGGTACGACTGCTGCTCTTTTTGATCGTGGAACTGGTACAGGTCCTGCACAATCGCCGCGTCCTTTGGCCGCACCGTAATATTCGCACCATAAGACTTCAGTTCTTGGTTCACCTTATCGCCCACGTCAAACATGACCGACAGCATGGATGTGGCCACGCACGTGCCGAGCGCCACGGTGAAAATAATCATGGCTCTACCGCCGCGCTGGCCCAGCAACGCTTTGCGTATCATCCGGAAAAACATTCACCTACCCCCTCACGCAAAAATCTTTTCGGAATCTTCAAGTACGGAAGTGGGGATCGTGATCTGCCCAGACGCAATCTCGTATTCAATCGGAATCGGGTTGCACCCACCTTTAAATCCAATGGTGGCAATGTTCATCGCCACTTCGCACAGCTTGCAGATAACCTTGTCATCTTTCTCGTAATACCCTGTGGCCCCGCAGATTTCACACGCGTCCAAACCAATGCCGTACGAGGAGCCGGCTTTTTGAATCACAATGAACCGCACGGGCACGTGGCCTTTCGTTGTGTACTCAAACCGGTGCAAATGCCCATCATCCACCGCGGACAGGGGGATCACCGCATGCCCGTCCTTCACGTCAAACGGCTCCGGTGGGGACAGCTGAACTTCTTTGTACGCGTACTTCGCGCCCGCCGTCAACGTGAGCACGGACGCGCTGAACGCCGCCAGAGTTAAGGCGCTGCGACGCGTGTAAGTTTTAGATTCTGCGCGCTTAATGCGTCGCGCAGCCGCGTTCGGACCGCGCTTATCAGCTGTGAATGCCTTAAATAGGATTACGAGGGCCAGCACTGCGCACACCAGCAGCGCTGCGAAAACGAACAGTTTCTCGTTATTCACCAACCACAGCAGGAACGTCACGGTAGCTTGCGGCAGGTAGATCGCCCTAATCGAGTTCAGTAGGCGCACAATCAAAAAAATGTGGGTGGCAGAGGTTACGACAATCAAGGCGGTTGAAACCCACGCGGCATACTGCGGGGCTGAACGCACTAGTTTCGCCACCCCGGCGCCGCACGCCACAACCAGCAGTAAGCCCAGCAGGAAGAACAGGGTGTTAAAAAACGTGTCGGAAGAAAAAACAGAGCTGGTGGCCGGTACCAGCGTGAGGGTCTGCATGTACACGCGTTGGGAATCGCGGAACACGGCAAGCACAATCCAAACGCAACCCGTGATCGCGGTGGCGTACCGCAGGGGGCGGGGCACCGGGTTCGTCAGTAGCCGCGGATCGGTTTTAAGTGCCCGCATGGTGTAGCGCATACCGGCGAACAGTAGGCCAATCAAAATAAGCCCCAGCACCACAGTGGGTTCCAGGGTCGTTAGAGTTAGGCGTTGCCGGTCAAAGCGGATAATAGAGTTCTCGTGCACGTACACGAACGCGAGGCCCAGCAGGGCGCCTATTAGTGTGGCCCACACCGTGTAGTGCCGGCCGCGACCGCGAGTGGGGTAGCCGGTCGCTAAACGTAAAGTGGGGGTTAGTGCGCCAATGCTGAGCCCCACCAACAGCACAGCAGCAGTGACATCAACGAGATGCTTCACGGGACTCCTCTCCAATAAGTAACGTGAAGACAATCCGCTGACCCGCAGTCCGCAGGTCAGCGGCTTCGTCATCCTACCGGTTTAGTCCCAGTGGTTTACCACCAAGCATCAGCCGGATCGTAGTTCCAGTTATCAAACTCCGCCACCAGGTCTTCACCCCAGAAACGGCCTTTAACACCGGTCTCCGGGTCCGTGTGCAGCATCCAGCTGGACGCCTTCTCGGGCGACTTCACCTTGATCCGCAGCTTGTACGTACCCGCGTCAAGTTTAGGCAGGTTCAGCCCGTAGTGCGGGCCGTCGGACGCGTTCATCGGCATGAGGGTACCGGACAGTACTTCTTTGTTGCTGGACTGGTCGAGGATTTCGTAGTCCACGCCCAGGCCGGGAATGAAGTCGCCGGCACCGTAGCCGAGGTCGTTGTCCGGCATTGCGGAAATGTCGGCCTCCAAGTGGATGGAAGCTTCTTTAGCGGGGGTACCGCCCGCGTTTTCCGGGGTCATGGGAACGGGCTGGAAGTAAACAGCAGAAACCTTGATGGGTTTGACGATCACGTCATCACCGACGGGCTCTTCACGGAAGCCGGCGTCGTCGTCGCCTCCGTCTTCTTTCTGGTCGTCACCCTTGTTTTCATCTTGCGACTGTGACGCAGCGGTGTCTTTGCCGGCATCCGCTTTGTCATCTTTCGCCTGCGGCGAGCACGCAGCTAAGGTTCCGGCCAGAGCCACGGCGGAACCGATGGCGAGTGCGCGCTTAAAAATAGTGTTCATTGAGTTGTCTCCACAGATTTGTCAATAAATAGTGCTTATTTGGCATCTGCCGAGTCCAGACGCTTGTTCTTGGAACGCGCGTATATGAACAGGGAGATGATAATCAGAAGAACTACCGCTTGTGCGATGAGGTTCTCCACCCGGGGGTATACCCCCAGGAGGTCTATGGTGGGGAAGCCGTTAACGGGCGTGGCGCGCAGCACGTCAGCTTCCTGCAGTTCCTTAATGCCCGAACCGGTGAAGGTCACGGCCATTACGGCTAACAGTATTGAGGTAACGATAAAGAATGGGCGCAGTGGAATGCGGATCGACAGTAGTTGAATCGCCGTGTAGATAACCACCAGGCACACCGCGCCGATAGCGAGCCCGATCCACACCCAGTGCTTGTCGTCCCCAGCCATCGCGAGGATCGGCTGGTAGAACAAGATGGTCTCGGCGCCCTCACGCAAAACCGCTAGGAACGCCACGAAAGAAAGCGACCACAGTGAACCGGTAGATAGGGAAGAGTCAGTTTTTGACTTAATGTACTGGTCCCACGCGGACTGGTGAGACTTGCCAAGCATCCAGTTCGACACGTAAATCAGCATGGCGACGGCGAACAGGGCGGTAATACCCTCCACGAGTTCTTGACTCTTACCAGCTAGCGCCGTGATTTTCGACAATCCGATCGCCATGATGACCGACAGGATGAGAGCCGCCCCAGCACCGTACCAAACGATGCGGGTCTTGTCTTTGTGGCCGGCGCGCACCAGGTAGGCAACCACCGCGGCGACCACCAGGATCGCTTCGACACCTTCACGGAGGATCACGAGTAGGGAAGAGAGGAAGATCGTGGTGCTGGAGGAGCCGCCTTCAGCACCGGATTCAGGGTCGAACCCGTCGAGTTTGTTGGCGTCTTCCACGAGTTTCGGTTCGAGATCGTCGATGCGCTGCACGGCAGAGTCGCTGTTCCCATCACTCATGTCCTGTTTGATTAGGGAAAACTCAAGTTCAATCTCGGATACCCGGCCGCCGGATACACGGGCCATGGTGACTTTTTCGAACCCCGTGGTTTCGTAGTGCCCGTAGTACGCTTCGTTAACTTTGTCTTTCGCGGCCTGCGCGTCGCCTTTCTTCATGATGTCTTTGGCTTCGTCAAGAATGCCGATCATGGTGGATGCGACTTGCCCCCATTTGCCTTTACTTACTTCTTGAGGGGTGGCCTGGTCGGTGCCAGAGAGTTTCTGCGCAGAGGATTCGAGCTTGTCTTTGATCTCTGCGGCGGCGTCTGCCACTTGAGCCTTGTCATCAGTTTTGATCGCGTGAATCAGCAAGGAGAAGTTGAGGTCGATCTGGTTCGCGTCTGAACCGGAGAGTTTCGCAGAAATCTGCTTGTCAAGACCTTTGCCTTGGTACACGTCGTAGCGGGCTTTGTTCGCTTTTGCGCGGGCCCCTTCGGTGTCGCCGGCTTCGAATGCCTTTGTCGCTTCGTCAATGAGCGCGGCAGTTTGCTGTGCGGTTTTGCCCCACCCGTCTTTCGACTCGGCTTTCACGATTGCGCCGCGTGTGTGGGTGGGTTGGGTGGATGCGAAACTGTCCGCGTGTGGTGCGACCACTAGCAGTGCTACCGCCATAATGAGTACCGCTAGTAGATCTGCCCTTCCAAAAGTGGGGCGCAGACGCGACAAAGGAGAGTTCACTGTGTACCTCGATCAATGTTGATGACATTGTGTGATTAGCCTGGGCTAACCTAAGCTCCACGATACACCGATGCTAAGGCAATCAAAACTCTAGTAAAGTGTCACCTTGTCATTATGTGCATTTTCGCATGGTAGTCGCCGTGGCAGACGCGCCTGAGGTACTTAGGTAGGACTAAGGTCATGCTTTTTGTGAGGTGTTAATCCGCGGCTTTCTTCAAGAATCTCAAAACCACCAGGCTGACCCCAACGCACGTGAAGATCCCAGATCCGATTACCACCCACACGGGCATAGGCCCGGGAGCGGTACCCGCGAACCCGCGTACCCCCATGGTGAGCAGAGCCAGCCCGTGGGCCCACGCGATCACCGCTAGCACCGCGATCAGCGGGAAAGCCCTGCGGGACCGCTGTGCGAGCTGCCCCCGCTGTGCGAGCTGCTCCCGCCGCGCCCAAGCATCCGCTTGCGCGCCAGCTTGAAGTTGTCTGCGTGTGCTCGCCCCCGGGTCCAGCTCAGTTGCGCGAGGCGGTTTCGGCTGAGTTGTGCCAGATAGTTCCGGCTCGGTTTCGCTACGCGGAATGGATCCGTGTGCGTTAGACAGGCCTGATTCTGCTTCGCTATCCAGCTTTGATTCGGCCTTGCCAGGCTCTTTCCATTGAGCAGCCTCAGGGTTTTTCGGTTCGGCTGCGCTGGGTAGCTGTCCTTTTGCGGCACTGAAGGCCACGCGCGTGGTAAAAGACGCAAAAGCAAGGAAAACTAGGGCGACCAGTGTTGCAACGTAGCTCACGCGGGCCGCCGCCCCGTGGTTTGCTCCGCGATTAATGCGTCCATCTCGGCCACCCACGCGTGGGCGCGCGCGTCCGAAGGCATCAGCCAACCCCCTCGGGGGGAAACACTGCCAAACGCAAGTGCCGACGGGCCATTAGGAAGCGTTGACCGTTTGAACTGATTATTAATAAACCGACGGTAGAACACGCGCATCCAATGCAGAATTTGCTCCTCCGAGTACGCGCTACGATCGCGTTCCCCGGTGCCCTCAGGCCAAGAACCACGCTCAATATCCTCCCACGCGTGGCGGGCTAAAAACGCAACTTTGCGCGGACTGAACCCGTAACGCAACGTGTAATACAACGTGAAATCATGCAGCGCGTACGGCCCAATCGAGCCCTGCGTAGACTGCGCTTTCGCCCCCGGTTTAGTGGGAATCAGCTCCGGAGTGATTTCCGTATCCAAAATCGACTGAAGCGTTTGGTTAACTTCGGTGCCGAACATGCTGGTGCGGATTGTGTATCGAATCAAATGCTGCATGAGGGTCTTGGGCAGGCCCCCGTTCACAGAGTACGCACTCATGTGGTCACCCACCCCGAATGTGCACCAGCCCAGCGCCAACTCCGACAAGTCACCCGTGCCGATCACGAGGCCGCCGCGGGCGTTCGCGATGCGGAACAAGAAGTCGGTGCGCAACCCCGCTTGAACGTTCTCAAACGTGACGTCGTAAACCTCTTCTCCCCGCCCGAACGGGTGCCCCATCGCTTGCAGCATCTGCGTGGCCGTGGGGCGGATGTCGAGCTCTTCAAACGTGGTGCCAAGCGCCACGCACAGGTCGCGGGCATTGTTCTTCGTGTGGTCCGTGGTGGCGAAACCCGGCAGGGTAAACGTGAGGATCTCCTCGCGGCCCCGCCCCATCAAATCCATGGCCCGGGCAATCACCAGCAGTGCCTGCGTGGAATCCAACCCCCCGGAAATACCGATCACCGGCTTCGGATCGCCAATCGCCCTCATGCGCGACGCCAGGGCAGCGGCTTGCAGTTCGTATATCTCGCGTAAATCCGCACCGGAACCATCCGCGTCCGCCGGAGTGTACGGGAACCGGGCAATCGGGTCGAGCAGACTCGTGGCAACTGGGCTCAGAGTGATCGCTTCAGTGCCGACCAGTTCGTCTTCTTTGGTTTGATGTTCGCTTTCGAGCGACAAGGCTTCTTCGGCGTGCTGCGCGAGTTTGAGGGGCTCGGTCACCCCGATTCGTCGTTCGATTGCGAGGGCCTGCACGTCTATGTCGGCGCAGACACCCGCGGTTTCTTGCGCGTACGTGGCGCCGCGCTTCACGGTGCCGGCGTGGTCGATTACAAACGTGTGGCCCGACCACGCGGCGTCGTTCGCGGACTCGCCGAACCCCGCGTTCGCGTGCACCACCGCGCAGTTGCAGCGGCGTGCCAGCGCGGCGGCGTCAAGCTCCACTGTTTTAATGCGCCCCACCTGCGCGGGAGCAGCCGCCATGTGCAGCACCACCGTTGGCGCGGTGGCAGGTACGCACGCGGATTCGAAATCCTCACCGACACTAACCCCAAGCGTGAATGCGTCCACTGCTGTACCGGGAAGGGGAGTGTCGTGACCCAAGTTCACCCGCAGCTGTTGAGCCACTGGACCCCACTGGGTTTGCAAACCTGCGGACGCGGGGGCGAACCAACGTGCTTCCACCGCGCTGGGGCGTGCCTGCGCGAACACGGCTTTGACCTCGCCCGACTGGACGGCGAGCGCGCCATTAAAAACGCGGGTCGAAGATTCGCTCACTACCGGCGCACCAACCACCAGCAGGGCCGGGTTGTCCGCAGTTGCGTGTAATAACTCAACCACCGCGCGGTTAGTAGCCTCAAGTAAATGCGCCTGCGTGAACAGGTCCGCGCACGACGCTCCCGTAAGGGACAACTGCGGCGTGAGGATAATATCCGCCCCCTGCTGGCGCGCATCCGCCGCCGCGTGGGCGATACGGCGGGCGTTCTCAACCGGGTCAGCTAGCGCTATGGGGATAGACAGGGCGCAGGCGCGGATAAAACCATATTGAGCAATGCGGGTCGATCCCATAGCTATACCTCTTAACTTCTTAGCTGATAAAGCGGTTTAAGCTGCGCGCGCTGCCTCCAAAAGGCAACTGCTACTTTTAAAGGTGAGTGGCTGCTACACCAGCGTCATGGCTTGGCGGGCGATCTCCAGCTCCTCATTAGTCGGAACTACCCACACCTGAACTTTAGAGTTAGGGGTAGAGATGCAACGCGCTTGCTTAGAGCGTACCTCATTCTTCTCAAGGTCTAACTCAATGCCCGTGTATGCGAGACGCTCACACAGTTCCCGCCGCAGGTCGCTATCATTCTCACCGATCCCAGCGGTAAACGTGATGGCGTCCAAACCACCCAAAACCGCGGTGTAGGCCCCCACGTATTTTTGCAGGCGGTGCAGCGCCACATCCAGTGCTAGGCGCGCGTCCTCATCACCCTTATCCGCCAGCTCCCGCACCGTGCGCATGTCGTTGAACCCAGACAGGCCTTTCAAGCCCGATTCCTTATTGAACAGGTGATCAACTTCTTCCACGTCCATCCCCGCGTTGCGTTGCAGGTGGAACACGGCAGCCGGGTCAATGTCACCGGTGCGGGTGCCCATCACTAGGCCCTCCAACGGCGTGAGCCCCATCGAGGTGTCCAGGGCCCGACCGTTTTTAACAGCTGACACGGACGCGCCGTTCCCCAGGTGCATCACGATCTGTTTCAAATCCGTCTTCCCGGTCAGCTCCGCCACCTGCTTAGATACGTACAAGTGGGAGGTGCCGTGCGCACCGTAGCGGTAGATACCGTACTTTTCCGCCACCTCTTTCTTCAGCGCGTACGTCGAAGCTTCCGCGGGCAGGCGCTGGAAAAACGCGGTGTCGAACACCACCACGTGCGGTACTTCTGGCAGCAGTTCGCGAGCCACTTCAATTCCCTTGAGGTTACCCCCGTTGTGCAGCGGTGCCAATGGGATTAGCGTGCGGATCCGTTCGCTCACCTCATCGGTCACTAACGCGGGTCCGTCAAAGTACTTCCCGCCCTGCACCACGCGGTGGCCCACGGCCTCAATACTGGCTTCTTTAAGTACCGGACCGTACTTGTTGAACATGTCGAGTACGAGTTTGAGGGCGACCTCGTGGTCTTCGATGTGGCGTTCCAGCCGGTACTCCTCACCTTCGTGCTCGTGCTTGAGCATCGCGGTTTCTTCGCCGATGCGTTCCACGAGGCCAGACGCGTTAGATTCGCCTGTCGTGGGGTTAACCAGTTGGTATTTCAACGAGGAAGAACCCGCGTTTATTACTAGAACAGTCATAAGTACCTTTCGCTTACGAGCCTAAGGTGTGCATTCAGGTTTGAGTTTAGTACCCAGCCACGCACAGCGGACCATGCTGTGGCGCGGCCGGGTTTAGTTCCATGGGGCGGTCAGGTTTAGTGCTGCGCCTGCACGGCGGTGATCGCAATTGTGTTCACAATATCGGCCACCAGGGCGCCGCGTGACAGGTCGTTAACGGGCTTATTCAAGCCTTGCAACACTGGGCCAACCGCGGTCGCACCCGAGGTACGTTGCACCGCTTTGTACGTGGTGTTGCCCGTGTTGAGGTCCGGGAAAATGTACACGGTTGCGCGGCCCGCAACTGCCGATCCCGGCATCTTCTTCGCAGCCACAATCGGGTCGGTGGCAGCGTCAAACTGGATGGGCCCATCAATCGGGAGGTCCGGTGCTTTTTCTTGCGCGATCCGCGTGGCTTGCGCTACCGCGTCCACGTCCGGGCCCGCCCCGGAAGTGCCCGAAGAGTAAGACACGAGCGCAACCCGCGGTTCCACACCGAACTGCTGTGCGGTCTGCGCGGACGTGAGGGCAATGTCCGCCAGCTGCTCCGGGGTTGGGTTCGGGTTCACCGCGCAGTCCCCGTACACGTGCACGCGGTCTTTCAGCAGCATGAGGAACACGGACGAGACGATAGAGGTACCCGGCCGGGGCTTAATGATCTGGAATGACGGCACGATGGTTTCCGCCGTGGTGTGGGATGCACCCGAAACCATGCCGTCCGCGTCTCCCATGTGCACCATCATGGTGGCGAAGTAAGAAAGGTCCGCGAGTTTCTGCCGCGCCTGCTCCGGCGTTACCCCCTTCTTCTTCCGCAGCTGCACAAACTCGGGGACGTACCGATCCAAGTAGGCCGGATCCGTGGGGTCCACCACCTCGGCAGCAGACAGGTCGATATGCAGTTCTTCGGCCCGCTGGTTGATTTGCTCGCGGTCCCCAACGAACGTGATGTCCGCAGTGTGGGATTTCAAAATGATCGCCGCGGCCTGCAAAATCCGCTCGTCATCCGACTCTGGGAGCACTATGCGACGCACCTGCGACTGCGCGCGCTCCATCAACGCGGATTCGAACATCAACGGCGTTGTAGTTTTCAACTGGTGGCGCAGCAGGTCCGGCACCCGATCGTCATCCCCACTGGTGAGTACTTCCACGCCCTCCAGCTGCGGCAGCTGGTCGGGATCACCTAGGATCCACGCGGCCACAAGCGGAACGTTCGCTAACGCCACTTCCTCACGCGCCAACTCCAAATAGCTCGTAAGCGCGTCCGCAGACCGGTTCTGCGGGTCCACAATAAATGCGATCGCAGCTCCCACGTTCGCTGCAGTGCGGGCCGAACGAGCCAGCAAACCCGGGTTAGCTGGGTCCCCATCGATACGGCCAACAATCACCACCGCATCGTAGTGGCGAACGAACTCGCGGTACTGGCGAACCACCGTCTGCATCGCACTCAGCTCGTCTTCCGCGTAGTGCGCCCGAACGGTACCGTAACCACCGTCGAACTCTTTCACCACCGGGTCAGCGGTCCCCTCACCATTAACAAAAGCGCGAAAAACCCCAACTTTCTCGTAGGAATCTTTCAACTTGTTTACAACCGAGCGGATTACTGCTAAACCACCTTCACCCGGTTCCGTGGCCGTGATGTACAGCGAATAGGTCACGTCCTAATCCCTTCCACGCGAATACGTTGTTAACAACCTGTTCGTACCTATTAATATCACCACATTTTGCGTGCGAAATGCGAAAAATACTGGTCAACATATGATCTTCGTCCCTTCCCCGGGGTGCAGACGCTGCCTGCGGGCGAAAACTGGGGGGTGAACAAGTACAGTGAAATGGCTGGCATAACCCGGCGTAGCAAGGTAAACCCGGCACTAATGGAAGGTGTATCGCACATTTGAGTACCCCCGTGAAGATCGCCCGCCAACCCCGGCGCTGGCCCAAGTTCCTCCAGGTAGATAAAAAACAGGCCCACGACCTGCCCACAACGGCAGGTGGGGTGCTGTGGACACTAGCGAAAGAAAACCGCGTGCCCCTAATTTTGGGTTCGATTGCGAACTCGGTTAACTACATTTCTATGGCGCTCGTGCCGATGGGGCTGGGGAAGCTACTGGACTCGGGGTTAGAAAAGGGTTTCGGCGTCCACATGTTGCCGTGGACGTTCGGGCTGATTGGGATTGTGATGATGACCGGGGTGGGCAGTGCGATCACCCAGCTGACGGACATTGCCGGGTGGATGAGCGGCCCCGTGCTGGGCGGTAAGTCCGTTGCCGCACGCACGTCTAAACGCGGCCGGTCTATCACCCAGAAAATAGCGCCGGGCGATATCGTTACCACAATCACGTCGGACACGGACTACGTGGGCGCATTGTTTGCCTTTATTCCCGCGATTGTGGCGGCCCTGACTTCTACTGCCGTGGTGGCGTACTTGATGCTGAAAACGTCAGTGGTCTTAGGGCTCGTGGTGCTGATCGGGTTGCCGCTAGTGATTATTGGCTTGGCATGCGTAGTGCCAGTTTTGCAGCGCCGCCAGATGTGGCAGCGTGAGGCCCGGGGGGTGCTCACAAACTTGGGGGCAGACTCGGTGGCGGGCCTGCGGATTCTGCGTGGTATTGGCGGGGAGGACGAGTTCCACAGTCGGTACACGAAACAGTCCCGTGTGGTGCGTGACCGGGGGATAACGGTGGCGGCTTTCCAAGCGATTTTGGATACGTCGCGGGCAGCGGCGCCGAGCGCGTTCACGATTATTGTGGTGGCGATCGCCGCGATGATGGTCTACGACGGTGAACTTTCGGCCGGCCACCTGGTTGCGTTCTACGGGTACACCACGTTCCTGTCGAGCCCCTTGAACGCGGCTACGAACACGATCCAGGTGGGGACGCGCGCCTGGGTGGGGGCGAAGAAGATTGCGCACCTGCACCAGATTGAATCGCGCATTAACTCGCGCGGAGACAAGCGGGTGGACTGGCCGGCAGCAGATTTGGTTGATGAGGCCACTGGAACCCGTGTGGAACCGGGTAAAATCACCGCGTTGGTAGCGGTTGATCCGGACGATTCCGCGCGGGTGGCCACACGTTTAACCCGGGTCGATGATCAAGACCGCGTGTGGTACGCGGGTGTGGATGCCCGCGAAATCCCGGTGTCGAATATTCGCGAGAACCTTGTGCTTTCTGGCGCTAAAGCACAGCTGTTCGTTGGAACGTTGCGCGATGCCATCTTGGGGCCCCGGGCCCAGCAGGCACCCGCCCGGCCCCTGTGGCGCATAATCACCGACTACGTGAAATCAGAAGGAAAAGAACCGCAAGCGCACTACAGCCGCCAAGCGGTGGATGACGCCGTGATGCACGCCCTGTGGGTAGCTGACGGAGAAGACATCGCCGGCTCCCTTGCCGGCGGATTGGATGGTCACCTCACGGAAAAAGGCCGGTCCCTCTCGGGTGGGCAGCGCCAACGCGTGGCCCTCGCCCGCGCTATCTACACGGACGCCACCGCACTAGTTTTGATTGAACCGACCTCCGCGGTGGATTCGCACACTGAGGCACGCATTGCCTCAAGAATCGCAAAAGAACGCGCGGGAAGAACCACGCTGATCGTGTCCGAATCCCCCCTAGTACTGGAACAGTGTGACGAAGTGATCGTACTGGACGAAACGGGACGGCGGGAACTGGGCCGCGGCACGCACAACGAGTTAAGTACGCGCGAAGACGCGGCGGGACGCACGTATAGACGGATCGCGCAACGAGCTACGGGGGTGGAACAATGAGGCTACCTATCGCATCAAACCGGTCGGTCTGGCGCGGGTGCGTGCGCCTGTTCAAAGACTACAAGCGCCTCATGATCGTGATTTTGGTGTTCCAACTGGCCGCCACGTTCGCGATTGTGGCGACCCCGTGGGTGATTGGCCACATCATTGACCTGATTGTGGCGGGCACAACCCGGAACGTGGTGATGAACTGGATTACGTTCGTGGTGATCCTGGTGGTCGGGCAGGCGATTTTGACGTACATCGGGGAGTATTACGCGCGCGTGCTGGGCGAAACCGTGTTTTCTAAGTTGCGTGAGGACCTGGTGTACGACCTCACGCACATGCCCCTGTCGGTGGTGGAATCGGCGGGTACCGGTGACCTGGTGGGCCGCACGACGCACGATATTGATCAGATCGATTTCTTGGTGCGGCGGGGGATATCGCGCATCCTGGTGGTGGTAATAACTATTTTGGGGACGTACGGGGCGGCATTTTTGACGTCTCCGCTGCTGGGGTTGTTCACGCTCGTGCCGTTGCCGCTGCTGTACTTTATTGCCCGCTGGTATTTGCGCCGGGCAGTACCGGCCTACCGGACGGCGTCGGCGCAGTGGGCAAAGATTTCGGGGTCGATTTCAGAAACGGCTGAGCACGCGTCTACGGTCGATGCCCTGTCGATGGGGCGGCTGCGGATGCGTAACTTCGAAGCTGTGGTCGATGAGTTGTTCCGCACTAAACGGTACACGTCTTACGTGCGCGGGTTCTTGCTGGCTGGGTTCGCGATCATTTTCTTGTCCCCAACCGTGCTGGTGGTGCTGGTGGGCGCGTGGGCGTCTTCCGCAGGTTTGGTTACGATCGGGGCGGTTACCACGGTGGCGATGTACGCGATGGGACTGCGTTCCCCACTGATCCAGTCCGTATTTTTGATTGATACGCTGCAGTCTTCCTTTGTTTCTTTGTCCCGTATTTTTGGTGTCGGTGAGGTTCCCGCTGACCGCCACGCCAGCGGCGACAAGCCCGACTCGGTGCAGATCCGCGCCCACGACGTCAGCTACGAATACCGCGAGGGCAAACCCGTGTTGCATAGCGTGAGCTTGGACCTCAAGCCAGGGGAGACCTTGGCGATAGTGGGGCCGTCTGGGGCGGGTAAATCTACGCTGGGGCGGATGCTTGCGGGGATTCACCCACCGACCTCTGGGTCCGTGACTGTGGGTGGGGTGCCGCTGGTGGATTTGGAGCAAGAGGACCTGCATAAGAACGTCATTTTGGTGACGCAGGAGCACCATGTGTTCACCGGGACGCTGCGCGATAACTTGACTCTGGCGCTGCCGGATGCGTCGGATGAGCAGTTGGAAAATGCTTTGCGGGCAGTGGATGCGTGGGGCTGGGTGGAGTCCCTGGGTGGTTTGGACACTGCCGTGGGGGCGTCCGCGCAAGAACTAACGCCGGCGCAGGCGCAGCAGGTGGCGTTGGCGCGGATTGTGCTGATGGACCCGCACACGCTGATTTTGGATGAGGCCACGTCGCTGATGGACCCAACGGCGGCTCGCAGTTTGGAGTCCGCACTGTCGCGCGTGCTGGCTGGGCGTACGGTTATTGCGATTGCGCACCGTCTGTACACCGCGCACGACGCGGATCGCGTGGCCGTGATGATTGACGGGAAGATTGAGGAACTGGGCACGCACGAAGACTTGGTGGCGCGCGGCGGCGAGTACGCCTCCCTGTGGCACGCCTGGCAACACGCGTAGTGGGCTTGGTTAACCTGCTGGCCAACCCGCATTGCAAACTTGCCTTGCCGACCCGCTTGGTGCGTGGGAAGTGGGCTCTACTAACCGGCTTGGGAAATGCGCTTGGCACCATGTTTGCGACCGCGGGGATTTGGTGGGTGGTTGAATGGCTGGGCGTGTGATTCGCACGCGGTGCACCTGCTAGTGTGGAGGCGTGAGTGAAGTTCAAACTGG
This sequence comes from Gleimia hominis, assembly GCF_032085515.1. GTDB lineage: Bacteria > Actinomycetota > Actinomycetes > Actinomycetales > Actinomycetaceae > Gleimia > Gleimia hominis. The sequence continues at coordinate 961,619 of NZ_JASXSX010000001.1, forward strand.
CGCTCAGCGCCCTGTGCTTGTTGTTGATTTCGGTGCCCAATACGCCCAGTTGATTGCGCGGCGTGTTCGAGAGGCGAATGCGTATTCAGAGATTGTGCCGCACACGATGCCGGCGCAGCAGATGCTGCAGAAGCAGCCTGCGGCGATTATTTTTTCGGGTGGTCCAGCTTCCGTGTACGCGCAGGGTGCGCCCAGTATCGATAAGGATTTGTTTGAGGCGGGTGTGCCGATCCTCGGGATCTGCTATGGGTTCCAGTTGATGGCGGCTTCGCTTGGAGGGACGGTGGGGCGCACCGGAACTCGCGAGTATGGGCATACGACCACGCAGGTTAAGGGCGGTTCGAAGATCCTGGGGCCTAGTGGCGAGCAGACCGTGTGGATGAGCCATGGTGACGCGGTGCAGGAAGCGCCGGTTGGGTTCACGGTGACGGCTTCTACCGAACAGACTCCGGTGGCTGCGTTTGAGGATGCTGACCGCGGTTTTTATGGGGTGCAGTGGCATCCGGAGGTGGCGCACACCCAGCAGGGGCAGGCGCAGTTGGTGGCGTTCTTGGATTCCGTTGGAGTGGAACGGAGTTGGACGTCCACTTCGATTATTGATGACCAGGTTGCGAAAATCCGCGCGCAGGTGGGTGATAAACGCGTGATTTGTGGCCTGTCGGGCGGCGTGGATTCCTCTGTTGCTGCCGCGTTGGTGCACAAGGCTGTGGGGGATCAGTTGACGTGTATTTTTGTGGATCACGGCCTGTTGCGCCAGGGGGAGCGCGAGCAGGTGGAGCGTGATTACGCGTCTTCGATGGGGATCCGCGTGGTCACGGTGGATGAGACGGACCGGTTCTTGGGCGCGCTCGCGGGCGTGAGTGATCCGGAGCAGAAACGCAAAATTATTGGCCGGGAGTTTATCCGTTCGTTTGAGGATGCGCAGCGCAAGCTGGTTTCTGAAGCGGGGGAGTCCGGTGAAGAAGTGAAGTTCTTGGTGCAGGGCACGTTGTACCCGGATGTGGTGGAGTCCGGTGGTGGTGAGGGCGCTGCGAATATTAAGTCGCATCACAACGTGGGTGGTTTGCCTGAGGATTTGGATTTCGATCTTATTGAGCCGCTGCGGGCCTTGTTTAAGGATGAGGTGCGTGCGGTTGGTTTGGAACTGGGGGTGCCGGAGAATATTGTGTGGCGCCAGCCGTTCCCCGGGCCTGGGCTTGGGATCCGGATTATTGGTGAGGTTACGCGTGAGCGTTTAGCTGTGTTGCGGGCGGCAGACGCGATTGTGCGTGAGGAGTTGACTAACGCGGGGTTGGACCGTGAGATTTGGCAGTGCCCCGTGGTGTTGCTAGCCAACGTGCGTTCAGTTGGCGTGCAGGGGGATGGCCGAACCTATGGGCATCCGATTGTGTTGCGCCCAGTGTCGTCGCAAGATGCGATGACGGCGGATTGGTCGCGCTTGCCGTTCGAGTTGCTGGCCCGGATTTCTAACCGGATCACGAACACGGTGGAGGACGTGAACCGGGTAGTGCTCGACGTCACGAGCAAGCCCCCAGCCACGATTGAATGGGAGTAATCAGACCAACAACGTGGCTAAACCAGTTCCCCGAAGGCAGATTATTAGTCTGAGCCTTCGGGGAACTAGTTATTCCATGCTTTAGGTATACCTGAATATTAGGTGTAGTTGAAGAACCTATTTAGACACCGCAAGCGTTTCGCGTTCCGCCCTGGTTAATGGGCCTGCGTAATGGGCTTGTGGTACCCGTGCACTTATAGCGATTGTTGGATGCGGTAGAACACGTTGTTCCAACGCAACTGGTCTTCGAAAGCATCGACCTGAGTGTGTTCGTCAATCGCGGCGAACTCAACCCCGGCGATTCGGGCGAACATTTTCCACACGTCCAACCCAACTTGTGTGCTCATCACCGTGTGGTGGGCTGCGCCGGAGGCGAGCCAGCAGCGAGTTGCGGTCTGGAAATCCGGCAGTGGTTTCCACACGGCGCGCGCCACAGGCAGAATCGGCAGTGGCTCATCCGGGTTCACTACCTCCACCTTGTTCGCAACCATGCGGAATCGATCGCGAATATCCGATAGAGCAACCACCACCCCAGTTGATGGGGATGCCGTGAACACTAGCCGCACTGGGTCTTCGCGGTCTCCAATGCCGAGCGGGTGGATCTCCAGTTTCGGTTTATCCACCGTGAGGCTTGGGCAGACTTCAAGCATGTGTGCACCCAGGATTTTCTCGTCCCCGCGCACCAGGTTGTACGAGTAGTCCTCCATCAAAGACGCGCCGCCGTCTAACCCGTATCCCATCACTTTCGCTAGCCGAATGAGGATCGCGGTTTTCCAATCCCCTTCCGCTCCGAAACCGTAGCCGTCCGCCATGAGCCGCTGCACCGCCAGGCCGGGTAGTTGTTTGAGCTCACCAAGATCCTCAAAAGTATCTGTAAATGCTTTCGCCCCCTGCTTGTCCAGGAAGGTGCGCAGCGCTATTTCTTGCCGGGCGGCGTAACGCAGGGAATCGTGGCGTTCACCTTCGGGTTTCAGTTCTGGCGCCACGTCGTAAAGATCTAGGTACTGCTGTATTAACGCATCAACGTCCGCTTCTTCGACCTGGTTGATCTGTGCTACCAGATCGTTCACACCCCAGGTGTTGACGGAGGTGCCGAACCGGATTTCCGCTTCCGTCTTATCGCCTTCTGTTACGGCTACGTTACGCATGTTGTCGCCAAATCGTACTAGTTTGAGGTTCCGGGCTTCATGCCAACCGATGATGGCGCGCGCCCAGGTGGCGATCTCGTCGTGCACCTCGGTGTCGGTGTAGTGGCCAACCACGGTGGTGCGGGCGATGCCCATGCGGGTGAGGATGTAGCCGAACTCCCGGTCGCCGTGGGCCGCTTGGTTTAGGTTCATGAAGTCCATGTCCATGCGCGACCACGGCATCTTCTGGTCGATCTGCGTGTGCAGGTGCAGCAGTGGGGTGTGCAGTGCCTCAAGGCCACGAACCCACATTTTGGCGGGCGAGAACGTGTGCATCCACGCGATCAGTCCAACTACTTGGGGGTTGTTCTCGGCTTCAAGAATGGTGCGCTGAATGTCATCAGAAGTGGTGAGCACCGGCTTCCACACGATTTTAAGCGGAATCTGCTGCGCGCTATTCAGGGTCTGGGCGATGGTTTGCGACTGCTCGGCCACCTGATCCAAGGTTTCTTTCCCGTACAAGAACTGGCTGCCGGTTAGGAACCAGATTTCCTTGTTTTCAAATGGATTCTGCATGTACTTACTCCTTTGTGTGCTATTAAATGCAAATTTAAAGTGCTACTGCGGTTTAAATACGTCTCATACGGTTTCGTTTACTGGCCGTACACGTTTTGGTATCGGTCGTAGAGCCGGTCAATTGCCTCTTGAGGAATCGCTTTGAGTTGCCCCTCGCTGCGTGCAATGTGGACGGTGCGAGCCACTTCTTCGGTCATCACCGCGGCTTTAACCGCGGCTCGCGCGTCTTCGCCAATTGTGAACGGGCCGTGATTTTGCATAAGTACCGCAGGGGAGCGGTGATCTTTGAGGGTTTCCACGATGCCGCGTCCAATCGAGTCGTCACCGATTATTGCGAACGGGCCAACGGGAATAGGTCCGCCGAACTCGTCTGCCATCATGGTGAGTGCGCACGGAATCTCTTCTCCGCGCGCGGCCCACGCTGTCGCGTACGTGGAGTGCGTGTGCACGACCCCACCCACGTTCGGCATGTGTGCGTAAACGTAGGCGTGGGCAGCGGTGTCAGATGAGGGACTCTTGCTGCCCTCAACCAGTTCTCCGTTCAAGTTGCACACCACCATTGCATCTGGAGTGAGCTCGTCGTAGCTGACGCCGGAAGGTTTGATTACCAGCAGGTCGTCCGCGCTGGGTTCGGCGCCGACCACTACGCGTTGACTCACGTTACCTGCGGTCCAAACGACAAGTCCCCACCTGGGCAGTTCCGCGTGCAACCTGGCCACGACCTGTTTTGTTGTCTCGATTTTTTCGATTACTTCCGATGAATAGTTCAGCAAAACCCGTTCCTTCCTGTTAAATCATTGTTTGACGTTTCTATCGCTATTCACTGCTTCCCGACAGGACATCGGTCGATTTCAGTGGCGTTTTATAGTATTTGCTGAGGTCGACTGGCTAAGCGTAGTTCCCACTGGGTTCGCATGGCTTCACGTAGTTCCCACTGGGTTCGCTTGCCAATAACCATGTCCGCCAGTCTTGGTGCACAGCGTTGTTTTCGCCAGGTTCCGCACCGCGCGGAGCCGGGGTGATGCGATGCGGTTATAGTGCGCGTGGCGGGAGGGCCCGAATTGCGTGAGGTTGGATGGTTAACGCTTGCCTGTAGCCGGCGAGGAACGTAGCGAAACCACGTTCATCAGCTGCGGACGGGGCAATTGTTTCTTGCGCAGCAGAGGCAAACACGGTGCCTGTTAAATATTCGGCAAGTGGTTGTGGCGTGGCGGCGTTCTGGCAGTAAGCGCTGTAAGCAGCTAGTACCGCCATTCCCCAAGCCCCGCCTTCGGACGCGCTGTCTTGCACGGTTATGGGGGTGTGCGTTGCGGCTGCGAGTAGGCGCTGGGCTACCTTTTCGGTTCGGAAAACACCGCCGTGTGCGGAAAGTACGTCCAGTTGCACTGCTTCCGTCTCTAGCACTTCCAAACCAATCGCGAGAGCTGCGAACGTGGAGTACACCTGTGCCCTCATGAAATTCGGTAGGTTCAATGTGGCCCAAGGGGAACGGGTGATGAGGGGCCGCCCTCCATCCAAGTGGGTGACGGGTTCGCCGGCGAGGTTGTTGAACGCGAAGACACCTCCCGCGTCCGCTTCACCTTCAAGTGCGGCGCCGAGTGTGGCTGCGTAAACGGCGTCCGCACTCGTGTCTGGGGCGTTGAGTAGCTGCGCAACTTCACGGAACATGTCTACCCAACGTGCAAGTTCGTCTGCACCATTATTGCAATGCACCATGGCAACGGGGTGACCATCTGGTGTGGTGACCAGGTCAATCTCAGGATGCAGGTGCTTCAACGGATTCTCCAACACGGCCATCAAAAAAATGGAGGTACCGACACTGACGTTTCCAGTGCGCGGCTTTACCGCGTTGGTTGCGACCATCCCGGTACCCGCATCGCCTTCAGGGGGTGCAAATAGGATCCCTGGTTCCAGTTCTCCGGTTGGGTCCAGTAATTTAGCGCCTGCTTCAGTTAGCTTCCCACCGGATTGCCCGGCGGTGCGGATTGCAGGGAGTAGTTCTTTAATGTCTCGTTCGCTGGTACTCATCTTGTTAAATATTTCGATGAGGTCCAGTCGGTACTCGGTGCCGTCACTGTTTAGTGGGAACATGCCTGAAGCATCCCCCACCCCGAGAACTTTTTCGCCCGTTAATTTCCAGTGCACGTAACCGGCGAGGGTAGTTAGGAACGAAACGTCTGCCACGTGCGGTTCTTGATCTAGCATCGCTTGATAGTAGTGGGCGACGGACCAGCGCAGCGGGATGTTAACTTTAAAAGCCTTAGTCAGTTGTTCGGCAGCGGGGCCCGTGGTGGTGTCACGCCAAGTACGGAACGGCACCAGAAGCTCGTCGTTAGCATCGAACGCTAAATATCCATGCATCATCGCGGAAACACCTATTGATGCGAAACGAGTGGGTTTGAATGCATACTTTTCTTCGCACTGCTTTATTAGCGAGGTGTAAGCAGCCTGCACACCGGACCAAATACTTTCAAGCGAGTAGCTCCAATGCCCATCGACCAACTGGTTCTCCCACTCGTGCACACCCGTTGCGATCGGGGTTGCATCCGGGGCCACAAGGCAAGCTTTGATCCGCGTTGAACCAAATTCAATCCCTAAAGACGTGTCTCCAGCGGCAAGCAACTGTTTAGGATCAAAATCCGTTGGCATAAGACTCTCCTTCGAGTGTTGAATCAACTGTAAACCCATCACTTCTTAAATGTGAACGTTAACATCGCTCTTTGTTAAGTATGCCAAAGCAGTTTTAATCCCGCAAGTTGTTTTGATAGGGCGGGTGAGCATCTTAAATCCGCCTGGACGTCGTAGTGTTAGCGCAGTAGGTCGAAGAGCGACGAAGCAATTCCCCCAATGATGAGGCCCTAGCGTAACGTAGTAGTGACATTTACTAATGCAGCAGAATCTATGCGCAAGACAGCGGGGAGGTGTGTGGTGGGAAGAGGTAATCGCGCGGTTTCAATGAACCAAATTGCAAAGATGGCTGGGGTCTCGCACCAAACCGTCTCGCGCGTCATAAATGGTGGCTCAGGAGTTAGGCCGAAAACGCGTGAACGGGTCGAAGAGGTCATACAACGAACTGGCTACATCCCAAATACCGCCGCCCGAACGCTAGTCACCAATCGGTCAGGAATGATTGGGGTAGTGGCAGTTGGGTCATTTCTTTTCGGCCCCACGCACACTCTCACGACCATTGAACAAGCTGCCCGAAAACGCAACTATGCAACCTTGCTGGCTACCGTAAAAGAAGACTCGCAAACTGAGTTCCTCAGAGTGGTGAACACGTTCTTACAGCGTTCCGTAGACGTGATAATCGTTATTGCGGCCAGAGAGCGCACGTGGAGATATGCTGCTGAGCTCGATTGCAAGACGCCCATCGTCATGGTTGGTGGGCAGGCGCAAAACGTGCGGAACATGAGTTACGTTAGCGTAGACCAGGCGCAGGGAGCCAGACTGGCTGTGCGGCATCTGAATCGGTTGGGACACAAAAAAATAGCGGTTATCGCTGGGCCCTCGAACTGGACGGACGCACAACTTCGATTAGCTGCAACGAAAGATGAAGTTGGTCGACTAGGGATGTCGGCCACCTACAAATACGGTGATTGGAGTGCGCAATCGGGTTTTGAAATCGGCATCGATTTGGCTTCCACAATAGATGAAAGTGGGATTACCGCAGCGTTTGCTGCCAACGACCACATGGCCTTGGGAATGCTATCGGCCTTCTATAAGTGCGGGGTTAGTGTTCCCTCTGACGTATCCGTGGTGGGCTTCGATAACGTGCCAGAAAGCGCCTACTACACGCCCGCACTAACTACTATCTCTCAAGATTTCGAGCAACTTGGGGTGGCGGTACTTGAAAAAGCTCTAGATCTGCTGGAGAACTCAAAGGTTTCGCACACGCTCGTGCCTGCCGTGCTGGTGGTCCGAGAATCTACAAAACGTCGGTCCAAACAAGGACAAAAGTAGAGCCTCCGCCTTGTAGATACAGGTTTTCGCCCTTCCGCTTGTGGGTAGTGGCCGCGTGATGATCCAATAGAGCGTTTGCACTTGGCAGAAGCGTCTGCATATACTCACCAATGTTAACGTTCACATTGGCGATTGTGGCTATGAGCCGCTGCCGGTGAGTATTTAACAACTGAACTCGTGAACACATTGTGGTGAGAACACAAGAAACAGAGGAGTTTCTCAAAGGAGCTGAGATGGCCGAAACCAAAAGAGGCAGTCGGAAGATTTCGGGTGCGTTTATATATTTCTTCGGAGCATTTGGGGGCATCCTATTCGGATATGACATCGGAGTAATGACCGGGGCCCTACCGTTTCTGCAACACGACTGGAACCTGGAAGGACACGCCAGCGTAATCGGATGGATTACTTCAGGCGTAATGCTAGGTGCCGTATTTGGTGGAGCGCTTGCCGGTATGCTCTCTGACCGGTTCGGGCGCAGACGAATGATCCTCGTCTCGGCAATTATTTTTGTTACCGGGTCAATACTCTGTGCGATCGTGCCCGACAATGGCGCAGCCTGGCTCATCGCGATGCGGATATTTCTAGGCCTCGCAGTCGGCGCGGCATCGGCATTAGTGCCGGCATACATGTCCGAGCTTGCGCCAGCCCGTTTGCGGGGCAACTTATCGGGTCTCAACCAAACTATGATCGTTTCGGGAATGCTGATTTCCTACATTGTTGACTACCTTCTAAAAGGCTTACCGCATCAATACGCATGGCGTGTCATGCTCGCGGCCGCAGCAGTGCCAGCGATCATTTTGTTTTTCGGCGTGCTCAGGCTACCCGAATCGCCGCGTTACCTGATCCGTCATGGTGAAGAGCAACAGGCGCGTGTGGTACTAACGTACATCCGTAATGCGAGCGAAGTTGATACGGAAATAGATGAGATTAAAGCAACTGCGATCGCTGAAGAAAAAGCTTCAAACAAAGTCAGCTGGGGCATGTTGTTCAGTTCTCGGTACCGCTACCTGGTTATTGCAGGTTTAGGAGTGGCAGCATTCCAACAGTTCCAGGGTGCGAATGCGATCTTTTACTACATTCCCCTCATTGTGGAAAAGGCAACGGGTCAGGCGGCGGGTGAAGCGCTGATGTGGCCGATTGTCCAGGGGGTAATCCTGGTTCTAGGTTCCCTACTATTTATCGCAATAGCCGAAAAGATTAACCGCAAAACGCTGATAATTATAGGTGGGTCAGTTATGGCCCTATCCTTTATTCTCCCTTCGTTGCTGAACTGGATGTTCCCGGGAATGCCTCCGATGATGATCGTCGCACTCCTAAGCCTGTATGTGGCGTTCTACTCGTTCACTTGGGCGCCTTTGACCTGGGTGATTGTTGGAGAGATCTTCCCGCTTGCAATCCGCGGGCGTGCCTCTGGGCTAGCGTCTTCTTTCAACTGGATCGGATCGTTCCTGGTTGGACTCGTTTTCCCAATCATGACCGCGCACATGCCACAAGAGTCAGTGTTCCTGATTTTTGGCATAATCTGCCTGTTGGGCGTCTTATTTGTTACGAAAATGGTGCCAGAAACTCGAGGCCGTACCCTTGAGGAGATCGAACAGAGCGCGACAGCAAACTAAAGGCGCGGCCCTAAACTAGTGGTATGAGTAAGAAGAAACGCTCGTGGCCGCCGTTGGCACAGCCGTTGCCAGCGGCGGTTACGGATAACCACACACACCTACCGTTACACGAAGGGGAAATCCCCGCGGCTGGCGGCATCAAAATGAGCCTCGAAGAACAGCTGCAACGCGCACTCAACGTTGGGGTCAAGCGGATTATCACGGTTGCGTGCGAACTCCCAGACTTCGCACCGGCCTTACAGCAAGCAAAGGACCTCAGGAATAAAACCGAAACGCATCCGGCTGTGCGACTCGCACTCGCCATCCACCCCAACGAAGCCCCACTGCACGCCGGCGTAGTTGAAAAAGCGCCCGACGGCAATACCTACCAGCCGCAGGCACACCACGTGCCGCTCGATGAAGCGCTCGCGCAAGTGGAACAACACCTCGACAGTGCGGACGTGGTGGCAGTAGGGGAAACCGGGCTCGACCTATATCGAACCGCGGAGGCCGGGCTCGCAGCCCAGCAAGAAAGCTTTAGCGCACACCTCAAACTAGGAATGGAACGCAACCTACCCGTGCAAATACACGACAGGGAAGCGCACGAACAATGCGTGCGCACGCTCTACCGCGTGGGCGCAGACAAAACGGATATCCCAATCGTGTTCCACTGCTTCTCTGGTGGGCTGCAGCTAGCGGAAGAATGCGCGAAAAACGGGTGGTACGCCTCATTCGGAGGGTCCCTTACGTTTAAACCGAACGAAGCGCAACGCGACGCTTTTAAGTCACTGCCACGTAACCAAATTCTGGTAGAAACCGACGCCCCATACCTAACGCCAGTGCCATACCGGGGAAATCCAAACGCAAGTTACGTCATGGCGCACACCATCCGATTCATCGCCGACCTGTGGGAAGAGAGCCTGGAAACCACGTGCGAGCAGCTAGAACGCAACACCGAACAGGTGTACGGCAAATGGGGCTAAACCAACTGGTTTGTGAAATGAGTCGTAAAGGGTGACGAAAAGATAACAAATTGGTTACGGTTAAACAGTTAAGGAAACGACCGTAAGGAAAGACTTTGACGCACTCGAATCAGACCGAGCCCCGCTGGGCTACGTACTGCTCGAAAAAAACCGTTACGGCAGCTGCCGGTCTGGCCGCTGCTGCGCTAGTGGCAACCTCCGCAGTGGGGGTCGCGGCCTCGCATCACACGGTAACCGTGGAAGCAGAAGGTATCACCCGCCCCGTTGACGTCTGGGGTGGAACCGTAGCAACCGCACTAGACAGCGCGGGCGTAGACGTGTCGACGCACGACCAAGTCACCCCAAACGTAAACGCGCGGCTCCAAAACGGGCAAAACATCAAAGTGGAACGCGCCAAGTCGTACCGGGTTAAAGAAGGTAGCACCTCGCGCGCCGTCTGGTCTGCTGCTAGCTCCATGGACCAGGTTCTGGCCGGGGCTCAACGCGGCCGCGACAACACAACCGTCGCCGCAGACCGCTCGTCGGTGCGCTCCGCACTACCTGCAGTCGTATCCGAACCCAAGAGCATCCGCGTAGTGGCCGATGGGAAAACCCACTCCGTTGCCGCGTCCACCGAAGACACGGTGCCGAGCGTACTGGAAAAATCCGGGCTAAAAGTTTCTCCAATCGACCAGGTGCACGTCAGCTCCGATGAAAAAGGTATGCTCATCGACGTCACCCGCGTCAGCCGCGGCGTCAAAGAAGAAGTTAAAGACATCGACTTCAAAACCGTGGAACGCGACACTGACGAACTGTACAAAGGTGAAGAGCGGGTCGTCTCCGAAGGTAAGAAAGGTCAAATTAAGACCACTACCTACGAGCAAAAACGCGGTGACGACGTCCTCGTCTCCACGCAGGTGAAGCAAACTCGCACCGAACCTGAGGACCGGGTAATCGAACGCGGCACCAAGGAACGCCCGGAAGAAACCGAAACGGCGGAAGCCAGCGACAATGCTAGTGCCAGCCCGCAGCCAGGTGCCGGCACCGGTAGCGCACCCGACGGGGTTTGGGGAGCGTTAGCGCAGTGTGAATCCGGGGGCGACCCCTCAACAAACACGGGTAACGGATTCTACGGTCTATACCAATTTACGGCGTCCACGTGGCAGTCCGTAGGTGGATCCGGACTCCCCTCAGACGCATCCGCTGAAGAACAAACGATGCGCGCCAAAATCTTGCAGCAACGCGCCGGCTGGGGCCAGTGGCCCGCCTGCACATCGCAACTGGGCTTGCGCTGACCCTAGGCTTGTACTAAACGCTGGGCTTGCGCTGAAGGCCGCGGGCAGTAAACAAGGCCGCTCATACGCCTCCGTTGGAAACGCAAAACCGCGTCCTCCAGCGGAGGCGTTATACTAGGTAGGCACCAAAATCTGTTCGCTACATCCAGTGGGTTGGTAATACATGCTCCTATCTCCCGCGCACGTGCGCGAGATCTGCAAAACACTCGGCATACGCCCAACAAAAACGCTTGGGCAAAACTTTGTGCACGACGCCGCCACCGTACGCAAAATCGTGCGCGCAGCCAACATCCAACCCGGCGACCACGTCCTAGAAGTCGGGCCCGGACTCGGATCCCTAACTCTTGGCTTACTAGAAGCTGGTGCGCGGGTCAGCGCAATCGAGATCGACCCCATTCTCGCGACCGCCCTGCCCGCCACCGTGCAAGGGTTCACCGACGAACCCCAACCACTGCGAGTGCTCCAAGCAGACGCGCTGGCCGTAACCTCAAGCGAAGAACTAAACCAAGCCGTGAACGCGCAGGGTGAAACGGAAAACTGGGAAGCGCCAACGCGGATGGTCGCAAACCTGCCATACAACGTGGCAGTACCTCTAGTTCTAAACGTTTTGAAGCACTTCGAAACCGTGTCCGAAATGCTGGTGATGGTACAAACCGAAGTTGCGCAGCGCCTCAGCGCACAGGCAGGCTCAAAGATCTACGGGGTGCCGTCGGTTAAAACCGCGTGGTACGGGCATGCCCAGCTGGCGGGGGCGATTAGCCGATCCGTGTTCTGGCCCGTGCCGAACGTAGATTCCTCAATCGTGCGCATAACTCGCAGCGAACCCACGTGGCTGGCCCCGCGCGAAACCACGTTCAAACTGGTCGACACCGCCTTTGCGCAACGACGCAAAATGCTGCGCGCCGCCCTAAAAAACGCTTTGAGTGACGTGGACCTAAACACGGTTTTCTCCCGCGCCCAAATCGACCCCACGCGCCGGGGGGAAACTTTAACGGTAGAAGATTTTGACCGCCTCGCCTGGGCCGTGCACCAACAGCGGGAGGTCGGTCGGTGAAAGCAGTTACTGCTTCCGCGCCGGCTAAGCTGAATCTAGTACTCCAGGTTGGTCGGTTAGAAGACGGGTACCACCCCCTTTACTCCATTTTTGAGGCCCTAAACATGCGCGAAACCGTGCGGGTAACACCGTGCGCTGGGCCCAGCCATGTGCACACCACCGTGCAGCTAGGGCCCGGTAGTAAACGGATTGAAGAGGCCATCAACGCGCTCGAACCGCAGCAAAACTTGGCGGTCAAAGCGGGGGAGCGGTTGCTACAAGAAGCGCAAAAGCGTATGCAGCAAGCCCGGTGTGCGCATAATCAGGGCCCGCGGTCCATAGGGGACGATGGCGCAGCTGCCTTACCGCCCGGATTAGAGTTTGAGGTTCTTAAACGCGTACCCATGGCTGGGGGAATGGCCGGAGGGTCAGCGGATGCGGCGGCAGCGCTCGTGGCCGTCAACGAACTACTGGGCCTCAAACTAACAATGCAGCAGCTGTTAGAAATCGGGGCAGAACTCGGGGCGGATGTGCCGGCATGCCTCATGGGTGGTACCTCGCTCGGGTTGCGCTACGGCGATCAGATGACAAAGCTGGGGCACGGGCAAACGCACCACTGGGTGATGGTCCTGGTACGCAACGGCCTGTCCACCCCAGCTGTGTTCAAAACATTCGACACTCACCAGCGTGGCCGCGAGAAGCTGCCAACCAGTTTGCGCACACAGGACCGGTATAAGGCCCTCGGGCCCGCCACGGACCTCAAGCACCTTTTGACCAACGACTTGCAGGCCAGTGCCCTCGAAATGCGCCCAGACCTGGCACGCATCATGACGCGTATAAACCACACGGATGCGCTCGCTGCGCTCGTGTCTGGTTCGGGACCCACGATCGCGGTGCTTGCGCGCGACGGCGAACACGCGCAGCAACTTGCCCAAACAATTAGCGAATTTGCCGATGTGGAAGATTGCCTATGCACCCACGGGCCAGTGGTGGGCGCTCGCGTGGAAACCCTGGCAGGCCCGGCGGCCACCGAGAAGCCGCGCACCGACGTCACGGCCACTGAGAAATCGCGCACCGACGCCCCCGCCACCAAGGAATCGCAGACCGACCCAGCGGCCACCGAGAAGCCGTGCACCGACGCCCCGGGGCCTCAGGAACCACAAATGCTGACGCTGGCTAGAACAGAGGAATAATGGCTCACCTTTTCTCTACCCACAACCTGAAGGCCATCGGGGGTTCGCGCGAAATCCTGGCGGATATTAACGTGTCTATCCACGAGGGTGACCGCGTGGGCGTGCTGGGGCCGAACGGGGCCGGTAAGTCAACGTTACTGAATCTGCTCACGGGTTTGCGCGAGCCCGACGACGGGTATATTACCGCTCGCGACGGCATGCGGTTCACTCACTTGACGCAGCGTGATAACACGGACCCGGTGCCGGCAATCCAGCTGATCCACCCTGGACTAGAGGAATACGAGTGGGCGTCGAACCCAGATATTCGCGACATTCACGCAGGGCTGCTGGCCGATATTGACATCACCCGCCCGATGAACGAACTATCCGGCGGTCAGCGCCGCCGCGTTTCGCTCGCCGCAGTCCTGTCCGAAGGCGTGGTGCAAGGCCGGCCCGCAGACGTGGTGGTGTTAGACGAACCCACGAACCATTTAGATGTTGAGGGCGTGGCGTGGCTCGCAGCGCATTTGAATAAGCGCTTGGCACGCGGCCATGGCGCGTTGATTGTGGTGACGCACGACCGGTGGTTCTTAGACGCCGTGTGCAACCAGGTGTGGGAAGTGGTACCGGGGGTGGAACCGGGTTACGGCCGCGATCAACGGCCGGGGCGGATTGAGTTTTACGAAGGCTCCTATGCGGCGTATGTGCTGGCTCGGGCCGAGCGGGCACGGCTGGCGCAGTTAGCGGAAGAGAAACGGCAGAACCTGTTGCGCAAAGAACTGGCGTGGCTGCAGCGGGGCGCCCCGGCCCGCACTTCGAAACCACGGTTCCGCGTGGATGCGGCGGAAGCGTTGATTGGGAACGAGCCCCCACCGCGCGACGAAGTGGAGTTGGTGCGGATTGCTTCCGCACGGCTTGGCAAGCAGGTCTTAGATCTCGAGGGCGTGAGCTTGAGGTTTGGTGACCGAATGATTTTTGATGACGTCACTTGGCGGCTCGCACCGGGCCAACGCGTGGGCGTGGTGGGAGTTAATGGCGCTGGTAAAACCACGTTGATGCGGCTGCTGGCGGGCGATTTGCAGCCCGACCACGGCCGGGTTAAACGCGGGAAAACCGTGCAGGTGGCCACGTTGTCGCAGGACACGCATGAGCTGGATGAGGTTTCGCACTTGCGGGTCACGGAGGCAGTGGCGCAGGTGGCGCTGTCGATTGACGTCGGTGGCAAAGAGCTGACTGCCAGCCAGATTGTGGAACGCATCGGATTCAACCGCGATCGCGCGTGGACACCAGTGGCCGATATTTCAGGTGGGGAACGGCGCCGCCTGCAGTTGGTACGCCTATTAATGGCCCAGCCGAACGTGCTGCTGCTGGATGAGCCCACTAACGATTTAGACACGGACACGCTTGCAGCGATGGAGGATCTGCTGGATTCTTTTGCGGGCACACTCGTGGTGGTTTCGCACGACCGTTACCTGCTGGAACGCGTAACTTCCTCTCAGGTTGCTCTGTATGGGGATAGGAAAATCGTTGACCTACCGGGTGGGGTAGAGCAGTACCTGCGGGTACGTGCTGGTCAAACCATGGATGGGGCCGGTGCGGTTGCGGCCGGTGCGGCGGCTGCTGCGGATGCGGGGCCGTCTGATGCCCAGCTTTCGCGGGAAGCACGCAAGGAAGCGCAGCGGGTGGAGCGGCAGATGAAGCGCAGTAGCACGCAGATTGAAAAAGTTGAAGCGCAGCTTGCGGACGTTTCGTCTATTCCCGCTCCGAACGCGCAGCAGATTCAAGAGATGGCGGATTTAGCGGCCCAGTTGAAGTCGCTTCAATCTGCCCATGAGGCCTTAGAGACCCAGTGGTTAGAAGCCGCCGAGCGGGCGGAAGACCTCAGCTAAGTTGGCTTGAGCGCAAAGCACAAGCCAAGCGCGCCCGAAGCCGGAGCTTCGAGCGCGCTCAGTTCTGACTTTTGGCCAAGGCTTAGTGGCCGGGCCAGGAGCGGATTAGATTAAGTAGTTTGACCTGGCCGGAGTCGAACACTTTGCCGCCGATTGCCATGCCGGCAAGCAGGATGATTACGGACCAGGCGAGCATTACAAGACTGCCCGCTATGCCGGGGAGGACCTTCCAGTAGATCAGTAACCCTGGGAGCGAGAGGATGAATCCGCCTGCCATTAAGCCGAAACTAATTAGCATGTTCACCATCTGGTTCCCCGTGCCTTTCGACGCCAGTGGGGAAGACCCTGGTGGTTGCACGCCAATACTGTAACGCCCAGTGAACGTGGAGCCTAAACCAAACGTCACCAGGTAAATAGACAGTAGTTTTAACGTCCAGTTGATAGCGGAGCCAGCTTCGGGCAAGAACGCGCCGAAGGCAATCGAAGAGATTACGATTACGGTTACTGCTGGTAGCAGGCTTCCGAGAAAGCGACCGAACCTATCTTGCCAGCCTTTGACACCTGCACTGACATGCATCCAGAACGCTGTGGAATCGTAGGATACCAACAGAGCCATGGTGGAGCCCATAAGAATTGGTACGAGGTAAATGAACATCCCCGCGATCGAGCCCGTGGTCGGATCAGAATCTACGGTAAGTTTCGTCATTGCAATGCCCAGGATTGGGAAAATCAACGTGGCGATGAACGAGGTGAACAGCCTTGGGTCACCCAGGCAAGCAGACAGGGTACGGGCAGCGATAGCACTGGTGGGGTTTGATACGCCCAGGCGGGTCCACATGCCCAGTAGAGGCAGACCATTGTCTTTAGATTGTTTCTGCTGCCGTGTTGCTTCTTGCGTGGGGTCCACCAGGTGGCGCCCAGCTTCAATCGCTTCGCGTGCCTGTTGGCTAATGGGGTGGGAACGCCCGCGCATACTGGGGGCTAGTGCCCGAGTCCACAGCCACAGCAAAGCTGCTATTCCCACGGCTGCGTACAGCACACCTAACAAAGCGGGGACGTACTGTCCGCCCGCTAACAGTGGTGGTAGGGCAGTGGGGTTCGTTAGTGGCGTCCAGCTTAAGACTTCGCCGATTCGCAGGACGGTGCTGAAAATATCCTTGTCTGCCAACGCGTTCATCCAGGCGCCTGCGGGGGCGACAAATAGAAGGAAGACAACCGTGGCGATGGTTGCCGAACGGTCCCGCCATTTAGATGAGTGCGACAGGGAACCGTCCACAGCCACCCCTATAAGGCGGCTTACTAGCGCACAAATATAGGTAAAAACTAGAGCCGCGACGATTGCTAGAACGCCCGCTAAAACGTGGCCGGCAGAAAATAGGTATGTAGCTGGCAGTATTGCGACCGCGAAGGTGACGAAACCTCCGGGGCCAACCATGGTCGCCAAAATCAAAGCGTGGGCTAGTGACCGCGATGGGGCTACGAAAGGAGCAAAATTCGATGGTGTCAGCGAGTTATCTAACCCGAACCCGAAGAAGGGTGCGCCCGCCCAAGCAAGTGTAATCAGCAGGCCCACGAGAATGCTGCCATAGGCCACGGAGGTAGGGGCGGTCCCTACGCGTCCGAGGTGGAACATAGCTGCCTGCGTTACACCGTAGATAGTTAAGAGGTACAGGCCGACGAGGGCAAAAAGAATGATCTTCCATTTGGCGTGGACAAAATTAGCCCAAGAGATTCTAAGTTTTAGGGAAACTACTGTTGCAACCATTCGAGCCCTTCCGCATGGTGGACGCCGCCAATGAGGGAGGTGAAGACGTCGTCTAAGTCCTTGCCTTGGGAAACCTCTTCGGTGGTTCCGTGGGTGAGTACTTTACCGTGGTTGATGATTGCCACGTGGCTGCACATTTTCTGCACGTTCGCCATCACGTGGCTGGATAGCACTACGGTGCCACCGCCGCCCACGAAGTTGCTGAGGATATCGCGGATGTTCGCTGCCGAAATCGGGTCCACTGCTTCGAAGGGTTCGTCTAGCACCAGCACCCGGGGGCCGTGCACGAGGGAACAGGCGAGCGCGATCTTCTTGGTCATCCCGGCGGAGTAGTCGGACACGGGTTTTTTCTGCGCTTCTTCTAACCCGAGTGCCCGCACAAGCGCGTCCGCACGTTCTTGAGCAACATCTTTGTCGAGGCCGCGCAGCATTCCCATGTAGGTCACGAGGGCCGGGCCCGACAGTCGGTTGAACAGGCGCATGCCGTCAGGCATTACTCCAAGTTTTGTTTTCGCCTCAGCCTGGTTGGTCCACATGTCGATGCCGCAGATGCGGGCGGTACCGTGGTCTGGTTTCAGCAAGCCGGTGGCCATGTTCAGGCACGTGGTTTTACCCGCCCCGTTGGGCCCAACAATGCCGTAGAACGATCCGGTGGGGATGGAAAGCGTCATGTCTGCTACCGCAACTGTGTTGCCGAACACTTTAGCGAGCTGCAGCATTTCTAGCGCAGGTTCGTTCGATTGTGGTTGTTCTTTGGTGAAGTTTGGCAGTGTCGGTTGCCCATCGGTTTTTGATTCGTTCCCGACGGGGGCATCTTCGTGCGCCATGGTCCTCCTTAAAAAGGGGTGTCGAAATGGTAGTGGATACACGCATTTGCGCGCTAATCCGCACTATTACCCACTTAGTTTAATAAACCACAGGTATGCGAACAAGGTTCACGCGTGCCCTCAGTGCCGCGTTTTTGGCGCAAAAGTCAGCAGTATGGGCCGCAGGAGTTTACTGAGGTTTTCGCGTTGTCGTTTCGTCAGACTCACCAGGAGCGCGCGTTCGGCGTCGAGTAATGAGGATAGGGCCGCGTCAACTTTTTGCTTCCCGTTTGACGTGAGGGTGACGAGCACTGCGCGACGGTCGGTGGAGGAGCGGGATCGTTCCACTAGACCTTTGGCTTCTAGACGGTCAATCCGGTTGGTCATGGTACCGGACGAGACGAGTAGTTCGTTCATGAGGTTCCCGGGCGTCAGTGCGTAGGGCTTACCGGCGCGTCGCAGAGACGAGAGCACGTCGAATTCCCACGGTTCGAGTTCGTGGCTCGAGAATGCGGCTCGTCGAGCCAAGTCGAGGTGCCGGGCGATGCGGGTGATTCTGGAGAAAATGAGCATGGGGGAGGTATCCAGATCGGGGCGCTGCACTTCCCACGCCCCCACGATCCGGTCTACGTCATCCTCATGACTAGTTTGACTAGTTTCATTACTCACAATTTCAAGATACTTGATATCGAGAGGTTTGTGTGGGACTTTCGGCTCTTATGTTGCGTGTCGCCGCCTTGTTTTTTTGAGGCTGTGCTTGTGTTTGGTTTCTATCCCTTCAGGTGGGGATCTGATTCAAGGTTACGTAAACCTAGCCAGGTGAGGTTCACCACGTGTGCGGCAACTGTGTGTTTGTCGAACGCGTTTTCTTCTAGCCACCATTGGCCAACTTGGGCGATGAGGCCAACGAGCATCTGGGCGTATAGTGGTGCCCATTTTTTATCCATTCGCCCGACTTCGAATTGGCGTGCAAGTAGGTGTTCCACGCGAGAGGCGACGTCACCAATGACGGACGAGTAGGAGCCGAGGGATTGCGCTTTCGGCGCGTCGCGCACAAGTACGCGGAACCCGTCCGCGTGGTTGTCGATGTAGTCCAGTAGGGAGAGGGCTGTGTTTTCTACAATTTCACGTGGGTGTAGGGAGGATTCGAGTGAGTTTGCGATTGTGCTGACGAGCCGGCGTACTTCCCGGTCGACGATTACTGCGTAGAGGCCTTCTTTACCACCGAAGTGTTCGTATACCACTGGTTTTGTTACGCCGGCTGCGGACGCTATTTCTTCTACCGAGGTGGTGTCGAACCCTTTGGAGGCGAACAGTGTGCGTGCCACTTCTATTAGTTGTTCGCGGCGTTCGATTCCGCTCATGCGCGTGCGTTTGACGGTAATTTTGAGGCCTCCATCCGCAAGTATTAAGGTCGCCCACTCGGTGGGGCTAAACCTAGGTTCCGGTTAGTGATCAGTGTACTTGCCTCGCCGTTTTGAACGGGGTGTGAGCAGGTTATCTCACACGCATTGGATATCTGAGGAGGAAGTATGGCAAAATAGCTGTTGCTAATCCGCCCTGGTGTAATGGCAGCACAGAGGTTTTTGGTACCTCTAGTCTGGGTTCGAATCCTAGGGGCGGAACTTTTTAGGTTAGAAAGCTCTATAGGTGAAACCCTCCTTGGTGGGTCTTCACATACGGGGTGTTAGCGCTCCATAACCGGTTCGCCACGGCAGCAGTGGAAGCCGCTCCACCTGGCTGACGAGTTCCCCCTATCACGCCCATTCCGGGTTGAACGCCCTCGTCCTTTTTACGTCGCGGTATCCACGCCTTGATCAAACTTCTTCCGCATAACCCAAACTATGCCCATCTACTCAAACAGAAAGCCCCGACCACTTCACTGTTAGGGGGTACCGGTAGTACGTGCGGGTGCGGCCAGTGGCTTTAGCTAGACGGTCGTAACGGTGAAGTAGGTCAACGGGTAGACGTACCGCTGTTGGCGCGGTTACTGGTGCGGACATGAGAACCTCACTAGTTTGTATGAAGTGTAAACATTGTATTGTAATCGGTGCGGTTCGGCTAGGTCGTGTGCATACTTGTTTACATGAGTGGTGTTACAGATGTGGTGAGTGTGCGGCTTCCTCGGGATACGAAGAGGCGTTTAGACGCGTTGAGCGAGCGTACGCGTAGGCCTAGTGCGGTGTACGTGCGGGAGGCTCTAGAAGCCTATCTGGAGGACTTGGAGGACTATTACATGGCTGTGGCTGCTCTGGAGCGTATTCGGGCTGGTGAGCCTACCTACGCGCTGGAGGATGTGAAGGCGGACCTGGGGCTTGACTAGGTGGAGGATTCGCCTGTCCCGCACGGCGCGGGTGGAGTTAGCGAAGCTGGATCGGCCGATCAGGGCTCGGATTGTGGCTAAGCTCGAAGAAATAGCCGATGGGGACCCGCGTCAAAGCGGTAAAGCCCTAACCGGTAACCTAGCTGGTTTGTGGCGGTACCGGGTCGGAAGCTACTGGATTATCTGCCAGATACAAGACCAAGAGCTAGTGATTTTGGGCCTACAGATAGGACACAGAAGCACTATCTACAAGAACTAAACCCACTCCCTGCAGCGTGGGTGCGAAGGCAGCGCTAAGGGGTGTCCTGGCGGGTCTGGTCCTGGTCTATACGCATGCGTTTTAGGCCGTGCTGGTGAGCACTACCTGCGTGTGGGCCTCCGATGATTACGGGGCCGATAGCGTGCTCTGTGGGGGAGAGATTCCCGGTCGAGTACTGCTCGTCGATACGCGCGATCATGTCCTCAGTAAGCACTCCCGTAGTGGTCTGTTCTGGTTTCATTTACCCCCCCCGTTACGACACCACAGAAGAACGCGAAATACTAGCGAAACTATGGAAATCTGATGCGGTCTGCGTATTCATTCTACGTGTTTACCCTATTTTCCGTTTTGGCTGGCTCTCCGGTTATCGTATGGCAATAGTAAGTAACTCTATAAAAATGATTTCTATGTGACCGGGCTGTTCCCAACATGGGGATCGCACTCACTCCCGGTGGGCACCTGTTTCTTCGCAGGTGCCCACTTTCAGATGAATCCTTACCCACTTTCAGATCAATCCGAAATTGCTTAAGAAAACACCGTCTTCGGCATTAGGAATTACACAAAGATCCCCAGCGAAGGGCATTGGCAACGGGAGCGAGTGAGTTATTAACAGCTCATTTGGCGAAGGTGGGCGCGCTAGGCTTACAATCGAGACAGAAACGCTTGGTATGTACGCGTTTTGTACACGCACGATTCTTGAAGTGAGGGGCACTTGACCACGCCATCCGCTGTGATAATCCTGGCTGCTGGGCAGGGGACGCGCATGAAGTCGGCAACACCTAAGGTGCTGCACACCATGTGTGGGCTGCCGCTAGTAGGGCACGCGATTGACGCCGCCGAAGAGTCCGGCGCGGAGCACACGGTGGTGGTGGTTCGCCATCAGCGTGAGGCCGTGGCAAACGCCGTGCAAGAGTTGAAACCTGATGCGATTATTGCCGATCAAGACGCCGTGCCCGGCACTGGCCGCGCAGTGTGGTGCGGTATGCAGGAGCTTTCTAAGCACGCGTCTTTGCAAGGCACCATCCTCGTGATATCAGCGGACGTACCCCTATTAGAAGGTGACACGATCCGTGAACTTACGCGGATGCACGAAGAATCAAAACGCGCAGTAACCGTGGTGACCACGGTAGTCGATGACCCAACGGGATACGGGCGGATAATCCGCGACGGCGAAACGGTCACAGCGATCGTTGAACACCGTGACGCCACCGCGCAGCAGCGTGAAATCAAAGAAATGAACGCGGGTATCTACGCGTTCGACGCTCAGTTCTTACAAGAAGCGCTCCAGGGCCTCGAACAAGACAACGACCAGGGTGAAGTCTACTTAACCGACACCATTGCCCTCGCCAAACAACACGGGGGAGCGGGCGCGTACTTGCTGAAAGACACGTGGCAAGCTCAAGGCTGCAACGACCGCGCTCAACTAGCGCAACTGCGTGACGAAATGAACCGCCGTATCCTGCGCAAGCACATGTTGAGCGGAGTGGCGATCGTATCCCCAAGCGAAACCTCAATCGATAAAGACGTGGCAATAGGCCCCGACGTAACCATCGAACCCGGATGCGTACTCGAAGGCACCACTATCGTGGAACCCTTCGCCACAATCGGCCCTCACACTACGCTGCGGAACACCCGCGTAGAAGAAGGGGCGGTACTGCCACACGTGTTCGCCTACGACACGACAATCGCGGCCGGCACCGTCGCCTCCGCATTTTCCGAATTTAAAGACTCTGACCCGCAATAAGATCCCGTAACCGCCGCAAGGAGAATTAGTACAGTGTCAGGAATCATCACCTCCGGAGAAAAACGCTTGGTACTCGTTACCGGCCGAGCTCACCCAGAACTAGCGGAGGCGGTGGGGAAAGAACTGGGAACCGGCGTGCTCCCAACCACGGCATACGATTTCGCTAACTCTGAAATCTACGTGCGGTTCAACGAATCCGTGCGCGGCTGTGACGCGTTCGTACTGCAATCCCACACCGAACCAATCAACCAGTGGATTATGGAGCAACTAATTATGGTGGATGCGCTCAAACGCGCATCCGCTAAACGCATCACCGTAGTCGCCCCGTTCTACCCGTACGCACGGCAAGACAAAAAACACTTAGGCCGCGAACCCATCTCCGCACGCCTGATGGCAGACCTATTTAAAACCGCGGGTGCGGACCGGCTCATGGCAGTGGACTTGCACGCCGCACAAGCCCAAGGTTTCTTCGACGGCCCCGTAGACCACCTGTGGGCCATGCCGGTGCTTGTGGACTACGTGAAATCTCGCGTGGACCTATCGCACGTGGCAGTTGTTTCCCCCGACGCGGGTCGTATCCGCGTGGCGGAGAAGTGGGCGAACAAGCTCGGTGGCTGCCCCCTGGCGTTCGTGCATAAGACGCGTGACACCTCCCGGCCGAATGTCGCGGTCGCTAACCGCGTGGTTGGTGACGTGGAAGGTTTGAACTGCGTGCTCGTTGACGACCTCATCGACACCGGTGGGACTATTGCGGAAGCTGTTAAGGTACTCAAAGACTCGGGTGCGAAATCCGTTATTGTTGCCGCCACCCACGGGGTGCTGTCCCCACCGGCGGCCCAGCGCCTGTCCGAATGCGGGGCAACCGAAGTGGTTATCACCGATACGCTCCCTATTAAAGCGGAGAAACGGTTTGATAAACTCACGATCCTTCCGATCGCGCCCCTGCTGGCACGGGCGATACGTGAGGTATTTGACGACGGCTCGGTGACCTCGCTATTCGACGGTGTGGCCTAATTGCGCTAAACTCTTTCCTGTTGCCTCGGCGAGGGCGCACCGGAACCGGTGTTGCCGTTATCGACTGGGCGTGGAAACACCCCTCTTTTGCAACGCTCGCATTATGTGCGCTGCAAAACCTGTGGTTCCGCTCCTTCCGGGGTCCAAAAATAAGATTCTGAAAGGATAAACAATATGGCTACTCACATTACCCGCCTAGACGGCGTAGCCCGTAAAGAATTTGGTAAAGGCGCTGCTCGTCGCGCTCGTCGCGCCGGCATGATTCCCGCGGTTATTTACTCAAGCTCAGTTGAGCCCGTGCACATGGACATGAATGCGCACGACGTTTTCCTCATCGTTAAAGACAACGAGAACGCCCTTGTGAACGTGGTTTGCGACGGGGAGGAACAGCTGGCGATCGTTAAAGACATTCAGCGTCACCCGGTGCGCCGCGAAATCATCCACCTGGACCTGCTGGCTGTGCGCCGCGACGAGAAGGTAGATGTGGACGTGCCCCTGGTGTTCGTGGGTGAGTCCGCACCGAACACGATTTTGTCGCAAGAGCACTTCACGCTGCTGGTGCACGCCCCCGCGATTGACATTCCCGAGTCCATTGAGGTGTCGATTGAAGGTCTTGAGGAAGGCGCCGTGCTTACGATCGCGGACGTTAACTTCCCAGCCGATGTGGAATCGGACCTGGAGCCGGACACGGTTATTGGTTCCATCATGATTCCGGAGGAAGAGCCGGAAGAAGAACCGGAGGAAACCGAGGAGTCCGCGGAGGCCGAAGAGGGCTCCGAGGATGGCGAGGACGACTCCGAAGAAGAGTGACCTCACTTTCACGCTTAAGAGCCAAGGCCCGGCGGAACGCGCTGGGTCTTGGCTTTTCTTATGTCCTCTTTTACGCTGCGTCCATGCTGGCCGTGTGGTGCTTGTGGCAGCTCACTGGTTCGTGGGGCATAACCGGGGACGTGAACTACTACTACCAGTGGGGCCGGTTCGCCCTCAAGCATGGTGTCAGTGGGGCAATGGTGGAATACCCAACCCCGGCGGCGGCACTGCTGTTTCTTGGGGCTGCGTTCACCAATGACGCGCAGACCTACCAGGCTGGCTTCGCGTGGGCCATGGTTCTGTTGGTAGGCGCGTGGTTCCTAGTGCTTTGGCGCAAGCAGCAACCGCGGCTGGATCCCCAACCTCATGGGCATAACAACAGTTACTGGCGCGATGGGCGCAGTGGTGCGCGCGCTGTACTTGGCAGCGGTGAACGTAGCAGCGTAAGTAGCGGCGAGCATTCTCCGAACTTGTCTGGCTCTTTGCACGATCTGTCGATGCCGCGTTGGGTGTGGTTGTTTACCGAACCGGGGTGGATGTGGGCGTTACTGACGGCCTGTATGGGGCCGTTGCTGTTAAACCGGTTCGACCTGGTGCCCGCCTTGCTGGGGGCGGCTGCGTTTCTGGCCACCAGCCGTGCGTGGGCCGGTCACCTGCTGGCGTGGGGGACCGCGATGAAACTCACGCCAATCACCCTGTTCGCGGCCTTCACCCGCTCTTGGAAACGCGCGGGCCTAGCTCTGCTTGGAACGGGCGTGGGGCTCATTTTGATTAGCGCGCTGTTAGGTGGGTGGCAGCGTGTGTTCTCCCCTTTGGGATGGCAGTTCGGCCGCGGGCTGCATTCAGAATCGATCGTTGCTACCGCAATCACGTGGGTGAGAGCTTTTAACCCGGGTGCTTACACCGCCGCGCTTTCCACTAACAACTCAATCGACTACTCGGGGCCAGGCGTATTTTTGTCGCTACACGTGGGGACCGTTCTGACGGTACTGACTCTAGCGTTGATCGTCACGTTCGGCGTGCGCGCCTACCGGATGCCCACCACGGCGGGAACGAAGGCATTGCTGGCATGCGCGATCACTGGCCTGTTGATCTGCTCAAACAAAGTTTTCTCCCCGCAATACATGATCTGGCTGCTGCCCCTGTGGACGGCAGTGCTGGTATTTGAACGCACCCGCTGGCACGCCGAAATGGGCCTTGCACTGGCCGGGATAACCGCGATGACCCAATGCATCTACCCCACCCTCTACCCCTATTTCCTGGCTACAACCACTTCTATACCGCACACGTGGGCGTGCATTTTTGTGGTAGTGCGCAACGTAGCGCTCGTAGTCTGGACACTCACCGTATGCTGGAGGGTGTGGAAAAGAACTACCCGGACCCGAAACTACACGTCATAATTCCCGCCGGTGGCGCAGGAACCCGCTTGTGGCCCCTGTCGCGACGCGCTACTCCGAAGTTTTTATTGAACCTCGCGGATCCAAACCGGTCACTGCTGCAAATGACGGTGAGCCGGCTTGCCCCAGTGGCCGCGTCAATCACGATCGTCACGGGAGCTGAGCACGCGGACGCGGTGCGCGCACAAGTTGGTTCCGCAGCACAGGTGCTGGTGGAACCCAGTGGGCGCGATTCCCTCGCTGCAATAGCGCTTGCCACCACCCACCTGAAGTTGCAATACGGTGCGGACGTCGTAGTGGGTTCGTTTGCTGCAGACCACGTTATTGACGATGAGGACTTATTTCGCCAGTGCGTCCAAACGGCTGCTCGCATTGCTCAGCGCGGAAAAATCGTCACGCTCGGGATCGAACCCACAAGTGCGTCCACCGCCTTTGGATACATCAAACCCGGCCGCCCCTTAGATCAGGGCAACGAGGGTGAGGCTCAAGACCAGCACGGTCAGCGCGTAGATGTGCTCGACCAGGGGCGGGCTCTAGACTCGCACAACCTGGGGCAGGCTCTAGACTCGCACGACCTGGGGCCAGCACCTGCGTATGCGCGGGACCAGCTTGTGGGAAAGCCAGGGCAGACACCCGCTTATGCGGCAGACGCATTTGTGGAAAAACCCGACCAGCAGCGCGCCGAACAGTTCGTATCCGAAGGGTACTTGTGGAATGCGGGAATGTTCATAATGCGCGCCGACACCTTCACCCAGCATTTGCGCAACCACAACCCCCGCATGGCAGACGCGGTTCTAACTCTTGCGCAAGAATGGGACAGCGCGGCAGTAAACCGGCGAGAAGAACTGTGGGAGTCACTGGAGAAAATCGCGTTCGACTATGCAATCGCCATGCCCGCAGCCGACCAGGGGGAGGTCGCGGTGGTTCCCCTGCACACAGAATGGTCGGACCTAGGAGACTTTGAGTCCCTCAAGCCCCTAAAAAATAAGACCGCGCGAATTGTACAAATTGATGCCAACGCCCGCGTATTCACTACCGGACCGGCTGTTGTAACACTAGGCGTAGAGGGAATAACTGTGGTAAGTACCCCTGACGCGGTGATGGTGATGGACTCCAACCGGGCGCAAGACGTGAAAAGCATCCCTAAAGCGCTGCTCAACGCGGGTTTCGATGATCTAGTATAAATACTTCTAACTTCGTTAAAACTAAAGTTTCTGCAGCTGATTTATCCCATTGGCCGCCACGTATGAGGTAAAATGATCTGGCAACCAGCGAACCAGAGCGGAGCCTTAACCAAGGCTTTGGGTTCATCACTCCTAACGAATCCCAACTAGGGGGGAAAGTGAAGAAAGCATCCAAGATCTCGGCCGCCATTGCTGCAACGGCGCTCCTACTCACCGCGTGTGGTGCAGCACCTGAAAGTGGGGACAAAGGCAAGTCCTCATCAGAAGGCGGTAACAAAGTCAAAGCCTGCATGATTTCGGACTCCGGCGGCTTCGACGACAAATCTTTCAACCAGTCCGGACACGAAGGCCTCATGAAGGCTAAAGACGAACTCGGCGTAGAGGTTTCCGCAATCGAATCCCACTCCGAAGCTGACTTCGAACCCAACATCGACGCTGCGGTAAGCGACAAATGCTCCGTAATCATCGGCGTGGGCTTCCTCATGGTAGACCAGCTAGAAGCCAAAGCAAAAGCAAACCCGGACATCAAGTTCGCGATTGTAGACTCGCAGTTCAAAGACGCACCTGAGAACGCGCGCGCCCTCGTGTTCAACACCGCTGAAGCCGCCTACCTCGCAGGCTACGCAGCGGCCGGCATGACGCAAACCGGTAAGGTCGCCACGTTCCTCGGCATGAAGATCCCCACAACCGCGATCTTCGCCGACGGATTCGCCGACGGCATCAAGCACTACAACGAAGAGAACGGCTCCGCCGTCCAACTCCTCGGTTGGGACAAAGAGAAACAAAACGGCGCTGCCACCGGTAACTTCGAAGACGTTCCGAAAGGTAAAGAGACCGCTAAGCAGTTCCTCGACCAGGGTGCGGATATCATCATGCCCGTCGCCGGCCCCGTTGGTTCCGGTGCGCTCGCGGCCGTTAAAGACGCGTCCGATAAGAACGCATCCATCGTGTGGGTTGACGCCGACGGCTACCGCACGCAACCGGAGTCGAAAGACATCATTCTCACCTCGGTGGTTAAAGAAATCGGGAACTCCGTGTTCGACACCATCAAGTCTGTTAAGGAAGGTAAGTTCGACTCCAAACCCTACATTGGGGACCTGAAGAACGGGGGTGTCTCCATGGCACCGTTCCACGACTTCGACTCCAAGGTACCTGCCGAGCTGAAAGAGAAACTGAAGAAGCTCCAAGAGCAGATCACGAGCGGTGAGATCAAGGTAGAAACCCAGAACCAACCGTAAACTGATGTGCTGCCCCTAACTGATTACAGGCCCGTTCCCACCGGGAGCGGGCCTGTAGTTAAGCCGTAACACACCGATAAAGTTAAGGAACACCGTGAAGCTCGAACTACGAGGAATCACCAAAGTGTTCGGCCCACTCGTGGCCAATGACCACATCGACCTCACAATTGAACCCGGGCAAATCCACGCGTTACTGGGGGAAAACGGTGCGGGAAAATCCACTTTGATGAACGTACTGTACGGTCTGTACCAGCCAAACGATGGGCAGATCCTCATTGACGACAAACCCGTGTCATTCTCCGGGCCCGGCGATGCGGTCGCCGCCGGTATTGGCATGGTCCACCAACACTTCATGCTCGTACCCGTGTTCACCGTCGCGGAATCCGTAGCACTCGGCTACGAACCCACGAAGGTCGCGGGCATTATTGAAACCAAAAAAGCGCGCGACCAAGTTCGCGAACTATCCGCCCGCTTCGGATTCGACATCGACCCCGACGCCCCCATCGAATCCCTATCAGTCGGAGCTCAACAACGCGTTGAAATCATCAAGGCCCTCTCGCGCGACGCCCGCGTACTGATCCTCGACGAGCCCACCGCCGTGCTCACCCCTCAGGAAACAGACGAACTAATGGATATCATGCTGCAGCTAAAAGCGGCAGGAACGTCAATCGTGTTCATCACCCACAAACTCCGGGAAGTACGCGCAGTTGCAGACCACATAACCGTGATTCGACGTGGAAAAGTAGTGGGTGAAGCGAGCGCGGAATCAACCGAAGAAGAACTCGCGTCCATGATGGTGGGCCGGCCCGTGATGCTCAACGTCGAAAAAGACGAACCGAACACCAGCGACGTCGGCCTGTCCCTACAAAACGTTTCGCTCGTGAGCAAAAAAGGGAACCTGCTGCTCGACGACGTGAACTTGGACGTGCGCCGCGGCGAAGTGGTATGCATTGCGGGGGTGCAAGGGAATGGGCAAACAGAACTGTCCGAATGCCTCCTCGGCGCAACTGCTCCAAGTGCAGGCACCATTGAAATCGGGGGCCAAGATGCCTCAGGCCAGACCATTAAAAACCGGCTGCAAGGCGGCCTCGGGTTCGTGCCTGAAGACCGCTCCAAAGACGGCATGATCGCCTCGTTCTCAATCGCAGAAAACATGATTCTCGACCAGTACGACAGGCCCCCGTTTGCAAAAGGCATCAACATGCGCCCCCAGGTGGTCCTGGACAACGCGCAGAAACTGCGCGAAGAATACGACGTGCGCGTCACCTCCGTAACCGACCCAATCGCAACCCTATCCGGTGGGAACGCGCAAAAAGCGATTCTGGCACGCGAACTGTCACGTAAACTTGTGGCGCTCGTGGCCTCCCAACCCACCCGTGGCCTCGACGTCGGGTCAATCGAATTCGTGTACAAACGCATCATTGAAGAACGCGACGCGAACACCGCCGTACTCGTAATCTCCACAGAACTCGACGAAGTGGATGCGCTCGCGGACCGGATCGCTGTCATGTACCGCGGCAAGATCGTTGGGATTGTCCCCGCCGGCACTCCCCGGTCCGTGCTGGGCCTAATGATGGCTGGGGTGCCGCTAGAAGAAGCCCAGCGAGCCGCTGAATCTGGCCACGAAGCCAGATTAGTCGCTGATGCCAGCCAGGCAACTGCGCAAGCCGCGGGCTCTGGTCGGGCAGATGGTCAGACCGTTGGTTCGAGCCGCGCAGGCGGACAGACGCCCCGGCCATCAGATGACGCAAAGCCCGAAACTGGGAGCGAAGTTAAGGAAGGTAGTGATGAGTGAAGCACAACCGGGTTCCCTAGCCCCCACGGGCGTTAAACCACCTCAGGAACCAAAACAAAACCAAGATCAACACGTGCCGATGGCGAATCGCATACTGAAGCGGATTTTCTCCATTTCCACGGCCACGATCTTGGCGGCAATCGCCCTGTCACTCGTAATCGGCGCGGTGATCGTCGTGATCTTCAACGAAGACGTACAAACCACCGCCGGGTACCTACTGGCCCGCCCGTCGGACTTCTTGAGTGCATCCTGGAACGCGTTCAGCGGATTTTTCTCCTCCCTATTCCGCGGTGCCGTGGTGAATTACCAGGCGGACAGTTTCGCGGCGGCAATCAAACCGTTCGTAGAAACACTCACGCGGTCCGTGCCCCTGATTCTCGCGGGGCTAGCGGTCGCGGTATCGTTCCGCGCCGGCCTGTTCAACATCGGTGTGCAAGGCCAACTCGCAGTCGGAGCCCTGTGCGGCACAATCGCTGGTATTCACCTGCACCTCCCCATCGGCCTGCACCTGCTGGTCGCCATCATTTGCGCCATTCTTGGTGGTGCGATCTGGGGTGGGATTCCCGGTGCCCTCAAATCCTGGGTGGGAGCCAACGAAGTGATCGTCACGATCATGCTCAACTCCATCGCCGCATACCTAGTGGCCTACATGCTGAAGCAGAAGTTCCTGGTGGGCGAAGGGGTGAGTGGTAAATCCCAGTACGTGGCCGACGCCGCCATGTACCCGCGGCTGCTTGGCTCCACGATGCGGCTCGACCTGTCATTCCTACTGGCACTCGGTGCCGCCGTGTTCGTCTGGTGGCTCCTAGAGCGATCCACCTTCGGATTCGAACTGCGGGCAGCGGGCGCAAACCCAGCTGCCGCGCGGACCGCCGGCATTTCCGTGCGCAACGTAATCTTCTTAACCCTCGTGATCTCCGGGGCTCTAGCCGGTTTGGCGGGCACCGCACCCGTGCTCGGGACGGAGCGGTTCCTCACTAACGGCACCGCCGGTTCATACGGTTTCGACGCGATCACCGTGGCACTGCTCGGCAAATCCACCCCGCTGGGCACGGTGCTGGCCGGCATCCTCTTTGGTGGCCTGGCTGCGGGCGCATCCACAATGCAATCCTCCGCGGGCATCCCCGTGGATATTGTGCAGATCACCCAGGCGGTTATCGTTTTGCTGATCGCTGCTTCTGAAGCCGTTCGTTACTTTAGAGAAAAACGCTCCGTACAACGCCGAACATCTGCCGCCGCCACGGAGAAAGGAGAAACGAAATGAGCACGCAGATCCTCAAGAAAACTCCTGAAAATACCCCAGCGGTGCAGCGGAAAATGACGTTGCGCGACCCGATTGCCGCAACCGTGATGGCTGCGCTGACAGTTATCTTGGCGCTGCTTTCGAAAGGTAAGTCCGTGTTCTCATGGTCGGGGGCCACGAGTTGGTTCACGATTCCAAACACGCACATTCCCTCGAAGCCAACGATTGCTATTTTGGCGGTCATCGCGATTGCCCTCACCGTGTATATTTGGCGCGTTGCCCAGCAGCGGCGGGAAGCTTCCGGCTGGTTCCTGGTGGGGGTCGCCACGTGTTTCGTAATCGCGTTTTTGATCTACACGGTAGCGGGCCGAGAAAGCGCCCACCTACCCGTGATTTCCCTGTTGATTGGCGGTATCGCCTTCGCAACCCCCCTCGTGTTCGGCGCCCTGTCGGGCGTGGTGTGCGAACGTTCTGGGGTTATCAATATTGCCATTGAGGGACAACTGCTGCTCGGCGCGTTCATGGGGGCCGTGGTGGCGTCCCTGTTCAAGAACCCGTACCTGGGGCTGATCGGAGCGCCCCTGGGAGGCATGGCGCTAGCTGTCCTGCTGGCATTGTTTACCGTGAACTTGCGTACCGACCACATCATCGTCGGGGTGGTGCTGAACATGCTGGCCGTGGGCATTACCTCGTTCATGTACTCCACGGTTTTGAAGCAGAACGCGGAATCGTTGAACGCGAACTACTCGCTGGGTGCCATCCGCATCCCTGTGCTCGCAGACATTCCCGTGATCGGCCCGGTGCTGTTCAACCAGTCAATCCTCGTGTACCTGATGTACTTCGCGGTACTGTTCTTGCAGTTCATGGTGTTCAACTCCCGCTGGGGCCTGCGCATGCGCGCGTGCGGTGAGCACCCCCGGGCCGCAGACACGGTTGGGATTAAAGTGAATGCGACCCGGTGGCGCAACGTACTCCTTGGTGGTGCGCTCGCTGGACTAGGCGGCGCATTCTTCACCGTCGGGCAAGGCCTGGCGTTCAGTAAAGATATGGCGGCGGGCAACGGGTTCATCGCTCTAGCAGCAATGATCCTCGGCCGGTGGAACCCCAAGGGCGCGGCAGCAGCTGCACTACTGTTCGGATTCGCCACCAACCTGGGGGCGATCATGCAGGCGGTGGGTTCGCCGATTCCATCAGAATTCTTGCTGATGATCCCGTACATCATCACGATCCTCGCAGTCGCCGGCTTTGTGGGTGCGGTGCGCGCACCCGCAGCGGAAGGGAAACCGTATCCGTGATGAACCCGCAGCAGAATAAGAAGGTAGTGGACGAGAAGGTGTGGGCGCAGCTGTTAAAGCAAGCGCAGGCAGCCCGCACCCGCGCGTACTGCCCGTACTCGCACTACCCGGTTGGAGCAGCAGCCCTCGTTGACGACGGCCGCGTAGTGACGGGCTGCAACGTTGAAAACGCTGGCTACGGAGTGACCCTGTGTGCCGAATGCGGACTCGTGTCGAACCTCGTGAACACCGGTGGGGGCCGCCTAGTTGCATTCGTGTGCGTAGGCGGAGAAGCCGGGGCAGTGTGCGCCCCGTGTGGCCGCTGCCGGCAACTACTGTTCGAACACGGCGGACCTAAACTTGCGATGCGCATGCCCATTGGTGACACCACGATGGCGCACGTGCTGCCCGACGCGTTCGGGCCCGGCGACCTTGCGGGCGCGAATCAAGCCGCTGCAGGTGCTGCGGATGAGCCGAAAACCCGCGTGCTACACGACGTTCCGGCGCAAACGCAAGAGCCCGCTAGTGATGGGCCAGGTGCTGCGGGGAATACAAGAGTTTGATAGAGGTGAGTGGATGAGTGAGAAATACGATGTAGTAGACGTTATCCGGACTAAACGCGATGGCGATCCCCTCAGTTGCGGGCAGATCGACTGGACGATCGACGCGTACACCCGCGGGGTGGTGGGTGATGAGCAGATGGCGGCGCTCGCCATGGCGATCTTCCTCAAAGGCATGAACCGAGAGGAGATTGCCCGGTGGACCCAGGCGATGATCAACTCTGGGGAAACCATGGATTTCAGTTCGCTGCCACGCAAAACAGCGGACAAGCACTCAACCGGCGGGGTGGGCGATAAGATCACGTTGCCACTTGCCCCACTGGTGGCGGCGTTTGACGTGGCGGTACCGCAACTATCGGGACGCGGCCTGGGCCACACTGGCGGCACGTTGGACAAGTTAGAGTCGATTCCCGGTTGGCGCGCAGACTTGTCTAATGAGCAGATCATGCAGATCCTCGGCACCGGTCCGGGAGCCGTGGTTTGTGCCGCTGGGGCAGGGCTTGCGCCCGCGGACAAGAAACTGTACGCACTGCGCGACGTGACTTCCACGGTGGATTGCATTCCGCTGATCGCCTCTTCGATTATGTCGAAAAAAATTGCTGAGGGTACGGATTCCCTGGTTTTGGACGTGAAAGTGGGTAGTGGGGCCTTTATGAAAGACCTTGAGGCGGCCCGCGAGCTGGCGTCCACCATGGTCGACTTGGGAACAGACGCCGGGGTTCGCACCACCGCGTTGCTGACGGACATGTCCACTCCACTGGGCCTGACAGCCGGGAATGCGCTTGAGGTACGTGAGGCCGTGGAGGTTCTAGCGGGCGGCGGCCCTGCCGACGTTGTGGAACTGACGCTCGCGTTAGCAAAAGAGATGCTCACTGCCGCAGGCTATGCGGATGCAGATCCGCAGGCCGCACTGCAAGACGGGCGGGCAATGGACCGGTGGCGGCAGATGATCACGGCGCAAGGTGGGGACCCGGATGCACCCCTGCCGCAGGCGCGTGAAACCGAGGACGTGGTTGCACCAACAGATGGTTATTTGACGAAGCTCGACGCTTTAGCAGTGGGGGTAGCGGCGTGGCGCCTGGGCGCTGGGCGCGCTAAGAAAGGGGACCCTGTGCAGGCGGAAGCTGGGGTGGAGATGTTCGCAAAACCCGGTAACCGGGTGCGAAAAGGCCAGCCGCTGCTGCGTTTGCACACTCAAACTCCCGACCGGTTCGACCGGGCACTAGAGGTTCTGGATGGTGCCTTTGAGATTGCGCAGTCTGCACCCACTACCCGCCCGGTCGTGTTAGATCGAATCTGCTAGCGAGGTCATACGTACACGCATCTTGAGGCCTCGCTAAATCTCGTGACGTCACTAATACGCGAAGCCTCGCTGAATCTCGAAGCGTCACTGATTCGCGAAGCCTTGCTGATTCGCGAAGCCTCGCTGAATCTCGCAGCGTCACTGAATACAGGCAGGTTCTTACGAGTTACAAATGTGTGTTTGCTGGTTTGTGACGGGAAGTGACTAGTCACAGGCGGATTTTTACTAGATTGTTTCCGATAGGAGGAAGTATGGATAAGAAAACTTTGGCCCACATGGTGGATCACACGCTGCTTAAACCGGAGTCGACCGCCGACGATGTGAAAGCGTTGATTGCGGAGGCTGCGCAGCTAGGCACGTATTCCGTGTGCGTCAGCCCGAACCAGTTGCCGATTGAGGTTCCGCAGGAACTGTCTGTTGCCGCGGTGTGCGGTTTCCCGTCCGGCGCCCACCCCTCAAGCGTGAAGGCTGCGGAGGCCGCGGATTCCGTGTCGAAAGGCGCGCAGGAAATCGACATGGTAGTGAATTTGAAACTCGTGTTCGAAGGCGATTTTGAAGGCGTTGAGGCAGATATTCGCGCGGTGCGGGAAGCGACTAGCGGCGCGGTACTGAAGGTGATTATCGAATCGGCACTGCTGTCGGATGAGCAGATTGTGGCGTGCTGCCATGCAGCGCAGGCAGCGGGCGCGGACTTCGTGAAAACTTCCACGGGGTTCCACCCAGCTGGGGGTGCGTCGGTGCACGCGGTTAAGCTCATGCGCGAAACAGTGGGTGATTCGATGGGCGTGAAGGCCTCAGGTGGAATCCGGGATGCGCAAACCGCGCTCGCCATGGTCGAAGCGGGAGCGAACCGGCTCGGCCTGTCCTCCACCGCGAAAGTTCTAGCAGGCCTAGACAGCTAACAAGCACGCGCTCAAGTAAGCGCAATGTGCAGGCAAAGCTGGCGTAGTTCTCACTAGGCAATCAAAATAGCGCTCGCTGAAATAGAACTGCAGGTGGCTGCGGCCCTTCAAAACGAAGGCGTCGCAGCCACCTGCTTGTTCAGTGCATCAGATTTCTATCGATATTGCCCTCGCCCTAGATCCCCATTCCTGCCCGCATATCAGCTTTCATGGCCTCCAGGCGGTTCGCGGCAATGTCCCGCGCTTCATCAACCGTTGCAGCGAGTTCAGACGCCGGCCCACCACCGGCCCCGGAGCCACCGGCCTTAGAGCCAGCACCCACCCGAGCGTCACCGCCAGCCTTAGAGCCAGCACCCACCCGAGCGTCACGGCCAGCCTTAGAATCAGCACCAGCCTCAGGCGAATTACCTGTATCTATCGGCACGATGGTTTCTAGGTAGCATTTCAGTTTCGGTTCCGTGCCAGAGGGGCGGGCGACGACGCGGTCACCACGTTCCGTGAGGAAGATCAGGCCATCTGTGGGTGGCAAGTCCGCGCTGCCGTCAGACAGGTCCTCAACGGAAATAACTGGGGAACCACCTAGGGATTTAACGGACCCCGAACGCAGGTTCTGCATGCCTTTGGCAATCAAAGACAGGTCGGACACGCGAATCGACAGGGGAGCGGTGGCGTGCAAACCATACGCACGCGCAAAATCATCTAACGCATCCACCAGGGTGCGGCCCGCCGCCTTGTACTGCGAAGCCATCGCGGAAATTTTCAGGCAAGCGCTGATCCCATCTTTATCACGCACGTGGTCGGGGTCCACGCAGTAACCCAGGGCTTCCTCATAACCAAAGACGATTCCGGGAGTGCGGGAAATCCACTTGAAACCCGTTAACGTCGCCCGGTAAGACACCCCGTAGTGCTGCGCAATTCGCCGCAGCAACCGCGAAGACACAATCGAGTTCGCAAGCACTGCGTCCGCATTGCCCTCATACTCGCGGGCAACCGCTGTGCCCAGAAGTGAGCCCACTTCGTCACCGGTGAGCTGACGCCAACCCCCCTCACCACGCGGATCCGGCACTGCAGCCGAGAACCGGTCCGCATCCGGGTCGTTCGCTAAAATAATGTCCGCACCTAACTCCCGGGCAAGCGCGAACGACAGGTCCAAAGCCCCCGGCTCCTCCGGATTCGGAAATGGAACAGTGGGGAAGTCCGGGTCGGGTTCATGCTGAGCCTCAACCACGTGCACATCCGTAAACCCGGCGCGCGCCAAGGCCTTCAAAGTCGTCTCCCCACCCACGCCATGCATGGAAGTGAGCACGATCTTCAAATCTGCCCGCGAACGCGCCACCGCCTCATCCGACTGTACCGGTGGCACCAGGGAGGTAGCGCGATCCAAATACGCGTCCACAATTTCAGTGCCAATCAGCTCCCACCCGGATTCGGCGCGCTCAACCGCGCTAGCTGAATCAACCGCCTGGATCGCCTCAAAAATCTGCGCGTCGTAAGGCGGCACGATCTGCGCGCCCTGCCCCGCGTCCGTAACTACGCGGCCCCCCAAGTAAACCTTGTAACCATTGTCTTTAGGCGGGTTGTGTGAGGCCGTTACCATAACTGCCGCGTCCGCATCCAGGTACTTGAGGGCGAACGCGGTCAGCGGAGTGGGCAGGTGCTGGTCGAACAGCGAAACGCGGCCACCGGCGGCAACCGCAACCGCAGCGGTGTCGCGTGCGAACTGCTCCGAACCGCAGCGGGCGTCGTAACCGACCACCAGGTGGAACCCTTGCCCCACCTGGTCGAGTAGAAACTGGGTGAGCCCAGCGGCCGCCCGAATCACAACTGCACGGTTCATCCGGTTCGGGCCCGCGCCCAAGCGGCCGCGCAGGCCCGCGGTGCCAAACGTTAGTGTGCCCGCGAACCGGTCGGCCAGGTCATCACTGGCCTCAGTGTCGCCGGACTTCGCCCGTTCCAGTAGGGTTTCAAGTTCGGCTCGGGTGGTTGCGTCGGGGTCGTCCGCGATCCAGGCGCGCACCGTGTCTTCGTTGAACTTAGCCATTGGTTTCCTCTCTACGCCACCACGCTGGTGGGTTGAATGCTCGTTGGGAGTTAAGGGACGTGCAAACCCGGGTTATTGACTTTCTGCCACGCGCTGCACAATGTTTGCCAGTAGTT
This sequence comes from Gleimia hominis, assembly GCF_032085515.1. Lineage (GTDB taxonomy): Bacteria > Actinomycetota > Actinomycetes > Actinomycetales > Actinomycetaceae > Gleimia > Gleimia hominis. Next base: position 998,557 of record NZ_JASXSX010000001.1, read on the forward strand.
TCGCAATCCTTGGGGCCGCTGCCTTGCCCGCTGCAATCACTTCCTCATGGGAAAGTGGGGTGAGGGAAATCCCGGCCGCCAGGTTCGTCATCAGGGAAATTCCCAGTACTTCCATCCCCGCTTCGCGCGCTGCAATGGCTTCCAGGGTAGTGGACATACCCACTAGGTCCGCGCCAATAATGCGTGCCATCTGCACTTCCGCGGGGGTTTCGTAGTGGGGGCCGCGAAATTGCGCGTACACCCCTTCGGGCAGGTTCGGGTCCACTTCGCGGGCAATATTGCGCAGTCGCGTGGAATACAGGTCGGTTAGGTCCACAAAGTTCGCGCCTTCAATGGGGGACGTGCCGGTTAGGTTAATGTGGTCGCGAATCAGTACCGCTTGGCCGGGTTTCCATTCTGGCTTGAGGCCGCCGCACCCGTTGGTGAGTACCGCAATGCGCGCACCCGCCGCAGCTGCTGTGCGCATCCCGTGGGCGACAGCGCGCACGCCCTTACCTTCGTAGTAGTGGGTGCGGGAACCGAGCACGAGCGCGTGTTGCCCGTTTTCCAGTTCGATTGACCGCATGGTGGCCCCGTGGCCAGCTACTTCGGGGGCGAAAAAGCCGGGCACTTCGTGCGCGGGAATGGTGTGGGTGCAGTGTCCAATCAGGTCGGCAGCACCGGACCATCCGGATCCGAGTACGAGGGCAATGTCGTGTTGTTGCACACCGGTGCGTTCAGCGATTACAGCGGCGGCATCGCGCGCGGTTTGCGCAGGGTTTTCAATCAGTTCTTTCACAGTGCCCAATTCTACTGTTCGGGGCGTGTACAGTAAATGCTTTAACATGGTAAAACATGGTTTTGTAAGTGTTTAGGAGCAGACATGTCCCCATCTGATCAGTCGGGTTTCCCTTCGCAAAGCTACCGTCAGGGCCCCGTGTTGTTGCGTGGCCACAAGATTCCCCGCAAGACTTCCGATGAGCATTTGCTCGCAAAGAATGATGGGGAGGATTGGCGGCACTCTGACCCGTGGCGGGTGATGCGGATTCAGTCTGAGTTCGTTGCAGGGTTTGAGGCGTTGTCTGGGTTGGGGCCGGCGATTTCTGTTTTTGGGTCGGCCCGGATTGCGCCGTCGGACCCGGTTTACACGCTGTCGCGCGAGGTCGGTCGGCTGTTGGCGCAGGCGGGTTTCGCGGTGATCACCGGTGGTGGCCCGGGAGTGATGGAGGCAGCGAACCGGGGTGCGGATGAGGCTCAGGGAACGTCGGTTGGGTTGGGGATTGAACTACCGAAGGAACAGGGGATGAACCCGTGGGTGAACCTGGGGGTGAACTTCAGGTATTTCTTTGCGCGCAAAACCATGTTCGTCAAGTATTCGTCGGGGTTTATCGCACTGCCAGGTGGGTTTGGCACGATGGATGAACTGTTTGAATCCCTCACTTTGGTGCAGACGCATAAGATCCGCTCGTTCCCGGTCGTGATGATTGGCCGGAGGTTCTGGGCGCCGCTTGTGGAGTGGATTGAAACCACGATGTTGAGGCAAGGCATGATCTCTGAGGGCGATGAACTGTTGTTGAAGGTGGTGGATACGGCGGATGAGGCCGTGGGGATCGTTCGTGAGTACTGCAGTGTGAATGGCGCGAAGTAAAGATCCGTGCGCGGAGGCGCGGATGGTGGAGGTTATTCACCATGTGAACGCGAGGTGTCAGTAAGCTTTTGCGCGGGTGAACAGCAGCTGTCTGCGAGCTTTTTCGCGTGCGAACGCTAGTTGTTCGGTAGAATGGGAGCTAAAGACTGGTTTCGCGGTTTAGCGGGCCGGTTGTGATTCAAGAGAGGACTAGTGGAATATGGCTGCAATGAAGCCCCGCACCGGTGATGGCCCCATGGAGGCTACGAAGGAAGGGCGCGGAATCGTCATGCGTATCCCCAGTGAGGGAGGCGGACGCCTCGTTATTGAACTGACACCTGAGGAGGCCCAGACGCTAGCAGGAGAGCTCGCCGAAGCGGTGAAGTAGGTGGCGAAATAGTTTAATCCCAGCGGGATGGTGGGCGCGAAAGCGCTTGCCATCCCGTTTTTGCTGCGCCGCTCTGATTGTCGCTGCCAGGCGTGCGCATACTCTTGTCGTCTGCGGCAGATGTCCACTGTCTGAAAACGGCAGCGTTTGTTAGCTACCGGGTAAAAAGCTCTTACCCGCCCGCAGTCGGGAATAGGTTGCTGGTGAGACGCGGTCGCTGCAGGTTCCGCGTGAGAAACGGTCGCTGCAGGTGACGCGTGAGAAGCGGTCGCTGCAGGTGATGGGGTAGCTGCTTATTGGCGTACAGCTATGAGGAGGCCGTCACCGACGGGTAGGAGGTTGGTGATGAACTGGTCGGATTCTGCGAGTTCTTTGTTCAGTTGACGCATGGTGACGGTGCCGGGTTCGCGCCGGGCGGGGTCCGCGACCGTGTCGTGCCAGAGAGCGTGAGCGTAGGCGAGGACCCCTCCGGGCCGGAGCATGCGTGCAGCATGCTGGATGTACGCAGCATTTTCTGAGGGGGTGGCGTCAACGAACACCATGTCGTAAGCGTGCGCGGCCATGCGGGGAAGGACATCCAACGCGCGGTCAGTGATTAACCTGGTGCGGGGTGGGCGCGAGCCGGCGGCGGCGAAAGCGGCGCGGGCTACGCGGTGGAACTCGGTTTCGTGGTCAATGGTTGTCAGCACCGCGCCTTCCCGCATTCCAGATAGGAGCCACAGGCCGGATACTCCCACGCCAGTACCGATTTCTGTTACGGCTTTCGCCCCGCAGGTAGCTACGAGTGTGCGTAGTGCGGCGCCGGTTCCTGCGGAGATGGGGGTGCAGCCCAGTTCTTCGGCTTGCATGCGGGTTGCGGCTATGACGTCGCCCTCGGGAACAAAATCTTCGCAGTATGACCAGCTGAGGGCTTTATCGGTACTGATGGTGACCTCCTGAGCGCATTAGTGTGATTGTTTCTATTCTAGTCGGTTCGAGGCCCCCGCGGGTTCTGCTTAGAATAGAGCCATGTTCGGAATTAGCGGGGCGGAGTTTTTGGTGATCGCCGTGGTCATCGTGGTGGTTGTGGGCCCGTCTCGTCTTCCTGAGGTTACGCGCACTCTGACGCGGTGGGTTAAGAAGTTGCGCGTGCAGCTAACTAAAGTGCGGGCGTCTTTGGATTCTGAGGTTGGCGACGACCTGCGGAATATGAACTTGTCTGCCTTGGATGTGCGCCAGTACGATCCACGTCGGATTGTGCGCGAAGCCGTACAAGAAGAAATGGATGAGTGGCGTAAACTCGTAGGCCCGTTCGGGCAGGCGAATGCAAGTGCCCAAGCTAATGCGCAGGAGGCGGCAAACGCTAATGCCGCGGCCTCCACCACGAATCAGACTGCTGCGCCAGCTGGCCCCAGCCAAACCTCGTCAGCAGCTACCTCGAACCAGACAGCAGGCTCTGTTCAATCTGCCGGAGCGGCTGCGGCTAGTGCAACCGCAGTGGGTTCGGCCACTGGGGTCGCAACCGGGGCTGCTTCCGGTGCCACCTCTGGGGCCGCGGGCGAAACAGGAGTGGTACGCGCGCCGCTGAACCCGGTTGCACCGCAAAAACGGGGGGTGCGCGTGGGGCAGTGGTACGTGTCGGACCGGCGCGGCTATGGGGCGCAGCTGGCACGTGCGGTGCGGGCGGCTGCGTCCACTAAGAAAACCCGACGTCTGACTGGCCAAGACGTGTACCGGAATCCGCATCCCCGCCACTGACCTGGCTGCTTAAACAGGCCGGGCGCTTGAGCTAGCGCATCGCCTTAAACAGGCCGGGCGCTTGAGCGAGCGCATCGCCTTAAACGGGTCGGGCGCTTTATCGGGCGCGTAGTTAATCCTGCGGCTGCCAGGGTTTCGCGTCTACCATCACCAGTTGCATTCGGCAATCTGTTAACGCGGTTAGTGAATGCGAAGCCTTCGGAGCTAGATATATCGAGTCACCCGCAGTGATCGTGTGGTCTTGTCCCTCAACAGAAAAATTCATGTCCCCTTCTAGAAGCGTTACCACTACCGCTTTGGGGCTCGCGTGGGTGGAAAGGGACTGGCCTTTTCCGAACGTGAATATGGTTAACTGCAAGATTTCGTTGTCAATAGGTACTTTTGAGGTCGTGGCATCCGCAACGATCGGGAGCGAATCCGATAAACCGGTTGCAACCACGCTGTCAGTGAATGGGGTCTTCCGCATATTAGTACTCCTATCGAGTGAAGATTATCTGAACCTGCAATTACTAAGCCTATATCCGTGAAAAAGGTTTGGGTAGGCCCAGCTTCTAGACCAGGATCGTCTTGTAACGGCTGTCTTGGAAGCGTCGAATGCCTTCCCCCGGGTAGTGGATATCTGTTGGGTCCTAGCATGTTCGTGGACTAATGTAGGTAGGCGCAAAAGGTGTGGGTTACCAGGTGCCCGTGGTAGGTATCAGCTGGCAGGTAGTTGAGGGAAGTTAGCGTGACAATCGGAGCGATTTTGGGCATTATTGCCGCAGGGGTTGGGGCCGGGGCTATCAACACGATGGTTGGCAGTGGATCCCTCGTGAGTTTCCCAATTTTGCTTGCGTTCGGCTACTCACCGCTAGTGGCGAACATCACGAACACGATTGGTTTGGTGCCCGGCTCAATATCTGGTGCGTGGGGGTACCGGCGCGAACTCGAGGGACAGAAAAACCGGATTATCGGGTACGGTATCGTGTCCCTACTCGGCGCTATTATGGGCGCCGCGCTACTTCTTATTTTGCCCGAGAGCGCGTTCAAAGCAATCGTTCCGATTATCATTGGCCTGGCCGTCCTTTTAGTTTTAGTGCAACCGTGGCTGAATCGCGTGCTGGAACACCGCCGGGAACAACGGCCGGTTGCGCAGTCGAAAAACGTTATCTTGGCAACCGGGGTCGCCGTGTTTTTCGCAAGTGTGTACGGAGGCTACTTCAGTGCTGCGCAGGGCATACTCTTGCTGGCCATTTTAGGGCTCGGCTTGCCGGAGTCACTGCAACGAGTTAACGGGCTTAAAAACGTTTTGCAAACACTCGTCAATATCGTTGCCGCCATCGTGTTTGTGGTTGCGTTTCCCGTTTCTTGGGACGCGGTTGGGTTAATGGCGATCGGCACCATAATCGGCGGTCAGCTCGGCGCAGTAGTGGGCCGGCGCCTACCCGCCTGGGTGCTGCGCGCCCTAATAGTAGTCGTGGGTATCGTCGCCATCTTCATGCTTCGCTAGACAGGCTTTTGAATGCTCCGTTGGGCACAGTTCCTCATGCTGTGTCGACCAACTTTCCCCACGCCCTGCCGGTAACGCACGGTTTGACCTGTGCAGCACTGATAGTGCAATGCCCTCAAGGGGAATAAATGGCGGTTTTAAAACCCGCGAGCCGTTTTGTCTAAGATGAGTATGCGAAGGAAGCTACGGCGGGGAAGAAGGAATGATTAGCTGATGCCGGCGGATACTACGCAAGCAACCCAGGTGCAACGCACAGACGATTTAACACCGAAAACGCAGAAAGTTGTGCTGGTGGGGTCGGCGGTTTTCACGCTCGCGGTAGCACTGTGGGCGTTTATTTCCCCCAAACGCATGAACTCGTTTCTAGAAGGTGCGGTCACGTGGATTTCCACGTACCTGGGGTGGTTTTACATTCTTCTGGGCGCCGTAGTTTTAGTTTTCGTGGTTTATATTGCCCTGAGGTATTCGCGCGTGCGGCTCGGTAAGGACACGGACCGGCCGGAGTACTCCACCCTCACTTGGGGGGCGATGCTGTTTGCCGCGGGGATCGGTACGGACGTCATGTTTTTCGCCGTGGCGGAACCAGCGTCGCATTTCGTGGCGCCGCCGCAGGGAGCAGGGGGGACGATTGACGCGGCGCGTCAGGCAACGGTGTGGATGATGCATCACTACGGGCTCGTCGGCTGGGGCATGTACGTGCTGATGGGGATGACGCTTGGGTATTTCGCCCACCGACACGGTCTGCCGCTCGCGGTGCGGTCCGCCCTGTACCCACTGATTGGTAAGCGGGTTAAGGGTGCGGCTGGGCACGCGGTGGATATCGCCACTGTTACCGGCACCATTTTTGGTGTGGCTGCGTCACTGGGAATCGGCGTGGTGATGCTGAACGTGGGGCTCGACATGCTGTTTGGGGTCGAACAGGGCTTGCCCGCGCAAGTGGGTTTGGTGATCGTCGCGGTGGTGATGGCAACGGTGTCCGCAACCACGGGGGTGGATAAGGGAATCCGCGTGCTCAGCCAGTTGAACGTCTTGCTGGCGATCGCGATCTGCGTGTTCGTGCTGATAGCGGACGACACCGCGTTCTTACTGCGCGCAATGGTGATGAATATCGGTGATTTCATCTCGATGTTCCCCGGCATCACCCTGGACACGATGGCGTATAACTATCCGACCGAGTGGATGAGTGCTTGGACCCTGTTTTTCTGGGCGTGGTGGATCGCGTGGGCATCGTTTGTGGGCATGTTTTTGGCACGGATTTCGCGTGGCCGCACCATTGGCCAGTTCGTGTTGGGGTGTTTGACGATCCCGTTTTCTTACATCGTCATGTGGGCAACGATTTTTGGTAACGCAGCCATTAAACGTATCCAGCAGGGCGATAGTGCGTTTGGTGAGTTGGCGCTGACGAACCCGGAGCAGAGTTTTTTCACGCTCTTGTCGGGCTACCCGTTTGCCACGGCGATTATTGGGTTGGCAACGTTTGTTGGCTTGTTGTTTTATGTGACGTCGGCGGATTCGGGGGCGTTGGTGATGGCGAACCTGTGTTCTAAGTTGCCGGCTCCGGAGGTGGATGCGAAGTCTTGGCTGCGGATTTTCTGGGCTGGGTCTACCGCAGTGTTGACGATTGCGATGCTCACGGTTGATGGGGTGCCTGCGTTGCAGAATGCGACGGTGATTATGGGGTTGCCGTTTGCGTTCGTCATGATTCTTGTGATGGTTGGTTTCTTGAGGGCGCTGCGCAGTGAACAGAAACGCGAAGCAGCGTTTATGACGACGGTGACGTCGCAGGTGTTGGGGCGTACTAATGACGATTCGCGTGGGTCGTGGCAGGCACGTTTGAGCCGCCAGTTGACAGGTGTCTCAGCAGCGCGGGCCAGTAAACGCATGCAGCGGGTGGTGATTCCCGCGTTGCAGAAGATTGCGCAGGAGTTGCAGCGTTTGGGCGCGAATGCGCAGGTTGATATTTCTGAGGTTCTGTCTAAAACCGGGGGGAAGAACTTGCGGGCGGAACTGTATGTGACTTCGCATCTGCACGATGACTTCCTGTATGCCGTGCAGGTGCACCGTGTGTTGCAACCGGTGTACGGGGGTGGGCGCGTGTCTCACCAGGACGACACGACGTGCCGGCTTCAGGTATCGCTACCCACCGGAGTTAATTACAATATTTACGACTACACCGAAGACCAGGTGTGCCACGACGTCCTAGATCACTACGAACGCTGGGTCGGCACGGAAGTTCGGTTAGATCTGAGCTGACCGGTTCCTAGCGGTGGGAGTTTATCGGTTTCTGCATCGGCAGGGTTTAGGCCGCGGGGTCGATGGTCGGTGGTTTTGAACCGGGTGGGTTTAGGCCGCGGCGTCGATGGTCGGTTGGCTTTGCGCCGGCTCGGTTTAGGCGGCGGGGTCGGTAGTCGGTTGGCTTTGCGCCGGGTCGGTCCAAGTTGGTTCGGGCTACAGGTTGGCGCGTTCAACTAGGCGTGCCATTTGGATCCGGTTCATTCCCAGGGTGCTTGAGGCAGACGATAAGTGCGCTTTTGCTGTTCGCTCGGAAATGTACATCGCATCCGCAACCTCCGCGTTTGTTAGCCCCTGCGCTGCCAACACCACTGCCTGGCGTTCCCGCTCGGGGAGGGCATTAAGCTGAGCGCGGGCCCTATCGCGGCGTGAGTATGGTTGTTCGCTAACGAGGTAGTTCATTAGCTGACGTTGCCCCGAGGCGTCGAACTGCGGTTTTCCTTGCGCCGCTTCAATAACGCGTTCAATTATTCTTTTTGGTTCCTCAGTTTTAGAAATAAACCCACACGCACCTGCTTCCACTGCCGCATTTACGGTCTCTTTTGGGTGCAAAGAGGTGAGCATTAAAACTTGAGGTGGGGAAGGCAACTTCCTAACCAGAGCAGTGGCTTCAATACCACTCATGCCCGGCATCGCGATGTCCATCAACAGCACATCTGGTTGCATCTCTTTCACATTCTGTACCGCTTCGCTGCCGCTGGTAACGGTGAATAAGACTTGGATCTGGGAGTTAGAGTACTCGGAAAGAATCAACTTCAAAGATTGACATACCATCGGGTCATCATCCACAAGCCCCACGGTAACCGGCAGTCCTCCACTCATGACCGCAATTGTACTCCAAAATAATACGCTGGATTTCACCTCATATAAACGATAAATCCACCACCTCGAAATACTGGTAGGTGCTCTTCGGCAAGCCCTAGCTGCCTTGTACTATCTGGTGGAACACTACGCCCTAGCCATGTTGTATTACCTGGTGGAACCCTACGCCCACGGGATCGTCGCATCCACGTGGAACAAGTGCCTGTCGTCGAAACCGAACTGAAGCTGCCCGCCCTCCGCTTCAACGCGCCTCGTGAGTCCGATTAGCCCAGTGCCACCAGGTGGTGTTGGATTTTGCTCAGCTTGTGGCGTGTTTTCTTGATCGTTTTGCTGTGCAGCGTTCGCGGTTTCGGCACTTGTAATGCCGGAATCTATGTTGCCTGCTGACTTGGAACTACCCTCAAGCGAAATACTTGCGGCACTATTGGAAACGTGAATATGTACTCCTGCCTTTGGGGTAGCGGTAATTTCAGCCATAATCTCAGCTCCTGGAGCGTGGCGCATAGCATTCGTCAGCGACTCTTGAAGACCGCGGTACGCAACTTTACTGATTGAATCACGCAGGCCAGAGAGTTCTTCAATTTCAATCCACGTGTTCACCTGCACACCGGCCTCACGCACATTATTTAGTAGCTGCTGTAATGATTCTCGCGTCAAACAAACCTCAGTGGAAGGAACGGACAACTGTTCCCAAGCCAAATCAGGGTGGCGCAACATGTCAATAATCGAATGCGTTTCATCCATCGCACCCGCAGCTTGTTCACGTAGTGTCCGTGCTGTAATCAGCATTTGCTGTGTCTGCTGTGGGCTGAGAGTCCGATCTTGCTCTAGCTGCCCCATCTGTGCTTGCAACACGGACGCATTCAGAGAAATCAGTGAGAGTGAATGCGCTAACGTGTCGTGAGCCTCCGCAGCTATCGCGTCGGCAAGCTTCTGGTTGTGCAAAGTTTGCTGCAGATCGTCACTTCGATGCTGCTCCGCTTGCACCTTCTTACTCGCAAGCGCCAGGCCGGCACGCGTTCGGATATAGAAACCTATCAGCACCGCAACACCCCAACTAGCGAATGCGTAAATAATTGCAATCACGATTATCGTTGCGTTAGAAACAAGCATTTGGGTGGTATCAACGGCATTCGAAACGGTTGAGTTAGCGTTGCCCGCAAACACGCTGTGCCACATAGAGTTTTGAGGTGGTTGCAACGCGTCCCGCATATGCGCGAGAACTACAACTGGTAGTGAAACACCACATACCAAAAGCGTTACTGCCTTGTTTCTGCGCCGCGCCACATGGGCCGTGAGGGCCATCAGAAGAAGTAGGGGATCGAACGGGAACACCAGTACAGTTACAAAGCAAAGCCAGAACACCATCTCTGGCTGAGTTGAGCGGCGGAGCAAACTAAAAGGGATAACGAATGCGAGCAGCAGAGCAAAAAGAGTAAAAACTGCCGCCAGAAGCTGGATGGCAGAAATAGGGCCCGTGCCTTTTGGTAAAAAACGAATCCCGATTGCACTGGCTTGCACTAGGCAGGTGAAAACTGCCAGTGGAATCATAATGAAAGTGCACCACCACCGCGTGTGCACGGGAACATCGTCGGCAAATGCGCGTCGTTTCGGTTTGAACGCCAGAGTCAGCGCCTGTTTGAGCGCGGGCACAAACGACTTGGGCGTCGCGTTACCCCCAGCGGATGCGCTACCACGGTTTTCCCTCATGTCCCTCATAAATCTAACTGTAAATCAACAAAGGCCCGGAACCTATAAGCCAAACGGGTACAAGCAAGTGAACGTTCAGACATAACCGAGCGGCATTATTGCCCGAAGGGGACACTTTTTCTGCCTAATCGTACAATGTTGTGTTTTGCGCCGAATCGGTAGTGTGAAGTTGTTGGTCAGAAGAGTGCGACCGGGTTTTAATAAAACCTGGCGTTGAAGCGTGCAAGACCATAACAAACAGTGCGCAAACCCTAATAGAAGGATTTTCACATGAGTAATAATGGCGTGGAACCGCAGCCCAATGGTGCGGTGAATCAGGCCGGCGGTTCAGTGAATCAGCCTGGCGGCGCAGTGAATCAGCCTAAAGGTACCACCGTATGCGGGATCATTGGTTTAGTTCTGGGGGGAGTAGCGGCTCTAACCTGTTTTATTCCGCTAATTAATAATATCTCTTTCGTACTCGGAGCAGTGGGGCTGGTGCTGAGTATCATCGGTCTCGTTGGAACGCGGCGCGGTAAGAAATCTGGTAAGGCACTGGCGATTGTGGCGACTGTGCTGTGCGTGATTTCCCTGATCGTTACACTGTGGGTTCAAAAGAGTATTTCGGATGCGTTTGATGAAGCCGGTAAAGCGTTCGAAACCAACCAAAGTACTAGCGGGGAGTCAGACCAGGCGGGCAACGATGGTGACTCAAGTGATCAGGCGCAGTCGGACGACAAGGACGCGCAGGGCTCAGCTAAGAACGTGCAGGATATGGAAGGTGACCTATCTGAATCCCACGTGAAGATTGTGTCTGCCGTTAAAGAAGGCGCGGATGTAGATGGGAAACCTACGGTTGTAGTTACCTACGAGTGGACTAACAAGTCGGATGAGAACCAGTCGTTCATGGGGCTCATGCATTCTGAAGTGTTTCAAAACGGAAACCAGCTAGAGAGCGCTCTAATTACTGACGACAGTGCCGGTTCATATGATGTTAAATCTGAAATGCAGAACCTTCAGCCGGGCGCTAAGGGGACAGCTACGCAGGCGTTTGTGCTGAAGGATGATTCTGAGTTAACCGTGGAAGTGTCTGATATGTTCTCTACTTCGAAAGCGAAAGTAGTGGGCAAGTTCAATATGGAAGGTTAGTAACGCGCGCACCGCAGAGGTGGGATAACAGCTAGCCTGTAAGCATGAGCACATTACAGATTTCCACACAGTTAGCTGACATCACTACTTTGACTGTTGACGCGATTGTTAATGCCGCGAACTCCAGTTTGCTTGGGGGCGGGGGCGTGGATGGAGCGATTCATCGCGCTGCCGGCCCCAAGCTGCTTGAAGCTTGTAAGCAACTTCGCGCCACATCCCTGCCAGATGGCCTGCCGGTGGGGCAAGCGGTGGCAACCAGCGGGTTTAACTTGCCGGCCCGCTGGGTGATACACACGGTTGGGCCCAATAAACGCGCCGGCCAAACTGACCCGCAGCTGCTGCGTAACGCGTTCACGAACAGCCTTAACGTAGCCACTGAGCTCGGTGCCCGCACTGTCGCGTTCCCCGCCATTTCCGGTGGTGTTTACGGGTGGGATATGCCTGAGGTCGCCCACCATGCCATTGCCGCGATGCGCGCGTGGAAACCCGAAGAACGCTACACCACCGCAGAAGAAACCCCAGTTACGGAAGAGCCACAAGAAATCACGTTCGCACTATTCAGCGAAGATGCAAAACGGATCTTTGACCAAGAACTCTCCCGTTAAGACGAGGCTCGCGGCGCAGCCCGAAACCGGATTAAACGGGGCTGACCCCCAGGTTGCGGCCGGCAAGCCCGCGGGCGCGCTTACCCAGCGCGGTCGCAACCTCGCCGAGGGCGTCAGCAGCCGGCCCGGATTCCAGAGCCACGGGCTTACCAGCGTCGCCGCCCTCACGCAAAGCAACATCCAACGGCACTTGAGCCAGCAAAGGCACTTGGTAACCAAGCTGGGCGCTCAACCTGTCCGCCACGGTTTGGCCCCCGCCCTCACCGAAAATATTTAAACGCGAACCGTCATCTTGCGGCAGGTAAGACATGTTCTCTACCACGCCAATTACCCGCTGGTTCGTCTGCTGTGCAATGGAACCAGCCCGCTCCGCCACTTCCGCAGCGGCGATCTGCGGGGTCGTGACCACCAAAATCTCCGAATTCGGTAGCAGCTGCGGAATCGAAATCGCTACGTCACCCGTACCCGGCGGCAAGTCCAGCAAGAGCACATCCAGGTCACCCCAGAACACGTCCGCCAAGAACTGTTGAATCGCCCGGTGCAGCATCGGACCACGCCACACTACGGCCTGGCCGTCCGGCACGAACATGCCGATCGAAATAACTTTCACCTCGTGCGCAATCGGGGGGATGATCATCCCGTCAATAACAGTTGGTTCGTGTTCAACCCCCATCATTCGGGGGATGGAGAACCCGTAAATATCCGCGTCCACAACCCCAACCTTCAGACCCTGCTTCGCCATCGCAGCCGCCAGGTTCGCTGTCATTGAAGACTTCCCAACCCCGCCTTTACCGGAAGTCACGGCGATCACGCGGGTTAGGGAACCGGGTTTCGCAAACGGAATTTCTCGTTCCGTAACCCCACCGTTTAACTGTTCCCGCAGGGCCTTGCGCTGTTCCTCATTCATCGCACCCAGGTTGATGGTGACGGATTCAATCCCATCTTCTTTCAGTAGGCGCTGTTCCACGTCGTTATTAATCGTGTCCTTGAGGGGACAGCCGGCGACGGTGAGGAGGATTCCCACGGTCACATGGGTGCCGTCAATTTCGACGGAGTCAACCATGTTTAGTTCAGTTATGGGCCGGCGAATTTCCGGATCTATGACGTCCTCTAACGCCTTACGTACAGACTCTTCGGTGACAACACTCATGCATGCCATACTAGTAGATGTTGCTGTAACTCTCCCAGTGCGGCATATAATTTAGGTTCAGGAACGCAGGCGAGAAAGTTAGGGAAGTTGTGGAATCCGCTAATGTAGCATCCATGAAGAAGCGCCGAGTTAAGGGCCTTGACGGTCTGCGAACCATTGGTGCGATTGCAGTGCTTGCATACCACTTATCCCCATTTGCTCCCGGAGGTTTCTTGGGGGTCGACGTGTTCTTCGTGCTCTCCGGGTTCCTGATCACCGCGCTGCTCGTTAAGGAGCATCACAGATCGGGTCGCATCAACCTGTGGAGCTTCTGGCTGCGCCGTATCCGCCGCCTACTTCCCGCGTCCGCGTTGATGGCGGTGGTGACGTTAATTGTTGCGGGCACCGTGAGTATGGACCTGCTTGCGGGGATCCTCCCACAGTTCCTGGGGGTAATTACCTTTTCATATAACTGGGTGGAGATCGCTCGGGGCGCGTCTTATTTCGACCAGGCGAATCCGCATTTGTGGACGAACGTGTGGTCGCTTGCAGTTGAACAGCAGTTTTACTTACTTTGGCCCGCGATCGTCCTGCTGGTGATTCTTCTGAGGCGGGGCGTGCGTTGGATTGTGCCCACTTTGTTGGGGGCGTTGTCCGCCGGGTGGATGGCGTATTTGATTTCGAATGCGGATGATTTTACGCGCGCTTACCAGGGCAGTGATTCCCACGCGTTTTCCCTCATGGTGGGGGCCACGTTGGCGTTGGTTACGGCGAATCCGCTGGGGGTGGGCCGGCGGAGGTACCCGGTAGCACGTGGGGTTGGTGCTTGGCTCGGTTTGATTGGAATCGTGCTGTGCTGCTTGTACATTCCGGATAGTCAGACGTGGGTGTACCCGTGGGGCACGCTGTTGGCTTGTGTTTGTAGTGCGCTAGTTATCCAGGGTGTGCTTGGGCCGATTGATGAGCGTTACCCCGCGAAGCTCCTGGTGGGTTTGTTGGAGTGGAAGCCCGTTAAGTGGTTTGGCGTGCGTTCGTATGGGGTGTATTTGTGGCATTGGCCGGTGTGGGTGATTTTGTCGCACGAGTTACCGCACGTGGATACGTGGATCATTGGTTGCGTTGTGGTGGTTGTGTCCATTGTGGCTGCGGCTTTGTCTTTCCGGTTTGTTGAGGAGCCGATGCGTCGCGATGGAATTGGCCACACGCTGCGGCGCTGGTTGGGCTCGTCGTGGGCGTTTATGCGGCCTTCGCGTGGATACAAACCCGCGGCACTGGATTACGTTAAGTTTGTGACCCCACTGGTGGCGGTGATTGCCGTAGTGGGAGCCGTGGTTGGTTTCTTGATTGGGGCGCCAGAAAAAACTTCAGCTGAGTTAGCCGTGCAGAAAGGCCAGCAGGCGGTGCATGGCGATGAGACACATGATGGTAAGCAGGGCGAAGGTCCTCAGGAAGGTGCTAAACCGGGTTCGGGTAAGGAAGGCAAGGACCCCGGCGCCGGTAATACCGATGGGAATAAGGGTGAGTCTGCGGACGGGGAGTCTAAGAAGCCTGGTGGCTCTGGGCATGCGCCGCAAGTGGTGGGGAAGAATGTGACGGTGATTGGTGATTCCGTTACGCTCGCGGCCGCACCGGCGTTGCAGCAGGCGCTACCGGATGTGAGTGTGGATGCGGAAGTGTCGCGCGCGATGCCGGCAGGGATTTCTTTGGTTGAGTCTTTAAAGTCTGAGGGCGCGTTGCGGCCTTATGTGGTGTTGTCCTTGGCTACGAACTCCGCGGTGACAACTGAGCAGTTGGATCAACTGTATGAGCTGATTGGGAAGGACCATTATTTGGTGCTGGTGACCGCGTTTGGGCCGGAGCGGACCACGTGGATTGAGCCGAGTAATGACGTGATGCGCAGCTGGGCGGCTGGGAAAGACCGGGTGCAGCTCGCGGATTGGGCGGCTGCTATTGGAGCACATACCGAGAACCTGGCGGGAGACTACGTCCACCCCGACGGTCAAGGCGGGAAGTATTATGCGGAAGTAGTGAAAAAAGCACTGACTTCGTTTAAATAGTGGGTGAGAGAGGCAATTAGTTACCCCAAGGAGATTCGAGCGTGAAACGGAAAGCAAACAAGCAACATCAGCATGTTGCAGATCTACATTTCGACACGAAAGATGGTCGGAAAAGCTTTTGGTCCACCATAATTTCCATCTGGCTAGGTACCACAATGGAGTACGTAGACTTTGCTCTGTACGGGCTTGCCGCGGGCCTTGTTTTCGGCGACGTATTCTTCCCAGAGCAAACCCCAATCGTTGCCCTTTTGTCTTCGTTCGCCACTTGGGCCGTTGGGTTCATCGCCCGACCAATCGGAGCGATTGTTCTCGGTAAACTCGGTGACACTCACGGGCGCAAGACGATCCTGATCGTAACGGTAGCTTTAATGGGAATCTCCACAACCTCTATTGGTCTGATCCCGAGTTACCACAGTATTGGGTTCTGGGCTCCATTGTTGCTGGTGCTTTGTCGATTAGGACAAGGGTTTGGAGCTGGAGCAGAACTATCTGGTGGCGCCGTCATGCTGGCCGAGTCTGCGCCCTCAAAACGACGCGGTTTAATTACTTCTTTAATCGGTGTCGGGTCTAATAGTGGTACCCTGCTTGCTTCCACCGTGTGGCTGCTGGTGCTCTTGCTTCCTCACGACCAAATAATGTCGTGGGGGTGGCGCATTCCATTCTTATGCTCATTCTTGGTCGCCTTGCTAGCACTCTTGCTGCGCAGAACTATGAAAGAAAGCCCAGTTTTCCAAGAGTTTCAAAAAACTAAAGAAAAATGGGTTTCGGAAGCGAAAACTCAAACGGAAACGAATGCCGGTTGGAAGGCCTTCTTTGTAATGATGGGCCTGCGGATTGGTGAAAATGGGCCCTCGTACATTGCACAGGGTTTCTTGGTGGGGTATGTGGTGAAGGCACTATCGATTGATAAATCGGTACCAACGACGGCTGTGTTCGTAGCATCTATATTGGGTTTCGTAGTGATCCCACTATCTGGCTGGTTAACAGACAAATTTGGACGCAGAATCGTTTACCGCTATTTCTGCCTAGCACTAGTACTCTACGGGATACCAGCTTTCTACCTGATGGAATCGCGCAACCCCTGGATTGTAGGAACCGTAATCGTTGTGGGAATGTGCATTGCTTCGCTAGGAATTTTTGGTGCACAAGCCGCGTACGGCGTGGAACTTTTTGGAGTTCAACACCGCTACTCAAAGATGGCAGTTGCGAAAGAGCTAGGTTCGATACTCTCTGGTGGAACGGCTCCCATGGTGGCTTCCGCACTGCTCGCCGCCAGCGGATCGTGGATTCCACTTGCTGCTTATTTTGTCGTTATGGCGAGTATCGGCTTGGCAACAACGTTTGTGGCCCCGGAAACGCGTGGGCGCAACCTGTCGCTGATGGACGACGCGATCTAGAGAGACTGCAACACCATGCGCGTAATCGTTGATTGTGATCCTGGGAACGGTATCCCAGGGGCAAATGTGGACGATGGGTTGGCTCTAACATACGCACTGGCAGCGAAGGAGCTTGAAGTAGCTGCTATATGGACCGTATTTGGAAACACTTCACCTGAGGAGGGTGCGGCTTCGGCTTCGAAAATAGTCCAAGCATTCGTTCGTAGTTCGAAACAGGACACTCATATTCCCATACGCGTAGGCTCGAGTTCGCCTTTATCAGGTAACGCCCGCGCATGGAGGGCAAAACTAGATGCGCCAAGCCAGGATCCGTCCGTCTGTGCACTGTGGGGAATCGATGGTTGCGCCGAACGAAATTGGGATCCACAAACAAACCGCCGTGCTACTGCACTGCAAAACATGGCTGAAGATCTGCTTTGTGCTCGGGAACCCACAACCCTTGTGTGTATTGGTCCGCTTACGAATATTGCGAGACTGATTACGAATTACCCGCAAGTAGCAGCAAAAATTAAACAAATATCGTTGATGGGTGGCTACTTTAAACAAACTAGTGAGGTTGACACCAATTTTGCGGTTGACCCACGAGCTGCGCAAGTAGTCCTGTCCTCTAAGATTCCTATCTGGATGATCCCACTTGACGTAACGCGCACAACTTGTTTGACGCTACAGGAGTGGCGTGAAATTAAACAGAGTGCGCATGATCTAACAGCTTCGAATTTATGCTCTCGACAGGATGCTCCCATCGACTGGTCCGCTCGAGAAGCCGGTGCTATTGCAGAGGGAATCTCAAAATGGTTGGAGCCCTGGATACGGTACAGCGCGCAAACCCGGCCAGTGGACGGAATGTGGATTCACGATCTACTTGCAGTCGCGCATCTGGTAAATCCGGATGTACTGCACTGGAGCGCAGAACCTACAGCGGTAAGCGTGCTCCCTAATGGAAAAACAATAATAAGCCCGACTGGTTGTCCCACAAGGATTGCGAAAAGTGCCGATAACCAACTACTAATATCCGACTGGGCACGAACAGTATTCGGATGAAATACCGCGGGCACTAGTCTCAGCTGTTTTCTGGACTTAAATAATCTCGGCTTCGAGGATTTAAACGCAATCTGCTTAGAAAAACATGGGCTTGCCTGAGTTTAACAGGCAAGCCCACTGGTTTATATCACTAGGTCAGCATCTCCAACTAGTAGGGGCCAACTATTATTACGGCCCAACAAGTAGTAAGACGGCTACCGTCTGTCGATTCCTTTGAACGAGAACGCGAACTCCATTGGGCCAGCTGGGATCCGGTACTGCGGCAGAGTTTCCGCACCCCACGCGTTATCACCACCCACACCGCGCCGCGCCAAGGCCGGGCGAATATGCGTATACAACGGGTACGGCAACTCGTTCGGATGCCGAGCCTGCTCCACCTGGAACGGGTTCCACGGCAACGCCGAGAACTCCATCGGGGTATCGGCCTGCAACCGCACGCCAAACCCGTCCTCAGACGTCACTTCTACCCAACGCACACCCACGTGATTACCAGACTCCTGCGGACGCAAATAATGCGCAAAATCCGACCGCGTATCCGACTCCCACACGCCCAAACGCGCCCCCAAACACCGGTCCGAATAGGTTTCATCAGGGCCCGCACCGTAAAAACGGATCTGATCCAAATCCGAATCCACCGTCAACAACATCCCAAACTCCGGCAAATCCGGTAAAGAACTATCACAGTCCAAACGCTCCACCACATGCACAGTTCCATCCAAACCAACGCGGTAAGAAACCGTGCACGTAGCCTCAAACGGGGGAGTGGGAATCCGGTAATCATAACTAATCACCACAAACTGCCCATCAACCCGCGCCTGAAGATCCATCGACTGATCCTCCAAACGCGGCCACGCAGACGCCATCGCCCACACCGCATCATCAAACGAAGAATGCCAACCCCGCTCATTAGACGTGGGCGCATGCCAAAAATTCGGTTTCGGCGACGTACGCAACAACTCCCGCATCGACCCTGGAGTCTCACCAAACTTATACGACGTCATCCCCTGCGTAGTCCTAGAAAACAACGCGCTAAAATTCGGGCCCGACACCCCAATATTATGAATCCCCGTGATCACCCGCGGCGCTTCACGCACCTCAACTGCGCAGCCAGCGGGTGCGGCCGCACTTGTATCGGCATCACCACCGGCAGGCGCGGCTGTACCGCCGCCAACAGTGTGCGCACGCGCGGCAGCAGGGGCGCCAATCGTAGTCACAGGCGCGTCAGTAAGCCCACCAACGCACGCACCGAGCGCAGCTGAACGTGAAGTGGGGAACACAGCCTCAAGATTTGCAACCTCAAAACCCGCCTTCGCATACGCAGTATCGGCCTTCAACAAGAACGAAACATCCACAATGCACTCGCCCGAAACCGTCTCTTCAGGTAGCGCAAACGGAAGGGGATAACTGCGGGTCTCACCCGGCGACACATCCGTGTCCACCACCGCGGTCTGCAACGTCGTCCCCTCATCGCGCAACGTCACCTTGCAAATGAACCGTGAACTATTCGTAAAGTTATACAAGTTAGAGACCGTGAACGTATCCTCTTCCACAGATCCCGTCAACTTCTGGTAAACAAACTTAGCTTCCTGCACCGGAGGTTTCGGGCTCCGATCCGCATAATACAAACCATTGCCGCAAAAGTCCTCATCATTAGGGGCATCGCCATGATCGCCACCGTAAGCCATGTACTCGTTGCCATACCGATCCACAGCCAACAACGCCTGATCCGCAAAATCCCAAATAAAACCACCTTGAAAACGCGGCAAACTCTGCATCAAATCAGTGTAAAGATGCACCGCACCAAAAGAGTTCCCCATGCAGTGCGCAAACTCGGCCAAAATAAACGGCTTATCCGCATTCTCCTCAACAAACTGCGGGACCTTCGCAGCGGGCATATACATGCGGCTATGCACATCACTCGTATCCGGATAGCGATTATCAATCGACGTACCCTCGTAATGCACCGGCCGGTCATCTACCCTGCGCAGATACTGGCCGACCTCAAAAATATTCTTTCCCCCATACGACTCGTTGCCGCACGACCACATCACCACGCACGCATGGTTCTTATCGCGCTCAAACATGCTCGCCGCCCGGTCCAAAGTCGCGGCCGACCAATCCTCAGAATCCCCCGGAACCGCATGCGAAACCGGAAGCCGGCGGTACTCCAACATGTCGAACAAACCATGCGTTTCCAGGTTCACCTCATCCATCACATAGAACCCATATTCATCCGCCAGCTCGTAGAAGAACGAGTTATTCGGATAGTGGCTCGTGCGAATCGCATTCACCCCCAGCCGTTTCAAGGTCACCAAATCCCGCTCCGTCTGCTCCCTGGTGATCGTGCGCCCATCCAAACAGAACTCGTGCCGGTTGACCCCGTGGAACACAATGCGCTCACCGTTGATCTTCAACAAACCGTTTTCAATCCCGAACCGGCGCACCCCGACCCGCAAAGGCACTACCTCAACAGGTTCCCCGGCCCGGTCACGCACCACAAGCGTGCCTTTATACAGATGAGGATCTTCAGCACTCCACAGCCGCGGGCGCTCCACCACCAGCCGCAACCGATGATGCTTACCACGCGCAGGCGTGGCCGCAGTGCTACTCTCTGGATCGTCTGGGGCGGCTTCACCGCTGCTTGCGTGCTCGTTTGTGGCGGCTTCACCGCTACTTGCGCGCTCGTTTGTGGCGGCCCCACCCTCAGGCTGCGCAGAGAATTCCCCCACGCCATCCAGGTGGGCAACCACGCTGCCCTCACCAATTACTTCCACATCCAGGGTTACGGTGGCGCGTGCAAAATCCTCACTCAACCGCGTGGAAACGGCCAAATCATAAGCGTGGGTACGCGGGTACCTGCGCAAGTTTACGCTGCGGAACAAACCGGAGAACCGGAAGAAATCCTGGTCCTCCAACCACGAACCCGAACACCACTTAAAAACCTGCACCGCCAGGCGGTTATTGTGCAGCTTAACTAACTCGGTGACATCAAACTCAGAAGGTGAAAACGAATCCTCCGAATACCCCACGTACCGGCCGTTGAGCCACACCGCGAGCGCACTCTCGGCCCCCTCAAACACAATCGTCACCCGCTCACCGGGCCCCACCTGGCTATCTAAATCAAAATCCTTCACGTAACACGCAGTCGGATTCGACTCGGTAGGTACCTGCGGCGGGTTCACATCAAACAAGCCATCCCACGGATACTGCTTATTCGTGTACTGCGACTGATCATAACCCTGCGTTTGAATATGCCCCGGAACCCGAATCGAATCCCACAATGAAGTGTCGAAAGCTGGTTCTGCGAACCCATCCACAACCTCATGCGGATTCTTAGCTAAATGGAACTTCCAAGTGCCATCTAGACACTGAACCAAACTGGAATCACCGCGCTCACACTCCCGCGCGGAAGCGTAGAAAGCATGGTCAGAATGCGGCCTCATCCTATTTTCAGAAACGAAACGCGGGTTTGCCAGGTTATCAATAGAAAACACGAGGGTCCTTCCGAACTAGAGGGAACTTGCTACGGCCAGAGGAAACCGACGCGTGTCAGAGGGGAACTGGCCAGAAAAGTGGCGCTAACCTTTCAAAGCGCCGTCGGTAATCCCGGAAATGAACTGGCGGGCACCAATGATGAACACCAAAATCAGGGGGACAACCGCGATCAGTGAAGAAGCCATCAACATGCCGTAATCCGTGCCGTGCGCAGACTTCAACTGGCTCAACGCCACCTGCAAAGTGAGCTTATGCGGATCATTGAGCACAATCAATGGCCACATAAAGTCGTTCCACGAACCAATGAACGTGAACATCCCCAAGAACGCTAACGCAGGTTTAATGGTGGGCAGGCACACGTGAATGTACTGGCGGAAAAACCCGCACCCATCCAGCCGCGCCGCTTCCAGAAGCTCAGTTGGGATCGCACTGGTGGCGTACTGGCGCAGCCAGAAAATCCCGAACGCGCCCGCGAGAGCCGGGAAAATCAGGGCCTTCAACTGGCTCACCCACCCGAGCTTACTGATCAGCAAGAACTGCGGGATAGTAGCCAACTGAGCGGGCAGCAGGAACGTGGCCATGATGATGCCAAACAGGAAGTTCCGCCCCGGGAACCGGTATTTCGCGAACGCGAATGCGGTGATGGAAGAGATGAACAAGCCCAGGAACGTCACGGTTAACGCAACGAACGTGGTGTTGAGCATCGCGCCCCAAATGTTGACCCTAGACATCACCGTCCCGAAGTTCTCCAAGAACTTTTCGCCCGGCAAAACCACGGGTGGGAACTTGAAAATCACCGATGACGGGTGCGTGGACAGCACTATCATCCAGTAGAAGGGGAACAAAGAGATTAGCGCGCCCACAATCAAGAACCCGTGCCGGGCAATCACGGAGGGCCGCGGTGGTTTGCGGCGTAAAGCGATTTCGCGTTCGGGCTGCCCGTCGCGCGCCTTGATTTTAAATATCTTAGGTTTGCGGGTCAAAAGAGCCATTACCGCACCTTATCCTTACGTTCCTTGGTGATAATCCAGTTGATAAACGAGAAGAACATGACGATCACAAACACACCCCATGCGATCGCCGCGCCGTACCCGTACCGGTTTTCTTGGAAGGCAACCGAGAAGAAGTACAGCACCATCGTTAGACCCGAGTTCCCCACACCACCAGCAGATGCAGCGCCCGAAGACGTGGAAGAAGTTAGCACCTGCGCTTCCGTGAAGCTTTGCAGTGAACCAATCGTAGACATGAGGGTGATGAACAAGACGATGGGCCGCAACTGGGGGAGCGTGATGCGGAAGAAGGTTTGCCAACCGTTCGCGCCATCGAGTGCGGCCTGTTCGTACTGCGTTTTATCAATCGCCTGCAACCCCGCCAGAATCAGCAGGGCGTTATAACCCACGAACGCCCACGTGGTGAGTGCAGAAATTGCGATCTTAATGCCCCACTCGCTTTGCAACCAGGGGATGTTTGACATGCCTAGGGTGCGCACAAACGCGTTCGCTAAACCGAACTGGCTAGAGAAGATTGAACTGAAAAGAATCCCCATCGCCACCATCGAGGTGATGTTGGGAATCAAATAAATAACCCGATACGTGGTGGAAAACCGGATCACCGAGTTGAGCATCAACGCCAAAATCGTGGCGATCGTCAACGTCGGGACCGTGCCCATAACCCACAGTATCAACGTGTTGGCTAATGACTTGTAGAACAGCGGGTCGGAGACTAGGTACTTGAAGTTGGTTAACCCAACAAAGTGAATCTCACCTAGCCCCGACCAGTCTGTAAACGCCAACACCATCGTAAAAAGAATGGGCATGGCGCCGAATACGGTGAAAAAGAAGAAGTAGGGAGAGACGGCTATGTATTGTGGTATCGCCTTAATCCATCTGGCTCGCTTCCGTTTTTTAGCTCTTTCATCGTATTCAGCTGTAGTGCCCTGTTTTTTACGTAATCGAGGCGATGCCATACCGTTTACCTAACCTTTAAACCAACTTGCTCGGCCATACGCTTAGACGCGGTAACCGCATCTTTCCACGCTTGGTCGCGATCTTTACCGGAAGATTCCACGTTCTCCAGTTCCGCCGTGAACGGTGCAGACACGGTGTCGGAGTGCGCGTGTTTGAAAACAGGTTTCACCTCTTTCGCTGCGTCGCCGAACACTTCCGCTGCTTTCTGGCCGCCCAAGAACTCAACCGGGCCCGACACTTCCTCCATCTCGTATGAGGCGGGGGTGGAGGGGAAGTTCCCTTTATCTTGGTATTCGTAAGCCTGGTTCTTCGGGTTCAAAATGAACTTAATCAGTTCAAACGAGGCCTTCGGATCGTCCACGCCCTTCGGGATCGTGAGGAACGAACCACCGTTGTTAGTGGGGCTGCCCGGGTGCTTGCACACGCGCCACTTACCTTTTGTCTCTGGCGCGTCCACCTGCAGGTCCGCGAGGTGCCAGGAGGCCCCGAAGTCTGCGGGGAGCCGGCCATCGTTCACAGCTGCCGCTGTGTCCGCCGTGTCTGCCTGCAGTTTCGCAACAATCCCCGCGTCGAGGGCCTTCAAGCTCTCGTCCCACGCGTGGCGTACGTGCTCCTGGTCGCCAATGTAGTTGTCATCCTCGTCGATGAAGTCTTTACCAGACTGCGCACGGATGGTACCGAACATGCCCGAGCAGTTACGGATCAAGAACGTGTTCTCTCGCTTGCTCTTCAGCTCTTTGCCCAGTTCAATGAACGCGTCCCACTCGTGGATGGCCTTCGCCAGCTCATCGGGCTCTGACGGCAGGCCCGCTTCTTCCATCACGTCGTTACGGTAGAACAAGACGGTGGGGCCAATGTCGATTGGGATCCCGATTTGTTTACCGTCGTGCGTGGTGGCCTCATCCCATTTCCACTCGAGGTACTGGTCTTTGATGTCTTTGGCACCGAGCTCGTTTAGGTCTTCGAAGTACTTATCTTGGGTTAGGAAGAAGGGGAGGTCTTGGCCCTTAACCCCAGTGACATCGGGAAGTCCCGACGCAGCGGTGAACGCTGTGGTTAGTTTCTGTTTGAAGTCCCCGCCAATAACATTTTGGCTCAGGTCATACTGTTTTAGATTTGTCTTAACTTCCTCCAGCAGCTTCTCACCAAAACCCTCTGGCCATGTCCACAGGGTCATTTTCTTAGTTTCGCCGTCGCCGCCTTTTTTAGATCCAGATGAGGCCTCGGTTGAACAACCGTTTAAACCTACTAGTCCAAATAGGCCTAGCCCCAATACGCCCGATTTCAACAACGATCGTCGTGTTAACTGCATCCTTAACTCCTTTATGAAAAGAAACCTCGAGTGAAGGTGTTCGTGATGTTTACCACGTCATTTGGAGAGTAACACGGTTTGCTCATTTATGGAACCATTTGAACGTATTGCTCGAAAATGAACGATTGTCCATGTATTATGTTTATATGCTTAAAGTGGAGCGCCAGGCAGCAATCGTTGATTTACTGCGGGTAAAGGGTAGTTTGTCGGTTTCCCAAATAGTTGATGAGTTAGAGGTGAGCCCCTCGACGGCCCGCCGTGACTTGATTGACTTGCAGGAATCTGGGCGAGTTGGGCGCACTTGGGGTGGGGCTAGATTAATTGACCAGGTCGACGACCCTTTTGAGGAAGCGCTGGAACGGCAAACCGCAGCTAAACAATCGATAGGAACAGCGGCGGCAGAACTGGTGCCCGATGGTGCGGCCGTGTACATCGACGTGGGCACCACTTGTTATAACGTGGCTGCATCATTGGTGCGCCGCAACGTAGTTGTAGTAACCGCGTCGCTTCCAACATTTGAGATGCTGCGTAAACAATCGCGCCCAGACAGCCCCCGCATCTGCCTGGTGGGCGGGGAATGGTCCGAACGCTACATGTGCTTTTCCGGTAACGACGTCGTGTCCGTACTAGAGCGCCGCTCGATCGATATCGCGTTCATCGGCTGCTCCGGCATCGACCTGGGCGGGCGGGTGCGCGACAACTCGTCCTCACAAACCACTATTAAACAAGCAGTCCTCGCCGCGTCGGCACGCAGCTACGTACTGGCGGACGCACGCAAATTTCCAGGGAAAGGAGCTTATATTCCATTCGCAGTTTCTGACACTGCGGGCATCATCACCGACGTCGACGTTCTTCCCCCAACTGTTAAAGAACTGCGCGTCAAAAACAGAATTGAGGTTATTAACGTATGATTTTGACGATTCTAGGCGGCGGGGGCTTCCGCGTACCTCTGGTCTATCAAGCGATCTTAAAAGACACCTCGGACGAGCGCGTTACTGAACTGCGTTTGTACGACATTGACGAATCTCGACTCCAAACCATCTACCGAGTCCTCACTGAACTGAACGAAACCGCTGACTACCATCCGCGTATCGTGGCCACGACGGACCTGGTTGAAGCGATCGCGGGCGCGGACTTCATCTTCTCTGCAATCCGCGTGGGCGGCACCCAGGGACGGGCGCTGGACGAAGTCATTTCCCTTAAACACGGCGTTATCGGCCAAGAAACCGTTGGGGCAGGCGGGATTTCGTACGCGCTTCGGGGGATTCCTGAGGTGGTGGCAATCGCTTTACAGGTTAAGAAACACGCTCCGAACGCATGGGTCATCAACTTCACGAACCCCGCGGGCATCATGTCCGAAGTGATGCAGCGCTACATCCCCGGCCGTATCGTCGGAATCTGCGACTCCCCGGTGGGGCTGGCCCGCCGGATCCTCACCGCCCTGCAGCGCGCCCAACTCCTTCCGCAGGACCTACCTACAAACGTGCCTGGCAACAAACGCGTGCACGTGGAATACGCAGGGCTTAACCACCTCGGGTGGATCACAAAACTCCTGGTAGATGGGCAAGACGTAATCCCTGTTTTACTGCAACGCCCAGACCTCATTGAATCCTTCGAAGAAGGCCGCCTATTTGGCGCAAACCTAGTGCAAAGCCTGGGGAGTGTACCCAACGAGTACCTGCACTACTACTATTACCCGCGCGAGAACCTCCAGACCGATCAAAAATCGGACCACACGCGCGGCCGGTACCTAGAAGAACAACAAAACCGGTTCTACACGCAAGCCGAATCAACCGAAACGGGTGTGTTTAACCTGTGGGAACGCACGCGGCTGGAGCGCGAACAAACCTACATGGCGACGAACCGGGAGGCGACCGGTAACTTTGAACGCGACACGCAAGATTTGGAAAGCGGGGGGTACGACAAGATTGCGCTCGCCATCATGCACGCGATCGCGAACGACGTGCCGGCGGAACTGATATTAAACGTTGCGAACCAAGGAGTCATTAAAGAACTGGATGATTCCGCGGTTGTGGAAATCCCCTGCCGGGTGGATGGGCGCGGAATCCACCTGCCCGAAACCGCTCACCTACCAGACCACGCACGCGGCCTGGTGGTGAACGCGAAGTACGTGGAGCGAGAAACGATTCTGGCGGCGCTGGACCACTCGCGTGCCGACGCGATCTTGGCGCTCGCACACCACCCTCTGGTGGATTCCTTTAACGTAGCCACGCAGCTGCTAGACGATTTAGTAGACCACTTTGAAGCCTTGCAACCGTTAGGAAAACACGATGTTTGATGATCGCAACCTGGTGGAAGAGCGCATATCCGACCTTGTGGAACGGCTAGAACGCGCATCCACCCGGACAGTGACCACCGCTACCTCGGGCGCGTGGCGGGCACCGGGGGAACCGGTTGATTTCCGCACCGCCACCGTGCAAACTTACGAACCGTTTGCGGCGGGCACGCCGTGGGGGCCGGCGTGGAGCACCTGGTGGCTTGAGATTCGCGGTCAGGTACCTGCCGAGTATGCGCACGCGGACCTGGAGTTGAAAATCGATTTAGGGTTTGAGGGTGACTGGCCGGGCAACCAGTCCGAAGGCATGGTCTACACCCGGCAAGGCACGCCTTTGAAAGCGATTAACCCGATGAACAACGAGGTGGCGCTAAACCACGGCCACTTCGCCAGCCAACCTGACACGCAGATATTAGACGGGGAAGGCCGGTTCCACGTGTTCGTTGAGGCCGGATGCAACCCGAACATGGGTGGGTTCATGAACCACCCGTCCGCGCAGGGGGATTTACGGACCCGCACGGAGGAGAACCTGTGGGTTTTTAAGGGCGCGGAAGTTATTGTGCGCGACCAGGACGTGTGGGGTTTGCAGCTCGACATGGAGGTGCTGAATGACCTCATGCGGCAACTACCAGTGGATTCCACGCGGCGGGCGGTGATTTTGCGGCAACTGGAGCGGGCGGCGAACACGCTCGAAGCCGGGCCCCTGGAACGAACGGCGAGTGAAGCGCGGCAGGTGTTGGCGCCGGTAATTGATTCTGGGGTTGGTGGTTCGGCGCAGCAGATGACTGCGGTGGGGCATGCGCATATCGACTCGGCGTGGTTGTGGCCGATTAGGGAAACCCGGCGCAAAGTGGTGCGCACCTACTCGAATGTGACGGCGCTGGCACAGCAGTATCCGGACATGCGTTTTGCCTGCACCTCCGCGCAGCACTACGAATGGCTGCGACAAGACAGCCCCGAGGTATACGCGCGTGTCAAAGACATGATTGCGCGCGGGCAGTGGGAAGTGGTTGGTGGCATGTGGGTTGAACCCGACGCCAACCTGCCCAGCGGGGAAGCCCTGGTGCGGCAACTGACAGTGGGGTTGAAGTGGTTCCAGGACCACCTGGGGGTGCGGCCACGCTGCTTGTGGCTTCCGGATTCGTTTGGGTATAACGGTGCGTTGCCTCAGATTGCCAAGCTTGCGGGCATGCAGTACTTCTTCACCCAGAAGCTGAACTGGAATCAGACCAACACGATGCCGCACCACACGTTCTGGTGGGAAGGCATTGACGGCACGCGTATTTTTACGCACTTCCCACCCGTGGACTGCTACGACTCAATCGTTAGCCCTAAAGAAGTGCGGTTCGCAGAAAAGAACTTTAAGGAAAAAGGCCTCACCCCTTATTCACTCCTGCCGTACGGGTACGGAGATGGTGGAGGCGGCCCCACCCGGGAGATGGTTGAGCGGGTGCGCCGGCTGTCGAACTGTGAGGGTGCGCCCGCAGTGAGATCCGGTGGGGTGGAAGAGTTCTTTGACCGCGCCCGCGCGGACTATCCGGATGCACCCGTGTGGTCGGGAGAAATGTACTTGGAGTTCCACCGCGGCGTATACACTTCTGCGCACCGGTTGAAGCAGGGGAACCGGCGGGTTGAAGCCGCCATGTTTGAGCTCGAATGGTTAGCCACCGCGGCGAGCCAGCTGGGGAACACTGAAGATTCACGCTTGTCTTCGCATGAGGGAGACAAGTACCCTCAGGTGGAAAACAAGCACTCGCAAGTGGAAACCAAGTACCCTCATGCGGAATTGACGGGGCTATGGGAACGAATGCTGCTGCTACAGTTCCACGACATTTTGCCGGGAACGGGAATCGCGTGGGTAAATCAGGACGCGCAGGCGGAATACGCGCAGCTAGCAGATGATATTGAGGGCATGCGCGGCCAACTAATACGGCAACTGGACCACGCCGCGCAGGCGCAGGCGGGGGAGCATGAAGCGCTCACTGTGCTTAACGCCGCGCCCATTGATCGCACAGAAGTGATCGAGATGGCGGGTGAACTAGCGCTGGTGGACGTGCCAAGCATGAGCGCGACCCCGCTAGAAGAAGCGGTGCGCGAACCAGAAAACACCGTGACGCTAGAACACGCTGCCACGCGCGGTAAACGCGAGCGGGCAGACTCGGAATTGGCTAAACAAGCCCGGCCGGCTGAGCCGGCCGCTTCAAAAGTAGGTAAACAAACCCAACTAGTTACGCAAGTGGATGCGGTTAAGCATGCAGACTCCAAAGTGGAATCCGGGTACGTGCTCGACAACGGCAAGGTCCGCGTGACCATAAGTGCGGACGGGCTGATCACGGGGCTGCGTGACTTGGTGGCGGGTCGGGACGTGCTGGTCGACGGGGCAGTAGCGAACCTGCTGCGCCTGCACCCGGACAATCCAAGTTGTTTTGACGCGTGGGAACTGCAGCACCACTACCGTGCCAGCCACGAAGACGTCACCGCAGTGGAATCAATCGAAACACATGCGGAACCTTTGCGTGCAAGCATCACGGTTACCCGCCGGCACGGCGATTCCACGTTTGTGCAGACAATCAGTTTGGATGCGGATGCCACTCACGTTGATTTCGCGTTGGACGTCGACTGGCACGAGCGGGCGAAAGTGCTGAAAGTACTATTCCCACTAGATATCGCCGCCACCGACGTGAAAGACGAGATCCCATTCGGATGGATCAGCCGCCCAATGCAGACGAACACGCCGTGGGACTTCGCGCGGTTCGAAACCAGTGGGCAGCGCTGGATGCTTCTGGATGAACCCGGGTACGCAGTGGCGCTTGCCAACGACTCTACGTACGGCCACGACGTCCGCCACCTAACCGCGGCCGGTGCTCGGCGGGCTGGGGTGTGCGTGGGGCTTACCGCGTTGCGCTCGGCTCAAGCGCCGGACCCGCATGTGGACGAGGGGCAACAAAGCCTGCGTTACCGCCTGCAAGTGGGCTCTGACGTGCGCAAGGCAACTGAACTGGGGATCGGCTTAAACCAGCCGATCCGAACCCGTACCGCGAAAGTAAACGCAACGTCGCTGGTGTCACTCAACGCCGCCTCAACGCATGCGCACGCCGTGATTGACTCGGTTAAACGCGCGGACGACGCATCTGGCGACCTGATTGTCCGCCTGCACGAAAACGCGGGGACGCGCAGCGAAGTCGCCCTGACCCTGGGGGTACCAGCCGCAAACCTGCGGGAAGTAGACCTGTGCGAAGATCCACTGGCAGCTGACAGTGAGTTCGCATCCACACAGCAACTTCCAACCGAACTGCGGGCCGGGCAGCCGCTCACCCTCAAACTACGACCCTTCCAAATCTTGACCCTAAGGATGGTGACCCAATGAAACTGCTTTTAATCTGTCTTGATGGCGTGCGTGCAGACTACGCGCTGCCGGACTTTATGGAAGAAAACCCGCTTTTCAAAACCCCAGACCACCCTGCGGACCCGCGTTTTTCCAGTGGCGGCAAAGACCACACGCTCCCACCGCAAGAGCGGCCTAAAAACCTGGCGCGCACCCTGAATCGGCTCGGTCGGGGCGATGAGCATTCCGAAGGGAAAGTGATTCCCATGTGGATGACTCCACCCACGGATTCCGGGCCCGGCTGGTCCACGATCATCACCGGGGCAACGCACGAGGAATGCAACGTGTGGTGGAATGAGTTCGTTGGCCACGAGCTAGCGAAAACCCCTGATATTCTTTCGCGCGTTTTCTTCGCCAACCCGAAAGCCCGCACCCTGGCGGCGTGCACGTGGGATGCGTTCACCGTCGGATCTGGGCCTGGACCCATGGTTCACCAGCGCGTGGACCAGCAGCGAACAGGCCAGCACAAAGTGTTCCACCCGGACGTTTCAAACGGCGTGCCAGCTGCGGACGCGTCCGTTATCCAGTGGGCCACTTGGCATTTATTACATGAGGGTCCAGACGCGGCCGTGGTCTATCTGGAGGGGGTGGACGCGGCGGGGCATGCGCACGGCGCGGAGTCTGAACAGTACCGCGACGCCATCTCTCAGGTGGATGAGTGGGTGCGGTACCTCATTAAAGCCGTTGCGGAACGCTACGAGCAGTTGGGCGAAGAATGGCTGGTGGCAGTCACCACGGACCACGGGCATAAACCAGAAGGTGGGCACGGTGAAGATGAAGTGGAGGTGCGCCGCAGCTTCCTCATCACCCACATGATTGGCGGTAAGCTTCCGCAAGTTATTCGCGATAAAGAGGTTCTTCATTCCCATGAGGTCATGTGGTTGCTCCTTGACGCGATGGGCGTTAAAAACGGTAGTTATGACGCCCCCGGGGTAGGCGAGCTACAGGATATTGAAACCGTGGGCCCCACCCGGAACCTCGACTTCGAATGGTGAACTAACGCAGCCCGCGCCACCTATACGAATGGTGAACTAACGCAGCCCGCGCCACCTATACGAATGGTGGGCTTACGCGGCTGGCGTCGGCCACCCATCCGAATAGTGACTAGGAACTAAATAACTGGTGATGGCACCTCGCGCATCTAAACCAGGAGCCGCGGCTCTAGTTGTGCGCGAGGTGCAGCATCAGTTCGCACGCCATGGAGTTAGACCAGCTGAACCATTCGCGGGTAAACACGTTCGGGTCACTCGGGTCAAAACTCTCGTGCGTCCACCCGGTACCCCCGTCGGTCGTGAGGATGGTTTCTAAGCACTGAGCCGCGTCATCCACAGAGCCCGTCAGTCCCTCACAGGCAAGTGCAATATGCCAAATGTACCCCTTGGGAGTGTGGGGGCTACCCACCCCACAGGCATACGGACCCGTGTAATAATACGGGTTCGCGGGGCTCAGTACGCGCTCGCGGGTCGCGCAATAAATCGGATCACTACTGGGAATATCAGACACTAGCGGCAGGGACAGCAAAGACGGCATGTTCGCATCGTCGGCCATTAACGCGTTGCCCAGACCATCGACCTCGTAGGCATAAACTCCGTCAATAATCCCGTGTTCTTGCACGCCCGTTTCAATCTCGCGGGCGAGCTGGAGGGCGGATTCTTGCAACGCAGGGTCGTCCCAAACCTCGCAGAACTCGGCGATCATGCGACACGCGGAAACCGCCATGAGTTGGGCGGGAATGTTGTACCCGTAGGTGCACGCGTCGTCTGAGGGGCGGAATCCACTCCACGTCATGCCCGTTACCGCAACGGGAGCGCCGCGGCCCTCGCGCGCCAACGTGTCCACGGGTTCACTGGGCCGCACATGCCGGTAGGGGGAGCGTTCCTCGTGATCCTGTTCGGTTCGCCACAACGCAACTATTTTCGCAGCAGCCTGGTGAACTTGCGGCGTTAAATGCGCGGGGCCGTTTAGCTGCCAGAACCGGTGTGCCAGGCGGACGGGGAACGCGAGCGAATCAATCTCGTACTTACGTTCCCACACCTGCGGGCTGAGGTCCAGGTCGTCCGCAGCGAAATGAGCGCCCGACGCGGTGGCGTTGAACGCGTTCGCGTACGGATCAATATTGATGAACTGCCACTGCTGGCGGATCACCGCGCTGACAGTGCGGGCCACGACGGGGAGGGAAGTGAACCGTAAGAACGGCAGTAGTTGAGCTGAAGAATCGCGCAGCCACATCGCAGGAATATCGCCTGTGATAACAAATACACCCCCGTCAGAAGGGGACATCGTGGTCTGCCACGTATTCAACATCAGGCGCGTGAACCACTGCCCCGCAACCTGCCCACACGCGCGGGTAATCTTTTGCGCAGCTTGGTTTAGCGCCTCAACCAGTTCCGGTGGCGCCGGGTTCGTTATCTTCTGCAACTGCGTACTCCTATTCCTCTAAAACGATTTATTCGCACCACGCGGCTCCACCAGCCCAGCAACCGTCAGTTGTGCTGCAAGCAGTTTTCCTGCCGCGCGGGGTAATGCCGCGTGCAGTAATTATTCGGCCAGCCCACACGCATATTTAGTTGGCTTGCGTGGGTTTACTTGGCTTGCGCGGGTTTACTTGGCTTGCGCGGGTGGGCGGCACCAATTAATCTCCGCTGCCGTCAACCGAGCTAGATGCGGCATTAGTTGATCCACTGACTCCACGTGTTCACTGCCACCAGTCCACAACTGCTGCGCAACTGAGCACCCGCGCGGCCACGCGGAGTACTCTGCGCGCGGCCACGTGCGGATGTACTCGGCCCACACTTGGAACTGTCCGCCGAGCACCCGCCCGCGTGCAGCCTTGTTTTCAGCTGTAGTGGTTTCAGTGCCAGCGGCCTCAGTTTCAGCAGTTTCAGTTTCGACGGGTTCAGTGCCACCGGTTTCACCTTGAGGCACAATCGCCTCATGATATTTCGCAACCTTCTCAAACGTCACCGGACCACCAATCGAAAGGGGCTCATTCGCGCTCTCGTACTGACTGTTATCCAGATACGTGTATTCCGCGATTGCGGCAATAACGTCGTGACCAGCGTTAACAGCCTCGGTAATGGCTTTCTTGTCGCGCCACACCATTACGGTCACCTCTTTAGGAGCCCCGCCTTCAAGCACCTCATCCCAAGCAACTACTTGGCGGCCATGTTCAATCAGGTGGGCGGTGATCTGTTCTTCAAACCACGCCTGTGCCTCATGCGTATTCTGCGCTCCGGCTTTACGCATCGTTTCTTGCGATGAGGGGTCAGTCAGCCACTCGTCACCTGGGCATTCGTCACCCCCAATATGAATAGGGGAGTTGGGAAACACAGTCATCACGTGGTCCAGCACGTCTTTGCAGAACTGCACGGTGGTTTCGTTTAGCTTCAGAACGTGCCCAGAAATACCGAAACACGTGCGCGGGTGTTTAACGTGGTCGCACCCAAGGTACGGGTACGCAGCGATCGCGGATTCCATGTGCCCGGGCATATCAATCTCGGGCATAATCGTGATTCCAAGCTCATCCGCGTGCTCATTCAGACGTATTAACTGTTCTGTCGTGTAGTACCCACCGTGGGGAACCCCGTCGTGAGCTGCGTAGTCGTCACAATCGTTTTCATCCGGGGGCGGTTGGTGTCCGCGCACCGTGCCGGGTCGCCACGCACCCGTGCGCGTTAGTTCCGGATATTTCGGGATGGGGATGCGCCACCCCTGGTCGTCCGTCAAGTGCAGGTGCAGCACGTTCAGTTTGTGCATCGCCATTACATCGAGGTACTTGAGGAGACCTTCAAACGGTAGAAAGTGGCGGGCCACGTCGCTGTGTGCGCCGCGCCAAGCGTACTGGGGTTCATCTTCAATCTCCACGCAAGCCACGGTGACTTCCTGCATGGGCCCCGGCCCGTAGATCTGCACGGGCATGAGCTGCAGCAGGGTTTGCACTGCCCGCGCTGCTCCCTGCTCCGTACCGAAGAACAGTTGCGCTTGGTGCTCGTTCACTACCAGTCGGTACTGTTCCCCGGCAAGAGTTTCGTCCCATTCAAAACTAATGGTGCCATCTGGGCCATCTTGCACCGTGAGCCCCCCGGCCTGCTGTAAATGGCGCTTTAGCGTGCGTACCGCTTTCACGTCACCGGTAATGACAACCGGGTCGGGGAGGGTAAGCTGACCGCTCTGCCAGTGAACTTCCTTTGGAGTTGGGATCAGGAGCATGTTCTTCCTTTCGTCATCGGCAAACTAAGAATACGGGCGTAAAGCATTGCAGTTGCGTTGCGGCTGATTATTTGAGTTGCGGATTCCACTGGGTGATAGCGGGATCTTGAAGGCTGGCAACATTCTTGTCACCGAGTTCGCGTGCGTCGGGTCCAATAGTCACGAGGTACCCTGCTCCCGCCGCGCGCGCAGCCTGCGCGCCCATCGCGGAATCCTCAAACACAACACAGTTTTCAAGCGCTGCGCCGCATCGGCGGGCGGCCTCAAGATACAGGTCGGGGGCGGGTTTAGGACTGTCGACTTCATCGGCTCCGAGCATGGTGGTGAATAGGTCCGTCCAGCCTACAGCTGTGGTTACTTCGCGCACTATCTGACCCGGTGAGTTAGACGAGATTGCGCGCGGAACTGTTAGCCGCCGAACTAGCGCGTCGGCTCCGGGGGTAGGAATCACTTCCGTTAGGTTCGCGCGCAGTAGCTCGAGCATGCGCTGCGCCGTTGTTTGTGGATCCGCGGTGGGGAAGTCGCTGCGGTAAACGGTGACGACGTCTTCGACCGTGCCGCCCAGCGGGATTTCTCGCTCCAATTTCTTGCCGGCCTCTGCCCAGAGGGATTGAGCCGCTTTGTCCCACGCGATTTCTGAGTCCGTGAGGGTGTTGTCCATGTCGAATAAAACAGCGCTGACGTGTGCAGGTATCTCCTTCATTGAATAAATTTTACCGTATTGAACGATTATGATCAGAGGTATGGGACGTGGACCAACTCAGCGAACTAACAAAACAGAATCTACGAATCAGCAGGCCCAAAATGTTAAGAGCGTGGATAGTGCAAAATGCGTGTTTAGTGAAAATGACGTGCGTGAGGGTGCTTCCGTTTTAGTACTGGGCACAGTGTTTCGTGACATTACGCTAACCGGTTTGAACCGTCTGCCCGTTGAGGGCGAGGAGATCTATGCGAATGCGATTGGTTACAGCTGGGGTGGGATCGCCACGATGGCGCGCGTGTCTGCGCGTCTGCGTCGCCGGACGTTTCTGTGCGCGCCTGTTGGAGATGATGAGGTAGGCGCAAAACTGCTTGCCGACATGCAGGCAGAAAACGTTGACTGTAGTTTGTGTGAACCAGCTAAAGGCTGGTCGATTCCCACTACTGTGGCCCTGTCTGTGGCACAGGACCGGGCGATGGTAACAGTGGAGGAACCACCCGTACACCCAATTGGTTTTGCCCCCATCACCGCACAAGCTGCGGGTGAGCACGCGATTGACCACGCGATTATCGACATGCAGACGCAAGTACCCGCGTGGCTAGCGCAGCAACGGGAGAGTGGGGGTGCGCAGCGTGGGCTGCGGGTTTATGGTTCGTGCGGTTATGACTCATCGCAACGCTGGGATCCGCAGGACTTACCGGCGTTACCAAACACGGACGTGTGGATGCTTAACGAGCTGGAAGCGCAAAAATATGGGGCGGTAACCGATCCGGAGGAGACCGCGCGGAAACTCACTCGTTATGTGCCGGTAATAGTGGTGACACTGGGCGCTGAGGGGATGCTCGCATTTGATAGTCGCACCGGCGAGTATGCGCGGGTGCCCGCTTTTCCCGTGAAGGTAGCGAACTTTACGGGGGCGGGTGATTCTACGCTTGCTGCTTTTAGTTATTTCGACCAGTTCGACGTTCCGTTGCAGCAAAAACTGTTGGGGTGCGCGTACCTCGTGAGCGAAATTCTAAAACACCCCCAGGGGGCGGCGAACCCACCGGACATTAACGAGCTACGCAAAACTGCTAATAAATACTCCGATCTTCAGGTAAAGGAACTAATTGCGAAGCTCCTGTGAAGAACAATCGCATACTCAATACTGCGGTCTATCTAGCGGATAGGCCCATCTGCGTGGGATCACTCAGAAAGTAATCTCGTTCGGTCACATATGTTCATGTTTTGCTCGATAGTGGTGCGTTTCACTTTAAGGTTCACGTTTAATGGAATGTGTGCTTTCTCTCGATTGTGACATAACCACGAAGTGGACAAATCTGCAGGGGAAATGTGACCACAACAATTGTTGACACTAGTATTGAAGGGCACCTTCTACAGGGGAAGGTGCCCTTCGGCAATTATCCGACAGTGTAGAAAGATTAAATATGAGTAAAGCAAGCCCTAAGGGGGCTGACCAACCCGGTGCCCCCACCCAGGCCGCAAATGCGCCAATTAAAGAATTAACGTTCAGAGGAATCGTGATCGGCGGTGTGATCACACTGATCTTCACGGCCGCGAACGTTTATTTAGGGCTCAAAGTTGGTTTGACGTTCGCTACGTCTATTCCTGCCGCAGTTATTTCCATGGCCGTCCTTAGGGCTTGGAAGGATCACACGATCCAAGAGAACAATATTGTTCAAACCATTGCTTCCGCTGCAGGCACCCTCTCTGCAATCATTTTCGTCCTCCCCGGCCTCGTACTGATCGGCTGGTGGCAAGGATTCCCCTACTGGACAACCGTTGCGGTGTGCGCCGTCGGTGGCTTCCTTGGGGTCCTATATTCCATTCCGCTTCGACGCGCCCTCGTTACGCATTCAGACTTGCCTTACCCTGAGGGGGTAGCGGCTGCAGAGGTCCTCAAGGTTGGTGACACGCACCAAGCGGGGGCAGACAACCGGCATGGCTTAAAGATTATTGGTGCTGGCGCAGGTGCGTCCGCGCTGATGCAACTGTTGTCCGCAATGAAAGTGGCGGCCGGTGAGCTTTCTGGTGCGCTGCGCATCGGCAGCGGGGGCACCCTCGTGGGTGTGTCCCTGTCAATGGCGCTGATGGGCATTGGGCACCTAGTTGGCGTTGCCGTTGCAGTTGCCATGCTGGTAGGTGTTGGAATCGGCTACTTCGTATTTTTGCCTTACTACACTTCAGGTCAAGTTGGTGCTGGCGCGGACATAGCTCAGGTTGCCAGCGACGTGTTCAGCTCCGACGTGCGTTTTATCGGTGCAGGCGTCATGGCGGTAGCAGCTGTGTGGACCCTCATTAAGGTAATGGGCCCAGTGTTTTCTGGCATCAGCGAATCCCTCGCCTCCTCGCGCGCACGGCACGACGGTAAAGTGGTGGGCCGGGAAGAGCAAGACATTCCAATCACCGTGGTAGGTGTGTCAATCCTTGCGCTACTTATTCCAGTGGGCGCACTGATTTTCATGTTCGTGCGCGAAACCCACCTGACGAACGACGCGTTCAAACTTGTTATCCTCTCGGTCGTGTTCGTACTTCTAATCGGCTTGTTCGTAGCCGCAGTGTGCGGGTACATGGCGGGTCTGATTGGGGCATCGAACTCACCAATTTCCGGGGTTGGCATCCTCGTGGTAATTATTGCCGCCCTTCTAGTGAAAGCACTGCATGGTGCGGCGTCGGGCGATGAAGTGTCTGCTCTGGTTGCTTACACACTATTCACCGCGGCCGTCGTATTCGGTGTAGCAACTATTTCTAACGACAACCTGCAGGACCTCAAGACGGGGCAGCTGGTTGGCGCAACTCCTTGGAAACAGCAGGTCGCGTTGATGATCGGCGTTGGGTTCGGTTCTCTGGTGATTCCCCCGGTTCTCGATCTGATGGCGTCTTCGTTCGGTTTCGGTACCAAACCCGGCCAACTTGCCGCCCCGCAGGCTTCCTTGATTTCTTCCCTTGCTAAAGGCGTGTTCGGTGGTTCTCTAGATTGGGGTTTGATCGGTATTGGTGCCGCCGTTGGGGTAGTAGTCATTATTATTGATGAGGTTCTGAGCCGGAACACGCGCTGCTCGCTGCCTCCACTGGCGGTGGGAATGGGAATGTACCTGCCGTCTGCGGTTACAATCATGATTCCCATCGGCGCGTTCGTTGGGTATTTCTACGACAAGTGGGCGAACACCACTAAACGCCCGGGAGTGACGAAACGGTTCGGGGTGCTGCTAGCTACCGGCCTGATCGTCGGAGAGTCTTTGTTCGGAGTTCTGAACGCCGCTATCATCGGTGCAGCTGGGGACGACCAAGCGTTAGCTATCTCCGCGGATGGGTTCGGTGCAGTCTCTGACTTAGCGGGTGTTGTCTTGTTCATTGGTGGCATGTATGCGCTCTACCGGTGGGTGCAGCACGTCTCGGTGAAATCCTCCAAAGAGGTTGCAGCTGAGAAATAAAGTCAGCCCCCAAATTGAGTAAGGATTCAGCCCCGTGTTTTTACACGGGGCTGAAACATGCTGGTGTGAAGTGTATTCTTACAATATTCAGAAAGGCCAAGAGGGGAGGTGTCAGCATTTCCACCTAGTCAACTATCACCAGTGACCCGGCGTATATTTGGAAGGATTACAACAATGAAGTTTACATCTATTATTTCCGCAGCAATTTCGTGCGTACTTGCTGTGATTCTCAGCTTAAGTACAGGCACAGCGCGTGCGTCTGAACTATCGATTCATTCTTCGCCTACGAAAGCGATAAAAATGCGAACCGTGCCTCAGCCTCAACACAAGGTAACGTCGGAGGAATTTGTTCAAGGGTTAAATGAGTTGTTGGAACAAGGCAAGCTTAAACTCATTTCCTCTGAAGAATCCCCATCCGAAACCTCGAAGGTATACGGAGTAGTTGACCCTAGTAGCAACAAGGTATTCATGAGGTTCATCACCTGTATTCCCAAGCATAAAGATAGAATCTGGGGCGCAATGTGGGGATGGGAACCTGCACTTACCTTCAACCAAACTGATCAGGAAGCAATTGCAACTGGTGGCGCTGCAGCAGTAACGGCGATGGCGGCGGCAACAGCGGCTGCATTGTCGGAAACGGTTGTAGGCAGTGTCCTTTCAGCTGGTGTAATTGCCTTCGTAGGCGGTGCCGCGACAGTTTACGTTAATAAGTACGGTCATTGCCCTGCATCTCGCCCCACACTCTGGGTAGGTACTGTAACGAATAGCGTGGCCTGCCGATGAAGAATCGTGGGGTTACAATTATAGTTATTGCGCTTTATGGACTTTTTGCTGGATTATCAACTGCTGGGGTGGTTTACATGGGCGCGTGGTTGTTCCCCGGCCACCAACTAGTTTCGACGGTGGTATGGGTACTCTTTCTTTGTATTATCCCCGCCGCTGTACGTTACTCAGCCCATAAATAATACTGGCTAGCGATCTTGGGTCCCCTGTGTTTCAGCCCCGTGTTTTTACACGGGGCTGAAACACGCGGCAGAAATCATTTCACATACTTATCGATTTCTTCCCGGAGCCGATTCTTAATCCCCTGCGGCGCCCAAGAAACCTCAATCGCGTTCTTCGCTAGCCGGGTGAGCATCGCCTCGTCAACCTCATCACTATCTTCAGCGACGCGTTCAAAACACTCCCCGATGTAACCACCGAAGTACGCGGGGTCGTCAGAGTTCACTGTTATGAGCACACCTTGCTTATCTAGCTCAACCAGCAGTTCTACCTTCGACGTGTCAGACACCCACGTGTTCGAAATCGGGCACGACGTCAAACCAATCCGGTGCTTCACCACGTACTGCACGAGCTCCGGGTTCTCCACAATGTTAGTGCCGTGGTCAATGCGGTCCACCCGAATGTCTTCTAGCACCTGGCGAATATGCTCAATCGACCCGGGAATGTCCACGTCACAGTGCATGGTCAACAGGTATCCTTCTGCGCGGGCTCGTTCGAACACTTGCGTGAACTTCTCCGGTGGGTTCCCGTTTTCATCCGAATCCAAGCCCACACCCACGATCCATTCTTTGTACGGGAGGGATTCCAGCAGCGTAGCCATCGCGAACTCAGCTTGGAAATCACGTAGGAAACACATGATTAGCTGCGACGACACCCCCAGGTTCTGGTCGGCCTCCAACTGTGCGCGCCGAAGCCCACTGATCACATCGTGAAACGACACGCCCCGCGCAGTGTGTGCTTGAGGGTCAAAAAACACCTCAACATAACGCACATTCTGCTTCGCAGCCCGACGGAAGTACTCAATCGCCAGCTCGTAAAAATCCTCACTGGTCTGCAGCACATTCATGCCTTCGTAATAGGCCTCCAAGAACGATGGGAGGTCCGTGAAAGAATACGAATCCCGCACCTCCTGCTCCGTCTTGTGCTTCAGTTCAATCCCGTTTCGCTTAGCAAGCTTAAACTTCAAATCTGGCTCCAGCGTGCCCTCAATATGAAGATGCAGCTCAACCTTCGGAAGCCCCGCAATAAATTCTTTCAACGCCATAACACATGCCTTTCTTCTTAAATATTCCTGAGGGAGGAACAACCCCGGGAGAGGAAACGACGCCTCAAAACTCGTCTAAACCACCGGGTCAGTAACCACGAAATTAACGCAGTCAATGAGCCCTAAATCCGTCATCGCCCAATCGGGGATCGCGGTTATAGATAGGAAAAACAGTTGAATGAACGGAAAATCGTGATGGACGTGGTTCCTGTGCGCGGACCTTGCAGTGAGGTGAGGCCCAGGAGGGGGTAGGCAAGTGCGTTGCCCACGATGATTGCGATTAGTGCTTGAAAAAATGAGAGCTGGAAAACTACTACTAGCATCGCCCCGTAGGTCAGGGTGAAGATGTTAGTGGTGGTTCCAGCCCACACGAAAAATAACCCAGAGGGTTTTCCATATCGATTTTGGTTAGGGATCTGATCAATCCCCGTTTTTTCAACGTAGCCCGACAAGTTGTCTCCTTGAAAAACTAAGGTGCCCAGCATCACCTGGGTTGAGGCACCTTCAACGTTACCGCCCTAAAACGGAAACAACCAAAACGCGCTACCAAAGGCTAGGTTTACGGCCTTATGTCATTGGATGGAAAGCTGTTAGTAGAACACTGGGAACGTTGCTAACTAGTAGAAGCCTGCTAGCTAGAATTAACGCGTCTGCTTGTAGGAGAAGCAAGTCTGTTTGGAGGAGACGCAGAACCTGAATCAAACTAAGTACGCAAATCACTTAGATTTACGCCAGAATGTTTTACACCCCTGCTTGTCTTGCATGTTGAACTCAATGAGGCGTGCGAGCAGGTCGAAATCGAACGGTTTCGCCCACGGTTGGCGCACAAACATTTTCCCGTGGTCAACCCCTCG
This sequence comes from Gleimia hominis, assembly GCF_032085515.1. Lineage (GTDB taxonomy): Bacteria > Actinomycetota > Actinomycetes > Actinomycetales > Actinomycetaceae > Gleimia > Gleimia hominis. The sequence goes on from NZ_JASXSX010000001.1 coordinate 1,039,657, forward strand.
GGCTTCGAACTCGTCCGCAAAATGTAGAATCCCCGCGCGCTCAGGGGCAATCGCCATATGTTTCTTAGCGGCCGAAAACCCCACGATAAACGTGCCATCCATCGTGAACATGGGTTGGCTCCACGCGATCCGCATCTGCAACGTGGGGTAGTTGTCCCCAACCCACTGCAGGACTTCCACCATGCGGGCACGATGATCCTCATGATCAATAGTGGCTAAAAACTCTTCTAACGTTTTCAATGCTGGCATGGAAAGATTATACGCACGCCCTAAGCGAAACGGCGCGCATCCCACAGGATCCGCTAAGCGTTATCTGTAAAAATGGTTGTCATGAGTGGAAATATTAGTGTTAAAGGCCCTGCAGCGGGGCTCCTGCCTCAGCTGCCAACCGGCACGGAAGTGGCGTCATACCGCACCTACCCGCAAGCCCAGGCCGCAGTCGACAAAATCTCTGACATGGACATAGACGTCCGTGGCGTCACCATCGTAGGTACGGACCTGCGGCAAGTGGAACGCGTAACCGGCAGACTCACCATCTGGAAAGTGCTCGGCCGGGCCGCCCTGTCGGGAATCTGGATGGGCCTGCTGTTTTCCCTGCTTATCTACCTGTGGATGCCGAACCGCACCCCACTGATACTCGTTGCTGGCATTGCGCTGGGCGTGATCTTCTACACCGCCATGTCGGTAATTCCCTACCTGCTCTCAAAAGGGAAACGGGATTTCACGTCCGTAACCCAAATCGTTGCGGGCCGCTACATGCTGCTCGCCACCATTGAGGCCGGGCGGATCCGCGAAATACTGGCGGACTCACCCGGAAACCTCACGCGCGAACCAGAACCGGAACCTGCCACGCAAACTGGGCCAACCGCGTTCGGATCCAGGCCCGACGAACAACCCCGCTACGGCGTGCGGCTGAGCGATGCCCAAAAAGCCGCGGCCTCGCAGCAAGCGGGGGAGCAAGCAGGGGAGCAAGCGAACTCGCAGCAAGCAGGGCAGCAACCAGGGCAGCAACCAGGGCAGCAAGCAGGGCAGCAACCAGGGTCGCCCGCACCACAGCAGCACCACCCCAGGCACGCAAAACCCGCGGACGAGTCCGAACCACCAACCCAGCCGGGCACCGACTCCGCCTCTACGCCCGCGGAGCCAGCAGAACCCACAGAGCCCGCGCCTGAACGTGAGCACACCGACGAGTAACCTCGGACGCGCTCTACCCGCAGCACACCGCGTTAACTCGTCGGCTGAGCTTTGTGGAACATACAAACCGAAGGGCGTTCCGGTGAGAAATGGGCGTCCAGGTTCGCAGCTCGGCCGGTGAGGGGCCTGCACTTGGTTCGCAGCCCGGCCGGTTAATGCGCCCGTACTTGGTTAGTGGCCCTGAACCTGCTTAGCGGCTCTGCACCTGAGCGATCCACCGCTCCACATCCGCAACCGTTCGGGGAATATTCTCCGAGATTCGGCGCACAGACCCATCCTCATTAACCAAAATGTCGTCTTCAATGCGCACCCCGATCCCACGGAACTCCTCAGGCACTAAAAGGTCATCGGCACGGAAATAAAGCCCCGGCTCAATCGTGAAGCACATTCCGGGCTTCAACTGCGCATCCAAATACATTTCCCGCCGGGCCTGTGCGCAATCATGCACATCCAACCCCAAGTGGTGCGACGTGCCGTGTGGCATCCACCGGCGGTGCTGCTGCCCAGAAATCGACAGGGACTCCTCAGCCGACACGGGCAATACCCCCCAGTTCTCCAAATGATTCGCCAGAACTTCCATCGCGGCCGTGTGAATATCACGGAACCGACAACCCGGTTCCTGCGCCCGTGCTAAAGCCGCCTCACACGCTTCTAAAACTGCCTCATAAATCTGCCGCTGCGGCGCCGTGAAAGTCCCATCCACCGGTAACGTGCGGGTAATGTCCGCGGTGTAAAGCGAATCCAACTCCACTCCAGCATCCACCAACACCAGATCACCACTGCGAACCGGCCCATCATTATCAATCCAATGCAACGTATTCGCATGGTTCCCAGCCGCTGCAATCGTGTCGTACCCCAGGCCATTACCTTCCTCGCGGGCACGAGCCCCAAACGCGCCCTCCAACACGCGTTCCCCACGCCGATGCTCGGCCGCGCGGGGCAGTGAGCGGATAATCTCCTCAAACCCCTCCTTCGTCACCTGCACGGCACGCTCCATCTCCCGCACCTCAAACGCGTCCTTAATAAGACGGATTTCCGACAGGTGCTCCAACAACTCATCGTCAATCTTCTGCGCGTCCGCACCGTGCGGCAAACCAGCCTGCTGCCGCACCTCATTAACCAGCTGAGTCACATTCGCATCCGCCTGCGCAACCACCCGCACCGGAACCTGCCCCGCGTCCTTCGCGATCCCATCGCGCAACGTGTCAATATGAGCGCACCGCAGCCCCGTCATCTGCTCCATCTCTTGCAGTGACGGTCGCGCGCCCACCCAGAACTCGCCGTAACGAGGATCCGCGTAAAACTCCTCCGACGACCTTGCCGCCCGAGGTTTAAAATACAACACCGCCTCATGGCCCCCGTCAGTTGGGTGCAGCACCAACACGGAATCGGGTTCCAACTCGCCCTCAAGCCCCGTCAAATGAGCGAACGCAGAATGCGCGCGGAACCGGTAGTCACAATCATTGTTCCGCACCTTCAAACCACCCGCTGGGATCACTAGGCGCTCACCCGTGAATGGTTCGCCCGCTTTCTCATGACGAGCCGGTAAATAGTCAGCCACCTCCTGGCGGCCGCGCGGCGCCGGCCGATCTCCCCAACCGGATCCAATAAACTCTCGGAAAGCTTGCGAATCGGGGCGGCGAGACCGATTCTCCCCACGGTTCGCCATGGACTGCTCAACATTTTTCTCTTCACTCATACGGCCCATTGTGTCACCTCCCACGCGGGCCGCGCAGAGTGATGCGCATAGTGGAAAACGTTGGACTAAGACGTTGATACAAAATAAGAGTGTGCGTGAGTGTGTACTCGCCGCGTGAAATGGCACGGTAAAGCGGGAAACTGTGGTCGATGGCCGGTGCTGCGGGTTTCTTATTTGAGGATGTAGCCACTTGATCGTACGAACGACGGTATTGACGGCGGCAAAGCTATAAGCGGCGGTCACGATAGGCAGAAGCCAGCCCTTAGCCCGTGCAGAAGATTCCGCTATTCGTGGGATGATCGATTGGATGAACGTTAGATGTTGGCGCCGCTCCTCTTCTGAAGGTCGGTTTACAACAGAGGTGACTGCTCTTAGCTTGGCTAGAGTTTCGTCTAGCTCTTCTGGTGATGAATCAGTGCCTTCTGGCTAAAAGTCTGGGATTCTGTCATCTTTCCAGCGTAGAACGACGTGCACATGTACATGCGGTACTGTTGGGTTTGCTGTGGGCTTGGTTGACAGTTTTCCTGTTTGTTTTTAGGACGCGTGTGGTGCGGTTGGTTTCATGATTGTCTCATATTCGATGGGTGTTAATTTTCCGAGAGCTCTTTGACGGCGCTCGCGGTGGTATGCCCGCTCGATCCAGTGGGTGATCGCTACAGATAGCTCGCTCCGACTATCCCAGACTGTCCGATCTAGAACACTCTTTTGTAACAGAGAGAAAAATGACTCCATCGCAGCGTTATCCCCGCACGCCCCGACCCTACCCATGGAGCCTTTGGCCTCACATACAGCTTCCCGCCACGCGTCCAATGCTCGGTAATATCCGTAACCCACGCAATGTTAGGCGTATCTGCATGGAAGTGACGTTGAAGCAGATCCTCACCAACTGACGCCCCAGCCCGAACACTACATCCCTTCCGGCTAGCAATAACCGAGATAACACCAAGACCGTGACACAAGCGCCACACGCGCTGCCCCGAAACAAGGAAGACACACTCTACAAGCTCATCAGCAATAAACCGATACCCAAACTCAGGAGCAGCCTCATGAATCTCACGAATAGCCGACATATCTCAGCTTCCTCGCGCTCTCGAGCGCTGAGGCGATTCTTTGTCTACCGATAGAAAGCCTGACGAGAAAAACCTAACACCAGAGTCGCGACCTGGAGGGGTGCCCTCCCCTGAGCGATTAGTGCTTCCACGGTCGGGTAGATAATCTTGGGCGAATCACAGCTCCTGAGAAAGATAAGCCGCCGCAGCTGGCAATACCTCATTTTACATTTCCAGCTCACGAATCCGCTTCAACGCTGCCCGCATCTGTTTAACGGTCTCTGGATCGCTTGACGGGTTTATTCCGTGAGATACCAGACGCGCATCCATGACCCATTTTTGAAGCCAGGAACGCAAGACCCCCAGATCGGCACACACCTGGCGCCTACCCATCCCCGATTCCACCAGTGCCACAGCATCTGCTTTGAACTGATCACTATAACCCTTCGGCATGACCAGCATCCTCCCTTGCCCACCCAGTGAAGCAAACTCCATGGCAACCAAACCATCAGCAGACCCACCACATCCGGGGGCCAATACGCCCGATGAGGCACTGCCAGGCCCGGGTGGTCTCTCCTTTGGCCACGTACCACCCCAAGAAGTGAGTCTTCATACACGCGATTAAGACCACGAGAGTGTGGAAAAGGTAGATCTCATCAACGAAGACCGCATGATGAACCTCATCAACGAGTGAAAAAACGGGCCACAGATGACAAAACGGTTCGTTATGTCGACGTAGTGTGCGTGCTTGAGATCCATGGTCACGCAACGTATGCCGGCCCGCAGTCTTTCTATGCTTCATCATCACCCGGCCACAAATCTTGGATCGAGGATTCCCCATCCCTTCATTCAAACCGACTTCAAACCTGATTTTTCCTTATTCCCAAGCCGACAACCCGGCCTAAAAACAACACGAAATGGCCAACCAAAAACTCGATTCAATCCCAGTCCAACAACAACTTTCCCGCACCAGCACAACGAAAAAGTCCCAAAAAACCAACACGAAATGGCCTTAAACCGGAGATGGGTTGGGAGAACAACTAAATGTTCTCCCAACCCATCGGAAAATGTAACTACTTATCTATAGTAAATAGTCATTTAGCTTCCCTATCTGACTCAGGACGCAACTTCTGAATCATCATTACGAGACTACCAAGGATAAGGGCTGGAATCGTGATAGATAGAACCGACTTTATTTCGAAAAATAGAGACGTTAGCACAGTAATAATGGTGATAACTACTAAAAACGCAACGAAACCCATCAGCAGTTCCCGCCAAGATATGTGATTTAACCGATCCACCAGTCCCACGCTTCCTTTCCTGCGCAACCTACTGCATATACTCCCAGCCAAGCTGCGAAGCCAGCTGGCGTGGACTTGATGATTTGCTTAAGGACAACGCTACCAGCCTTCTTCTTAATCTCTTTCTTTGCATACTTTTGTAAAAGGTCAGCTACCTTATTCCAAGCTTTTTCTTGAATGTATTTACCGAGCAGGTTGTAATCTATTTGGAATGGTGAAAAGCCCAGCACTCCGGTCACAACACACTTTCCAAAAGAACTCCAACTACGTTCCGTGTAGACACTGGTGTAACGGTTATTCGCTCCCTTATTTAGCGAATCAACAAGCTCTTCGATCAAATCTGCCTCGTTAGAGAATCCCGCAGCAGACAACACGTCATCGTTGCTTCTGAAACTACTTCCATCGTAAATGATGCCATCTCGCATGAGAATAACGAATTTATCAGCAACGTCCTGAGAAAAAGCATCAATCTCAGCCTCAGTAATCGCACTATCGACAACGGCAGTTTGCGACTCAAGTGGCGTAGTCTGAGTTTCTTGAGCATTAGCGACGCCCGCTCTTGAGAAAGCTAGCGCCAGCGAGATTCCAGTGGCGACTATCGTCTTTGTAAAGGCTTTAGCTATCGTTATTCCCCCTTTGATCGTTTCGAGGTCACTCTACCGCACAATTCGATACGTCGTCTACGTATTTTACCCAGACGCAACAAACGTGCTGGCTCATCAGTAGCTATAGACCCTGGGCGCTTGGCTCCATCGGCCCCCGTCAAGCGCGGACTGTCGGGAGTGGCACGGTTTACGCAAGGCGCGCAGGTCGCTTCGGCATCGGCGCGTGTCCCTTCCCGGCTGCGGTGAAACCCCAAGGTTCCCGTCGTGGGGTTCCTTGGGGCTTCTCCTATTTTTCAAGCACTTACATCATTACAGGCTCAGAAGCGGTTTTCCACCGTACGGTTCGGATACCTTTCGGCGCAACGGGTGCAAACGCTAGCCGTAGAGGGCAGTGGCGAGCCTGTCCAACGCCAGGCATGCAACGTGGCGATAGCATGCTTAAGGAACTCATCATCAGTAAGCAGCTTGTCGGATGCGTACATGCCGTGGCGGCGAATCGTCGGCAACACTTCATCGAACACCCAGGCTTCGAACTTCTGCGCTTCTGGGAGCTTCGAGGAGATGATGAGACGATACAAGTCATCTTCAGTGATGAAGGTGGCTTCTTGTTCGCGTCCCATGGCATCGACGATGGGGTAACGTTTTAGCCCCCATCGGCGCGAGCATGATCGCGTATTGCCTTGCTGGGATTGGCGTACCCGAGCGCGGCGGCGACGTTCTTGCCATAGAAATGAATCTGGCCGTCGCCCATGCGCCCTCGAGCACCGGCGAATCCGGACGGGGTACGCGAAAATTGCTCTAGATTTGAGCCGTCTTTGTCTGTTAGAACTGGTGTGAAGCCCCGGTGGAGCGCTGCTTGCCAGAGTGATCTGGTAGGTATTCTCGCCGGGGCACTGATGTTTCCAAAACAACGAGACAAGGTAGGGGCATGGCTGACAGCAACTGGGTTGAAACGTGGTTGTCCACTGCGCGTTGGCATTCCTACCTTGCAGCCTGCTCTCACAATGACCAGTTGGCTCTTCGATCCAGATTCACCTGTCTATACTGAACTGTGGCGTACCCGACGAGGTAAGCGAATAGACTTGAATGCCCGTAATCGCGCTAGCATTCGCGAGGCAATGGCTCATACTCACAATAAACATCCATCTGCCGGGCAAGTCATCGCAGAACTACCTTTCCGGTCTTGGCGATATCTTACTGACGCGGCTCACGAGAAAACCCTGTGGGTCACCTATCTCAATCGAGCATTCCCAAAAGGCACCGACCGTAGACATATTGAACGATCCTTGGCAATAGTAAATAAGGTCCGTAACCGTGCTTCGCACCATGAACCGTTGTTTACACCCCAACGGTTTTCACCCAGACGCGGATGCACATAGGCGAGCCGCCTACCTGAGGGCAGCTGGATGAAGAGAATCCCAGACTCGACACCGAACCGCGGGTTCCGTAGTCGAATCGGCTGGCGAGACGTGATGGCAGCGATGGCTGCTTCCTCGACATCTGCCCTCAGCCCAACAATGTGCGCGTTAGCGACCCGCCACGCGTCCACGATCGGCTTCAACGAGGCCGCCTTGCCCATCCTTCGGAACCTAAAAATCGCAGCTATAAAGCCGAAAGCGGTAGTGTGGGGCCATGATGATCGACCTCCATGCGCACACGAACATTTCGGACGGCACCGACACGCCCACGCAACTAATGGAACGTGCGCACGCAGCCGGTCTAGACGTCGTTGCCCTAACCGACCACGACACCACCCGCGGGTGGGACGAAGCCGCGAAGCAGGTTCAAACCAGTGGCGTCACCTTAGTGCGCGGCATGGAAATCTCCTGTTCCTTCCCAGTGCCGCAACTACGCAGGCCCATCAGCGTCCACCTGCTTTCCTACCTGCACGACCCCACCGATGAGGCCCTGGCAAACACGTGCGAGCACACCATTACCTCCCGGCAAACCCGCACCCAAACCATGGTGAGGCGCCTCGAAAAAGACTTCCCCATAACCTACGCGGACGTGCTCGCCCACGCTCCTAAAGATGGGCCAATCGGCCGGCCCCACATCGCGGACGCGCTCGTTGCCGCAGGCTGTTTCAAGAACCGCTCCGAGGCCTTCACCGCGGCGCTGCATCCCTCAGGAAAATACTACGAACCCATGCGCACCCCCACGGCAACCGAGGCGATCAAACTGGTTTTAAACGCCGGGGGAGTGCCCGTAATCGCCCACCCGTGCGCACGCCTACGCCAAAAAACACTGCCCACCTGGGCATTAGACAAACTGGTGGTAGCCGGACTCAAAGGAATCGAATGCTACCACCGTGACCACACACCCCAAGATGCGCAGCAGCTAGCCGCATACGCTTCCTCCCATGATTTACTCATCACCGGATCATCCGACTATCATGGGAAAGGAAAACCAAATCGCTTGGGTGAGTATCAAACGAGCGAAACGGTGCTCAACAAAATCGTAAAACTCGGACATTTAGGGTTAATAGAAGCATGACCCAGTGGTTTGACACTTTCGTTTTCCTAACGACGTTCACCACCCTCGTGGTGATCATGGATCCGGCTGGTAACCTGCCGATCTTCCTGTCTTTAACGCGCCACTACGACCGGCCCCGCAAAAAACGTGCCTCCATGCAGGCAACCATCACGTCCCTGGTGGTGATCGTGGTTTTCGCGGTTTTTGGCCAGTATATTCTCGCGTTCCTCCGCATTTCCGTTGAGGCACTAAAACTCAGTGGGGGAGTACTACTGTTCATCGTGGCCATGGAACTACTCACCACGAACCAAGAAGACTCCGTGGAATCAGACAGCATTGACTCCAACGTGGCTCTGGTACCACTTGGCACCCCACTGATGGCTGGGCCCGGCACAATTGTGGCCGTCATGGTGGCAGTCAACGAATCCCACGGCTCATTTGGCAAAACCTTCGCTGTGGCCGTGGCGGTACTCGCTGTGCACATAGTTATTTGGCTTTCTTTCCGCTTCTCCGTGTTCCTCGCTGACTTCTTAGGTAATGGCGGCATCATGCTGCTCACCAAAATCGCGGGGCTCTTACTTGCCGCGATCGCCACCCAAATGGTGGCGGACGCAGTGTTCGATTTTATTCGCGAAAACCCAATCAGCTAGCGCGGCCAAGACACTTGTGGGTTTTATACGCATTCGCCGCCGCATTCTTCGCCGGGCTGGTTAGCCTGCTTGGCAAAGCTCGGGTGCGCACCACGCCATCCACCACCGCGCCCGCGAAATCACTGGGCTCGCACTGGTAGTTGCCGGCACCATGCTAATGCTGGTGTGCGCCCTCTAGATCTATTTTGACCGCCGACGTCGCGTGCGTTTACGCGAGCGCGGGGAACGCTTCGCAGGTGCGTCACCACTGTTGCGGCGAGTGCGTTTACGGGGTTTGCGCCGGCGCCGTCCCCGCCCACCGTTTCGACTTTTACCGCGGCCGCGGCCTTCCTTCCCGGACACATCCACGAACTGTTCCGCATCCAGACCCGCCCGGGTGCGTTCGGACCGCGGCAGACGCCCGTTCACATCCGTTGGAATGTTCAGGTCTGTGTAAAGATGCGCTGAGGTGTGGTAGGTCTCCAACGGTTCGGGTACCCCCAGGTTCAGTGCCTTCGAAATCAGGCTCCACCGCGGCACGTCGTCCCAGTCAACGAACGTGATTGCGGTTCCTGAGGCTCCGGCCCGACCCGTGCGTCCAATGCGGTGCAAATACGTGCGTTCATCTTCGGGGCACTGGTAGTTAATAACGTGCGTTACATCGTCCACATCAATCCCGCGGGCCGCCACGTCGGTGGCTACTAGCACGTCAACTTTACCGTGGCGGAACGCGCGCATCGCCTGCTCCCGCGCACCCTGACCCAAATCCCCATGCAGGGGAGCGGCCGCGAAACCACGGGCTGCTAACTCGTCACACACCTGCGCGGCCGTGCGTTTAGTGCGCGTAAAAATAATGGTCAAACCCCGTCCGCGGGCCTGCAGGATCCGGGCCACAACCTCAATCTTATTCATCGCGTGCGTGCGGTAAATAACCTGTTTAACCGTCTTAACGGTTGCCCCCTGATCCGTGGGATCTTGCGCGCGAATATGCGTTGGCTGCACCATGTAGCGGCGGGCGAGTGCCACCACCTCACCGGGCATAGTGGCAGAAAACAGCATGGTGTGCCGCGTGGCTGGGACGCGCGAAAGTAATACCTCCACATCGGGTAAGAATCCAAGGTCTAACATTTCGTCCGCTTCATCGAGCACCACGGTGGACACACCATTGAGCTTCAAAATCCGGCGTTTCAACAGGTCGATCAGCCGGCCCGGGGTGCCCACCACCACGTCCGTACCACGCTTAAGTGCACTGATCTGCGGGTCGAACTTAGCGCCCCCGTAGATTTCCGTCACCCGAATACTTGTGAGCGATGCCGCGTCACGCAAATCGCGCGCCACCTGCTTGCACAGCTCGCGGGTGGGCAAAATAACCAGGGCCTGCGGGTGGCCTGCAAACGGTACGTCCTGGTCGTAATTCTTCGCATCCGGTGGGCACACGTGCGACAGCAACGGCAGCCCAAAACCCAAGGTCTTCCCCGTCCCAGTTTTCGCCTGCCCAATAATGTCGCGCCGCCCAAGCGCAACCGGCAGCGTCAACGCCTGAATTGGGAACGGGTGCGTAATATCCTTGCGGGCCAGGGCCTCACAGAACGGGGTGCTAACCCCGTAGTCCGCGAACGTTTTGCTCTCCAGCTCGGAGTGAGCAACTTCCTCATCAATATCTGGTTTCGCATCCTGCTGAGGTGCCTGAACCTGCACGCCTTCAAGGTTAACTACAGCCGACGAATACGTGGTCGGCTCCATATTTTCTTCACTCATTGTCGATCTTCCTCGCGGTACCATCCGCGCCACGCGACACTCCGTCGCTACCATGCCGATCGCGCAATGCCCAGCAGCTCGGTGCTGCCCCAAAAAGTTAATCTCAAAACCCGGCGACCGGTCTTAACCAACCTCCATTGTAAAGGTAAAAACAGGGCTTGCCTATTCGCTACCACACAACGCGTTGGGCCACTTGCGAAGGAGCGGTTGCCTGTACCTCACGGGAGTGCGTTGGAGTAATCGTTCGCAAGCCGCCGTGGTGAGAAGCGGCGGGTTCGAAACATGCTTAATATGGAGGCAGTATGTGCTCATAAAACCAGGACGAAGGAGACGATTGTGAGCAACCCGCAAGAAACCACTTTTGCACGCATCCTCGGTGTGTCCGGCTACGGTGCACTCGCGGCGCAAGCCCGGTTAGCGAAAGACGCCGATCAAGCTCCCGAAACTTTTGAACACATTGCCATGGCCCGCATGTCCGCCCGCGCCTGGGACTCATTCACGGCAGTAGAACGCACTGCACAGAAATTAGACGTGGACCTCCCGGTACAAATCACTCCGTTCGAAGGCATGCTTGACGAACTAGATGCCCGCACGCGCCCCACTACCTGGTGGGAGCGGCTCACAAAAACCTATGTCGCGATCGGGATTTTCACCGACGCGTTGCGCGCTGCCGCGCAAGGCCTGGAACTACCAGAAGTGGCGGATGCCGTATCCGACTTCGGTCACGGCCAGTGGACCCGCGACCGGCTCGAACCGGTCACTAAAGACGATCCGCAGATGCAAGCCCGCCTCTCCTTGTGGACCAGGCGCGTGGGTGGGGAAGCGCTCGGGCTGGTGCGCGCTTTCTTGTTCACCGACGAGGGGGCAAGCGCGAAACTGGATCTCGATGAGGTGGTAGCGGATATATCAAAGGCCCACAAGGAACGCTTAGACGCGGTTCACTTGAAGGCCTAGATACGACTAGTCAAAACCCGATATTCACAACCTGAGTTTATTAAACCGGCCTCAGCTGACGGTGAAACCAACCGGGTTCGTCTTATCTTCGTCTAACAAGACGTAGCCAAGCTTGTCAGCTGGGATAATGACCTCCCGATCCTGCGTGTCCCGCAGCGTGAGCACCCCGGGCGTGCCGGTGGTGGCATCTTGTGCGAGCGCGGTGTTAACGCGTTCACGCAGGTCCTCGCTAGTAATATCGACACTTAACGAAATGTCGCGGGCAATCCCAGCGACCCCAATCGTGAGTTTCATAAAACACTCCTTACACTATTCGTAACCACCCTCAATGGTAGAGGGTTGAGTAGAAGAAGTCTGCCTGGCCCGTTCGAAAAAGATGGTTGAATAGGGATATGACAAGCCACACTTCGCTCCGCCACCCGAGTTACCACGTGGATCTGCATATTCCGCCTCGAGCCGTGCTGCCACCGTTGGATCCGCACCAAAAGCGGGCAGTCGAGTCGATACAGCAGTCAGATACGCACGCCCTTGTGCGTGGTTGCCCCGGTTCAGGGAAAACCCGGGTTGCGATTGAAATGGCAGTTAATTCGCATGAGGGAGGGCAAACCGTGCGGATGCTAGCTCCCGACCGGTCACGAGCCGACCTACTGCAACCCATTTTGGAGCCGCGCATAACCGGGGTGGTGCGCCCAGTGCGTACCCCCGTGTCGTTTGCCTACGACATTGTGAACGAGTACTGCGTGCACGCCGAGTTGGCGCCTCCACGGTTACTCACAGGCGCGCAACAAGACCAGTACCTGAAGGACCTCATTGAACAAGAAGCGGTGCAGTGGCCGGCCCTGATCACCGAGGAGGTGACGGCACTGCCCGTGTTCCGCATGCAGGTGCGGAACTTGATTGCGCGGGTAGAAGAATCGGGGCGCGATGGCGCGTGGTTAGCGCAGCTGGGGCAGCGGGTTGGCCGGGAAGTGTGGGTGAGTGTTGGGCAGCTGATGCAAGTCTGGGACGAACGCATCAGCAGGTCAGAAACCAACCCGCACCTGAGCGCGCCCGCACTGCAGCAAAGAGCCGCGCAGATACTGCGTGACAACCCCCCGAGCAGCTCCCTGAGCAGCGCCGGCTCGTTCGAATTACCGCAGCTGCTGGTAGTGGACGACTTACAGGACTGCACGGCAGCGACTCTGCAGCTACTGACCCAATGCGCCGAACTGGGAACCCGGATCGTCGCGTGCGCAGACGCGGACGTTGCAGTCGCCACCTACCGGGGTGGGGAACCACACTTAGACGGAAGGCTCGCCACCAGATTGCGGGCAGCTGAATACGAACTTGGCCCCACCCACCGCGGCGGGCAAGCCCTGCGCGCCGCAGTACAGGAAATCACCGCGCGAATCCCCACCACGGGCCCGCACGAGCGGCGCACGCAGGGAGCAGTGAATCCGCATGAGGACAACCAGAACCTCAACTTGGAAGTATTTGGATCTCCCACCCAAGAAATGTCCGCTCTGGTGGGCCGCGTCCACACCCTGCAGTACCGGGGGATGGCCCTGTCGGACATGGCGGTGATTGTGCGTGATAGCGCCGAGATCGCGCGCGTGCGGTCCGCCCTCATGGCTGCGGACGTTGAAACGACCATTCCGCGGCGGGCCATTAACTACGCAAAAACAAACGTGACCGCCACACTTTTGAACCTGCTGGTTGAACCGGAAAACCCGGACGACCTCATCACCACAACGGCCGCGAGCGCCCTGGTGAACATTGATGCCATCTTGCTGCGCCGCCTCATCGACGTGGTTGGGGTGAGTGCAGAAAAAACAGACCTAATAGACCTGGCGAAACAAGTGGACACGGCACTAGCAGGGGATACGGAACTAGCTGCGCGGATTAGTGCCCAGCACCTATTGGGAGTCGCGCATGACCTGCGCACCGCCTACCACTTGATCCAAGTGGGGCAAGAAAATGCGAACGCAGCTCCAACGGTGGCGCTGTGGAAACTGTGGGATGCCAGCCACGTGCAGAAACGCTGGCGCGAACGCGCCCTGGTTCGCACCGCAAGCTCGGTCGAATACGACGAGCGGTTAGACGCTGTGATTTCTCTGATGCGCAGCGCGGACGTGTGGTCGCAACGGAACCCAGCGGACACGGCCCGCGACTTCGCCCGAGCCCTGCTGGAAGAAAACCTTCCCACAGATACGCTGGCGCAACAGGCTCAGCGGCCCGCGGGGGTGAGTATCCTCACGCCCCAACAAGCGGTTGGCCGTGAATGGGACGCGGTGTTCATCGTAGGAGTGCAAGACGGTGCGTGGCCCAACTTGACGTTGCGGGACCGCATTACGTGCGCCGCGGACATCACCCAGCTGGCCGCCGGGCAGGTAGACGAAACCCAATTGCAGCGCCCCCTCCCATCGGCCCTCACGCGCCGCGCTATGCTCACCGACGAACTCCGCCTCATGGCTGCGGCGATGACGCGTGCGCGCCAGCAACTGTGGATTAGTGCGGCCCGCACCGAAGACACAACCGAGTCAGCATTCATCGACATTCTGGCCCCCCACATGGGAGCCAAAATAGAAGACATGAGGGTCGTCACCTCCCAGGTTGCCCCCGGGGTAGACACGCGTTCACTAATTGCCCGCTTGAGGTACTTGGTGAGCCAACCGGATGCACAACCCGGTTCGGCCGCTCAGCCAGCGACGGCGCCCGTGGCTGCCCAGCCTGCGACGGCGCCCGTGGCTGCCCAGCCTGCGGTCCGCGCCACTGGACCTGCTGAGACAGCTAGCGAAAGCGCGGCTGGAGGGCCCGAAGCGCCCGCCGTTTTGAACCCAGCGGCTAATGCTCGCCAGCGCACACTTGCGGCGCAGCTACTAGCGCTCGCGGCCAGTGAAGGTATCGATGCGGCGGATGCGCGCACTTGGATCGGGTCCGGTGGGATGAGTGTTGCGAAACCCCAGGAAACCAAACGGGAGGGCAAACCCTTCCTCTCTCCCTCGCAGGTGGAGACACTGCTGGAATGTCCCGCGAAGTGGTTCATGACGCGCCACGGCGGCGACTACTTTTCTACCGACGCGGCCCGCCTGGGGAACATGATTCACCAAATCGCGGAGGAACACCCCTACGGCACCGCGCAAGAACTGCTCGGCGCTCTCGATGAACTGTGGGATGAAAACTTTGGGCGCGAGAATGAACTCGACCAACAACTGCTAGAAAAAGCACAGGACATGGCTGCGAAACTCGGTGACTACTTCCAGGCGGACACTCACAGGCAAGTAGAAGTGGAAAAAGCAGTTACCGCGGACGTGGGACCAGCCATCATTAACGGGTACATCGACCGCGTAGAAACCAGCCGGGGTGCGACCACCATTGCGGACATCAAAACGGGTACCAAACTGCCTTCCAAAAAAGAACTACCAGATTTTTTGCAGCTTTTGTTGTACCAGTTGGTCCTAGCGCAATTAGAAGGCCCCGATGGGAAACCGTATGACGTGCAGGGCGCACGACTAATCGCGCTGACCCGAGCAGCTAGCGGACTTGTACTTCCCCAACCGTCAATTTTTGCGTCCGACGAAGACACTCAGCAGCGGTATAAAGCACTGCTGGAACAGTTAGAAACCGCGGCGGAACTAACGCGCGGCCCCCTGTTCTTACCTAAACCATCAAAAGATGCCTGCGACCATTGTGCAGTGAGGCAGATTTGCCCCGCGCAGACCGAAGGAATGAGGACCATAGAATGAACCACCCGCACATTCGTGCGCGCGAGATCGCGCAAGCACTGAACGACCAGCCGGGGGTTAAACAGATCCTGCTTTCCGACGAGCAAGAAAGCGTCGTTGAAGCCCCCCTCGCGCCCACCCTCGTGGTTGCCGGTGCGGGATCTGGGAAAACGGAAACCATGTCCCTGCGCGTGCTGTACCTGCTGTGCCAAGGAATGGACCCAGAACGCATCCTCGGGCTGACCTTCACCCGCAAAGCGGCGGGTGAGCTATCTGCGCGGCTGCGGCTAAGGATTGAGCAGCTTATCCGCACCGGGCTGATTACCCCTCAAACGGATACCGCCTGGTTTGCTGGCAGCCTAAACGTATCTACCTACAACGCGTTCGCATCGAACGTGGTTAAAGAATACGGTCTACTACTCGGCGTAGATCCGGGAGCGCAGTTAATTACGGACGCCTTGAAGTGGCAGATTATGGATGAGGTACTGAGCCACTACACGCAACAGCTGCCACGCTTGAGCCGCAATAGCCTCATAGAACTCGCATTAAAACTAAGTGATGCAATGGCTGAACACGCCGTTTCGGTGGCCGACATGCGCCAATACTGCGCGGCAACAATTGCCAGTATTGAAGAGGCACCCCCCTCAGGAAGAACTAAGAATCCGAACCCTTCATTCACGAAACCCTACCTAGAAACCGTGCGCAGACAAGTGCAACTACTGGGCTTGGTAGAGGAGTATCGGCGGCAAAAACGGGTGCGTCAGATGATCGATTTCTCCGACCAGATGTCGTACGCCAGGCAGATCGTTGAGCAGCATCCGCAAGTAGTTGACACCCTTCGGGGAGACTACGACGCAGTATTGTTGGATGAGTTCCAAGACACGTCGGTGGGGCAGCTGGAACTGCTGTCGCGGCTTTTCAAAGACAAACCAGTGATGGCAGTGGGGGACCCGAACCAAGCGATCTACGGGTTCCGCGGCGCATCCGCAGCATCACTCGAAACTTTCCTAGAATACTTCGACACCCGCGGTCAGGGCGTTCGCAGGTACATGACGTACGCGTGGCGCAACGACCCAAAGATTCTAGACCTCGCCAACACTATTTCTGGTGCAAATAAACAAACAGATGGGACGGTGAAGCCACTGCGCAGCCCCAAACCTGAGGGGGGTAACGTGCAGTACCTCTACACGCAGTGGCAGGAGGATGAATACGAACTAGTCGCGCAGATTATTGGCCAGTGGAAACGGGAAGACCCCACCGCAAGCATCGGCGTTCTCGGACGCAAATCAGGTTCGCTCGAGCCCATGTTGGAAGCGTGCCGAACACACCATATTCCCGCTGTCGTCACGGGCATGGGAGGGTTGCTAACCCAACCGGTGGTGGCGGATCTGCGGGCAGTGTTGAAACTAAGCGTGGACCCCACTCACGGGCCCTCGGCAATGCGGTTGCTGGCAAACCTGGACCTCGCCGCATCAGACCTGCGGGTACTGTACGAGTACGCGAAGCATCAGCGTAAGCGTCGGCGCGCACCGGAAGACTCGAGTCGCACCGAGTTCTTAGCGGACGCGATTGACTCGCCCCCACCGGCGGGTTGGCGTGCCCGCGGCGACGTGTTCTCTGAAGAAGCGAGTGAACGCGTCCTTGATTTAGCGCGGCGCCTAGAGCACGTGCGCGAACACATGGATCGGCCCTTACCGACCTTGGTTACGACTGCGCTGCACATTTTTGACCTCGATATTGCAATCAAATCTGACCCACTCACAAACGCGGGAATGCAAGCAGTGGACGCATTCGTGGACACGGTCAACGACTACGTGTCGCAGACCCAACAGGCGTCACTGCGCGCGTTCCTAGACTGGATTGACGTGGCTTTAGAGGCGGAACGGGGGCTTCCCGCTCCAAGTCCGACGGTGGACCCCACCACGGTGCAGATCATGACGGTACACCAAGCGAAAGGCCTGGAGTGGGACCGCGTAGTAGTGCTAGATCTGATGCACGGTTCCTTCCCGAGCGTTGACCAGGCGCACAACTACAAACTAGCCACACAAGCGCGGTTAGATAAGCACTTCCAGCTGAAGCCCCGGGCTCAGAAAGGGTGGATGTCTGACGCGGGGGAGTTACCGTTTGAACTGCGCATGGACCGCTGCAAACTAGATAACACGCCGATCCTGCCGCTCCTACCTGGGCTCGGGAGCTTGGACGTGCGCGAGCAAAAAGATGTAATCGAGCAGTACCAGTACGAGCTGGCAGAATATCTAGAACGTGAGGAGCGGCGCATCGCCTACGTGGCATTCACCCGCCCGCGCACCCACCTGCTCCTCGCGGGCGCATGGCGAAAAGCTGATGCTAAGAGCCTGCAGAACCCATCACTTTACCTAGTTGAAGCGCTGGCATCTGAAACCGCGAGCTCGTACCCGGACCTTTGCGACGACCTGCCCGCCGTAGTTATAGAACCCGACGAAGACGCAACGCAGCCGCCCAAACGCGCAAGCCACATGTTTCCGCGCAAACCCGGGCCCGCGCGCGAACTAATCACTGCGGGGGCCGAACGAACCCGCGAACAAGTGATGCGCGTGCACACCGGCGAACTATCGTTCAACAACCTGGACCTGGACCCATCCAATAAAGATGAGGCACAACTAGTCGCTCAAGTGCAAAGTGCAATCGCGCATCAGCGTGCCAAACAAAAACCAGCGGACCTCACGGTGGACCTATCGCGCCTGTCCGCAACCACCATGCCACAACTGCTGGAATCAACCACCGAGTTCGCACTGCAGTTGCGCCGGCCACTACCTCAAGAACCATCTGACAGTGCACAGTTGGGAACCGTGTTCCACGAGTGGGCAGCCCAGTGGGCGCACCTACCCGCGCCACTACCCGAAACCGCAGAAGGACTAATCCAAGACGACCCCGACACGGTAGGGGAGTTTGAAACGAACCCGGCTTTTGAAGCGCTCACCGAAAAACAACACGAGCAGCTGCGTGTCTACCAAGACCGCGCGATCGCACTATTTGGTGACCACCCCGGGTTTGAAGCCGTCGAAACCCCTTTCTCGGTACAGTTCGCAGCCCTAACTGTGCGCGGGCGGATAGATGCGCTGACCACCACCGCGGGTAAACCTCACGTGATCGACTGGAAAACCGGTGCGCCACCGACCCGCAAACGTCTTGGCCGCGCCGCCCAATACGCCACCCAGCTGGAAGTTTACCGGCACGCGGTAGCGCAAGAACGCGGTATCCCCACCGCCGACGTGTACGCAGAACTCGTGTTCCTAGGTGGAAAAACGAGCCTGCAAAACCGGCGAGTGAGCCTGGCGCAACTACTTGAACTACTGCCCGACTACGACTTCGAAAAACAGCTCGCGCAACTCAGTGAGCGCGAACGCGCTTAGAGCCTGCCCTAGCCTGCGGTGGATGTGCGTACTGCCCCACGAGTGTTTTTACTAAAATCCGCCTGCGGCTAATCCCGACCCAGCCGGCGCAGCACCTCGCGCAGGTCAACGGTTGGGGCATCGGGATCAATCTGAGAGGTGCCCTCGGCGGATGAGTCCAGCGTGTCATCTTCGCGTGGCTTCGGTTCGGGGGCCGCGACACGGTTCGCCTCAAAGCGCGCGGTCTGGCTTGGTTCGGGGTCCGCAACCGCTTCCTGTTCGGGCGGAGCAACTAGTTCCTGTTCGGACGGGGCAACCAGTTCCCGTTCGGCAGCCGCGTCCTTTGGTGATTCGGCGTCCATGGAGGACTGCGTGCCAGCGGTGGAGGCACCAGGATCCTCAGGCGAAAAAGCGGAATCATCTGCAACACTGCCATGCAATAGCGGTTCATCACCCACGTTAGCCGCCAGGTCTTCTAGCATCTGCACAGCATCCGCCACCACATCCGCATCGTCATTACGCTTCCCGTGCAACAACCACCGCAGCAACGCCATCTCCGAATGCAACACCGCGCGCGAAGCCAAATGCAGATCTGAATCATCTTTCCGAGCCGCATGATAAGCATCCATAAACGCCTGGCTCGCCTCCGGATTCGCACAAGTGGTAACCCACGCCAAATCCTGCGCCGGATCCCCCAACTGCGCGGACGCAAACGACTCCAACCCAACCACCGCCTCGTAGCTGGAAACGAAACACTCCGGCGCCAAATCCCCATGCACCGGCACGCAGCGGAACCGGAACATGGACACGTCCTCAAGAGCTTCCTCCCAGCGCGTATACAAGTTCGGTGGCAAAACCGTTGCCTGCACTGCCTCATCAAGCAGGGCCAGCATGCGTTCGCGACACTCAGCGGGGGAATACATCGGCATGCCTGTCGCTTCAATAACTTCACTGGGCAGATCATGCAACGCCGCCACCGCACGGCCCATGGAACTTGCAAGCGTGGGAGAGTTCTCCAACTCCTCCCACGTGGCGTGCGTCCCCGCCATCTGCTTGTAAATCATCACGGCAGGCCGGTTTCGCCGCGCCCGCGAATACGCCTGAGGAGCCGGAACACTAAACGGTACCCGTCCCACTTTGAACGCTTTGGCCAAAATCGCCAGGAGCATCACCTGCGCTTCAATATCCACCCCCGCCTGCTGCGTCAGTGGTGAACACACACTCCAGTGTGTCCCATTTGAATCTACGATCCCTTGGACCGCCATGGCTCCATCGTTGGATTGAGGTTCGCACAGGCTCACGACCGACAGGTCTGGAATGAGGGTGGTTGCGTGTGCAGCTAGCGTCAGAGGGGTCAGTGGTTTACTCACATAACTAATCTAGGGCAAAAAAGTTATCCACATGGCGGAAAACCCTTGTGTCGGCGTGGCGGTTATCCATTATTGTGGTTGTTGTCAACGTAGATATAACGCGGTGGAGCACGTATGTCGAGTATGACCTTGCAGCAACGCGGAGAGAAGATCCGCGCAATAGTGGCCGACAAGAACTTTGACCCCATAGTTGATTCAGCACGGTTGCGTCGTGTAATTGACGAGTCCTTCCAGATGGTTCCAGCTGCTTCCGCAGAGGAACGGGCAGCCCAAACCACGGCATTACTTGCCGACATCGGTGGGTACGGGGCGTTGCAAAGACTCCTGGACGACCCCCAGATTGAGGAGATCTACGTGAACTCCCCATCGAAAGTCTTCGTTGCCCGCGGCGGTGTGTCCGAACTGACTTCGATTATCCTGGGTGCCGACGAGGTTAAAGACCTGGTGGAACGTATGCTGCACCACTCGGGGAGGCGACTTGACCTGTCCGCACCGTTTGTCGACGCGATGCTTCCCGGTGGCGAGCGGTTGCACGTGGTGATCCCACCGGTGGCGGGCCGCGACTGGGCGTTGAATGTGCGCAAACACCTGCACCAGGAATTCAGCTTGTCGAAACTCGTGCAACTGGGATCCCTGCCCGCTGGTGCGGCGCGCATGCTCACCACCTTCATGGAAGCCGGGTTTTCGGCGGTTGTTTCGGGCGCAACCCAAGCGGGGAAAACCACGTTTTTGCGAGCTTTAGCCGGAGCGATCCCACCGCGGGAGCGAGTGATTACCTGCGAGGAAGTGTTCGAACTAAATATCCGCAACCGCGACTCGGTGGCCATGCAGACGCGAAGTGCAAATATTGAAGGGCGCGGCGAAGTGACGCTGCGGGATTTAGTTCGGGAGTCACTGCGGATGCGTCCGGACCGCATTGTGATCGGTGAGGTGCGGGGCGCCGAAGCATTCGACATGCTCCTCGCGCTAAACGCGGGTATACCCGGGTTGTCAACCGTGCATGCGAACAGTGCTTCCGAAGCATTGAGTAAACTGTGCCTCCTGCCCCTGCTGGCAGGTGAAAACGTAACTAGCAGCTTCGTGGTCCCAACTGTAGCCCGGTCTATCGATCTGATAATCCAGGTGAGCCGGGACAGTAATGGGCGCCGCCACGTAGAGGAAATCAGATACGTGTCTGGACGCAGTGAGGGCGCCTACATTGAATCCGATTGCCTGTGGCGTTGGGACGGCACCAAACTAGTTCCCACCGGCCGGGCTGTGGAGGACCCGCGGCTAGCGCGCGTATCCATGCGGGAGTCCGCATGAGTTTACTGTTTGGATCCGGCCTGGGAGTTGGGCTCGTGTTGATCATCGCGGCTGTGCGGCGCGACCCAATGCCCAGACCACCACAGGGACAGTGGCGCACGCGCATCCGCGAGCGTTTTCTGGATGCCCAGCTAGGCCACCGCGCACAGGTTCTGTTCTGGGGCGTGCAACTGGCGCTACCACTGGTTCTACTGCTGCTCGTCTATGCATTCACCCGCGCCTGGCCGGTTGCAGTAATGCTTGCGATCATGGTGGCGGCCCTACCGTGGCAGTGGGTGAAAACTCGTTCTAACCGCCGGCGCCGCCAGCTCGCCGCCGCCTGGCCCGATGTTGCCGACTCCTTACTTTCCGCGATCCTAGCGGGGGTTTCCCTGCCTCAGGCGGTTATTGAACTGGAACACCACGGGCCGGAAGTGACGCGCCCACTATTTGAAGAATTCGCGCGGATAATGCGGTCTACGGGCCGGTTCAGTCAGGCGCTGGACACCCTCGAAACAAGAGTTACAAACTCGCAGGCTAGACGCATGTTAGAAGGGATCCGGTTAGCACGCGAACTTGGGGGTTCGGAACTGGGGAACCTGCTTCGTGACCTGGCGGTAGTGATGCGTGAGGACGCGCGGGTTCGCGGTGAGATTGAGGCGCGTCAATCCTGGACTGTGAACGGGGCGCGCCTGGCGGTTGCGGCCCCATGGATTGTGCTGCTACTTATTTCTCTGCGCACGGACGCGGCAGCCGCTTATTCCACGCCTACGGGAATGAGTATTCTGGCTGCCGGTGGACTACTGTGCGTCTTCGCATACGCGGTTATGCGGCGGATCGCTTCGCTGGAGGAAGACGCGTGATTATCATACTTTCCGTACTGTTCACCGTGGGGGTGCTGAGTGTGTACTCGGCGCTCACCGCGCGTTCCCGCCTGCTTATTGAACGTGTCTTAGGAGGTCAGGCAAGTTCACGTCGCGTGCCCTTTGCGTTCATAAGGGTCAGTGGACTGTGGGCGGTATTTGGCTCCCCGGCTTCTTCGGTACAAGAACGGTTGGAACTCACGGGTGAAGAGATGACGGTGCAGCAGTTCCGGGTGCGGCAATTGATAGCCGCGGTGCTCGCCGCCGCAGTGGCCACCAGTCTGCTCGTAATTATTGCGGCGATGCGACCCGTTAGCGTCATCCAGTGGCTCATCCTCGTGTCCATCAGCTTTGTGGTTGGGGCCGCGTTGTACGACAAGTGGTTAACGTGGCGAGTGTCTGCGGTGGCACGCAAAGTTGGGCACCAGGTGGCGGATTCCGCAGACCTGCTGGCACTCGCGATTTCTGCGGGAGAGTCCATTCCGGGAGCGCTTTCGCGCGTCAGCCGTGCTTGCGGCCGCGAACTGCGCCTCCAACTGGAGCGCGCGCTTGAGGACATTGAAGGCGGCATGTCCGTCACCCGCGCCCTCGGTTCCTTGAGTTCGCGCACGAACTCACCGCAGTTATCACGTCTGCTAGACACACTCGTTATGGCTGCGGAACGGGGCGCACCCCTCGCACTCGTGTTACGGGAGCAAGCGCGGGACCTACGCGACGAGTCCCGCCGGGCCCTCATGGAATCGGGAGGACGTAAAGAAATCGCGATGCTAGTCCCAGTCGTCTTCTTAATCTTGCCGGTTGTTGTTCTGTTCGCGCTATACCCGGGGCTGGTCGCACTGAAGCTTTAAATGCCGCACTGCGTCAGCTGCGCGGTTCTAAGTAAATAAGGAAAGAGTAAAACCAAACCTCAAGAGAGTGGAGGAAACATGCAAGACACACCCATCGTCCACGCGCTCGCGCACACGCCCTCGTGGATTCTTGGGCAAGACGAATCAGAACGTGGGGACGTGCCCGGATGGGTTCTGGTCACTCTCATGACGGCGGGTCTCGTGACCGCAATCTGGGCGGTTGCCAGCCCCACCCTCGTGAACCTGTTCCAAGAGGCAATCTCGGGAGTTACAGGTCCGTGACCCCACCCCTGGCAGACAAGGAACGGGCCGGCGCTGAAGCGGGTTCGCAAGTTGTCTCTCACGTGCTCGTGCAAACCTTCGTGGTGCTGATCGTGTTGACAATCATGCAGATAGCGTTCGCAGTTCACGTGCGTAATATGTCGCTAGATGCAGCGTCTGAGGGGGCGCGGCGAGCTACGTTTGAGAACGCTACCGACAAAGACGCGATGGAACGGGCGCAAGCACTGCTGGATAAATCCGTGGGTGCAGACAGGGGTGCACGCGTAATTATCTCTCGGGCGGAAGAAGCGTACGGCACGAAGATTACGGTGCGGATCAGTGCGCGCCTGCCGGTGCTCGGACCGTTCGGGCCAGACCACATGCAGACGGTGGAAGCTAGTTCCTGGTTGAACCCGCGCGAACCCCCCGGTGGTAGACCGGGGAAGAAACCCCCGACCGCGACCGCGAGCACGCCATCGACCTCCCCGAGTTCAAATCCGGAGCCCCCTCACCCCAGCACAGACACACCAACCGAGCAGGACCCGCCCGGTACTGAGCGTGGCAGTGGCACTGATGGGGGTGGCCGATGAATACGCAGGGGGCAAGTGGGACCGCCGAAAGTGGTGAGGCGACGATCGAGTTCATTGGTTTAGCGTTAGTGCTGCTCATCCCGGTCGTATACCTGGTGTTCACGATCGGCACTGTTCAAAGCACGTCCTTAGCGGTGGAAGCGGCGAGCCGGGAATCCGCGCGGATACTGTCCGAAGACCCCACGAACTACGAGTACGCGGACCGGCAAGTGGCACAGATTTTCTCCGACTACGGGGTGTCCGCACCTTCGGAAGTGAATGCAAGATGCGAACCCGCCTCGTGCACCGGGCAGGCGCGCATCCACGTTACTGTAAACGCGGTAGTTTCCTTACCACTCGTACCCGACCGGTGGGTGGGGTCAGTTCCGATCCGCGTGCATTCCAACCGCTACGCCCCAGTGAAACACGCGCGCTTGCACGCAGAACCCTGATTTGCGCGGTTGGACGACTAATGCGATTGGACACCGAATGCGATTGGAATCCCAGATGAATGCCAAACCGGAAGATGGCCAGGAGGGCCGCATCAGCCTCATGGTGATAGTGCTGGCAGCAATACTGGTGGCACTCGCATTAACTCTCGCGGCGATTTCAACAGTGCACCTGCAGCGGCGCGGCCTGTACACGTGCGCCGACGTACTATCGCAAAACGTGGTTCTCACCATGGAGGCCGATAAGTACTTTGACGGCTACCAAGACCTCACGATCACATCCCAAGTAGCACACCAAGAAGCGCAAACCCTCCTGGAAAAACTTGGTGATACAACATGCGATGTGGGGCAATCCCCACGTGTAGTGCGGGTGGATGTGGAACCCGATGCCGTCACCGTGTACCTAGAAACGAACGCGCGGTTCAAGATTCTGCCACGCAGCCTGCAAGCTGTAACACAAGCTGTGCGTTTGCGCGTTGCGTCTACCGCTCACGCCTATTAGTCCTCTAGGGTGGAGGGGTGAATATCGATTTTCCCACTGAAATCAGCAGCCTGAGGGACACGCTGGGCAACATCATTGCCGTCACGCACCCCGACGAGTTGAAAGAACGCATCCGCGACCTTTCACAGCAAGCAGGTGACCCAGCCCTGTGGGACGATCAAGAAAACGCGCAGCGAGTCACGTCCCAACTGTCCTACGCACAAGCGAAACTGAAACGTCTCGAATCCATGGAAGAACGCGTGGACGACCTCGAAGCCATGGTGGAACTAGCGGGCGAAGCTGCGGACGAGGAACGCGGCAGCCTCCTGGACAGTGCGGCGCAGGACCTGAAGAAAATTCAAACTGATCTCGCGGACCTAGAAATTAAAACGCTCCTGTCGGGAGACTACGACGAACGCTCCGCAGTGGTCACAATCCGCGCTGGAGTTGGTGGGGTAGACGCTGCGGATTTTGCGCAAATGCTGCTGCGCATGTACCTGCGTTGGGCAGAACACAACAATTACTCCACAAAAGTGTTAGACACCTCGTACGCAGAAGAAGCCGGGTTAAAGTCAGCAACGTTCGAAGTGAACGCCCCCTACGCTTACGGAACCCTCTCGGTTGAAGCGGGGACGCACCGGCTCGTGCGTTTGAGTCCGTTCGACAACCAGGGGCGGCGACAAACCTCGTTCGCAGCCGTTGAAGTCATCCCCCTCATCGAAACTACCGACCACATCGAAATCCCGGAATCCGACTTGAAAGTGGACGTGTTCCGCTCTTCCGGCCCGGGTGGCCAGTCAGTGAACACCACGGACTCTGCGGTGCGGATGACCCACATTCCAACCGGGATAGTGGTGTCGATGCAAAACGAGAAAAGTCAGATCCAAAACCGGGCGGCTGCGCTGCGGGTCCTCCAGTCGCGACTGCTGCAAAAACGCCACGAAGAAGAAATGGCGCAAAAACGAGCGTTAGCGGGGGATGTGAAAGCGTCGTGGGGCGACCAGATGCGTTCGTACGTGCTGCACCCCTACCAGATGGTGAAGGACCTGCGGACCGGTTGGGAAGATGGGAACACTTCTGCTGTGTTCGACGGGCAGATTGACGACTTCATCAACGCCGGTATTCGGTGGCGTAAAGACCAACAGGGCAACGAGTAGGAAAACATGATTCGATTCGATCAAGTTACCAAAATATATCAGCGCGGAGCCATCCCGGCGCTCAGTGACATATCACTGGAAATTGAACGCGGCGAGTTCGTGTTCTTGGTAGGTAAATCCGGTTCCGGCAAGTCCACATTCTTGCAGCTAGTTATTCGTGAGGAAAAAGCTACCAGCGGCGACGTGTGGGTGCTGGGTCAAAACGTGGGTAAACTTTCGCGCTGGCACGTGCCGAAAATGCGTCAGCAGATCGGCATGGTGTTCCAAGACTTCAAACTATTAGAGAACAAAACCGTGTACGAAAACGTGGCGTTCGCAATGCAGGTGCTGGGGAAACCGAAACACCAGATCCAAATCCAGGTGCCAGAAACACTGGAGCTCGTGGGGCTTTCTGGGAAAGAAAAACGGATGCACTACGAACTGTCCGGGGGTGAGGAGCAGCGTGTCGCGATCGCGCGCGCTATGGTGAACCGGCCGCAGTTGCTGCTGGCAGACGAACCGACCGGGAACTTGGACCCGGAAACGTCGCTGGGGATCATGCGTTTGCTCACGCGGATTAACCGAACGGGAACCACAGTGGTGATGGCCACGCACGATGCGGATATTGTTGACCAGATGCGTAAACGCGTGATTGAGCTGGATGAAGGCCACGTGATTCGTGACCAAAAGGGCGGCGTTTACGGGACACAGGGGTAGGTATGCGAGGACGTTATATTCTTTCTGAAGTTGGTAAAGGCCTGTCGCGCAACAAGGCGATGGCAGTGTCAGTGGTGATTGTGACGTTCGTGTCCCTGTTCTTTGTGGGGGTTGCGGCGTTGGCGCAGATGCAAGTGTCGATGATGAAGTCGCAGTGGTACGACAAGATTGAGGTGTCGATCTACATGTGTGCCAAGAAGGACCTGATGGCCACATGTAACCAGGCGGAGGCGACGCAGGAGCAGATTGACGCTGTCGATAAGAAACTGAAGTCACCGGCGATGTCCGCGTACGTGAAGAGCGTGCATTTTGAGACGAAGGAGGAGGCGTATGAGAACTTCCAGAAGATCGCGCCTCAAAATCCGATTGTGCGGTGGACTAAACCGGATTCCCTGCAGGCCGCATTCCGTGTGAAACTGGTGGATCCGCAGCAGTACCGGTTTATTGAGGAGGAGTTCGCTGGGACCCCGGGGATTTCGGAAATTAAGGACCAGCGCGACGTGGTGGAACCCCTGTTTGACGTGGTGGATCGGGCGAAAATGCTGTCATTGGGCCTGGCGGGCGTGATGATTGTCGCGGCGGTGTTGCTGATTACCACAACGATTCGCCTATCCGCGATTTCGCGGGAGAAAGAAACGACGATTATGCGGTATGTCGGGGCGTCTACGCTGACGATTCAGTTGCCATTTATGATTGAGGGGGCGCTCGCGGCGCTTACCGGCGCGGTGCTGGCAGTGGGAGCACTGTGGGGTGGTTTGCACATGCTGGTGGATAATTGGTTGGCGCCTTCGATGATGTGGACTAACTTCGTGGGCGTTAAACATCTGCTGATTGTGGCGCCACTGTTGGTGTTAGCAGCGATCTTGTTGGCAGCGATTGCTTCCATGGTGTCGTTGGCGCGTTACACCAAGGTTTAGGGGGCGTTTCGCGTAGGGTTTAACTGGTATCTACGGTTTTTAACTGTTGCCTGTGGCGCCTTGCGTAGTGAGGGTCCGGTTAAGGCACTGAGTGTTAGGAAGTAGTATGAGGTTTCGGGCTGGCTCGATTGCCGCAGCTGTGACGGCGGGGCTTTGTGCGCTGTCACTGACCGGTGGGTTAGCGTTCGCGGATCGTGACGACGAGGTGAGTAAGCGCGACAGTGCGGCGGCGAAATCGCAGGAGTTGGCGAACCAGTTGAACGGTTTGGATGCGAACTTGGCGAAGCTGTATGCGAATCTGCAGCACGTGCGCAACCAGCTGCCGGGGGCCCGCACCCAGGTGACGCAGGCGAAGTCTAAACTGGCAGCAGCGCAGCGCGAGCACGAGGCAGCGGTGAACCAGTTGGAGGTGTCGCAGGCGCAGCTCGATAAGCTCAATGAGCAAGCCCAGGCTAGGCAGGATGAGTCGGATCAGAGTGCGGATGCGATCGCAGATTTAGCGCGTGAGTACTACCGGTCAGCAGGGGAAGTGTCTTCTCCGCTCGTGTTGGCACTCAGCGCTGAGTCTACGGCGGATATTTCTAGCCGGGCGGCAGCAGCGCAGACGATGACGCGTTCGCAGTCGAGCGTGCTGGAAGCGGCTCAGGGGGAGTTGGCGGCGATTAAGAACCGGATGAGTCGCCAAAAAACCCTCACGAATCGGGTGAAGAAACTCGAGCAGAAGGCGGCGCAGGCACGGGGAGCGGCGGACAGTGCCGCTAAGAGTGCGGACGCGAAGTTGAAGACACTGCGCGACTTAGAGTCGGAAGAAAAGTCGAATGCGAAGAAGGCTGAGCAGAGTAAGTCGCAGGTAGCCAAGCAGCTGCAGGAGCAGAAGGCAGCGCGGGATGCGGCGCAGGCGAAGATTAATCAGATTGATGAGCAGAACCGGCGGGCGAAAGCACAGTTCGCGCAGGCTTCTGCACCGACCACTGGTTCTGGTGGAGCAGTGGCCACTTCGTCTGCGTTCGGTTACCCGTTGCCCAGTGTTTACCCGATTACCTCGCCATTTGGTGGCAGGTACCACCCCGTGTTGGGAATGTGGATTGTTCACGAGGGAACTGACCTGGGGGCCCCGTGTGGCACGAATGCGATTGCGACGGCTAATGGGCAGGTCACCGACGTTTCTTACAACGGTATTTCTGGTAACTACGTGACGGTTAACTACGGGCTGATTGGCGGGAAGTCTTACCAGGCGATGTACATGCACTTACAGCGGCAAGTAGTGTCGGTGGGACAGCGGGTGTCGCGCGGTGACACCCTGGGATACGTGGGTTCCACTGGACGTTCCACGGGCTGCCACCTACACTACGAGTTCATTGTGAATGGGCAAAGTGTTGATGGGAGCCAGTACTTCTAGCTCGAACCGACGCATGAGCCCCGGCAGCCCCACCCGCGGAGGCCACAGCGCGCGTGCTACAGACCGGTAGGTTTCGTAGCGGGCCGCGGCGTAGTTGGGGTTTGGTTGGTATTTTGGCTGCTAGAGCAGTTTGAGGCCTGGTTTGCACGATTGAGGGGAATGACGATGCCGAAGGAATGGAAGAAGCAAACGGCGGCGCAGAAGGCGAAGGAAGCGTCGGATGCGAAGAAAGTGATTGCCCGCAACCGCCGGGCTACGCACGACTATTTTATTGAGGACCGGTTAGAGGCCGGATTGTCACTCACGGGTACGGAAGTGAAGGCGTTGCGGATGGGCCGGGCGTCGTTAGCGGAAGCGTGGGTGGAGATTTACGACGGCGAGGTGTGGCTGCACCAGGCGAATATCCCGGAGTACTTGGCGGGGACGTGGACGAATCACGCGCCCACGCGCAAGCGCAAACTGCTGCTGCATAAAGAAGAGATCGCGAAGTGGGGGCAGCGCAGCGCCGCGAAGGGGTACACGATTGTGCCGCTGGAGTTGTATTTTGTGCGCGGGATCGCGAAAGTACAGATCGGGCTTGCGAAGGGTAAGCAGGAGTGGGATAAGCGCCAGGCACTGCGCGAGGCGCAGGATAAACGGGAGGCTCAGCGGGAGATACAGCGCTTCGCAAAAGGCCACCGGTAGGCGGTCGCCACAGTTAGACGGTAGGCAGTCGCTACAGTTAGGCGGTACGCGGTCGCCACAGTTAGGGTCTGCACCTGCTTAGTTGAACGCACTGTACTAGTGTGAAAAGTATGAAAGCAGCAGTAGTTAAAGCAGTTGGGCCTGCATCTAATATTGTAACTGGGGATGTTCCCGTGCCGGTTTTACAGGCCGGGCAGGTGCTCGTGCGCTTCATTGCATCCGAAGTTAATCACGTGGACCTGTTTGTGCGTTCCGGGGCATATCGCACCCCATTGCCTACGCCGTTCACAATTGGACGTGATTTGGTCGGGCAGGTGGAGCAGTCCGAAGATTCCGCGTTCGCTCCCGGTGACTTGGTGTGGACGAATTCTTTGGGGTACGCGGGTCGTAACGGCGCGTATTCACAGTTTGTTTGCGTGGATGCCAACCGTTTGTATCCATTGCCTGAGGGGGTGGAGCCGCGCGATGCCGCAGTGGTGCTCCACGGTGGTCTGACTGCGTATTTAGGTTTGTTCCGTGAGGGCGGTCTGACGCGGGGGCAAACCGTGGTGATTGGTGGTGGCTCCGGTGCGGTGGGCAGCGCGGCGATTCAGATGGCGAGCCGCGCTGGTGCCCGCGTGATCGCTACCGCGTCCGCTCGTAACCACGGGTACTGCCGCGAGCTAGGTGCGGACACGGTGGTGGATTACCACGATGAAAACTGGGTGCAGCAGGTCCGCACGGCAGCTAGTGAGGGCGTGGATATTTGGTGGCAAACAGCCTCGGCCCTAGACGCTTCGGAGGCGCTTGAACTGATGAACCACGGGGGCAAACTCTTGCTGACCGCCGGGATGCAGGACGCGCTTCAGGTACCGGTTGGGGGTTTGTACACGCGTGACTGTTCTATTCGCGGTTTCGCCGCGTCGAACGCTTCGGTTTCGGATTTGCGCGCAGCTGCTGAGCACATTAACGCTGGTTTAGCTGCCCACGAGTTGCGCGGACGCGTCGCTTTGAGCTTGCCACTTGATCGGGCTCGGGAGGCTCACGAGGCGTTGGAATCTGGTTCCGTTAGAGACGGGCGGATCCTCATGATAAGTTTTCAGGAGGGATAACGGTGACTCAACTGCATATACGCAGGGCATACGAAAAAGCGCAGAAAGCCGATGGGGCGCGGGTTCTGGTGGACCGTTTGTGGCCGCGCGGTGTGGCGAAAGCGGATGCGCAGATCGATAAGTGGTTTAAAGAGGTCGCGCCGTCTTCGCAGCTGCGTAAATGGTACGGGCACGACCCAGATAAGTTCGAGGAGTTCAAATCTCGATACGAACAGGAACTGCAAGACGAGCAGCACGCTGAGCAGTGGCAGGAGTTGCAGAAACTAACTCACACCCGCAACGTCACACTAGTCACGGCAACGAAAGATGTGGAGATTTCCGCTGCCCAGGTGCTGCACGACCTGCTTAAGAGCAGTTAGCTTCTGCTAGTTTCCAGGTGCGCGGAAGGCACGCAGGTAGTGGCGCACTACGTTGGTGGTTGCTTTGCGCGACTCGGCTCCGCGCTTGTGCGATTTCGCGAAGTGGTCAGAATCTACCCAAGCCTGGTATGATTCCTCATCTTTCCAGTGGGTGATTACGAGCCAGCGGTCGTCCTGCGGGTCGGTGGGTTGAGCGAGGTCGAACCCTTCAAAACCCTCCGCTTCTGCGAGTCCTTTGGAGTTGGCTTCGAACCCGGCGATAACTTGTTCTGCACGTTCAACTGGAATATGTAATTCATTCGTAACGATAATACTCATGAGTCTACCGTATCGCGATAAACTCAGACTGTCTTGCAAAAAACAAACCTGTGTAGAGAGGACACGATCATGTTGCTAGCGTTTTCAATCGCGCCGCAGTCCACTGATGATCCCGATGGGTCGGTAGCTAAAGCTGTGGCTGCTGCGATTAAGGTGGTGCGCGAATCAGGTTTACCGCACGAAACCACTTCCATGTTCACCACTCTTGAGGGGGAGTGGGATGAGATCATGGCGGTCGTAAAGCAATGCGTGGACGAGCTCAATAAACACACTAACCGCATCTCCCTGGTGATGAAGGCAGATATTCGCCCGGGTTATGAGGGGCAGTTGAGCGCGAAAGTGGAACGCGTTAACGCACTTATTGGTGAGGACAAGTAGTTGTTGCTCAACTGTTGATTAAGACCTCAGGGGTACGCAGCCACGTGGGGACCCCAAGAAAAGCAAACCAGTATATAAGCCTGAGCACGCCCGGGAAGGCATAAAAAAGATGCTGGTTTGGATTGTGTCCAAACCAGCATCTAGTTGGTGGAGGCGACGGGAATTGAACCCGTGTCCAACGTTGAAACCCGATGTCTTCTCCGGGCGCAGTCTGCGAAGAGAATTTCTCAGCCAACACTTAACGCGCAGACACGCGAAGGGCTGGCTCAGTTAACTAAGTGTCGGTCGCTACCGGTTAACGCGATAGAAACCCAGTGGCCTTGCAAACGACGCCAGGATCCGGGCTCAAGGCAGCACCCGGGCTGACGGACTTGCTCGCTAGCTTAGGCTGCGAGTGCGAAGTCGGTGCGGTTATGTTCAGCACCTATTGTTTGAATACGTGGTTAACGAGGTCAGTAAACATCCTCGGCCCGCTTCATACCGATCAATCAACGCTGTCGAAACCGATCGCCCCCTATGCAATTCGCAATTGCGCAAACAGAACTGCTGACGCATCTTCAATGTGCTATTGACACATCGTCAACGTGCCACCGGCGCATCTTCAACGTGTTTGTAAACAAGAGTGCCGAAAAATTCGGCGAAACCTGCTTAACACGCGTGCCTGCCTAGCACTTGAGTGTAGTGCGCTCTGAATGCGGTCTTTTAGTATATGCGCACGGCGGCGTAAAGGCAATCCCTAAACGGGTTCTAAATGGTTGGTTGCGAAGAGGAAGCGGTGAATGGCATAACTTGGCGTTGGTGCTACTGTGGCGTTGCGGCGGTAGTTTCGTAAAGTGATAGCAGCGAAGGCTAAAACAGTGTAAAGTGTGCGTGTGATGCGTGCCACTGAAGATTCTAATGAAAGCCAGTTCAACGAGGGCCACTCAACGGCCGACGCCTACCAAAAAGAACTCTTAGGTGGGCGCCCATCACTGACCGCTCACGACCTCGCCACCGAAACAGAAACGCCTTTGTCCCGCGTTAAAGCGTACTGGGTTGCGATGGGGTTTGAACCTCCAGAACCGGATCATGTTCAATTCACCCCCGAGGACCTACGGGCCTATCAGAGGTGGACGGACCTCATCGAATCAGGCAAAATCGACCTCCCCACCGGCCTGTCGTTGGTGCGCGCGCAATCTCACATTACCGACCGGTTAACCCTATGGCAGTCAGAAGCGCTGATCGCAGACGTGGCGCGGCGCCACACCCTCGACGACACCACTGCCCGCCTAATGGTAATGGACAAATTCCGCGAGTTTTTCGAGTTCTTTGAAGATGAACTAATCTACTCGTGGCGCCGCCAACTCAACTCCCTCATACACCGGCTAGATCAAGAAGTGGGGCACCGGGGAATGGAACACGAACGCGACCACTTCCCACTAATCCGCACACTCGGATTTGTAGACATGGTTTCTTACACGTCCAACTCCGTGAAACTGCCCAGTCAAGACCTCGTGGGCTTAATCGACAAGTTCGAAACCGTGTGCCGCATGGCAATCCCATCAGCGGGAGGAAGGCTCGTGAAAACTATTGGCGACGCCGCGTTCTACATCGCAGACGACCTGCACACCGGTCTGAACGTAGTTACAAACCTGGTGGAAGAAATCAACTCTTCAGGGCAACTCCTGCCGGTGCGGGCCTCCGTGGTGCAAGGGTCCGTGTTCTCCAGATCCGGAGACGTGTTCGGACCATCCGTTAACCTCGCGTCTCGACTAGTAGATGTTGCCCCAGTGGGGCAGATATTAACGGACGCAACCACCGCCTCCCACATCGCGAACGGCGAAGCGGGGCAACAGTACGAAGTGCAAGCGGCAAAAGAAGCGGACTTACGCGGAGTAGGGCGCGTAGTACCTTTTCTAGTGACAACCAAGACGAGTGACAAGTGGGAAGAGATGGAACCAAACGAGAACTAATTGAGACCACGGACACGTCACGCCAAACAATAAAATAATGGTAAAGTGCAATTTGAGATTGGGTTTTTCCCTACAGAACTGACGACATTGAAGAACCGTCCACCATTAGTTGGGGAACACAAAGTTAGGAAACACCGTGACTACAGTACTTTTGGTAGAGGATGATACCGCCATTGCAGAACCGCTCACGCGTGCACTTTCACGCGAAGGCTACGAGGTGCGCGCGCACGAAACTGGGGGAGCAGCACTCAAAGAAGCAGCTCGCAGCGACCTCATCGTGCTGGACCTGGGATTACCAGACATGGACGGACTCGATGTGGCACGCCAGGTACGAGCCGAAGGGTTGAGCACACCGATTCTGATTCTAACGGCCCGCGCAGACGAGGTAGACATGGTTGTCGGCCTCGACGCCGGGGCCGATGACTACGTGACAAAACCGTTCCGCTTGGCAGAACTGCTGGCCCGCGTGCGCGCACTGCTGCGCCGCGCCTCCGGAGAAGACCACGAAGGGGACTTGATCGCCCAGGACGTGCGGGTAGATGTGAACGCACACCGCGCCTTCTTAGGGGACGAAGAACTGCAGCTTACCGTGAAGGAATTCGAACTGCTCCGCGTCCTAGTGCGAGAAGCTGGCAACGTGGTGGGGCGCGAAACACTGATGCGGGAAGTGTGGGGATCGGACCCAACTGGATCCACTAAAACTTTGGACATGCACGTTTCTTGGTTGCGCCGCAAACTGGGTGACGACGCTATGCGTCCGCGTTACATCTCAACGGTTCGCGGCATGGGGTTCCGGTTCGAAAAATAGCAAGCTCCCGGCTTCAGTTCGACTAGTAGTAGGTTAATTTGCGTTCACGCACCATAAAAATGATCGCCACGGCTGTGACCGTGGCGGTCCTCATCCTCGGGATTCCCGCGATCGTGGTTTCTTCTATGCTCGTGTGGAACTCAGAAGAAAACGTGGTGCAGATGCGAACGCAGACAATCGGGAACGCGATTGAACGTCGCATCACCGAAGGGCAACCGTTGGTTCGCAACATTGATGACTTGTGGGCGCGCAGCTCCGGGTCGGATGTGGCAACGATGATCCGGATCTACGCTCCTGGACACGACCCCATTGTGATCGGAAAAGAAGTCGTGGGCCCAAGGTTGCGGGGGATGACGGTAACTACCTCCGGTGCCACAGTGCGCATCGAGCAGTCCGCGAAAACGGTGGGCTGGCGCATCTTCCGCGTGTGTCTAGCGTACGTGGGGGGCATAGTCGTTTCCCTAGCCGCCGGCTGGTGGTTAGCCTTACGCGGCTCCCGGCAGATTTCCGCTCCGCTAATTTACCTCGCTGCGCAAGCCGAGCAGATTGGTGCGGGCCAGGTGCGTGCCCGGGTGCGTCCTTCTGGGATTGAGGAGATTGACCTGGTCCAAGAAGAACTGGCGCGCACCGGAGAGCGCATGGCTGGGCGCCTTGCTGCGGAACGGCAGTTCGCTTCCAACGCGTCACACCAGTTACGCACGCCCCTCACGGCGCTTTCCATGCGGCTGGAAGAAATCGAACTCACCACTGACGACGACCACGTGCGAACGGAAGCGCACGCGTGTTTGGAGCAGGTGGATCGGCTCACGCAAGTCGTTAGTGATCTGCTTGCGCAAACGAAACAAGCGGGGGCTAATACCGAAGCAGTACACGTGCTAGAAGTGTTCAACCAGCAGCGCGAAGAGTGGGAGTCTGCGTTCGAAGCGCAGGGCCGCGAACTCGTGTTCAAAGATGAAGCAGCGCAGCCCGTGCTGGCGGATCCGTCGATCTTGTCACAAGCCCTCGCGACCCTCATTGAAAACTCACTGAATTACGGGGATGGGACCACCCGGGTGGTGTGCCGCCCCGGGACGAGCAGCCGCAGCGTCTTCCTGGTGGTGTCCGATGAGGGCGAAGGAGTGGGCGAGGACCTGCAGCAGCGGATCTTTGAAAAAGGTGTGTCCGGCCACGGTTCCACCGGGATCGGCCTGCCTCTCGCGCGTTCACTCGTGCAAAGTGCTGGTGGGCGGTTGGAACTCACAGATGCGGCCACCGCGGAGTTCACGATTTCACTCGCCGCCATGCCCGCATCCCTCGACCCCGATGTAGTTATGCCCCAAGGTCCGCTCGTGTCAGTGGGAAGACGCTCCCGGCGCCTGTGATTGCTTAGCATTGGTCCCGGAACGGTGAAACCAAAAAGGGTAAGCTGGAGCACATGAGCATTATGGTTGTAGGAGGCGCCGGTTATATCGGTGCGCACGTCGTGCGGCTGCTGCAAGAACGCGGTGACACGGTCGTGGTAGTTGATGATCTTTCTTACGGTAAGGCCGATCGGATCGGTAATTCGGAGCTAATTGAACTCGATGTTTCCACCGACCCTGCGTGCGACATCCTGGAAGATGCGATGAAGAAGCACGAGGTCAGTGCCGTTATCCACTTCGCGGCTCGCAAGCAGGTGGGTGAATCCGTGCAGCGCCCCAACTGGTATTACCAGCAGAACGTGGGTGGGCTAGCGAACCTCATGACAGCAATGGAACGAGCCGGCGTTAAGCAACTAATCTTCTCTTCCTCAGCAGCCGTTTACGGGATGCCTCCCGTTGAGGTAGTTAAAGAGGACGAACAGTGCCATCCCATCAACCCGTATGGGGAAACAAAACTCGTGGGCGAATGGATGATGGCGAACAGTGCACGCGCGTGGGGACTGCGGTGGACAGCGCTGCGGTACTTTAACGCTGCGGGCTGTGGTTGGCCAGACTTAGAGGACCCCGCTACCCTCAACTTAATTCCAATCTTGCTGTCGAGGTTAGAGCAGGGCAAGAACCCGGTGATTTTCGGAACTGACTATGACACACCTGACGGCACGTGCATCCGCGATTACATCCACGTCACCGACCTGGCGAAAGCCCATATTGACGCGTTAGACGCGTTGGAATCCGGTGGGGAGCAGACCCACAACGTTTACAACGTCGGAACGGGCAAAGGCACATCCGTTAAGGAAATCATTGACGAACTGCGCCGCGTGTCAAACCTGGAACTGGAAGTGGAAGAAGCGCCGCGGCGGGCTGGCGATCCACCTCGCCTAATCGCTGACACCACGCGCATTACCACGGACCTGGGATTCAAGGCGACGCACAGTGTTCACGACATAGTTCGGTCCGCCTGGGACGCGTGGAAGGCGCGCCAATAGGTAACTGCAGCTTAGGTAACCGCTCCAACGAGCAAGCTGTTTCTAACCGGCAGGCCACCCCCTCCAGCCAATAAATAACCGGCTTGGAGGGGGATTTTACTAGTAGGTCACGCCCCGAACCTGGTTCAAATCTGCTTGCGTTAAAGTGCCGTCTTTCATTTTTTCGAAGAAGCTGGGGGTGCGTTCTTCATCGAGCTGCACCGCCGACCCCGCGTAGGTAGGCAGGTTAATGCGCGCGATTGGGGGAGCGCCGTTCAGGTCCGACTTCATTACGGAACGGAAATCCCACGCCAGCCGCGCCACGCCAAACGAACCCGTGCCGGAGTCCGTAGTTAGCGCGTGCGCGGTTGCCCCGACGAGTGCTTTTTGTTTAAACGGGTTCAGCAGCAAGGATGGGGTCATAGCTTCAGATGAGATAGCGCTGATAACCTGCCGCTGCCGTTTCGCCCGCCCGATATCCCCCTCGGGATCTGCCATGCGCATGCGCGCGAACGCCAGCGCGGTGTCCCCGTTGGAACGGTGGCACCCGGACTTCCAAACCAGTTGCGAATCGTGGTCGTTCACGTCGTAATCAAGGCACAGGTTCACCCCGCCGACGGCGTCAACCACGGACTTTAAACCATCCATACCGATTTCTACGTATCGATCTACCTTGAGGCCCGTTAGTCCCTCAACGGTTTCAACCATGAGCGATGGGCCACCGAGAGAGTACGCGGCGTTCAGCTTATTCTGGTTATGACCTGGAATGTTCACCCACGTGTCGCGCGGTAGAGACACGAGGGAAGTCTGCCCATTGGGGGCGCGGCGCAGCAGCAAAATCGTGTCCGTGCGCCCGCCTTCAGTGCCGTCGTCTGGGGTGGCGCCATCACGCGAATCTGAACCGGCCAGTAGGTACGTGGTGCCCGATTGCGCTGGGGCGGAACTCAACGCGTCAACGTGACTGATCTGTGTAGACGCCCAAAATGCTAAATAAGCAGGCCACGCCACCACCAGTAACACAAGTACAAGTAAGGTCGTGAGCACAACTCGGCGGCCGCGGTGAGGGCGGCGCCGCCGAACCGGGGCTGATGGAGGTGCGCTCGGGCCGCTTGGTGGATTCGAATACTGCGGCTTGTACCCGCGGTTGTATTGAGGTGAATACTCGCGATTTACGTTCGCACTCTCGGGTCGCCGCCTACCTGCACTTGGTGCATACGACGGGGGCTGCTGGGCATAAGCAGCTTCCCTGGCAGAAGCGCCCTCCCTGCGGGCCGCCTGCGCGCGGTAATAATCGCGGTCGGTTGCAGCTGCCTCAGAACGATCAGTGGCCGCGCCCGCTTGGTTTTGGTGGAACACGGATTGGCGGCGTACCGAACGCGCCTGGTTCCTGGCCGTAAAAACCCGGTCCCGCGCAGGGGTTGAAGACGAACTGCGACCGCTGGGAGAGCGCCGAACGGCGTTATCCCTATCTTCGCTGGGGAGCGGCTGCCCGCTGCTGGAACGGCGGGAAACCCGTTTGGCACCACTTGAGGAAGGGCGCACCCGGCGACCCTTCGGGTTAAAAGACGGGGGGTTAGCCATTGGTCCGCGGCCGTTCCGGAACGTACTGCTGGTTGGGCTTGTCGTAGTCCTTAGAGTGTTCCTTGTCGGGTTCTAACGAGCCATCCTCGCGGACCTTAAACCAGGATCCATCCATGGTCCGATAAGTGGTGCCCGCTGGGAACGGCTTGTCGTTCTTGAGTGCGTTCCACATGTTCTCGGTGTCTTGGTTTGGAACCACCCGGTTCGAATCCTGCAGGTCTGGATCCACCGGCATCGTGGAGAACTGCACTCCACTACCCGGAATGTCCTTAAGCGAGTTAGCGAGCCCCGCGCTCACAGACAGGTTCGTGAGGTTCTTCGATGTCTTCACGGATTCCAATGCCGTCTTCACGAAGTTGTAAAGCTGGAGGGAATCTCCCAACCCCTTCTCTTTTGCGGTCGCTACAATTTTGCCGATCATCTGCTGCTGGCGAGTGATCCGGTCTAGGTCCGAACCCGACCCGAGACTGTGGCGCAACCGCGCGTATGCGAGTGCCTGATCTCCGTTCAACACGTGGCATCCGGCCTCAATATTCAAATCCGCTTCGTAATCGTGAATGGGTTCGTCAAAACACATCTCGATTCCACCGAGGGTTTCCACGGTCTTGATGAACCCGTCGAAATCAACGACCATCACTTCGTTAATATCAATCCCCGTGAGAGCCTCCGTGGTCTTTTTCACGCACGCCACACCCGCGGCCATATTCTTCGGGTTTTCTTGCGCTCCCAGGCCCAGCGCCCAGTTGAACTGGCCGTAGTGCGGTACCGTCTGCGAACCATTGGTTAGTTTGCAAGCAGGTAGGTTCATGAGGGTATCTCGCGGAATCGCAATGAACTGGGCGCGCGAGCGGTCTGCGCTGATGTGCAGCACCATCGTCACATCGTTGCGCATTCCCTCCTCATTGTCTTGATTGAAGTCTTGGTCTGCACGCTGATCAGACCCGACCACGAGGACGTTCAGTGCCTTGCCCGCATATGAGTCCACCAGGTTCGGTTGCTTATTGTGGTCTTCAAACGAATCCAAATTCAGCGCATTATTATCCAGCGAGTTTTTGAGGTCGTAGTACAGTAATCCACCAAATGTGACAGCGAAAAGAACAGCCGCTAGGGCCGCTAGGGCCACGTATTTTTTCCATCTGGATTTGGTCTTGAGGTCCGTGGCGTGACGATACTTCTGCTTTTTCCGTACGCGGGAGCGGCGGGGAAAACTGAGGGTTAACGCGTCTTCTGCGCGGCGTTTAACATTGCGTTGAATCGTGTCCGGCGTGGGGTCGTTCGGGGTGTTAGTGCTCATTCGCCGCTCCTGTCGGAGGCTCGTGGTGGGAGAACGTTTTGTAGCGCCTGGTGACGTGCCAGCCGGGTGAGGCGCTTTTCCATATTGGATTCGCGCCGGTACGACGTGATCATTGTTGAAATAACCACCAGGGTGAGTCCGTATAGCAGCAGGTCACTCCCACGCCCAACGCCCACGGCGTTCGCAACGCGAGTGAGTAGGGTGGGGAATACGGCCGCGATCATGGCTAACAGTATGAACAGCCAGATGCCCAGACGGCGGACAGCCAAGTGCTTGGCGGTGCGCACAGGCTGCATCATCACTAACCCAACGAAGCATAACGCCAAGATCAATAGGGTCTTAACAACCCACTGTGAACCCAGTACTGCTGTCACTTAAAACTCCCCGTTCAAGGTCGTGTGCTTGCTGGTATTCGAGTGCCACGCTCTTAGTAAACTCACGCGTAACATTGTCCCATTTTGGTTCAAAAACATAGTTATTTCCACTCTAGCGCGTGTGGGTCAATGCCTTCCTGTTCTATAACAGAGCCCACTTTCCACCCGGAACCGACCCATAGTACACGCCGGTTTTGTTCAAATCCAGATAGTATTCGCGCTGCCCAACCACGCGGGTTAGGCGCAGCTGTAGCGTCAAAAATCGCTACTTCTGACGTGAGTGCTTCCACCAGCCCCGCACTTGCCTTTCCCGCACGCACAGTTGAAGGTACCGGGTTTCCGTGCGTGTTTTCAGGCTCGTTTTCCTGAGGTACTTCGCACACCGGTGCGGGCAGGAACTCCATTTGGTCGGGTTGCCCATGGGTTTGTGCAATGGCGTCCACCACGCCTGCCGGGAGCTCACCGGTCCACCCCAGTGCCATGGGGGAGAGGTCGTGCAGTGCAACCACCAGGCCCGGGTCTGCTGCAGCCCACCGCTTTGCCCAGTCCGCGTTGTCCGTGATGATTACCTCAAACTCCGCAGGCTCCACGTGTGCCGGGTTTGCGAACCACAGGGCGGTACCCTCAGTGAAACCAGTTCCAGTAAGCCACATGAGGGCCTGCCATGAGGGGGGCATCGCCACGGCCACGTGAGCCTGCTCGTCTGCGAACTCGTAAATCGCGCCCGCGCACTTGGAAATCCAGCGGGCCACATTTGAGCCAACGAGTTCCGTTCGCGCCTGCCCGTACCACGTTAAACACGGCTCAGCAGACGCTTCGAGTGCCCTCAAGGTGTCTAAAGAAAACATACTGTCACTTTGGCACACAAAAAGTCCGGGCGGGAAGCGACTGTCAGAAAGTAGAGTAATCTCATATACTCTTAAACAACTTGACTATGCGGAATAACACGCGTGTAATTCTAAAAGGCAACAAAAAGCAATCGAGGGGAAAACCAGTGTGGAATATTCTTGGTGACGGTCCGCTGACAATCGATAATCAGGGTACCGTTTCTCTCGACGACGGCGTTTTAGCTTGGCAGGCAAATGCCCTGTGTGCGCAGACGGACCCAGAGGCATTCTTCCCAGAAAAGGGAGGCTCCACCCGCGAAGCCAAAGCCGTATGCCAAGAATGCGCGGTTCGGGAACAGTGCCTGCAGTACGCACTCGCCAACGACGAACGGTTCGGCATTTGGGGTGGCATGTCCGAGCGGGAACGAAGGGCGTACAAACGCCGCGCCGTTTAATGAGTCCGCGTGATGAGCTCGCAAACTAACTCCATCACCGCCCTGATCGTCACCGGTGGGAACACTCCGTATCTACAAGAAACGATCGCTGCGGTCACCCGTCAAACCCGCCTGCCAGATCGACTGCTCGTAATCGACTGGTCCAACCAAAATGTTGACCTTGAGGACGTGCGCACCCTCCACGTGGGGCCGTGCCAAAACTTCGGTGACGCCCTCAAAAAAGCAATCGAACAAGACCCAACCATTACCAACTGCGACTGGATGTGGCTACTGCACGACGACGCGGCGCCGCTAACGAACTGCCTGCAAGAACTGGAACGTGCCGCCGTTAACGGCCCCACCGTCGGAGCCGTGGGCCCAAAGTACATGGCGTGGTCCGACCCCACGCGCCTGCTGTCAGTTGGGATTAAAGCGTCACGAACCGCGCGGCGAATGGACGACATTGCGGCAGAAGAAATAGACCAGGGGCAATACGACGACACCGCGGACGTGCTCGCCGTGGGGACCGCCGCGATGCTGGTCCGCACCGATACTTACACGCACCTAGACGGATTCGACCCCGCGTTGGGCCCATTTGGGGACGGTTTAGAGTTCGGCCGTCGAATCCGCCTGGCCGGGTACCGCGTAGTCGT
This sequence comes from Gleimia hominis, assembly GCF_032085515.1. Classification (GTDB taxonomy): domain Bacteria; phylum Actinomycetota; class Actinomycetes; order Actinomycetales; family Actinomycetaceae; genus Gleimia; species Gleimia hominis. The sequence continues at coordinate 1,081,805 of NZ_JASXSX010000001.1, forward strand.
CGCGCCGGGCGCAAAGATTCGGCACGCCCGCGCCTCATACCGGGCCGTTAGAGACCATGCTGAAGCTCAGATAGACCGCTCGTATGCGCCGCGGCGTAGCGCGCAAATATACAACGCCCTGGTGGCCGCACCGGCGATACTAACGTGGGTGATGCTAGCGTTCCTACCCGTCGTCACGGCGCTGCGATGGGCGTGGCGAGTGGTTACCAAAAACTTCGAACTGGGCCGCGCTGAATGGCAAGCCATGGTGCAGGTTCTGCGCCGAACGCCCGACGTCTTCAGAGCGCAGCGTCGCATCCGCAGAACCTCGCGGGTACCCCGCAGCGTCCTGCGGCACCTCGAGGTGTCCAACCGTGAAGTGACGCGAGCGGCTCGCATTCGGGCGCGCAAAGAAAAACGTCGCGAACCCGCGCAACAACTGGAACCCATCGCTGCGCGCCTACTGCGCAACCACCGGGCCAGAACCCGCGCTGGCGCGGCCGCGGGCGCACTCATTACCCTCATCCTCACCGTGCTTCTACTGCGCCCGGTAGTCACCGGACTATGGGGGCAGGCGTGGGTGAACCTTCCAGATTCGTGGCTGCTCCTAGTTAAACAAGCCTGGGGCGGATGGGTGTTCTCTGCCGGCGGATACCCCGGGCCCACAGACCCGCTGCTCGCAGTCTGGGCCTTACTCACCGCCCCGTTCGCGGTTTTCACCATCCAACCGCAAACCGTTCTGCTGTGGTTTTGGCTGCTTGCCCCCGCACTGGCCTGGGCAGCGATGTATGCGGCCGCCGGCGCGCACAGTCAAAGGGTTGCGCTCAGACTCATTGCCGCAACCGTGTGGACCGGCCTGCCCACGTTCCTGCTCGCCTGGTCCGATGGGCGCCTAGCCGCGGTGTGCACACACGTTGCCCTGCCACTACTAGTGCTTGGGATAACGCGTACCAGTGGGTCCGCGCGGCCGCTGCTGATCCGCGGGGCGCAAAACCAAATCGAGCAAACCCCACCGGTGCGCAGCGAGTACGCGGCCATAGCTGCACTGGCCACCCTCGTGATTGCCAGCAGCGCCTCGTGGACGTTTGCACTAGTGCTCCTGCTGATCGCGATCTTGCTGGTGCGCGGTAGGAACCACCGCTGGGCACTACTGCTGACCGCCCTGCCAACCGCAGTTTTCCTCGCCCCCACGTATGCGCACACTTTCGGGCTTGGCATGCAACAAGGCGTGCAGTTCTTACTGGCCGAAAACGGGCAGGCGCTCGACTACGCGGCCCCCTCAAGCCTGGACCTACTGCTCGGTATTCCCCACGAATGGGTGGGAACAACTGCGGGCTACATTATTTGGCTCCTGCCCACCGCACTCGTTGGAATCTGTGCGCTCGGCGCCCTGGCGAGCCGCAGGCAGGCAGTTAGCGTGCGCGTGCTGATGCTGTTCGCAGCAGCCAGCCTGGTGGTAGCCAACCTCACCACCCGCACGGTCGTGGACCTGCAAGATTCGTGGGTGCGGGCCTGGCCCGGGACCGCGCTCAGCATTGCTGCAGTCGCACTAATCGTGGCCGCGCTGCGTGCGTTCGTACCACTGTGCCTAGTGGACCGACCCAACCGCGCAACCCGTTACCGCCGAGCGTTCGACACGGCCGCGGCCGTGGGCTTCGTGCTGGCAATGGCAGCGCCCCTCACCGTGATCGGCACGTGGCTTCCCCGGGCGGTCGACACCGACCAGAGTGTGCAAACCCACGCCCCGCGCGCACCTCTAGCCAGTGTTGACGCTCAGCATTCGAGCCGGCACACGCGCCTGCTGGTACTGAGTGCGGACGCGGGGCGGTTGAGCGCAGCCGTGCGGCGGGCGCAAGGACCTCAACTGGCGGATTCGAGTGCGCGCCTACGCTGGGACAGGGCCCACGCAGTCAAGCAAGCGGAAAGTGCTCACGCAGACGAACAAGCGGACAGCTCCCATGCGGTAAAGCAAACGGATACGGTGGACGCGCTCACCACGGGTAGTGCGGAAGACAGGGACCTGGCGCAGATGCTGACTCGGCTGGTGCAAGCCCCAGATGAAACCACTGCGCGGGCGCTGCAAAGCTTTGCGATAGACCAGATCGCACTCGCCCCTGGAACCGGGGTGGCGCGAGACCGGACGATGGCAACTCTAGATTCATTCGGCGCGCTGCAACGCGCAGGGGAATCGGAGTTAGGTACCCTCTGGCGCGTGCGCCCGGATGGGCAAGCCCCAGCCCGGTTATACGCCGATGCTGCAGCGCGGGGTAGCGGCTACATAAGTGCGGAGACGACCGCGCGGGCCGGGCAGAAACTCACGCTCACCGAACGCGCGGACGCTAACTGGCACGCCACGGTGCAAGGCCAAGCGCTGCAGCCCACCCAACACGGGTGGCAGCAAGCCTTCGACATGGGCACGAGCAGCGGAACGGTGCATGTTTACTACGGCAACCCGTGGCTTTACACCTGGTGGGTGGCGTGTGCCGTGACCGCAGTGGGGTTGGGACTCATGCTCATTCCTGTTAGAAGGAGGCGCCGCAGTGCCGTTTAACTGGAAAGAAGGATTAAAACTGTCTGCGCTGGGCGTGTCTGCGCTCGTGTGCGCCGGCGCACTTGGAGCCACTGGGTTCATTGACGTATTCACTTCCAGTGCTGCGGTTCAAACCGCGCCCGCTTCCGTGTCCGCTTCGCTGGAAAACTCACAGGCCCAACTCACCTGTATCCCACAGGCACTAGCGGCCGATGGGGCAGACACTGTCGCCGGTGACCTTCAGGTACTTGAAGATGGGGGCCAGTGGGTCGATGAACTCCAAACGCTGAGCACTAACGGTCCCGGCAGCCAGGTAGACCGAAAGAATGCAAAGAACCTGCGTGATCCAGTGCGCATTCAGGTGCGCACCCAGGCAGACACCCGAGTTTACACTTCCGCGGTTACGCAATCTCACACCGCGCATGACAACGGGTTAGCGTGGAGCCAGTGCGACGCTCCAACCATGGAAGGTTGGTTCGCGGGCGCGTCCACCGCGGTTGGGAATCAATCCGTTCTGGTCTTAGCCAATCCGTCGGATGCGGCGGCAAACGTGAGCCTGCAGGCCTGGACTTCCGTTGGCCCCCTGGATATTCACCCCAGCGTGGTGGTCCCCAAGCTCAGTAGCGTACGCGTTAATTTAGCTAGTTATTTTCCGCAGGAGGAGGCGCTCGCGGTGCATGCGCGCGTCGATGGACCCACCCTCGGAATGAGTTTGCTAACCACTTCGGTGGCGGGCGTAGCCCCTCAGGGAATGAATGTGACTGGCCCGGCTGCGCAACTGGAACGCAAACTCGTGTTTCCCGGGTTCGCGGCCACTAACTCACACCCGCGGCTGCGGCTCGTGAACCCCGGGCAAAAAGACGCGGCGGTGACGGTGCAGGCACTCACACCTAAGGGAATGCAGGACGTGCCGGGCGCCACGGACCTCACGGTTGATGCTGGAGCGGTACTGGAACTGAACATGGATGGGTTGCCAGGGCCGCAAGTGGGGATAACAGTAGACTCGTCAGTGCCAGTTACGGGCGTGCTCACAGCGGACGTGGAGGGAAAACGCAACGAAGATGGCGACGCGGTGTCCGACCGCGGCGTATGGGTGCCCGCGGCCGCCAGCAAGAACCTCGGGGGACTGGTTCCCGACTTAGCGGGGCATAATGCGGAACTGTCGCTCGTGAACCCAGCGGGGGAACCAGCGCACGCTCGCGTGATGGGCAAACCGGTCACGGTGCCTGCGAACTCCACGGTCACGGTGGCGGCGAAAGGCAACGTGCAGGTGAGTGCGGACCGCCCCCTCTTCGGTGCTGTCACGCTCACAAAAACAGGGGATCAACCGGCAATCGCTTCGTTACCACTGACGGATCCCACTCAGCTTAACCCCCCGCTACAGCTGAACATAACGCGCTAACGCAGGCGTTTCGGGCGTGCACAACTCGCCAGCGTGGGTGCCTTATGAGCGCATAACTCGCTAACACAGGCGCGTCGGACGGGCACAACTCGCCAGCGTGGGTGCCTTATGCGCGCATAACTCGCTTCGTGCGCGTCTAGTTCACTGCGGGCGTTTTGTGCGTATAACTCCCGGACGCGGACGTTCCGGGCGCGGGATCCGCGTGGTTTAATGGTTGGTTTAATCGTTGGGGCCGCGCATCTTAATCGTTGGGGCCGCGCAGCAGGTCGTCGCGGTTTATTCCCGTGAGGTCCCCGAACTGCTCCGCAAGTAGTGCCCGCACGAACGCGTGCAAACCCGACGAGAACTCGCGGTGGCTCGCGCGCCCAGCCCGGTAGCTGATTGGGAGTCGGTACAGGATAATCCGGGCCCGCAGGCCAGCCATTCGATCCACTGCGAAAGCGCGGCAGAGGTTAACCATCGGGGATTCCCACGGTGCCGGATCAACGGGTGGACAGTCTTCCACCGCCACCTCAATTTCTCGCAACTGCGGGTACCTGGCGGCCATTTCGTTCGCATGCATCATCACGATCTCGTTGAACGATTCCGACCACGTACGGCGGGCGGGGACGACGGGGGAAAACAGGGGGCCGCGCGCGCCTCTGCCATGCCTATCTCGGTTCCGAACCACTGGACGCATAGCTGCATTCTAAACCATGCTCGCCGCTGTACCGGCGCGGTGGCCTACAGAAACCCTGGACATTCACCTATTCTGGATGGGTGAGTGCGATGCGAGTTTGTTCCCGACCTACCTGCCGTGAAGCGGCGGTAGCTTCGTTGACGTATGACTATTCTGAGGCCACAGCTGTCTTAGGACCCCTACCACCCAACCGGGAGCCGCACGCGTACGAGCTGTGCGAAAAGCACGCCCACAACTTCACAGCGCCCCGCGGCTGGCAGGTGATCCGCTTAGAAACGAACTTCGAACCCGCTCCACCTTCACCCGATGACCTGCTGGCACTGGCGGACGCGGTGCGGGAAGCGGGACGCAAACCTGCGGGCAACAACCCGCCGGCGGCACGGCGTGAACCGGGGCGCGGTGACAGTGCTGCGAAGAGGCGCCACCACTTTCGGATAGTAGAGGGCGGTTAGGGCGCAGCGAGGATATGATCGATGTTAGAACCGAGCTGAACGGAACAGTGAACTGATGAGCGCCAGTATTCTTGTTGTTGACGACGACGTTGCCCTCGCGGAAATGATCGGCATTGTGCTAGGTGGGGAAGGCTTCAGCGTCTCTTACTGCCACGACGGGGACGAAGTGATGGGTGCGTTCCGCGCCTTGAACCCAGACCTGATTTTGCTTGACGTGATGCTCCCCGGGCTGAACGGTATCGAACTGTGCTCCATGATCCGCGCTGAATCTGACGTGCCGATCGTGATGTTAACGGCCCGCACGGACACCAGTGACGTCGTCGCTGGGCTAGAAGCCGGGGCGGATGATTATGTTCCGAAACCCTTTAAACCCAAAGAACTGGTGGCACGCGTGAAAGCTCGGTTGCGGGGTCGGGAAGTGCTTGAAGAAGAGCACCTGCAGTTCGGAGAAATCCGAGTGGACGTGTCGGGCCACCAAGTGTTCCGCGGGGAAGAAGAGATTGCTTTAACCCCACTGGAGTTCGACCTGCTCGTAGCGCTTGGGAGGGCCCCTTGGAAAGTATTTTCGCGCGACGAACTGCTTGAAAAAGTGTGGGGCTACCGCCACGCGGCCGACACTAGGCTAGTTAACGTGCACGTGCAGCGGCTGCGTTCAAAGATTGAACGAGACCCCGAACACCCCGAAGTGGTGGTCACCGTACGTGGGGTTGGCTACCGCATCGGTAACACTGGAGCGTAACCACTCGTGTCTTCGCCCTCGAAGCTATTTCGTCGAATTGCCCATTCACGGTTGACGCTTCCGCTGCGCCGGTCCCTATCCTTGCGGATCGCGGTCATCATGAGTTTCGTGGCGATCGCAATCCTCGCCGCCCTATTCTTGGTGGTGACCTACCAGGTGCGGGCAGACATTTTTGACCAGCGGCGCGGGCAAATCCTCGACGACGCCTCCGTCCGGTTCACGCAAGCGCAATCCACATTCGACCAGTCCACCGCCACCACCCCGGACCAGGTACAAGACCTCGCCAACCAACTGGTGTCTTCCCTGCAAACCTCCTCCGCCGGTTCAGGGGTTATCTCCACGGTTTTGCTGCGTTCCCCCAGCGCTTCAAAAACTTTTGCGATTAACGAGTTGATTGACCGGGACCTCGTGGACGTCATCAGCGCGAAAATGCGCGCTCAGGTAGCTGCGGGCGCGGAGTCTTACTACCAATCCGTTTCCATTCCCTCCGAAAACGGCACGTCCGTACCCGCAATCGTAGTGGGCTCCCTGGTTCGACTCCCCATGGCGGGTGATTACGAACTGTATTTGATCTATTCTCTGCGTTACGACCAGACCGTTATTTCCACCATGTTCTCCACGCTGTCAGTTGGCGCCCTCCCGGTGGTGTTCATCCTGGCACTGTCGATCTTCGCAATCGTGTACAACCAGCTTCGCCCCGTGGGAGTCACCGCCCGTGCCGCCACGAAACTGGCGGACGGAGACCTCACGGCCCGCGTGCGCATCCGTGGGGAAGACGAGATGGCGAAGCTGGGCCGGGCATTCAACAACATGGCGGACTCCCTGCAAGAAACCATCGCGGAATACGACAAGCTCTCGCAGTTAGAGCAACGCTTCGTCTCCGATGTCTCCCACGAGCTCCGCACCCCCCTCACGACAATCCGGATGGCGGAAGAAATCCTCTACGACGCCCGCCAAAATCTGGATCCCATGATGGCGCGTTCAACGGAACTGCTGCACGAGCAGGTGGATCGGTTCGAAAAAATGCTCGCGGACCTGCTGGAGATTTCTCGATACGATTCGCGCAAAGCCAGTTTGGAAGCCGAAGTCACGGACCTGCGCGGAGTGGTGAGTAAGGTGGTGGAAGCGAACCAGACACTTGCGAATAAACTGAGTGTTCCCATTGAGGTGGATATGCCCTCTACTCGCTGTATTGCAGAGGTGGACCACCGGCGGATCGAACGGGTGCTGCGTAACTTGCTGGTCAACGCGATTGAGCACGCGGAAGGTAAACGCGTGAAAATAACCGTGGCAACAGACCCGACGTCAACCGCGGTGCGGGTGCGTGACTGGGGCGTGGGCATGGATGAGCAGACCCGCGAACACGTATTCGAACGGTTCTTCCGCGCAGACCCGGCGAGGACCCGCACCACGGGAGGTACCGGGTTGGGTCTATCTATCGCGAAAGAAGACGTGGCTCTGCACCACGGGGTGATTGAGGCCTACGGGGTACCGGGTGAAGGATCAGCCTTCCTCGTGACCGTGCCGAAAGTGGCTGGTGAAGACGTGCGTTCGTTCCCGCTGCCACTGTGGGAAGGGGTAGATCACGCCACCACGTCGGAAGGTGGCTTATCTTCGTGAGTAACCGGGCAGGAGGAGAATACGCATGAGCGGATCACAAGAACGCGGGCCCCGCTCGCTCATTAAAGTGCTCGCACTGGTGTGCGCATTCGGCCTGGTTGGCTGCCAGACTTTCCCCACGTCCGGGCCCGTGACCGCGTTTAAACGCAGTGAACCGGATTCGGAAACGGTGGTGTTGAAAGGCTCCGGCCCGGTTAAAGATGCGCAACCGGAACAGATTGTCCGTGACTTTATTCGCGCCTCCGGAGCGGGGTGGTCGGATGACTTCCAGGTTGCGCGCAGTTATTTGACCGCTACGGCGCAGCGGGACTGGTCGGCGGATACGCAGATCCTGATTTACCCGGACGATAAACCCCCGGAAGTTAAACAAGACGGGCAGAGAGTTAAAGTGTCTGCTGCGGTTAGTGGCCACGTTAACGGCGCTGGCCTGTACGAACCTCAGGCGCGGAAATCGCGTGACGAACTGGAGTTCCGCCTGTCGCAAGACCGCGATGGGCAGTGGCGGATTAACTCGTTACCTGCGGGCGCTTTGGTGTCACGCAACGCGTTTGATGCGGCGTTCACGCAAGCCGCCTTGTATTTCCTTTCGCCCGATAAGAAAACACTGGTTGCGGACCAGCGGTGGTATCCGCGGCGCCGATTGGCTTCGCACCTGATGCAGGGGCTGATTCAAGGGCCTGCGGAAGGGATTCAAGCGGCGGTAGTGAATGCGGTTCCTGAGGGGGCGCGCCTGCCGTTGCAGTCGGTGGAGGTGAATGCTGGCCGGGCGAATGTGCGCGTGGAGGCGGAGGAGATCCGCTCGCTGGAGTCGCAGTCACTGTTCAAGTGGCAGCTCACGTCAACGCTGATGCAGGTGCCGTCGGTGACGGAAGTGGACATTGAACTGAATAGTAAACCTTTGGCGGACGTGGCGTTGCCCGCGGAACCGCAGTGGGCGCTGGGCCGGAACGTGGGGCTGTCTGAGCGGGGGATTGAGATTCGAAGTGGAGGCAGTTTCTCGGTGGCGGTACCGGCGTCAACGGTTGGTAACTATTCGGCGGATTACCCCACTATTGGTCCGCTGGAGCATTCCCCGATCGCGTACGTGGCGAACCGCAGCGCGCTGGTGGCGGTGACGCGCGATGGGGTGCCGTCGGTGATTTACCGGGGCCAGGATTTAGGGGCGCCGTCGGTGGACCGCGCCGGTTGGGTGTGGAGCGTGGATGCGGGCGAGTTGATTGCTGCCAGTGTGAATAATGAGGTCGCGAACCTGCCGCAACCGTGGGATAGTGGCGGACCGTTGCAGCAAGTGTGGGTGTCGCCAGATGGGGCGCATGTACTGTTGAAACGCGGTGGGGAGCACCGGAGCGTGTGGATCGCGGAAGTGAAGCGGTCCCCGTCAGGCACACCGCTTGGGCTGACTAACCCGCGGCAAGTGGATGACCTTAACGATTCCGTGGACTGCTCCTGGGCGGGCAATGGCGTAGCTGTGGGATTGAAAGACGATGGAGACCACTCCAAAGTTGTGTTCAAAGACCTCGTTTCAGGAAGTTCCACCATGGCGGTCCCAGGACGCGCCAACCGCGTGTCTGCCGGATCTAGCCCGCAAAACGTTATCTTGGAGCAAGCTGACGGCGGGTACCTCACTCGCGTAGGGGCCTCGTGGCGCGCCGATTCCGTAGATCAAAAAGCTTTGACCTTCCCCCGGTAAACCGCCCGGTGAGTTAGATGACTGGTGCGGTAGGTTTGTGCGTTAGCTAGGTATCTGGGTGCCGTCGGCTTCCAGGTTCGTGAGGTTCTTGGGCGCCGGAGGTTTTCAGGCTTGCGACGTTCTTGAGAGCGGTCGGTTGCCAGGTTCGTGAGGTTCTTGGGCGCCGGAGGTTTCCAGACTCGTGAGGTTCTTGGGCGCCGCCGGTTTCCAGGTTCGTGAGGCAAGCGGCCCATGTAAGTGATAGGGCCCGCCACTTGGCGTGGGTGTGGATGAGCGGCGTCCACAACGCTTGTTTTCCACGACCTGCTGACACTGAGCCCCACGGTAGGGGAGTGAGCGTAATACTGGTGGCATGTACGCGCGCCCTCTTTTGGATCTGCTGTTGCCCACCGCATGCGCCGGTTGCGGCCGGTGGGACACGCCCCTGTGTGAGGCATGTGGGAACCTAGCGCGCACCCACCCGCGCCCGCACGTGCTTGAGGAAGTGGGGAGCCCCGCGGTTGCCGCACTGTCACTCGGCAAATATGACGGACCTTTGCGACGCGTAATCCTCACCGCAAAACACGATTCAGGAGCGCGGTTAGATAACTGGCTTTACCACTGCGGAATAACGTTGGGGGCAGCCGCTGTGGAACGCCTGGACTGGGCCGGGTCTGCGCAAGTGTGTGTTGTGCCTGCGCCGTCCAAGCTGCGGCGCCGCTGGCAGGGAATGATGGTCACTCCGCAGGTAGCGCGTGCGGTGGCGCAAACACTGCGGGCAATGGGGGTGCAGGCGCAGATGCGAGAGGTGCTGGCACTGCGGGTGGGGCAACGCACCCAGTCGGGCCGGGATGCGCAGACGCGCCGCCGGGGTCGCCACGGGGCAATGTTCTTGCGTACCCCGGTGGGGCAGCGGCAAGCAATCGTGGTGGACGACGTGATCACCACGGGCGCCACGATCCGAGAATGCGTTCGGGTGTTAGAAAACTCGGGGGTGCAGGTGCCGCTCGTGCTCAGTTTGGCTGTAGTGAAGAAACCCCAGCTCATGGGGTAGAATCTAACACCATAAGGTGACGTAGTTCACCGCAGTCAGGTATCATAGGTGTATGCCTAGTGAGTTAACACTTACAAAGAGGTAGGCGACCGGGAGGTGGTAGTTAAACTCACCGCTGGCACAGCCGTTGTGTCAGTAATCAGTCTCCCTGCGTAGGGATGGACCTATATTCCAGGAGGAATCATGGATATCACAGTTGTCGGACGCAATGCCGAAATTCACCCGAACTTCCGCGAATACATCGAAGATAAGGTTGCTAAGGTCACGCAGTTTTATCCTCGTGCGCAACGCATCGACGTGGAGCTAACGCACGAACGCAACCCCCGGCAAGCGGAAACCGCAGAACGCATAGAGCTCACCGTATTTGGTAAAGGCCCTATTATTCGCGCGGAAGCCTCTAGTTCGGATAGGTACGCAGCTGTAGACATTGCAACCGGTAAGCTGTTCGAGCGACTCCGCCGTGCTCGCGACCGGGCGAAAGACCACCGCAGGCGCTTCCACCAGCCAATCGCAGATGATTTGGGTGGGATCGTGCCCGACGAACCAGAAGAGAAACCGGAACCTAAAGAACCTGTTTCGGACAAACTGCGTTCCGCGGAAGATCTTAAACTCGGTGAAGAACGCGAAGAGCAGCTGGGAGACTCCCCCGTTATCGTCCGGCAAAAACTACACGAAAGCCAACCGATGACGGTAGATCAGGCACTGTACCAAATGGAATTGGTGGGCCACCCGTTCTTCCTATTCATTGATTCAGAAACCGGCCAGCCCTGCGCGGTCTACCACCGCTCCGGCTGGACCTACGGGGTTATCCGCCTCAACGCCGTAGTCGCAGGAGTAGTAGACGACGACTAGCGCATATAACCCATAAAATAGCGCTTAAACTCATAAGTTAGTGCTTAAATCCATAAGCTAACGAGGATGAGCAACACTCCCTGAAAGTAAGATTGGTTTCCTATCTCCTCTTTCAGGGAGTGCCTCATTGCGCGGCAAGTATCGCCGAAACTAGACCCGGACATTGCCTAAGCGGGCCGAAACTAGACCCGGCAGTTACCTAAGTGGGTCGAAATTAGACCCGGCCGGTACCTCATCCAGCCGGTATTAGGCGCGGCGGTGACGCAATATAATCGCCCCGGCGCCGAGCAATACCAGGAAAGCCCCGGCGTACAGTAGGTTCAATCCGCTCAAACCCGTGGAAGCCAAGGCGTCTCTAGGGCTGCCGGCAGACCGGTGCTGTTCACGCTTCCCAGTGTTTTTCGCCGTCAGTTTCGATTTTCCTGGCACCCGCATGGTCGGAGCTGTCTCGGCACGCTGCGTATTCGCAGGTGGTGCGGTGCTTGTCGGTGGCTCCGAAGTTACCGGTGGGTTTGTATTTGCAGGCGTGTGCGGGGGAGTAGCTGCACCTTCCGGGTTTTGCGGTTGGCTACCCGCTGGCTCCATTCCCTCAGGAATTTCAAAACTGTTGGGCAACTCGGTTCCAACCGCGAATTCCCGCCCCACTATTTCTTTCCCGTAGATACGCTCCCCGTCTACCTCCCGGTATGCCTGAACTTTCGGAACATAAACCCCATCGTCAGCATCTTCGAACACGTGCTCGCGGTCCGCGGACTTCCACTTGTCAGCCGAGCGGGTTGTGCGCCCAAACTTGTCTGCGCACTTGTCTACGCAGTCAATCGACACCCGCCACTTTTGCCCAGACGTGTCCCCATCAACACCCCACCGCACCTGCACGTTCTTCTTAGCGTCTACGGTAGCCTTCACACTCTTCGGATCCGTAACCTTAGAAAACGCGTTGTGCGGAATTTTCAACATGACGCCCCGGTCAAAATAACGACTGTTCAAAGATGCCGCATGCGCAGCGAGCGTTCCAATCGCATACGTGCGTCCGGGAATAAAGTTGTCGGCACCAATAGTTATCGTGTGCTCGAACGTGCCATCAGAGTTAATTTTTGGAATATACCCCGCGTACAATCCCCCTGGGCCCGTCAACGTTAAGCACTCATTGATAACCCACTCGTCATCTTGCGTCACCAGCACGTACACACCGTTACCAACCGGGTCCTTCGGATCGTTAAACCCAGAGCCTCTAAGCGTGAACTTCATTTCTTTCCCCGCATCAATCACCTCGGGCGCAATGACCTCGAGTTTCGCCTTAGACACGCGGGTATCCCTTGGTTCATCGGCTTTGCAGCGGCCCGCGTACGTTCCCGCGTTCGGTCCACCGCCGGGCGCAGCAGGTTGGTGCGCGCGGTTTTGTTTCAATGTCACCGTAATTTCCGCCAGGTCCTTGCCTGCTTCGTAGAACCCACCGAACGCCGCGACCCCGGATTCCAAGAGCGTCGAACCATCCGTTTTTAAAGTAATTGAATCGCCTGAGGTTCTTACGTCAATCTTTTGCAGACGCGCGAGCTCTACGCGTTTGTAATCAACCAGCTCACCCTGGGTAGAGGTGTCCACAAAACTACGCGACTTCACCTGTGCAGACAGTACTCCACTTTGCTTACCCTCAAGCGTGTTATCTGCTGCATCAAACCGGATTGTGGGGTTGGAAATCGTCATCTCTAGGATCCCCCCATGCCCACTCAAATGGACCGTGCCCTGAAACTGAAGTTCACCAGACGGGTGATTCCAGTCCAGTTTCTGGCCGCGAATGGTTTCAAAACTGAAGTGGGTAACCATGCCGTCCGCATTCTTAACGGCAGTCGCACCGTCAGTGGCTTTCACAGTTCCGTGAGCAATCGGGCCTTGAACATACTTGAGGAACGAATCGCGCACCGACCAGTCGAGGTTCCCCTCAACCACTCTAGGCTGGGACTCAGAACTACCATCGGTAGGCGTCTGGGGATTAACCCCGCTGTTCGCGTTGGGAAGCTGAGCCCCCGGCTGTGTTGTGGATGGCGCGGTACTTGCCCCCGGCTGCGTTGTGGATGGCGCGGTACTTGCGCCCGGCTGCGTTGTGGACAAGGCGGTGCTCCCACCTGACTGCCCTGCAGGCGGGGCGGAACTGCCGACGCTTGGTTGCCCCGTAGCCTTGTTAAGCGGGGCGCAATAGTGCGGTTCCTCGTCATCACTTCCATCATCTAAGTGAACGTTCGCGGCATTATTAATGAGCTTCAGCGCCGTCGCGGCCTTGCTAAGCGCCTGCGCAAAATCTCCTGTTTCTTTCAGCTCTTTCGCGCTGTCCAAAAACGCCTTCCCCTGTTCTATTCCCTTGAGGTAACCGGTTTTAGCGTTCGCATCACATTTGGAGAAATCCGTGGCAACCTCTTTGAGTGCCTGCTCGACTTGCGCCACCTGTTTGTCGAGTCGTGTTTTCAACTCCGAATCTGCGTGCTGATTATTGGCACTCACAACTGCACTGGGAGTAGTTGCCGCAGTGCCAACTGCGTGCGCGGGGATTGTCGCGACGCTGACCACAAGTGCTGCGAACGCGAAAATGGAAGAGCTTACGCGCGTTAAAATTCGTTTGCTTGACACGTTTATTTTCCTCTCAGTCTGAAACTGCTTGAAAGGCCCTACACCGTTCAAGACGTGTCCGAAAAAGAAAGCGAACCCAGTTGCATGCGCAGTTTCCGCTGAGTAGAGACACCTAACATGCACTCAGGTTAGCCTTGCCTAATTTAGCATGAGGGGGTTGGGTTCTGATACATCCGCCAAGTAGCCGCGAAACCCTCATGGTGAAAAACGAAGGGAAGTGAAGAAAAACAGGTGGTAAAAGTGTAAACCGTGTTCGCTAGCTGCTAATCCGCGCGCAAGAGTACGGCCTTGTGGAACTTAGGATTAGAATGGGAGGGTTGATAGTGTAGCTAGGCTACTTTGCCCGAACTGACGATGGAGAAACGTGTCTATTCTTGACAAGATTTTGCGAATGGGTGAAGGGCGTGTCCTGCGTAAGCTCGAGCAGGTTGCAAAGCAGGTGGACGCCCTTGAAGACGACTTCAAAGCTCTAACCGATGAGGAACTGAAGGCGAAAACCCCGGAGTTCAAAGAACGCCTCGAAAACGGGGAATCGCTAGATGACCTGATGGTAGAAGCTTTCGCCACCGTCCGTGAAGCTGCGGACCGCGTATTGGGGCTGCGGCCCTTCCACGTCCAACTGATCGGTGGGGCGGCGCTGCATCAAGGCAACATCGCAGAAATGAAAACGGGTGAAGGCAAGACCCTGGTGGCCACCCTTCCCGCGTACCTGCGGGCACTGTCCGGCAAAGGCGTGCACGTTGTAACCGTGAACGATTACCTCGCGTCATACCAGTCAGAACTAATGGGACGCGTCTATCGCTTCCTCGGTCTAACCTGCGGCTGTATCCTCACCGGGCAAAGCCCATCAGAGCGGCGGGAACAGTACAACTGCGACATCACCTACGGGACCAACAACGAGTTCGGTTTCGACTACCTGCGCGACAACATGGCCCAGCGCCCCGAAGACATGGTTCAGCGCGGCCACAACTACGTGATTGTCGATGAGGTCGACTCCATCCTGATTGACGAGGCCCGGACCCCACTGATTATCTCCGGCCCCGCCACAGGAGATGTGAACCAGTGGTACCGCACGTTCGCGGACCTGGTTTTGAACCTCAACCGGGATAAGGACTACGAGGTTGACGAGAAGAAGAAAACGGTTGGGATTCTCGATTCTGGTATTGACTATGTGGAGGACCAACTGGGGATCTTCAACCTCTACGACGCCGCTTACACGCCTCTGATCGGGTTTTTGAACAACGCGATTAAAGCAAAGGAACTGTTTAAACGCGACAAAGACTACATCGTGCAAAACGGGGAAGTGCTGATTGTTGACGAGCACACGGGGCGCGTTTTGCCGGGCCGGCGTTACAACGAGGGCATGCACCAGGCGATCGAAGCGAAAGAGCGCGTGGAGATTAAAGCTGAAAACCAGACGCTTGCAACGATTACTTTGCAGAACTACTTCCGCCTTTACCCTGAGGGGTCGCGAGCGGGCATGACGGGTACCGCAGAGACGGAAGCAGCGGAATTCGCGTCCACCTACAAGATTGGGGTGGTGCCCATTCCGACTAACCGCCCGATGATTCGTAAGGACCAGCCGGACGTGATTTACCCACGGTTCGCGTCGAAAATGAAAGCGGTTGTGGACGACATTGAACGCCGGCACCAAGAGGGGCAACCTGTGCTGGTGGGCACCACGTCGGTGGAAAAGTCCGAGTTAGTTTCCCAACTGCTGCGGGAGCGGCACATTCCGCACGAAGTGTTGAACGCGAAGCAGCACGAGCGCGAAGCGGATGTCGTGGCGATGGCTGGGCGTAAAGGCGCGGTGACGGTAGCGACGAACATGGCTGGGCGTGGTACCGACATTATGCTCGGTGGTAACGCGGAGCACCTTGCGGTGGCGCAGATGAAAGATCGTGGTTTGGACCCTCAGGAGGATGCGGAGGAGTACAACGCGTTGTGGCCGCAGGTGCTGGAGGAAGCTCGGGACGCGGTGGCTGCTGAACACGATGAGGTCACGGCACTCGGTGGCTTGTACGTGTTGGGGACGGAACGGCATGAGTCCCGACGGATCGATAACCAGCTGCGGGGCCGGTCTGGCCGTCAGGGGGACCCGGGGGAATCGCGATTCTACCTGTCGATGGAAGATGACTTGATGCGCATGTTCAACTCCGCGATGGTGCAGCGGGTGATGCAGTCGGGTCGGTACCCGGAGGATCTGCCGATTGAGTCGAAGATGGTGTCGAAGTCGATTGCGTCGGCCCAGTCGCAGGTTGAGGCTCGGAACTTTGAGATCCGTAAGAACGTGTTGAAGTATGACGATGTGATGACGGGTCAGCGCGAAACTGTTTACGGTGAGCGGCAGCGCGTGTTGAATGGTGAGGACATGCGCCCGCAGATGGATTTCTTCATGGAGCACATCGTGTCGGGTGTGATTGAGAACCGGGTGAGTGAAGAGAACATCACGGAAGACACGTTGAAAGAGTTGGATCAGATGATGCGGACCCTGTATCCGGCGACGATTACTGCCAAGGAAGTGGCGGAAGCGTCCGGTGGGGTGAACGCGGTCAGTCTTGCGGATTTGGAGTTTGAGTACACGTCGGATATTAAGACGGAGTATCAGAAGCTTGAGGAGAAGATTGAGCAAAACCCGTTGGCGCAAGCGCAGCTGGGGGAGAATCCGATGCGCGAGTTGGAGCGTCGGGTGATTTTGGCGGCTGTGGACCGGTCGTGGCGTGAGCATTTGTATGAGATGGATTATTTGAAGGAAGGCATTGGGCTGCGTGCGATGGGTCAGCGGGACCCGCTGGTTGAGTACGCAGCTGAGGGCGCGCAGATGTTCACGGCGATGATGGATCGGATCCGGGAGGAGTCGGTGCAGCAGGCGTTTGCTTACGCGGGCCAGTTCCAGTTGGTGTTCGCCCAGCAGCAACAGGAGGCTGGGCAGAAGGAGTCGGAGCAGGTTGCGACGATTACGACGACGCCGCTGAGTGGGTCCACTCAGAATAATGTGATGGGTAATGTGGGTCGGCAGGAGATGGAGAAGAACCTGCAGACTTCTGCGGCCACGGATGAGGGCGATGCGGAGAAGCCAGAGCGTAAGCGGGGGAACCGGGCGGAGCGTCGGGCTGCGCGGAGGAAGAAGAAACGCTAAGTAGCGCGACGTACTTGTCACTACGTACCTGCGGGGCTATGCGATTTCGATCGCGGTTGCGATCCATTGGCTCCGCCGGGCTTCCAACCGGATGCCCACACCCCTGGTGTTCGCACCGTCCGTGACGATGTGCGTTGTTTCGTAAGTTCGTGCGCTGATTGCGCACACTCGGCTGGAGCGCAGCTGGGGGCGACGGATACGCGTTGGGCCATTCAGACGGCGGGCGAGCGCTACCCTGCGCTCTAGAGCGGTGTACAGGTTAGGCACCATCCACCTTTCCAGTGCGCTGGCGCGGCGGCATCCGAGCATAGATTCGATTACAGCTAGCGCTAGGGCGCCTGACCACCGAGCGGGTTCTGGTAGCTCCACGCGCTGCAGCCATGGGCTAGCGGTTTCTTCTGGCCGAGAGTAATCCCACGAGACGTCGAGGTTAAGCCACGGAGAGTGGACTGGGGTTGGCCGGACTGGTTTAGTTACTGCGGCGCGCGGTGGGATGCGTTTGAAACTGCGGATAGGAGTGGTTGTTACCGGGGCGGTCATCGGGATTGCCTTCCTGAGTGTTAGTGATTGTGATGGTAGTAGCATTACTGGTTGCTACCTCGGTCGATTACGAGTTCGGTGCCCGCGTAGATTAATGCGGGATCGTTGCCTATGGCAGCTTTGTTCTGCTGGTAGATCCTCTGCCATGCGCGGGATATAGCTGCTTGCGTCTGTGCTCCACACTGTTCTTGCGCGATAGTCCACAAAGTGTCGCCGTTTTTGACGGTGTAGGTGAACGAACTTGCGGCCCCTGCGTTGGCTGCGCTATCTGCTGAAGCGCCTGCAGTGGTGGAACCAGCTGTGCTAGGGGCTGCCAGATTGCGCGCGGAGGACGCGGACGAGGAGCCGGAGTTAGACCCGCCTGAGGGAGCGGACTTCGAATCGGCAGAGGAGGGGGAGCTAGAATCGGCGGGATTGCCCTGTTCAACCGCGGTACTCGTTACGTCCGTTGTGGTTGTTCCCGCAGGCCACATTAGGTCGACACTGTCGAGCGCGAACGCGGGCGTGACCATACTGGCGCTCAATGCGACGCTAAGCACCGAGCGGCGCAACAGTTTGCGCGCCAGTGGACTAAGGAAGCGCGAGGACAGGACCACGCCAACACTGCGCCGCCTAGTGGTGAGCAAAAACTGTGCGTAGAACAGTGACAGAGTCGTCCACAAAGCCAGCACCCACGCACCTGTGGAAACCGCGAAAACAACCACGGTAATAATCGGGGCGTTGAGGCTAAACGCGCCTTGGACGAGGATGCCAGGAGAGCGTAGTAGCGGGAACGCGCTCGCCCCCGACCAGACTACAAGAGCAGTGAGAACCACGGTGAATAGCGCCATAACCACGGCTATGCGTCCCGATACGAGCGACGTTTCCTCTGATGTCGTATTTGATTCGATTGGGGTTTTGATGGTCCGAGTGGGCACTGTTGTGGCTGCGGTGGGCACTGTGGTGGGGTGTGCGGACACGGTGCGTTTTCCTCTCTGAGCCAAGATGCGGCTCGCGTACGTGTGGTCTCCTCACGTTAAACCGGTGGTTCTCGTGCGGATGCTGGGCTTGCACTGACGGGAACCTGTTTGATTAGCACGGGTTTACGCTGAATTCATATCTAACCGTTTCAGTTCATGTCAGTTCGTTGTGTTTATGGTTACATCGTGAATGTGGGTTGTCAAGGTGTGATCCAAGATTCAAGATCAGGTGGGGAACTGTGGGGAAAGTGGTAGCGGTCATGTGTTTCAATGAGCGTATGGAACTAAGCGGACTCATCGATGAGTTAGAAGCAACGTTTTCAGCAGCCCGCAGAGCGCAAGAACGCGAGGAAGTCTATGAGCTGGCGCAGGCTGAGCTGACGGAAATAACCCTTGTAGAACGGCTGCGCACAAGCATTGGAAGCGAAGTTAGATGCATGAGTGACGCTGGGGCGCAGGCCCAGGGGCGGCTGCTGCGGGTAGGGCAAAACTGGTTGCTGTTAGACCAGGCCGGACGACAGGTGCTGGTGAACCTCTCGAACTGCAGTGTGCTTCAAGGAGTTGCCCGCCATGCGAGTGCGGCATCCATTCTTGAGCGGAAGCTGCCAATGAACTCCGTGCTTCGCTCTTTGATGCACAATCGCCAGCGAGTAAAAATAGCTGTTCAGCAGCTATCGATAGCCGGTTGGATAGGCGCGGTTTACGCGGACCACTTTGAAATCCGTAGCGCAGAGCGGGCCTATACTGTTCGGTCCGAATCGATTTTTAGTTGCGAATGCGTACTTTAGGACGCTTCACCCGCTTCGATTCTCTCTCGCGTTACCGCGTACTGGCGTTCGATGTATTTTTCGAGTTCGCTTGCCTCTACCCGCCACTGCCGCTTACCTCCAATTTGGATTGCAGGTAGCTCGCCTGAGGAAACGAGCGCGCGCGTGGCGGACATCGATAAGTTCAGGATCTCTTTAACGTCGGCCAGGGTTAAAAAACGAGGTTCCATACGACAACTATCTCACTTTATACCAGTGGGTGCTAGTCTGTGACAGTTGCTGTAGATATCTGTGACAGTCGCTGTGGATATCTGTGACAGTCGCTGTGGAGAGTAGTGGCGCTGTGGCTACATGAGCAGAATGTGGACAGTTTCTGTGGAAAACCACTAGGCCGCGGATTTTTTGGCATGATTTAACTATGAGTGCGAAGAAGCGAAATGCTCCAAAGCTCGCGTATTCAAAAGGCAGGTCAGTACTGCGCGACCCACGATTCGTTATCGGTTTGATAATCGTGGTGATATCCCTAGTGGGAACCACTTTACTCGTGAGGCATGCGCGCAGCGGTGAAGCCCTGTATTTGCTGCGAGAAAACGTTGCGATGGGGCAGACAATTGACGAAGGCAAGTTGGAAGTAGTGGATGCCCGGCCAGAAACCCACGTGTACGTAAAACGCGGAGCGCTGCCAAAAGGAGCGGTGGCAACCCGGTCACTATCCGCCGGCGAGCTGCTTCCCCAATCCGCTGTGTCAGACAGTACCGCTCAAGGCCGGCGGCAAGTGGTGGTGAACGTGTCTGGCGAGGTACCTTCTTCCGTGAAAGTGGGATCTGCCGTTGAAGTTTGGCAGGTGGAAGACACCGCGGTTGACCCGGCCTCGCACCAGGAAGCAGCGAAACCCCTTTCTGGGGACGCCATCGTGCTGGGAGTACATGAGCCAGGTAAGGGGTTATCTATTCGCGCGGGGCGGGCAGTGGAAGTGTCCGTACCAGAAACGGACCTTCCGGGGGTGTTGGCCGGCATGTCGCAAGATAAGAACCTCGTGGTTGTGCCACGAAATTAAGTCGCAAGAGGTTAATCCGCAAAACTAGCGCACGGAATCTGGAGTAGGAATGAGCGTTGAAAACGTCATCGTTTGGTTAACCGGTGATTTCGAAGCGGACGTGGTGGCGGCGCTTAACCAACAAAGCGCCCGATACCGAGTGGCGCGCAGATGCGCCGACAGAGGAGAAGTGGAAGCCAGTGTCCTCGCGGGCGTGGGACGGATCGTTCTACTCGACGAGCTGTGCGGTATCGATAGTGCATTCGTGGAGGCACTGCACGCCGCACACGCACTGGTTCTGCTGGTGGTCACGGATACTTTGGCGACCCCATCATTTGGGGAGGACGTGCGCGTTGAACGCACGAGTGCGCACGAACTGCTGGAATCCTTGACGTTGGCGATTCGCGAAGACTTACGCGGTGAAACCACGGTTAGCCCAGGGGTGGAGAGGGAGCCAGAACCTCAAGCGGATAAAAACGGGCAAATGGTAGCGATATGGGGAACGGCGGGAGCGCCAGGGCGGTCAACAATAGCGGCGAATCTGGCGCACTGCGTAGCTACTCTGGAACGCGATGTGACGCTTGTGGATGCGGATACGACGGCACCTGCATTGGCGATCATGCTGGGGGTAGAAGATGGGGGATCTGGCTTGGTGCGGGCCTGTTCCCTACAAAACCGAGGGATGTTAGAAGTTACGGAGCTAGGGGAATTGCGTGAGGAACTGGCGTCGCACCTGACGATCCTAACTGGCCTGACGCAAGCGGATACGTGGCAGACACTCAGGTCGGAGGCAGTGGCGCAAACCGTGGAGCAGCTGCGCTACTTCGGTGACGTGATAGTGGATATAGGAGCGGGATTCACGGAAGCGGATCCGGCGCAACTGTCGTTCATTCCCAGCCGCGAAGACGTGAACTTAGAACTGCTACAGGCAGCGGATCGGCGAGTGCTCGTGGCGAAAGCAGATGCGGTGGGGCTGACGCGGCTGAACCAAGCGTTAGCGCAGTGCAAGGACGCTAGTGTGGATATCGACCTGGTGGTCATTAACCAGGTGCGCAACGCGGCCAGTGGGAGCCGCTCGCGCAGGTCGCTGATCACGGTCGCGCGTTCCATCTGTAAAAACATTCCGTTCGAACTGATTGACGCCACGCCAGCAGTGGATGATGCAGTTTTGAAAGCAACCACAGTCGTTGAAACCGCGCCGCAAAGTTCTTTTACGCGCAGCATCACACAGATAGCCAGTCAACTATTTGACATTGCCCCCGCTGCTCCCAACGCGCAGCGGCAAGAAGGTGCGCAGCGGCAACAAGCTGCGCAGCGGAAACCTAAACTGTTAGGGTATCGTCTGCGACAGTGGGTAAAACGGATAACCGGCGAGAAGACTGCGAAACACGGATGACATCTGGCTGCACCGGTGAGACTCGTGGCACACTGTAGCCATGCGAGTTTTTCTTCCCATCACCGCCCAAGAACTACAGTTGTCCACACCCCCTCAACGGGAATACTACGCTCCCAAAGCAGATGCGCAAGGCGCAGCGGACCAGGAAATCGCGGAATACGAAGCCACAATGGAAGCGTGTTTAGCATCGCTCGAACTCATCCGCGACCGAGGGGACTTTACGCGCCGCTGCGTGCTCGCAGTTGACCTGCCGAACCAGGGGCCAATCCAATGGTCAGACGTGGTGGCGATCCTGATTGACGATCCGCACGTGAGTTCCCTTGTGAATGCAGCGTGTCAGGCACAAACACAAGATGCGGCCGATGAGGCGGTGGCCGCCTTATATAACCACCTTCCCCTGTGGTACGACATCAGTGAACGGGAACGACTGATCTACCAAGTTGGCGCGGACCTGTAGGCCAGCAAGCAGGCAGCCAGTGCCCACGCAACTGGGGGCGCAGTGGTTAGTCCTACGCTTTCCGAAACGATTAGGTGCACACCTTCAGCAGTAGTTAGGCATACACCTTTAGCGTGGAGTACCGCTGGCCGGGCGCGCGCATAACGTGGATGCCATCCGCGATCCGCTCCTGCATCTGCTCCACGTGTGATACTAGGCCAACGGTGCGGCCGCTATCACGAATCGCTTCGAGTCCACTCATCACCAGGTCTCGCGTGTACGCGTCGAGCGAGCCGAATCCCTCATCAATAATCATGGACTGGAACTCCACGCCACCTGCGGCACTGGACACAACTTCCGCCAACCCGAGTGCTAGCGCGAGGGACGTGTAAAAAGTTTCCCCACCCGACAAAGACAGGGGAGCGCGATCCGTGTCCGTATTGTAATCGTGGATCGCCAACCCCAACCCCACTTTGCTGCTGCGCGACCCCGGATCCGCCTCCACGCGCGCCAGTGCGTACCGGTCCGCGGAAAACCGGGCTAAAAACGGGTTCGCGGCCGCGAGCACGTCGTCAAACTGGTTGAGCAGAACCCACGTGGCTAACGGCACCCGGTTCCCGGCGTCGCTCGTGTCCCCATTCGCAATCCGCGCGAACAAACGCACCGTCTGGGTCTGCGTCAACTCGCGGCGCAGTGCCTGCCATTCTTCGCGCCAACTTTGCAGCTCAACTGCACCCCGGTGCGCGCGGTCCGCCGCGGTGGCCGCCGCATCTTGGGCTGCCTCCTGCTTGTCCTTACACGCTTGCGCAACGCGCGCGAGCGCCTGCGAATCCGGGAGCACGCACTCGCGCACCCCCGAGGTTTCCAACTGGTCCAACTCCTGGGTGCATGCGCGCACGTTCAGTTCGAACTCGTTGATCCGCGCCTCCAAATCCTCGCTGTCCGCAGTGCTTAGGGACGCATCCTGTACGGATTTAGCGGTGTCAAAAACACTTTCCGCAACGGCGCGCCGCATTTGCGCGGACGCGTTCTCAAACGAGTGTTGCCCATGGTGGACCTCGTCGATTGCCCGCTGCAAGTCCCGCACCTGCTGGCCAGCCAAGCGGACCGCGTCAATGTGCGCACAAACGCTGTCAAATGGGCCGCGCGCACCCCGCACAGCCGCTTCGTTTTCGGCAATGCCGCGGCTCATTTCTTCGATGCGTTCCGCTAACGCTTCGAGTTGTTCCTCGTGGTGCACCCGCCGGTCCGCTAAGCGTTCCTGCTTCCCCGTTATGCGCGTGAGCTCTTCCGACAGGGCCGCTAACTGCGTGCCGGCGTTGCGTGCGGCCTCCCACAGTTCTTGCGCGCGCCCGCGCGCCTGCTCAAGTGCGTCGGCAGAATCACCCGCCACCTGATTCAAATCCGCAATCCGCTTAGTAATCTGCTCATGTTCGCTTCGTGCCTTCCCAAACGCCGATGTAGCTTTCGACGACGCGTCCGCGGCCTCCTGCAGATCCGAAGGAGAAACGACCAGGCGTTCACCAGTTACCGGAGCGGGATGCTCGGTTGCACCGCACACCGGGCAAGGCAACCCGTCTTTCAAGTACCCAGACAGAGCTAACGCAGAGTCCGCCAGCCACTTATTGCGCAGCTGTTCATACTCTTGCCGCGCCCGGTCATCTTCATGGGCGGTGCGCGATACCTTATCGGCCGCATCTTGTAACTGTGGGATCATCTGCTGCACCTCGCGTGCCGCCCGCAAGCGGTCGTCGAGTTGATTGCGCTTGGCCTCGCGCTGTTCAATCGCTTCCGACTCGGTTCGGGCCTGCTCCATTTGCGTTTTAATCTGCTCAATCTGCGGGGGAATAGCGTCTAGCTCACGCTGATCCGCCTGCATTTGTTCGCGTCTGCGTTCAGCCTGTTCCCGGGCATCTGCCAGGCGTTCGCGCAACTGCTCTAACTGTGCTTCGTGTTCGGCGGCGTCTTCTAACCGCGTGAGCTCTTGCGCAAAGCTTTGATAAAGAGGGTCTAGAGTCTCGCTATTTGGCAGTTCAGCTTCCGTGGTATTTTCTGCCTGGCCGCGTTCTAGCAAGGAGTGGCCGTTCTCACCGTCGCTCGCGTGCAAGTAGTCGCCGCGCTCCTCGGCGCACTCGCGCGCGTATTTGCCCACCGCGTCGATCAGTGCTGCGCTGGTTTGCGTGCCTTCCTTCCCACTGGTTTTGAAGGCCGGCAAATCCGCTAGGTGCGGGGCAGAAGCGAGCGTGCTGTGCACGGAACTCAAGTGGGTGTTCGCGCGTGTAAGCTCGCTCTGTGCCGCCTTTGCCTGTTCAATATGAGGCACAATCGCCCGCGCTGTCCGCGCCCGGTTCAGCGTCTGCCGGCACTGCTCAATCTCGGTCTCGCGCGCACGCAGGCTGTTTAACTCGCGCTCCAACTCATCGGCGCGTGCCCGAGAGCGCTGGAGGGCACGCACCTGCTCGAGCGTGAACGCGGCCTCCCGATAATTCTCCCGCGCCCGCTCGCGGGCAGTTGCGCGCGCCTGAGCCGCTATCTCTAACTGTTCTTGGTGCGCCAATAGCCGCTCGTGCGCAGCATCGAAGTCTTCTTTCTCAAGTGCCTGCGCAAGCGCCGCATCCTCCCCGTCATGAATATGCACGGCGAGGGTAACTAAGCGGTCTGCCCGCTGCTGTGTTTGCCGATTTGCCTCATGCGCCTTATCCAACAGCAGTTTTGTGAACGTTTCGAACGAGCGGGTGCGGAAAATGTCAGCCAGTAACTCTTTGCGTTGCAGGGAGGAAGCGCGGATAAATTGCGCGAATTTCCCCTGAGGTAAGATCACTGTTTGCAAAAACTGGTCAAGACCCAGCCCAACTACGTGCGCAACCTGCTCATCAACTTCTCGCTTACGGGACGCGAGCGTCTCCCGGCCCACTACCTGCCCATCCACGAGCGTGAGTTTCGACAAAAAACTACTCGCAGGGGTCAAACTTTTGCGCCCTGGCTTGTGGTACGCAGGGGTACGCACCACCTCAAACACCCCGTGCGGTGTTTCGAACCGCAGCTGCACCAGTGTCTTCGTGTCTGGATCCGCGTAGGTTGACCGCAACCGTGAGTTAGAAGACGTGTTCTGCCCTGCAACCTCACCATAGAGCGCGTACGTGATCGCATCTATGATGGTGGACTTACCCGTCCCCGTGTTGCCGCGCAGCAAGTAGATTCCACTGGCTTCAAACCCGGTGAAGTCAATCGTGTGCTCGTTTGGAAACGGTCCGAGCGCACTGAACTTCAACTCAAGCAGACGCATTATGTTCCTCTTTTCGTACTTGCTCCCACGTGTCTCGAACCAGAATCCGCTCGGACGGGGAGAGGTTTCGGTCCAAAGTCGTTTCAAAGAACGCTGCTACCAGGTCCGTTGGGTCCAGGTTGCGGCGCTGCGGCGCCTGATCTACCGGTACCGTACCTGTGTGGCGCACCACCAGTGCAGTTTCGAACCGGTTCTTAACCTGCTCGTACGCGCGTTCGGGGCGGATCGGGTCGGTTAACTCAATGGAATAGAACGCGTTTGAAACTACCGGCTGATTCAAAACCTCCTGTAGGGAGCCACGCAAGTTCACCAATTGGTACGGCTGAGGGACGGGCACGGTACGAATCGACACGTCTTTGCCGGTAACTGTCACGATAGTGGTGGAATGGGCGTAGTTCGCCTCAGAGAACGAGTACGGAAGCGGGGTGCCGCAGTAGCGGATTGGCGTGCCGCCGGCGTGCAGCTGCTGGGCGCGGTGCAGGTGCCCTGCCGCTACGTACGCCAACTGGGAGGCGGGCGCATTGCTGCCCATTCGGGCGAACGTTTCCGGGTAGCTCGCTTGCGAACCACCCACCGCGATGTCACGTTCGGACTCACTGGTTTTACTGCCCGCCACGAACGCGTGCACCATCGCGATCCCAACTCCACCGCGGGCCGACAGATCCGCGTCAATGCGCCGCAGAGCAGCTGCCATCACATCGTCGTGGGTGCGCGGCAACGGTTCGTCTAATGAGGGTGCCAGTTCGAAACGTGCCTCATCGGGTTCTAAAAACGGAACCGGGTACACGTGCACGTCACCGAACGAAACCGGGGTCCCCACCTGGGCACAGCGAATAAACACGCGCACCCGGTCCGTGTACAGACTCGACCCGTACCCCAACCGCACGGGCGCGTCGTGATTTCCAGAGATCATCACCACCTGGGTCAGTTCCGCCAGCCGCCGCAGCGTATCCTCAAGCAACACCATCGCCGATTGCGGTGCGATCGCCCGGTCAAACACGTCCCCGGCCAACAAAACCGCGTCGGGCCGCTCGTGAGTGACCAGGTCGACGAAGTGGTCTAAAAACTGCTCTTGAAAGCTCTGCAGCGGATAGTTCGCAAGCGTGCGGCCCAAATGCCAATCAGACGTGTGGATAAACTTCATCGCCAGCCTACTGTGGCTCGGGCCAGTTCAGAATGCTCAACACTTCGTCGTGGAAGTGGCCGTTGGACGACAGGGCAGTGCCACCCCACGGGCCGTCATCACCGAGTAAGGACGTGAACACGCCACCGGCTTCTTGCACCACCGCCACCGGTGCGGCCATGTCGTAGGCCTCCAACTTCGGGTCCAGAGCAAAATCAACCGCCCCTTCCGCCACAAGCATGTGAGACCAAAAATCACCGTAGGCCCGGGTGCGGGCCGTGCGCTGCGTGAGCGCGTTGAACTCTTCGAACCGCCCGGCTTTGCGCCAGTTGTCAAGGGAAGCATAAGACAGGGAAGCGTCCTCTAACCGGTCCACATTGGACACGTGGATTTGCTTGCCCCGCAGCAGGGATGTCCCCGTGTACGCCCCCTGTCCTTTCGCTGCCCACCAGCGCCGCCCCAGCGCGGGCGCGGACACGACCCCCACTACGACGTCCCCGTCCTCAACCAGGCTAATTAGCGTGGCCCACACGGGCACGCCGCGAACAAAGTTCTTTGTGCCATCGATCGGGTCAATCACCCACACGCGCGTGGAACGACCGGTTGTGCCCATTTCTTCGCCGTACACGCTGTCGCGCGAACGGGCGGTGGATAGTTGCCGGCGGATCGTCTCTTCTGTTTGCCGATCCGCAACCGTGACGGGGGAGTGGTCGGATTTTTCTTCCACCCGCAGGTCGGGTGATTGGAAATAGGATGTGGTGACGCTATCCGCCTGGTCTGCCAGCACGTGCGCCAACCGCAGGTCGTCGTTGTACAGGTTGCGCTGATTCATACTCTCTACGCTACCGGACTACGTGCCGATTCCGGCTAGTTTGCCCCTAGTTGCCCGTGCCGCGTGTCAGTTCTCCCACGGGTTCTCTTGTGCTTTCTTGAGGGATTCGAGCAGTCGGCGCACGGACGCCACGCGCACGGCCCGCATACGCTGCTCCTCTTGCGTAGGCGCTTGGGTGATCCACTGGTCTAACCCGCATTCGGGGGCGCCCACCCGGTGGTCACATCCGCGTGGGCAGTTACTGGTTGCGGCGTCGAGGTCCGCGAACGCTCGAATCACGTCCGCGGGGTCCACGTGTGCTAAGCCGAACCCACGCACCCCGGGGGTGTCGATCACGAGGCCGGATGGGGCAAGTGGGAACGCAACCACGTTCGTGGACGTGTGCCTGCCCCGCCCGGTAACCGCGTTAACGTCCCCGGTTTGCCGCTGCGCCTGCGGTACTAACGCGTTGATGAGGGTGGATTTCCCCACGCCGGAATGGCCGATAAAAACCGACACGTGGGTGGCAAGACGCTGACGCAACTGTTCTATCCCCGCGTGCGTGGGGTGGTGGGTGTCGGTGGATGTTTGCACGGTTTCCACGTCGAGCGCTTCGCACAGTGCCGCCACGTTGTCCGGGTCCCCCAGATCCGCTTTCGTTAAGCACACAACTGGGGTTAGGCCCGCGTCAAATGCGGCAACTAGGCAGCGGTCAATGAACCCGGGCCGCACCGGCGGGTCGGCCATCGCGGTTACGAGCACCATTGTGTCAGCATTTGCGACCATTACTTTCTGCGCGTGCGCATCCGCGTCTTCACCGCTGCGCCGCAGCGTGGTGGTGCGCGGTTCTACCAGCACGATCCGTCCCAGCGTGTCTTTTCTGCCCGTGAGGTCCCCGGTGAGCCGCACCCGGTCGCCCGTCACAATCCCTCCGCGCGCAATCTCGCGGGCTTTAACCGCGATCACGCGCTCACCCGTATCCATGTTCACGTGGTAGCGCCCCCGGTCCACGGCGATCACGCGTCCCAATGGCCGGTCGGAATAGTCTGGGCGTCGCTTAGTGCGCGGCCGGCTGCCCCGCCCCGGGCGTACCCGCACGCGGGGGTCGTCGGTACCTATATCACGCCGAGACATGTTCACCTGCCAGCATCTGCGTCCACATGGTGGGGAAGTGGGCCATAGTTTTCGCGGTGGTCGCGATGTTGCGCACCTTCGTTCCCGGCACTACCAGGCCGATGATTGCCCCGAACGTAGCCATCCGGTGGTCTGCATACGATTCGACAGTAGTGTTTTCTTTTGGTTCCTGAGGGAAGATCTTGAGGTAATCAGCTCCCTCTTCTACACCTATACCTAAGCGCTGCAGCTCCTGAGCCAGCGCGTGCAGGCGGTCGGTTTCGTGGCCGCGCAAATGTGCGATCCCCACCAACGTAGAGGGGGTTTGCGCGAAGGCACACACGGCAGCGAGGGTGGGGACGAGCTCCCCGAACGCGTGCATATCCACCTCAATCCCACGCAATTGTTCGCGCTTAGGGCCGTGCACCGTCAGTGTCTGCAGTTGGGCATGGGGGCCTCCCTCAACCTGCACGCGCGCGCCCATGCGTTCAAAAATGCTCGGCCACTGCACCCCCGCCTGCGTAGTGCGCTCGGGCCACTGCTCGATCGTGACAGTTCCCCCAGTCACCATGGCGGCCGCTAAGAACGGGCCGGCGTTCGACAGGTCCGGCTCAATCACCGTGTTTAAACCCCGGTAAGGAGTGCGGGGGACCTCAAGAATATTCTTGCGGCACCAAACTGGAACGCCGCGCCTGCGCATGCAAGCTAGCGTCATGTCTATATGCGCCTTCGACGGGGCCGCGCCAACTAACTCAATGGTCAGGGGCGTTCCCGCACGGTCTTGTGCACTGCGCGAAGCCGCGGCCGGGGCGATCCGCGGGGCGACTAGCAGCAGAGCAGAGAGGAACTGAGAGGAAGCGCTCGCGTCAATAAGAACGTGGTTTCCGGCAATGGGGCCGCAAATGGTGAATGGGAGGCACGCCTCAGACTCAAATTCCACGCGCGCGCCCAGCTGAGTTAACGCATCCAACAGGGGACGGAGGGGGCGAGTCTGCGCCTGTGGATCCCCAGTGAAGCGCACGGGCACGTTCCCCAGCGCAGCGACCGCAGGTAAGAACCGCATGACGGTACCGGCTAACCCGCAGTCCACTACGGTCGGGCGGACAGATGTGAGCGGTGTGATCCGCACGCGCGTGCCCGCAGCCTCAACCTTGGCACCGAGGCCGTGCAGCGCGCGCATGCACAAATCCGTGTCGCGAGCGCGAAGCACCCCGGTCAGCTCCGAAGACGATTGTGCAAGCGCAGACAAAACCAGTTCGCGGTTCGAAAGTGACTTTGAACCGGGTACTTGCACCGGTGCATCCATTGGTGCATGGGCAAATGGTGCGGGCCAGGGATCAGGAAATGCCGACTGGCAGTGCGAGTGCTGCAGGCGGAAACTATTTGTCAAAGACGTCCTTAGCGTTCTGCCACGTCTTATTGCGCTCCTCAATCAAGTCGGTGCGGTGCTCACGCCAGTTGCCGAGCTTCCAAGCGGCCGACGGTTCCCCTTCGCGGTCCGCGGTTGCTAAAAGCACACCGCCCAGCGCGGCCCCGAGGCGCTGCAAGCCACGGTAGTAACCGGCTTTCTCATCGCTGTCTTTAGCTAGAGGCACGGGGTTTTGAATCATCGCGATTGGAATAGCGGCGGCCGCAAGCACCGTGGCGCACAGGCGGGGGGCTTTACCGATCGCCAACCCGGCGGCAGCAGCTGCGGTGACCCCACCGGTGACCTGCGCCAGCATCTTCGCATCAGACGCCAACACCGGGGGCAGACCAGCCTTTTCAAGAATCGGCGTGACCTTCTGGAACTTCTCCACGTGCTTA
Source organism: Gleimia hominis (assembly GCF_032085515.1). Classification (GTDB taxonomy): domain Bacteria; phylum Actinomycetota; class Actinomycetes; order Actinomycetales; family Actinomycetaceae; genus Gleimia; species Gleimia hominis. The sequence goes on from NZ_JASXSX010000001.1 coordinate 1,111,815, forward strand.
TCCGGGTGGCGGACCGCATCCACCCCATCAACTAGGAACGGCAGAGCAACGAGTGGGCGAGCAACAAGACGCAAGATATTCATAGTCCTTATGTTACCGGGGTAATACTTTACGCGCAGGGCTAAAAGGCGGGGAGTTGAAATAATTTCGCCGTCCTAATAGTTAGAACCTAATAGTGAAGCCACGTATGCTCAAGGTGATGGATAAAGAAAATGAACTGCGCGAAAGGTTCGAGGCGGAGGCACTGCCTCTACTTGACCAACTCTACGGGTCTGCCATGCGCCTAACCCGCAATCCTCAAGATGCGCAAGACCTAGTGCAAGACACGTACGTGCGCGCATTCTCCTCATTCCACACCTTCAAACCGGGGACGAACCTGCGGGCGTGGATGTACCGCATACTGAAAAACACGTTCATAAATAACTACCGCAAGAAACAGCGGCGTCCGCAGCAAACAGACGGGGAGACCGTGGAGGACTGGCAGCTTTACGAAGCCGCTAACCACCATGCCGTCGGACTGCTGTCGGCCGAAGAGGAAGCGTTGGACTTTCTGCCTGACGATCAGGTAAGACAGGCTCTGGAGGAACTGCCGGAAAACTACCGGGAGGCCGTGATCTTAAGTGATATTGACGGGTTTTCGTACAAAGAAATATCGCAGATCATGGATAGTCCAATGGGGACGGTAATGTCGCGGATACACCGCGGCCGGGCGTTACTTCGCGAGGCGCTGGCCCAGTACGCGGTAGAGAACAATATTGTGAGTAAGGAGAATGTCGATGCATAAGCCTTGTTGCTGCGCGGACCTGATCGACTGCCTCGATGCTTTTACCGATGAGGTCCTGGATGAAGTTCGGCGCGCAGAAATTGAACAGCACGTCCTGAACTGTCCGCACTGCCGCGCGATTATCCGCCGCGAACTTCGGTTGCGACAGCGGGTGCGTGAATGCAACCAGTACTCAGCTCCCGTTCAACTGCGGGCGAAAGTGATTATGCGGCTGCGTACGACGCACCTGCAGGCGCGGTAGAGGTTCCGTTGGTGAGTGGCGGCGGTGGATAGGCTCACATTCTTTTGGGATTTAGCTTTTCTTATGCGAAAATGTACGGGTTACGTAACCGCCGCACACCTGTGTGGCACATGATCCGAGGAGATAATTATGAGTAAGCGCGGTCGCAAGCGTCGCGCCCGTCGTAAGGGCGCCGCGAACCACGGCAAGCGTCCCAACAGCTAGTTACTAGCGTGGGAAAAGAGGGGGCTGGTTGTTCCAGCCCCCTCTTCGTGTACCTGCGCTTACCACTAAGTATTCATTTCTACTTTGGAGCCAAACCCGGACGCAATGCGCTGCGTCACCTGTTTTCTTGAACCGGTCCGCCAGCACCTGCCGCTGCGTCCACCACCACGCGCGTGCCAGGCTGCAACTGGGCATGCTCTCCAGTTTGTGCCACCGCCACGAAGTCACCCGCACTGGTTTCTACGATGATTAGCCAGCCGCGCCCAGTGGGGATGGACTCCAGTACCTCAGCACAAACCTGGTTAGAGTTAGCGGGCTCTACCTGTTCCGTCTTCAGTGCGAGCGCTTGCGGGGCAGCAACTACCGAGCGTCCATTCACGTCCAACCGGTTCGCACCGGTGAGCGCCACGAGGAAGTCCGACTGCGGGTGCGCTAGCAGTTGCTGCGCCGGCCCGGCTTCCACCACTTTGCCGGATTCAATGACAATCAAATCATCTGCCAGCGATGCCACGTCATCCAGGTCGTGGGTAACCAAAATGGCGGTCACATTGGAAGCAGCGATCCGGTTGGCGAGCACCAACCGCAGGTTCCACGCGGTAGAGAAGTCCACGGCTGCAAGCGGTTCGTCAAGTAAGACCACATCCGGATCCAACGCGAGCGCCCGGGCGATCGCAACGCGCTGCGCTTGCCCACCCGACAGCTGGTCGGGATGCCGCTGCGCCAGATGTGCACACCCCACGGCCCGCAGCTCTTCGAGGGCGCGTTTATGCGCAGTCTTCGCCGGCACGCCGTGGGTGGTAAGCCCGTAGGTAACGTTCTCAAGCACACTCATATGCGGGAACAGTAACGCCCGCTGCTCCAACCACGCGAGCTGCGGAGCCCCGTCGCCAAGCAGCCAACTGACACGCCCCTCATCGGGAGTAAGCGCCCCCGAAAGCATCTGTAACAACGTGGATTTACCAGCCCCGTTTGGGCCCACAACTGCCGTGAGCTGGCCGCGTGCCAGATTCGCCGTCAAGTCGACGCTGCGAACGTTCACGCGCGCATGGTCAAGAACCGCTGCCGCGCCTTCCGCTTCTTGAGGCCGATTCCGCCGCGTGCGCGCCAACCCTGCCATCGCGCGGATTTCAGATGTGGTGTCCGTTTTTTCCCGAGGGGTCCGCGCGCTCGAAAGTGCGCGCCGAGCGGTGAGTAATGAAGTGAGGGCGATGACGACCACCGCGATGATCAAGAGGATCAGCGACAGCGTCAGTGCTGATTGCGTGTCCAACTCGCGCTGCACGTAGATCTCCAGTGGAAGCGTACGGGTCACGCCCTGCAGGGATCCCGCGAACGTGAGGGTGGCACCGAACTCCCCGAGGGCACGCGCGAACGTCAACGCGATCCCGGACGCCAGTGCGGGCAGGGTTAGCGGCAGCGTGATCGTGCGGTAGACACGCCACGGGCGGGCCCCCAAGTTGGTGGCTGCGCGTTCCAGTGAGGTACCGCGCGTGCGCAGCGCGCCCTCATAAGACACAATCAGGAACGGCATCGCCACGAATGTTTGCGCCATCACCACGGCGATGGAAGTAAATCCGATGGTGATGCCCCAAGCGTCTAGCGTGGCCCCCAGCAGTCCGCGGCGCCCAAAGGTGACTAGCAGAGCCAGACCCGCCACCACGGGGGGAAGCACCATCGGCAGCGTCACTAGTGCGTTCATCACTCTAGAGACAATCGCTCCTGCCTTCCCACGCTTACCTATGAACGCCATGAAATGCGCGGTGGGAACCCCCAGTATGGTTGCGATTATCGTAGACGTGATGCAGGTGCGCAGTGATAGGAACAGTGCGTCTTGCGCCTGCTGCGTGGTTAGTACCTTACCGATCGAACCCCACGAGATCTGCCCAAACATCCCCGCGAACGGGCTGATTACAAAAATCAGCGCCAGCAGGGTGGGGACCAGGAAAAAGCGGGGGACTACCGCCCGTGGTTTACGAACGGTAGTCCCAGTTGCTTGCTTCGATACCATCGATATCAGAAGCTATTTATTTGCGGTAGTGAAACCGTACTTAGCCATGATCTTCTGGCCGTCTTCAGAAAGTACCGCGTCGATGAACTTCTGCGCGAGATCCTTGTTCTTCGAATCCTTCACAATTGCGATCGGGTAGATGTTCTTGTTTTCAATCTTGCTGTCCACGTCCTCACCGAACGGGATGGTTTCTACTTTGTCACCAGCGGCCATCGCGTCGGTTTGGTACACCAGACCCGCGTCGCCCTCACCCTGTTCAATCTTGCCGCGAACGTCCGTTACCTTCTGTTCCTCGGAAGCGGGTTTAATGGTTACACCCGCCTGCTCAGTAATATTCTTCGTGAGGTTCCCGCAGGGGACCTCAGGCGCACAAATAACTACTTTCGCGTTATCGAGTGAATCATTCAGCCCCGTAACTTTCGCCGGGTTACCCTTGGGGACAATCAGGACGAGCTTGTTATCGGTGAAATCTTTCGGTTCTTCCACCAAGTCTGCGTCCGTTGCCTTCTTCATGTTGCGTTGATCAGCGGAAGCGAACACGTCCGCCGGCGCCCCCTGCTTCAGCTGATCAACCAGTGTGGAGGAGCCCTCGAACGAGAACTTAGCGGTGGAACCAGGGTTGTCGCGTTCGAAAACCTCCTTGTTGATTTCTTCGAAGGTCTTATTCAATGAGGCGGCAGCAAACACGGTGAGTTCCGCGGAAGCCTCCGCTTTTGGTGACTCACTGGACGTGGATGGTGCGTCCGAAGAGCCGGAGGGCGAACAGCCAACCAGCAGCAGTGCGGACGCGAGGACGCCTCCGACAATAGTTTTCAAACGAGACATAGTTAATATCCTTTTAACGTGAGATTGATACGTTCGTGGCTTTCATGTTTGCCACGGCAATGGTGCCCACTTCTAAGCCGAGCTCGGTAGCGGCCTCAGTGGAGATGAGGGAAACGATCCGGAACGGACCGCACATCATCTCAACCTGTGTCATAACCTTGTCGGACGTGATTTTCGTAATCAGGCCCCGCAGGTTGTTGCGCAGCGAGGAATGCTCGCGGTATTCCTGCATGTCCTGCGCCCGGTCCTGCATGTATCCAACTACTGAAGGTCCCTCAATTTGGATGCGTGACCCAACCCGCTCACCGGTAATTGTCTTGTCGTCGACCAGACGTCGGACCGTGTCGTCTGACACGCCCAAAATGTTTGCGGTATCGCGTACGGACAAGTGTTCCATGTTTTCATCCTATCTGTTTTTGCGAGTAATTTAAACTACAATGGACGCAAATGCGTCTTAATGCTCGTGCTTAGTGACGTATTTGATGGATCGTCCGCTTGAGGTTCTGCCATTTAGCGGGCGTCAACACCAAATCTCACAGCTGAATGTAGGCTACCGAGCTTCCCTCATCTACGAAAGAGGTTTCCGCAGGAATCAAAGCTAAACCAGTGGCGCGCGGCAGAGTAGCGACCATATGGGACTTGCCTGCGAGCACGTGAGTTGGAGTAATTTCCAGACCCCGATCTGTCTGCCGGGCTACCACGGGCGCGTATTGGCGCCGGTTTCTTGCCGACTTCCAGCCGGTGGCCGCAATCGCGTGGGTGGTGGCTAGCTGTTCACTCCGCCCCGCCATCGCGGCGAGCACGGGGCGGACGAACAGGGTGAAGGAAACGAATACGCTCACGGGGTTTCCTGGTAGGTTGATTGCTTTCACGCGTCTGCCCCCGGTTTCCCAATGGCCGTGTCCTTGAGGTTTACCCGGTTGCATACACACTTTTGTGAACTCAAAACCGTGTTCCACCCCGAGGGCTTTGACCACGTCGAACGCGCCGGCAGAGACCCCACCGGAGGTGATTATGAGGTCTGCCTGCTCGGCTGCCTGGTCGTAAACCTGGGCGAGTGCCTCTGGACTGTCTCCACTACGACCGCGGAACACAACCTCCGCCCCCCAGGTTTGCGCTAGGGCCGCTATCAGCAGGGAGTTCGAATCGGGAATCTGCCCGCCGCTGAGTTCCCGGCCTGGGGCAACCAGCTCCTCCCCGGTAGAGATTACGGCGACGCGGGGCCGGGCATGCACGGGCAGTTCGTTGTATCCTACGGATGCGGCAGCGGAAATCAGTGCGGGCGTTACTTCCTCACCCGCGTGGATCACCATGTCCCCCACGTTCACGTCTTCACCTTTGGCGCGCACGTTCGCACCTTCGTTACCCACCTGGTAGAACGTGACGGTGCCTGGCAGGTCGGTTGGCCCCGGGGCGATATTCGTGTCTTCAACTTTCACCACGGTGTCCGCCCCTGCGGGCAGAGGAGCGCCCGTCATGATCCGCGCCGCATTCCCGGGTTTGAGGGCGTGTTCTCCGCCCACACCAGCAGCCAGATCCTCTTGAACGGGTAGTTGTGTGGGGTGATCTGGGTTGGTGCCCCGCACATCTTTGAAGCGAACTGCGAAACCGTCCATCGCGGAGTTCGTGAACGGCGGCACCGCCAACTGTGCCTCGAGGTCCTTAGCCACCACCGTTCCCAGCGCGTCCAGGAGCGGAGTTTGAACGGTTGGGAGTGGGCTTACTCCCTCTAGGATTTTCGCTAGGTAGTCTTCAACGGGAATCATCGAGCCTCCAAAAAATCTGACACGCTAGTATTCTATGTGGAAAAGATGGGGGAAAGCAGATGGCGTTAGTGCAGGTAATTACTGTTTCTGATCGCGCTCACCGGGGCGAGTACGCGGACCGGTCGGGGCCGCTGGCACGCGAGCTAATGGAAGCGGCCGGTTATGACTGCGCGGATGTTGCGGTTGTGCCCGATGGGGTTGAGTCGGTGCGGGAGGCCGTTATTGATGCGCTTGAGGCGGGGGCTCGGATTGTGATCACCACCGGTGGCACTGGGGTTGGGGCGCGTGATTGGACGGTTGAGGCACTGGAGCCTCTCATTGAGTTACCGATGCCGGCGGTGAGTATGCAGATCGCTCTGAACGGGGCTTCGAAAACGCCTTTTTCCCTGCTAACCCGGGGGGTAGCGGGGGTGACGAAACGCGGCGGCGGGCAAGCGTTTATTGTGAGCTTACCGGGTTCAACCGGGGGTGTGCGCGATGGTGTGCGCGTGATCGCCCCGATTGCCCGGCACGTGCTAGACCAGTTGGACGGCCTAGACCACGCGTAACTACTGCCCGAGAAAGGGGGCGGATGGGAGGTGCCGTATTTGCCCAGGCTTAGGGGGCGTCTGCTTGTGCGGATGCTCGCGTGCGTTTGTGTGGGCTCGCTTGGGACGCAACGTCACCTGTGAAGGTGCCGTGTTCCCTTGAGTGCATTTAGGCGTTGGGCCAGGATTCACCTTCGCGTACCCACTGGCCCGAGCGGCCACCGGATTTGGCTACGATCCGGCAGTTTTCTATGCGCGCGGACCGATCTACCCCTTTGACCATGTCGACTATCGCGAGGGCAGCGACACTGACGGCGGTGAGTGCTTCCATTTCCACTCCGGTGCGGTCGGCGGTGCGCACGGTGGCTTCGATCGCCACGTGGTCGGATTCAATGGTGAGGTCCACGCTGGCGCCGTGCACGCCGATGGTGTGGGCGAGGGGGAGTAGCTCTGGAACGCGTTTCGCCGCGGCGATGCCTGCCACGCGGGCTACTGCCAGCACATCTCCTTTGGGGACGGTGCCGTCGCGCAGCGCGGTCATCACCGTGGGGGAGCAGGTGACCTGCCCTCGGGCTGTGGCTTCACGGACGGTGGGTTGCTTAGCGGTGACATCCACCATGTGAGCGTCACCGGCGGATGTTAAATGTGTGAACTTCATTTTCTCCTCACAAATCCTGGGGGTAGTACCATTTCGAACGGATTACTTTCTTTCATTTGACAGGTGGCGCACAGCATTTGTGCGGACTCCTGTTTCGACAATTGCTCGCCTAGTTCCGCGGTTGCCGGGTCAACTGTTTCTGTGGTTGCGAGCTCGGCTGCTTCCGGGTTTGCTGCCTCAGCTGGTTCTTCTGTTGCTAACGCGGAATCCTCGGCGGGAACGGCCGTGGCAAATGGTACTTGGCATTTAGCGCATTTGTGCACCACCATGGATTCGAGTGTTTGCACCGGCTCGCTTAGTTGTTGTGCCCACTGAGCGGGACGGTCCGCTTGTAGCACGTCGATTGGGCAGAACGGGTTTTCGCTGTGCCCATTGCATTCATCTAACTTGTGTTCGAGGCGCCAGTGTTTCCCCGCGGTGTGCATATGCAGGCACGCGTAGGTTTTGGTGCAGGTCTGACACGCATTGCAACCCGAACAGCTCAATAGCGTCGCTTGGGGCGGGCACAGAGTATCTAGAACTTGAGGGTCTGGTTCGAAGTCGTAGCGCTGTGCGAGGTAGCGGACTGCTTGAATCAATCTGGTGGCGTCGTTGGCCACGGCGTCTACGGGGAGGTCTTCACTGGTAAGACCTAAAACCGCGCGCCGTGATACCGGTGGATTCGCTATATCAACGGGTTTGCTTGCCCTTAGGCGCGCTGGTTTGCCCGTCCATTCGGTAACCAAGTTTGGGTGGAGTGCCTGCCATTGTTGCAGCCGCGCGGATGCGTGCGAGCAAGTGGCGTCGACCTGCACGCTGGCTGCCCCCACGGCGAGTAGTTCGAACGCGAACCCCGGGGGAGTTTGTTCAACGCATTGGGCTTGCAGTGGGGCCACCCGCCGAGGTAAGCGCGGGTTCACGTGCGCGCAGGTGAGGACTACGTGTGGCTGCGTGTCTTGGATCCACCGGTACAGGCGCTCGAAGGTCATTTCTCTGGCTCCTGCGTGGATACTTGCGTGAGCCAATGCTGGTACTGCTCAATAAACCCTTCCGTCAGATCTGCAAGCGCGCGGTAAATCTGGGTTTGAGCATGCTCGCGTGAAGCTGCAATAACCTTGGGGGCGAATGCCATTAGATGCTGGTCAAAAAACGCTTGCGCATCGCGAACCAACGATTGCTGCGAGCCTTCACCCGCGGCGTACTTGCCTGCCAGGGCCGTTAGGAACGCGATTTCTAACCCGATGTGGTCGTCCGGATCCGTGCCTAGATGCGGGGCTTGGAACCCGTATTTCTCGTAGGCGGTACGCACCTGCAGTGTTGCGGTGTCGAATACGATCGCTTCTTCCGACAGGTAGGGCGATTCATACGGCTGTGCTAATGCGGGGCCAACACCGATATATAGGTACAGGTGGTCTTGTTGTAGTTGCTTGAGGGAATCTGAGCCTGTGCGCAAAAGGGCGATACCGGCTTGAGACGTGGGGTCTTCGAGGGGCCACACGTCGAGCATCTGCGGGTCCATGAGGCTAGACACCAGTACCCCGGATGGTGGCGCCAGGTAGAGGTGCGCGATTACTTCACCGGCGGTGCTGAGGCGTTCAGCGAGTTCCACCGGTGTCACAGATGAGTTCTGCAGGTGAGTTCCCATAGGTTCCTAACTAACTGGTAGGGGCCCGCGAATGCAGGTTTCGTTACTGCCCGATCCCCGCGTAGAAGTAGTAGAGGCGGTCGATGAAAAGGGCGGTCCACACGAGCGCTAGAGTAGCGCCGACGTAGAGGAGGGAACGCAGGGTGCGGGCAGTGGGTTTGAGTACGGACGAACCGAGTTTAGGCACTGATGTGATCGCGGCCGTGTCAAAACCAATCCCGGCGAGCAGTAGGACCGCGGTAATGATCAGCATGGGGATCGGCATGGACCGCGGGTACGTGCCGAGTAGTGCGTTGAATATGAGCATTACCAGTTCAACAACGATGAGTCCGATGCTGATGAAACCGATGACGCGGATGGAGGAGGACAGCAACCGATTTACCTCAGCGTCAAGAAGAGCGGAAGTGCCATCTGGATCTTTTTCAATGAAGCGGCGGTAAGTTTGGTTTTCCCGCAGCCAAGGGTACAGGGCGAACGCGAAAGAAACTGCGAGCATGCCGGAAATTATGGCGGTGAGGAAGAACTGTACGGGCGTGGTGAAGCCCGGCCACATCGGGTTGTTCTGTGCCACGTAGGTGTGCGCCATGACAGCTACGAACACGATTCCAACTGCGGCGACGACGAATGCGAACAACCACCGCACCCGGGCGGCGCTTATGCGTTTCCACTGGGCGATTGCGAATAGGAAACCGAGGATCCCAAAGATTGTGCCCAGAATCGTTTCAGGGGTGAAGATCGCTTGGTTGAAACGCGGGAGGGGCCGTAGCACGTGGGGGAGAGCGGCGAGCATGGCCACGAAAATTGTGGGTCCGATTGCGTACAACGCGGGGTCTGCTAGGCGGTTTTTCACCCGGTTCGGGTACCGCAAGTGTCCGATTACGTTAAAAACCCCCAGCACAATGAATGCGCCCACTGACAATTGTGCCAGCACTGTAAATAAGGCAGCTGACCACACAGCCAAATCCATTTTCTTTCCTTTCCCTGTGGCGCGAACCCGCTCGAAATAATCCGGCGTAATGCGAGCCCGCTTGCGCTAACCTCGTGCGGGACGAAAACCCACCCGACGTAGCCCGGTGTAGTGCGAACCCGAGGTACGCGCTCTTCCCGATGGGCAGTATGCGCCTGAATACCCCATACGTTTCTATTCTATCCGCTCAGCCAGGTGTATTCCTCAAGATCCCGCGCCCCCAAATCAGCGTGGTGAGATGGGCAAATACTCCCGGCGCAGTTAAGTTCCAAAGCGCGTTTGCGAGCCGCAATTGCGGTTACCGCATTTGAGAGCAACAGAAGCAGCCAGCGTATTTGAGAGCCGCAACCGCGGTCACCGCGCCTTCTTTACTTGCACGAGGGTGGTGTGTTGACCGTTGCCTTTTGAAATCGGCGTGGGGTGCTGACTGGTGAGTACGTTAACCGCCCCACCGTGATCCACACCGTGCTCATCGAACTTTGTCCACGCCCCCTGCGGCAGCGAAATCACGCCCGGGGCGATACGCGCCGTCACCTTCGCTGGGATCTGAACTTTGCCACGCGGATTGTAGATCAGTACCTCGCTCCCATCTTTGATGCCGCGGTCTTGCGCGTCGAGCGTATTTATCCACACCGACTGCGGGTGAGCCTCATTGAGCCACGACAAATTACCGTACGTGGAGTGCGTGCGCTGCTTATAGTGGTGCCCAATGCACTGCAGTGGGTACTCCCTATTCGTCTTCGCTTCTTCCGCACCTTCCCACGTTGCTTGGTACGCGGGAATAGGCAAGATCTGGTCACCGCGCAGCGGGTTCGGGAACTCCCACGTTTTCGCCATATCCGCCAGCTGCTGGGAGTAAATCTCGATCTTCCCCGACGGCGTATCGAGCGGGTTAGCCTCCGGATCCTCCCGGAACTCTTTCAACGCAACCGTGGTGCCCTCCGGATTCGAATACCGGTATACCCCCTGCTTCAGCATCTGGTCGAAATCCGGGAACTGCGGGTGTTCAGCCACGGTTTTTGCATGCATTCTGCGCACCGTCGCCTCCAGATCCCGGCCCTCACTGAACTCCTGTTCCAACCCCATGCGTTTGGCAATTTCGCGAACAATCTCGAACGCAGGGCGAGATTCGTAAAGCGGCTCAATTACCTTCTGCGTCAAAATCAGGTAGGCCATGTCTCCCGTGTATTCACTGGGGATCAAATCCCACCGTTCTGACTGCGTCGTGTCGGGCAGCACCACGTCCGCCAGTTCCGTAGTGCGCGTCATCTGGTTATCGACCGCCAGGATGAACTCGCATTTCGACTCGTCCTGCAGGATCTTACGGGTGCGATTAATGTCCGCGTGCTGCGAACCAGGCATGTTCGAACCGTAGTTCAGCAGGAATTTGATTCCCGTCTTGAGGCGGTCCGCACCCCGCACTCCATCTTTAGTTGCGGTCATCTCAGGGCCGTGATCGATCGCGTCGGTCCAACCGAAACAGGAAATGGAGGTTTTGACCGGGTTCTCCCCGTCGTCAAACCATTCCGTTATAGGCCAGTAGTAGCCCTCGCGACCACCCGTGCCCCCACCGGGGATACCCACGTTACCGGTTACGCACGCCAGCAGATAGATCGCCAACGCTTGATGTTCCCCATTCGCGTGCCGCTGCGGACCCCACCCTTGCGAAATGTTGCAGGCTTTCGCGTTTGCAACCTGCCGGGCAAACGCGCGAATCTGGTCTGCCGGCACCCCGGTTATGCGCGCGGCCCACTCCGGTGTTTTCTCCACGCCATCAGGGCCCTTGCCCTCAATATAAGAACGGTAAGACGCGTGCTTCGGTGCGCCTTCAGGCATGTGATCCTCATCGAATCCGATGCAGTACTTGTCCAAGAACGCCTGGTCCTGCAGATTCTCTTGCAGCATCACGTGGATCATCCCGGCGATCAACGCCGAATCCGTACCCGGGCGCGGCGCCACCCACTCGTCCGCCAAAACCGCGGCCGAGTCCGAATACCGCGGGTCCACCACAATAATCTTGCACTTCCCCTTAATCTTTGCCCACAGGGACGTGTACACGAGCCCACCTCCGGACATCCGGGTTTCCTGAGGGTTATTTCCCCACAGCACCAACAAATCAGAGTGCAACGCCGCATCCTCAAACGAGTTCGACACCTGCTCGTCTTCACTACCGTAAAAGTACCGAGTGATCGTCGCTATCTGCGCGTAAGAATAGTTTCCGTAGTACGTCAAGCGGCCACCCAACAGGTTGAACAAACGGTTCCACCCACCGGAGTTAGCCACGTGCGCGTTCCACACGCCAGAACCGTAGTTACGATAAACCGCCTCAGGTCCATACTTGTCATACGTATACCGCAGCTTTTCTACCACCAGGTCAAGCGCTTCATCCCACGATGCTTTCCGCCACTTACCCGCACCGCGTTTTGTCCCCTCAACGCGAATCAACGGGGTCTTAATGCGATCCGGACTGTAAATGCGTTGGCGCATCGAACGACCCCGCACGCACGCGCGAATCTGACGGGTAAACAAACCGTCATCACCCGTGTTGTCAGGCAGCACCTGCACGATAGTCCCGTCCTTCACCTGCATCCGCAATGGGCAGCGGGAACCACAGTTCACCAGGCAGGCCGACCACACCGTCCGGTCCGCCGTCGGAGCAGGCAGGCCTTCTTTTGACCCCTCGGAACGCGTCGGCGTGTGCGCCGTACACGCCGGCAGGACGGTGCCCGCCGCCGTAGCAACCGCAGACCACTTTAGAAACGAACGCCGACTAGTGTTTGCCTCAACCATAGTTATCGCATCCTCATTATTTAAAAATCAAAAACTATCCCGTTACCACAATCTGGTCTGTTAAATACCGATGCGGTTATTCGCGCCGTAGAATATGAACCGGCCAATGAACTCCGCGACCAACACCAGCGTGAAACTCGTAGCCACCAAGGTGAGTACGCGCCGGTTCGACCTAGACCGAACCCCCGCGTCCGCAGGCGAATCTGGTAGGCGCGTGAGATACAAACCCATCAAACCTGCGCCCACTACAATCAACACGATCCGAGTTACGAACCAGCCCATCTGAAAAGCGTGCTCAGGCGGGTTAACCCCAGTGCCGCGCATAAAGTTGAACAAGATGACTACCAGCTCCACCGGCAACAACGTGACCGCCGCGACTCCCACCCAACGCAAGCACCGAGTGATCAAACGATCCACGCGCCCCTCCAATGCCGAATCAAACTCCATTGGGCGGCGGCTCATCCACCGGCTGAGCGTGTGGCTGCGGCGAATCCACGGATAGGCAGCCAACGCCACCGCCACCGCCAACGGGCCCGTGATGAACGCGGTCAAAAAGAACTGCGCCACCGTCGTCCAATGGTTCCACGCCGGCACAGTTGGCAACAGATACACGTTCGCGGTTACAAAAATGAACGCCAAACCCCACAGAGCAGTAAAGGACGCCAAAACATTACGCAGCAGCGGGCTAAACCAGCCCATCCACTGCACAAACGCGAACGCAAACCCGAGGCCAGCAAAACCCACCCCGAACACGATCTCTAACGACAACCACGACGAACCCACGTGGCGGATCACGTTGAGCGAATTCAACGGATTCCCCATATGAAACATCGAACCCACCAGGGCCAACACCATGATCGGGCCAATCGCGTACAACGCCGGATACGACACCCGGTCAATAACTCTCGCAGAAGAATACCTCCGGCCCATCACATTAATGAACCCCAAAGCGATAAAGGCCCCAACCGACAGCTGGGTGAGAACCGTGAATAACGTTACCGGCCACTCCGAAACATTCACCGTTAAATCTCCTTCCGGTTCGCAATATCCCCCGTGCGTTCATTCCACGGCTGCGCATCCCTATGCGGAGTGATAACCAAATGCGGGTTTGTAATCGACGGATCTGGCAGAGGAGCAATCCCATCCTCATGGCCATACTTTGCCCGCAACTCGTCAATCGGCCCCCAATCCAACGCGCGCGCCGGACATGCGGCCACACACGCCGGGTCCTCACCCTGCGCACGATAATCCGCGCACAAATCACACTTCGTCATGTGCCCCAACTCCGCATTAAACTGCGGGGCAGAATACGGGCACGCCCACTCGCAATAACGGCAGCCCACGCATTTACCCGGGTCCACCGTCACCGTCCCGTCCGCGTTCTTATGCATCGCAGTGGTGGGGCACACCTCCACACAAATGGGGTTCTCACAGTGGTTACAAGAAATAGACGTGTAGTAAGAAAACACGTTCGGAGTGTAGGTATCGCCATTGCGTTGCCAAGTACCTCCGGAATATTCAACAACGCGACGCCAGTTAACCCCCAAAGGTGTGTCATGCTTGTCTTTGCACGCAATTTGGCAAGCCTTACAACCATTGCAAAGCGTCTGGTTGAAATAAAAACCCAAGTTCTTATCCGCCATTAAAACCCCTCCCATCTGTCTATGCGCCGCCAGGTTAGCAAGCTCGAAAACTAAGAAAACAAATGCTTATATTCACGCTTAAATCAGCACAAAGATATTAAGTAAATACCAGACGGAATGCTTACATAAAGACTTTGGTCCCATATGTAAAGCTGCGGTATAGTGGGGAAAGGTGTGATCGATCAAGAATTATGATTGGGTGCAAATGCGTTCAAACACCCTTAAAATAAACGCATATAAGTGCCACGTATTTGGAGCGGGTGAAGCGTGTTTTGAAAATAAAGATTTTGAGAGACAATGAAGGTGGTTTCGAGAAATCTAAAACATGAACTAACCGAGGAGAGTTCGTTGACTACTGAAGAACACGCTAATAATGAACACGCTAATAGTGGCCACACTAATAGTGAACACAAACGTAAAGACGACCCAGCGGTAATGGCGCAAATGCGCAAATGGCTCACGATGGCGAGCAAAGAGCTAGACCTTGACCCACAGATCATCGCTGACGTAGAAAAAGACTTGTTGCGGCTCACTGGGTTCACGGCGCACAACATTTCGCGCCCCGGAACACCCCTGACCGCGTTCCTCGTGGGGCTGGCCACAAATCCCCAGTCCACGCCTGAGGCAGTTGAACAAATCCGAGAAATGACGTTGCGCCTGCAGACCCTGGGGAAAGAAGCCGACCTGGGTGAGGACGTGCGGTGACCGCACGGATTGTTCGCGCCGAAATCTGGGATCGGCCAATTGACCCGCAGATTATTACGGCAGAAGTGACGGAAGACAAAGCGGGGGCAATCGTCACGTTCACGGGTGTGGTGCGCAACCACGACGATGGGCGGGCGGTCACGGACATTGACTATTCTGCCCACCCCACTGCCGCGCGGGTGATCGGCGAAATACTCGGCGACATCGCAGGACGCGAAGGGGCGCACGCGATTTCTTGCGTCCACCGCACCGGACACCTCACGGTCGGGGACGTGGCCATGGTGGCGGTCGTTGCCGCATCACACCGCGCACAAGCATTCTCCACCGTGGCCCTACTGGTTGACGAGGTTAAACGTCGCCTACCCGTTTGGAAAAAACAGCAGTTCCCAGACGGCACCCACGAGTGGACCGGCTCCGCCTAACCAGGTAGAGGGGGATCGGCTCCGCTTAACCCGATAGAGTCTGGCGCACAACTGGATGCGCTCGCGGTAGGAGCTCTTTGTTGGGAGCGTGCGGGCCCCCTTGTGGGGAGCATGCGCCCCCCCCTTCATGCCGGGGAAACGTGTGGTAACAGCGAGGGTCTGCTTAGCCGCCAGCAAATGGTGGGAGCACGTCCAATGGGTAGGTCGGATCTACCGTGCTTTGCCCATCCACGCGCTTACCGTCACTGAGGAACGAACACAGCTTTAATACGCGCTGAAGTTCCGCGTTGTCTTTTCCAACCCGCTGCAGCACAGCCGCCAACTGCTCGCCCTCCCGCACGGGCACCGTCTGCTCCGAGGTGCCCGCAGCCTCAGACGCTGCCGCGAAATACCGGATATGTAAATCCGTCATCTACACTGCCTTTCACTACCGTAACCGGGGCATACCCCCGTGTACCTAACGATCCGGACCACCAAGTTACTTCCAGTTCCAACAAATAACTAACGACAAAACCGGTGAGCTTGACGCGAGGCGAAACTATCCACCAATTTTGGACATGGTGCGTTCGGGTGGGCGGAAGTCCGGCCGGCCCATCCCGTGCCCGGCCTGCTTATGCCACGTGGCGCCCATCCAAATATCGGCGATCTGCTCGTCAGAAGCCCCCGAACGCAACGGCCCGCGCAAATCTGTTTCCCCGCGCGCGAACAAGCACGTGCGCACCTGCCCATCGGCAGTTAGCCGCGTGCGATCACAATCCGCGCAGAACGGGTCCGTAACCGACGCAATAATCCCCACGTCCCCAGCTGGATGATGCTCGCTCGCCGCCACATCCCACAAGCCCGCCGGCGCACTGCCGCGCGGTGCGGGGGAGGGGGACAAGTCGAAGCGATCCGACAGTAAGTTCAACAGGTCCGCTTCAGTCAGTAGCTGATCACGATGCCATCCGTGCGAGGGGCCTAACGGCATTTGTTCAATGAACCGCAAGTGGTACCCGTGGTCTAAGCAAAACCCCAGCAGGTCCGCCACTTCACTTTCGTTTATGCCCCGCATCGCCACCGTGTTGATCTTAATCGGGCTCATCCCCACCCGCTGGGCCGCTTCGATTCCTTTTAACGCATCGTAAAATCGGTCGCGCCGCGCAATCTGCGCGTACCGCTTCGGGTCAAGTGAATCTAAAGAAATATTCGCTCGCGTAATCCCCGCGTCGAACAAACCCTGCGCCCGCTTATCTAAGCCTAAACCGTTCGAAGTAATCGCCATCCGCGGCGCTGCGCCAGAGTGTGTGCTGAACTGCGAGCAGGCGCGGGCAATGTCCTCCAAAGAACGGCGCAGCAAAGGCTCACCACCGGTGAAGCGGATCTGCTCAATGCCCAGCATTTCCACTCCAATGCGAATCAGCCGCACAACCTCCTCGTCCGTGAGGGTTTCTTCGCGCGGCATCCACTCCATCCCCTCAAGCGGCATGCAGTAGGTACAGCGCAAATTGCACCGGTCCGTCAAAGACACGCGTAAATCGCGCGCGACCCGGCCGAACTGGTCGCGTAACTCACGGGTACGAACAAGTGGGGAGGTCACTGCGCTACTGAAAATCCTTTCACTGTAACTGGGGTTGTCCACCGTAGGCGCTGCCTAGTTATGAACCATCAACGCGGTTCGGTTGTGAACCGTTCACACGAAGTGTGCTCACTGCCGGCGAATCATCCACACCGCATTTATTACGGAAAATTTATAACAAAACTGGTGTACGTCGAGTCTAAGACCTTTGGGTAAGCCCTAGCCACTCAAACCAGCCGCGGTGTAATACAATCCACGCGATCAAACCGTACCCAGCCTGCGACGGCAAACCAGTTACGCTCATCGCCAAATCGTCGTGCCACTGATCGTGCGCCTCGAGGGGCCCGTACGTGTCGACAAAAGGAATTCCGCGGCGTTCACAAACCTCCTGACAAGCTTTCGACACGTCTTTCAGCGCCGCCCGGTCAGAGGTGCGCAGCGGGGGAGGACCCACAATCAAAGTGGCGATCCCCCGTGAAGCTGCCACATCCACAATATTCGCGAGGTTAAGGCGGGTTCGGGCAATCGACAGGCCCGCTTCCACATCGTGAGTTCCCACCCCGATGACGAGCCGGTTATCCGCTCCCTTTCGGAACCGTGGGTACACTTCGGCTTCCCACCGTTCCACCAGTTCCGTAGTTGATTCTTGAGGGCGTGCTAGCGGCATCACGTATGAATGGTCCGGCATTTGTGTGCGCGCCACCGCGCGCCCCAACCACCCTAAACTGCGGGGGTCACCCGACCCGGCAACCAGTTCATCGCCTATAACACAGATGCGTAACTCGCTCACGCATACCTCCCTCTCCCCGGTGTCTACTCAAGGATACGCGGTGGTGACCAGTGAATCGATCACCACCGCGTGTAAACCCGTCTTTCGCGTGTAAACCCCTCTCATTCGCACTGAGTGCACCCGAGCCCGCCCATAGGGTGAGCCGGACTTAAGGTGTTACGCGTTCAAACCAAGCATTCTTAGGCTTTGGAACCGAACGCCTGCTCGATCAGAACAGCGTGCTGCTGTTTGTGCAGCCCCATCGTCCCAGCCGCGGGGGATGCCGCAGCCGGGCGGGCCACTACTTCAACTCCGCCATCCCACTGGTTGAACAGGTTCAGCGCCAAGAACGGGTACGCCCCCTGGTTCTGCGGTTCGTCTTGTACCCACACGCGCTGCGCGTTGGAGTATTGCCCGAGCACGGCCTCCAACTCGTCCCACGGCAGCGGGTAGTACTTCTCTAAACGCACAATCGCAACGGAGTTATCCTCGCGTTTATCGCGTTCTTTCAACAGGTCGTAGTAGACCCGCCCCGAGCACAGCAGCACCCGTTTAACAGCGGACGGGTTTTCGCGTACCTGCGGATTGACCTCGTCGATCACCGGTTGGAAACTGCCGTGGGTGAAGTCTTCCACGCTCGATGCGGCAGCAGATAGGCGCAGCAGCTGTTTTGGCGTGAAGGCAATCAACGGGGTACGCGGACGCCGGTAAGCCTGGGTGCGCAACAGGTGGAAGTAGTTTGCCGGCGTTGACGGCTGCACCACCCACATGTTGTTCTCCCCAGCCATCGTCAAGTAGCGTTCGATCCGCGCACTCGAGTGGTCCGGCCCCTGCCCTTCATAACCGTGAGGCAGTAGCAGCACAACGGAGGAACGTTGCCCCCACTTCTGCTCCGCTGACACTACGAACTCGTCCACCACTGTTTGTGCCCCGTTAGCGAAGTCACCGAACTGGGCTTCCCACAGCACGAGCGCATCGGGCCGCTCCACGGAATACCCGTATTCGAACGCCATCGGCGCGAACTCCGACAGGGAAGAATCGTAGATCTGCAGTGCGGCCTGATCTTCCGTGAGGTTATTCAGCGGTGTCCACTCGCGCCCATCCTCGTGGTCGTGCAGCACTGCGTGGCGCTGAACGAATGTGGCGCGGCGGCTATCCTCACCGGACATGCGTACGGGAGTGCCCTCAACGAGCAGGGAACCGAACGCCAAAAGCTCGCCGAAGCCCCAGTCGATCTTCCCATCGCGACTCATCTTCTGACGCTTTTCTAGCAACTTACGCAGTTTCGGGTGCGGGTGGAACCCTTCTGGTACCGCCACGTGCGCATCCCCGATGCGGTGCACGATCTCTTGCGGGATCGCGGACTCCCACCCAATCATCTGGCCTTCGCCTTCGCGCTGGGACTGGGGGATTTCCAAACCGTGGCGCGTGTCTTCACTGGACCCCACCGGCATCCCATCGTTCTCCCGCGTTTCCTTCAAAATCTCATCCAAAGAATCGTGGAAGTGCTTCAGCGCTTTCGCCGCTTCCTCTTCGGTAATGTCACCGCGCCCCACGAGGTTCGACAAGTAGTGTTCGCGCGTGGTGGGGGTGCGGTCGATCAGCGAGTACATCACCGGCTGCGTCATCGATGGGTCATCGCCCTCATTGTGGCCGCGGCGACGGTAGCAAACCAGGTCGATAATCACGTCCTTATTGAACGTCTGCCGGTATTCGAATGCCAGTTTCGCAACCCGCACCACCATCATCGGATCGTCCGCGTTCACGTGGAACACGGGGATCTGCAGGCCTTTCGCCATGTCCGTGCAGTACTGGGTTGAACGGCCTGCGGCGGGGCCAGTGGTGAACCCAATCTGGTTGTTCACCACAATATGCAGCGTCCCCCCGGTTGCGTAGGCCGGTAGTTGACTCATATTGAGGGTCTCGTACACCACGCCCTGGCCGGCGAACGCCGCATCCCCATGAATCAGAATCGGCAGTACCGGGAAGCCATCTTCGCCCAACTGGTCTTGCTTAGCGCGCGCGACGCCTTCAAGTACGCCGTCAGCTGCCTCCAAGTGCGAGGGGTTGGCCGCCAGGTACACTTTCGTGGCGAAACCATCGTCGGACGAGTACACGCCCTCGGTGCCCAAGTGGTACTTCACGTCCCCCGAGCCCTCCGCGGTACGCGGGTCCACGTTGCCCTCAAACTCAGAAAAGATCTGGGCGTAAGACTTACCTGCAATATTGGCCAGAACGTTCAGGCGGCCCCGGTGGGCCATCCCAATCGTGACTTCTGAAATGTTCTCGTGCGACGCCACGTAGAGTACGCGGTCGAGCAGTGGAATTAACGACTCCCCACCTTCTAGCGAGAACCGTTTTTGCCCCACGTACTTGGTTTGCAGGAACTGTTCGAACGCTTCCGCCCGGTTCAACATGGTGAGCACGTGCTTGTGCGCTTCTCGCGACGGCTGCTCCCACGGGTGCTCTACCCGCTCTTGAATCCACGCGCGCTGGTTCGGGTCGGGGATGTGCATGTACTCAATGCCCGCGGTGCGCGTGTACGTGTCGCGCAACTGTTCCAGAATCTCGCGCAACGTCATGTGTTCGCGACCCCCGAACCCACCGGTGGGGAAAGAGCGGTCTAGGTCCCACACGTTCAACCCGTAGTTCGTGATTTCTAGGTCCGGGTGCTGGCGCACCTTGTATTCGAGCGGGTCCGTGTCTGCCGCCAAGTGTCCGCGCGTGCGATACGCGTGGATCAGTTCCACGATGCGGCTCGGTTTGTCTTTTTCAAACTCTGGATTGTATTCGTGGTCTTGCGCCCACGCGTATGCCGGGTAGGGGATCTTCAGGGAGCGGAACACGCGTGTGTAGAAGTGGTCTTGGCCCGCGAGTTTGCGCATTACTAGCCGCAGGAATTCGCCCGATCCCGCACCTTGGATAACGCGGTGATCGTACGTGGAGGTCATGGTCATGACTTTCCCGATCCCCAGGCGCGCCAACCGGTCCGGAGACGCTCCTGCCCATTCCGCCGGGTAGTCCGTGGCCCCAACCCCAATAATTGCCCCTTGTCCCTGCATGAGGCGGGGGACAGAATGCGTTGTCCCAAGCGTCCCGGGGTTGGTTAGGGTGATTGTTCCGCCCGCGAAGTCGTCCGGCCCGAGTTTGCCGGCGCGAGCGCGTTTCACGAGGTCCTCGTACTTTTCTACGAACTGCGAGAAAGTGAGCGTGTCCGCGTCGTGTACGACAGGCACCATTAGGGAACGCGACCCATCTTTGCGTGGCAGATCAATCGCGAGCCCGAAACCGACGTGCGCAAAGTGTTCCACAGCGGGCCGGCCTTTTTCGTCGAACGTGTACCGCAGGTTCATGGAAGGCATCTCCACGAGCGCTTCCACGAGTGCGTAACCGATTAGGTGCGTAAATGAAATCTTGCCACCGCGCGTGCGCCGCAGGTGCGAGTTGATCACCATCCGGTTTTCGATGAGTAGTTTCGCGGGAACTTGCCGGGCCGACGTAGCCGTTGGGATCTCCAGGGAAGCTTCCATGTTTTTCACAACCGCACGTCCCACTCCTTTGAGACGTTCGATCCCGTCCTCCACCGTCGTATCCACGAGCTCGTCCGCCGCACTGGCTGCGCGTTGGGCGCGCACGTACGGGGAAGTGGGTTCTTTTGATTTCGCTGGAGGGGCAGGCGGCAAATCTGAACGCGTCATGTCTGCCGCGTGTGGATAGTGCTTTTTCTGTTCAGCAGCGTCTTCTGCGCGGCTTGGTTCCGCGGGGGCCTTGCCTGGTGCCGGAGGGGCTGGTGGACGCGGTGCTGCTTGGATCGGACCGGACGATTGAACATTCATGCCGTTAGGTTCCTTTAACTATCCGTTCTCTACAAGCCTGGCGCGTACGCGCGCACGCCTGCAGATGACTGTTGGGAGCTTGATACCTCTAGTGTAGGCACAAAACTCAACAAAATATCTTGACATGAAGATAGTTTTAGGTGAATTTATCCAAGCATTAAGTGAACACACGTCCCTATGGGGAAAACTTTTATGGTTGCTTAGATCACCGCGCCGAAACCTGTTGGAGCTAGGGGACCAGGCTCAAAATTAGGTAGGGTTAACGTGTGGATTCTAACGATAAGTATCGAAGTACCGCGCCGGTGATGCGCCGGTGATCTTTGACATCCTCATGGTGGTCTTAGGGATAGTGTTGACCGCCGGGACCGCACTGTTCGTGGCCGCCGAGTTCTCTTACGTAGCGCTCGACCCCGCTTCGGTTGAAAAACACGCTAAGAATGGCGACCGGTCCGCCTCAAAAGTTGCGACTGCTATCAAATCTCTTTCCACCCAGCTTTCGGGTACGCAAGTGGGAATTACCCTCACCACGATCCTGCTGGGGTACACCACCCAGGTGTCACTGACCGCCCTGCTGATGCGTGGCCTGCATTCAATCGGACTGTCCGTCGCATTGGCCGGCGGAATCGGGGCGGTGGTCGCGATAATTATCGTGAACGCTTTCTCAATGCTGTTTGGTGAGCTGGTCCCCAAGAATCTGTCGTTAGCCGCTCCGCTGAAAGCCGCAGAGTTCGTAACTCCGTTCCAAACACTATTCACTAGAGTTTTCCACCCCCTCATCCGTGTGCTGAACGGTACGGCAAACGCGCTGCTGCGCCGGGTGGGAATAGAACCGATGGAAGAACTATCCTCGGCCCGCTCCGCATCCGAACTAACCGCATTAGTGCGTCACAGCGCAAGCGAAGGCACGCTCGACACAGGTACTGCCACACTGCTAGCCAAATCCCTGTCAATCGGGGAATTATCCGCAGAAGATGTGATGACGGACCGGGGGCGTATGCAGTACCTGCGTGAATCCGACACCGCACAAACTGTAGTTGACCTCTCGCGCGTCACCGGGCACTCGCGGTTTCCCGTGGTCGGTGACGACTCCGATGACATTGTCGGATTTGTTTCGCTTCGGCGTGCTGTTGCGGTGCCGTTTGAACGCCGGCCAGAAGTGTCCGTGCTGTCCTCATCCCTCATGTCGCCAGCGCCGCAGGTTCCCGAAACGCTGCCCCTGGCACCACTGCTGGTGCAACTGCGCGGCGAAGGCCTGCAAATCGCAGTGGTCGTAGACGAATACGGGGGCACCGCGGGGATCGTTACCCTCGAGGACGTAGTCGAAGAAATTGTGGGGGAAGTAGCGGACGAACACGATTCACGCCGCCACGGCATCCGCCGTATGCGCTCGGGAGCCTGGCGGGTACCCGGAACGCTGCGCCCTGACGAACTGCTGGAACGCACCCAAATCCAAGTCAGTGACGACGGTCCATTCGAAACACTCGCGGGCCTCGTGATGGATCGACTCGGACGCGTGGGGCAAGTGGGTGACGAAGTGGAAACCGATGGGGTAAAGCTTCGGGTGGTGCTGATGGACGGACGACGAATCGAACAAATTGAGATCACGAAACCCCAGGAGGAGTCATGAGCCTCCCGGTTGGACTAGCAGTGACCGTCATCCTCCTGGCTTTAAACGCATTCTTTGTGGCCGGGGAATTCGCAGTAACCTCGTCGCGGCGCGCGCAGATAGAACCGTTGGCGCAAGAAGGACGACGGGGTGCGCAAACTGCGCTGTGGGCAATTGAACACGTGTCCGTCATGCTTGCGATCTGCCAGCTGGGTATCACGGTGGCATCGACTTCGCTCGGAGCGGTGGCGGAACCCGCGATTGCTCACCTGGTGGAAGCCCCTCTGAAGCACGCGGGGCTGCCCGCCGCGAGCGCTCACGTGGTGGGCTTCATAGGTGCGCTGCTCATCGTGTTGTATCTGCACGTTGTATTTGGCGAAATGGTGCCGAAAAACGTGTCTGTCGCGATGCCGCAGCGCGCCCTGTTGTTCCTGGCTCCACCACTGGTGGCGTTCGGTAAACTGCTGCGCCCCGTGGTGACCAAAATGGATCAGTTAGCGAACTGGTTCGTGCGCCGCGTCGGGTTGGAACCAAAAGCGGAAGTGTCTGCCGCATTCACCGCGGACGAAGTGGCGTCGATCGTGGAACGCTCCCAACAAGAAGGCATGATTGATGACGACTCCGGGTTGCTCTCTGGCACCCTCAAGTTTTCGAACGAAACGGTTGGTTCCACCATGGTGCCTCTTGCAGATTTGGTGACCCTTCCGGTTGGGGTGACGCCCGAAATGGTGGAACGGGAAGTGGCGAAAACCGGGTACTCGCGGTACCCGATAGTGGATGAGCATGGGGTGCCGGTGGGGTACATCCACGTGAAAGACGTGTTGTATGCCAACGAGCGGCGGCGGTTTGACCCGGTCGACACCTGGCGGGTGCGGGATCTGGTGAACCTGGATTCGAACATGGAAGTGGAAGAAGCACTGCGGGAAATGCAGCGTTCTGGCACGCACTTAGCGGAAGTTACGCAGGCGGGTGTGGTTAAAGGCGTTATTTTTTTGGAGGATATTTTGGAGGAGCTGGTCGGTGAGGTACGTGACGCTCTCCAGCGTTGGCAACTGCCCAGCGCGGGTGATGAGACTGCTGGGTGAGGCAGCGCGATGATGCAGCAGGGTGATTCGGCGCGATGATGCAGCGAAATGAGTTGGCGGAATGAAGCGGCGCGGCGAGATTAAACCGGGTTTAACCGGGTTGAGCCGGGTTGAGCCCGCGAAAATAAGTCGGTTACGTTGAGCCGGTGAGGTTTTACACAGGACGCGAGAACTGTAGAAAACTTCATCATTTCGTTATAGATTTGTAACAGTCTTGAGGGCTTCCACCTTTGTTTCGTGGAAGTTCGGGTAATTATTGGTCCAATCTGACGCAACTGAAGGAACTGAACTGTTGAACTCCACGTCTACGCAGTGCCCGTTGCCCACCAGGGCTCAGCGACGCAAACAACGGAAACGCGAACAGTGCTCAAAGCAGCGTTCGCATGCCAACCGGATTGTGCGCGCTGGAGCTGTGACGGTGCTGGCGGCGGCGACTGTGGCGATTCCTGTGTCTGGGTTCGTGGGGCCAAACAGTTCGATCACGCTGCCGTCTAAACAGTTCGCGGTGGCAGCAGCGGGTGATTCCTGGGCGGGGCAACCGGATTCTACGGTTGAGCAAGCCGATGACCTGCATCGCAGTGAAACCGCGTCTTCGCGCGCGCGAGTGCGCACCCCGCTGCAAGTTTCGCAGTGCATGAAGTTGGATTCGGCTAATGGGGATCGTCCGGTTACGCAAACTGCCGAACTGATTTGGCCCCTTGCCCAAGGCTCATTCAACTTCGCGTCACCGTTCGGCATGCGGTTCCACCCGGTGTTGGGGATTTCCCGGCTGCATGCGGGCGCAGATCTAGCGGCCCCAGCGGGCACCCCGATTTTCGCCGTAGCTGACGGCGTGGTGGTGGATTCCCAGCCGATGGAAGGCGCGGGATACTGGGTGCGGATCAAACACGAGTCCGCTGATGGGGGCGTGTATTACTCCGGGTACGCGCACATGTTCCCCACCGACGTGAAAGTTCAAAAGGGAGATTCCGTGAAAGTTGGCCAAGAGATCGCGCTCGTTGGAAATAACGGGATGTCCACTGGCCCGCACCTTCACTTTGAGATCCACGACAGCGCTGACACCCCGATTGATCCGGTGGATTGGCTGAAAGAGCAGCAGGCCACGTACGCGGGAGAGGACTGCAAGTAATGGCGTTCAAGGACGCTGGCGATAAAGTAATGGCGTTCAGAGACGCTGGTAATAATATGTACGCGCGCCACCATGAACCCATTATTATTGCCCACCGCGGTGGCGGTTTTGCCCCAGAGAACTCTTGGACCGCGTTTTCGCGCGCCATTGACGACGGCTTTTCCTATATTGAGACCGATGCGCATGTGACAGCCGATGGGCGCGTCGTGCTCATTCACGATCCGTTTGTAGGTAGGGTCACCACGGGCGCGGGGCTAGTTAAAGATTTCACGTATGAGGCACTGCGCAAACTCAAGCTCACGGGCGAGCCCGGTTGTGGGGTACGCCCCTGCGAGCACCCGATTCCACTGTTAGAAGAGGTGCTGGAGGCGTTTCCACACGCCCGGTTCAACGTTGATGCGAAGGAACCGCAGGTGGTGGAGCCGCTGGCTCGTATCGCTCGGAAGTACCCGCAGCGGGTGTGTTTAGCCTCGTTCGAGGTTTCGACGCTGCGGAGGTTACGCAAGGCGGTTGGCTCCGCCGGGGTCGTTACTTCCCTTGCCAGCATGGAGGTTGCGCAGCTGGTGCTCGCCGCTCAGCTTACGGTGCCTCCCAGCTGGCTGTCCGTACCCGCGCCGGCAGATGGTGTGGTGGCGGTTCAAGTTCCATTGTCGTACCGGGGAGTACCGGTGGTGACCCCGCGGTTCGTGGCGTCCGCGCACAAGCACGGACTGGCGGTCCACGTGTGGACCCTCAATAGTGTGCCGGAAATCCACCGGGCTTTAACGCTTGGTGTCGATGGAATTGTTACTGATAAACCGCGTTTGGCACGCACGGTTTTGCGACACTTTCGGGCCCAACCCGGGTCGCATTTTTAACCCGAGCCCTCACGCTGGTACACTAGCGTAGGTCCGCCCCGATAGCTCAGCGGATAGAGCGTCTGCCTCCGGAGCAGAAGGTCGCAGGTTCGAGTCCTGTTCGGGGCGCTTTTTCATACCCATTTGCAGGTGGAACGCCGTGCGCGTGTCTCAGAAGTTGAGCGTTGAAAAAGCGCTGCCTGGGCCCTGTTAGGCTGAATAAGACCAGCGGTTTGCTGGGGGTAAGTAAACTCATCGTTTAGTTAAGGAAATCCGATGAACAAAAAGATTCTGGCCGTGCTGTCCAGCGTTCTAGTCATCTTCGGTTTGGTTGCGTGCTCCAACGGTAACCATGCCCAGAACTCGAACTCGGACGAGCATCGCCATCATGAATCTACGTTCACAGTCGGATTCGACGCTAGCTTCCCTCCTTATGGTTTCAAGCAAGATGGTGAATACGTAGGTTTCGACCTGGATCTAGCGCAAGAAGTAGCTAAACGGCAAGGTTGGGAACTGGTGAAACAACCGATCGACTGGGACTCTAAAGACGCGGAATTGAACGCGGGAACCGTCGATTGCCTGTGGAATGGGTTCACAATGACGGGGCGTGAAGACAAGTACACGTTCTCTAAACCGTACGTGAATAACTCGATCGTGGTGGTGGTTAAGGCAGACTCGAAGATCCAAAAAGCCGAGCAGCTCGCCGGTAAGAACGTGATCGTGCAGGCGGATTCGTCTGGTTTAGCCGCGTTGAAGTCCGATGCTAATAAGAGCCTGGTTGCAAAGTTCGGCAACCTTACGGAGGTACCTGAGTACGATTCCGCCTTCATGACCCTCCAATCTGGTGCGGCCGACGCTGTTGTGGTGGACCAGCCGGTTGCGAGTTTCCAGTTGAATTCCCGTGGGGCAGATAAGTTCCGGGTGCTTGAAGACCCGATCCAGGTGGAGGAATACGGGATTGGCTTCAAAAAAGGCAACACGCAGTTGCGCGACAAAGTGCAGCAGTCCCTCGACGAAATGAAAAAAGACGGAACCTTCTTGAAGCTCGCGAAAAAGTACGAGATTGAAGATTCCGTAATCGAATAACCGCAGTTTGCGGGTGCCAGATCCTCGTTTTTGGCGCGTTTTCTCGGCACCCGCAAAACCGGGCTCACCAGTTCTAAACCATCTTGCACGCTGAGAGTATTAGCGAGAAACCATTATGCTTGAAGAAATTATTACTCAACTAGCTGGCGGTCTAGTAAATACCGTCATCGTATTCACCCTCACCCTCGTGTTTTCCATGCCCCTGGCCCTAGTCGTGTACCTGGGGCGGATCAGCAGGTTCTTTCCGCTGCGCGCACTCGTGCAGCTATACATATCTGTAATGCGGGGAACGCCGCTTATTTTGCAGGTGATGGTCGTTTATTTCGGCCCCTACTACCTGCTGGGAATTGAAATCAGCCCCCAGTACCGGTTCTACGCCGTCGTAATCGCGTTCACGGTGAACTACGCAGCGTATTTCGCGGAAATCTACCGAGGTGGGTTTCAATCCATTCCTCGAGGGCAGCGGGAAGCTGCATTCGTATTGGGGTACTCACGCCGCCGCACGTTTTTGACGATTGAGCTGCCCCAAATGTTTAGGCGGGTACTACCGTCGATCACGAACGAGGTGATTACGCTGGTGAAAGACACTTCATTGGCGTTCGCGATTGCTTACGCAGAGATGTTCACGGTTGCCAAGCAGCTGTCGGCCGCATCTGCATCCATGACACCATTCATTGTGGCGGGCGTGTTCTACTACGTTTTCAACCTCATCGTGTCAGTCGTTATGGAACGCATTGAAAAACGCATGGGCGTTTACGCGATTTAAGGAGCTTGAGAATGAACGCGTTACAGATTTGCGATATGGAAAAATCCTTCGGAACCAACCGGGTCCTCAAAGGCGTGTCTTTAACGGTTGAAGAAGGGGAGGTAGTGGCGATCCTCGGTCCGTCTGGCTCCGGTAAGTCCACGTTGCTGCGCTGCGCCACATTCTTGGAACAGATGGACAGTGGGCAGATTTGGTATTCGGGGCAGCTGGCGTTAGAAAAACGCGCGGGCAAGAAAACGAGCGCGGCAGATGAGCAGCGGTTCCGCCACGATTTCGGCTTGGTGTTCCAAAACTTCAACCTGTTTCCGCACTGGAGTGTGCTGCGCAACCTCATGGATTCACCATTAAAAGTACAAAAACGCGATCGGGCGCAAGTGCGAGCTCAGTGCCTGGAACTGTTAGACCGGATGGGCCTGGCGGATAAGGCGCAGGCGTACCCGGGGGAGTTGTCGGGCGGGCAACAGCAGCGCGTGGCGATTGCGCGGGCACTGGCGAGGAACCCGAGGATCTTGTTTTTTGACGAACCCACCTCCGCACTGGACCCGGAGCTGACCGGGGAGATTTTGCAGATTATTCGCGCTCTAGCGCACGAGGACATGACGATGGTGATCGTCACGCACGAAATGGATTTCGCAGCAGAAGTGGCGGATCGAGCAGTATTCGTTGACGACGGGGTAGTGCTGGAATCTGGACATGCGCGCGAGCTGATCCGCAACCCGCAGCAGGATCGCACTCGGCGGTTCCTCAAGAAACTGCGCGGTCAAACAGCGTAAGTAAAGTTCGATATTATGGCTGCATGACTATGAGGTATAACACCGTAGGCTATTCGGGTTTGCAAGTGTCCGCCGTGGGGATTGGTGGCAATAATTTCGGTCGCGCCCACACGCGTACCGAGAGCCCAGAAGGCACCCTCGAGGTAGTGCGGACGGCACTGGAATCGGGAATCAACCTGTTTGACTTGGCGGACTGCTACGGGCGCGAACCCGGGCTCTCTGAAACCCTGTTCGGGCAGGCGTTGAACCAGCTCGGCACCCTGGGGGAGAACGCGGTTGTCGTCACGAAGTTCGGGATGGACATGCGCGGCGTTAACGGCCCTGAACACGGGGCGCGGGGCTCACGCCGATACATGATGCGCGCGCTCGAAGCTTCCCTCAAACGGCTTGGACGCGACCACGTCGACCTGTACCTGTACCACACGCCCGACGGGATTACCCCACCGGAAGAAACGCTGGCAGCCATGTCGGACGCTGTGCGGGCCGGTAAGGTCCGCTACATCGGTACCTCAAACCACGCGGGCTGGCAGCTGGCGGATCTGGCGCACCTCGCGGACGAGCCGGGCATGGTGGCGCCCATCGCTACGGAATCGCACTACAACCTCCTGGACCGGCGGGCGGAACTGGAAGTTATTCCCGCGGCACAGCGTTTTGGTTTGGGAACGTTACCGTATTTTCCGCTTGCAAACGGGTTGCTGACCGGTAAGTACCGCCACGGTAAAGCCCCCGATGGGACGCGGGTGGCGCATTCGAAACCGCAGCTGCTTGAGTCAACGGATTGGCAGCAGATTGACGCGTTCATTGAGTTCGCGCACGAGCGGGAGCTTTCCCCGTTGCAGGTCGCGTTTTCTTGGCTCGCGACCCGCCCGACGGTGCCGTCCGTAATCGCCGGCGCCACTACACCCGAGCAAGTGCGGCAGAACGCGCAAGCAGCCGACTGGGTGCCGCAGCCCGAAGACGAGGCTGCGTTAGAGGAAATCTTCCCCGCCCCAGACCGCATCGCCCTGTTTTAGGGCCGCATTAACCTGTTTAAACCGTTTAGAAAGGACACCATGAGGGTACATATTGCAGCTGATCACGCGGGTTTTGAATTGCGTGAGGCCCTAATCAAACACCTGAGTGAGGAAAACTATGAAGTGGTTGATCACGGGGCGAAGGATTACGACAAGCTCGATGCCTACCCACCAATGTGCATTGCGTGCGGGAAAGCGGTGGCTGGTGAACCCGATTCGCTGGGTATCGTGATCGGCGGGTCCGGTAACGGCGAGCAGATGGCAGCGAACCTCGTGAACGGGGTGCGGGCCGCGCTCGTGTGGAACGAATCCACCGCGGCTCTTGCACGCGAGCACAATAACGCGAACATTATTGCGATCGGCGCGCGGCAGCACTCGGTCGAGGAAGCGATAAGACTCGTGGACGTGTTCCTAACCACCCCGTTTTCGAACGAGGCACGCCACCAAGAACGCATCGACATGATGAGTGAATACGAACAGCAGCGCTAAGGATCGCTTGCAAGCAGTTATTACGGCCCGTGAACATGAGAGGACTCACGGGCCGTAAATACCCTTCAGCACTGCTAAACCGTAGTATTGAAGTTGTGACTCCTAAAGATCTTGAAGAATTAATCAACGCGGTACTAGCGGACCTGCAATCTCAGGGCACGCTCGAAGTACCGCAACTGCCAGCAGCAACCGTGGAACGCCCCCGGAACCGAGAACATGGGGATTGGGCCACGAACGTGGCGATGCGGCTGGCGAAACCCGCTCGGAAAAACCCGCGGGAACTAGCGCAACTGATTGCGCAAAAGCTCCGTGATAGCGACGGCATCGCGAGCGTAGAGGTGGCTGGGCCAGGGTTTATTAATATTCGCCTCGACGCTGCTTCCGCCGGTGAGCTGGCACGCACCATTTTGCAAGCCGGTGACAAGTACGGTAAGTCAACCGCTCACAGTGGGGTGCACGTGAACTTGGAGTACGTGTCCGCGAACCCCACCGGCCCCATCCACCTGGGGGGTGCCCGCTGGGCGGCGGTGGGGGACACGCTCGCCCGGCTGCTGGAAGCCTCGGGTGCAGAAGTGACCCGCGAATACTACTTCAATGACCACGGTGCGCAGATCGACCGCTTCGCCCGCTCCCTCCTTATGCGCGCGCAGCACAAGCCAGTGCCTGAGGATGGGTACGGGGGCGCCTACGTGGATGACATTGCGAACCAGGTGCTAGCCGATGTCGAGGCAGCTGGGGAAGCGAACCCGTTGGAGCTGGATGAGGCCGCGGCACTCGAGGTGTTCCGCGCCCGCGGCGTAGCCCTCATGTTCGACCAGATTAAAGACAAACTCCGGGAGTTTCGCGTTGAGTTCGACGTGTTCTTCCACGAGGAATCCCTCCACCAGTCCGGCGCCGTGCAAGAAGCAGTTGACCGGCTGCGAGAACGCGGCGTTATCTACGAGTCAGAGGGAGCCACCTGGTTGAAAACCACTGACTTTGGAGACGACAAGGACCGCGTCGTGTTCAAATCCGGAGGGGACGCCGCCTACTTCGCCGGGGACATCGCCTACTACCTCGATAAACGCAAGCGGGGTGCGGACGAGGTCGTGATCATGCTCGGCGCGGACCACCACGGTTACATTGGCCGCATGATGGCAATGTGCGCTGCATTTGGCGATGAGCCGGGTAAGAACCTCCAGATACTAATTGGGCAAATGGTGAACCTGCTCAAAGGGGGACAACCAGTACGCATGTCGAAACGAGCGGGCAACATTGTGACGCTCGACGACCTGGTGGACGCCGTGGGGGTAGACGCGGCCCGGTACTCACTGGTGCGGTCTTCAATGGACCAGAATGTGGACATTGACTTGGACGTACTCGCTTCGAATACGAACGACAATCCCGTGTACTACGTGCAATATGCGCATGCCCGCACCGCGAACGTATCGCGTAACGCGGCGGCGCACGGGGTGAAACGCGACGCCGGCTTCGACCCGGCGCAGTTGAACACGCCAGCGGACGCGTCCCTACTGGGAGTGCTCGCCCAATTCCCCGCGACCGTAGCCCAGGCGGCGCAGCTGCGTGAACCCCACCGGGTGGCGCGGTACCTCGAATCCCTGGCGGCTGCCTACCACGCGTGGTACGGGCAGTGCCGGGTAAGTCCGCGGGGAACCGACCCGGTCGATGCCGGACACGTAGCCCGCCTGTGGCTCAACGACGCTACCACCCAGGTGCTAGCAAACGGACTGACCCTACTTGGGGTCGACGCGCCCACGCGGATGTAGCCTCGCCCTCGACAGGAGCCCGTGGTAACTCAATGCACGCAGTGAACGCAGAACCGGCGGACCGGCCCGACTTGTGGCCGTGGTCCGCCGTGCGCGGTGACGACGGGCAACTGCACCTTGGGGGCATGCCGGTGTCACAGATACTTGCCGGCATCCACACCCCCGTGTACGTCCTCGACCAGGCGGACTTTAAAGGCCGCGCCTACGTGTGGGCTACCGCGATGGCGGAGGAGTTCTGGGACGGCTACGGCATGAACGGTGGCCGCGCCTACTACGCGGCGAAAGCGTTCCCCAGCGGCTACGCTATGCGCGAAGCAGTTTCAGCAGGCATGGGCGTGGACACTGCGAGCTTGGGGGAGCTCACGGTTGCGCTGCAAGCCGGGGCCCCGCCCGAAGACGTTGGGTTACATGGGAACAATAAGTCTGATGAGGAACTGCGCCTAGCGATTCAAACCGGCCCGGCGGGCATTGGTCGCATCGTCATTGACTCTGAGGAGGAAGTGGAGCGGATCGGCGAGATTGCACGTGAACTTGGGCGGCGTGCCCGCGTAATGGTGCGTGTCGCGACCGGGGTGCATGCGGGCGGACACGAGTTTGTCGCAACGGGCCACGCAGATCAAAAGTTCGGCCTGTCGCTCGCGGCGGGGGATGCGAAACGCGTGGCGTGGCGGGCGGCGGAGCATCCGGATTTGCAGTTCGTCGGTCTTCACGCGCACATTGGTTCGCAGGTTTTTGAACTGGAAGCATTCGTGCAGTCCGCCACCCGCCTCGTGGGCCTTGTGAAAGAACTTCAAGAGGTAGGAGTTCCGTGCGGTGAACTAGATTTAGGGGGCGGCTACGCGGTCGCATACACGGCGGCGGATCCGGTGGCGCCGTCGCAGCGGGACGTTGCGCGGAGATTGGCGGAGGCAGTCCGGAGCGAATGCGCTAGCGCGGGCGTGCCGGTGCCACTGGTTTCCGTCGAACCGGGCCGGTCCGTGGTGGCCCCAAGCGTCGTCACGCTCTATCGGGTCGGCACCGTCAAACCCGTGCCCACAGAGTCGGGTCGGCGCATTTACGTAAGTGTGGATGGCGGGATGTCGGACAATATCCGTCCCGCCCTGTACGGCGCGCGCTACAGTGCGATCTTGGCGAATCGGACTTCACCCGCCCCGCTTGTGGACGTGCGGATCGTGGGGAAGCATTGTGAATCGGGCGATATCATTGCTGCTCACGCGTCGTTGCCACAAGACGTGCGGCGCGGTGACGTCCTCGCGGTCCCCGTGACGGGCGCGTACGGGCATGCGTTAGCATCAAACTACAACCTGCTGCCCCGGCCGGGCACCCTCGGAGTAGAGAACGGGCAGAAACAGTGGATTATCTACCCGGAGCAAATTTCGGACCTGATGGTACGGGACGCGTTCATTAATGCACGCCCCACCCCGTGAGTACCACAACGAAAGAGGAGAAGATACAGATGGCTACGCGCGCCGCGAAGGCGATAAATATCGCGGTTTTAGGAGCTGGTACGGTCGGATCCCAGGTGATCCGTTTAATCCAGGAGCGCCGGGAGGATTTGCAGCGGCGCAGTGGAGTGCTGTGGAACCTAACGGCCGTGTTGGTGCGCGACCTGGATGCAGAACGCGACTATGACGTGCCTGCGAATTTGCTCACTACCGATATCGCTGAGGCACTAGTGAACGCGGATGTTGTTGTGGAGCTCATCGGGGGGATTGAACCGGCTTTCGACTATGTGAAGCGCGCGTTGAAAGCGGGGGCGTGTGTGGTGACGGGCAATAAGGCGCTGCTTGCCAAACACGGTCCGGAGTTGTTTGCTTTGGCTGCTGCGAACCAGGTGGAGCTGCAGTATGAGGCCGCGGTTGCCGGGGCGGTGCCGATTGTGCGTGCGCTGCGTGAGTCTTTGGCGGGGGACCGGGTGAACCGCGTGCTCGGGATCGTGAACGGGACCACGAACTTTATTCTTGACCGCATGTCTACCACGGGCGCAACCTACGATGAATCCCTGCAGGAAGCGCAAGCTCTGGGGTACGCGGAAGCGGATCCAACTGCGGATGTCGATGGCCTGGACGCGGCCGCTAAGTGCGCGCTAATGGCGTCGCTGGCATTCCACTCGCGCGTGCTCATCGATGATGTGTCCACCGAGGGAATCCGCGCGATCACCCCAGCGCAGATCACCCGGGCGCGCGAGGCCAACATGGTGGTTAAGCTCCTTGCGGTTGCCGAGCGGCGCACCACCACCTCTGGGGAGGAGGGGATTGACGTGCGCGTTCACCCCGCCTTGCTGCCCGCAGGCCACCCGCTCGCATCCGTGTCGGGCGCGTTTAACGCGATCATGCTTGAGTGCGAAGCAGCCGGTGAGCTGATGTTCTTCGGGCAGGGCGCGGGCGGTGTGCCCACTGCTTCCGCCGTTCTCAGTGACCTCGTTGCCACGGCGGCGCGGCACGGACACGGTCAGCACCCGCCTTTAGAGTCGCATTACGAACAGTTGCCGGTTTTGCCGCCGCAAAGTACGCGGGTGTGCTACCAGGTGAGTTTGTTAGTAAACGCGGCCGACGCAGGTTTGTCCGAAGTTGTGGGCGAGTTTGCCCAGCACGGGATTTCGATCCAGCGCGCATCCCAGAAGCAAGTGTCGATCCAGTGCGCATCCCAGAAACAAGTTCCGATCCAGTGCGCATCCCAGAACCAAGTTAGCGACGCGCAGCCGGCAATTCCTCACTTGGAAAATGCGCAGGTGCAAAGCGCGGAACGGGCGAGTGTAGTCCTCATAACAAATCCGGCTACGGAATCAGATTTGCGTGAGGCCTTGGATGCGCTCCGTAGTTCCCCCACCGGGGTGCAAGTTGAGTCCGTTATCCGCGTTGAGGGGGTGGCGTAACCGATGCGTTTAGTTAACGACCAGGTGACCGTGCGGGTGCCGGCCACGAGCGCTAACTTAGGGCCCGGCTACGACTCATATGGGTTAGCGCTCAGCATGTATAACGAAGTGTCGATGCGCGCAACCACCGGCAGCACCCGGGTGCAGGTGCGGGGCGTGGGCGCTGGTGAGCTTCCCGATGGGGAAGACAATCTGATTGTCCGCGCCTTGCGAGCAGGGCTCGACTACCTGGACGTGTCCCAGGTTGGAGTTGACATGGTGACGACCAACCGGATTCCTCAGGGAGCGGGATTGGGATCGTCCGCCGCAGCGATTGTGGCCGGACTTTCCATTGCTCGAGGCCTGGTGGGCCCCGAAGCCATGCCAGACCAAACCGTGTTCCAGTTAGCTACCGAACTCGAAGGACATCCCGATAACGTGGCGCCCGCTGTGTTTGGGGGCGCCACTTTCGCGTGGATTACAACCGAAGCTCCAAAGAGCAACGGCACTGCCGAGCAGGTGGCCCGCGTGGTTCGCGTGGAACCTCCGGAAACAATTAAACCAACTGTTTTAGTTCCCCCGTATTCACTGGCAACCCGGGAGGCACGCGAAGCTCTGCCGCGCACAGTAGCGCATCCCGACGCCGCGTTTAACGTGGGCCGAGCGGGACTACTCGCGCTTGTAATGGCAGGAGCGGCGGACACTCGTTACTTATTTGAAGCAACTGCAGATAAATTGCATCAAGACGCCCGGGCAGAATGCATGCCCGCCTCCCACGCACTCGTCACGTTCTTGCGAGAACAAGGATTGCCTGCCGTTATTTCCGGAGCGGGACCAACCGTCCTGATACTGGGCGAGTTGAGCGCGCAGCAACAAGAAGATGCGGCAGCCAGCGGGTGGCGCGTACACCGATTAGACGTGTGTAACCAAGGCACGAGCATCGAAGCGCGACGAAAATCATAATTTTTGCTCGGTCTGTAATGTATTTTAAAAAGAAAGGCTGCTAAACTCGAAGTAAATGGTTAAGGCAATACGCTATTAACCATCGAGCAGCACGTGGCAGAAAGTGCTAAACGATGCGCACCAACTGGCATATGCTGAATCATTAAAGCTTATTCACACCGTTCCTCGATTCCATTGTGAATATTAGGAAAGGCTTGTGGATTGCGAAAGTATTCGCAGCTTCATCCCACGAAGAACGGTAAGTGAATACACGTATGTTCAACAACGAACATAATTTAGTGGCTACAATGTAGCATCATCAGTGAGGAAAAACGCTTGAGCGAGAATCCAAAACCCAAGAGGCGCGCAATCTCAACGATGCGCCTGGCACAACTGCGCGAACTAGCAGAAGAAATGAACCTGCCAGTAACCGATAAGATGCGGCGTCCAGAACTCATCGACGCGATCCGCGCCGCCGGGGGAGGCGGCAAACGAGGACGACCGCGCAAAACGGAAACTGAAGCGAAACAAACTCCCCAAACCCCAGCGGGCTCGGCCAAAACAAACGGCCAGCAGCCGCAAAAAGGCGAGGGGAAACCTCAGGAACACGGAAAAGAAGACGCGCACGCCAGTAGAGGCAACTCGCGTCGCCGTCGCAACCAGAGCGCGGGCGAAGCGAACGCTAAAGATATTCAGCTGGATGTGAAAAAAGAACTTGGTTCGCAGCACCGCGACAACAAACACGACCAGCACAAAGAAGGCGACTATGCGACCTCTGACTCGTCGTCAAACGTGTCGGAACTGAGCGACATTAAACTCCCTTCTGCCGATAACAAGCAGGACGATTCCCGTAACGACGGGCGGAACAGCCGCCGGCGAAATCGCAACAACGACAATAATCGCGATGACGACCGCGGGGGACGCCGCCGGCGCGGACGCGACCGGGGGAAACGCCGCAATGGTCGCGACGACGCCCCTGAAATCAGGGAAGACGACGTGCTGATCCCCATTGGGGGCATCCTCGACGTGCAGGAAAACCACGCGTTTATCCGCACATCTGGTTACCTGCAGGGGCCGAACGACGTGTACGTAACCCTCGGGAACGTGCGCCGGTGGAACCTCCGCCCGGGCGACGCCGTGGTGGGGGCGGTGCGACAGCCACGCGAAAACGAGCGGCCGCGCCAGCGGTACAACGCGTTAGTGAAAGTTGACACGGTGAATGGCTTGACGGTTGATCAAGCTGGGCAGCGCCGCGAGTTCAACAAACTCACCCCGCTTTACCCCACGGAACAGCTGCGGTTAGAAACCACGCCGAAAGCCATCACCCCAAGGATCATCGACCTGGTTTCCCCAATCGGGAAGGGGCAGCGCGGTCTCATCGTCTCCCCGCCGAAGGCCGGTAAGACCACGGTGATGCAGCAGATTGCAAACGCGATTGCGCAAAACAACCCGGAGGTACACCTGATGGTCGTGCTCGTAGACGAGCGGCCAGAAGAGGTTACCGACATGCAGCGCACCGTTAAAGGGGAAGTGATTGCCTCGACGTTCGACCGGCCGGCAACGGACCACACGGCCGTTGCAGAACTGGCGATTGAGCGGGCGAAACGACTTGTGGAACTCGGGCAAGACGTAGTGGTACTGCTGGATTCGCTGACCCGACTGGGGCGGGCTTACAACCTTGCTTCCCCGGCGTCCGGCAGGATCCTGTCCGGTGGTGTGGATGCGTCCGCTCTGTTCCCACCGAAGCGTTTCTTCGGTGCCGCTCGCAATATTGAAGAGGGCGGATCCCTCACGATCGTCGCATCCGCACTGGTGGAAACCGGTTCGAAGATGGACGAAGTGATCTTCGAGGAGTTCAAAGGTACCGGCAACATGGAACTGCGCTTGTCTCGCGACCTCGCGGAACGACGCATCTTCCCAGCTGTGGACGTGAACGCTTCGGGCACGCGGCGTGAGGAAGTCCTGTTCAAGAAGGAAGAGCTGCAGATCATGTGGCGGTTGCGCCGCGTGCTCGGCACGTTGGAACAGCAGCCCGCACTGGAACTGGTGTTGGATCGTCTGAAAGACACGCAATCTAACGCGGAGTTCTTGATGATGGTCGCTAAGACCATGCCGAACAAGTAACTTCCAATAGCTAAAGGTGAGCTATTTTACGCCTTTGCTTGTGGAAAAAACTTGTTTACCGTGTAAAAATAGTCGAGGTTCCGGTTCACCACCACGCTGCTTGAGCACAGCTTAGACAGTTGGAGATGCCGGCTTGTGAAGGTCACAAGTCCGCTAACCCGGCCCCAACAATCGGGGTGATGCGTGGACCCGGTTTCCTCGAATTCCTTAAGGAGTAACCAAATGAAACAGGGTATTCACCCCGACTACAACGAGATCACGGTCACCTGCACGTGCGGGAACAGCTTCCAGACGCGTTCCACACTGCCAGGGCCGGACTTGCGCGTAGACGTGTGCTCGAACTGCCACCCGTTCTACACGGGTAAGCAGAAGATTATGGATACGGGCGGTCGCGTTGCCCGCTTCGAGGCCCGTTACGGCAAACGCAAGAAGTAGCTTTAAGCATTCGGCGCCGCCCTACCAGGGTGGCGCCGTTTCGTATACTAGAGGCCGGCCCCGAAGTGTAAGGAGATGGAGATAGTGAGCACGTACAGCCACGAGTTGGAGGCCGTACAACCCCGGTTAGATGAATACCACGAGGTGGAACAGGCTTTAGCTGACCCTGAGGTCCTTGGCGACCGAGTGCAGTCACGCAAACTCGCGAAA
This sequence comes from Gleimia hominis, assembly GCF_032085515.1. GTDB lineage: Bacteria > Actinomycetota > Actinomycetes > Actinomycetales > Actinomycetaceae > Gleimia > Gleimia hominis. The sequence continues at coordinate 1,150,253 of NZ_JASXSX010000001.1, forward strand.
CGATTCTCCGAACTGGGAGCCGTTAAAAACGCCACCGACGCGTTCCGTTCTGCTCTGGAGGACCTGGAGGCAGCGCAAGAAATGGCGCAGGAGGACCCGTCTTTCGCCGATGAACTCCCCGGCTTGGAGCAGCGGTTAGAAACGGCGCATGACAAGTTCCTCAAGATCCTAATTCCACGCGACCCACAGGATGCGGACGACGTTATTTTGGAAGTCAAAGCTGGTGAGGGCGGGGAAGAATCCGCGCTGTTTGCCGCGGATCTGGCGCGCATGTACTCCCGGTATGCGGAAGCGAAGGGGTGGAAGGTGAAGGAAATGGCTTCCACACCGACGGAACTGGGTGGGTTCAAAGACATCACCCTGTCGATCGCAGCGAAAGGCAATGTGCCGCCTGAGGAGGGCGTGTGGGCGCATCTGAAGTACGAAGGTGGGGTACACAGGGTGCAGCGCGTGCCGGTAACGGAGTCGCAGGGGCGCGTTCACACTTCCGCGGCGGGGGTTCTGGTGGTTCCCGAAGTGGAGGAAGACGACGACGAGGTCGTGATCGATAAGAACGATATCCGCGTGGACGTGTTCCGGTCCTCCGGGCCAGGGGGGCAGTCTGTGAACACGACGGATTCAGCAGTGCGGATGACGCACCTGCCAACCGGCATCGTTGTGTCCATGCAGAACGAGAAGAGTCAGATTCAAAACCGCGAAGCCGCTATGCGGGTGCTGAAAGCCCGGTTGGCGCAGTTGGAACGCGAGAAGAAAGAGGCGGAGGCGCAGGCGGTGCGTGCTTCGCAGGTTCGGACCGTTGACCGCTCTGAGCGGATCCGCACCTACAACTTCCCAGAGAACCGGATTGCGGACCACCGCACGGGGTACAAGGCGTACAACTTGTCGAACGTGCTGGAGGGCGAGTTGGGGCCCGTAATCGACTCCGCCATTGAGATGGATGAGCAGCAGCGCATGGATGAGGCTGGGGCTGGGCGAGCGGATAAGTAGTCTTGGCAGAGCTCACCCAAGCACTGTGGATCCAGTCGGTGCAGCAGCTGCGCGGCAGCGGGATTGAGTCGGCTGAGGCGGATGCGACCGCCATTTTTGTGGAGGTCCTGGCTGCCCCGAGGTTCTTGTGGCCCCTGGAAACACCCCGGGTGGAGGCAGAGCAGATCCGCCAGATGGTTACCGACCGGGCCCGCCGCCGGCCACTGCAGCACGTGTTGGGCCGCATGTATTTTCTGGGTTTGGAACTAAAAGCTGGGCCCGGGGTGTTTTGTGTGCGGCCCGAAACGGAGTACATGACGGACTGGGCGTTGCGCCACCTGCCGATGCGCCGCGCATTAGACCTGTGCACTGGTTCAGGGGCGATCGCACTGGCAATTGCCGCCAAGAACAAGATCCCGGTAACAGCGGTGGAAATAGACGCGCGCGCCTTGGATTATGCGCGTGCGAACGGTGCTGCTCTAGATCTCGAGGTGGAATGGGTCCGTGGTGACGCCACCGCGTTCAACCCCACGCTGGGCTTGTTTGACGTGGTCATATCGAACCCTCCGTATATTCCCCAGCGAGACCTACCCGCAGAAACCGATTGGGATCCACGCATCGCCCTGTGGGGCGGTGGGGAGAGTGGCATGCAGATTCCCGAGCAGATCATCACGGTTGCGTTCCAGTACTTGAGGGGCGGCGGGTACCTCGTGATGGAACACGACGATACGCAAGGTAAAGCTTGCGCCAAGGTGGCGAACGAAATCGGTTTTGAGGATGTTGAGATCCACCGCGACCTCGCGGGCATTGAGCGGTTCATAGCCGCCCGGAAGCCGAGTTGAGTGGCTTAACAGGTCGATAAGATTGTGCATGGAGGGCAAGTTATGGAAAATATTGATGCCACGCGTGAGGCACTAGGTGCTGCTCAGTTGAAGCAAATTCGGCAGGTTGTGGCCGAAGAGGGGATTTTGGTGCTGCCCACGGACACGGTTTACGGCATCGGTGCAGACCCCTATTCGACGGATGCTGTGAACGCGGTACTAGCGGCAAAAGGGCGCGGTAGGCAAATGCCCCCGCCCGTGCTCGTAGCCGATGTAGAAAGCGCCGAAAAAGTGAGCGCCCACGTGGGCTCTGTAGCGCGCAAACTCATGGAAGCGTTTTGGCCCGGCGGCCTCACCCTCATCCTTCCCACAGCGAAAGACCTCCATTACGACCTGGGGGACATCAAAGACACAATTGCGGTGCGGATGCCAGACAACCCCGTGGCGCTCCAGATTCTGCGTGCGGTTGGCCCGCTGGCCGTTACGTCGGCGAACTTAACGGGACAAAGCCCAGCTACGGACGTGGACGCGGCGCGCGCATACTTTCAAGGCAAAGTCGACCTGTACGTGGATGGTGGGCCCACGCCGGGTGGGGTGCCCTCAACGATCGTGGATGTAACCGGCGAACCGAAAATTTTGCGCTCGGGTGTTCTAGATGACACGGAAGTCCGCAGGTACTGGGCCTGATGCTGCCCTACGTTGCGATCACCTGCGTGGCAGCGCTCGTCACTGTGATAGTTACGGGCGTGTGCCGCAAAGTGGCGTGGCGGTTTAAGATCCTCACCCCGGTTAGAGAACGCGACGTTCACACCGAACCGATCCCACGTTTAGGCGGCATCGGAATCGCCACCGGGTTCATCGCGAGCCTCGCGCTCGCCGCCGGGCTCCCCGCTTTCGCCGGCCTGTTCGCAGACCGGCAGCTGTGGACACTCATGGTCGGCACCGCCGCGATCGCACTACTCGGCCTCGTCGATGACATCTGGGAGTTGGATTGGGCGGCGAAACTCGCCGGGCAAATCCTAGTTGCCGGCGGCCTCGCCTACGGGGGAGTGCAGCTAATTTCGATTCCCCTGTTCGGCGTCAGCGTCGGCTCCTCCCGCCTGTCCTTGCTCCTCACCGTCCTCATTTTTGTCACGTTCATAAACGCCGTGAACTTCGTTGACGGTTTAGACGGGTTAGCGTCGGGCATTATCGCGATAAGTGCGGTCGCGTTTTTTCTGTACTGCCTCTTACTTGAGGGTAGCTCGGGTTTAATCAGTTACATCACTCCTGCGAAACTCACCATTGCTGCCCTCCTGGGCGCGTGTTTAGGATTCCTTCCGCACAACTTCCACCCGGCCCGAATTTTCATGGGCGACAGTGGTTCCATGAGTCTGGGGGTAATCGTGGCTGCGGCGGACGTGATGGTCACGGGGCAGCTGAACCCCGCGGTGCTGGGCAACCGGCAGATCCTCGCGGCGATCCTCCCGATTGCACTTGCTCTCCTGGTGGTTGCGATTCCTCTGCTCGACATGATCCTGGCGGTCCTGCGCCGCCTGGCCAGGGGGCAATCACCGTTCAAAGCCGACCGCGGGCACTTGCATCACCGGCTGTTACGCCGCGGGCATTCACACCGCTGGGTGGTGTTCATCATGTACTTGTGGACCGCTGTGATTTTGTTTCCTACAGTCGCGCTAATCCAGTTCAGCCCCCCGCTCGTCGCCGCTATCACGGCGCCGGTGATACTCGCACTCCTGGCGCTAACTGCTAACGTGTTCTCAGGATTCACAATCAAACCAAGGCGAAAGAGGAACCATGACCACGCGTAAGCCCGGCCTAGTACACGCCGTGCGCACAACCATTCGCAACCTCGTGATCGCAGCCGTCGGCGTAATGATCGTGAGCGCCGCGATCGGGGCATTATTCTCTCCCTCGGTGGCAGTCGCTGCAGCATGTGGGGGGCTAGTTGGCGTCGCGCTCGCGGGGATCAATGCCGGGACCCTGTGGTACTCATCGCGACACAAACAACTGCTCGGTGCCTTCATCATGGGCGACTACCTACTGAAATTCCTTGTGATTTTAGCCACTATACTGATTGTTCGGTCAACCGGAGTTTTACCGCTAAAACCTCTAGCGGGAGTTCTGGTAGCATCCTTCGTGATTCAAACTGCCGTGCAGATCTTCACACTCTCGCGCAACCGCGGCCCCGTAGTGGATCCAAAATAGTACCGAACGCTGGTGGGAGAAACTACCCTTTTTGCCGGTAAAACTGCTAAACTCGCTGAGGCAGATGGCATTGAAGCCGCACTACTTCATCTATAGTTTGTAGTGAGTTTCAGGCAGCCTAGACGCCAAACATATTCGATCGCCAACCTGGGGGTGTATTCAACTGCTCGCAACGCTATCAACCCATTTCACCGCGTTGGCTACGGGGATATTAGCGGCCAAACCTGGGATCGATGATTTCTTCCCAGACCCGATTCTCTTCGAAGGCACGATCTTCCAGATGAACCGCATGGTGCTCATCCGCATCATCGCCACCCTTGCGCTCGTGCTGATTTTCTCAATTGGTGCGGCGCGCGCGAAGATCATTCCCTCAAAAGGCCAGCAACTGCTAGAAATGCCCCTGCTGTTCGTGCGGGACTTCGTCGCGGTTAACAACCTGGGGCCAAACACGGGCCGCAAATACGCGCCGCTGCTGACAATCATCTTCCTCGGCGTCCTGTTCATGAATATCACCGGCGTCATCCCGGGCCTCAACATCGCGGCGTCTTCCGTGGTGGCCGTGCCGATTGTATTCGCCGTACTGTCGTATATCATGTTCATTGGCGCGGGAATCAAAGCCCAAGGTGTGGGCAAGTTCTTCAAATCTCAGCTGTTCCCACCCGGCGTGCCCTGGCCGCTGTACATCATTTTGACGCCAATCGAAGCGTTCTCAACATTCATTGTGCGGCCCGCAACGCTGGTTATCCGTCTGCTCGCCAACATGCTGGCTGGGCACATGATGATGGCCATCTGTTTCTTCGGCACCCACTACCTATTCTTCCAAGCAACCGGATTCGTTAAAGCCGCGGGCGCACTGACCCTAGCGGGGTCAATCATGTTCGTGGCGTTCGAAATATTCGTGGCCGGTCTGCAGGCGTTCATCTTCACGATCCTCACGACCGTGTACATCAAGATGTCTGTCCAAAGCCATTAGGAACCAACAAAGCAAGCTATTAAGAACCAACAAAGCGCTTCGGCGCACAACAAGATAGAAAAGGAAAAGTACAAATGACTGGTACTCTCGCAGCGATCGGGTACGGCCTAGCGACCCTCGGCCCCGGTATTGGCCTGGGCCTCATGATTGGCAAGACCCAAGAGGCTACCGCACGGCAGCCAGAAGTTGCCTCCACCCTCGCCACGAACATGTACATCGGTATGGCGTTGATTGAGGCCTTGGGTCTGATTGGCCTAGTCCCACTGTTCGTAGGTTAATTCCCCATGATGTATGCTCCAATGCAGGCAGGTGAGCATAATATCTTTTTGCCACCTGCCTATGACATCCTCTGGTCGGTAGTCTGCCTCGTAATTATTGGCGTCGTCCTGTACTACTTTGCGCTGCCTAAGTTCTACGCGGTGCTGGATAAACGGGAAAACACCATTAAAGAAGGGCTCGCTGCCACCCAGAAGGCGGAAGAAGCGCAGGCACTGGCTGAACGGCGCCTCGACGAAACGCTTGCCAAAGCCCACAAAGAAGCCGGCGAAATTCGCACTAAGGCCAACGAAGAAGCGAAAGCGATCCTAGATAAGGCTCGCGAGGACGCCCGTGCGGAAGTAACCCGGATCGTTGACAACGGCCAGCGGCAAGTTGAAGCAGACCGTCAAGCAGCGGAGATTTCACTGCGCACGGACCTCGGTCTCCTCGCCACTGAGCTGGCGGAGAAGATCGTGGGGGAACACCTCAAAAATACGGAACTATCTGCGCGGGTCGTAGATCGATTCCTCGACGACTTGGAACGCGAAAGCGTAACAGAAGGGCGATAAAGCATGCGGGCATCGAGTGCGCAAACACTACATGCAGCCACGCGCACGTTACGTACCGTGTTCGCACAAGAACACGTAGACGCAATGGCAGCAGCGGAGAACCTGTTTGGCCTATCCGACCTGGCGCGAAAATCCCGTCGGGTCCGGGGGGCGATCTCAGATCCGTCCCGCAGCGGCGAAGACAAGGAAGCGTTCGTGCAGAACCTGCTGCGTGGCGGCGTGCAAGATGCCACCGTGAAAATCGCCCAAACCCTAGCGCGCGGCACGTGGTCCAGTGCTGACGACGTGGCGGACGTGTTTGAACTGTTGGGGATGCAAGCGGTACTAGAAGCAGCGGTACTCGCGGGCGCTTTAGAGCAGACGCAAAAAGAACTGCATCAAGTGCAAGCTTTGCTGGTGGACGAACGCGAACTGCGCAACGCACTGTCCGACCTGGGGGTCGGCAGTGCTCACGACCGCGCCCACTTCGCCGCCCGCCTGCTGGATGGGCACGTCAACCAGTACACCTCTAGACTAGTGCGCCGCGCGGTACGCCTATCCGTCCACGGACGGCTCACGGCCCGCCTGCACCACATCATCGACCTGGCCGCAAACAGGCAGAAACAGCGCGTGGCGGAAGTGACGGTGGCGCGCCCACTGAGTGCCCAGCAGCAAACCCGCCTGCAATCCATCCTGGAACGCAAGCATGGCGGATCCGTTACTTTGAACGTGATGGTGGATCCAGACCTCATGGGCGGAATGCGGATAGTGATGGGGAGCGAAGCGGTGAACGCGACGGTACGCTCCGAGATCCGCCAGGCGCAACGCGCAATGGTTGGAAAATAGTAGTACGAGTGACAAAAATGAGAAACGGTGAGGACAAGCTCAATGGCTGAACTTTCAATCCAGCCCGACCAAATCAGAGCGGCTCTGGACAGTTTCGTGGAATCCTACGAACCCTCCGACAACGCAGCTGAAGAAATCGGGCACGTTACACAAGCAGCGGACGGTATCGCTCACGTTGAGGGACTGCCCGGAACGATGGCCAACGAGCTACTGCGGTTCGAAGACGGCACGCTTGGTCTAGCATTGAACCTCGACGTGCGCGAAATCGGCGTAATCATCCTGGGTAACTTCAAAGGAATCGACGAGGGCCAAGAAGTTTACCGCACCGGCGATGTGCTGTCGGTACCCGTTGGGGACGGCTACCTAGGGCGCGTCGTAGACCCGCTAGGACACCCAATCGACGGCCTGGGGGAAGTAGCCGACATGGAAGGCACTCGCGCGCTGGAGCTGCAAGCCCCAGGCGTGATGATGCGTAAGTCCGTGCATGAACCACTCGAAACCGGGTTGAAAGCCATTGACTCCATGATCCCGATTGGACGCGGGCAGCGGCAGCTAATCATCGGAGACCGTCAGACTGGTAAAACCCAGATTGCCCTGGATGCAATTATGAACCAGCGCAAGAACTGGGAAAGTGGTGACCCGAACAAGCAGGTACGGTGCATTTACGTTGCGATCGGCCAAAAGGGCTCCACGATCGCGGGCGTGCGCCGCCAGCTAGAAGAAGCGGGGGCATTAGAGTACACGACGATTATCGCCTCCCCAGCCTCCGACCCCGCGGGCTTCAAATACCTCGCTCCCTACACCGGGTCCGCCATTGGACAGCACTGGATGTACGCGGGTAAACACGTCCTCATCGTATTTGACGACCTATCGAAACAAGCGGAAGCCTACCGTGCGGTGTCCCTATTGCTGCGCCGCCCACCGGGCCGAGAAGCATACCCCGGTGACGTGTTCTACCTGCACTCGCGCCTACTGGAACGCTGTGCGAAACTGTCAGACGAACTGGGTGGCGGCTCAATGACGGGCCTGCCGATAATCGAGACGAAAGCCAATGACGTCTCGGCGTACATCCCCACGAACGTTATTTCTATTACCGACGGGCAGATCTTCCTCCAGTCTGACCTGTTCAACGCTGGGCAACGACCCGCAGTGGACGTCGGCATCTCCGTGTCTCGTGTCGGTGGGGACGCGCAGGTGAAAGCCATGAAGAAGGTAGCTGGGACGCTCAAGATCACGTTGGCGCAGTACCGTTCGCAAGCGGCATTCGCGATGTTCGCCTCCGACTTGGACGCCACCACGCGCCGGCAACTCACGCGCGGTGAACGCCTCATGGAACTACTGAAACAACCACAGGCAACTCCGTACGAAATCCCCGACCAGGTCGCTTCCATCTGGGCGGGTACGAACGGTTACATGGACGACATTCCAGTGGAGTCCGTGAAAGAGTTTGAACGTGGCCTACTGGACCACTTGCATGCGCAAGGTAGTGTGCTGGAACTGATTGCGACCAGTGGGAAGCTCGAACCAGACACAGAAGAAGCGCTGCGCCACGAGGTGGAAACGTATTTGAAGGGATTCAAATACGAAAAAGGCCTCGTGACCGATAAGCAAAAAGGTGAAGCTCAAGCCGAAGTGACGCAGGAGCAGATCGTTCGAGGTAAGAAGGCCTAACATGGGCGGTAACCAGCGGATCTACAAGCAGAAGATCTCCTCCACGCAAACCCTGAAGAAGGTGTTCCGCGCGATGGAGCTGATCGCAGCGTCCCGAATTGGGCGTGCCCGCCGCTACGCCGACCAGTCGGGCCCCTACGAAAAAGCCCTATCCCAAGCCGTTGCCGCGGTTGCGTTGCACGGCGAACTGCACCACCCACTCACCTCCGAACGCACGGACACCAACCGGGTTGCGGTGCTTACGGTAACCTCGGATCGCGGTATGGCGGGGGCGTATTCAGCCAATATATTGCGCGAGACCGAACGGCTCGTAGAAAAACTCGTGGCGCAGGGAGCAGACCCGGTGCTGTTCGCCTCCGGACGTCGGGCGGGCTCGTACTTTCGGTTCCGCGATCGGGAACTGGAGAAAACCTGGGAAGGTGAGTCAGACGCACCATCAGTGGAACTGATCCACGACATCGCGGACACGGTGCTGGACTACTTCCTCGACCCCGACCCCGCGCGGGGAGTGTCGAAACTCTACTTGGTGTTCACGCGTTTCAAGAACCTGGTTGTGCAAGTTCCTGAGGTGCGGCAAATGCTGCCGCTAACCGTGGTAGACGCGCCCGAATCTGAAGGCGAATCGGAGCCTCAGGAGCGGGACTTGTATCCACTGTACGAGTTCGAACCCGATGAGGGCGCGGTGCTGGACGCACTGCTTCCGCTGTATGTGGAAAGCCGGATCCGCAACGCACTGCTGCAGGCAGCGGCTTCGGAATTGGCGTCGCGCCAACGCGCGATGCACACGGCCACGGAGAACGCGGATGAGATCATCACGGACTACACGCGGATGGCTAACGCGGCTCGCCAGGGCGAGATCACACAGGAAATCACAGAAATCGTATCGGGCGCCGACGCGCTTTCAAACGGCTGAGTAAGGAATGGAAATATGACGGAAAACTCCGAAAAGACACCTGGCGTGGGGCGCATCGCTCGCGTCATTGGTCCGGTGGTTGACATTGAGTTTCCACCCGATCAGATGCCGCAGATGTACAACGCTCTGACCGTGGACTTTACGCTCGCCACGGAAGATTCTAAAGAAGAGCAGACGCTCACCATGGAGGTGGCTCAGTTCCTGGGCGACAACCTGGTGCGCGCGATCGCCCTCAAGCCGACGGATGGCCTGGTGCGCGGGCTGAAAGTGACGGATACGGGCGCGCCCATTAGCGTGCCAGTTGGGGAAGTGACGCTCGGGAAGGTATTTAACGTCACGGGTGAGTGCTTGAACCTCAAACCGGGAGAAACGTTGGAGGTGAAGGAGCGGTGGCCGATTCACCGTAACCCACCAGCGTTTGATGAACTGGAACCAAAAACCCAGATGTTCGAAACTGGGATCAAGGTAATCGACTTGCTCACCCCGTACGTGCAGGGCGGTAAGATCGGCCTGTTCGGTGGTGCGGGTGTGGGCAAGACCGTGCTGATCCAAGAAATGATTCAACGCGTCGCCCAAAACCACGGTGGTGTGTCCGTATTCGCCGGGGTGGGGGAACGTACCCGTGAGGGCAACGACCTGATCCACGAAATGGCAGACGCCGGGGTATTCGACAAGACCGCACTGGTGTTCGGGCAGATGGACGAACCGCCGGGCACGCGTCTGCGGATCGCGCTTACGGGCCTGACGATGGCTGAGTACTTCCGCGACGTGCGCAACCAGGACGTGCTGCTGTTCATTGACAACATCTTCCGGTTCACCCAGGCGGGTTCCGAAGTGTCGACCCTACTGGGGCGCATGCCATCCGCAGTGGGCTACCAGCCGAACTTGGCTGACGAAATGGGGCAGCTGCAAGAACGGATTACCTCCGCTGGCGGTCACTCGATTACCTCCATGCAGGCGATCTACGTGCCGGCTGATGACTACACGGACCCCGCGCCTGCGACCACGTTCGCGCACTTGGACGCCACCACGGAACTGTCCCGTGACATTGCGTCGCGAGGCCTGTACCCAGCGGTGGACCCACTCGCCTCAACGTCACGTATCCTGGACCCCACGTACATCGGGCAGGACCACTACGAAGTGGCGAACCGCGTGAAGTCGATTCTGCAAAAGAACAAGGAACTGCAAGACATCATCGCGATTTTGGGCGTTGACGAACTGTCTGAAGAGGACAAGATCGCGGTGGCACGCGCCCGGCGGATTGAACAGTTCTTGTCGCAAAACACGTACATGGCAGAGAAGTTCACGGGTGTGGAAGGGTCCACAGTGCCCTTGGATGAGACGATCGAGGCGTTCCGCCGGCTTTGCGACGGCGAATACGACCACATTCCGGAACAGGCATTCTTCAACATCGGGGGGATCGAAGACCTCGAACGTGCCTACGCTGAGATTCAGAAGGCGTAACCGATGGCCGACCAGAAAATGCTGTCAGTCCAAGTAGTTTCGCGCACCGACGTGCTGTGGAACGGCAAGGCCGCGATGGTTTCCGTCCCCAGCGTTGACGGGCAGCTGGGGATACTGCCGGGCCGCCAACCCGTGATCGCGGCGCTTGGACGCGGTACCATGACCATTAAGGGCAGTGACGACCAGTCGCACGAAGTCCAGGTGTCTGGAGGATTTGTTTCGCTAGATTCGGACCACGTGACTGTCGTTATGGATAACGACACTATGGATGCTTAAACGAGGAGGGGGAGATCGTGGTGGCGTGGATTCTGTGGCTCATCGGTCTCCTCTTGCTCACTGCTGCGGCGGCAATCCTGTTTCTGCTGGTACGGGTGCGGATGATCGGACGGATTGTCGGCACGTTTGAATGCTGGGTACGGCCCGACAATTCCTCCGGCTGGGTGTACGGCATGGCACGGTTTGGCTCCCGGGAGTTCCAGTGGTTCCGCCTGGTCGGGTTTTACGTTGGACCACAGTTTCGGATGCCCCGCGTGGGGATGACGGTGTCGAATCCGATTGCTCGTTCCGATGGCAATATGGTTGAGGTAATTGTTGAATCCGCGGGCCGGCGCATGCACATCGCCACTCGGACTCACTGGTACAACGGGATTGTCTCGTGGGTGGAGTCTGGCCCGCCCATGTCGCGGTTAGATCTCTAAGTGACTAACCTAGATAAATCCAAGACCATTAGACTTTAACCGGAAAGGTACTTAGTGCGGATCGTTATTGCCCAGTGTTCCGTAGATTATTCCGGCCGTTTAGACGCCCACCTGCCCCTAGCGAAACGCACCGTAATGATTAAAGGCGATGGGTCGGTGCTAGTGCATTCCGACGGTGGTTCTTACAAACCCCTGAACTGGATGAATGCACCCTGCCGGCTAACAGTGCGTGAGCCCGATGAGGACGAAGCCTACGAGGGTTTCCAAGAGGTATGGATAGTGCAGGCCGCGAAGACGAACGATTCCCTCGTGATTCGGGTGGGGGAGAAGTATTTGGATCATGAGGAACCCTTGGGACTCGACCCGGGTCTAATTAAAGATGGGGTGGAAGCGCATCTGCAGGAACTGTTGGCAGACCAGGTGGAGATCTTGGGCCAGGGATGGCGGCTGGTGCGCCGTGAATACCCGACTGCGATTGGGCCGGTGGATTTGCTGGTGCGCGATGACGCGTCGAACCCCGTGGCGGTGGAAGTGAAGCGGCGTGGGGGAATGGATGGGGTGGAACAACTCACCCGGTATTTAGAGTTGCTCGCGCGCGACCCGCTGCTAGCTGGTATCCGCGGCGTCTTCGCAGCGCAAGAGATCTCGCGGCAGGCCCGCACGCTGGCGCAGGACCGGGGAATCCGCTGCGTGATCTTGGATTACGATGCGATGCGCGGTGTCGACGACATAGATGCGCGCTTGTTCTAGACCCACGGGTCAAGCGCGTACTATCCGTTTTGGTGGTAGCGTAGTAACCTAACTTATTTAGTAATGAGGAGGTACGGTGGCACGGCGTTCACGGCGAAACAAGTGGAGCGCACCGCACCGGCCTTTAAACATGGACCGGTTGGCGTCCATGCCTCGGTCTGTGCAGCGCGGTCAAGAAACCTTTCAAGTGCAACACCTTTCCGCTGCCCGCAAGACGTACACGTGCCCGGGGTGTAACCAGCCTATTCGCGTGGGTAGTCCGCACGTGGTGGCTTGGCGCGAGGAGGGACGTTTCGGGTTAGATTCCGGTGTGCAGTCGCGCCGCCACTGGCACCCGCACTGCTGGTCCGTGGGCTCTTGGGCCCGCTAGCACCCCCGTGCCACTACTGTTCTTCCGTGGTGAACAGGTCGTCTTCAGCGGCACTTACTTGAGGGGGCGCCACCTGCGCCTCTACCGCACTGTTGTTAACATCCGAGGCGAGCGAGCCGAGCACGGTGCGCATTTCCTCCAGGTAGCCGGAAACGGATTCGCGTTGCCGCTCCAGTTTCGCAACCGAGCGTTGCGCCAGCGAGCGTTCATTCGCGATCTCTTGCCGTGCGGACTCACGCAGTTGTTCCGCTTCCGCTTCGGCGGAGGCGATGATGGCATCGGCGTTTCGGCGGGCGTCTTCTTGCCGGCGGCGCACCACCGCGTCCGTGTCCGTGAGGAGCCGTTCTGCGCGGTGCAGCGTTTCCGCCAGGTGCTTCTCCGCTTCCGCAACCTGTTCTTGCGCCGCTTTGATGAGGCCTTGCGTCTGTTCGTGCGCTTCCTCTTGGGCGCGCGCGTTCTCTTCACTGGCTTTCGCGCGGATCTGCGCGATCTCTTGCTCTGCTTCCTGCCGTTCAGCGGTCGAACGGGTCCGCAGTTCGTCGGCCTGCTGGCGCACGTCGCGCATCAGGGTTTCCGCTTCAGTTTTCGCTTTCGCAACCGTGGCCGCTGCGGAGGACTTCGCTTGCTCGAGTGCCTGCGTGGCTTGCGCGTTCGCTTCCTCCCGGGTGGAACGAGCATCAGCCTGAGCGTCCGCACGCATCTGCGCGATCTCCTGTTCGGCTTTCACCCGCGCCTCAACGTATTCTTTCTCTGCTCGAGTGCGGGTCACTTCTGCTTCCCGGTCGGCGCTGGCGCGCGTGTCATGCACGTATGTGTTGGTGGAGGCACGCAGGGACTGGGACTCGCGTTCAGCACCTGCCACGAGTTCGTCCGCGCGGTGCTGCGCGTTGGTCAGAAGGGTTTGCGCTTCAGTGGAGGCACGAGAGGTACGTTCGTCAGCTTCCCGGCGAGCTTCCGCAAGCAGTGCGGAGGCTTCCGCTTCAGAACGCTCCGTGAGCCGGCTGGCGGCCACCCGGGCTTTTTCTACGAGCGCATCGGCTTCCGCCCGAGCTTTTGTTGTGACTGCAGCAGCTTGTTCTTCGGCGGAACGCAGTAGTTGTTCGATGCGTGCGCCGATCCCGGTAAATGAGGCTCGTTCCTGTTCTTCGACGCGGCCGCGTGCTTGCTTTAGGTCTTCTTCTAGGCCCCGGATGCGTTCTTCGGCCACTTCGCCGCGTTGACGCGCTTCCGTGAGCGCACTCATCAGAGTGTGTAGTTGTTCGTCGACCTGTACGCGATCGTACCCGCGCATTACTACGGGAAAGTCCGTCTGCTCTTCACTCACGCGTTTGTCCCTTCACACGTTTAAACGCTGATATACACCGGTTATTAGTCTAAACAATTCCCGTAGCTAGGGGGAAACTACGGGTAGTTAATCTTACGTATTATATGCCACCTGTGGCCTTTGTTTAGGGTGAACGCGCGCTTTTGCTTTGCGAGCCGGTGGAAGCAAGTAGAAACAGGCATTAATCTAGGGGTAGTGCTTTGTATATAAATAGGAGTATTTGTGAAGAATATGCTCAAGCGCATGACGCTTCCGATCGTGTTTATCCTCATTGGGGCACTCATGGCAGTTGCCGGTGTGCTGTATGCGACCGTGTTGCGTCCAGATTCCAGTATGCGTGCAACCATGGATGCTCCAAAATCACCTTATGTGGTTACAAAAGCAAGACTGTTTGGGGATGTTATTTCCAGTGAGGCGACCGTCACCGCGCAGTCGAAGGGCAAGCCCGTTTCAGTTGCCGTTGCGGACGAAACCGATGCGGTTGGTTGGTTGGGAGATTCTGCGTATACGCAGGTCACGGGCCTATCTTCGTGGGAGCGTTTGAAGCTTGAGGAACACGCTGCGCAAGATGAGAAAACGCAGCACGGTGCGGTGGCGCAGCTGGATACTTGGAAGAGTTTTAAATCCGGCGAGGGAGCGGTGAAGGTTAAGATTCCCGCCGATGCCCGCAACCTCGTTGTGTTGGCTTCGACAGATGGGAAGGAGCCGGCGCCTCAACTGACGGTCACGTGGACGCAAGAAACGTCGGTGGGGTGGGCGATTGCGTTGGCGATAACCGGCGTGGTGATTTTGGCGCTTGGCCTGGCCCTCATGCTGCACAACCGGGCGCGGCGCACAAAGACAGAGCAAGAGCAGGCGGCGCAGCAGCAAGAACGCGTGCAGCCTGAGGAAACCATGATTGAAACAACGGTTGGTGAACGCACGGTTAAACTCCCGTCTCGACGGGCGATTCGTGAGGCCCGGCAGCGAGGAGAAACGGAGATCGTGATAGACGGACACTCGTTTAGCACGCAAGCAATCCCCGTGGTTCGGAAAGTGCGTGACCCAGAAGCGTCTTCGCGCTCACATCGGAAGGAGGGGGCTCGAGATGACAGCTGAGCGTCAACGAAAGAACGAGAACGGTCTGGTTAGCAGGCGCAGTGCGTTGAAACTAGCAGGGTTGATGTTGGGCGGTGTTACCGTGACGGCGTGTGCGGGCAAACCCCCGCAGATTAAGCCTCAGCCGAGCCAGTCTGCGTCGGCCGCCCCGAACTTGGATGCTAAGCGGATTGAATCGATTCTAAGCAGCGTGTCGCAGGTGGTGGGAAAGGCGGATAAGGCACAGGATGCGAATCTTTTGAAGGAACGTCTGGTGGATCCGGCGCTAGCGATGCGCTCGGCTCAGTACGGGCTGGTAGACGCCACGGGGGAGAAGCCAGCGGGGTTCAAATTCTTGCCTAAAACCGCGACGGTTACGAATGCGCAGGATTGGCCGCGAGCGATCGTGGCTGCGAGCGTGACTGACAGTAAATCGCTTCCGGTTATGGCGATCTTTAAGCAAAAGGATGCGCGTTCGAACTACATGTTGGAATCGTGGGCGCGCCTGTTCCCCGGCCGCACTGTGCAGACAATTTCGGCAGCTGAAGGGTCAGCGTTGGTTGACCCGAAGTCGGATGCGTTCATGCTGCCGGTTGAGAAGGCGGTGCAGGCGTGGGTGGATCGCCTCAATGGGAAAGAAACGAAGGGCGTGAAGCTGGCTGAGGATGATTTCTCGAAGTACTACCTTGAGGAAAAGAAGAAACTCGAGGAAGCTGTGGAGTCGGCGGGGACGGTAACGTTCAACGCGGCCCCGATGCCAGAGACGATAACTGCGATTCAAATGAGTACGCAAGACGCGTTGACGGCCGCGTCACTGCAGTACACGGTCACTTATGAACGCACGGATGAAGAAGCTGAGCTGGCGATCGGGGGGACGGCAGCGAAGCTGTTGGATGACCCGCAGGTGGGGGATGACCGCGTTGTGGTGACGTACCTGGTGAGCGTGCTGCTGCAAGTACCTCATAAGAAGAATGAGGGGGAAATAACGGCGCTCGGTGCGGAGCGGGTGCTTCAAAAGGTTGAACGGAAAGAGAAGTAAAAAGTAAAGGAAGACGGAAGCAAAGTGACTGAGCAAAACGCTAAGGACCCTTACATCCCGGCCACGCAAGGAGCCGTGGACCTGTCGGCACACAAACGTGGGGGAGCGGTGAACCCGAAGTCGGCAACCGCCGCTAGTGGCGTGGCGGCCGGTGGTGCGGCGGGCACCAGGCAGGCTGCGGGGCCGATGGGTGACCCGCGGGCAGCGGCGCCTCAGGCCGGCCCTCAGGCGGGGGCAGGTAGTGGGGAACTGCGCGGCCCGATTGTACGGGACGTGTCTGAGCAGGAGCTGGCGGAACTGTCGCAACTGTCGGTGCAGCTGCCGGTGATTTTGATGCTCTGGTCGGCGCACGCAGAAGAGTCAAAGACGATGGCGCAGACACTGGAGCAGATTACGCGCGAGCTAGACGGTCGCGTGGTGCTCGCGAAGGTTGATATTGATGCGAACCCGCAGTTCGCGCAGGCGCTCGGAACGCAGGCGGTACCAACTGTTATCGCGTTGTTTGGGGGACGCACGGTGCCGCTGTTCCAAGGCACTCAAGGGCGCGACCAGATTGTGGCGGTGCTGAATGAGTTGCTGCAACTTGCCGCGTCCAGTGGGCTCACTGGCCGCATGGTTGACACTGAGGAGGATGCGCAGCCGCAGGTGGATCCGCTGCATGAGGAACCGCTCGCGCTGGAGGACGCGGGGGATATTGATGGGGCGATCAAGGCCTGGCACACCGTGTTGGCGAACCAGCCGCGGGATCGGGAAGCGAAAGAAGCGATTGCTCGGTTGAAACTGCAAAAGCGGGCGCTCAGTGAAGACACTGATACGGACACTCCGCAGGCGCGGGCTGATCAGGCGCTGATCAGTGGTGACACGCAAGCAGCGTTCGACATTATGCTCGCTGAGTTTGAACGGTTAAAACCCGTGGACGCGGAAGCGGCCGACGAGGTGCGGGAGCGGCTCGTGGAAATGTTCACGGTTGTTGGTTCCGCTGATCCTGCGGTTAAATCGGCGCGCGCCCGCCTGTCCGCGCTGTTGTTCTAGAACTCGCCTGTACGCTGCTGTTCTGATTTCCAAAAGTTGTTCTAGAGGCCGGGTATCCGTGATCTCGTTCAAGAACGTGCCCATGGGCGAGTTTAAGCGAAAACCGGCCGGAGTATTGGTTCCGGCCGGTTTCGTGTATTACGCGCCTTTGATCTTATGGGGGAAGAACAACGCGCCCCTAGTCTCGTAAAGAAGAACTACGCCCCTTGACCTTGCGGGCGAAGCCAAATCGCTCCCAAAGGCGGGACGCGCAGCTGCGCGGAAGCGGGGCGGCCGTTCCATGGAATCGACTCGCCAACCACGGGGCCAACGTTGATAACGCCGGAACCACCGAACTCCTCACTGTCCGTATTGAGGATCTCCTCCCACTGACCAGCGAACGGTAGGCCCACCCGGTAGTCCTCATGGGGGTTGCCCGCAAAGTTACAGATGCACACCAGCATCTGGGTTTGCCCCTCTGCGTCACACCCCTTGCGGATAAACGAAATCACGTTGTGGTCCGCATCCCCAGCCTCAATCCATTCGTAACCCGTGTAATCGTCGTCCCAAAGGGCGGGGGAATGCACGTAAATATCATTCAAACGCGCCACCAGGCGGTCAATCTGCCGGTGCCCCGGATCGTCCAGCAACCACCAGTCCAGCGAGAACGCGTCGGACCACTCGGATTCCTGCCCGAACTCCTGGCCCATAAAGATCAGTTGCTTGCCCGGATGCGACCACTGGTAAGCAAACAGGGACCGCAAACCCGCGAGCTTGCGCCACTTATCACCCGGCATGCGGGCAATCAAAGAACCTTTCCCATGCACCACCTCATCGTGAGACAGCGGCAAAATGAAGTTCTCCGAGAACGCGTACACGAGGGAGAACGTGAGTTCACCGTGATGCCACCGCCGGTTCACCGGATCTTCCTGCAGGTAACGCAGCGTGTCGTTCATCCACCCCATGTTCCACTTCATGCCGAAACCGAGCCCACCCCCGGTGGTGGGAGCCGTAACCCCCGGCCAAGCGGTGGATTCCTCTGCAATCATGACGATACCGGGGTTGCGCCGGTAAGCGGTGGCGTTCGTTTCTTGCAAAAACTGGATTGCCTCCAAATGCTCGCGGCCACCGTACTGGTTGGGGCGCCACTGGCCCTCACCGCGCGAATAATCCAAGTACAGCATGGATGCGACCGCGTCCACTCGCAGTCCGTCCACGTGGAACTCCTCTAACCAGTACAGGGCGTTCGCGACAAGGAAGTTCCGCACTTCCCGCCGCCCGTAGTTGAACACCAACGTGCCCCAGTCCGGATGCTCCGCACGCAACGGATCCGGGTCCTCGTACAGGGCGGTGCCGTCGAACCGTGCGAGCGCCCACTCGTCTTTCGGGAAATGTGCAGGCACCCAGTCGAGAATCACGCCGATGCCCGCCTGGTGGCACTGATCCACAAAATAGCGGAAATCGTCAGGCGTACCGAACCGAGCGGTGGGCGCGTAATACGACGTCACCTGGTAGCCCCAAGAGCCACCAAACGGGTGCTCCGCCACCGGCATGAGCTCCACGTGCGTGAACCCCATGCGTTTCAAATACGGAATCAGCTCGTCCGCCAAACCGCGGTAACCCAGCCCCTGCTTCCAAGACCCCACGTGAATCTCGTAAATAGACATGGGCAACTGCTGGGGATTGCGGTTTGGCCGCTGCGTCATCCACGCCTCGTCATTCCACTCGTGGAACTGATCGGTCACCACCGACGCTGTTGCCGGGGGAATCTCCGTTGCCCGCGCCATGGGATCAGCTTTTTGCACCCAGCCGCCTCCGGGCGTGCAGATCTCATACTTGTAGCGCGCCCCGACCTCAACATCTGGGATAAACAGTTCCCACACGCCACTGGCCCCCAGGGAACGCATCGCACTGCCCGTACCATCCCAGTAATTGAAATCCCCAACCACGCGCACCGCACTCGCATTTGGTGCCCACACAGCAAACGAAACGCCGGAAACGTCACCGAGCTCACCCTCATAGTGATGTAAGTGCGAACCTAAAACGGTCCACAGCGTCTCGTGGCGACCTTCTGAAATCAGGTACGTATCCATCTCCCCAAGGGTGGGGAGGAAGCGGTAGGGATCGTCCACGTCCGTCACCTGATCGCCGTACGTGACGCGCAGCCGGTAGTCCACAATCTGGGGAGATTCGAATGCGCACACCCAAACTCCATCTTGCTCGTGGCGCGCCTCGTACACATCGTGAGCGGTCACAACCTCAACGGAATCCGCCAAATGTCGGACAGTGCGGATAGTCACCACCCCATCTTGAAGGTGCGCGCCCAGAACCGAGTGCGGCGAGTGGTAACTCGCGTTCGCTACCTGCGAGAGAATATCACCAGAAACGTACATAGGGGTTGCATTCATGGTCCCATTGTCGCATGTTTTCACCCCACACGCGTTTCAAATGGTGACGTGCGTTACGTGAGGTTCTTAAGTGCTCGCAGCGGAATGTCAATCCACTCTGGGCGCATCCGGTACTCGTAAACCGTTTCGTACGTCGCCTTTTCCACCAGGAGGGCGCGCAGCATCACCTGCTCAACCGGGCCTAACCCACCGCCGGACGTGTACCCGTTCAAGAACGCATCTTGCGCCGCCTGCGTCCACGCTGCCCCCGCGCTTGCCTTCGCACCCGCGTAGTCGAACGAACGCAGCATCCCCGCCACGTCTCGGAGTGCGAAATCTTTTTGCCGCCGATCCGCGAGTGAACGCAGTGGTTCCCCTTCGAAATCCAGCACTGTCCACCCGGCGTCTGAATGCATCGTTTGCCCCAGGTGGTAGTCGCCGTGCACGCGGATCACGGGTGGTAGTTCCGAAAGGTTCTCCACTTCGTGAACTGCGGCGATCAGCTGCTGGTCGAAATCGCGTTCCTTCAGAGCGGGCACTTCCGCACTGGCCGCTTGAATATTTGCCGTGAGGCGCTGAGCGAACTCACTGGTGGTCATGGACTCGCTGGCGCCGAACGCATCGGCTAACCGTTCGTGCATCTGCGCGGTCACCTGGCCCAGCGAGTGGGCGAGCGCAGCGGGGTCCGCGGCTTCACGCGCCATCTGAACGAACAGTTCGAACCCATCCTGGCCATCGCGCACCAGGGCCCCACCGATTGCGTACACGAACGGTTCGCGCGCCTCTCCGCGTGGTTGCAGCTGCGCGTACAGCACGGGGGCGGCCACGCATTCCCAACCGGTAGCGGCGAGGGCTTGTGTGACCTCTAACTCCGGGTGCACTCCCGGATGCAGAACCCGCAGGAACTTCACGACGCACGCGGCATCGCCGGGGAACACCACGGACGTGTTGGACTGCTCCCCAGAAATGACGTGCGTCTGGTCCGCTACTTGCAGAAGGCGGTCGCGTATTGCCTCGGCTTGTTCAGGAGCCAGTGGGGAAATCGTCCCATCGGTGTAGGCTTCGCGGATCCAGGCGCGTAAAAACAGGGGGGAATACGCGCCGTCCACAATCCACGCGTCGCGCACGTGGGCAACGACACCGTTCGACGGCGCCTGATCCGTGTACACCAGGGGTACCGACAGGAGGTTTTCCCCCACTTCGATTAGGGAAATCCACACGGGTTCCACGGGTTCATTCGCCGGATCCGCAACCGACAGGGCAGACAAATCCACCGTGTCAAGCACCCGGATCTGGTCGCCTTTCTGCCCGGGGAACCACCGCTGGGCGTACAACCACGGGCCGATCGCATCCAGCAGATCTAAATCTTCAGGCCAAGACGCACTCATTCGTCTTCCTCCTCGTCTTCCAAGAACGTCACTTCAAGCCAGTAAAAAGCGTGCCGCGAGAGCGTGATATCAATCGTCTCCTCTTCAGATACCGAGGGGAAGGGGTTGCCCGACGCCACATCGGTTAGGTGCCACCCCGACATGCCGGGCAGGTCAATGGTGGCCGAACGCGATGCGGTAGAGAGGTTGTTCACGCACAGAATCGTGGTTTGCTCATCGCGGCGCAGGTACGCCAAAACCGCGTCGTCAGAACTGTTCAGCAGTGTCATTGACCCCAATCCGAACGCTGGGTAACGCTTGCGCATTTTCAGCATGGCCCGCATCCAGTTCAACATCGACGTGGGGCGCGAGCGCGACTCCTCAACATTAATCGCATTCGGCGCATACGGACCCTGGGAAATAACAGGTAGGTAAAAATCCTCCGCCGCGGCGGAAGAAAACCCGGCGCCAGGCGAATCATCCCACTGCATCGGAGTGCGCACACCGTTGCGGTCCGACAGCCAAATGTCATCGCCCATGCCGAGCTCGTCACCGTAGTACAAGAACGGGGAGCCGGGCAGTGAAAGAAGCAGGGCATTTGCTAACTCCACCTCGCGCCGCGACCCACGCAGCAGCGGCATCAACCGGCGGCGGATCCCCACGTTGGCACGCATTCGATCTTCCGGGGCGTACCACCCGTACATGTCCGCGCGTTCTTCGTCCGTGACCATCTCCAAGGTGAGTTCATCGTGGTTCCGCAAGAACGTGCCCCACTGCCCGCCCTTGGGTAGCGGCGGGGTTTCTGCCATCGATTCGCGGATCCCACGCGACGATTCCTCCCGCAGGGCCGCGAAAATCTTGGGCATTATCGGAAAGTGGAAACACACGTGGCACTCGGGGCGCGCGTCCGTACCGAAGTAGGCCACCACCTCGTGCGGCGGCTGGTTCGCTTCCGCAATCATCATCGTGCCTGGGTATTCATCGTCAATCATCTCTCGCAGGTCCGCGATGAACTCGTGGGTGGCGGGCAGATTTTCGCAGTTCGTCCCATCTTCTTCAAACAGGTACGGGATCGCATCCAACCGAATCCCATCCACGCCAATATCACACCAGTAGCGGATCACGTTCTTCACGGCTTCGCGCACCGCAGGGTTTTCGAAGTTGAGGTCCGGCTGGTGGTCGAAGAACCGGTGCCAGTAGTATTCGCCGCGCACGGGGTCGAAGGACCAGTTTGAATCCTCCGTGTCAATGAAAATGATGCGCGCATCCAGGTATTCACTGGGCCGGGATCGCCACACGTAGAAGTCCCCGTACGGGCCGGACGGGTCGTTTCGGGAAGATTGGAACCACGGGTGCTGATCAGACGTGTGGTTCAAAACCATGTCGACAATTATGCGGATGTGACGCTCGTGCGCGTCCGCAACCAGGCGTTTGAAGTCTTCTAAGGTCCCGTAGCGCGGATCCACGTCCATGAAGTCGGAAATGTCGTATCCACCATCGCGCATCGGGGAGGGGTAGAACGGGGGGATCCACAGGGCGTCCACCCCCAGCCACGCCAGGTAGTCCAGTTTTGACCGCAGCCCTTCGAAGTCGCCCACGCCGTCGTTGTTCGAATCCTTAAAAGAGTGAGTTAGGACCTCGTAAAAAACGGCTGTGCGGTACCACTGCGGGTCTTGTGCAACCGGGGGAAACTCGGGTTGCGCCAAGTCTGGTACTTCGTGTTTTTTTGCGGAACTACCCGGCACGTTCACCAGAGGAACTGCGCCGGTGGCGGGTGCGTCATTTCGATTTGTCATACTCACCAAATTTCTGTGTGCAAAATACGTTTTAGCTTGAGGGGCGCGCGAAGCTAACCGAAAAACCTGCTTGCGCGCGGTACTCGGGTGCGTTACTGAGTTTGGACGCTGAGGACGTGGGCGACCCGCTCGCTGGGGTTCAGGCGGATGAAGTTCGACTCACCCCACGCGTATTGCGCACCATCTAACTCGTCACGGACCTGCAGGGTGGGGCCGGACGTGCCGTAAGAAACGGTGGCGCCCAGGTTGTTAAGGTCCAGGTTCACAGCGCCCACAACTTCGTTGTGAGGATCCAGGTTGACCACGACGATCACGGTGTCTTCTTTGCCGGTGGGGGAGAACTGTGCGGGCACGTGTCGGGAGAAGCACAGGAGCCGGTCGTCCGTGGTTTCGTGCACGTTGATGCGGTGCAGTTGTGTGAGCGCCGGATGGTGTTTGCGCGCGGTGTTCAACTGGGTCAGTAAAGTTGCTAACCCGTGTTGGTCCGCGTCCTCCCACGGGCGGGGGCGGAACTCGTATTTTTCGTTATCAATCTGTTCCTCAAACCCGGGTCGCTGCACGTTCTCAACGAACTCGTAACCGGAGTAAATCCCCCACGTGGGACTCGCGGTAGCGGCGAGGACCGCGCGGATCGCAAATATTTCCGCGCCTCCGGTGGTCATTTGCGGCGTGAGGATATCGTGCGTGGTGGGCCAGAACGCGGGCCGCAGCAGGTGCGCTGTCTGGGTGGAAACCTCCACGAAATAATCCAACAGTTCCTGCTTTTCGGTGCGCCACGCGAAATACGTGTAAGACTGATGGAAACCAATCGCACCTAACGTACGCATCATGGCGGGGCGGGTAAACGCTTCCGCCAAGAACACTACTTCCGGGTGAATGGCACGGATATCGGCTAGGAACCGCTGCCAAAAACTCAGCGGTTTCGTGTGCGGGTTGTCGACGCGGAAAATGGTGACGCCATGGTCAATCCATTTGAGTACTACGGCCCGCACCGCTTCGTAAATGCCCTCCGGATCATTGTCGAAGTTCAGGGGGTAAATGTCCTGGTATTTCTTCGGAGGGTTCTCTGCGTAAGCAATGGAACCGTCGGCGCGGGCCGAGAACCATTCGGGGTGTTCTTTTACCCACGGGTGGTCTGGGCTGCATTGTAGTGCCAGGTCGAGGGCCACTTCCATGTCGAGTTCGCGGGCGCGGGCAACGAGGCGGTCGAAGTCCTCGAAAGTCCCTAAATCCGCGTGGATCGCGTCGTGCCCGCCGTCGCCTGCACCGATTCCGTACGGTGACCCCGGGTCGTCCGGGTGGGCATCGAGCGTGTTGTTGCGCCCCTTGCGGAACGTGGCGCCGATCGGGTGGATGGGCGTTAGGTAGATGACGTCGAATCCCATCTTGGCGATGCGCGGCAGGGCGTTAGCCGCCTCGGTGAGGGTACCGGAAACCCACTGGCCGTCCGCGTTCTTGTGGGCGCCGTAAGAGCGAGGGAAGATTTCGTACCAGCTGCCCACCAGGGCGCGTTTGCGGTCTACCTGCAGGGGGTATTTGCGGGATTTGCCGGTTAGCTCACGCAGGGGAGTGTCGCGAAACACGGCGCGCACCTGCGTGCTTAAACCAGCGGACAGGCGGCGTTGCGCGGCGGCGCTGGGGTCACGTAGGCGCGCTGCTGCGTCGAGGAGGATTTTTTGTGATTCCTTAGGTGGTTTCGGTGCCCGCCCCCGCGGCCGGGGTTTCCCAGCGGCTGCGCGTTCCATGAGGCGCGCCCCTTCTTCGAGGGTGAGTTCCACATCCGTGTCCGCCGCGATTTTTATGGCCGCGTCGTGCGTCCACGAAGCATATGGGTCAGACCAGGTTTCAATATAGAAGCACCAGTCACCGGGCGTGTCGGGCATGAGCCACGCTTCGTATCGGTCGAGCCCCGGGGCGATGTCGTGCATGGGGGCGCGCATGTGTTCTTTGCCGTTTGGATCCACCAGCACGGCTTCAACTCCGAGTGCGTCGTGCCCCTCACGAAAAACCGTGGCCCGCACCGGAAACGATTCCCCTTCGGTGGCTTTCGCGGCCCATAAACCGTCTTCTACTGACGGGAAGATTTCCGTGACTGGGATTCGGGGGATTCGCGCGCGGGGCGGAACCGGGTTCTTGCGGCGGACGACCTTCTTCGAAGCCTGCGACATCTGGGTGCTCCTTAGGTTGACGTACTCTCAACCCCAGTTTAGGGAAAAATGTCTGCAAAATCTCACGCGCATCTCGTCAGCCTCGCCTGCGTTTGCTAGTTGCGTCGCTTTGCGTTGTGTCATAGCGCCAGCCAGTTAGCCGTCTAGTGGTCGCGCAAGCGCCGTCTAGTAGTAGTGCGTGCACGCGCCTCGGGTGGGTCTAATTGTCGCGCGCCCTGGGAGGCCTTAGTAGTGGGGGCTTGTTAAGCCTTAGTAGTAGCGCATGTGCATGGCTTCGCGCACGTCCGCCAGGGTCGCTTCCGCCACCTCGTTGGCGCGTTCGTTGCCGGCGCGCAGAATCTCCAGTAGGTAATCCTCGTTTTGCTCCAGTTCCGCGCGTTTAGCCCGCATGGGCTCTAGATACGTGTTGAGGTCCTCGGTCACTCGATTCTTCAATGCACCGCCCCCGCCGTCACCGATTTGGTCGGCAATTTCGCGCGGGTCCTCACCGGACGCCATAGATGCCAGGAGCAGCAAGTTCGATACTTCTGGGCGGTTCACCGGGTCGTACGTAATATTGCGGTCCGCATCCGTTTTTGCTTTCTTGAGGCGCTTGGCAGTCTCGTCTGCACTCATGCGCAGCTCGATGGTGTTGCCACGGGACTTGGACATTTTCTCGCCGTCCAGGCCAAGCACGTGGCGCGCGTTCGACAGGAGGGCGTCGGGGCGGCGGAACACCGGCTGGTCTTCGCGCACGCGTCCGTAGCGTTTGTCGAACCGGTTGGCGATCACGCGGGTTTGCTCTACGTGTGGCAGCTGGTCTTGACCCACGGGCACGAGGTTCGCGCGGCAGAACAAGATGTCGGCCGCCTGGTGCACGGGGTAGGTGAGGAGCAGGCCGCTCATGGCGCGCCCACCACTGGCTTCCAGCTCGGATTTAACAGTGGGGTTGCGGTGCAGTTCCGCTTCTGTAACGAGAGAGAGGAATGGGAGCATCAGCTGGTTCAGTGCCGGCACCGCGGAGTGCGTGAAGATCACGGTTTTCTTCGGGTCCATTCCCGCGGCTAAATAGTCGGTGAGTAGCGACAGGACGCGCTCACGCAGCGGCCCCACGCCGTCGCGGTCGGTGATTACCTGATAGTCGGCGATCAGCTGCCACAGTTCAATTCCCCGGTTTTGCAGTGTGACGCGCGACTGGATGGTGCCGAAGTAGTGCCCGAGGTGCAGGTGTCCCGTGGGTCGGTCGCCCGTGAGAATCCGAAACCGCGAGGGGTCTTTATCGATCTCACGTTCAATCTCTTGTGACCGTGCGATCGCCCGTTCTACGGTGGCGGACTGAGAAGATGCTTGCATACCGTTGTTACTCACGCCCTCCAGCTTACCTTACGGGCGTTCGGTTAAATACAGCTGCAGGGACTGCGGTTCCATGTGAATCGTCGTGCCCGGTTCCACGATGTCGCAGTACTGGTGGTTGGACGCGTCGGGCAACCCGCCTCCCTCAGAAGGGTTGACCCAAGACGAGTCGAACACCAGGCGGTAATTAATTCCCCGGCCTTTGCGCAAGTTCACGGTGGCCGTGTTGAGGGTCGCGTTGAACACAACTAGTAGGTCGCAGTCATTCCACGGTTTTCCCGAACGCGAGAACTGCAGTACCCGATGCGCGGGGTCGTGCCACTCGTGGGGATGCAAGCGGTGGTTGTCAGCGGTGCGCCACGACAGATCTTCGAGTTCATCATCGGGTTGTCTGCTCCCACTGGCGAACGCGTTCGGGCGCATCACGGGGTGGTTGCGGC
The DNA here is from genome assembly GCF_032085515.1 of Gleimia hominis. Classification (GTDB taxonomy): domain Bacteria; phylum Actinomycetota; class Actinomycetes; order Actinomycetales; family Actinomycetaceae; genus Gleimia; species Gleimia hominis. The sequence continues at coordinate 1,176,677 of NZ_JASXSX010000001.1, forward strand.
GCAGTGCAATCAGGTAGCGCGCGGTGTCGAACAGGTCGCGTTGCCACGTGTCTAAATCCCAGTTGATCCACGAAATGGGGGAGTCTTGACAGTACGCATTGTTGTTTCCGTTTTGGGTGCGGCCAATCTCGTCGCCGGCCACAATCATGGGGGTACCAACGGAAAACAGGAGGGTTGCGAGCAGGTTACGGATGGACCTCTCCCGCGGGTAGAAAACAGCGTCGAGCATCGGGTCGTGCCGGTAGCTGGCCTGCGTGTTTTCAGATTTACCGGCCCTTGGGTGGCCTTCTAACCCGTGGTTCCAAGACAGGTTCCGGCTGGTGCCGTCTTGATTATTCTCCCCGTTCGCGTAGTTGTTTTTGTGGTTAAATGCCGTCAGGTCGGCGAGCGTGAAGCCGTCGTGCGCGGTGATGAAGTTCAGTGATGACCTTGAGGGACGCGGGTGTCCATTGGTTTCGCCAAACAGGTCCGCGGACCCAGAAATGCGGGTGGCGATATCATTTGGCCCCTGGGTGGTTTCACCGCGTTCTAGGTTTGCAAAATCGGCGAGCCAGAACCCGCGGATGGTGTCGCGGTACCGGTCGTTCCATTCGCTCCACGGCAGGGGGAAGTTACCGGTTTGCCACCCTCCGGGGCCAATGTCCCACGGTTCTGCGATTAGCTTTTTGGTTTTCAGCAGTGGATCTGCGGCTAGGGCCATGAAGAAGGGGTGGCGGGGCGTGTACCCGTCGGCGTAGCGGCCCAGCGTGCTGGCGAGGTCGAATCGGAACCCGTCCACTCCCATTTCGCCCGCCCAGTACCTCAGGGAATCGAGGGTCATCTCGAGTACGCGCGCTTCGTCGAAGTTAACGGTGTTGCCACACCCGGTGTCGTCAATGCCGACTACGGGGCGGTTTTGGGTGTGCCGGTAGTAAGTGTTTTGGCTGAAGCCGCGCCAGCTGAGCATAGGGCCGGTTAGCCCACCTTCGCACGTGTGGTTGTAGACGACGTCGAGAATCACTTCGATTCCCGCTTCGTGCAGCAGCGACACCATGCCTTTGAATTCTTCGGCCACGGCGCCAGCCCCGTTTGCGCGCGCCCCCGGGCTTGCGAGGGAGGGTTCTGGAGTGAAGAACGACAGCGTGGAGTACCCCCAGTAGTTCGTCATACCTTTTTGCTGCAAGAAAGGTTCGTCCCACTTCGCGTGTACCGGCAGTAGTTCCACCGCCGTGACCCCTAGGGATTTGAGGTGCGAAATCGCCTGAGGGTGCGCCAACCCCGCGTACGAACCCCGCAGTGCGGCGGGTACCCCCGGCATGTTCTTAGTGAAACCCTTCACGTGCAGTTCGTAAACGACGGTTTCATCCCAGCTGGTGCTCGGACCCGCGGCCACTTCAAACGTGTCTTCCACCACCACGGACCGGCCCTGGTATGGAGCGGAATCCTCAAGATCTGGCTGCAACTGGCCGGGTAGGGGCGTGAACTGCGAATCCACCCGGTGGGCGTACAGCGCTGGGTGGAGCTGCACTTCGCGTTCTAAACCGCGCCCGTACGGGTCCAGCAGAAGCTTGTGCGGATTGTAAACCAGCCCGCCATCGGGATCCCACGGGCCACTCACCCGATACCCGTATTGAGTGCCGCCGCCGACACCGCTCTTATGTGCACTCCACAGGCCACCTTCGTGGGGGTGCATGCGGTAGCGCACCTCGGTTTCTTGCGCGCGGCCACCTGGTTCCTGGGCAATACCGTCTGCAAAGTCGGCGTCGCTACCCGCCGCTTGCGAATCGTCAGAGGAGAAAATGCACAGTTCTACCGCGGTCGCACCCGGCGCGGCAACCACGAAATCCACCCCTCCGTCACGCAAAAAGGCGCCCTGCTGCGTGGAGTCGATTGCCGGGGGAAGGGTTGCGCGTGCACACTCCCAACTATCAGTGGGGCAGTGGTGATCCTGAGAACTCATTTACTCCATCTCTTAGTGGTTAAGATAACTAACCGCCCGCGCCAGGTATGCTCGGACCGCTCGTATCAATACGCATGTGTTACTACAACGGGCCGATAATACTCGATTCTGCCTCAAAGCGTGAAAAAAATACCACTTAACCATGTTGGTGGGTAAGGTGGGCACGTGCAAACGGGTGATACGCGCAATAACACGTTAGCCGAATATGTGGCACTGTAGAGAGTATGAGAATTCTTGTATGCATTAAACACGTGCCCGACGCGCAGTCGGACCGTCGAATCGAGGAAGGCCGGTTGGTCCGTGGGGAAGATGACACCCTCAACGAACTCGACGAAAATGCCTTGGAAGCCGCCGTACAGCTCGTAGAAGAGCGCGGTGGGGAAGTAATCGCACTCAGCATGGGGCCTGAAGATGCCGAAGAGTCCGCGCGTTTCGCACTGCAAAAAGGAGCGGACCGCGCCGTGCTGATAACTGACGAGCGCCTCGTTGGCACAGACGTGGTGGGGACCGCCCACGTGCTCGCCGCTGCATACCAGCAGCTCAGTGCGGAAGGGCCGATTGACCTCGTGTTAACCGGCATGTCTTCCCTAGATGGGATGACGTCCCTGCTGCCCGCCGCGTTGGCTACCCTCATTGAAAAACCGTATTTGAGCCTGGCCCACGAACTCTCGGTAGCAGACGAACGGGTCCACATCCGCCGGTCCGCAGACGGGTACGACGACGAACTCAGTGCCGCACTGCCCGCAGTCGTGTCGGTAACCGACCAGGTGAACGAACCGCGCTACCCGAACTTCCGCGCCATGCGCGCCGCCCGGAAGAAACCGCTGGATCACTGGAGCCTAGATGACCTGGCGAACTTTGAGGCGTTTGACACCGTGGGTGGCGGCGGAGGCTCAGTCCAAATCCTAGAAGCCGAACAGGCACCCGCCCGTGTCGGCGGGGATGTTGTGGAGGACACCGGTGGTAATGGGGCCGAGCTGCTCACCGATTTCATCGTGGAGGTAATGAAGTAATGCCCGCTCAACTACTTGAAAACCACTCAGAAAAACTCGACGCACCGGTACTGGTGTTGACCGACCACTCCGGGAATACCGAACAGGGATACGTCTTGAGTGAAGCGTCAAAACAGATACTTACGCTGGCGCACGCACTGACTAACCAGGCGGTGGACGCCGTAGCGCTCAACGACGCGCCCGACACCCAGGCGCTGACCGAATTTGGGGTCCGCACCGTGTACGCGGCGAATCTAACATCCTCATCCGCACGCGTCGGTGCCGCAGTGGTGGACGCGGCACTGGCGGCGTTCAAGGCAGACGCGTACGGGTTGATCCTCAACGTCGCCAACTACCGGGGGCGCGAAGTGGCCGCGGGACTGGCGGTTAAACTCCGCACTGGGGTGGCGGCGGACGTAACTGAATGCGTCGTTCAAGACGGCAAAGTGGTTGCTGCCAAACCCGTGTTAGCCGGGGCGTGGAACAGTATTTTTGAGGTCCGTGGCACCGCCCCAGTGGTTTCCGTGCGCCCGTCCTCAGTGGAAGCGAAACCACAACCAGCACCCGCCGCCACGAACGTGGAGCCGCTGGACGTTACCTACTCTGACAGTGCCCGCGCCGTGTCCGTCGACCAGTCCGTCCCAGAAGCCAGCTCGGGGAACGTGCCCCTGCCAGAAGCGGACGTGGTGGTCGTCGGCGGCCGCGGCGTGGAAGGGGACTTCACTGCCGCCGAGGAGCTCGCGGACCTACTTGGCGGGGCAGTTGGGGCAACCCGCGTGGCCTGCGATGAAGAGTGGATTGACCGCAGCGCCCAAGTGGGGCAAACCGGGGTTTCCATCGCTCCGAAACTGTACATTGGACTGGGCGTGTCGGGAGCGATCCACCACGTTACCGGTATCCAAGCGGCCGAGAAGATCGTGGCGATTTGCGATGATCCCGACGCCCCGATTTTCGAAATCGCTGACTTGGGAATCGTGGGGACTGTGCAAGAGGTAGTGCCCGACCTAATTGAGCGGCTGCGGAACCGCTTGTGACGTACTTGGATAACGCGGCCACCACGCCGCTGCGCCCGCAGGCGCGGGATCGGTGGCTGGAGGTACAAGATTGGCTCCAAACCCACCCGGGGAACCCAAACGCGTTGCATTCCGGTGGGCGCGCAGCCCGGCGCCTATTAGAGGATGCCCGTGAGGCCGTGGCCCACCACCTGGGAGTAGAACGCCCCGAGGTGGTGTTCACCTCCGGTGCTACGGAATCTAACGCCCTCGCGATCGCGGGTGGGTTCCGCGCGATGAAAACGCGAACCGGGAGGAACCTGGTGCAGGTGTGCGCCGCGGACCACCCGTCTACGCGCAATCAACGCGGCGTAGTGGAACGCGAAGGCGGCCAGTGGCAAGTGCTTGACATAGACCGGGACACGCGCGTGCTCACTGACCAGGTGCAGTCAAACGCAGCCGTAATATCGGTGGCTTCGGTGTGCTCAGAAACGGGTGCGATCCAACCGATGGAGCAAATAAGTCAGGCGCGAGGTGGAGGCGCTGAGCGCCCCCTGTTGCACGTCGATGCCTCCCAAGCGATTCACACCGAGTCGATTGATGCGCGCGAACGCGACTGGGACCTGGTCACCGTAGCCGGCCACAAGGTCGGTGCCCCCGTTGGAGTTGGCGCCCTCGTGGTCCGCCGCGGCGTAAAGATATTGACCGACCGGCCCGGTGGAGACCAAGAGAACAAAGTGCGTTCGGGCACCCAGGACGTCGCGGGGGCGTGCGCGCTCGCGGCGGCGCTCGAAGCGGTTGCGCAAGAGCGGGACGCGTTGGTGCAGCGGTGTAAGAGATTTAAGGAACAGATCATTGCGCAGCTCCCAACGGGGGTGCATCCAACGCTTGCCACCGGCCCGGTTGCGCCCACGATTTTGCACCTATCTGTACCCACGGCGCATCCGGAAGCGGTGCTGCTCGGGTTAGACCGCGTGGGCATCATGGCGTCCGCGGGTTCGGCATGTCACGCGGGTGTGACCCGTCCCTCTGAGGTATTGCTCGCAGCTGGCCGCTGTGAACGAGAAGCATTAGGGGTACTTCGGGTATCGTTTGGTCCGTTGACGACAATGGCGGACGTGGAAGCACTCTCGGCGGTTTTGCCCGAAGTGATTGCCACAGCCCAGCAGTTAGATGCGTTGGACCACTAACGGACGGCGCATTAGATAGGTAAACGATAGCTGGAGCGCTAGACGATAGTTGGATCGCTAAACGATGGAGGAGGTCGCGTACGTATGCGCGTGTTAGCAGCATTATCAGGTGGGGTGGATTCAGCTGTGGCGGCAGCACGCGCAGTAGATGCCGGCCACGAGGTAACCGCCGTCCACATGGCCCTGTCGTCGAACCCACAGTCTTGCCGCGTGGGCGCGCGCGGATGCTGTTCTTTAGAGGATTCAGTGGATGCTGCGCGGGCCGCTGAGGTACTGGGGATCCCCTATTACGTGTGGGATTTAGCGGAGGAGTTCGAGCAAACAGTTGTGGAGGACTTTGTCGAACAGTACCGCATGGGCCGCACCCCGAACCCGTGCGTGCGGTGCAACGAGTTCGTGAAGTTCCGCGAACTGGCTATGCGGGCGAAAGCGCTTGGTTTTGACGCGGTCTGCACGGGCCATTACGCGCGGATTGAGAACCACAACGGGTACCAGCTGTTGCGCGCCAGGGATTTGGATAAAGACCAAAGCTACGTGCTTGCAGTTATGGGGTCTGAAGAGCTTGCCCGTGTCATCCTTCCCCTCGGGGACGTGGGGTCAAAAGATGAGGTTCGGGCTGAAGCGGCGGAACGCGGTTTAGGGGTCTCACAAAAACCGGACTCATATGACATCTGCTTTATTCCCGACGGGGACACGCAGGGTTTCTTGCGGGCCAAACTGGGTGAATCCGCCGGTGACATCGTGGATGTCGAAGGTAACGTTTTGGGCCAGCACCGCGGTTACTTCGAGTACACGGTGGGCCAACGCAAGGGTCTGGGGATTGACCGGCCCGCTGCGGATGGGAAACCGCGCTACGTACTCGAAACCCGCCCGCAAAGCAACCAGGTGGTCGTGGGCCCGTCCACCCTGTTGTCTGTAAACGACATTGAGGCGGGTGAGCTCGTGTGGCTCGCCGCTGACGACGCGGGCGACGTGCGTACCCTTAAACCACACGCGATGGGTACCGATGGGGACGAGGCCCTGTACGCGCAGATGCGGGCACACGGTAAACCACAGTTGATTGAAGAGCTCACCGTAACCGATGGGCCCTTGGTAGGCGGGACGGCAAGTGCCTCAGGCACAGAAAAAACGCGGCAAGCCAACCGAAACGAAACCGGGGGTGGAAACGTGCGAATTAAACTCAGCGAAACAGTGCGTGGTATCGCAGCGGGGCAGTCCTTGGTTATCTACCGGGGGAATCGGATATTGGCGCACTCCGTGATCAACACCGCTTCGCGCAGCTAAGTTAAGATTTGCGTTCCGTAGGTGCAGTTACGCTAAACTGGTTGAGCCTAAGCGCGAGTGGCGGAATTGGTAGACGCGCTAGATTTAGGTTCTAGTGCCTTCGGGCGTAGGGGTTCAAGTCCCCTCTTGCGCACACTTAAAACCCCGGTTTAACCGGGGTTTTTCTTTTGTCGGTTTAAATTAGGTACCGGACGCTTATTGGGGTATGGACGGCATGAGGGGATGGAGCCGGTTGGCTTGTAGCCGATAAAAATCGCAATCTCACTTGAGTGTGAGACAATCGAAGCATGAGTAAGGTAGAACTAACTGAGGGGCAAGACGCCCCAGATTTCAAACTAGAATCCACCGAAGGAACAATAGAATTATCCACCGCGGTAGCGAACGCGCAAAACGGCGTTGTCGTCTACTTCTACCCGAAAGCATCCACCCCGGGGTGCACAACGGAAGCCTGCGACTTCAGAGACTCATTACAATCCCTGAAATCCGCAGGCTTCACCGTGATTGCCATTAGTTCCGACAAGATGCCGGCCTTAGAAAAGTTTAAGACCAAACAGTCGCTGAACTTCCCGCTCGCATCCGACCCCGATAAGCGCGTGCAAACCGAATGGGGGACGTGGGGAGAGAAAAAGAACTTCGGCAAACTTATTAAAGGACCGATCCGGTCCACGTTCGTGGTTGGTAAAGACGGTAAGATCCAGTACGCTCGCTACGGGGTGCGCGCCAAAGGGCACGTGGCCCGCCTGCGCAAGGATCTTGGAATCGACTAGCGTAACCGGCGGGCGTAACGCTCCGCCGCACCTACCACGGTATTTAGTTCTTTCCCGTCTCGCATCCAGTCGGCCGGCGTGGCGTTATCCAGATCCGTGTTTGGTGTTACGAACCAGTGCCCGTTTTCAACGCTAGAGGCCACATCGTAGATGCGTCCCAGTACCTGGGCCATACCGGACACGATTTGGTGGTCGTCCGTTAACTGCCACACGGGGTATTTCCACGAACGCGTCCCCATGCGCACCCCCAGCAGACGGTACTCCTTGAGGGCCTTGTTGATTGCTTGGCGCGATATCCCCAACCAGTCCACCAGGTCCGCGGTGCCGCACGTGGGGCCTACCATGCTGTCTAACGTTGGACGCGTGTTGACGATGGACCCGACCATGCGAGCGGCTTCGTCGATCGTTTCTTTTGGGATAGCCTCCGTGCGCGCGCGCTGTGTGAGTACCTTACCGATCGAATCCAATAGGTTCTCTTCACTAGGATGGAGATCTCTCACTCGAAACTACCTTTCAAGCACCAGCAGTGCGGTATTCGTATGTGGCTACTGTGTAAAAGCTCCAGCGAGCCTGGCGTTCCAGGCTACCAGCCGGTTTAGCATACGCTCATTTTTGCAGGTGAAGCGCGTTTTCGCTAATCCGCTGCTTGCTATTATTAGCTGCGTCCAACGCCTTCAGTGAAGGCAATGAAACCATTAGCCTGGATTATAGAAGGGGTTAACTGGTAGTCACCGGGAGTCATAAAACGGGAACCAGTGATGTGTGATGGGGTGCGCCATGAGGGAATCGAACCCCCAACCCACTGGTTAAGAGCCAGTTGCTCTGCCGATTGAGCTAATGGCGCGTACCAAGCAAGATTAATGCCTGGTCGGTGCGCCATGAGGGAATCGAACCCCCAACCCACTGGTTAAGAGCCAGTTGCTCTGCCGATTGAGCTAATGGCGCGTCCGTAGAAATATCTTACTCACCGGCGTGGATAAACTACAAATCACTTTTGTGAGTTTTGGGGCACATTATTGCCCCGAGGTGGTGGTCGTCTACCAGGTGCGTTGGCGTAAACTTGAGTGGTGCAACCGCGCGGATTGCGTATGCACGCTGAGTCGCGTTAAGCCTACTTCTTGAACCGGGAGGACTAATCGCGACTCGGATTTGGACAGTTACGAACGAGTGGACAGTTACAAACTAGTGGGGAGTGCCGTGTTGAAAGACCTTGAGGGATACTCGGTGGGGTCGCTAACGCGGCCTCAGCAGATTGTGGTGCTGGTGGCGGGGCTGGTGGGTGCGCTCGCCAGTGTGGCGCTTTTGCAGTCAGAGTTGGGGGTGCTTTCGGCACCCGAGCAGCAGCTGGGGTGCGATATTAACTCGTTAGTTACTTGCGCTAAATCGCTTGGGTCCGCCCAGGGGCACGTGCTGGGCGTTCCGAACTCCGTGCTGGGCATCATCGCGTTCACAGTGCTTAGCGTAATCGCGCTGCTGGAGCTGCTGGGCACGCAAATACCGCGAATCGTCGTCTTGGGAGTTGCCCTTGGGTGCGCGGCTGGGTTCGGGGCGATCGGATGGTTCATCTACGTGTCGGTGGCGCAACTCGGGGTGCTATGCCCCTACTGCATGGTCACCTGGTCGGCTGCAATCTGGGTCGGATGCATTTGGATGCCGCGTGCTTTTGAACCGAATCCGAATGCGCGTTTGCTGCGCGGATACTGGTGGCTCACGGGGATTGCGCTCCACCTCGTGGTACTTCTCGTATTGGTGTTAACCATGATGGACAAAATCCAGGCACTACTGTGATCCCTCACAATAGTGCCCGATTCTGCGTCGTAGCTGTAACTACGGTTCCCTATGAGCTTGCCTTCAAGTAGGTCTGCAGTTTGACGATTCTGCCTGTTAGCAGTCCTGCGGGTTAGTCCAGTTCTGGCGAATCAATTACGATCGGCACGTTGTCCTCATGTCCCATTTCTTTGAGCTGGGCTCGTAGTGCGGACGTGGACGCTTCGAGTTTGCGTTCAGAAATCTTGCGGGCTTTCGACAGGTCCAGGTCGGCCTCGCAGGTGAGGGGGATGACGTGCATGTGCACGTGCGGGACCTCAAAGCCGGCAATTGTTAGGCCAGCGCGGTCACATTCGAAGGTCTTTGTTTGTGCCTGGCCGATTAGCTGCGCTACCTTAGCCAGGTGGGCTAGTTCGTCCGCGGGCATCTGCGTCCACGCGGAGTATGCTTTGCGCGGTACGACGAGCATGTGCCCGGGGTTAATTGGCTCGTGGGTTGCGAATACGACGCACAAATCGTCGGCGTAAGCGAACTTGGCGGGTAGGTTTCCGGCGATGATTTCTTCAAAAACAGTCATGCAGTTAGTGTCTCATTCTTTTCTTTCGCCATGAGGGGACTTAGGGCGGCACCTGTGGATACAACCTGCCCGTGATGATAGTCTGGAAGAGCTATAGGGCTTTGAGATACAAAAGCGATCGCAGCTAAATAGTGCATGTAATAACCAAATTGTTTAGGGAGCGGTCGGTTTTGCCCTCGCAAGTCGATCTCAATAAAGGAGGAGATTATGGCGAAGTTTGACGCAGTAGTTGAAGAATCACTACAGCAAACACTGGTAGACCTAATCGAGCTGGAGCTACAGGCAAAGCAGGCTCACTGGAACATTAAGGGCGCACGCTTCCGCGCGTTGCACCTGGCGTTGGATGAGATTGTTTCTCTGGTCCGCACCGACCTGGATGAGGTTGCTGAGCGCCTCGCGACAATTGGTGGCAACCCCGATGGCCGCTCCGCTACGGTATCGAAGACCACGTCTTTGGATGAGATTGAAAACGGTGACCTTTCCGTAGACAAGACGTACCAGCTGATGGCAGAGAAGGTGCAGGCTGTGTGCGATAAGGTTCGGGAGAACCTGGGTGCTGCCGACGACGCCGATCCGATTACCGGTGACCTACTGATCAGCGTTGTTTCTGGTTTGGAACAGCAGGCCTGGTTCCTGCGTGCAGCCACCGAATAATCGGTGCAACGCTGCATCTAGCTCGATGATTCTTAGCATAGAGATTTAGGTTCTTAGCAAAAGAACCTATTCACACGAAATCTAGCTAGGAGTTCGCTAGAAGTTACAAAGCTAGAAGTTACAAAGACAGGTAGGGTCCGCTCATACGGACCCTACCTCTTTTATTACCACCCGGCTCCGTATAGCCGCTTCTCCTGGGTCTCACGTTTCACTTTGGGAGTCAAATGCGCCTCGGGGTTGGGCACTGGCACAAACCCCCGATCCGAGGGCGGTACCCGGGCGAACCTGCACATGTGGACAGGTATGATGTGGCGGGCGCATTGCGGTAGTCTGAGAGGCGTTAAAGACCGAGAAGAGGAGAACATGAGCGAAGCTACGGACACTACTCCCCATCGTTACGACCAGCATTTGGCGGGGGAGATTGAACAGCGGTGGCAAGACCAGTGGAAACGTTCAGGAGCGTTCTACGCGGACAACCCCGTGGGTGACCTAGCTGGCTCGCTGGCAAGTAAGAAACCGTACTACCTGCTTGACATGTTCCCCTTCCCGTCGGGCGCTGGCCTGCACGTTGGGCACCCTCTGGGGTATATCGCTACGGACACGATGGCGCGCTACCACCGGATGAAAGGTGAGAACGTGCTGTACACCATGGGGTTTGACGCGTTTGGTTTACCCGCGGAGCAGTACGCGATCTCCACCGGGCAGCACCCGCGCGTAACTACGGATCAGAACGTGGCGAACATGCGTCGCCAGCTGCGCCGCATTGGGCTTTCGCACGATTCGCGCCGGTCGTTCCAGACTACGGATTCGGACTACGTGAAGTGGACGCAGTGGATTTTCCTCAAAATCTACAACTCTTTCTACGACGAGAACGCGGTTGCGCCCGACGGTTCCCAAGGCGCGGCCCGGCCGATTACACAGTTGCGTGACGAGTTCGCCTCCGGTGCCCGCGAAACCGGTGGAAAACCTTGGGATCAGATGGATGAGGGCGAGCGCGGGGAACTGCTCGACCAGTACCGCTTGGCGTACGTGGCAGAAGCGCCCGTCAACTGGTGTCCGGGTTTAGGTACGGTGCTTGCAGATGAGGAAGTTACTAACGAAGGCCGGTCTGAGCGCGGTAACTACCCGGTTTTCAAATCTCGATTGCGCCAGTGGATGATGCGCATAACTGCGTATGCTTCCAGGCTGGCGGATGATCTGGAGACCGTGGATTGGCCACATAAGGTGGTTGCGCAGCAGCGGAATTGGATTGGTCGCTCTCACGGCGCGTACGTGCACTTTGCGGTCGCGCCGAATCAGGGGAGTGCGCTGGAGCAGTTGGAAGTGTTCACCACGCGGCCAGACACACTGTTTGGTGCCACATTCATGGTGGTTGCCCCCGAACACCCGCTTGTGGGCACAGATTCGGTTACCGTGCCAGATTCTTGGCCTGAGGGCACGCGGGCAGCCTGGACGGGTGGTTACGCTAGCCCGCGTGAAGCGGTGCAGAGTTACCGCGATTGGGCGGCTGCGCGTACGGAAGAGGAACGCACTGCAGATGGTGGGCAGAAAACCGGGGTGTTCACCGGGATATTTGGGACGAACCCGGTAAATGGGAAGCAGATTCCAGTTTTCATTGCCGACTATGTCCTAATGGGGTACGGCACCGGAGCGATTATGGCGGTGCCAGCTCATGACGAACGTGACTACGATTTTGCGAAACAGTTCGATCTGGATATTGTCACCACGATTCAGCCGGGGCCGGACCATGAGGAAGGCGCGTGGACGGGCGATGGGCAGATCGTGAACTCTGCCAATGACGCGATTAACCTCAATGGTTTAGATAAGGCGCATGCGATCGAGAAGGTGACGCAATGGCTGGATAGCGCCGGAGTGGGCCGCGCCGCTACAACGTTCCGGTTGCGTGACTGGTTGTTCTCGCGCCAGCGGTACTGGGGGGAGCCGTTCCCAGTGGTTTACGACGAGCAGGGGCGGGCGCATGCTTTACCACAGTCGCATTTACCAGTTACATTGCCGGAGGTCGATGACTTCCGTCCGCGCACATTCGACCCGGATGATGCGAACTCTTCGCCCGAAGCGTCGCTCGGCCGGGCGCGCGACTGGGTGGAGGTGGAGCTGGACCTCGGGGATGGGCTAAAAACCTACCATCGGGATACGAATACGATGCCGAACTGGGCGGGGTCCTGCTGGTACGAACTGCGGTACGCAGATCCTCATAATGAAGAAATGCTGATTGATCCGCAAAACGAGCAGTACTGGATGGGGCCGCGCCGCGACGGGGAATCTGGTGGTACGGACCTGTACGTTGGGGGTGTGGAGCATGCGGTGCTGCACTTACTGTACGCGCGGTTCTGGCATAAGGTACTGTTTGACCTCGGCTATGTGTCTTCTTCAGAGCCGTTCCATAAGCTGTTCAACCAGGGGTACGTGCAGGGCTACGCGTTCACAGATGCGCGCGGGCAGTACGTGCCCGCCGCTGAGGTTGAGGGGGATGAGCAAACCGGCTGGACGTACCGGGGGGAAACCGTTGAGCGTGAATACGGGAAGATTGGTAAGTCCCTCAAGAACGTGATAAGCCCAGACGAGATTTGTGACGAATACGGGGCGGACACGTTCCGGCTGTACGAAATGTCGATGGGGCCGCTGGAGATCTCTCGGCCGTGGGATACGCGGGCGGTAGTTGGGTCGTACCGATTCTTGCAACGCTTGTGGCGCAATGCGATAGATGAGAAAACTGGTGCGCTTACCGTGTCGGAAGAGCCAGCAGACCTGAAAACGCGCAAACTGGTGGCCCGCACTATTCACGAGGTCACGGACGAGTACGAGCACATGCGTTTGAACACGGCGGCCGCCCGCATGATCGTGTTGAATAACCACCTGACCGGGTTGAAGCAGGTGCCGCGTGAGGCGATGGAACCACTCGTTTTGATGGTTGCGCCGCTGGCTCCGCACATTGCGGAGGAGCTTTGGCAGCGGCTTGGGCACACGCAGTCACTCACGCGCGAGCCCTTCCCAGTCGTTACAGACGAGTCACTGCTGGAAGAGGATGCGGTCACGTGCGTGGTGCAGATAGCCGGTAAAGTTCGGGCGCGGCTGGAAGTGAAACCTTCTATTGATGAGGATGAGCTAAGACAACTGGCGCTCGAAACTGAGGCAGCTCAAAAAGCGCTGGGTGGGCGGGAGCCACTGAAAGTAATTGTGCGGGCTCCGAAACTGGTCAGCATCGTCCTTCCTAAGTAGCGGCCCGGGCACTGGCGCGTCGCGGCCTCCTGGGTGCGTTTACGGTGGTTGCCTGGGCGCGCTTACGCATGCCCGAGCAAGGAATCGCCGGTGCCCTGCTGTCGCATGCCCAAGTAAGGCCCCGGCCGGCCAGTTAGGGGATTTGCGGGTACCCGATGGCTGCGTGGTGGAGCCCGTCTTCGCTGGGGGACAGCAGCCATTGCCGGATTCCGCTTAGCATCTCGTGGTCTAGCGGAACCGGGGTGCTAGCGGTATTTAACACCACTGTTAGTGCCTGCCCGTTAGCCCCCTTACTGCTGTAGCGGATTTGTTCGTTATCGAGGTACTCCACGTGCGTGCGCGCGGTCATTAACCACGGATGCTGCGCCCGTAATGCAACGAGTTCCTTGTATGCCCTCAAGAATTCTTTCTCGCGCGCATTCCAAGCCGCGTTCTTAAGCGAATCGGGCAGTGGGGGGCGGATTGCGTCGTCCCCGCCGAGGCGCTCCTCTTTTACACCACCCCAACCGAACTCATCGCCGTAGTAGATTGATGGGATTCCGCCTACCGTGAAAAGAATGACTGCGGCGGTAAGAGCCTGCGCGTCCCCGTGAACTTGCGACACGATCCGGGTTACGTCGTGGTTAGACACAAATGTTTGCGGCACAAACGTGTCTAGGAACTCGTTGTGCCGGCGCAGCGTCCAATCCAGTTCGAAGAAGTTCCGTTCGCGCAAACTAGACCACGTTGCTTTCCACAGTTCGTATTCCGTGAGGGAATCCCACCCGGATGCCCGCACCAGCGCGGGGTAGTCGCCGTGAATAACTTCGCCGCAAAACCACGCTTTTGGAAACTGTTCGCGAACAGGTGGAAGGATCCGGGTCCACGTTGCCGGGTCGAGCGCGTATGCGGCATCTAACCGCCAGCCGTCTGCCCCGGCGTCCAGCCAGTAGGTCATGACCCGCTGAATATAGGTGAGCACCCCCGGGTGCTCATGATTCAACGCGGCGAGCCCGGTGTGTCCCTCAAACGTGTCGTACTGCGGAAGGGAACCGACGGACCACCCCTGCCAGTTGACGCGAAAGAAATCCGCGTACTCACTGCGCGGCCCGTTTTGCGCAAGATCCAGCAAGTACGGGTGGCGCGATCCCACGTGGTTAAACACGCCGTCCAACACTACTTTCAACCCCTTCGCGTGGGCAGCATGAACTAGGGTGCCGAAATCATCACGCGTTCCCAGGCGGGGGTCAATCGTGTAGTGGTCGACCGTGTCATACCCGTGCGAGTACGAATCGAAAATCGGGCCCAAAAGGATTCCTGTTGCTCCCAAGTTCGCGGCGTGATCGCACCAGGGAACCAAGTCCGCGAGGGTGTGGCGCGGCGGTGAATCCGGTTGCGTACCGTCCAACTTCGCGTTCACCGACGGGGTTCCTAAAGCACCCAGGGGGAAAACCTGCCACAATACTTCGCTGCGTTCCATGCTTCCATTGTCGCATTTTCAATGGGATACAGCCGATGGTAAGAATAGGGGTATGCCAGAAGGACACGTTCTCCACCGCCTTGCGCAGCGGTTTAACACCGATTTCACGGGGTGCGCACTCCAGATCTCGTCCCCGCAAGGGCGGTTCGAATCCGCGGCGAAGCAATTGTCGGGCCAGGCATTGACCCGAGCTTTTGCGCATGGAAAGCACCTGTTCCTCCAGTTCGGCGAGCGCTACATCCACATTCACTTGGGGTTGTATGGCAAGTGGGGCTTTGAATCGTTTGAGGGGCAGGTACCCGCCGCTGTCGGCCAAGTACGCCTGCAAATCATCCGCTCCGGAGAGGTTGCGAGCTTGCGCGGGCCAAATCGGTGTGAACTGGTCGAACGCGCCGAAGTGGAGGAAATACTGGCCAGGTTAGGGCCAGATCCACTGCATCAAAGCGAGGATTCGTGTGCGAGGTTTTGTGCGAATATTCGTCGCTCTTCGCGTGCAATTGGGGAACTGGTGATGGACCAGTCGGTAGTGGCCGGGCCAGGGAACATCTACCGCGCTGAAGCACTGTTCAGAGTGGGGATCTCTCCGTTCCGCGCCGGGAGCCGCACGGGTGAACGTCGCCTCATACGACTGTGGGACGACCTCGCAGAGCTGATGAGCGCGGGGGTGGACACGGGCATAATCACAACTGTTTCACCCACCGACCGGCCTGATCCAGCCTTGGAGTACGACCCGGAAGCCTCCCGGTTTTACGTGTATCACCGCACCGGCCGGCCCTGCCTGGTGTGCGGAACCCCAGTTAAGGAAAAACGCGTGGCAGGGCGGCGCCTATTCTGGTGCAGCCGATGCCAACGCTAGGACAGCGCTTCGAACCCGAGGTAGTCGTACAGCTGCGCTGCGCGCGTATACGCCTTGTTGAACCGCATTCCGATTGATGAGTACCCCAGGTCTCCGGCCCGGCTAGCGACCTCGCCAATTAGCGCAGTGGCGATCCCTTTTGACTGCACTTTGGGGTTGACAACTAGATCCACGATGAACGGTTCATCCTTCGGGAGGTCATCCCACGGGGGATCCACCGTGGTTAAGATTGCGCCTACGAGCTCGCCGTCTTGCCACGCACCGACAAAGAGGTTGTCGAGAACGCGTCCAAACGCGCCGGAGAAAGTCATGCGGAGCTCTTCAACGGCTTCCACTAGGTTTTCTGCTGTTTCGTCCGTGCCGTAGGCCACCAGGGTTAGCGAGGCGATTGCGGGAATGTCGAACCGGGTGAGTGTCGCAAGCTCTACCCCCGCCGGTTTTGATAATCCCGATAAGGCCTCCAGTTGGGCTTTTAATGTGAGTTGTGACATACCTCTACTTTATGCCCTTATATGCAGGTAATCACGCGTTTGAGGGATTAGCGGCGGGTTCCACCACCTCACGAGCTTGCCCGAACGGAATCTGGTTTCCACGCGCGTGCTTGTTCGAACAGAGTTTGTTTTCTATGCGCGAGCTTGCCTGAACGGAATCTGGTTTCCACCACCTCACGAGCCTGCCCGAACGGAATCTGGTTTCCACGCCCGAACCGCGGCTAGTTGAACGTCGTGGCGAGTTAAATGTAGAGGGTGGGGTCTATGATCAGGTCTGCGTTAGAGCATTCACTGGTGGCTGGTCGCAGTTTCGCTGGCACTCCAATTGCCACGTGGTCTGCGGGAACGTCTTTAACTACGACGGCGTTCGCCCCTACTTTTGCGCCCGAACCGATGGTGATGGGGCCGAGCACTTTGGCTCCCGCGCCGATCATCACGTTAGATTCCACAGTGGGGTGGCGTTTGCCCTGCGTCATGGAAACTCCGCCTAGGGTTACTCCGTGGAAAATCACGACATCATCGCCAATTAGCGTGGTTTGACCAATCACCACGCCAATCGCATGGTCGATAAAAACTCGCCGTCCGATTTGCGCCTCAGGGTGAATATCAACTGAAGTGAGCATCCGGGTGAGGGAAGAAACGATGCGGGCAAGTGTTTTCAAACCCCGTTCCCACAGGCCGTGGGAAATGCGGTACCCCCACAGGGCGTGCACGCCCGCGTAGGTGAGGGCCACTTCCAGTTTCGACCGCGCCGCCGGGTCCCGGTTCATGGCATTACGCAGGTCTTCGCGAATAAGCTCGCGGATCTTCAAGGTTTGGGACGCCACTGGTGTGTACTCTCTTCTCGTGTTCCGTACTTACGGTTCAGATTCTATCGGTCCTGCCCGGCAGCTGCGTCGAGGCAGTTACGACGGGTGAAGCGGGTTGTAATAGCCACGGGGTTGGTTGCGCATTGACGCCGCGGCAGCCGTGGTGCAACTAACTAGGCTGGGCCCGCTTAAGGCCCAGCCCAGTTGTTTAGCGCCTCACTTCACGCTGCATGCCCAGTTGTTTAACACGTTGCTATGCGGTGCGCGCCGCTTCGGTGCGCTTGGCGGAGCCTACTTCAAGTAGTCCTTCCACAGTGGGGTAGACAGGTAGCGTTCCCCGGTGTCAGGCAAAATCGTCACCACCGTCTTACCGGCCGCGTCACTGCGCGCAGCCACCTGCTTACTGGCCCACAGGGCCGCCCCAGAAGAAATACCAACCAGCAGACCTTCTTGCGCCGCAGCCTTTCGCGCAAAGTCCAATGCTTCGTCGGTTGGAACCGTAATCACTTCGTCCACCAGGTCCGCCGCGTAGTTTTTGGGAACAAAATTCGCGCCGATCCCTTGAATCCCATGAGGTCCTGCGTGTCCCTCAGAAAGAAGTGGTGACTCTGCTGGTTCCACAGCGACAACGCGCAAGTTCGGGTTCTTTTCTTTCAAGGTGCGGGCCGCGCCCGAAATGGTGCCGCCCGTACCCACCCCGGCCACGAGGAAGTCAACGTTGCCACCGGTTTGTTCCCAGATTTCCTCCCCGGTGCGCACCTGGTGAATGTGCGGGTTCGCGGGGTTCGTGAACTGGGACGCCAAAACGGATCCTGGGCGTTTTTTAACGACCTCGGCGGCGGCATCAACCGCGCCCTGCATCCCATCTTTCGGTTCGGTGAGAATCAGTTCTGCACCAAACGCCCGCATGAGTGCGCGGCGTTCCACCGACATGGACGAGGGCATGGTGATAACCACTTTGTACCCGCGCG
Organism: Gleimia hominis; assembly: GCF_032085515.1. GTDB lineage: Bacteria > Actinomycetota > Actinomycetes > Actinomycetales > Actinomycetaceae > Gleimia > Gleimia hominis. Next base: position 1,194,665 of record NZ_JASXSX010000001.1, read on the forward strand.
CCGCTCCGACCATCGCGAGGGCTACCCCGGTGTTCCCAGACGTGGCTTCTACAATCGTGCCGCCGCTACGCAGTTCCCCGGATTCTTCTGCGGCGTCCACAATCGCGATCGCGATCCGGTCTTTAACTGACCCCGCTGGGTTGTAGGACTCCACTTTCGCGAGCACCTTAGCGTTCTCGCCGGTAATACGGTTGATTTGAACCAGAGGCGTGTTTCCAACGGCCTGCGTGATGTTTGAAGCAAAGTTTGATGAAACAGATTCTGACATGATGAAAATCCCTAACTAATTGGCATCTAATAGTGGTCTTTAGTGGTCTACGGGTACATGGGCGCAGCAGTTACCAGCTCGCACGGGCACATAATTGGCAACGCGGTAAAGCCATGCACCCTACAGACACGTGCAACAGCTACAGTGCTGCTGAAAGATCCTCTTAACAAAACGTGCCGTGTTCATCACGGTTACGATCCTAACGGCAACCACACTCGAGTGCTACCGCGAAACTGGTTTTTCCACTGTCAGCGGATCCAGTTCTTCAATTGGCACGGGTTCAGACGCTACCTCAGCGATTAAACTTTCTATTTTTGAGGCCAGGGGCTCGTCCGTGCTGAACACTAACTGCACCCGGTTGGTGTACGCCGCATCCAGGATTTGCGCGTGACGGGCCCGCAGCTGCGCTTCAAGCCTGCCAGCCACATCGTAGTCAACGGTGACGCGGAACCTGCGTTGGTCTACCAGCTGCACCACTTGGCAGCGATCCAGGGTTTCGGACACGGATGTTGAATACGCGCGGATGAGCCCGCCGGCCCCCAGAAGAGTACCGCCAAAATACCGGGTCACCACCGCGGTCACATTAACCAGTTTGTTTTGAAGCAGGACCTCCAGCATCGGAGGGCCCGCAGTGCCGGATGGCTCGCCATCGTCACTGGAATGCCCCACTTCGTTCATGCCTTCTGGCTTCACCACGAATGCGGAACAGTTGTGGGTTGCATCGGGGAACTCTGTTTTTATCTCACTGATGAAAGTGCGTGCCGCGGATTCAGTTGGGGTATGCGCAACAGTGGTGATGAAACGCGACCGCTGCACCTCCAGCTCATGGCGCACCAAACTACCGGACTGTATGCTCCGCACTCTGCTCCCTCCTAAAACACCCCTCCTAACGTATCGTATTATTGAAACCAAGCGGGTCTCACTTTGACGACCCACAGCCGTGAGCGTTGGCTACGCTCACAATCGGTCGCGTAACACATCAGTCATGCTGACGACTGTGTGCCTACCGATCCTCACCACCGAGAACCTTCACTCGCTGTGACGTAGTTCCTTACCGCTTTTCTTTGAACCTACCTGTAGATTTGGTATGCTAACCAGGTTAGTAATTGGTCATCTTTAATAGAGGAGCGGCAAGCAAATGGCAGTTCCAAAGCGGAAAATGTCGCGTGCGAACACGCGTACGCGCCGAGCTACCTGGAAGGCTAAGCTCACTGACCTGGTGACTATTCGCGTGCAGGGTCGTGAGGTCCGCGTGCCGCGTCGCCTGGTGAAAGCTTACAAACTAGGTCTGGTAGATATCGACAGCTAATCGCTGTTTACGCTATCGGTGCCCCTGGGGAAACCAGGGGCACATTTGTGTAACTAACCGGCCAACTGTCGTACGATATCAACACGTGTTTAGCGTTTGCTAGGCTGTAAACAACATGTCGTTCTCTTTAACCTCAATGATGCGATGATAATGTGACTGCGCGCAGTAGTCACAGTTGAAAGTTCAGGTATTTAACTATGGGATACTATGTATACGCTCTGATGGATCCCAACCGGACTGCGAACAGCCCGAACGGTGAATGTTTCTACACCGGCGTTTTTGAGCTTGGTACCACCTGCGAAGACCTAATCGCCGTAGCCACCCAGAGCAGCGATGAAGTTAGAACCCGTGTTAAAACCTTAGTTTCCCAGGGTCTACGCCCTGAAGTTCACCGCATCTACTATAAGTTGGATCGCGTCCCTCAAGAAAAGGAAGCGGCAGATTCAATCCGGATCGAATTCCAAAATGCGTTGCGAGCTGGAACTGTTTCCGACCACTTTGAGCTCACCCGATTGATACCGACTCGCAACGTCAAGTGTGTGAGTATTCCTGGAAACATTAATGCGTACGTCGTGTCACTTGGTCCGGCGCGGCGTTGCAAAGAGGTGGAGAATGCAGTTGAGGTTCCAGCGGACGTTCAGGTGAGTAACCTCGCTTCAGGTTGGTGGCCTTTTGACCGCACCACTACAGCAGTGATCCAAGAAACCCTTGAGCAGCGGACCCCCGTGTACCTGATAACTATTGCCAGCACAGCAGAAGATGGAGCGAACCTGGTGGTGCGCGTGTTTGACGTGTGCTCTTTGGAATGGGGATTGAGCCCCATGGGGACGGGGCGCGCACGGTTTCGTGACCTGAGGGCGGGAACGTCGGATGAACTGCGGCGGCTACGTACCCAGTTGGAGAACGCGCAGCTGTGCGTGGATGGGCGGGCCATGTCAGCGAACAAATTCACTTTACCGCGCGTGTTGAAAGCACATGGACTCACCGCTTTCCGCGCTACATTCGGACCTGCATTCAAAGAGCTCGAGAACCTCTGAAGCCGAAAAAGTATTTACAGCATAGAGAACTTGTGATGCCTCGCGAATTTGTAAAGTTCGAGAACTTGTAAAGCGTGGCATCTACAGTTTTGTACCTACCGTTTTCGATTGGTTGGTTGGCGCATAAGTAATGCTGGTGCACCCGCATGAGCGGGGCACCAGCATGTTGTTAACCGACTGGTAGGTGGACGATTCTTAGTCGCGTTTTAACCTGCGGTGGGTCACGCGGTGTGGCCGCGCGGCCTCTTCACCTAGGCGTTCGACCTTGTTCTTCTCGTAGCTTTCGAAGTTACCTTCGAACCAGTACCATTGCGCGGGGTTTTCTTCCGTGCCTTCCCAAGCCAGGATGTGGGTGGCGACACGGTCAAGGAACCACCTATCGTGGGTTACCACTACGGCGCAACCGGGGAAGTTCTCTAACGCGTTCTCTAACGAGCTGAGCGTCTCCACGTCTAGGTCGTTCGTTGGTTCGTCGAGCAGTAACAGGTTCCCACCTTGTTTGAGGGTTAGCGCGAGGTTTAGGCGGTTGCGCTCACCACCTGAGAGGACCCCCGCTGGCTTCTGCTGGTCCGCACCTTTGAAACCGAACGCTGAAACGTAAGCGCGGGAGGGCATCTCTACGTTCCCAACTTCGATGTAGTCCATGCCGTCGGAAACTACTTCCCACAGGGTTTTATCCGGGTCAATCCCCGCGCGGTTTTGGTCTACGTAAGAGATCTTTACGGTTTCACCCACTTTCAGATCTCCACCGTCCAGTGGTTCGAGGCCCACGATGGTCTTGAACAGCGTGGTCTTACCAACCCCGTTGGGGCCGATCACACCGACGATGCCGTTGCGTGGAAGAGAGAACGACAGGTCGTCAATGAGCACTCGATCGCCGAAACCTTTACGCAGGTTCCTCGCCTCAATCACCACGTTTCCAAGCCGTGGACCCGGTGGAATCTGAATCTCGTCAAAGTCGAGCTTGCGGGTCCGCTTGGCCTCTTCCGCCATCTCTTCGTAGCGAGCCAAACGGGCTTTAGACTTCGCCTGCCGCCCTTTCGCGTTGGTGCGCACCCACTCCAGTTCATCTTTCAAACGCTTCGCAAGTTTGGCGTCCTTCTCGCCTTGCACGTTGAGTCGTTCACGTTTCTTCTCTAGGTACGTGGTGTAGTTACCTTCGTACGGGTAGAGGCGGCCGCGGTCGACTTCCGCGATCCACTCCGCCACGTGGTCCAAGAAGTAGCGGTCGTGGGTAATGGCAATGACCGCACCCGGGTAGGTTTGCAAGTGTTTTTCTAGCCACAGCACCGATTCCGCGTCCAAGTGGTTGGTGGGCTCGTCGAGCAGCAGCAAGTCAGGCTGTTCCAGCAGTAGTCGGCACAGTGCGACGCGGCGGCGTTCACCACCGGAAAGCACTTTCACATCAGCATCCCCAGGTGGGCACCGCAGAGCGTCCATCGCCTGCTCCAGTTGAGAATCCAGATCCCAACCATTCACCGCATCAATTTCGGACTGCAGTTTTCCCATTTCTTCCATGAGGGCATCGAAGTCAGCGTCTGGATCACCCATCTGCTCGGAGACCTCATTGAACCGTTTCAGCTGCTTAACTGTGTCCCACACGCCCAACTGCACGTTTTCTAACACAGTTTTGTCTTCGTCAAGTGGGGGTTCTTGCTGCAAGATCCCAACGCTGTAACCCGGGGTGAGCCGAGCCTCACCGTTGGAGGGGGTATCCAAACCCGCCATGATCTTCAGAATAGAACTCTTACCCGCGCCGTTGGGCCCTACCATGCCTATTTTTGCGCCCGGCAGGAAAGCCATCGTCACGTTATCCAAAATAACTTTGTCCCCGTGACGTTTTGACGCCCCAACCATTGAGTAGATGTATTCAGCCACTGCGCTCCTAAAAAGTAGTCTTTCAGTGTTTTACCGCTCTACAGTCTACTCAATGGGTGGGGAAGTAGGCGACAATGCGCATTAACTCACCAGAGCTGATTCTTCCTCTCCAACACCTAACGGATCTGGTTGCGCCTCATCTGTCTTTGAATGCTCAACCTCGTTCACGTTCGTGTCCACGGTGGGCATTTTATCGCGCTGAAACCGCATCGGTTTAGCATAGTTTGAAACCCCGTACGCTAAATCGTGTCCAACAGTTGAGGCGTTAATAACTAACTCCGTGTTCTTCTTCTGACTCGCCTCGTCTTCCCACTCGTTTATTGACAGCCGGCCCGTGGTAATAATCGGGTCGCCCTTCGTAACTGAGTGGGCTGCATTTTGTGCCAGTTGGTTCCACATTTTTACGGAGTACCAAGTGGTATCCATGTCGTGCCACGTGCCGGCCTCATCTCTACCTCGACGCGTGACAGCGAGCCGGAAACGGCCCATCGTGGCACCCGAATCGAGGTAGTAAAGATCGACTGGACCGCCGGCGCGGCCACGGATAGTCACATTCACAGTGCCCGAACCTGACGCACGGATGCGGCCCTGCACCGGCATTTCTACTTGCTGCTTGTCATTTTTCTTTGATACTTCGTTGTTGCTCACGGTGTCCACTCCTAAAACTTTTAACCATGAATCTCGTTATTGGACACCACTAATACTGGCAACGCGGATGCTCGTAGAAAACCACAGCCCAGCCTCGTTGTGGAAACTCCAGGGCAAGGCGAGGTTGTGGAAAAAACCCATCCACATCCCGCAGAGGACCTGAAGGCCTGAGGGACCCCACTGTTCGGGAGGACTTCCCAGCCGAAAAAGCTCGCTGCCTAAGAAAAGCCGATCAGTTGGATAGGGCTTGTTAGCTGGGAAAGGCCGATCAGCCAGAAAGAGCTTGCTAGCTGGGGAAAAGCTGGTCAGTCGGAACGAGCTTGCTAGCTGGGAAAGGCCGATCAGCCGGAAAGAGCTTACTGGTCGGTGCGGGTAATTCCCAACGCTTCCACTTCGCGTGCAACCTCTCGGCACTGTTCGCGCGTGGGTCCCTCATCGCGAGGGAACAAAACGCGGCGGTAGTACTCCAGCTCTTGGATGGACTCGCGGATGTCAGCAAGCGCGCGGTGTCCCCCGTGTTTTTCCGGCGCCTCTTCAAAAGTGCGGTGGAACCAGCGTTTCGCCAGTTCCTTCAACGAAGACACGTCAACAACGCGGTAGTGGAGGTGGTCTATTACTTCCGGCATGTCGCGTTCTAGGAACATTTTGTCGGTCCCAATCGTGTTGCCGGCAAGCAATCCCTTACCCTTGCGGGGCACGAACCGTTTAATATATTGCAGCACCTGCGCTTGCGCCTGCTCCATATCAATGCCGTCAGCAAGATCCTCAAGCAAACCCGACGAAGTGTGCATCTTCCGCACAAAATCTCCCATGTGGTCCAGCGCGGCATCCGACGGTTTAATGAGTACGTCAATCCCCGGATCCACAATGTTGAGTTGCGCATCCGTCACCACTACTGCCACCTCAATGAGCGCATCGTGCTCCAGGTCGAGGCCAGTCATTTCACAGTCAATCCATACCAAGGGTTTGTCAATACTCATAACTACCAGCTTAGACCAAAAACTAGCCCGGCTAAGAGCTGCATAAAAGCGCGATGAATTGGAGCTTTAGCGCGTGAATAAGCCCGCTGAATTGGAGCTTTAGCGCGTGAATAAGCCCGCATTCGGCCCCGCGCACGGGCGTGGCAGGCAGAATTCGGTGATTATCCCCGGTTTACTCTAAGCTTGTTCTGAGTGCCTCCGTAGCTCAGGGGATAGAGCAGACGCCTTCTAAGCGTTTGGTCGCGGGTTCGAATCCTGCCGGGGGCGCAACTACGAAACCGGCGCACTATGAAAGACTCGCCACCTCGAATGCCACTGCGGAACCGGCGCACCACGAAGGCCGCGCCACCTCGAATGCCACTGCGGAACTTGAGTGTGCCCGCTAGTGCGCCGGCGGGACATTGAACTCAAAGTGTGATTTCTCACCCGGTTTAGGTTCCAGCACCCGCATCATGGCTTCTTGCATCACTTCAGCCACCAGCACGCCCTCACGTGTAAACACCCGCATGGACCCCATTGCCCGGTTCGAACACGTTGAGGGGCAATTCTGATCGAGGAGCAACCAGTCGTTAATATCAAAATCGCGGTGAAACCACATCGCATGGTCCAGCGAGGCGAGCATCAAACCGGGGGAGAGCCACGACAGTCCACGCGAACGTAACGCCGGTTCCATAATGAACTGATCCAGCACGTACGCCAGCAAAATCCGCCCAACCAGTGGCGTCGCATTCGGAATCGGCACCCGCGGTTTAATCCACACCTGCTGCGACGAGGCGATCTTCGGTTTTTTATGCATGTACAGCGAATCCTGTACGTGGCGCGATTCGAAAGCAACCGTATTCCCCAAGTACTTCCCAACCGGATTGTTCATCGTGCGGAAATACTCCAGCGCAGACATTAACTTCTCTGGTTCAGGCACATCCGGCATGGGAGCAGAATAATCCGGACCATCCTCCCGAATATGGAAGTTTGCTAGCAGCGTGAGGATATCGCGGCCCTCCTGCCTTGCAACCGCTGTGCGGGAAGAAAACGACCGGCCGTCACGCACCCGCTCCGCCTCAATGTCTATCGGCTTGTGCGGATCCCCGCCTACCAAAAAATACGCGTGCAGCGAATGTGGCAGGCGCTCCAGTGGCTCGTCCAGCGTAGAGCAGGCAGCGATCAGCGCCTGTGCCACCACTTGACCGCCGTAAATGCGGCCCATCTGCGGCAGGGACTGGGCGCGGAAAGTGTCTGCACCAAGCGGCTGGATAGCTAGAGAACGCAAGACAGCGGCGATTGGTTCATCATCTACTTGCGGAATCTGAATAATAGTCACACGCCCATTGTCTTGCATTTCACGAACAAATACACTTCTAAAGCAACAGCGTCCGCAAGTAACCGTGAGTCAAAAGCGGATGGAGACAGGTTCACATTAACGGTGCAAGCAAAAAAGTGGTCTATTATACAATCGGCCCCAAAGGTACTAATATGCGATAAGGGTCACAATGAAGGGAGTGTTGATGGGAGTTCTTGATCCACACGAGTTAGTCACCGCACTGGGCGATTGGGGCAACATAGCAGAAGTTGAACCGTGTTCTCTGCGCATCCGCGTGCAGGTTAAAGACCCGCATAAAGTAGACGAACAGGCGATTCGCAACCTCAACCCTCTCGCAGTCGTGCAATCAGGCTCCTACGTGCAGATAGTGACCGGGCCGGACGCGGACGTGACGGCGAAACGCATGCGGGACGCGTGGGAATCCTCAAACCCAGAAGCGCTCAAAGAATAAACAAAAAACCGCAATCGCGGCTGCTTCCCATAGAATAAGAACCACCGCGAGTAGTTCCCAACCAGTTAGCAATGGAGTAACGATGACCCATCTGCCTCCCCCCGACCTGTTTCCCGAGAATCTTAGCGAACTAGCCAACCGATTAGGGGTATCCACAAAGTTCTGGAGCTGGCACGGTGAACTAAAAGACGTGCACCCACTATCGCTCGTGAAAGTACTGCAATCGTTGGGGGAGAACCTCCCGGACATGCCCTCGAGTCAAGACATAGACGCGCTCCTAACAGCTCACGAACAAGACGAATGGCGTCACACTTTGCCAGTGTGCACAGTCAAACGCCAAGGGGATTGGCAGGAGCTACGTGTACACGTACCCGACGGTTCCGCAGTTACCGTTGAGGTCGAGTTAGAAGACGGTACCGTGCACCCAGTGCCTCAAATTGAAAACTGGGAACCGCCAAGAGAAGTTGACGGAGTACTCACCGGGCGCGCCGGATTTGCGTTAGAACAATGGTTGCCACTGGGCTACCACACACTCCGGGCCCACCGGGAAGACGGGCAAGTAATAAACGCCCACCTGATTGTGGTGCCGCCCAGTTTGCAAACCGAACTGTTTGAAGACAACGCGCGTTACTGGGGTCTGTCGTCGCAACTGTACTCAATCAGAGCGAAACAATCGTGGGGGATGGGTGACACCGCAGTTCTAACTGAACTTTCCGAACATTTTGCACAGAAAGGAGCAGACTTCCACCTCATTAACCCGCTTCACGCGGGTGCGCCCGTGCTCCCCATCGAACCATCGCCCTACCTGCCGACTTCACGGCGGTTCAACGACCCCATCTATATTCACCCCCAGTCAATCCCCGAGTACGACTCTTTGTCTCCCATGGAGAAGCTCGATGTTGAACAACATCACCGGGCGTCACTCGTGGACGACTCGGACTCCGTTGGGCTAATCAACCGCGACCAAGTGTGGTCCACAAAGGATGCGGCGCTGCGCGTCATCCACCGCCACCCCCTCAGCAGTGAGCGGCAGCAACAGTTCGACGCCTTCATCGCTGCAGGTGGGACACCGCTGCGTAACTTTGCGCTCTGGTGCGCCCTCGTATCCGAATTCGGTGGCATCGAACTACCCGAGAAATACCACTCAGCAAACACCGCGGAAAGCAAGCAGTATGCGCGTGAACACGAAGCCCAGATCCGCTACTTCATGTGGTTGCAATGGGTGCTGAATGAACAGCTCACGAATGCGCAAACGCGCATGCGGCGCGCGGGGATGCGCATTGGTCTGATGTCGGACCTCGCGGTGGGAGTACACCCACTGGGCGCAGACGTGTGGGCAGACCCAGCAGTGTACGCCAGCGGCATGACTGTAGGCGCACCCCCGGACATGTATTCCCAACAGGGGCAAGACTGGTCCCAACCACCGTGGAACCCACGCGTGCTCGCCGAACGCGGCTACGCACCACTGCGCGACATGATTCGGGCCACCTTATCGCACGGTGGGGCCGTGCGGATCGACCACATTCTTGGCCTGTTCCGCCTCTGGTGGATTCCCACGGGAATGGACGCCCACCACGGCACTTACGTGCAATACGATCACGAAGCAATGGTGGGTGTGCTTTTGCTTGAGGCACAACGCGCCGGCGCTGTGATCATTGGGGAAGACTTGGGGACAGTGGAACCGTGGGTGCGGGGTTACTTAAATGAACGCGGAATCTTCGGAACCTCAATCCTGTGGTTCGAAAAAGAAGATGATGACACCCCGCTCCACGCCGACCACTATCGAGAACGCGCCCTAGTAGCCGTGAACACACACGACCTCCCACCCACCGCCGGGTACCTGAGGGGGGTGCAAACTGATTTGCGTCACGAGCTCGGTTTGCTGGTGGAACCGCTTGAACAAGTGCGTGCGCACGACGACGAGGAACGTTTAGCTATGGTAAACCGCCTGGTGGAGTACGGTTTGCTTAGTGAAGAGGAGCGCGGAAACGAAACTGCAGTAATCAACGCGCTCTACGCGTTTATTACGCGCACCCCCGCTCATTTACTGGCTGTGTCCACTGTAGACATCGTGGCAGATACGCAACCGCAGAACCTGCCGGGCACTCACCGGCAATACCCGAACTGGTGCGTGCCACTCGCGGACGCGAAGGGTCGGGAAGTGACTTTGGAACGGCTCCTAGCCTGGCCCGTTGATGACCTTTGTTCGCTCATGAACCGCGGGGTGGGCCGCTGAGTCGTGGGTCTTCGAATGCTGGCTAGCGCAGGTAACTGCTGGTCAGTGCGGGTTTGGCTGCGTGTAAACTAACGCGGGCAAGTGCCTGTAAATGTGGGGTATGCACGAGCATGGTCAACTAGACACCAGGGCAGCAGCTGCACACCAGGGGGCGTCGCGGTTACGCGGATTCGCCGTTGTGGATCTGGAACAGCAGGTCGCGGCTTTGGATCTCAGTGCCGATCGTGCTGCGCATCTGAATCATTGATTCAGGTAGGTCACAGGCAATCACGGACACGGACGTGGATAGGTGATGGGCTTTTGCAACAGAACTGTCCCAACGGATCACCGCATCCCCAGCTTCAACCACATCACCTTCCGTGCGCAGCACTTCAAATCCCTCGCCGTGCAGCTTAACCGTGTCAATCCCCAAGTGGCATAACACGCCAACCCCAGCGGCGGTAAAAATAATGAACGCGTGCGGATGCACTTTCAACAGTTTCCCTGAAACCGGTGCGCACACCTCATGCATACGCGTTTCTACGGGGCGAACCGCGCAGCCCGCGCCTACAATCCCACCTGCAAGAACCGGATCCTCAACGTCTTTCAGCGCGATCGTAGTTCCGGACAGGGGAGAGTAGATGTCTATCATTTCAGTAACGGTTCCGCGCTTGCCGCAATATCATCCGCGTCTGGACCCACCACAATCTGGACAGCAGGCCCAACTTTCACAACCCCAAACGCACCGGCAGCCTTCAAGGTTTCGTCATTAACGCGGTCCACGTCGTTCACTCGGGCACGTATGCGCGTGATACACGCTTGCAGTGAGGCGATATTGTCGGCGCCCCCCAACCCCTCAACGATTGCTTTCGCGGATTGTTCATATGCTGCACCCATAGTGACTCCTTGACCGAAATAACGTTACTACTACTAGGTTACCGCGAACGTGGGATTAACCACGGGTGGTTGAAGGCGCGCCTTCAACCACCCGTAGCGACCTACCGGCACTGCTGGGCTTTCACTGCGCGTTCCGCCTCCGCAGTTTCTTCACTCACTAGGCGACGCAACCCCGCGGGAGCATCCTCATTCGCATCCAACCAGTCGTAACCTGCTTTCACCACGTCTAAGTCCGCCAACCGGCCCGCAAGCATCGTGGGGAACCCGAGGAGCACAATGTCTTGTGCCGTGTGGTTTGTGTTCAGTTCCCATACTTCACGTAGCGCGTCGAAATACTGAGGTACGTGGGCGCGGTAAAGCTCCGGAGCAGCGATTGCATTCGCCCAGTATCCGCGTCCAAGCGCGATGCGCATGTCATTCGACAAGTCGCGGTCAAATACCACGTCCTTAAACGCCTTGTCTTTCACTCCCTGATCGGCCACAGACGCGCGGGCTTGCGCAGCTTTCTGCGCGCCGGTGAGAGTCTGGTCCGTGCTGGTCATCTGCGCAATCTGGGTTTCTCCTGCGGCCCCATTGCGCACCGAGCTCAGCAGCAGTGTCCACTGCATGTCCGCGTCGGTGGGAAGCCCAACCAACGTGGCTTCTCCAGTGCGGAGGCTTTCAATATCGCCAGCCTGCTCTTTCGTTGCCCGCGCTGCCGCGGCGGCGGTTAGCAACCGCTGTGCGTCCGTCCCCGCAGCTGCGGAACGCGCCAGTAACAGCAAGCGTTGCGCCACCGCGTTTGCCAGTTCCTCACGTTCATCAGTGGGGAGGTAAAGGGAAACGGCGGTATTAATATGACGTAACAACAGGTTGAGGATCATCATGGAATCCTCACCGGTCAGGGCGGACAAAGCCATGTCAATGTACTGGCGGGCTGGCATCTGCGCATCCCGAACCATATCCCACGCGGATGCGAGAACCACGCCGCGCGTCAACGATGAGGGGAACTGCGCAATGTGTTCGGTTGCGAACGCCAGGGACTGCTCGTCAAGGCGAATCTTCGCGTATGCCAAATCCCCGTCATTGACCAAAATCAGATCCGGACGCGGTAAACCAACTGCGGATTCCACCGGGGTTTCGTCGCCCTCAACATCAAGTTCCTCGTGGAAAACCTGCTGTACCTGCCCGTCAACAAGGGAATAACCCGCGACCGCTAACCGGTGGGGCCGAAGCGAGGAACCGGGCGTGAATGGTTCTTGCTTGACCGCGAGGCGCACAATCTTCCCGGCCTCACCCGTTTCCACGACCGGACTGAGCAAGGTCACCCCCGCTTCTTCTAACCAGACTTTCGCCCAGGCCCGCAGGTCGCGCCCAGATGCCGCTTCTAACTTGCCCATGAGGTCCGGCAGCGTCGTATTCTTCCACGCGTGCTCCGCGATGTAGGCCCGCAAGCCCTCGAAAAACTGGTCGCGTCCCACGTAAGACACGAGCTGACGCAACACCGCAGCCCCTTTAGCGTACGTGATGCCGTCGAAGTTAACTTCTACATCCTCCAGGTCGCGGATAGGCGCGACAATCGGGTGGGTGGAAGGCAACTGGTCTTGGGTCAAACCCCAATCCTTGCGGGCCATGAACCCCGTCCACGCATCCTGCCACTGCTCCGTGCCTTCCGCTAGGCACAGGTGCGACATGAACTCGGCGAACGACTCGTTTAGCCACAGGTCGTTCCACCACTGCATGGTCACCAAGTCACCGAACCACATGTGCGCCAACTCGTGCAGTACCGTGTTCGCCAGGTTCTCCAACTGCGCGGCCGTGGGTTTAGACCGGTACACGTACTCGTCCCGGAACGTCACGCAACCCGCATTCTCCATGGCGCCCGCGTTGTATTCTGGCACAAAAATCTGATCGTACTTGCGGAACGGGTACGCGCGCCCGTATTCGCGTTCAAAGAATTTGAATCCAGCGCGCGTCACATCCATGACCCACTCGGCGTCCAAATGTTCCAGCAGTGACTGGCGGCAATACACCCCAAGGTCGATGGTGCGCCCGTCCGCACTTGTCAGTGTGCCGGTCTTGCCCACGTATGGGCCCGCCACGATCGCAGTGATGTAACTGGAAATCTGCTCGGATGCCGAGAAATCCCACACCTTACTCCCGTTTTCCTCCCGAGGCGTTGGCGTGGGGGAGTTAGAGAACACCACCCACTCCGAGGGCGTACGCACGTGGAACGTGAACTGCGCCTTCATGTCTGGCTGTTCAAACACTGCGAATACCCGCCGAGAATCGGGGACCTCAAACTGGGAATAGCAGTAATCCAACCCATCCGCCGGATCTGTGAAACGGTGCAACCCCTCCCCGGTATGCATGTACCGGCAGGTGGCTTGAACGGTGACCGTATTCTTATCCTTCAGACCAGTTAGGTGCACGCGTGAATCCGAAAAACTATCCACGGGCCGGGCCTCACCGTTTACCGTGAGCTCGGTGACCTCATCGGCAATCAAATCGAAAAACGTCTCATCCGCACCCGCGATATCGAACTGGACGGTAGACGTAGACTGGAACGTCTTATCGTCACCCGTTAAATCCAGGTGAATATCGTAATCATAAACGGTGACGGCGCGTGAACGAACCGCAGCTTCTTCTTTCGTTAGATTCTGACCCGGCACTATAACCTCCTAGGTCCGCGTTGAATGGGATGCCAGTCTAATTACTACTAGTCTGCCACGTTTCACCAAATGGTGACACGTTTGCTGGGATCTATCCACATGGCGTCACCGGCTTCGACCCCGAAAGTTTCGTAGAACAGGTCGAGGTTCGAAAGTACCCCATTGCACCTGAACTCTGACGGTGAATGCGGATCAATTGCCAACAGTTGGATAGCCATTTCATCGCGTGTTTTCGCGCGCCAAATACGCGCCCAAGAGTAAAAGAATTGCTCGGGCGCGCTCATTTGTGCCCGCTTCTCATCCTCCAGTGATGCCCCGCGCCGGTCCAGTTCAATCAAATACGCCTTCCACGCGATTGATGCGCCCCCTAAATCGCCGATGTTCTCTCCGATAGTGAACGCGCCGTTCACGCGGTGGGAGTCATCCAGCTGGGCGGGGGAGTACTGGTTGTACTGCTCAATCAGAGCTTTTGTGCGGGTTTCAAACTCCGCGCGGTCCCGGTCGGTCCACCAGTTGTTGAGCTTACCCTGCCCGTCGTATTGGGAACCCTGGTCGTCAAACCCATGCCCAATCTCATGGCCAATCACAGCGCCGATCCCACCGTAGTTCACGGCGTCCGGCACGTCGGGGTCAAAGAACGGGGGTTGCAAAATGGCGGCTGGGAACACGATTTCGTTACGAAGTGGGTGGTAGTAGGCATTAACGGTTTGCGGGGTCATGAACCACTGCGCCGGGTCTACGGGTTTCCCAACCTTTTCTAGATCGTAGTCCGTGTCGAACGCCGCGGTGTTACGCACAGTTTCTAACAGTGTTTGGCCTACAGTTAGTTTCTCGTAGCTGCGCCACTTGTCGGGGTACCCAATCTTGGGGGTGAACGCCTCGAGTTTGTCGAGTGCCCGCGCCTTTGTTTCCTCTCCCATCCACGTTAGGTTCGTGATTGAATCGCGGTAAGCCTCAATCAGAGTGTCCACGAGCTCCAGCATTTTCTGCTTGTGCTCCGGTGGGAAGTGCTGCGCTACGTAGAGTTGTCCAAGGGCTTCCCCCATGGATGCTTCCACCAGGCTTACGCCGCGTTTCCAACGTGGCCGCTGTTCCTGCGCGCCCGTCAGGGCCTGTTTGAATGCGAACGACGCCCCAACAAAATCTTCGGGTAAGAAGGCTGCGCGCGCTGTGAGTACCGCCGCAGTTAACCACCGTTTCAAAGTGGCCAGTTCCTCTTCTTCCCAAAGCTTCGCGACTGCCTCTAAGAACGGGGGTTGCCCCACGTTCACGACGCCGTCGTCAGCCGGTTCGAATCCCACACCAGCGAGCCATTCCTGCCACGGGAATTGCGGGTAGTCGCTCTTGATCTTCGCCCACGTGGTTGGGTTGTTTGTTTTCTGCGCGTCGCGGCAGGTGACGTTGTCCCAGTGGTGTTTAGCCACTTTGGTTTCGAATTTAAGGATATTCGTTGCAAAGTCGCTGTCGCTAATTCCGGCCAGCTGTGCAAGTCGGTTATTTAGTTCTACGTAGGCGTCGCGGATGGGGCCGTATTGGTCTTCGCGGTAGTACGCTTCGTCAGGCAGTCCGATTCCCGCCTGCGTCAGGTAGGGAATGTTCATGGTCGGATCGTTCAAGTCCGATTCCACGTACAGGCCGATCAACCCGTTCACGCCGGTGCGGTTTAACCGGCCCATGGTGTTGGCCAGTTCTTTCTTGTCTTGCGCTTGTTCTATTAGCTTGAGGTCCGCTTCAAGCGGTTCCGTGCCCGCTGTCTCGATGCTGTCGGTATCCATGAACTGCGCGTAGAGGCGCGCCATTTTCGTTTCGTCCTGGTTTTCTGACGAGGAATCGAGTGCCTCGATTATTTCCCGAACTGCGGCTTCCGCTTCGTCGCGGAGGCGGTAAAATTCCCCGTCCGCTGGTCGGTCTGCAGGAATCTCGTGGTGGGTGAGCCACTGTCCGTTTGCGTGGCGGAAGAAATCTTCTCGCGGTGAAATGGACTCGTCCAGGACTGCGGGGTCTTTAAGGTATGAAGGGTCTTTAGTCATGTGAGCCATTCTACAGCCCGAAATGGTATTGAACAGGGGCTTGGTTGATGCCCGTGCAGGTGAACTAGTTATTCACCCCGTGCCCAACCAAGCCCCTGGTGCGCAAAAACAGTGTTAGAACAGTCCGGGTAGTTTCTTCCCGCTGTCCGAAACCGTTGCGGTGCGTGAATCCACATTCTGGTCGTTGCTGGTGGAGGTGTCGCCTTCGAGGCGGCCTTCCTGCGTTACGGTGATGTAGTTAACGATGCGTCCTTCTTTGGTGAGTCCGTCACCGAAGTCGAGGTTCGCGATCAGCTGATCCTCACCCTTCTTAATCGGGTTGGAGAGCGTGACGAGGAATGAGCGCGTGGAGGTTTTCTCATTGAACCCAAGGTCGCGCGTGTATGCGCCGTTGAACCAGCCCGGGGTGATGAGTCGGTCTACGCCCTTGGGGCCAGAAGCGGTTTTGACGTCAATGCGGAAGCTGACGATGGGGAACTCGCCGTAGTAGCGGTCGGTGCCTACGTTCTTTACGTGCACTGCAACCAGGCCGGCGTAACCGGGAGCTTTAGCGCTTGAAACCTGCAGGTTCGGCGCGAGGTCCAGCGCAGCCTGCTGGGTGGGAGCAGGTTCTGGTGCCTGGTCCGCAGCGGTGGCAACACCGGCGCCCGCGACAGCGGTGGTTGCAAGCAGAGTTAGTGCGGTGGCGCTTAGTTTAGAGAAGAATTTTTTCATTTTAGTTATCCCTCAATCTTTCGTCCGTGCGTGCCGATTAGTGCGAGTCAGCAGGGTTGTTGTAGAGCTTTACGGTTACCTGGTTTTTGACGGGCACGTTGGCGCGCCACGCGGTCGGGTTAGACCAGGTGCCGTTCGGCTTGCAGTACTGCTGCGTGCCGGTCATCGCGATGGTGCGGAAGCCGTAGGTGGCTTCGCCGGTGTAACCAGCGGGGACGTCGTACGGGCCAACGGTTTGGCCGATGTTCCAAGACAGCGAGTAGGAGGCGGAACCGCCGATTTCTTTAGCGAGTGAGTAGGCGATACCCCAGTTGCTGCCCGCAGTCTTGTCGTCCTTAGATGCGGAAGCGTTGCCGCCAAGGTTAATGTCTAGGCTTTCTTTCTCTGAGCCGTTTACAGAGATGGAAATGCTTTGGGTCTTAGAAAGGTCCTGTGTCAGAGGGATGGTTGCCTGCGTGCTGTTCGTCGTGGAAATGGTTCCGATCGGGAGGAACTTGTCCGTCACCTTGTAGATGGTGGTGCGGTGATCTTCCCAGGGGTTGCAGACCGGCCGGGGGTTAAGCACGTTGGCCTTTAAGTGGTCCGAACCGTGTGTCGTGTGCACGATCGGCAGGTTCGGGTTGGTCTGCGGCGTTTCCGGGTAGGTGTTCTCGATCGTTTCCGCGCTCGCTGGGAAAGCGGCAAGTGCGGTCAGTGCAACGGACCCGAGAACGGCGAATAGCTTTTGGCTCTTCTTCATTGCAACTCCTTGACGGTATGTATTTTGCATGGAAGAAGCCATCGCCCGTATTCGCCTAGCGGTAACCGCTTTTCTTGAGGTCCGCGTGTCCCTCAGGTTGCATGCGGCTACTTTGCTTGGCGGAACGGTGGCTCCCGCAAACACATTATCGTGGGTCGTTGGTCCTCGCCACTGGAATAGAGACGAAAACCATATTCAATCCGAAAATGCGGCTAATTTGTTATCTAATGAGTCCGATTGCATTTCGTATTCGTTAAATGCAGATTCGAAATCGTTGAGTATTAGTTGAGTTTTGCGCTCGCAATAGCGGGGTTAGTCACTAAATAGACATTATTAGTCATTAAATAGGCATTAAAGGATTAGTGAGCGGAATTCTTGGGAAGTATTTAAGTTCCTGAGGTTCCCTCGTCTCTATCAGGGACAACTTCTCTCAGGCTGATTTAGCTTTTTGCTACCGCGCAGATTGACTTAGCTCTTTACGATTTGAATGGAGCGAGTGAGGAGAATCGAACTCCCATCATCAGCTTGGAAGGCTGAGGTTTTACCACTAAACTACACTCGCAGTTCGACCGGTTGCCCGATCGGGTAGTGAAAACTTTACCGGAAAAACCCCGAGTTGTGAAATCAGGGGTCAGTATGGGTAAGATATCACCTGTTGCGGGGTGTGGCGCAGCTTGGTAGCGCGTCCGCTTTGGGAGCGGAAGGTCGCAGGTTCAAATCCTGTCACCCCGACTAGATGTATCAGGTCGGGACGCTGGTTTTCAGCGTCCCGATTCTTTTGCTTTCCGATCCGTTTTCCCTTTTGTTTTCAGATCCGTTCTTAAGTGCGAACGCGTTTTCTGATCCGTTTTTCCTTTTGTTTTCTGATCCGTTCTTAAGTGCGAACGTGTTTTCTGATCCGTTTCCAAGTGCGAACGCGTGCGGGTATCTTCTTTCGAATCTGTGCTGCTGGCCTGGCGCGCCACATAAACGCTGCGTACCAGCAGGACGCCCTGCCACGCGGCAAATAGTAACGCGTCGGCTCTGGGGGAGAGCAGTGACGCTAGCTTCGCCCCCACGGGAACTGTGCAGACCGCGCTAACACCGATAATTAAGCCGGTCTTTAGATAAGCTTGCCGGCGCGCTAAGTTAGCGATTGCGCCCGAGAGCGTACCGGGAATCATTGAGACTAATGAGATTCCGCGCGCGGCCAGGTCGGAGGCACCGAATATAAAACACAGCGCCGGAATTGCAGCGCCGCCCCCACCGATTCCTAAAATCCCAGACAGGAAGCCGCACGCCACGCCTAGCGCGACCAAACCGAGTGCGGTGAGCGCGCTCAAACGGATACTCCCACCCCGATTGGGGACAAACACGGACTGCACCACAATTATCGAAACGAGGAACGCTACGAACGCCCACCTCAAGAACCGCTCCGAGAATTTAGTTAGGAAATACGTTCCGATTTGAACTCCTGCTACGAGCCCGACGGTTAATCCGCCCGCAGCGAGCCAATCAATATTCCCGGTGGTTGCATACGTAACACAGCCCGTGAGTGCAGTTGGGAAAATAGCGATCAAACTCGTGGCAGCCGCCTCGCGCTGCGACAATCCTAGATAAACGAGAGCAGGCACAATCACCGCGCCACCGCCGACCCCGAAAAGTCCGGAGAGCAAACCTACGAACAAGCCTGCAGCAACGAGTGATAGGACTACGCGTGTGGAGAACTGCTCAGAACGTGAAGGCATGCAATTGAAGCTACCACCGCCTCCGGTCGCTACTTGCTTCCCATGCGTTTAGTTACCGTGTGCGTGGCCTGTTCGACCGGGCGGATAATCATCGTGTCCACATTGAAATGCGACGGAAGGTTCAGCGTCCACGTCACGGCCTCAGCCACGTCCTCAGCGGTTAACGGTTTCTCAACCCCCTCGTAAACTGCGTCAGCAGCTTCTTGCGAACCCAAACGATTCAACGAAAACTCCGGAGTGTGCACCATGCCCGGGGCGATCTCAATCAGCCGAACCGGCTCGCCTACAAGCTCTTGACGTAACGTGGTGACGATCGCCCGTTCCGCGTGTTTCGCGGCCACGTAGCCGCCGCCACCCGGATACGTTCCGTGCGCCGCAGTGGAAGTGAGGAACAACAAGGTTCCCCCGTGCTTGCGCAACTGGGGGAGGAAGGCTTTAGAAACCCTGAGGGCAGAGAGGGCGTTCACGTCAAACATTTTCTGCCAGCGTTCCACCTGCGCATCCGCAACCGGATCAACGCCGATCGCCCCACCGGCAATGTTCGCGACCGCATCCACCGGGCCGATACCGTGCGCGTAATCGACTAACGCAGCTACGTCCTCATCTTTAGTGAGATCCGCTGCGAAATACTCACACCCAATTCGTTCCGCCAGTTCGTGCAAACGTTCTTCACGCCGCGCCACAGCGAGAACCTGCCAACCCTGCTGCTTTAACTGCTCGGCAGTTGCCCGGCCAATTCCGGATGAGGCTCCCGTAACTACTGCAAAACTCATTTTTACACCCCCGCGTGCTAGTCGTAACCTTTATTCCAGCCTAAACGTTTACCCACGGGCATAGCGAAACTTACGTGCGGGCGCTTTCAAATCGAGCTGCCGAACTCAACTGCGAAACCGAGCGCTCTAAGCCTTACTGCGCGACGAATTGGCCTTCCTCAACTGCGGAACCGAGCGCTTTAAACCTGACTGCGCGTCTAATAGGTAAAACCCGACTGTTCCACTGAATGCTCCAAACCTCTTCACTCGACTAAATGGTCCGACCCGACCTATGAGACCGGGAGCGCGCGAGCAGGAGCCGCCGGATATCATCCACGCAATACTGGTTAACGTATTAAATACCGGGGGGCCGTATTAATTGCGTCACCAAAAATGTGGGGGCATGAGGAAATTTGCGCGCAATTGACATAGGATAAACGCGTTGTAAGGCGCCGAAAGGCCAATAAGTCTATCTGATACTGGAGTGCGTGCACGTGAAGAGCACTGTTGAAAACCTTGAATCGACGAAGGTGAAAGTCAGCGTCGAAGTTCCCTACGAGGAACTGAAGAAGGACATGGACGCTGCGTACAAAGAGATTTCCAACCAGGTGAACGTACCTGGGTTCCGCCGCGGTAAAGTTCCCCCGCGGATTATTGACCAGCGGTTCGGACGCGTCACCGTGATCGAACAGGCCATCAACGCTGCAATGCCCCGCCTGTACAGTGGCGCCGTCGAAGAACACGAGCTGCGCCCAGTAGCGCAACCAGAAATCGACGTTGAAGAAATCCCAAACACCACCGGTAAACCCGGTGGGGAACTGAAGTTCACCGCGGAAATCCTGGTTATCCCCCCGTTCGAGATTCCGTCTCTAGACGGGTTGGAAATCGAGGTCGACCCCCTCGAGGTCACAGATAAAGACGTGGACGCAGAACTGGAAGAGCTGCAAACCCGGTTCGCGACCCTCAAGACTATTAAACGCAAAGCGAAGAAAGGTGACTTCGCAACCCTGGATCTCGTTGCCAAAATCGGGGACGAAGAAGTTGACAGCGTCTCCGACGTGTCCTACGAAATCGGTTCCAAATCGATGCTCGACGGTATGGATAAAGCCCTCACCGGGATGAAAGCCGATGAGGAAACAACCTTTACCACCACCCTCAAAGGTGGGGAGCACGAAGGGGAAGAAGCGGACGTGACCCTCAAGGTGAAAGCCATGAAGACCCGCGAACTACCTAAAGCCGACGACGATTTCGCTCAGATGGTGTCCGAATTCGACACGATCGACGAACTGCGTGACGACTTGAAGAACACTGCTCAATCACGCAAACAGGGTGAGCAGGCTCTGCAGGCCCGCGACCGCCTCCTGGACAAACTGATTGACGGCGCGAAGATTGAAATCCCCAAGCAGGTAGTGGAAGAAGAACTACCGAAACTGGTGGGTGAAGACGCGAAACCTGCGGACAAGACAAAGGGCCGCAAGCAAATCCGGCGGCAACTGTCGGAGCAGGCTCTGCTGCAAGACCTCGCGGCTGCGCGGGAAGTACGCGTTGGCCAGCAGGAAGTGTTCGAGTACATCATGCAGATGGCGCAGATGCACGGGCTGGAACCAGCTCAGCTGATGCAGAGCCAGGAGCAGGTGTCCGCCCTGGTGGGTGACCTGACCCGCACCAAGGCGCTCGCCCTGACCCTCGGGATGGTTACCGTTAAAGACACGAACGGCGACGAGGTAGACCTCAGCGAGTTCACCAAAGACCCGCTTGAAGAGCAAGAAAAAGCAGATGAAGAAGCGGCACAAACCGCTGAAACTGAAGCGGCGGACAACGCTTCCGACGGCGATGAAAAGGACGCGGCGGCGGAATCCGAAGATGAAAGCGCAGAAGAGAAGTAACTCGTAGCGCATATAGCAGCGCAGAGGCGGGTGAGCCGGGTGGCTCATCCGCCTTTGGCGTATAAAAAGACCGTTCATATCTGGAGTTGGAAAGCATTCACAGATGGAGGGTGAGGGGAGCGGGAAATACTGCGCGGGGCGGCGCGTGTGCGCCAAAAGCGAAAAGCCTTGTTGAACCGGGATATTCCCCGCTGCAGACCATAAACTGGGTACAGTTTGAATAAGAATCTGAACGGGAAGGAATAACAGTGGCTGAAACTGAAGATCCCCGTAGCGGCCAGAACATGGTTTTCGATCGGCTTTTGAAAGAGCGGATCATTTGGCTCGGGTCTGACGTTCGCGACGACAATGCGAACGAGATCTGCGCAAAAATGCTCCTCCTGGCAGCGCAAGACCCCGACAAGGACATTTACCTATACATCAACAGCCCGGGCGGGTCTGTAACCGCCGGTATGGCGATTTACGACACAATGCAGTTCATACAACCCGACGTCGTCACGGTCGCCATGGGCATGGCTGCCTCGATGGGCCAGTTCTTGCTCACCGCTGGCGCCCCCGGGAAACGGTACGCCACCCCGCACGCGCGCATCTTGATGCACCAACCTTCCGGTGGGGTTGGTGGCACGGCCGCGGACATTCGTATCAACGCGGACCTCATCCTCAAGATGAAACGCGAACTAGCGGAAATCACCGCGCAACGTACGGGTAAGTCCCTGGAACAGATCAATGCGGACGCTGACCGCGACCGCTGGTTCACCGCCCAGGAAGCCTTGGAGTACGGGTTCTTTGACCACATCGTCACGAGTGCTAAATCAGTGGCCGGTGGTGGCAGTGCCCACGAGAGCGAGCAGGAGTAGTAAGGAATGAATAACCAGATGCAAATGCCAAGTGCCCGCTACGTCCTTCCGCAGTTCGAGGAACGCACAGCCTACGGTTTCAAACGCCAAGACCCATACGGCAAACTGTTCGAAGACCGAATTGTGTTCCTAGGCGTGCAGGTAGACGACGCCTCCGCGGATGACATCATGGCGCAGCTGCTCGTGTTGGAAGCCCAGGACCCGGATTCGTTGATCACCATGTACATCAACAGCCCCGGTGGGTCATTCACCGCAATGACAGCGATCTACGACACGATGCAGTACATTAAGCCGCAGATCCAAACCGTGTGCCTAGGCCAAGCTGCATCCGCCGCAGCGGTCCTGTTAGCCGGGGGCACGCCCGGACGGCGCCTCGCGCTCCCGAACGCGCGAGTGCTGATCCACCAACCCGCCATGGAAGGAGCCCGCGGGCAGGCTTCAGATATTGAAATCATTGCCGAAGAGATTGAACGCATGCGCACCTGGCTGGAGGACACACTGGCGAAACACTCCGGCCGCACCGCAGAGCAGGTTCGTCGCGACATTGACCGCGACAAGATCCTCACGGCAAATCAAGCCCTAGACTACGGCTTAATCGACCAAGTACTCACGTCGCGTAAAGCACAGCAATAGGCGCGGCTAAGTAGTACACATACCGGGTATCAACTACAGTGGTACCCGGTATATGCATTTTAGGAGGTAACCGGTGACGCGCTTTGCAGACTCGGGCGAACTGCTCAAATGCTCTTTTTGCGGCAAGAGCCAAAAACAAGTGCTGAAACTGATTGGTGGGCCCGGCGTATACATTTGCAACGAATGTATTGAGCTGTGCAACGACCTCATTCAAGAAGAACTCGCCACCCAAGAAGGTAAACCCCTTGCGAAACTACCGAAACCGAGGGAGATCTTCGACTTCCTCGGCAATTACGTGATCTCGCAAGACGACGCGAAACGCGCACTTTCCGTGGCGGTGTATAACCACTACAAGCGTCTCAACGCAGCGCAAAGTAACGGTGAGAAACTAGATATGGAACTCACCAAATCCAACATCCTCCTGCTCGGACCCACCGGAACGGGAAAAACCCACCTGGCGCGCACGCTCGCACGCATGCTCGAAGTACCATTCGCGATTGTTGACGCCACCGCGCTAACCGAAGCAGGGTACGTGGGGGAGGACGTGGAGAACATCCTCCTGAAACTCATCCAAGCTGCAGATGGCGACGTCAAACGAGCCGAACGCGGCATAATTTATATCGACGAAATCGACAAGATTGGCCGCAAAGCCGAAAACGCGTCGATTACCCGCGACGTTTCCGGTGAGGGCGTGCAGCAGGCCCTATTGAAAATTATTGAGGGAACCACCGCGTCCGTACCCCCGCAAGGTGGGCGCAAACACCCGAACCAACAGTTCTTAGAAATCGACACGTCTGGGATTCTCTTTATCGCCGCCGGCGCTTTCGCGGGCATCGACGAGATCGTGAAAGCCCGCCTTGGTCGGCGCACCACTGGGTTCAACTCCGACCTCAAATCCGCCGCTGAATACGGTGACCTCTACAAGCAAGTTACCCCTGAAGACTTGCACAAATACGGGATGATTCCCGAATTCATTGGTCGCTTGCCGGTGATCACCTCGGTGGCGCACCTGGGGGAATCAGATCTCGTGCGGGTACTAACAGAACCGAAGAACTGTTTGGTGCGCCAGTACCAGCAGCTCTTTGCGCTAGATGACGTGCAACTTCAGTTCACCCACGAGGCCCTAACCGCAGTTGCGCGCAAAGCCAACGCTCGGAAGACCGGGGCCCGGGCGCTGTCGTCCATTTTGGAGAAAACCCTTTCTCCGATCATGTTTGAGGTTCCATCGTTGCCTGAGGTCGGTCGCGTAACCGTGACCTCTGCAGTCGTCACCGACGGGGCGCAACCAGACTTAGAATTGCGCGCAGATATGCTTGAGGAATCCCAAAGTGCGTGACCCTCAAGCTGCGCGGCAACCGGAGGGTAGTGAAGCCGGGCCGGAAGCGGAAACTGGGGTACAGGCGGAGCAGCGGTGCGTGAACGAACTAGAACGCGTCCGCAAGTCAATCGATAATCTGGACGCCGCGCTTATACACATCCTGGCGGAACGGTTCCGCTGCACGCACCAGGTGGGACAGATCAAAGCCGAAAGGGGATTACCCGCCACAGATCGCGCGCGTGAGGCGGAGCAGCTACGCCGGTTTGAACAGCTCGCACGCGAATCCAACCTAGATCCCACGTTCGCGCAGAACCTACTGCGCACCATTCTCGACGAAGTGGTGCGCCACCACGAAGCACTAAAGCAGCGGGGGAGTCTACAAAGTAGCTCCGACCGTAGCTAAACATTGCCGAGTACCAGCAGAGCAAAGCTGTGCTGCGCTTGCAAACCTGGGGCATGCGCTCAACGCAAAGCTGTGCTGTGCTAGCAAACCTGGGGCGTGCGCTAAGTGCAAAACTGTGCTGAGCGCGAGTTAGTGCCTCAAAACCTCTAGCATTGACGTATGGGCCAAATTATTCAAGGGATCCTCGCAATCACGATAATAATGTTCGTTGGTTGGCTCGCACGACGAACCGGGGCTATCCGCACTGAATCCAGCGCGGTCCTCACGGACGTCGTGTACTGGATTGCGACCCCGGCACTACTATTTCACACCATCATCTCTTCGAACGTGCGGGCGGTCATCGGCAAACCTATGCTGGTCGCTGCGGGATGCGGAGTCGCTGCCGCGCTATTTTTTGTGCTCGTTAGCATCGTGTTTATCCGCCCAACCGGGTCGGATCTGGCGGTGGGCGCCATGTGCGGATCCTTGAATAACGCGGCCCACGTGGGGATTCCCATTGCGGTGTACGTTTTGGGCTCTGCAATCCATGGGGTACCCGTAATGGTGTTCCAACTAGGTTTTTTTACCCCCATGTTTTTTGTGCTCGTAGACTTCGTGTCTAGCGACCGCAAACCCACAATCTGTTCGGTGACAAAAACGGTTCTGACAAACCCCATGGTGATTGCCGCGGTACTAGGATTCGCATGTGCCTGGTGGCGTATCCGCGTGCCGACCCTGCTTATAGAATCCTCGGAAATGCTGGGGCACGCCGCGCCCGCGCTGGTGCTCATTGCATTCGGCGCGTCAATGGTGGGTAAACGCCTACGAGTACGGTCTGAACAAGGGCACCTAATCGCGCTTGCAGTGGTGAGTAAACTCGTGGTCCAACCGCTTGCTGCATTCGGTTTAGGCTACGCTCTCGACCTGCGATCGACCTCACTGATGGCCGTCACCATCATGGCTGCGCTACCCGCAGCGCAGAACTGCTTCATAGCCGCCGTGCGCGCGCGGGCCGGGGTTAAACTCGCGCAAGGCGCTGTCTTGATTACAACGATAGGCTCCCTATTCGTGTGCCTGGCAATCGCCTACGCTTTCCACCTCGCGGGCGTCGTATAAACTGCGCCGGCTAGTGCGAGAAGAACCGCGCCGGAGCAAACCGTGCTCGGACACCAGTTAAGCGAATCTGTAGCAAATGCTAGTTTTGCGTATCGGTATTAAACACTAGTTCTGCGCGTCCGTAACCGGCCCACCGTACAGATCGTTGATTTCGTCTTCGAACTGACGCAACACGAGTTCGCGTTTAACTTTCAAAGACGGAGTCAGCAAACCGTTTGCCTGCGTGAAATCCGTGGTCAAAATCTTGATCTTGCGGATCGATTCAGCCCGGGACACAGCCTGGTTAGCCCGTTCCACCGCCCGGTTCAACGCGCTTTGCACCTCCGGCTCATTCACCGCCTGGCTCAGCGTGAGCGGGGGAAGACCATGGTTCTTCAACCAACCCGGGAGCATTTCCGCATCCAACGTCACCAGTGCACCGATGAACGGGCGCTTATCGCCCACCACGACCACCTGCGAAATCAGCGGGTGTCCACGCAAACGGTCTTCCAAAATGTTCGGCGCCACGTTCTTCCCACCGGCGGTAACAATCAGCTCTTTCAACCGGCCCGTGATCCGCAAGTATCCGTCGCGATCCAGTGAACCGAAGTCGCCGGTGTGGAACCAACCGTCCTCATCTATCGACTCTGCGGTGCGTTCCGGCAGATTATGGTATCCAGAGAACACGGACGGGCCCTTCACAAGGATCTCCCGGTTTTGTGCGATCCGCACGTTCACAGTGGCAATCGGTTTGCCAACTGTGCCGATCTTACTTAAATCGGGGGTGTTAACCGCCAGGGGAGCAGTCGTCTCCGTTAAACCGTAGCCTTCTAAAACGGTGACCCCCATGCCGCGGTAGAAGTGGCCAAGCCGTTCACCGAGCGGCCCACCACCCGAAATGACGTAGTCAACATTGCCACCAAGCAGGTCTCGCAGCTTGCGGTACACGAGCGCGTCCGCCAGCTGATGCTGAGTCTTTAACACGCGCGAAGGCCCCTCTTCAGTGCTGAGTGCCCGCGAGTACTCGATCGCCGTTTTCGCTGCCCACGAGAAAGTCGTGTGCTTCAAACCGGTCCCAGCGGTTTGCTGCGCGGAGTTATAAATCTTCTCTAGCACCCGAGGAACCGCCAGTAAGTACGAAGGTCGGAACGACTCGAGGTCCGAAAGCAGGTTCTTCGTGTCCGGCGTGTGTCCCAGCACCCCCTCACCGGTAAGCTGGAATACCTCCAAGAACCGCGCGTAAACGTGGGCGAGTGGGAGGAACAGCAACAGGCGAGACTTAGAATGCTTCGCAATCTGTGGCATCCACTCGTGCCCGTTTAGGCACAGGGACGTGAAGTTAGAGTGCTTCAACTCCACTCCCTTAGGCTTCCCAGTTGTCCCAGACGTGTAAATAATCGTTGCGGTGTCGTCGATAGTTAGTTCCGACAGGCATTGCATGACGCGTTCTTGAGGTACGTCCGCAGCGTCTGCCGTTACCCGCAGCATCGCCGAGTTATCGAACGAGAAAATCTTGAGGCCCTCCACGCCACTGGAACGTGCAGCCTGAACCAACTGGTACATGACCATCGTTTCAGTGAACACTACTTTAGCGCGTGAATCCTCCAGAATATGCGCAATCTGATCCACCGAAGAAGTCTCGTAAATGGGAACAACGACAAGGCCCAAAGACCAGCCCGCGACGTCTAAGAGCGTCCACTCGTAGCGGGTGTGCGACATGATTGCAATCGCGTCCCCGCGCTTGAGTCCCATCGCTAAGAGACCGCGCGCCACGGTGTCCACCTCATCAATGAACTCACCGCCCGACACGTTGCGCCACGTGGAACCCATCTGCGACTTCTGTGCCACCACCGTGGCCTGCGGATTAGCGCGAACGCGTTCGCGAATTAGGTGCGCGATAGTCTGCTCAGGTTCAACCGTGCGTAAAATCGGCCCGTGCCACTCGACCACGTCCTGCTGGTCACCTGTGCCACCACTCAAGTTCGCTTCAGTTTCTGCTGTCATATACCCGTTCCTCAAACCTATTTCTTGCGTTTAACCCGAGGTGGGGCAACGCCCAGTTCGTAATCACTCACCACGATTTCATCGCCCGAGGAAGGTACAACCTCCATCTGACCCTCCACGTGAGTAACTTTAGCGAGATCTTCGCGCACTAGCTCAAGTAACTCCACTTGAGCGGTAGGAACCTCAAGAGACACTTTCAGGTACGGTGTGCGCGGGGACACTTTCTTTTCGGACTTGATTCGGCGCAACTTAATCAACGCTGCGGACGCGGTGTGCAGCACGTCCGGATCACCATCAACCCCATCTAGCTCAATCAGCGTGGGCCACTGCGCAGTGTGGACGGAACCAGATCGGTACCACGACCACACCTCTTCTGCGGCGAACGGTAAGAACGGGGCGAACAAACGCACCATCGTATCCACCACAATCGCCAACGCGCACCGCGCCGAAACTGCCTGCGACGCGTTCCATACGCCGTCGCGGTTGTACGCGCGTTCTTTCACCAGCTCTAAATAATCGTTGCAGAATGTCCAGAAGAACGTTTCCGATACCGAC
The DNA here is from genome assembly GCF_032085515.1 of Gleimia hominis. Classification (GTDB taxonomy): domain Bacteria; phylum Actinomycetota; class Actinomycetes; order Actinomycetales; family Actinomycetaceae; genus Gleimia; species Gleimia hominis. Next base: position 1,223,009 of record NZ_JASXSX010000001.1, read on the forward strand.
AGTGCGCGCGTGTGGTCAAAAGCCTCGAACGCGTCCGTTGCCTGCCGCACAACCTCACGCAGTTGCGCAACTACCGCCCGGTCGATATCTTCCGTCACGTGCAGCGGGTTGAGGTCTAAATCCGCCCCCTGCCCCATAGTTAACGCGAACTTTGAGGCATTAAGCAGTTTGATCGCTAGCCTACGTCCGATCTTCATCTGAGCTTCATCAAACGCCGTGTCGGCTCCCAGCCGGGCGGACGCCGCCCAGTAGCGAACCGCGTCGGAACCATGCTTTTCCAGCAGCCCCATGGGGGTCACCACGTTGCCTTTGGATTTCGACATTTTCTTGCGGTCCGGATCTAAGATCCAGCCCGAAAGCGTGGCGTGCTTCCACGGGAGGGCATCAAATTCCAGGTGCGCGCGCACCACGGTTGAGAACAACCAAGTGCGAATAATGTCATGCGCCTGCGGACGCACATCCATTGGATAAACCTTTTCGAACAACGCGTCATCGTGCAGCCACCCACCTGCAATCTGAGGAGTCAGTGACGACGTTGCCCACGTGTCCATAATGTCTGTTTCCCCGATAAACCCGCCGGCTTGCCCGCGCTGGTCCTCAGAGAAACCCTCTGGCACATCCACGGTCGGATCCACCGGAAGACGCTCTTCCGCCGGGGTTATCACGTTGTCGTAATCCACTTCCCCATCGGCATCCACGCCGTACCACAGGGGGAGGGGCACACCGAAGAATCGTTGCCGGGACACCAACCAGTCTGAGTTCAAACCCTCCACCCAGTTTTGGTAGCGAACCGACATGTAATCCGGGTGGAACTGGAGTTGCTTCCCGCGGGCAAGCAGTTCCGCGTTCAACGATTCCTCACAGCCGGGTCGCGTGTAGTCGCGCCCACCGTTGCGGATATACCACTGCCGCGACGTGACAATCTCCAGGGGCTTATCGCCTTTCTCAAAGAAGTTCGTCATCCGCTGCGTCGGTTCCGGTTCACCTTTCATTTCCCCGGTTTCCGCCAGGTGCTCCACCACGACTTTCCGGGCGGAGAAAACGGTTTTACCAGCACATTCGGCGTACAGGGCGCGGCCGCCCTCATCGGTAATCCAATCGGGCACATCCTGTTTTATCCGCCCGTTGCGTGCTAACACGGGACGGGTAGGCAGGTCCAGTTCGCGCCACCACTGCACGTCGGTGACGTCACCGAACGTACAGCACATCGCGATCCCCGCACCCTTGTCCATCTCTGCCGCCGGGTGCGCAAGCACGGGTACCTCAACGTTAAAACCGGGGGAGCGCACAGTAGACCCAAACAAATCCTGGTACCGCGCGTCATCCGGGTGCGCAATCAAGGCAACACAAGCAGGAAGCAGTTCTGGACGCGTCGTCTCAATCATGACGTCCGCCCCATCCGGCTTGTGGAACGCTAACGCATGGTAGTGCCCCGGGTACTCGCGCGCCTCCAACTCAGCCTGCGCCACCGCCGTCTGGAACGTCACGTCCCACAGTCCCGGTGCCTGCGCCTGATACGCTTCCCCCCGCGCCAAGTTACGCAAAAACGCGGCCTGCGCTACTTTCTGCGCCCGCTTCCCAATTGTCTGGTAGTTGTGATCCCAATCTACCGACAGGCCAAGCCGTCGCCACAGGGCCTCAAACGACTTCTCATCCTCAACCGTGAGCCGCTCGCACAACTCCACGAAGTTTTTGCGAGAAATCGGGACTTGGTCGCGGTTTTTAATAGATTTACCCGTCCCACCCTCATGAGGGGGTGTGAAACTCGGATCGTAAGGCAAAGACGGATCGCACCGAACCCCGTAGTAATTCTGTACGCGACGCTCCGTAGGAAGGCCGTTGTCATCCCAACCCATGGGGTAAAACACGGACTTACCACGCATGCGCTGGTAGCGGGCGAGCGTGTCCGTGTGCGTGTAAGAAAAAACGTGGCCCACGTGCAGAGAACCCGACACAGTTGGGGGAGGAGTGTCTATTGAAAACACTTGCGAGCGGTCCACGTCCTCATTGAACGCATACACATCCGAATCATTCCAACGCGTCGACCACTTTTCTTCTAACCCATCTGCGCTCACCCGATCGGGAACCGTGGGAGCGGGGAGTGTGCGCTGTATCTTAGATTGTGATGCGGACATTACCGTGTCGATCTCTTCCTCTACGTCGGGTAAACCTGGTGCGCATACCGCAAAAGGATACGCGCTGCCAATCTTACCAACTTTTACCCCCTAGACGCGCAACCGATTTCATCGCGCTAATTTCACCGCGTTGTTTTCACAAAGACGCTTTCACAGAGCCGGATTCAAAGGGCCGCTTCTACAGCGCTAGTTTTATAGCGGCGCTTTCATCGCTTTGTTTTCACAGCGCTTGTTTCAAAGCGCCGTTTTCATCCGCGTCACGTACTCTTCCACAGCTTCCTCAAGGTGCTCCGGGTCGGTCTTGCCCACTAGTTCCATTAGTGCTGACCCGACCGCGATCCCGTCTGCCAGTGCCCCCAGCTGCTGAGCCTGCTCAGGGGTGGTGATGCCCGTCCCCACAACACACGGGATATCGGTATGGGACCTGACTTCCTGAACCATCGCCTCAACATTCTGTGCGGCATCCGCTTGGATCCCCGCCCCGCCGAGGGAGGCCATGACGTAAATGAAACCTGGCGCGCCTGAGGCAATAGCTTCAATGCGGTTCTTCGACGTTGGGGCAACCGTTCTGATTAGCGCGATTCCACTAGCCTCACACTGCGGTGCGAACTCCGCGCTTTCCTCCAGAGGAACATCGGGAATCACGAGCCCATCTACTCCCACCTCGCGGCACCGATTCAAGAACTGCTGCGTTCCGTAGCAAAATGGGACGTTGGCATAGGTCGACAGTACGATCGGGACGGACACGTCTGCACGCAGGTCCGCCACGAGGTCCAGGACATCGTCGGTGCTCGTGCCGGATTCGAGCGCTGCTGCGCACGCCCGCTGCATGATTGGCCCCTCGGCAGTCGGGTCGGAAAACGGAACGGCTACCTGCACCGCATCCGCGCCCGCCGCCACGGCAGCACGAACCACGCGGTGCGTGTCCTCAAGGGAAGGATATCCGGCCGTCACGCACGGCACGAACGCTTTCCCGTGGTCAAACGCTGTTTTAATACGAGTGTTATTCATGGATATCCTCCCCGCGGTAACGAGCGATCGCCGCCACGTCCTTGTCGCCGCGGCCCGACAGGTTAATCACAATAATCTGATCTCGTTCCATCGTGGGAGCGAGTTTCATTCCATACGCGACCGCGTGCGCGGACTCAATCGCGGGAATAATGCCCTCGACGCGTGACAAGTACTCAAATGCCGCCACCGCGTCCTCATCCCCCACAGGCACGTACTCGGCCCGACCCACATCCTTTAGGTACGCGTGTTCCGGCCCCGCCCCGGGGTAATCCAACCCCGCGGAAATGGAGTAAACCGGGCGGATCTGGCCGGCGGAATCCTGGCAGAAATACGATTTCATGCCGTGAAAAATCCCCACCGACCCCGTGGTCAAAGTAGCCGCGGTATCGGGCGAATCAACACCGCGACCCGCGCCCTCACAACCAATTAGGCGCACACTCGGATCAGAAATGAAATGATAAAACGCGCCAATCGCGTTGGAGCCCCCACCGAAACACGCCAGCACCGCGTCTGGCAAACACCCTTCGGCCGCGAAAAGCTGCGCCTTAATTTCGCGCGAAATCACCGCTTGGAAATCGCGCACCATGGTTGGGAACGGGTGCGGCCCCATCACAGAGCCTAAGCAATAGTGCGTATCTTCCAGGTTCGCGACCCATTCTTGCATGGTCGCAGACACGGCATCTTTCAACGTTGCGGTACCCGCAGTTACGGGCACCACGCGCGCGCCCAAAAGCCGCATGCGATACACGTTCAAAGCTTGTCGCCGCGTGTCCTGTTCGCCCATGTAAATAACGCAGTCCATACCGAACAGGGCCGCTGCCGTAGCGGTCGCGACCCCGTGCTGACCCGCCCCAGTTTCTGCAATCAAACGAGTTTTCCCCATTTTCTTCGCAAGTAACGCCTGTCCGAGCACGTTGTTGATTTTGTGCGCCCCAGTGTGGTTCAGGTCTTCGCGTTTCAAATAAATCTTTGCCCCACCCAGTTCCCGCGTGAGGTTACGCGCAAAGTACAGCCGGGACGGGCGGCCCGCGTAATCATCCAACAGTGCTTTCAGCTCCGCGTTGAATCCGGGGTCATCTTTGTAATAGTTGTATGCCTGCTCGAGTTCGGTGACGGCATTCATGAGGGCCTCTGGGATGTATTGGCCTCCGTGAATGCCAAAACGTCCAGTTGTAGTAGTCATTCGTTTTCCTTTGGCGTGTAGTTTTAAGCGTGCTGTACAGACGCGTGTGTTAAGTACAGGTGTTCTTAGTGCAGTTGGCGATATTCACCGGGTGCACTGCCATTTAGGTTCGCAATCATTTTCCGCTGAGGATACGTGCTTTAGCACCAGTTTTTAGCGCAATCCATGCTTGGGTGTGCGGACATGTAAGTGCTGCAGAAAGCCTTGCGGAAAAGCTGCGAGGAAAAGATTAAAGTTTGAAGAAGATTCTGAATGCGTGCTTACCCACGCCAGCGGGCAGCAGCATTAAAGGAACTGCTACGCCATCGCCACTGAAATTCAAACTTACGCATGCTTTAACTGTACGGGGTGAAATGAAGCCGCGTTACCCCTGTTTCAAAACTTGAGACGTCAAGTGGGGCAGTGGTGAGACACGAGGTGCTGCCTGCATCCTTGCAAACAGCACCCCAATGTGCACAAGTGCCTCTATTCCTCCAACTCGGCGTATTCCTCCAACTCGGCGTATTCCTCCAACTCGGCGTATTCCCCAACTGGCGGGCGCATTTACCCGACTCAGTGCCCGCATTTACCCGAGTACAGGGCCGGGGTATCTAAGCTAGCGGCCGGGCCTATCCACGTTTCTGGTTGGGCAGAGCCAAGTTCGCGGCTCTATCTGACTTCGCGACCGGGCCTACCTGGGGGAGCGGGGTTGTTTACCCGAGTTCGTTGTCGCGTTTTACCGCGGCGTCGACTGCTTTCACCAGCGCCGGTGCCAACCCAGCTTCTTGCGCTGCCAGCAATCCGGCGACGGTGGTGCCACCGGGGGAGGACACACGATCCATCAAGTTCGCCGGAATTTGCCCTTCCTGCAATTCTGCCTGCACGAGCGCTGCAGAACCCAGCATTGCCTGCGCCACGATCCGAGTAGCTGCGTCTTTAGTCAACCCGTGTTTAACGCCGGCGCGGGCCAGGGCGTCGACGATTGCGTACAGCCAGCACGGCGAACACCCCGCGAGCGCAGCAAAGGCCGCGAACTGGCTTTCTTCCACCACCATCGTCTCACCCACGGCACCCATTAGTTCTTCCGCCTTCGCAACCTGTTCGTCACCCGCGTGTTTACCAGCAGCAATCCCCGTCATGGACTGCCCGATTTGCGCGTTCACGTTAGGCATTACGCGAACCACCGGCACGTTACCCACGTGGTCTTCAATGGTGCTGGTTTTGATTCCCGCTGCCAGTGAAATAACTGTTTTTTCGCTCGTGAGGGACTTCGCAATCTCGTCTGCTACCGCGGTGATCCCCGCGGGTTTTACTCCCAGGACAATGAGGTCGCACGTCTTTGCCAACTCGCTGTTTGATTTGGCCACGTGAGCGCCAATGCGTTTCGCTAGCGCGGGAGCACTCTTCCCGGATCGGTCGGTGAGCCATACGTCTTCGCCAGATACCGTGCCAGACTGTACGGCTCCAGAAGCGATAGCACCAACCATGTTGCCGCTGCCAATAAACCCGATGCGCATGTGTGTCTCCTTACCTGTGGACGAATGATTTACACAGTTTCGATACAAAATACTCTATCCACAACCTGATGGTGAGGCGCGTGCAAACAATCGTCAGAACCGCAGAATATGAACTATGGACTACGATCCTTCGAAACTAGCGCAACTGCGTGAACGCGTTTACGCCCGGCACCGTGAGGGCGCGGATCTGGCGGCTTCGCACGCTGCGCAGCGTCCCCTGCTGCGGTTCCTCCCGTCGCCACTGGCGGTAATCGCGCTCGTTACAGTACTGTGTATCGCACTCGTGCTCGTGTTCGTAACCGGTGGGTTCAGTCAATGTTCACGTGCAGACGGTGATGCGGACGGTGCGCCGACCAGCGGTAAGAACGCCGATTCGAGCGGGCAAACCGATAGTGATCAATCACAGGCATCGGGGCCGGCGGCGCAAGCTTCAGCTCAGAGCTCAGAACCAGGCGTGGGGCCAAACGGGTCGGCGTCCGGCACAATGGTCGTGCAAGTATCGGGCGCGGTGAAAACCCCAAAAGTGGTGAAAATTCCAGCTGGTAGCCGCGGAGTTGATGCCGTCGATGCAGCCGGTGGGCTTGCAGAAAAAGCCGACCTGAGCTCAGTCAACCTAGCTAAACCCCTAAGTGATGGCGAGCACTTGCACGTAGCGAAAGTTGGGGAAGCGCCTCCAGCTGCGGCGGCGGCCGGATCGGAAAATGCCTCTGCCGGTCCAACCGGGAACGGGGGAGCGGGATGCGTGAACCTTCAGCAGGCCGATGAGGCTACCTTGCAAACCCTCAACGGGGTTGGGCCAGCACTGGCTAAACGCATCCTTGACTACCGGGCGTCGAACCCGTTGCGCTCACCGGAGGACCTACAGAACGTGAGCGGGATTGGACCAAAAAAGTTTGAATCCCTCAAGGAACAGTTGTGTCCGTAACCTACCGGCGGTATGTGGACCTGCGGCTCCTGCTACCAGCCGCGAGCGCGTGGGCAGGAGCAGCATACGCAGTTACGGTGACGCTGGCGAACGGGCGCGCCCAAGTTGTCGCCCTCACCATGGTGGTGCTGATTAGCTCGGTAATAATCGGGGTGCGGCCGTTTGCCCGGCGCGGAAAACACGCCCGATACCCAACTGGATCTGCGTCCTTACTGGGCGTACTCAGCGGGTTTTGTTTCCTAGCCGCGGCCCTCAGTGGCGTGCTCGCCGCAACTACCTACATGAATACTTCCCTGTACCACGCCAATGGGCAACGAGTGTGCGTTCACGGAGCTGCACAGAACCCAAAACAAACGGAGTATTCGACGTGGCTCACCACAGTGAATCTGCAGGTTGCGCGCGGCCAGGTGGTTTTGTCAACGAAAACCCGCCTGCCTGTGCGCGCTGGCGACACAATCCGCACGTGCGGCGTACTGCGTTCTTTCGGTGCTGCACCAACTTATGGGATTATTAAACCCACCGCGCTTCAACCGGTGCCAAGCACGGGGATTCGCGCTCAGCTGCGCGCCGCACTGGAACAGAACACAAAGGCCCTCACACCGGACCAGCGGGGCCTGATTACGGGCATGAGCATTGGTGACTCCAGCATGTTGTCAACTGAAACCGCGGCCGCTATGCGCGCCACTTCCACCACCCACCTCACTGCGATTTCCGGCACGCACCTGGGAATAATTCTTGCCACAATAAATCTACTAATCCCCGGGCGGGGGAAGATAAAAGCCACCACTATGCTCGGGGCGCTGCTGATGCTCGTTAGCGTAGTGGGGCTGCAGCCATCGCTTGTGCGCGCCGGTACCATGTGCCTAGCTGTGACGGTCGGGTCACAATTGGGACGAACTGGCCAGTCATTGAGCGCACTGTGCGCCACCGCGATTTGTTGGCTTCTCATAAACCCGTGGCTGGCCCGCAGCTACGGGTTCGCACTGTCCGTGTGCGCAACAGTTGCCGTGCTGTTCGTACTCGAACGCGAACGAACCGCCGCGACCCAGGGAAGAGCCAAATCCTCCGGCATGCTGGGGCGCATCTGCGGTTTGTTTGCCGTGGGACTCGCAGTTCAAGTGTTCACCACTCCGCTCCTACTCGCCATGACCGGCACGTACCCACTATTTGCAATCCCAGCGAACATCCTCGTGGCACCCGCAGTAGCCCCAACCACGCTCTTGGGATTACTGGCTTTCATTTGCCCAATCCCCGCACTCAGCACCGCGATCGCCCACCTGGCGAGCTGGAGTGCCCAATGGATTATCCAGGTCACAACCCTGCTTGCCGAGCTTCCTCACGCCAGTTTGCAAGGAAGCAGCGCGCGAATTGCATGCGTCATCACAGTGGTCGCAGTGCCGATCGGATGGTGGGTGTGGGCGCGTTACCGCGGGCGCTCACCACTCCTCATGCACCATTGGATCACGCGCAAACCGACCACCCGTATCCAACAGCGCTAACGCATCCATCTGCGCATCCGAAAGAGAGAAATCGTAAATCGCAAGGTTCTCCCGATTCCTCTCCGGCTTCGAAGACACCGACAGGGGAACCACCCCGCACTGCAGTGCCCACCGCAACACAACCTGAGCGGGAGACCGCCCCACCTGCTGCGCAATATTCACCACTAAATGCTGCGACAACAGATCCTCACCGGGGCCCAGAGGCCGCCACGCTTGCGTAACAATCTGCTTAGAACGGTGATAGTCCCGGGCGCTGCGCTGCTGAATCACCGCTGACAACTGAATCTGGTTCACCACCGGGCAAACCCCCGTGTGCTCAATCAGCTCATCAATCTGGCTGGGAAGAAAATTCGACACCCCAATGTGCTTCGTTTTCCCTTCCTCGCGCAGCTTGATCAACTCCTCCCAGGTGCGCAGGTACAGGCCACGTGACGGATTAGGCCAGTGAATAAGCGTCAGATCCACGTAATCTAACCGCAGGCGACGCAACGACTCCTCCAACCCCGTGCGGGTCGCCTCCCCCTGATCACCCCCAGCAATTTTTGTTTGCACAAACAAGTCCGACCGCGCCACCTGGGACCGCTTGATCGCCTCGCCCAACGCGGCCTCATTATTGTACTGAGCAGCCGTATCGACCAGGCGGTGACCATCGCGCAAAGCCTGCGTAAACAACTCCACACCTTTCAACCCCATGTGCGGGTAGGTGCCTAAACCAGACGAGTAGATCTGCCCGCCATCGAGCAGTGGTAGTTGGGAAAGCCCGGGTTGATTCGTCATAACTCCTCCTCGTAAGTATCCGAAAAACAACCTTCCCCTTCAGACTACGAGAAGTGGCGCGCAACAGCGCACCATAAACACTGCCCGGCCACGAAGTGCGAACACCCCCGGTGTCAACCCCCAGTGCGAAAACTCCCGGTCTCAAGGTTTGACGCATCCATCTTGACAGCAGCGGGTTCGAAAAAAACTGGGGGGTGTGGCATTGTTTTAACCATGGCACGGAAGAAAACAGGGGCGCAAAACTGGACTGCTGCGCGTCTGGCACCGGTAGTTTTAGTTAAATCCGAAGAACCCTTATTGGGCGACCGCGCGGTGGCGAACCTGCGCGGACAAGCGCTCAAGAAGAATCCGGATCTTGACGTGCAAACCCTTTACGCGCCCCGTTACGAAAGCGGTCAGTTACAGATCCGCACCTCGCCCTCCCTGTTTGAGGAACCCCGGTTCATCCTGGTAGATGACGCGCAGGACTACCCAGCGTCCCTCGTGACTGACACGGCGCAATACCTGGAACAACCACTCGCGGACACCACGGTGGTGTATCGCCACAACGGGAAAACCGGTAAGCGGAAACTCCTCGACCTGCTTTCGAAAGCTCAGGTCCCCACCTATGAGGCGTCCGCGATGACGCGGCTGCGCGACAAAATGGCGTTCATTGAATCGGAAGTGCACGCGCAAGGGCGTAAAATCGAGCGTTCTGCCGTGCAGATGCTGATCGACGCCCTCGGATCGGACGTGGCGGAACTAGTGGCCGTGACACACCAGCTCCTAGCGGACGTAAACGGAACGATAACCGAGGCGGATGTGCGCCAATACCAGGCAGGAAAGGTTGAGACCACGGGGTTTGCCGTGGTGGACGCTGCGGTGTCGGGAAATCTGGCTCGATCACTCCTTTTGTTGCGGTCGGCTTTGGCGCAGGGCATCGCCCCCGCGGCGCTCACGGGTGCGGCGGCCATGAAGATCCGTCAGCTCGCGAAAGTGTCAGTACGGCCGCGTCCCACAGCGCGTGAGTTGAAGATGGCGCCATGGCAAATCGACAGGGCCGCGCGCGAGCTCCGCGGGTGGAATGAAACCCGGTTAGCTCATGCAATTAATGCGGTTGCGAAAGCAGATCATGAGGTTAAGGGTGCATCTAAAGATCCGCATTACGCCCTCGAATGCATGCTGAAAACTATCAGTGGGCGCGTGCGCATGTGAAGACGAGCAGGGGTATGAAAAAAGAGCGGGACGATCCCGCTCTTTTTCTTCACGTGTCTGATCCGATTCCGCGATTGCGCGTGAACCAGAATCTCACGAGCTGTGTTAGAACACTTTTACTAGGCGCTATAAGCGCCGACGTTACATAGCGTTAACTTGCTTGGCCAGTTTTGACTGGCGGGTAGCAGCCTGGTTCTTGTGAATAACGCCTTTGGAAGCTGCCTTGTCGAGCTTCCGGCCTGCCGCACGCAGAGCTTCCTGCGCGGCCTCCTGATCACCAGCCGCGATCGCCTCGCGCGTCCGACGCACGTAGGTCTTCAACTCAGACTTAACAGACTGGTTGCGTAGACGACGCTTCTCGTTCGTCTTGTTGCGCTTAATCTGAGACTTAATGTTTGCCACAGTGTTTACACTCTCTTTTGTCGATTACAGGGTCGGTGAGGGCGCGTTGGGTCTTGGACCAAAAGTGGGGGACACTCGAGCGCGAAAAACCCAACCTCATCCCGGAACCCGACCAGGTCCAGAATTCAGTCATTAACTCTACCAGTAAACGCCTCTTGCTTGATAGTGGGATCCGCGTCAAAACAAGTGAAGGTGCTCACCTTAACCGGTATCCCCGGAGCGTAATTGCCCAAGAAAATAGTAGATAACAATTCCGCTCCTTTACTTAACAGGCCCGTAGCGCTGACTACCGTTACTTCTACTTAACAGGCCCGTAGCGCTAACTACCGTTACTTCTACTTAACAGGCCCGTAGCGCTGACTACCGCTACTTCACTAAGCCGGACCCGTGCCGCTAACTGATAGAGGCGATCAGCAACCCCACCGCAGTTATAAGTGTTAGCGCGCCCGTGATTGGAATAGACACGGCGGTCAGCACAAAAGACGCCAGCGTGTAGCGGAAATCCTGGTTCAGCCACTGCGCATCGTAATCGGGGGCCAATAAGTGGCGTAAGCTCCGCTGCGCCGCTTCGACGCGAGGAAAAAACCGGGCGGTGCGTCTAGAGTATTCGGCACGCGCACTGCCGATCCGCTCCCCACTTTTACGCGCGGCCTCCTGCAGTCGCTGCGCAGGCTCAGACGAAGAGTCTTCTACGGTAACCACTTCGCGCGGGCCCGAACGAGCAATGGCTTTTGCCAGCGAGTACCGCCGGTAAGCGAAGAAACCGGTGCATGCAAAAGCGGCGGCAGCGATGACGAGCATAATCCACCAGCCGGCACCCCCGTATAACGCTGCGCCCAGCATGTTCGCTACCGCCAGCACTCCGGCGCTAAGTAAAGCCAGGCGAATCAGAAGCCGACCCGGTACCTAAACTGCGTTGCGCGTAAACCGCTGCTGCGCACCACTCACATCCACGGGGACTGGGGGATTCTTGCGATCGTCAAACGAGTGCACAACCTCACCTTCCATAACTTAGAGAACGAGACTCATCAGATTTGAGCTATCTCGCCGCACACCGACCCCACCTACAACCTAGAAACCTAGACTCGAGCCGGGGTTGATGACGGATAGCAGTCTAACTCAACCACCTGAACGACAGCTTGACCCCCTATAGTGGGTGCTACCCACGCGTTTACCCTAAACCGAATGGAGCGGACAGCACCTCAAGAACAAAAACCGTCTTGCGAAACTACACAACGCGCGCCGATAGGCAGAAAAGTTTGCGTTGCAAAACGGAACGTCTTGCTTTGCAGGACAAAACGGTTTGCAGCGCGCTATCGGCAACTAGAAACCAGCGGCTAGAAAACAGCTAAGAGTCAGCGAAACACAAGGAGGCCTCGGAATGGAAGCAGTGTCAATCCCCGCGGTGCGTTCCGCCCTAAAGGTCGTGTACACACCGGGAATCACTATTGATTCTCCAATCGGGCTGCGCAACGATCCACTGACCGCAACAATCCTGCAGCGAGGCCGGGAATGGTCAAAAGAACTGTGGGAAGCACGCTACCAACGCACCCCATCGGAAATGCGTGAGTACGCACAGTGGCTTGAAGACGCCGACGGGGTAGCGTTCACCGAATGGAGTAAACGCGCGTTCGCGCTAGCGGGCGCATACGAGGTGATCGCATCCGCGTGGGAACGGGAAGTGCTCACGGAAGAAGAAGACCGGGCCCGCGCGCAGCTGCAAGCCATGGCGGATCGGGCACAGCGAATCCAAACAAACCAGCACTGGCTGTGGATATTCGCCTGCCTGCTCGTATTCTGCGGTTTCTTCTTTGTGGGGCCCGCAACCAGTGCCGCGTTAGTGGGAATGCGGATCGTGCTGTACGGCGCTGCTGGGCTGCTGCTGGTGGGCTACGGGTTCGCCCGCTGGTACGTGGGACGCCTTGACCGCAAGGCGCAAAAACAGGGCGTTACCCTCGCACAAATCCGCCACCAGCAAGTAAATAAACCGCAGCTTTGGATGGGGGAGGGCCTGTCGCATCAACGCATTCTAAACTTCGCTAACTGGGCTCTCATGTCGACCCCGCCGAAAGGTAGTTTTATTCCTTTAGATCCCCCAGTACCTCAGGAATATGAAGGGCCGGAGGCAGAAAAACTCGACGAATGGCACACGCAGGTACTGGACCTGGCGCACCGGTGGTACCGCGAGTGGCAGACGAAATATGATCAAAAGGGCGAGGGAATTCGGTAAATCCGTGAGTGCATGCAACAATTGCGCACAGCAGTAGTGAAAGGTGGGGTCAGTTGCCTCAAGTTACGGATGGGCAGTTAAAGTCTATTGAACCGGGACGAACGGATCCGAAGTGGATCCGAAACTTCTGCATCATAGCGCACATTGATCATGGGAAGTCCACGCTCGCGGACCGTATGTTGCAGCTAACCGGAATCGTGGAGCAACGCCTAATGCGTGACCAGTACCTAGACCGCATGGACATTGAACGCGAACGCGGCATCACAATCAAATCCCAAGCGGTACGCATGCCGTGGGCGGTGGATGGGAACGCGTACGCGTTGAACATGATTGACACGCCCGGTCACGTCGATTTTACGTATGAGGTATCGCGCTCACTCGCCGCGTGCGAGGGGGCGGTGCTGCTCATCGACGCAGCGCAGGGGATTGAAGCTCAAACGTTGGCGAACCTCTATCTGGCGATGGAACACGACCTCGAAATCATTCCGGTGCTCAATAAAATCGACCTGCCGGGCGCGATGCCAGAAAAACACGCGGAAGAGATCGCGCAACTCATCGGCTGCGATCCGAGCGACATCCTCCAGGTGTCTGGGAAAACCGGGGCGGGGGTAGAAGAGCTGCTGGACGCGATCATTGAACGCATCCCAGCGCCAACGGGGGGCGATGGGCCGGCGCGCGCACTGATTTTCGACAGTGTTTACGACATCTACCGCGGGGTAGTGACCTACATCCGGGTGGTCGACGGGGAACTGAAACCCCGCGAGCGGGTGCGGATGCTCGCCACGGGCACGCACCACGAGGTGTTGGAACTGGGGGTTATATCCCCGGAACCAACCGGCACCAAAGGTCTGGGCGTAGGGGAAGTAGGGTACCTAATTACCGGGGTGAAAGACGTGCGCCAGTCGAAAGTGGGGGACACGGTCACCACCGTGGTGCGGGGCGCAGATGACCCCCTGCCGGGCTACGAAGAGCCTCTCCCAATGGTGTACTCGGGCATCTACCCGATTGACGGATCAGACTTCCCGGTGCTGCGGGAGGCGCTTGAGAAACTTCAGTTGAACGACGCGTCCCTCACTTTTGAACCCGAGTCGTCTGCGGCACTTGGATTTGGATTCCGCTGCGGCTTCTTGGGGTTGCTGCACTTGGAGATCATCCGGGAGCGGCTTGAACGCGAGTTCGACCTCGCGCTTATCGCCACCGCGCCGAACGTGATTTATGACGTGGTGGCCGAAGATGGGACGACGGTTGAAGTGACGAACCCGTCGGAGTTTCCAGACGGGAAGATCGCGCAGGTGCGCGAACCGATTGTGGATGCCACGATCCTCACGCCTTCGGACTACGTGGGGCGGGTAATGGAACTGTGTCAAGACCGGCGCGGGGACATGAAAAACATGGAGTACCTGTCGCAAGATCGCGTGGAGATCCACTACACGCTGCCACTTGCCGAAATCGTGTTCGACTTCTTCGACCAGCTGAAATCCCGCACCCGCGGGTACGCTTCTTTGGATTATCACAGCGCGGGTGAGCAGGCAGCGGACTTGGTTCGGGTGGACATTTTGCTGAACGGCGAGCAGGTGGATGCGTTCTCGGCGATCGTCCACCGTGACAGTGCCTACCAGTACGGCGTGATGATGACTAAGAAACTGAAGGAACTGATTCCCCGCCAGCAGTTCGAAGTGCCCGTACAGGCCGCGATTGGTTCGAGGGTGATTGCCCGCGAGACGATTCGGGCGTTGCGTAAGGACATGCTCGCGAAGTGTTATGGCGGCGATATTTCGCGCAAACGGAAACTGTTGGAAAAGCAGAAGGAAGGGAAGAAGCGGATGAAGGCGATTGGGCGGGTCGACGTGCCGCAAGAGGCGTTCATCGCGGCCCTGACTTCGGATGCTCCGACCGGTAAGTCCGGTAAATCTGCGGGGAAGTAGTGTGGATATAAAGTACCCGGCTCGAACCAAATCGTTTGCCCGGCGCGGGCGGCCACTGCACGATGCAATGGAACGCGTGTGGGCTGAGCACGCAGAGGAGTACGTTGCGCAGGTGCCACGCGATGGGGGATTGACCACGGTGGATCCGCGGTTCCAGTTAGATCTACAGGCACTATTCGTTCGCGTTGCCCCGCTCGTTGTAGAGGTGGGGACCGGGAACGGGGAGCAGCTGGTTGCGTACGCGCAGTCGCATCCGGATGTTAATTGCCTTGGGGTTGAGGTGTGGCGCCCGGGGTTGGCGAAAACAGTGGCGCGGGCCGTGCGGGAGGGCGTGCATAACCTCCGGCTGGTGGAGGCCGACGCCGCGCAGGCACTTCCGACCCTGCTGCCGGCAGCGTGCGCGCGGGAGGTGTGGACGTTCTTCCCAGACCCATGGCGCAAGGCCCGGCATCGCAAACGTCGGTTGGTGAACGAGGCGTTTGCTGGTACCGTGGCGCGCTTGCTTCAAGATGGTGGGGTGTGGCGGCTAGCTACGGACTGGCCGGATTACGCATGGCAGATGCGGGATGTGGTAGAAGCCAGCGCGTGGTTTGAAAACCCGTATGCGGGTGAGCGCGTTGCAGAGGAAGATCCGCGGGGTGCACACGGTGGGTTTGCACCGCGGTTCGCGGATCGGATTCGCACGCGGTTTGAGACCCGGGGCGTGGAAGCGGGCCGGGTAGCCCGGGACGTTGTGGGAGTGCGCGTAGAGCGGTGACTTTTTCCGTATCCCCACGCAGCATCGAACCCGGTCGCGATCTAGCACTGTACATTCACGTTCCGTTTTGTACGGTGCGGTGTGGTTATTGCGATTTCAACACGTACACGCGCGGGTTCGGCGCGGGCGCGGATTTGGATTCGTACCACCAATCAGTTTTGGCCGAAATTGACCTGGCGGCCCGCACCCTTGCCCCTTTTGAGCACCGGCCGGTTTGTTCCATTTTTTTTGGAGGCGGCACCCCGTCTTTACTGGACAGTAGCCATCTGCAGGTTATTTTGGACTATGTGGCGACGCGCATCCCGGTGGCTGCGGATGCGGAAATTACGCTTGAGGCCAACCCGGATACTGTGGATGCGCAGCGGTTTGAAAGGATTGCGGCCGCGGGGGTGAACCGGATTTCGATGGGGATGCAGTCGGGGGTCAAACACGTGTTGGACACGTTGGATCGCACGCATGATCCGGAGCGTATTCCCAGCCTCGTGCAAGCGGGGCAGCGGGCCGGTTTGGACGTGTCTTTAGATCTGATCTACGGCACCCCGGGGGAGAGCCTGGAGGATTGGCAGTGCAGTATAGAAACGGCGCTGGCAGCGCAGCCGGATCACATTTCCACTTACGCCCTGGTGATTGAACCCGGCACTAAGATGGGGCGCCTAGTGCGCAAGGGGGATTTGCCGCAGCCAGATCCTGATGATGAGGCTGCGAAATACGAGATTGCAGACCGGATGCTCAGCGCTGACGGTTATGCGTGGTACGAGATTTCTAACTGGGCGAAACTTGAGCCCGGTGAAACTCGTGGCCAAACCAGCCTCGTGCACGCGTCTGTGCACAACCTCGCGTATTGGAAAAACGCGGACTGGTGGGGAGTGGGCCCGGGCGCGCACTCTCATTTGGGCACGACCCGATGGTGGAACCGCAAACACCCGCGGGCGTGGGCGGATTCACTAGCGGCCGGAGAGCCGGCTGCGGGTAGTGAAGAACTAACGGCTGAGGACCAGTTGTTGGAGCGCGTCATGCTCAATATTCGCACCGCAGACGGGTTAGCCCTAACTGAGATTCCCGCGCCACTGCGCGGGCGCGTACAAGAGCTCGTGGGCGATGGATTACTCGACCCGGCGCAAGTGGAAAACGGCCGCGCAATGTTGACCCTGCGGGGCAGGCTGTTAGCGGATTACGTAACGCGCGTGCTCACCCCCTAGCGTGGGCTTCCCCCTAAGTACGAGGTTTTCGCTGCATCCGGGCTTTCCATTGGGCCGGGGTTGCACAAATTAACGTTGGGTGCGGTCCAGGTGGCGCTACACGCGTGCCTTGCGCGGCCCGGTGCCACCAGAGGCGTGTTACGCGATGCTCAGTTGCGCTACTTAGTGCCCGGTTCGGTAACGAAATCGATCAGTGCTTCCACGCATCCGAGCAGTGGCGCCTCAAGGTCCCGGTAGTCGCGCACTTGAGCGAGAATAGCTTGCCAGCCCCTGCCCACATCTTCGCGAGTTTCGTGCGCCAACCCAAGTGCTTTTAACGAAGCAGTTTTAATATCCACGCCCCGCGGTACATCCGGCCACTGCCGCAACCCAACCCGTTGCGGTTTCACCGCCTGCCACACGTCCACAAACGGGTGCCCGAGCACCAGGACCGCATCGGGCCACCGCTCCATAACCCGCTTTGCAATCCGGGTTTCCTTCGAGCCAGCAACCAGGTGATCCACCATCACGCCCACCCGCTGGGACCGCGTGGGGCCAAACACCTCAAGAAGATCCTCCAGGTGGTCGACGCCTTCCAAAAACTCCACTACGACCCCTTCGAAACGCAGGTCGTCCCCCCAGATTTTTTCCACCAATTCCGCATCGTGGCTACCTTCTACGTAGATGCGGGAGGCCCTGGCTACGCGCGCCCGTTCCAGGTGCGCGGCGCGGGAACCAGACGCGGTCCGACCCGGCTGCGCCTGCTCTTTCCCCTGCCCATTCCTTTTCCCCTGAGGCGGGGTGAGCTCAACCGGTTTCCCATCCACCCAAAAACCCTTCCCAAGCGGGTACGAGCGGAGCCTGCCGCGCCGGTCCTCCAACTCAACTAGGTGCACGCCCCCGGATTTCTCTACGCGCACGACCGCGCCCACGAAACCGTCCGCTGGAACCTCAACCACTAGGCCTCGGTCCGCGGGGAGCGGCTGCGGCGCAATCACCCGAGCGCGATGCGGGTCAGAGCGCAGAACATCGGATCCATAACGGTCAAACATAGCCCCTAGACTAATCCATGAGCGATCACTGTTAGCGCAAAACTGGCGGCGGCGTTCGCGATCTACTACTGAGCGCGGTAAGGTTAGCACTCGGAAGGTAAGAGTGCTACGCGTTCGGAGGGGGTTGACCATGAGCACGCACGCAAGACGGTTAGACGTGCTGCGGGCAATTGTGTCCGACTACGTCTCTACCCGCGAACCAGTAGGCTCCGCGATGCTGGCGCGCAAATACGACCTCGGGGTGTCACCCGCAACCATCCGCAACGACATGTCAATCTTGGAAGAAGAAGGCCTAATCTTCCAACCGCACACTTCCGCCGGGCGGATCCCAACGGTCAAAGGCTACCGGTTGTTCGTAGACCAACTTGCGGAGTTAAAACCACTGTCCGCGCCCGAACGGCGTGCCCTAGAGGTGTTCCTAACGGACGCCGCAGATATAGACGATGTAGTAGACCGCACCGTGCGCCTCCTCTCGCACCTCACCCGACAAGTCGCGATCGTCCAATACCCCCAGCACGTGAGCGCGAACCTCGTGGGCATAGAACTGGTCCCAATTGGGGCGGGCAGACTGCTCGTTATCGTAATTGCAGACGATGGGGAAGTGGCCCAACAGGTAGTTCCCGACTTCGCGACCGACACCGAACAGATCCACAGACTTCGGGAGCACTTCAACCAGCAGCTGGTGGGCGCTCCACTGGAGCAGGTCGTCGCGCAAACTGACGTGCTAAACGACGTAGACGCGCCCCTGCTTCCCGTTGCCACCGCAATCAGCCAAGCCATCGCGGCAGCATCGGATCGTAAAGTAGATGACCGCATAGTAGTGGCCGGAACCGCTAACCTAGCGCGATCCGGAGTGGATTTTCGCCACACAATAGTGCCAGTATTAGACGCACTAGAAGAACAAGTTGCCCTCCTGCGCCTATTTTCCGCGCTCCCAGCCGACAACGTCACCGTCTCCCTCGGCCGTGAAAACCAACACGCCGGGCTCAGTGAAACAGCGGTTGTGGCTGGATCTTACGGAGACGAAACCACCACCGCGCACCTGGCGGTCGTGGGCCCCCTGCGCATGGACTACCCCGGCGCCATGAACGTGGTGCGCAGTGTCGGACAATACCTGTCACACTTCCTCAAAAATAAACGGTAAGCAAGGATTAACTTAATGAACGAAGACTATTACGAAATATTAGGTGTCTCGCGGACCGCATCCACCGAGGAGATCAAGAAGGCCTATCGTAAACTCTCCCGCAAACTCCACCCTGACATTGCGGGCCCCGAGAAGGAGGAGGAGTTCAAACGCGTCTCCGTGGCGTACGAAACCCTCTCAAATCCGCAAAAACGCCAGCGCTACGACATGGGTGGAAGCGCGTCTGGGGCAAGTGGCTTCGGTGGATTCGACATGGGCGACATGTTCGGTGACATTTTCGAAAGCTTCATGGGAGGCATGGGGGCGAACGCGTCCACGGGCCGCAGCCGCCGCGGGCAAGACCTGCTGAGCGTAATGACAATCGACCTGAAAACCGCGGCGTTTGGCGGCACCGAAGAAACCACCATTAACACCGCTGTCGTGTGCCCAACGTGCGAAGGGTCGTGCGCGAAACCGGGCACGTCCCCCCGCACCTGCTCGCAATGCCACGGCTCCGGGACCGTGCGGCGCGCCCAAAACACGTTGCTGGGCACCATGATGACCTCCGGACCTTGCCCCGCCTGTGGTGGGCACGGCACCATCATCCCTGAGCCCTGTGACGAATGCTCCGGTGAAGGCCGCGTCCATGCTAAACGCACCGTGTCCGTTGACATTCCCGCTGGGGTCAGTGCCGGCACCCGCATCCGCATGTCTGGCGAAGGTGAAGTTGGCCCTGCTGGCGGACCCGCCGGTGACCTGTACATAGAGATCCGCGAAGAACCTCATGATATTTTCACCCGGTCAGGCGACGACCTGCTCGTCACCCTGTCCATCCCCATGACGCTCGCGGTGCTGGGGACAACCGTGCCGCTCGAAACGCTGGATGGAACGGAAGAAATCGAGGTGAAACCAGGGTCTCAACCGGGGGAAGAAATCGTATTGAAGGGGTACGGCGTGGGACACCTGCACCGCAACTCCAGAGGTGACATTCGGATCCGTTTGAAAGTGGAGATCCCCAAGAAGCTCAGTGCGCAAGAGCGGGAAGCTTTCGACGCATTCGCAGCCTTGCGCCCGGAGGCGAGTGCAAAAGCCCAAGAACACGGCAAACCGGGTGGGTTCTTCCAGTTCTTGCGCGAGAAGTTCGCGGGTAACTAGACGTGACTGCGCCCGTGTTTTTCTCGTCCGTACTCGCGGACCCGGGGGAAGTGGTCCACCTGGACGCGCCAGAGGCCAAGCACGTGCGCGTCATGCGCATTGAGGTGGGGGAAGCGGTTGACCTAGTCGACGGGCGCGGTACCCGGATGAGCGGCACCTACCTGGGGCAAGATCAAGTGCGCGTGCAAACCCGCGTTGAAGATCCGGTGGTATTGCCGCGCATTACCCTGGTGCAAGCGCTCGCCAAAGGCGGGCGGGATGAGAAGGCAATCGAAATGGCCACAGAAGTGGGCGTGCACCGGGTAGTTGCGTGGCAGTCCGAACGCGCCATCGTCCGGTGGGGGAAGTCGGCCTCGAAAGAAACGGCTTCCTCAAAAGTCGGCCGAGGGCTTGCGAAGTGGCGGCGCACCCTGGAGGCAGCTACGAAGCAGTCGCGGCGTTCACGCATCCCAGATTTGGACTACGCGGCCGATCTGAACGAGTTGCTAGCAGTACTGAAAGACCACCGGATAGTGGTGCTGCACGAGGCAGCTGAGCTGCCTATTGAACAGCTCGACCCCGCGTTGCTGCGCGACCCGGTCGCGATCGTGGTGGGCCCAGAAGGAGGTATCACGGACACGGAACTGGACGGTTTAACAGCGGCGGGTGGGCGCGCGTGCGTGGTTGGGGACACGGTGATGCGCTCTTCTACCGCCGGTACCGTTGGGATCACTCTGGTACGCCACCTAGCGCGAGCGTGAGACAGTTGGCTCAACCGGCGCGTTAACCGAGGCGGCGCGGTAGAATACGAGTGAGTCAACGAAAGGGTAGTTTAGCGCCGAATGACCGCGAACAGCACAGAAGAAGATCTGAACGTCAGTGACGTAGTTACCATTCCGGAGCAAGTGGAGCCCGTGCGCGTCCTCGGGACGGCCGATCAAGTGTTACGTACCCTTCAGACCGGGTTTCCGCAAGTGTCTATCTCTTCCCTTGGCCACGATATTACTGTGCGCGGGCCCGCAGCTGACGTGTCGACTGTGGCAGACCTCGTGCGCGAACTAATTTCCGTAGCGCAAACCGGGCAGCATTTGGATGCGGCGACAGTGCAGACCGCGATCGATTTACTGCAAGGCAGTGGCACGGTGGCGAATACTGAAGCGATTTTGACGGTTAAGGACCATCAGATCCGCGCGAAAACCGATGGACAGCAGCGGTATGTGAACATGATTGAGCGGTCCACAGTCGTGTTTGGCATTGGCCCTGCTGGCACTGGGAAGACGTATTTGGCGATGGCGATGGCGGTGAACGCGTTGCTAACCGGGCAGGTGCGTCGCATCATTTTGACGCGTCCAGCGGTTGAAGCCGGGGAGTCCCTCGGGTTCCTTCCAGGCACTCTCACCGAAAAAATAGACCCGTATTTACGTCCCCTTTACGACGCATTGGGGGACATGGTGGATTCTGAGGCTCTGCCCCGCTTGATTGCCTCCGGCACCATTGAAGTCGCGCCGCTCGCGTACATGCGTGGCCGCACCTTAAATGATGCGTTCATTATTTTAGATGAGGCACAAAACACGACGGCGTCGCAAATGAAAATGTTCCTCACGCGACTTGGGTTCGGGTCGAAAGTGGTGGTGACTGGGGATGCGACCCAAGTGGATCTACCGGGCTCTGTGCGCTCTGGATTAGCGACTGCGAGGGATATTTTGGATGGCATCGAGGGAATCGAGTTTTGCCAGTTGACGTCCGCGGACGTGGTGCGCCACCGGCTCGTGTCACAGATTATCGACGCGTACGATAGGTGGAGTGAAGAAAACCCGCAGCCAGTTAACCACAACAGGAGCCGCCACCGATGAGCATTGACGTTGCTAACGAAACTGAAGTTCCCATCGACCTGGAAGACTTCACGCGCGTTGCGGAATACGTGCTGACGCAAATGCACGTTTCTACCGAGGCGGAACTGTCGATCCTGTTCATCGACCCCGATCCGATGGCGGACCTGCATGAACGCTGGTTGGACCTGGAGGGACCCACAGACGTGATGAGTTTCCCCATGGACGAGTTACGTCCCGGCACAGCGCAAAAACCTACCCCACCGGGCACGCTCGGGGACATCGTGGTGTGCCCACAGGTTGCAGCGCAGCAAGCGTTGAGCGCGGGCCATTCGTCGATGGAAGAAATGCTGCTGCTGACTGTTCACGGGATTTTACATCTTCTTGGATACGACCACGCAACCAAAGCGGAAGAAGCCGAAATGTTTGGTCTGCAACGCCACCTGCTGCTCACGTTCTTAGCCCAGAGGTAACGCGTGACACTCCCAGTGGGCTTCCTTCTAGCTGGAAGCGTGGTGATG
The DNA here is from genome assembly GCF_032085515.1 of Gleimia hominis. GTDB lineage: Bacteria > Actinomycetota > Actinomycetes > Actinomycetales > Actinomycetaceae > Gleimia > Gleimia hominis. The sequence goes on from NZ_JASXSX010000001.1 coordinate 1,245,380, forward strand.
CTGTGGCTGGCCGGAGTGCTCGTCGCAGTCGAAACCGCACTCGGTAGCCTCACCCGCGCCGCGATCGAAGACCTAATCGAAGAAGGCCGAAAGAAAGCGCGCCGCCTCGACCAGGTTTTTGAACACCGCCGCCGCGCCATGCTCGCCGCCCGGGCGGTGCGTATCGGAGTGCAAATGGTGGTTGCAGCTGCGGTCACTCTAGTGATTGCGGCAACCGGTTGGTACTGGTGGGTGGTTCTGCTCGGGTCGATTTTCTTAAACTGGATCCTCACCTACTTGCTGGTGTCGTTGCTTCCACAGGCGATTGGATACCGCCGACCGGCGTCAGTGGCGCTTTCTGCCACCGGCTTGCTCGAACTGCTGCTGCGCGCCTCCCACCTGCTCGACCCCGTGTTTACACTCGTTAAGAACCGGATCCCACCCGCCGCGCAGACCGATGCGCAAGTGCGGGCGGCGATGACGGAGCAGATGCGGGAAGTGGTTGACGAAGTTGGGGACACGGACGGGTTCGAAGCCGAAGACCGGCAAATGATGCGCAACGTGTTCCAACTTGGCCACACGTACGTGCGGGAAGTGATGGTGCCCCGCACGGACATGATCACCATTAACGCAGACACAAGTGTAGATAAGGCCCTCGGACTATTTGTGCGCTCCGGATTCTCACGTATTCCCGTTATCGGGGACGACATTGATGACGTCGTGGGAATCCTGTACTTCAAAGACGTGGTGTCTAAAATGCGTTCGCGTCGCGTAGACGCCACCCGGCCCGTGCGGGACCTGTGCCGCCCACCCCACTTCGTAGTGGAAATGAAACGCGCGGACGACGAACTGCGCCTCATGCAAAAAGAACGCGTCCACATGGTCCTGGTGGTCGACGAATACGGTGGAATCGCGGGCCTGCTCACGATTGAGGATTTGATTGAGGAAATCGTGGGGGAAGTGCGTGACGAACACGACCGGTTCGAGGTGGAACCGCAGCAGCTGGAACCGGGCGTGTGGCGGATTTCGACCCGACTTGGGTTAGACGAGTTGGGGGAGCTGCTCGGGATGGAACTAGAGGATGAGGACGTGGATTCCGTCGGTGGACTACTAGCGAAAACCTTGGGTAAGGTACCATTGCCGGGGGCGCATGCGACTGCCCTGGGGGTGGAGATGGTCGCGGATGAAGCAGTGGGGCGCAGACGCCAAGTTCGGACTGTGGTGGCTAGAAAAATGGAGGACGAGACCAGTGAACTTTCCCAGTGATGACGAGTTAATGGACGGGCCACAGGCCGACGTGGAACCACTAATCGCGAACTATCCCGAAGGGTTCCGGGCTGGTTTCGTTGCGATCGTGGGCCGGCCGAATGTGGGGAAATCTACGCTCACGAACGCGCTGGTGGGCAGCAAGGTGGCGATCACGTCGCGGCGGCCCGAAACGACGCGCCGGTCAATCCGCGGAGTGGTGCAGGGCGATAACTACCAGGTGGTGCTGGTGGACACTCCCGGCTACCACCGGCCCAGAACCCTGCTGGGGCAGCGGTTGAACTCGATGGTGCGCGATTCAGTGGGGCAAGTTGATGCAGTACTGTTTTGCCTGCCGTGTGACCAGCGGGTGGGGCCGGGCGATGATTTTATTGCCCGCCAACTGCGCGGTCTAAAAGTGCCGGTAATCGCCGTGGCAACCAAGATGGATGCGGTGGCGCAAGAGCGGGTGATGAAACACCTGGTAGCGATCGACAAGTTGGGGGACTGGGAGCAGATCGTGCCCGTCTCGGCCGCTACCGGTGAGCAGGTGGACCATTTGAAAGACGTGGTTGCGTCTTATTTACCGCCGTCCCCGCCCCTGTACCCGCTTGATGCGGAGTCGGACGAGTCCGATGAGGCACTTATCGCCGAGTACGTGCGGGAAGCGGCGTTAGAAGAAATTCGTGAGGAACTGCCGCACTCACTGGCCGTTTCGGTGGAAGAAATTATTGAGCGGAAGAAAAAACCGGGGCAGAACTACCCGCCGATGTTGGACGTGCACGTGAACGTGTACGTGGAGCGGGATTCACAAAAGGCGATCATCATTGGTACCGGTGGCACCCGGATAAAGCGGATTGGCATGAAAGCGCGGCGAGAAGTTGAGAAACTGCTGGGCCGGCGGATTTATCTGGACCTGCATGTGCGTACCGCTAAGGATTGGCAGTCGGATCCGAAGATGCTAGATCGGTTCGGTTTCTGACAGGTGCGGACGTATCGCGATGAGGGGATAGTGCTGCGCACCCACAAGCTTGGGGAAGCGGATCGCATTATTACTGTGCTCACGCGGTATTCGGGGCTTAAACGCGTAGTTGCGAAGGGTGTGCGGCGCACGAAGTCTAAGTTTGGGGCGCGGTTGGAGCCGTTCACGGTGGTGGATGCGCAGTTTTACGCGGGGCGGAGTTTGGACACGCTCACGCAGGTGCAGACGCTGCGTCCGTACGGGATGCGGATTGCGCGGGACCATTATTTGTACGCGTGCGCAAACGTGATGGTGGAGGCCGCGGAGAAGCTCAGTGAGGACGATCAGAGCCCGCAGATGTACCTGCTTTTGCTGGGGGCGTTGCATGCGTTAGCGTTTCGCCGGCACGACGCGGACTTGGTGATGAACTCATTTTTGCTGCGGGCGTTCGCCCTGTCTGGTTGGGCGCCTTCGTTCTACGATTGCGCGGTGTGCGGCCGGCCAGGCCCGGCAAGCGGGTTCAGTGTGGAAGCGGGGGGTGCGGTGTGTGAAAACTGCCGTCCCCCGGGTTCTTTAGCCCCGTCGCTTGAGGCGCTGGCCCTGCTTGGGGATTTGATTTCTGGTGATTGGGCGCGGGCGGATGAGGCTCCGCGAGGGCCGCGGCGGGAGTCCGCTGGGTTGGTTAACGCGTGGGTGCAGTACCATTTGGAAAGGCGGCTGAAATCTATGGATGTGCTCCGCCGGTTACGGGAGGTTTGATTCACGTGTCAGACAGCGGGAAAACTAATGAGCCAGCAGCGGAAGAGAATCGGGTAATTGCCCCGTTTGAGGGCGGTTTGCAGCCCCCGCATTTGGATGCGCCCGCCCGGCACGTGGCGATCATCATGGATGGCAATGGCCGGTGGGCAAACGCGCGTGGCCTGCCGCGCACGGAGGGGCACAAACGCGGGGAGATTGCCCTCATGAACACGATCGCGGGGGCGGTTGAAGCGGGGGTTAAACATTTGACGGTGTACGCGTTTTCTACGGAAAACTGGAACCGCTCCCCAAGTGAAGTGCGGTTCCTAATGGGGTATTCACGCAACGTTATTCGCCGCCGCGCCGCACAGTTGCACGAGTGGGGCGTGCGGATTAACTGGTGGGGGCGCCGACCTCGGTTGTGGCGGTCGGTGATTCGTGAACTGGAGGCGGCACACGCGTTAACGCAACACAATGACCGGTTGGATTTCAACATGGCCATTAATTATGGTGGGCGCGCGGAGATTGCGGATGCGGCCCAGAGAATCGCCCGGGAGGTTCAGCGGGGAACGTTGAAACCGCGGGGGATAACGGAGGACGTGTTCGCCTCCCGCTTGTACGCCCCCCATTCACCGGATGTGGATTTGCTGATCAGAACCAGTGGTGAGCAGCGGCTTTCGAACTTCCTTTTGTGGCAGTGCGCGTATGCGGAATTCATTTTTAATCCCACTCCCTGGCCCGCGTATGGACGCCGTGAGTTGTGGGATGATTTATTAGCGTTTGAGGGACGCGACCGGCGCTTCGGTGGCGCTGTGGACAAAGTGAACTGAACGACCGTCGTGCGCGGCTTATGCGCGGCGGCGTTTCGCCATCCAGTAGATGCTCAGGGCTGCGACGAGGAACGTGAATGGGATCAGCACCCAGTACTTGCCGCTGGCTGCCGCCTGACCGGCGGTGAACAGGCCGGTGAAAACCGCGGCGTACAGTAGGCCCCACGCGATGTACCCCGGGATTGCGCACAGCGTGTACGAAAACCACCGCATCCGCAGCACTCCAGCGCCCAAGTGGATGACGGTTTGCAATCCGATCGTTAAGAACGACAGGGGAATAATCACCAGGCCCCAGCGGTCTACCGCGTCGATCCCCCGCCGGGTAGAAGCGGATTGTAGTTTCCCCTGCAGGCGCCGCACCCAGGGGCGCTGGGAGTACTTAGCGGTAGACAGGAACCCGCTGGTCACCAGGCGTGCCAGCCAATACGTGGATTGGGAACGCAAAAACACCACGATCACCAGGAACGCTGTTAGCGCCCAGAAACCAGATTGACTGATGAACGAGGGAACACCGGGCATGGGAGAGCTTTCTATTTATCCGCTATTTCTTTCTGACAACTAGAGCATAGACCAAAAAGTTCCAACGAGTGCTGCAGATCCGTGAACCCCTCTTTTTGCCCCAGTTCTTGGAACCAAGACTCCAGCGGATCCACCTCAATCTCCACACTGCGGTGGCACCGCCTGCAGATCAGGTGGTGGTGGTGTCCTTTCGTGTCGCACTGCCGGTACAGTGCCTCCCCGTCGGGCGTCATGAGCACGTCCACGTCGTCTTCATCCGCTAGCGCCCTCAAGTTTCGGTAAACCGTAGCTAAACCGATTCGGGAACCAGACTGCGCCAGGTCCTCATGAATCTGCTGGGCAGAACGGAACTCGCTGGAAGAACGTAACTCATCCATCACGGCTTGCCGTTGACGCGTGTGCCGGCGAACGGGGGTAGTACTCATAAGACCTCTTCCTAACTGATCCAAGGGGCGGCTAACGCGGTGGGCACGCGAAGTGCCGTCAGACCAGTCTACCGATTTTGCCGCAAACGGCTCGCGGTCGACCGGGCGATGAGGCCGAGGGCGTAAATCCCGATCGCTAAAACCACGATGGTAGCGCCCGGGGAAATGTCTAGCACGTACGTAATGAACAGGCCGCACACGCAAGTGGCGACTCCGACGAGGATGCCGCCCACGAGCGTGGCTTTAAACGAGCGGGCGAACAGCTGCGCGATCGCTACCGGGACGATCATTATGGCGGAAACCAGTAGCGACCCCACGACGCGCATCGAAATCGCGACCGTGAACGCAGCTAAAAGTGCTATTGCGATAGATAATGCGGCGGTGGGCAGGCCGGTTGACCGCGCGAACTCTTCGTCGGAACACACCGCGTACAGCGCGGGCGTGAGGGTGATTGCAACAAGGAAAATCACGAGTGCAAGCACGCCGATAGTCCAAATGTCCGTGTTCGTAACCGTGGCGATAGAGCCAAAGAGGTACGCGTTCAGTTGCGCGGACGTGCCGCCGGCGAGTCCAATTAGCAGCACCCCACCGGCGATCCCACCGTAGAACAGCATCGCGAGAGCGACGTCTGAGGAGGTGCGCCCGGTCAGGCGGATGACTTCCAGTAAAACCGCGCCCACCACGGACACTGCGAGCGCCCCAGGGACGGCGAGTGATTCGGGGGAGGTAAGGTTCAGCCACGAACCCACCAGCCAGCCCAGCGCCACCCCGGTGAGGGCGACATGTCCGATGCCGTCCCCGAGCATAGCGAGACGCTTATGCACCAGGAACGTTCCCACAATGGGGGCGCTGATCCCAACGAGTACTGCGGCAATCAGTGAACGCAGCATCAGGGGAGAGGTCAGCATGACGCTGAGGTCTTCGAAACCGGTTGCGAAACCCAAAACTGTGGGGAGCACTCAGCGGCCCTCCTGGTAGTTAGACATGACGGTGTGGGGCACGTGGGGAGAATCGTGGTGATGCACGGGCGTGCTGGGGCGGGGCTGGCCGTCGTAGTCGATGTGTCCAGAAGCGATGTTTACACACCGGTCGAGGTGCGGCGCTAGGGGCCCGAGTTCGTGCAGGACAGTCACGATAGTGCAGCCGCGTGCTTTGAGGTCCCCCACGAGGTCCGCGAGGGTTTGCTGACTGTGCGCATCGATGCCCGCGAGAGGCTCGTCCATAATCAACACTTGAGGGTCACGCACGATCGCGCGGGCGATGAGCACGCGGCGGCGTTGCCCGCCGGACAGCTGGGATACGGGCACGCCCTGGTGGGAGCGCAGCCCCACGGTATCCAGCGCAGTTAGCGCCCGAGTTTTTGACCCGCGAGGCCACCACAACTGGTGTTTACCGAGCGTGCCGGTGCGCACTACCTCGAGGGCCGAAGAGATAACTCCGCCCGAGAGGCTACTGATTTGCGGGACGTACCCAACTTGTGCCCAGGGAACGTGGCTGTCGGTGACCTCGTGGCCGAGAAGCTTCAGGGATCCAGCACGGATTTGAGCGCTTTTGAACAGGGCGCGGATCAGCGTGGATTTGCCGGAACCATTTGCGCCGGTGATCGCCACGCACTGCCCGAGGGGCACAGTGAGGTCGATTCCGTGCAAAATCACTCCCGCATCGTACCCAACGTCGAGGGCATGCGCTTCCAGTGCGTTCACTGGCATTCTAAGCCGGCCTGCAGTACCTCAATATTTTTCTTCATCACGCTCAAGTAATCCTCACCGTCTTTAGGCTGGTTCTCTAACGGGTCAAGCGTAGTTGTTTTTACACCCAAATCGTTAGCTAGCACTTTAATTACTTTAGGTGATATCGCGATTTCCGTGTAGAGCGTGGTGGTACCCGTCTCTTTCACGATCTTTGCGATTTCATTTAGCCGTGCAGGCGAGGGCGCTACCTCCGGTTCAATCCCAGACACCCCAATCTGCTTTAACCCGGTTTTTTGCGCGAGGTAACCGAACGCCTCATGCGAGACAATAAAGTTTTCGCGCTTGCAGGATTTGAATGAACTCGTCATGGTCCCGCTCAAGTCTTTAAGTTGTTTCTTGAGGGATTCGAGGTTCTTCTGGTAGTCCGCGGCATGGGCCTTATCTATCTCGCTGAGGTGGTCGCTCACCTGCTGTGCCACGGAAACCATGCGGTCTGGATCGAGCCAAAAGTGCGGATCCATCCCGCCGACATCGTGGTGGTGATGGTGCTCGTGGTCGTGTTCCTCGTGGTCGGCATCGTCACCGTGGCCGTGCTCGTCGTGGCCAGCCTCTGCGTGGTCGGCATCGTCATCGTGGCCGTGCTCGTGTTCGTCGTGGCCAGCCTCTGCGTGATCGGCTTCTTCACCGTGCTCGTGTGCTTCGTCTGAATGCTCGTCGTGCTCGGCATCGTCACCGTGGCCATGGTCATGCTCACCCTCGGCATGGTCGTGCGCGTGCTCGTCTTCATTAGCGGGCAGCAGGTGTGCGGCAGACGTGATGTCGAGTGATTTGGTGGAAGACGTCTGGTCTACCGCCGCATCCACTGCGGGTTGGAATTTGCGCAGGTAGATCACCGAGTCTGCGTTCGACAAGCCAGCAACGGTCTTGGGAGATAGCTCCAGGTCGTGCGCCTCCACATTCGGTGGGGTTAGTGAAGTGACTTTAACGTGATCACCACCCACACTTTTAGCGATATATTCGAGCGGATAAATCGCAGTGCGGATATCTAGCGTCTGTGCTTTCGAAGAGTCCGATCCAGCGGAACATCCTGCGAGCGCAAGTGCGGCTACAGCTAAACCTGAAAAAATACGCGTCTTAAACCTCATGATAATCATTCTCGAACAGGTGGTGGGGGAATGCAACTAAAGGTGACCTACCGCAACTCTTTTCGCGTTTCAGTTATGGGTGGCGTGCCTTTAGAATGGACGGTGGCCTGTCAGCCAGGCAGGTGAGTTGCGCCAGAGGGCGCGTTAACTAATAAGGAGACAACAGTGGCTAAAGCCTCATCGCGACTTGAGTCCGTTATCAGCCTCGCTAAACGCCGAGGATTCGTCTATCCGTGCGGGGAAATATACGGCGGCACCCGATCCGCATGGGACTACGGGCCACTGGGAGTTGAACTTAAAGAGAACATTAAAAAAGCGTGGTGGGCACGCATGGTGCGTCAGCGTGACGACGTCGTGGGCCTAGATTCCTCTGTTATTCTGCCGCGTGCCGTGTGGGAAGCTTCGGGGCACGTAACTGCGTTTACCGACCCGCTCATCGAATGCCTCGCGTGCCACCGCCGGTTGCGCGAGGACCAGCTGGTAGAAGAATACGCAGAGCGCAAAAATATCGCTGAAGACGCGGTAGAGATGTCCGAAGTGCCGTGCCCGAACTGTGGCACGCGCGGCCAGTGGACTCAGCCACGCGCATTCTCCGGTCTGCTCAAAACCTACCTGGGAGCCGTGGATGATGAAACTGGGCTCCACTACCTGCGCCCCGAAACCGCGCAGGGTATCTTCGTGAACTTCATGAACGTTATGACTTCCGCGCGGAAAAAACCACCGTTTGGGATCGCGCAGATCGGCAAATCGTTCCGCAACGAAATCACCCCCGGGAACTTCATTTTCCGCACCCGCGAGTTCGAACAAATGGAACTGGAGTTCTTCGTTGAACCCGGCACGGACGAGAAGTGGCACGAATACTGGATTCAAGAACGGTTGAACTGGTACACCGACCTGGGGATTGCGCGCGAGAACCTCCGCCTGTACGAACACCCTCAAGAAAAGCTTTCCCACTATTCAAAACGGACCGTGGACATTGAATACACGTTCGGCTTCCAAGGTAGTGAATGGGGGGAGCTGGAAGGGATTGCGAACCGCACGGACTACGACTTGAAGACGCACATGGAAAAGTCGGGGCAGAAACTCGACTACTACGACCAGCAGAAAAACGAGCGGTGGATCCCCTACGTAATCGAACCGTCCGCGGGGCTGACGCGTTCACTCATGGCTTTCCTAGTGGATGCGTATTGCGAAGATGAGGCGCCGAATACGAAAGGTGGGGTGGATAAGCGCACGGTCCTAAAACTAGACCCCCGTTTGGCACCTGTGAAAGCCGCGGTGCTGCCCCTGTCACGCAAACCTCAGCTGCAAGAACCCGCGAAAGAACTCGCGATGTCACTGCGCGAGTTGTGGAACGTTGAATACGACGATGCGGGGGCCGTTGGGAGGCGCTACCGTCGTCAAGATGAGGTGGGGACGCCGTATTGCATTACGTTCGATTTTGATTCGCTTGAGGATAACGCGGTGACGATCCGTGATCGCGACTCGATGGAGCAGGTGCGTATCCCAATCGATCAGGTGCGTGCCTACCTGCTGGACCGGCTGCCCATCGGATAATTGACTCTGGTGCACGAAGCTTCAACTGGGGCCCTCAAGATCGGACCGATCGAACTGTGGGCCCCGGTTCTGCTGTCCCCAATGGCTGGGGTTACGGACCAGCCATTCCGCCGATTGTGCCGCGAATTCGGTGAGGCCGGGCTATCCCAAGACCTGCAAACCCAACTGCCCGCAGCCCACGCCCACGTGGATGCCCCCGCGGGCCTTTATGTGTGCGAAATGATTACCGCGCGGGCACTGGTGGAAGACAACGCGAAAACCCGCCAAATGGTTGCCCCAGACCCGCGTGAACGCGTGCGTTCCGTGCAACTGTACGGAACGGATCCGCACGTGTTGGAACAGGCCACCCGGATCCTCGTGCAGAATGCGTGGGCCGACCACATCGACTTGAACTTCGGCTGCCCCGTACCGAAAGTCACCCGCAAGGGTGGGGGCGCGGCCCTGCCGTGGAAACTGGACCTGTTCACCGATATTGTCCGCGCAGTGCGGGCGGGGGTGAAGCAGGTGGGGCGTGACGTGCCCGTAACCGTAAAACTACGCATCGGCATCGATAGTGAACACACCACGTTCCGTGACGCCGCCCAGATTGCACAGGATACCGGGGTCGCGGCCGTGGCCCTGCACGGGCGGACACAGCAGCAGCACTACTCGGGTGAGGCTGACTGGGATGCGATTGCGGAGCTGAAGAGTCTTTTGTCCATTCCCGTGTTCGGTAACGGGGACGTGTTCAGTGGGGCGGATGCGCAAAAGATGCTGGACCACACCGGGGTCGATGCGATCGTGGTTGGCCGGGGTGCGCAGGGGCGGCCGTGGATTTTCCACGACATCGTGGCGGCGCTAACGGGCGCGAACAAGCCCGAGGCTGCTCCTACCCTCAAGGAAGTAGCGGAAGTGATCGTTAAACACGCGGAGCTGATGATCGAGTACTCCCGCAGTGAGGAAGACGCAATGCGGAATATGCGCAAACACATCGGGTGGTACTTGCGCGGGTTCAGTATCGGTGGGCAGCAGCGGCTGACTCTGCAGCGGGTCAATACGCTAAGTGAACTCGTGGGGCAGTTGCAGAGCCTAGACTTGCAGCAACCCTACCCTCAGGCTGCACGGGGGCGGCGGGGCCGGGCGGGAAAACCCAAGAAAACACACTTACCAGCGGGTTGGTTAGACTCGCGGACACTATCGACGGCGGGGCGGCGCGATGTCGCGCTGAACGAGACGCATGCGGATGGAGGCTGAAAATGGCGATGCCAGCAGTAATTGGGCAAAAAATCCACACGCCTATCGCGATAGGCAACGGGCGGCCAGCGATGATTTGCCCGCTGCAGGGCGAGAACGCGTCTCAGCTTGTTTCTCGCGCCCGCAAGATTGAAATCAGCCCAGCGGACGTAGTGGAATGGCGCGTTGACACGCTCGCGGAACGTGATCCCGGCGTGGTCCGCGGGGCAGCGCAAGTGGTGCGCCGCGAAGTGCAGCGGCCCCTCATCGCAACCTTTCGAAGCACCGGTGAAGGCGGACAGGGTGACCCAGCGGATTCCCAGCGGGTGTATGAAACAGTGGCGCCAATCGCCGACGCGCTGGACGTGGAGTATTCGCACGCGGCCCGGCCTGAGTTGTTGGAACTTGCGTATTCGCATGAGGCCGTGCCCGTGCTTTCGTACCACAATTTTGAACGCGCAGAATCCGCGGACGCATTACTCGATCGCCTAGAACGGATGCAAACGTGCCTGGTACGAGCTGGGGAGCAGGCGTGTCAGGATATGCCGGCAGATCAGGCGCAGGCGCTTCGCGATCGGGGGTACGGCGTGGTGAAAGTTGCGCTTACTGCTCGCAACGAAATGGAAGCACTCATGATTATGGCCGCTGGCTGCCAGTTTGAACGCACGAAAGCGCGGCTGCCACTGATCGTGGTGGCAATGGGCAGGCACGGGATAGTGTCGCGCGCATTTCCTCGTAACGCAGGATCCTCCGCCACGTTTGTGAGCGCCGATGGGCAAGCCAGCGCTCCCGGACAGATAGATGCCCACGCGCTAGCTGACTTCTACGCCCGCATTGGCAAAATCGCGCTGTACTAGCTGGCTTTTAACATTGGTGGAATGCGGGCATATCCTGCCTGACCTCTAGCATTAGCGATATGCGGCCACGTCCTGCGCGGCAACGCGTTCGGGAATGAACCACGCGCACGAGCCCCCGCGCAACCGCGTGCCCGCTGGGGCGGGGGGAACGCGGCGCAGCCCCTTACCAGAAAACACGGGGCCGGCAGCGGGCACGTCTTCTTCCCCCGTGGAATCGGAGCGGATTAACAGGCGATGCTGGGCGGGCACCTCAATCGGATCCGAACCCGTGTTCAACACGTTCAAAATATTGCCTGTGGTGGACACGAGCGTGTCTGGATTCTGCCACGGCAGGCCTTCCACCCAGGCGAACGTGTCGTCGCCCATGCACAGTTCTTGCCGCAGCCGCAACGCCAACCCCGTGTGTTTGGCACGTGCCTTTTCTTTCTCTGAGTGCGCGGGTTGAGGGCGCACCGCGGAGTGGACGTACTCCACGTGTCCGCCAATGAACTCAAACGGGAGGTAAATACTGCCCGGCAGGGCGCACAGCAGCAGACGCATCGCGGTGCGCCGCGCCGTGTCCGCATCCTGTTCCCACGTGCGCGTAGTTCCCTTGCGCTCGTGCGGATCCGCGAGTATCTGCGGGGCAATCGCTTTCCAAGACGGCACCGCCCCAACCCGGTCGCATGCCTGCAAGGTTTCGTCGATCGCCGTGCGGATCGCGTGGGTGTCAAACGTGGCGCGGTACAGTGAACCGGCCCGCAGGTTGTGGAACCACTCTTCTTCTTGGTGGCGCACGAACGCGTCAATATCCAGCAGTTCAGCGGACGCGGAGAGCGTGTGGTTGGGGGAGAAGTCCGCTAGTTCAACTTGCAGGATCCGTGTCAGTGCGCGGAAATGCTGCGCTCGCTGCGCCGCGTCCGCGCGGGTGGACCATTCGCGGATCCCACCCAGGTCGATTCCATCTACCCCCAGTTTTAAGGCTTCACGGGCGCGCACCACCAGGGTGGCGGGGTCGGATTCGAGGCCAAAGAACAACGCGTCTTCGGTTGAACTTGGCCTGCCGCTGAATGTGGCGCCAGATAGGCGGACCACCACCTTGAGCCCCACCCGGTGCGCTTCTTTAACCAGGTCCGCGATCACCGTGGAACCGGTTAAATCCACTAGGGCGGGCCGGAAAATCACGGCGGAAGCGCCCACCCGAGCCATTGCGAACATGCACGGTTTCAACATGGCGGCCGCAACCTCATCCACAATTCCGGGCACTTCCATGAACACGGCGCGGTGCCACCATTCGGAAGGGACGTTGCGTCTTTGATGCACGATCAGCGTGCGCACGTACGTGTCTGCCCGGGTTGTGTCTTTTGGTTCCCGATCACCCGCATGGTTAGTCACGTTCACTGCCTTTCATTGAGGTTCGGTACCGCTGTTTAAAACCGCTTCCGGATTCGTTACACTTGCGCGCTGTCCCAGGTTTCGCGGTAGTAGTCCGCGAGTTTCAACGCGCCCGCCGCCGCGTCGTCCACAATCACGGTCACGTCTTGGTGGTATTGCAAGATGGAGGCGGGGCAGAACGCGGACACCGGCCCTTCCACGACCCCTTGAATCGCCTGCGCTTTTTGCTCCCCAAACGCGAGCAGCACAATCTTCTTTGCCGTCATGATCGTGGCCAGCCCCTGAGTGATTGCCCGTTTTGGCACATCGGCTTCCACGCCGTCGAAAAATCGGGCGTTATCGCGCCGAGTTTGGGGAGCTAGTGTAACCACGTTCGTGGGAGCAGATAGTGAGCCGGACGGCTCGTTAAACCCAATATGCCCGTCCGCACCCAACCCTAGGATCTGTAGATCTAACCCCGGTGTAATCGATTCTTCGTACAGTTTCGCCGATTCTTCCGGGTCGGCCGACAAGCCGTCGGGCGTGTGCAGGTCCGCATCCGCCAGCCCCGTCTTGTCTTCGCCCACTAATTCGCGCTTGAGGACATTGCGGTAGCGCTGCGGATGATCTTGATCAATCCCAATGTACTCATCGAGCGCCCACGCCCTACTGCCCGCCAAAGTGAACTCACCGGCCGCGTGTGCCTTGCGCAACTGTGCGTACAGACCCTCCGGTGTGGACCCGGTTGCTACCCCTAACCGAAACCCGGGGGAAACTAAGGGAACAATTATGGAAGCAGCCAGCGCTGACCCTTGTGCGGAACTAGGTGTTATCGCAATGCGCATATTTGTAGAAACCTCACTGCAAAAGACGATAGTCCCGTTCAGTATAATGCCCGAACATAAGCTAATCCACCGTTTCCACGCGGCACACCAGTACACTAGCAGTGTGAAGGAAAACAGGCTTTACCACTACGACGCGGCCGACCGGCAGCGTCGCGCACAGGAGCGGCCCAAGTCCGCTTCCCGCACAGATTTTGAACGCGACCGCGCGCGCATACTCCACTCCGCCGCGTTCCGCCGCCTAGGCGCTAAAACCCAGGTGCTGGGCCCCTCGTCGGACGATTTTATCCGCACCCGACTCACTCATTCCCTCGAAGTTGCGCAAGTTGGACGCGAAATCGGGAAGGAACTTGGGGTGGACCCCGACGTGGTGGAAACCGCGTGTCTGGCTCACGACCTGGGCCACCCACCGTTTGGCCACAACGGCGAAAAAGCACTCAACGACCTCGGGCAAGAATGCGGTGGTTTCGAAGGGAACGCGCAAACCTTTCGGATTGTCACGCGTTTAGAACCAAAAGTTGTGGGCGCAGAAGGGGAACCCGCCGGCGTGAACTTAACGCGCGCGAGCCTGGACGCCGTGTGCAAGTACCCGTGGCAACGCGGGCAGGGGCCAGACGCAGTTAAATCAACCCGCAAGTACTGCGTGTACACAGACGACGCCCCCACGTTCACGTGGATGCGCCGCGGTGCCCCAACCGGGCAACTGTGCATAGAAGCACAAATCATGGACCTGTCCGACGACATCGCCTACTCCGTACACGACATTGAAGACGCGATCACCACCCGCAAGTTCGCCCCCCACAAACTTCGAGACGACAAGGAGTTCGCAGGGATTTTGCAAATGCTCAGCGAATGGGTGGGCCACCCCCTCGAAACCGGTAAATACGAAACCGCGCGCAAGCGCCTCCTGGACGACCCGTACTGGATAGAAGACTTCACGGGTGACTACGCTTCACGGGCCCAGCTCAAAGACATGACGTCCCAACTGATCGGCCGATTCTGCTCAGAAGCTGTGCACGCCACGCGCGAGTCCGATCAGCAGCACTGGATACAACCGAGCGGCCCCGCGCCCTCAAACGCAAACGCCCCCAGCCTAGGGCGCTACGAAGCCGCCCTGCAGGTACCGGAAGAAACCCGGGCGGAAATCGAACTACTCAAAGGCATCGCCGTGTACTACGTCATGGCCCCGCGCGAGTTTGAACCCGTCTACCTACAGCAACGCACCCTGTTGGCTGACCTCGTTGACGCACTCGTGAACAGCAAATGCGAACACCTCGAAGAACCATTCGCAACCGCTTGGCGCCGCGCCTCAACGGACGCCCAGCGCCTGCGCGCCACAATCGACCAAGTTGCTTCCCTCACCGACACGTCCGCGAATCAGTGGCACGCGCGGCTATGCGGCCTGTTCTCCACAACCTACTAGAATCCACAACCTACTAGACTCCACACTCCCTCCGAGAAAAGGCCCGCAGCTTTCTAAACCCGCGTACAATCGCTATATTTAACGCGAAGGGTGAAGGGGAGGGCATGGCAGGACTCATCGCGAAAGAAGACATCGAACGAGTACGCGAACGTATCAACCTGGAGGACATCGTTTCCCAGTACGTGACGCTGCGTTCCGCCGGAGTGGATTCCCTCAAAGGCCTATGCCCCTTCCACGACGAAAAAACCCCGTCCTTCCACGTCCGCCCCGCCGTTGGGCGCTGGCACTGCTTCGGCTGCGGAGAAAACGGAGACGTCTTCTCGTTCATCCAACAAATCGACCACCTGTCCTTCACCGAAGCAGTCGAATACCTCGCGCAAAAAGCGAACGTCACCCTCCACTACGAGCGGGGCAGTAAACGCGAAGCCGCCCAATTTGGGAAACGACAACGCCTCATAGACGCCCACCGAATCGCAGAAGAGTTCTTCCAAAAGAACCTCGCAGCCCCCACCGCGCAGGCCGCCCGCGACTTCCTCGGTGCCCGCGGGTTTTCCGAAACAACCGCCCAGCACTTCGGCATCGGATACGCCCCACAAAGCTGGAACGAACTCACCGACCTGCTGCGCTCACGCAGCTTCCGCGAAGACGAAATCCTCACCGCCGGCTTAGCCAGTCAAGGTCGGCGCGGCCTCTACGACCGATTCCGGGGCAGACTAATCTGGCCCATCCGCGACCTCACGGGCGCAACCATCGGGTTTGGGGCGCGCCGACTTACCGACGACGACCAGGGCCCCAAGTACCTCAACACCCCAGAAACCCCGATCTACAAGAAATCGCAAGTACTGTACGGACTGGACCTGGCGAAACGCAATATCGCCAAAAAACGTCGCGTAGTAATTGTCGAAGGGTACACGGACGTGATGGCAGCGCACATCGCGGGCATAGACACCGCGGTAGCCACGTGCGGCACCGCGTTCGGACACGAGCACGTAAAAATCATCCGCCGCCTACTGGGGGACAGCGCAGACCCCGCTGCCGGAGTCCGTCTGGCTTCTGGCCGATCTCGAGGTGGGGAAGTGATCTTCACATTCGACGGTGACGAAGCCGGCCGCAAAGCTGCGCTCAAAGCCTTTGCCGAAGACCAGAACTTCGCCTCCCAAACATTCGTCGCCGTGGAAAACACGGGACTCGACCCGTGCGACCTGCGTTTAGAACGCGGCGACGACGCCCTGGTTAAACTCATCGAGTCACGCAAACCACTGTTCGAGTTCGCGATCCGCTCTTCCCTCAAGAATCTGGACTTGAACACCGCGGAAGGCCGCGTGCGGGGACTTCGCGAAACCGCGCCGATCATCAACCAGATCCGCGACCACGCGCTACGCCGCGAATACAGCCGCGAACTCGCCGGTTGGCTCGGCATGGACGAGCGCGACGTGAGCCAAGCAATCCGCCACTCCAACCGGGCCACAAGCCGGGAACAAAACCAACGCGCCGAACTCCCTCTGCGCGCCAGTACCGACCCGGTGGAGCGGTCGCAAAGGCAAGCGCTTGAAGCCGTACTGCAACGCCCCGCGGACGTAATGGGCATTGGGTTCGATGACCTGGACGGAGACACGTTCGCCACCCCAGCCCTGCGATCCGTACACGACGCAATCCGCGCTGCCGGTGGGCTACACGCATTCGCCGACGAACTCCAAATCGCCCAGGCCCAAGAGGCCGACGCAGACCAGGCGCTCGCGGTGGCGTCCTCACGCTGGCTCAACACGATCACTGACGACACGGATCCGACGGTGAGTAACGTGATTTCTGCGCTGCTAGTGGCACCGCTGCCTCAAGATGACCCCACGCGGATCCGTGAGTACGCGCAAGGTGTGGTGAAATCCTTGGTGCAACACGGGTTCATCCGCGAGATAGGAAAGTGCAAAGCGCAGTTAGCGCGCCTAGACCCAGAGTCGGACGAGCACGCGCAGGTGTTCCGCCGTCTCGTCACACTCGAGGAACAGCGCAAAAACATCCGGTGAAAACCGCTCTGAAGGCGCGCCGACAGCTTCGACCTAAACGGCCTAACAGGGAACTGGGCAGGAACGGCCTAACAGGGCGCTGGGCAGGAACGGCCTAACAGGGCGCTGGGCAGGTAAGAAAACTGCGCAGGAAGCGTATGAAATCCGCGCGCAGAAGGTACAAGAAGTGCCCCGGGCGGGGCTCGAACCCGCGACAAACGGATTATGAGTCCGCTGCTCTAACCGACTGAGCTACCAGGGCGCGCTCTAAGCATGCCAAAAAAACAGTCGCTGAATCAAATCAAATGCGCTTCTCCGCCCTCGTGTCGAAGTGTCGCGTGTGCGTTCAGCATGTATCGCCTGCCCTGCGCGGATTACGCTGGCTCCACGTGAAATCGGGCCAGTTCCTGGGAGTATCGCCACGGGCTCTGGAGGTCTTGGCGGAAATCATCTAGCGTAAAACCATGAGTCGAGTAGATCCTAAACTTCTTGCAAACCCGCCGTGGGTGCAAACCGATGCGACGCGCCCGCAACTGCCCTTAGAGTCTGGCGCCACAATTTTGCTCGCCCACGTGGGGCCGGCCCTCATGCATGAAAATGAACTGAACCTGCTGGGATACTGGCATGAGGTGCAGCACGCGCGCTGGGACGGGAAGACGCGGCAACTGACGATCACGTGGGTGGATCCGAGCCGACCCCCGCTGGTGGCCACCGGGGCGAGTGCGGACCCGACCGTGTTTATGCGGTCGATGGAGGAGTACGTGAGTTACTCACTGGTGACGATCGCGACGCGCGAACTGGACAACGGTACCGCCGCGACCGTGCAAGTGCGGCGCGGGCCAGATGGGGAACTATTCAGCGTTGCAGTAGCCGACGGGCCACTAACCCCCGCGGGGGAAACCGAAGTGGAAGCCCTGGAAACGAGCCTGCGGGACTCGGTGGGGCTACCCCGTAAATAAATAGTGATGATGACCTCACGCGCGGATTTTGTGTCGGTCAGGCAATCTTGGTAAAGTTTCTACCGCAACGCTTTCCCGCGTAGCTCAACGGCAGAGCATCCGACTGTTAATCGGACGGTTACTGGTTCGAATCCAGTCGCGGGAGCTCCTAACGTTCAAGCCCCATCTGGGCTTGGGCGTTTTCCAAATTACGAGCTCTCTCACCAGTGTGAACTGGTCTACGTCGAATTTCGCTCTTAGCTGTGCGTTCGTGCCAAACGAACCCGTAGGTTTAGAGTGTGTCAAGTCAATTTCATTAGTGCTTTTCATTATTTCTAAGAATCGTTGGGAAAACTATGCTTTTAAGGGTCGCGAAACGCGCCGTTAGCAAATTTTGGTTAGCCGCCATAGGGGTGGTGGTGCTCCAGTTGGGGCAGGCACTTGCGCAGCTATATTTGCCTACTTTGAACGCGCGCATTATTGATGAGGGAGTAGCTAAAGGAGACCTGGGCTACATCTGGTCTACGGGCGCGGTGATGCTGGCGCTCGCACTTGGACAAGCGGTGCTCGCGATCGGCGCGGTTTACTGCGGGTCGTACTTAGGGATGCGCACCGGGCAGGATTTGCGCACCCGCGTGTTCGAGAGGGTCAGTTCCTTCTCGCAAAAAGAGATCGCCCAGTTCTCACCTGGTTCGCTAATTACCCGTTCCACTAACGACGTGAACCAGATGCAGTTGTTCTTCGGTTTCGGCTCGATCGCACTTGTGTCCGCGCCGATCATGTCCATTGGTGGGATTGTGATGGCGCTGCGTGAAAACGTGGGGTTGGGCTGGCTGATGGGGATTTCCATTCCCCTCCTACTCGCGATCACGCTGGTTATCATTTCGAAAATGGTGCCGCTGTTCCGTTCATACCAAGACCGGATCGACGCCGTGAACTTGGTGCTGCGCGAACAGCTGACGGGCATTCGGGTGCTCCGCGCGTTCGTACGTGAAGACACGGAACGCACCCGGTTCGCGAAGGCGAACGAAGACATGACCGACGTATCCCGGCGCGTGGGGCAACTGTTCATAATCATCTTCCCACTCATAATGTTTGTACTAAATGCCACGGTTGTCGCGATCTACTGGTTCGGTGGCCACCAAATCGAAGCGGGCACCACGCAGATCGGGACGCTGGTTGCGTACATGACTTACATGATGCTGATTTTGACGGGGATCTTGAACCTGTCGTTCATGTCCGCCATGATTCCGCGGGCAGCCGTGTCAGCAGAACGAATCTGTGAGGTACTAGATACGGACACGTCATTGGAGCCACCCGAAAATGGGGGAACCGACGTTACCGTGCCCGGCCAGGTGGCGTTCGAAAATGTAACGTTCGCGTATCCAGGTGCGGACGAACCAGTGTTGGACGGCCTTGACTTCGAAGTCACCCGTGGGCAAACCCTCGCGTTCATCGGCTCTACCGGCGCTGGCAAAACCACGGTCGCGAACCTGATTCCCCGCCTTTACGACGCCACCGGTGGCACCGTGCGGGTCGGGGGTGTAGATGTACGTAAACTCGCGGAATCGCAACTATCACAAACCCTGGGGTACGTGCCTCAAAACCCGTATTTATTTGCCGGAACCGTGCGGTCGAACATGCTGTTTGGAAACCCGGATGCGTCGGAAGAGCAGATTTGGCGGGCCCTCGAGCTGGCGGAAGCCGCCGAGTTCGTGCGAGACATGCCCAAGGGCCTCGACAGTCCAATTGGGCAAGGGGGCAGCAACGTTTCGGGTGGGCAGCGGCAACGCCTGTGTATCGCCCGCGCGATCGTGCACGAACCAGACGTGTTTATCTTTGACGACTCCTTCTCTGCCCTGGACCTCACGACGGATGCGCGGGTGCGCGAAAAAATCTGGACCGCCCTGCCGCAGGCAACGAAAATCGTGATTGCCCAACGCGTATCCACCATTACCCAGGCCGACCAGATTATTGTGCTCGAGGCCGGCCGGGTGGTTGGGCGCGGAACCCACGAACACCTGCTTGAGCACTGCAAAGCTTACCGCGAGATCGTTGACTCCCAGATAGGGGTAGAAGCATGAGTAAGACGAAACCTTCATCCCGGGCAAACCAGGCCCCTGAAGATGTTGAAGAGGAACTGGACGAGTCTGCTCACGGGCGCCGCCCAGACCGGAAGGCTCAGCATTTCTGGGCTTCCATGCGTAAACTCCTGGCCTTGTTGGCGCCTTGGAAATGGCGGTTCGCAGTAATTTTTGGGGCCAGTGCCCTGTGGGCTGCGATGACCGTTATTGCCCCGCGCGTACTTGGGGAAGTGACGAATACGCTTTTTGAGGGCGTGTTCTCTAAGCACATCCCAGCGGGAGGGACAAAAGCGTAGGCGGTGCAGATGCTGCGCGATTCGGGCCACGAGGATATCGCGAACATGGTGTCCGCCATGCACATCGTGCCTGGTCAGGGCATTGATTTTAACCGCTTGGCGATGCTGTCGATCATCGTGCTGCTGATTTACTTAGCGAGCAACCTGCTTGACTTCTACGTGGGTTGGAACATCAACCGCGTGGTTGTGAAAGCACTGTACGACCTGCGCCGCCAGGTGGAAGAGAAGATCCACGCGCTGCCGCTGTCGTATTTTGATCAGATGAAACGCGGGGACCTCATTTCGCGGGTCACGAACGACGTGGATAACATCACGAACGCGCTGCAACAAACCCTGTCGTCAGTAATCACCTCCGTGTTCTGGGGCACGGGGCTGATCATCATGATGTTCGTCACGTCGTGGAAGCTCGCGTTGGTGGCAATGACGATCCTGCCGATGATGGCGCTCATCGTGCTCGTAATCGGACCGTTGTCCCAAAAGGCATACGGCCGCCAGTGGGCCGCCACGGGGCGGTTGAACGCGCGGGTAGAAGAGAGCTTCTCGGCCCACGCCCTGGTGCACGCCTTCGGCCGTAAGCAAAGTCAGGCACAAGATTTCGCGCAAGAAAACAACGAGCTGTACTCCGCTTCACTGCGAGCCCGGTTCCTCGGGGGCATGATGATGCCGCTAATGACGTTCGCGGGCCTACTCGCCTACGTGGGGATCGCGGTACTAGGGGGCCTGCAGGTGGCTATGGGCCAGATGCGGCTCGGTTCCGTGCAGGCGTTCATCCAGTACTCCCAGCAGTTCAACCAGCCGATTGGGCAGCTGTCTCAAGCCGTGACCGTGATGCAGTCTGCCGCGGCGTCAGCCGAACGGGTGTTTGAGATTCTGGAGGCCGAAGAAGAAACGCCAGCCAGTGAACACCCCGCGCAGCTGCAACCGGGGCCAGGACACATTGAGTTCCGCCACGTGAACTTCTCTTACAACCCCGACGAGCCCCTCATCGAAGACATGAACTTGGATGCGAAACCGGGGCAGACGGTGGCGATCGTGGGGCCCACCGGCGCGGGGAAGACCACGCTGGTGAACCTGATAATGCGGTTTTACGAGATCCAGTCGGGCACCATTTTGCTAGATGGGCAAGACACGCGGGAGCTGACGCGTCAGGACCTGCGTTCTCGCGTCGGCATGGTGCTGCAAGACCCGTGGCTGTTCCAGGGCACGATCGCGGAGAATATTCGTTACGGGCGCTCCGACGCGTCGGACGAGGAAGTGTTGGCGGCCGCGAAAGCCAGTTACGTGGACCGGTTTGTGGCGTCCCTCCCGGATGGTTACGACACGGTGTTGGAAGGTAACGCAGACAACGTGTCTGCCGGTGAACGGCAGCTAATCACCATTGCGCGCGCCTTTATTTCTGACCCGGCGATTTTGATTTTGGATGAGGCCACATCGTCGGTGGATACGCGCACCGAATTGCTGTTGCAAAAAGCAATGGTGGCGCTGCGCCACGGCCGCACCGCGTTCGTGATCGCGCACCGGCTGTCGACTATTCGCGATGCGGACGTGATCGTGGTTATGGAGCACGGCAGCATTGTCGAACAGGGCACTCACGATGATCTGCTGGAGCGCCGCGGTGCGTACTGGCGGTTGTACAACTCCCAGTTCGAAGAGGCGGGGAACTAAGCCCCGGCCTTGGCGGGGCCGCCGGTTACTGCTGCGGAGGCGTCAAAACGGCTTCCGCGTGGCCGCTGCGGACCGCGAGAAGTGTGGTGTTAAGGAGCTGCTCGACTGCGAGCGGCTCCTTTTCGCCCGGCAGGGTCGCGTTCGGAGCGGATGCAAATAACTGCAAGTTCACTTGCAGTAACTGCCGGTACAGGTGCGCGGTTCCTTTGGTGGCCCCGTCTCTTTTGGAAGCCGCGCTTTCCTTGGTGGCCGCAGTTTCTTTGGCGGCCGCGTTCTTGATGTCGCATGAGGGCAGGCGGCGGTCCGCCACCTCGGTGCCCGTGAGTGTGCGCGTGACGGTGTCGAGCAACTGCTCGCGCAGCGCGGTGGCGTGGGCGAACTGCGGTCCGTCTTTGTGCTCAGCTTTGGAGTTATCCATCTGAAGTGGAATGCGTTGCGCGAGGCAATCCCAGTCGCGCACCGCACGTGCCAACGCCAGTTTCTGCTCATTATCTAACGCGGGCGCCGCGTCGTGGCCCGGAGCTGGGCCAGCCAACCAGGTTTCTATTCGATTTTGATCCACACCGTCTTCTTGGGCAATTTGGAGGGCGTCCGCGAGCCGGGCAACGCTCACCCACGCGTAAGTGGTCCGTTCGCGTTCGGGAACAGAGATGCGCGCCGTGTTCAAATCTGCAAGCGCGGTATCGATGCCGTAGCGGGCCAAGTCAGCTGCGGTTTTCGCAACCGGACCCGCCGCTGGTGCCGACGGCGCACGGTTTGGCGCCGGACTGCTCCACGGCTTCCACTCACCTCCGAGCAGGTGCAGCCGGGCGCGTGAGCGGTCGAGTTGGTCGGCACCTAGTTTCAAACTCGCAACCCCACCGGCGAACGCCTGCTCGTGTTTAGCGGCCGCCACCTGTACCTGTTGCGCGTCCGTGAGGTCCGGTAACGTGGGGGCTGATCCCTCAAGATAAATCCCACTACAACCACTGGTCACGATCGCTGCCGAAGCAATAACGGTACAAAGTTGAAACGCATGATGTGATCGCAGCTTAAATGACACGTTTAAATCCTGGCTGATACTCGTGAGACAATCGGAACCGGTAGAATCAAATTCCACTACAAATAGGAGCATAGTTGAGTAACGGCAACGCGGAACGGAAAATCACGCAACTGGTGGCGCCTTGTGTGTCAAATCATGATCTGTTTTTGGAAAAGGTCGTGCTCACTCACGCGAACCCTCCGCTATTACGCATCACAGTGGATCTTCCCAGTGGAACTGGTTCTATTGATTCGCAAGCGGTAGATGCGGTGGCGCGCGATATTTCTGAGGTCCTAGATGACGCGGATCCAATTGCGGGACGCTACACGCTCGAAGTCACGTCCCCGGGGGCGGAGCGCAAACTTACGACCGCGCGGCACTTCGAACGCGTTGTCGGCCAGCCGGTGGAGATAACTACCGTCGACAAGCAAAAACTTCGCGGTCGGCTGATTGCCGCGGACGAAACCCGAATCGTTTTGGCGCCATTGAAACTGCGGCGCAAAGAGCAAGCTGAGGGCAGCGATGTTAACACCGTCGTTGAACTTGATAATATCGCTAAGGCACGTTCACGCGTTGAGTTCGGATCGCAAGGAGAGTGAGGGCACGTGGAAATAGATATGAGGGCACTGCGCGAAGTGGGGGCGTCCCTAGAGGTTGATGGTGACACCCTGGTGCAGGCCGTGGAAGAAGCATTGCTGAAGGTCTACCACAAGATGCCCGGAGCTATCCGCCAGGCCCGGATCGACATTAACCAAAAGACCGGCAAAGTATTGGTTATGGCGACTGAATACGATGAGGACGACAATCCGATCGGTGAGTTTGATGACACGCCCCGCGAGTTCGGGCGGATCGCAACTGCCACTGCACGTTCGATTATTGCGCAGCGCCTTCGCGAGGCTGATGACTCGAAAGTGCTGGGTGAGTTCCACAACTCGCAGGGTAAAGTTGTGGTCGGAACAGTTGACGTGGAACGAGGCCCCCACCTCACGGTATTGAAAGTGGGGGAGTACGAGGCGATTTTGCCGGATGCGGAACGCGTGCCCGGGGAACATTTTGAGCACGGCGAAATGGTGCGCGTGTACGTGGTTGATGTGTCTCGAGGTGAACGTGGCGTGCGCATTACGGTGTCGCGCACTCACCCGGGCCTCGTGGAAGGGCTATTTGAACGCGAGGTGCCTGAAATTGCGGATGGGCTAGTGAAAATCAAGTCGATTGCGCGGGAGGCCGGGCACCGGTCTAAGATCGCGGTGGCTGCTACCCGCGAGGGTGTGAACGCGAAAGGTGCGTGCATCGGCCCGATGGGGCAGCGGGTGCGTGCGGTCATGAACGAGCTGCGGGGCGAAAAGATTGACATTGTGGACTACTCCACAGACCCGGCGCGCTACGTCGCGAACGCGCTTTCGCCCGCCCGCGTTTCCTCAGTGGAAATCGTGGACGAAGAAGCGAAACGCGCGTCCGTAGTAGTGCCGGATTTCCAACTGTCCCTAGCGATTGGGCGGGAGGGGCAGAACTCGCGCCTTGCCGCCCGCTTGTGCGGATACCACATCGATATTCACTCCGATACGGCGTCTGGCCACGGCGTGCTCACGTCCGACGTTTCCCGCCCGGACGTGACCAGTGGCTCACAACCTGAGGGCGAAATCGACGAAAACTAACGTTAAGATGGGGTTGATGTCACCTGTCTATACGGACCGAAATGTGCCTGTCCGCACCTGTGTGGGGTGCCGCAGACGCAAACCGGCGAGTGACATGGTGCGATACGTGTGGGATGCATCCGCCCAAACAGTTGTTTTAGACTCATCCCGGAAACGGTCGGGACGTGGAGCTTGGATGTGTGACGATCCGAAATGTCAGCAACGGGCAGAGCGCACGCGCGCGTTTAACCGCGCTTTTCGACTGTGACATCAACAGTTGCAAATAATTAGCAACAATCCAGTGCACAGGGTGTGCACTGCGGATGAGTAAACGGAAGCGGGTTGGAAGCTGATGGGCACCCGATGAGTACCCAGCGATGAGCTGCCAGCAAGAATAAGACATCCGTCCTGTTCAGGGGCGGATCTGAACAGGAGAATTGTGGCGAAATTACGTGTACACGAGCTCGCGAAAGAGCTCGGAATCACGAGTAAAGAATTACTAGCGCACCTAAAGGAAAGCGGCGAGTTCGTAAAAGCTGCGTCCTCAACGATCGAACCTCCAGTGGTTCGGCGTATGCGCGAAGAATTGGGTGGAAAATCTTCCGCGAAGAAGAAAGCGGACTCGAAGAAATCCAAGACTAAACCTTCAAAACCGGCGTCTAACAAAGGCAAGTCGGCGCCTAAACAGTCGTCAAAAACAGCGGCTAAGCAGAAAGCGGAAAAATCTGGTTCGAGCAAACCGGCTGCGCCCACTAAGACGGCGAAAACCTCGGCGGCAAAACCGGAGGAAACCGCGAAGCCGGAGGCGAAGTCTAAGAAGACTAAATCCGCGATTCCAAATCCGGCGCAAGTGCTGCGCAAGGTAACGGGTAAAGGTAAGGCAAAAGACAAGTCGGCGGAGATGAAACCGCAACGGTCCGCGCCCCGACCTGGGCCGCGTCCGGGGAACAACCCGTTCGCGTCTTCACAGGGCATGCCTCGCCCAGGCGGAACGAGCGGGCGACCCGCACCGAAGCCGGGGCCGCGTCCGGGGAACAACCCGTTTGCGTCCTCGCAGGGTATGCCTCGCCCCGGTGGGTCATCCGGCCCCGGTCGCGGTGGCAACCAAGAACGTGCGGGCCGGGGACGGGGATCAGGACGGTCACGTTCCGGTGGGGGTCAAAACCGTCGGCCTCGCCCCAACCCCTCAATGATGCCGGGGCGCGCAGCCCTGGACTCCGCGGACCTGTCGTCAAACAAGGGGCGGTCCGGTGGTCGCGGTGGCCGTGGACGCGGTGGGCAAAACCACGGCGGACCCGGCCGGGGCGGTTTCAATCCGCATCCCGGTGGCGGTCGTCCACCCCGCGGTGGTCGCGGTGGACGCGGTGCCACGCAGGGCGCATTCGGTCGCGGCGGCGGTAAACGCAACCGTAAGTCCAAGCGGGCAAAGCGCCAGGAGCTCGAGCAGCAGTCAGCACCCGTAATTGGTGGGGTGCAGATTCCTCGTGGAAACGGGAAGACCATCCGCATCCGTCAGGGTGCCTCGCTAGCTGATTTCGCGGACCGCATCGATGTGAACCCGGCTTCGCTCGTCACCGTCTTGCTGCACATGGGGGAGATGGCGACCGCTACGCAGTCGTTGGATGAGGACACGTTCAAGCTGCTCGGCGACGAAATCGGGTACAAGATCGAGGTCGTGTCCCCCGAGGATGAGGACCGTGAACTGCTCGAATCGTTCGACATTGACCTGGAGGCGGAGGAAGAAGAGGACGAAGAGAACCTCCAGCCCCGCCCACCGGTGGTTACCGTCATGGGTCACGTTGACCACGGGAAGACGAAGCTGTTGGACGCAATCCGCCGCACGGACGTCGTGGACTCCGAACACGGTGGGATTACGCAGCACATTGGTGCCTACCAGGTGCACGTAGACCTGGATGATGAAGACCGCATCATCACGTTCATCGACACGCCCGGTCACGAGGCGTTCACGGCGATGCGTGCCCGCGGTGCGGAAGTTACCGACATTGCGATCCTCGTGGTGGCTGCGGACGATGGCGTGATGCCGCAGACCGTGGAAGCCATCAACCACGCGCAGTCCGCGAACGTCCCGATTGTGGTGGCGGTAAACAAGATTGATAAGCCCGAGGCCAACCCCGGGAAGATCCGCGCGCAACTAACTGAATACGGTTTGGTTTCCGAAGAGTACGGTGGGGACGTCATGTTCGTTGACATTTCCGCGAAGCAGGGAACTGGGGTTAAGGATCTTCTTGAGGCCGTGTTGCTAACGGCGGATGCAGCTCTGGATCTGGAAGCGAACCCGGATACGGATGCGCGCGGGGTCGCGATTGAAGCGAACCTGGACCGCGGCCGCGGCGCTGTCGCAACCATGCTGGTACAGCGTGGGACGCTCCGCATTGGGGACGCCCTCGTGGTGGGCGCGGCACACGGCCGCGTGCGCGCGATGTTCGACGAGTTCGGTCACGACGTGGAAGAAGTCGGGCCGGCCTCACCCGTCCAGGTACTGGGCCTGACGTCCGTGCCACGCGCGGGCGACTCCTTCCTCGTGGCGTCGGACGATCGGACCGCCCGACAAATCGCGGAGCGACGCGAATCGGTTGAACGGCAAGCCCAGTTGGCTCGCCGCCGCAAACGCATTTCCCTCGAAGAGTTCGACCAAGTCCTCAAGGAAGGCAAAGTCGACATGCTCAACCTCATCATTAAAGGTGACGTGTCGGGTGCTGTGGAGGCCATGGAAGACTCGCTGCTCAAGATCGACGTGGGCGAAGAAGTTGGATTGCGCATTATCCACCGTGGCGTAGGTGCGATTACGCAAAACGACGTGAACCTCGCGACCGTGGACAACGCGGTCATCATCGGGTTCAACGTGCGGCCAAACGACCAGGTATCCCGGTTCGCCGAAGAAGAAGGGGTGGAGATCAAGTACTACTCCGTCATCTACCAGGCGATTGAAGAGGTTGAAGCGGCCCTGAAGGGCATGCTGAAGCCGATTTACGAGGAAGTGCCGCTGGGCAGTGCGGAAATCCGCCAGGTCTTCAAGTCCGGTAAGTTCGGCAACATTGCCGGCTGTATAGTCAAGAAGGGCGTTATTAAACGCGGAAGCAACGCCCGCCTTATCCGCGACGGCATCGTCTTGCAAGAAGAGTTGGAGATCAAGTCTTTGCGCAGAGAGAAGGATGACGTTACGGAAGTCCGGGAGGGCTACGAATGCGGGATGACGCTGGGGTGGAAAGATATCGCGGAAGGCGACATCATTGAAACCTGGGAGATGCGCGAAAAACCGCGTGACTAACAGTGTTTAGAACCGGAGCCACCGGCCCGCGCGGGGAGCGTCAGGGCCGGTGGCTCTCCTGCGATTAACGCGCGGACCTTCGTTCGCGCGAGTTTTTAACGAGTACATGAGGAGTAATCGTGGCCGATCTGAATAGACAACGTAAAGTTGCCGACCGGATCAAGCAGACTGTGGCGCACATGCTGGAGCGGCGGGTTAAGGACCCTCGCTTAGGCTTCATTACGATCACGGACGTGCGCGTAACCGGTGACCTGCAGCACGCCACCGTGTTCTACACGGTGTATGGCAGTGAAAAAGAGGCGCGGGACACGGCGGCGGCGCTGGAGTCCGCGAAAGGGATGCTCCGTTCCGCGGTCGGGAAGGCGCTGGGGATCCGATTGACCCCAACGCTGGAGTTCGCCGCGGACGGGCTTGCGCAAAGCGCGGCGCGCATGGAAGAAGTGCTGGCGGCCGCCCGGGCAGAAGACGAGCGGTTGGCAGAGCAGGCGCGCGGAGCTAAATACGCGGGTGACGCCGACCCATATCGCGACGACCCCGCCGAAAACTCGTAGGCCCGCGGTGAGACAGCGTCTGGACGTGCCGCGGGCGGGTCGCAGTGCGGCGGATGGATTCGTGATCGTGGACAAACCCAAAGGGGTTACGAGCCACGACGTGGTTGCGGCCATGCGACGGCTGTGCGCAACCCGCAAGGTGGGGCACGGTGGAACCCTGGATCCAATAGCCACGGGCGTGCTCGTGATCGCAGTGGGACGCGCCACCCGCCTCCTGCGCTACGTGAGCGAGCACGACAAGGCCTACGAAGCGCAAATAACCCTCGGGGTCAGTACAGAAACTGATGATTCGGAGGGCAGCGCTTTACAGACCCCCGGGTGCGCGGCAACACCGGATCAGATCGATCGTGCAATCGAGAGGTTTACCGGTCAGATCGAGCAGGTGCCAGCCGCTGTTTCTGCTATTAAAGTCGGTGGGCAACGCGCCTACGCGCGCGTGCGTTCGGGTGAG
The DNA here is from genome assembly GCF_032085515.1 of Gleimia hominis. Lineage (GTDB taxonomy): Bacteria > Actinomycetota > Actinomycetes > Actinomycetales > Actinomycetaceae > Gleimia > Gleimia hominis. Next base: position 1,274,086 of record NZ_JASXSX010000001.1, read on the forward strand.
GCAGTGCAACTGAAGGCGCGGCCGGTGATTGTGCGCGAGTTTGTGCGCACCAGCGAGGTAGAAAGCCTCGAGCTACCGGTGGATGCGCGGACCGTAACAGTTGAACAGTTTGATGCTCACGTTGAGTGTTCTTCTGGCACGTATGTGCGGGCGCTGGCCCGGGACGTGGGTCAGGTGCTCGGCTGCGGTGGTCACTTGACGCGGCTGCGCCGAACTCGCGTGGGCGCGTGGAGTAAGCCGCGGACGATAGCGGAGATGGTGGCAGAAGTGGAGGCAGCGGGCAGGGTAGAAACCTCGGGGCTAACAGCGGCGTGTACCGCGCTGTTTCCCCAGGTGGAGGTTTCGGATTCCGCGGCGCAACAGCTTTCGCATGGGAACACGCACGGCCTCGACCTAGCGATCCAACCCGGCGCCCGCGCGGTAGCAACTCACGAGGGCCGCGCCGTTGCTGTGGTGCGGATGGAACAGCAACTAAAAGCAGAGCTGGTGTTCGCATAGAGCGAGTCCGTTTGAATCGAGTCAGTCTGGAGCGGTTTCGCCTGAATCGAGTTCGCTTGGAGCGGTTTCGCCTGGAGCGGTTTCTCCTAGCGTGTAATACTGCCTAAAGCATCAAGTAAATGGGGTTACCCCCGGTAGGGTGGGATCCCGGTAAGCAAGGAGGGGAATATGGATAACTTAGCTAATGGACGTCTAGAACTTGGGTTGCGCGATAAACATGCGCCCGGTAAGAACCCGGGCGAAGGTTGTGCGTGCGGTCGCCATGGCGGCCACGGTCATGGGCACGCGCATGGAAACGGTGGTTGCGGCTGCGGCCACGGACATGGACAGGGTGCAAACCAGGGCCACGGTGGTTGCGGTTGCGGCCACGGCCACGCACAAAAGGCGCAGGATACGCAGCAGGCCCACAGCGGTTGCGGTTGCGGCCACCAGCACGAAGGCTAGTTCGCCATGGTTATGAGCGTGTGGCGCAGCCTCGGCGAAGTGCCTGCAGATCTGCGTTGCGTGGTGACGATCGGGAACTTCGATGGGGTTCACGTGGGGCACCAGAAGGTGTTGAACGCTTGTATTGAACGCGCGAAAGCCCGGGAGCTACCGCCGGTTGTGGTCACTTTCTACCCGCACCCGGTGCAGGTGCACCATCCGGAACGCAACTTGCAGCTCATAACTACTTTGCAAGATCGTTTGGATGCGTTGGCGGGGCAGGGGATTACACACACGCTCGTGCTCACGTATGACAAGAGTTTGTATTCTATGTCACCGCGCGAGTTTGCCCAGCGGGTGCTGGTGGATTGCCTGGGGGCACAGGAAGTGGTCGTGGGTGAAGACGTCCTGTTTGGGGCCGATAACGCAGGTGATTTAGATACGTTGCGTACCCTGGGTGGGGAGCTTGGGTTTGCCGTTAAAGCAGTTACCGATTTGGAATCTGCTGAGGGACGGCGGTGGTCTTCCACGTGGATTCGTGAGCTTTTAGCTGAAGGTGATGTGGCAGGGGCGGCACGCGTGTTGGGGCGGCCGCATCGTATCCGCGGAATTGTGGAGCACGGTTTTAAGCGGGGACGAAAAATTGGCTTCCCCACGGCTAACCTGTCTGCCAGTATCGAGGGGGTTGTGCCCGCCGACGGGGTGTACGCCGGGTGGCTTTCGATGCGAGTTAAGGATGCGCCCGCGCACGTGTTTTTACCAGCTGCCATTTCCGTGGGGATGAACCCGCAGTTCGATGGCGATAAACACACGGTGGAAGCTCACGTGCTGGGCCGGCACGATTTAAATATTTACGGTGAGGAAGTGGCTGTCTCGTTCGTCGCCAGGATTCGCCCGATGCTTACGTTCCGTTCGGTCGATGAGCTGCTGAGCACTATGGATGACGACATCCGGAAGGTTGCGTCCATCTTGGGTGTAACCGTTTCGGGGCGGGTGGATCCAGAAGCTGTGACCGCGCGATAGGTGTTGCGGGTGACACCCCGGGTAGACCGGGGAGATGCGGGGCGGATCACGTTGCGGAACTGTTGGGAGCGGGAGTTCGCCTGGTAAGCTGGTAGGGCCGTTAGATCGGCCACGGATTGTATGCGCGGAAGAAAAGGCTCCGCAGCTCCGTGCAACGAACAGAGGAAAGGGAGACGATGGCTCTCAGCAAAGAGGTAAAAGAACAGATCGTTAAAGAATACGCAACCCACGAGGGCGACACGGGCTCCCCGGAGGTGCAGGTCGCGCTGCTGACCCGCCGCATTAAGGATCTGACTGAGCACTTCAAGACTCACACGCACGATCACCATTCGCGCCGGGGTCTGATGCTGCTGGTAGGTAAACGCCGCCGGCTGCTCGGGTACTTGGCGAGCATCGACATTGAGCGTTACCGCTCGCTGATTTCGCGACTGGGTCTGCGTCGCTAGTTTTAACCGGTCCGGCTCACTTGAGCCGGGCCGCTTTGGCGTTTTGACTTGGAACGCCGAGATTTTAATAGGACAGGTACGGTAGCGATACCGTAGGTAAGTGACATGTAAGCCCGGGTGTTAAGCGGTCTTCGGTTGTGGCTTTCGGAAAGCGAGTCATCCGAGGGCTTCCATCGACGGCCGATTCACCGGGAGAGATTAATCAGTAAAGGAGAAATCTTCTGATGATGGAAGGTAAGGATCTCACGGCCGCTGAAACCGTGATTGATAACGGTAAGTTCGGTAAGCGCGTGATCCGTTTTGAAACGGGTTTGTTGGCCCGCCAGGCAGCCGGGTCTGCGATGGTGTACCTGGATGACGAGACGGCGATTTTGTCGGCTACCGCGGTGGGTAAGCACCCGCGCGATCAGTTCGACTTCTTCCCCCTCACGGTGGATGTGGAAGAGCGGGCTTACGCGGCCGGGAAGATCCCGGGTTCTTTTTTCCGGCGTGAGGGGCGGCCAGGTACGGATGCGATTCTGGCTTGCCGCTTGATTGACCGTCCGCTGCGCCCCGCGTTCGTGAAGGGCCTGCGGAACGAGGTGCAGGTTGTGGAAACCGTGATGGCGGTGAACCCCGACGATGCGTACGACGTGGTGGCGATTAACGCGGCGTCGATGTCCACGCAGATCGCGGGCCTACCATTCTCCGGCCCGATCGGGGGGACGCGTTTGGCGCTGATCGATGGTCAGTGGGTTGCATTCCCGCGTTACAGTGAGCTCGAGCGGTCCACCTTCAACATTGTGGTAGCTGGCCGGATTGTAGATGGCGACGTGGCGATCATGATGGTTGAAGCCGGTGGTGGCGACGACATGATCAACGTGATGGAACGCGGTGGCACGCGCCCGACTGAGGACGTGGTGGCCGACGGGTTGGAAGCCGCGAAGCCGGTTATCCGCCAGCTGTGTGAAGCCCAGTTGGAGGTCGCGAAGACCGCGTCGAAGGAAACCGTGGAGTTTGAACTTTTCCTCGACTACACGGACGAACAGTACGCGGCTGTGGAACAGCACGTGAGCGCGGACTTGAAGGAAGCCCTCACGATTGCGGGTAAGCTCGAGCGGGAAGCGCGGATAGAAGAGATTGAGCAGAAGCTGCTCGAAGACCTCGCGGAGGATTTTGAGGAGCAAGAAAAGGACCTCAAGGCTGCGTTCCGGTCGTTGGAGAAAACTTTGATGCGCGACCGGGTGCTGCGCGAAGGTAAGCGCATTGACGGGCGTGAGCCGAAGGAACTGCGCACCATCACGGCGGAAGTGGAGATGCTGCCGCGCGTTCATGGTTCCGCCTTGTTCCAGCGTGGGGAAACGCAGATCCTCGGGGTGACGACGCTGAATATGCTGCGGATGGAGCAGCAGGTGGATTCCCTGTCACCGGTAACGTCCAAGCGCTACATTCACCACTACAACTTCCCGCCTTACTCCACGGGCGAGACGGGCCGCGTAGGTAGCCCCAAGCGCCGCGAAATCGGACACGGCGCGTTAGCTGAACGCGCGCTCGTCCCGGTTTTGCCGTCGCGCGAAGAGTTCCCGTACGCCATCCGGCAGGTTTCGGAAGCACTGGGGTCGAACGGGTCCACGTCGATGGGTTCGGTGTGCGCGTCCACGCTGTCACTGCTGCAAGCCGGGGTGCCGTTGAAAGCTCCGGTTGCGGGGATTGCCATGGGCCTGATTACCGGTGAGATAGACGGGCAGAAGAAATCCGTGACCCTAACTGACATTCTGGGGATCGAAGATGGGTTCGGCGACATGGACTTCAAAGTCGCCGGCACTAAGGACTTCATCACCGCGTTGCAGCTGGATACGAAACTCGACGGGATCGACTCCGACGTGCTGAAGTCCGCGCTCGCGCAGGCCCGCGACGCCCGGCTGAAAATCTTGCGCCTCATGAACCAGGCGATTGACACGCCAGACGAAATGTCTCCATTCGCCCCGCGGATCATCACGGTGCAGGTGCCGGTGGATAAGATCGGGGAGGTCATTGGGCCCAAAGGTAAGATGATCAACCAGATTCAGGAGGACACGGGCGCGGACCTCACGATTGAGGATGACGGTACCGTGTACATCGGAGCGGAAACCGGTGAGGCAGCGGAAGCCGCCCGCGACCTCGTGAACTCGATTGCGAACCCGCAGCTACCCGAGGTTGGGGAGCGTTTCGTTGGAACGGTCGTGAAAACCACGTCGTTCGGCGCGTTCATCTCGCTCACTCCTGGTAAAGATGGGCTTTTGCACATCAGCCAGGTGCGCCGCCTCGTGGGTGGCAAGCGCATCGACTCCGTTGATGACGTGCTGCAGGTTGGGCAGCAGATCGAGGTGGAAATCGCTGAAATCGACCAGCGCGGTAAACTCTCGTTGCACGCGGTGTTGGACGAGGAAGCACTGGCGCAGGAAGCGCAGCAGAAAGAGAACCACGATTCGGAAGGCCATGGGGATAAACCCCGTCGCCGCCGCAACTCGGACCGGCCGCGCCGTCAGCGCACCCGGTCGCGCCGCCGCGGGGAGGACAACAACGACTCGGACGACGAGTAATCAGCGTCCCCTGCATGCAGGGAGTTGACTCCTGATTCGTGATCCAGCACGTGCTGATCCTGCGCGCTGGGTAACCCGGCGCGCAGGCGCGAACAGGTGACGAACAGCTGAGCACAGGCGGGTGTGGGCACGGTCCACACCCGCCTGTTGTGTTGTTTTTCTGCGGCAATGTAGACTAACCGTGATGTCAGAAGATTTTATTGAACTCCCCTTAGTGGCGTCCACGGACCCGTTGGCGACAATGACCGTGATGGACGACGAAACCCAAATAAGGCGCAGTGTACTGCCCGGTGGGGCAACCGTGTTGACTCAGACGATCCCGGCGCAACGTTCCGTGTCTTTATCCGCGTGGTGTCCGGTTGGCTCCCGGCATGAGCCGGAGCAGTACGCGGGCGCCACACATTTTTTGGAACACTTATTGTTTAAGGGCACGCGGTCGCGTTCAGCCCAGCAGATCGCGAATGCTTTCGACGCGGTTGGGGGCGAGTCGAACGCGGGCACCACAAAAGAGTTCACTTACTATTGGGCGCGGGTACTGCAAGAGGATTTACCGATGGCCGTGTCCGTACTGGGCGACATGGTGACGTCGTCAGTGATTGACCCGGAAGAGTTTGAACGCGAACGCACAGTGATTCACGACGAGATCGCGATGGGTAACGACGATGGCGGATCCGTGGTGCATGAGAATTTTGCGCGCGCAGTGTTCGGCGCTAGCCCCTTGGGTCGGCCCATCGGGGGCACGGTGGAAAGTGTGAATGCGGCGTCGCGCCAGGACGTGTGGCAGTACTACCAGGAGCGGTACGCGTCGGAAAGCATCGTGTTTGTAGCAGCGGGCGCGGTTGAACACGACCAGTTGTGTGCGCTGGTGAACGCGGCGCTGCAGGACGGGGGATGGTCCACCGATCCGCAGCGCGTACCGACCCGGCCTACGGGCATGGACACGCACATTGATTACCAGGCACGCGAGCTCGTGCGCCGCAAGGAGGGCGAGCAGGCGCACGTGATTGTTGGTGGCCGCGGCCTGGCGTGTAATGACGACCGCCGTTCCGTCATGTCCGTGTTACTGGCGATTTTGGGTGGTTCGATGTCTTCGCGCCTGTTCCAGGAGGTGCGGGAGAAACGCGGGTTGGCGTATTCCACTTACGCATTCGACTCTTCCTACGTGGACGCGGGCCTGTTTGGCCTGTACGCGGGGTGCGCGCCCGGGAACGTGGAAGCGGTTGAGGATTTGATGCGGTCGCAGCTTGAGGACTTAGCGGCAGCTGGGCCAACGGAAGAAGAGATGGTGCGGGTGCAGGGGCAGCTCCGCGGTGCGTTGGCGCTGGGGCTGGAGGATTCTTCTGCCCGCATGGTACGCCTTGGTCGCGCCGAGTTGGTGCACGGCCGGTTCCGCCCGGTAGACCGAGTTTTGCGCCGCCTGCAAGAGGTCCAGCCCGAGCAGGTGAGTGAGCTAGCGCAGTACCTGTTGGAGCAGCCGTGGTGCCGCTCCCGGGTACTGCCACCGCAGTGACGGTTTAGGTAGATGGGTGGCGAGCACAGTTATGGGAAACGAAGTTAATGTAAAACTTGGCGCGCGACCCGACCGGGGGGTGCGCGCCGCACAACCGGGTGATGGTGCGTTCATGGCGCAGCTGCAAGCCCAGGGAATGGCCCGTTCCCTGCAGCGGGGTTTGGAGCAGGTGGCGGCGAAGCCCGAAATGTTTGACGTACGTGCGATGACGCAGGTGTGGGAACAGTCGATTCGCGCTACTTCCCAGCCGGGCCAACGCATCTTGGTTGCCACGCACGAGGGCGAGGCCGTGGGGTTCGCTGCGGTGGCTTCAGGCGAAACCGTTAAAGGCGGCCAAGGTGAGGAAATTATTGCGTTTGAGGTCGCGGCTGAGCGGTTGGATGAGGGCCATGCTGAGCGCCTCATGGCGGCGGTAACGGATCTGGCGCAAGAAGACGGGGCAACGCACGTGAGTATGTGGGTGGTGGCCGATGATGAGCCGCGCACCGAGTTTTTGGAATCGTGCGGTTTCGGCCCCTCCGGTGGGAAACGCACCCTCCAGATCGGAGTGGAAAAAGTGGGGCAGCACCTGTGGTGGGCTGGCCTCGAGAAAGAAGTTGAAAATAAACGCGAGACTCCGTAAACGCCTCGAACATGGCACAATCGTAAATATGATGTCTTTACTTTCTGAGTTACCCGAACCCGGCCCGTTAAAACCCGACACGCTGCGAATCACCCCGCTGGGAGGCCTGGGGGAAATCGGGCGGAACATGACGGTGTTCGAAATTAACTCAAAACTACTAATCGTCGACTGTGGCGTACTCTTTCCCGAAGAGCAGCAACCCGGCGTGGACCTGATTCTGCCGGATTTTACTGCGATCGAAGACAGGTTAGACGACGTCGTGGGGATGCTCCTCACACACGGTCACGAAGACCACATCGGAGCGGTTCCCTACCTGCTGAAACTGCGGCCCGACATTCCGATTTACGGATCCGAACTCACGTTGGCGTTCGTGAAACCAAAACTGGATGAGCACCGGATCGCCAACACTAACCTAAACGTGGTTGAGGACGGGCAGAAGGTAGACCTGGGGGAGTTCTCGTTTGAGGTCGTTGCCGTAACCCACTCTATCCCGGATGCGCTGGCGGGCATGATCCGCACCCGCGCGGGGAACGTGCTGATCACCGGTGATTTCAAGATGGACCAGCTGCCGTTAGATGGGCGCCTGACGGATCTGCGGGCATTCGCCAGGTTCGGGGAAGAAGGCGTGGACCTGTTTATGGTGGATTCCACGAACGCAGAAGTCCCCGGTTTCGTCACGCCAGAGCGTGAAATCGGACCCGTGTTGAACCGCGTTGTCGCAGCGTCGACGGGGCAAATCGTGGTGGCCTCATTCGCTTCTCACGTGCACCGCGTGCAACAAGTGTTCGCGGCCGCGCAACTATCGGGACGCAAAGTTGCCCTCATTGGCCGGTCGATGGAACGCAATATGCGGATCGCACAGGAACTGGGGTACTTGGAAATCCCACAGGACGTCCTCGTGTCGCAGCGTGAAGCGGCGCAACTCCCCGCGAACGAACGGTTGTACATGGCAACGGGGTCGCAGGGTGAGCCGATGGCGGCGCTCGCGCGGATTGCGAACGGGGAACACCGCACCGTGGAAGTGGGGGAAGGGGATACCGTGATTTTCGCGTCCTCGCTGATTCCCGGTAATGAGAACTCCGTCTACCGCGTCATCAACGGCCTCACGCGACTTGGAGCGCAGGTGGTACATCAGGCGAACGCAAAAGTGCACGTGTCCGGACACGCGGCGGCCGGGGAACTACTCTACTGCTACAACATTGTGCAACCTCAGAACGTGATGCCCATCCATGGGGAAGTGCGGCACCTGGTGGCGAATGGGGAACTGGCTGAAAAAACCGGTGTTGACCCGCGCGGAATAATCCTCGCGCAAGACGGCGTTGCCGTAGACCTCGCAAACGGGCGCGCCCAAATCGCGGGGCTGCAACCGTGCGAATACGTCTACGTGGACGGCGACAGCATCGGGGAGATCTCAGAAGAAGAACTCCAAGACCGGCTGGTCCTCGGATCCGAAGGGTTCATTGCGATCTACGCGGTTGTGGACCTCGAAATGGAACGCATCATGTCAGGGCCAACGGTGCGCGGCGTGGGACTTGCCGAATCTCCAGAAGTGTACGAACAAATCCAACCGGACTTAGAAGACGCGCTCGCAGCTGCCGTGGCTAAAAAAGGTGCTACCGCGTACTCGTGTCAACAGGCGATGCGCCGCGTTATGGGCCGGTGGGCAGCCCGGAAACTGCGCCGCCGCCCCATGATCGTGCCGGTCGTAGTGGTAGAAGAATAGACGGTAAAATCTACCCGTAGTGACCATCACCCCCGCGGGGGCCGACCGATAGGTGGACTGTGTCTAAACGACAACCGAGCCCTATAGACAACACTTTCTTGCGTGGCAAAGCGGTGCGCGTGCCGCAGTGGATTGCCACAGTACTGTATTTTGCAGCGCTGTGGTCGGCCCTGCTGCTAACCGGTGCGTTCGACACGGTACCGTTCAACTGGGTGACGCTAGCCCTGTTCCTACTTGGGCTTCCGAGCGTGTCCGGGTTGCACGTGACAGTGGGGCTTGCGGTACTTGCCTACCTTGTTTCCACGCGTAAACGCGTCGGCTGGTGGGTGTTGCTGGGGATCCAAGTGGTCAGCCTGCTGGGGATCGCGATGGCGATACTGATTGCGGTGGCCCCGCATTTGCTGGCCAGTAACACGGTTGAGAACCTGGATGCGAACGCCCTGTTTGACCTGCCGAGCGAGCTCGTGGTGTTCGTAGTTTTGAAAGTCTTGTGTTCCGCCATCATCACCGCGTGGCTGCTGCGCATTCGCCGCGCTTTCCCGGGGCGGATCATGCCCGGTTCAATCATTGCAGCACTAGTGGTGCTGGCGGTTGGATTCTTAACTGCGATCGCCACGGGGTCAATCCTGTGGACGCTCGCGGGGCGGCCCGAACCGGAGGGCAGTTCGAAACACTGGATTATCGGCACCGCGATGGGGCGGTATCTAACGCGCCTGCTCACGGGTGAGCCCTCCGTTGGCGGTCCCCTGTGGATTCGGGTTGTGATCTCCACAATTATGGCGATCACGATTGTCGCTGCCCTATTTGTATTCCTGAGGGGCCGGCGCATGCCGGGGCGCACAATGGCGGACGATTTGAAGGTCCGCGACCTACTGGCCCGCTACGGCAGTGACTCCCTGGGGTACTTCGCAACGCGCGCAGACCGCTCGATTGTGGAGTCTGCGGATGGAGAAGCGGTGGTTTCTTATGCGGTGGCACTGGGCGTGTCGATTGTGGGTGGAGACCCGATTGGGGCGCGGTCGTCGTGGGCGGATGCGATTACGCGGTGGATGTCACTGTGCGCGCACTACGGGTGGGTGCCGGCCGCCATGTCCGTGTCGGAAGAGGGCGCGAAAGCATTTCGCGAAGCGGGTTTTCTTGTGCGCCTGATGGGCGATGAGGCGGTGATTCACACCCGTGACTTTTCGCTGTCTAAACCGAGTTCTAAACCGTTGCAGCAGGCGGTGCGCCGCGTGCAGCGGGCGGGCGTGCAGATTCACGCGGCGCGGCAAAGCGACATTTCCTCCGAAATAAAGGAAAAAATCGCTCGTGCTGCGCAGCAGTACCGCGTGGGCGATGAACGCGGGTTCACGATGGCGTTAGACCGGGTGGTGAGCCCAGAAGACCCCAGTAGCCGACTGGTTTGGGCAACCCGGCCAGATGGGATGATCGAGGCGGTGCTGTCGTTTGTTCCATTCGGTCACCACGGCTTGTCGCTGTCGCACATGCGCCGCTACTCGGGCGCCACGAACGGGGTGGTGGAGGCCATGGTGGTGCACTTGCTGCGCGAATGCGCGGATGCGGGCATCACCCAGGTGTCGTTGAACTTCGCGATGTTCAGAAAGTTCTTCGTCCAGGGTGAAGCGGTGGACGCGCGGGCGTTTGACCGGGCTCTGTATTCGATTATGCGGTTGGCGTCGCGATTCTGGCAGTTAGAAAGCCTGTATGAGTCGAATGCCCGCTACGCCCCCGAATGGGTGCCGCGCTACATGTGTTTACCCGGTATAGCGGAAGGCTCCCGGGTGGGTTTGGCCGCCGGCGTGCTGGAAGGCTTCGTGCCGCACCTGGGGCGCAAGCGCGTCGTCGAGTGGACTCCAACACGCGAATATTTGGACGCGGTGCACGAGATTGAAGCGACGAGTGTTGCGGATGTGGTTCCTTCCCAGCCTGAGGTGCAGTGTGTCCGCGCTGCAAAAGCCCACTGGCTGGAAGAGCGCGGCATGGACCCGTACCCACCGGGTTTGCCTGTGCCCTCATCGGTAACTGCTGTGGAGCAGGCGCGAGCGCTGAAAGTGGACACGATTTCTGACGTTGAAACCCAGGCGGGTGGTCGAGTGCGGTACATCCGCGACCACGGGGGCATCGTGTTTGTGGTGCTCGAACAAGAGCGCGTGCAGATCCAAGCGGTTTTTGAACGTTCGAAAGCCAAATACTTCGACCTGTTACCGGGAGTGCAGCGCGGGGACGTGATCCGCGTGGAGGGCTACGCGATGCGCACGCGCACGGGGGAGTATTCCGTGAGCGTGCGCAAGTGGGCGATGGCGGCGAAAGCGATTCGGCCGGTACCTCACGTGGGCGATGTGATTGACCCCAGTCAGCGCGGGCGCGAGCGGGTACGTTACCTGCTGTCTAATCCGGATGCGGTCCACCTGTTGCAACTGCGTTCCAAAGCGGTGAAACGCATCCGCGAGTTCATGGCGGAGCAAGGGTATTGCGAAGTGGAAACCCCCATGCTGCACCCGGTACAGGGTGGGGCGAACGCCCGCCCGTTCGTGACGCACATCAACGCTTATGACGCGGACGTGTTCATGCGGATCGCGCCCGAACTGTATTTGAAACGGCTCGCGGTTGCGGGGATGGGGGCCATCTATGAAATGGGCCGGTCATTTCGTAATGAGGGAGCGGATGCGACCCACAATCCGGAGTTCACGTCGCTTGAGGCCTACCGGGCGGGCGGGGACTACACGACGATGCGAACGCTCACGGAGCAGCTGATTAAAGCGATGGCAACGGAAATGTTCGGAAAACCGGTGGCGCACCGGCCGGCCGACACCCCGGGAGTGGGGCCGCAGACCGCAGCTACGTTTGAGGGGCAAGAACTGCACGAGTTCGACCTGTCTAAACCCTGGCCGGTGGTGCGCGTGTACGACGCAGTTTCGCAAGCAGTGGGGCAGCGGATCGAGACGGATACGAGCGTGGAAACCCTCATGGAACTGGCGAAACAGCACGAGGTTGAGATGCCTCCGGTGCGTGACCACGCGAACCTCATTGGGGCACTGTACGACGACTTGGTGGAGGCACACACGGTCCACCCCACGTTCTACTGTGATTTCCCAGCTGAAACCTCACCGCTGACCCGCAAGGACACGCACAACCCGGCGTTAGCGCAGCGGTGGGATCTGGTGGCGTTCGGCATGGAGATTGGGACGGCCTACACGGAACTGACGGACCCGCGGGACCAACGGGAACGGTTCACAATGCAGTCGCTCGCCGCAGCTGCGGGGGATCCGGAAGCGATGAGTATCGACGAAGCATTCCTGTCTGACCTGGAGCTCGGACTTGTTCCGACCGGTGGTTTAGGCCTGGGCGTAGACCGCTTGTGCATGATGCTCACTGGGGTGAATATCCGCCCGCTCCTAACTTTCCCGTTCGTGAAACCAAAATAACCTCAAGAACTATATTTGCTTGTGGAACCAAAGCCTCTGTGCATCCACAAGATCTGGCAAAAATATGATCGCGTGCGGAACGAAAAACGGGGGACTTGTTAAACCGGGCATGGGGCGTAAAGATATAGTTCATAGGGACCTTGAATAGGAGTAGGGAACAGGAGCACACGTGTCGCGATTTATTTCTACCCAGCCGATTCATTTGAACCTGCCCACATCGATTCCAAAACTTCCCGAGCGCGGCGAGATTCTGCTCGCTAGCTCCATGTTGGCAGCGCCCGGCGGGGGGTTTTTAGGACTCGCCGCGGCCGGTGAACTAGGGGTCCATGCCGCCGCCCTGTCCGTACTCGGATCGGGGCCGAACTCGTTCGTGGCGCGCCGCGTTCTACGCCAGCGCAGCATCGAAATCTTGACTGAAGAAATGATCGGTGACATCGGGGTTGCGATGCAACTGGTGGAAGAAGGCGGGTACACCACCACCGTGTTGTCGGTAGGCGTGGAATCCGACCCGCCTTTAGCGATGTTCCACCAGGTGGAAGTGCAACCCGGCGACGTGGTGCTGGTACACGGCCTCACCATGACTAACTCTCAAGCCGCCAAACAAATCGCCCGGTGGGCCGCGAACCTCGACGAAAGCATCACGGTAGTGCTGTGTCCTTCCCCCATGCTCGACCAGATCGATCCCGAAGTGTGGCCCATGCTGCTGCACCGGGCGGACTACCTGAGTTTGAACTTGCGTGAAGCCCGGATCCTCCCGGGACTGCTGGAACCTGGTGAGGTTGGGTGGCAGGCCGTCGCCGAGCGGATGCGGCCCAACACCGTTGTGGTGCGCCGCATGGGGTCCATTGGGTGTGAATACCACCGCAACGGCGACGCCGCTTCACGCGTGGTGGTCCCCGCTTTTCACGTCCCCGTTGCGGACACCTCCGGGGTTGGGGACATTCACGTGGGGGCCATGTGCGGGGCGCTCGCAGTGGGACACGACGTGGGCGCCGCGGTACTCATTGCGAACGCGGCGGGCGCCGTAATGATCTCGCACGAGTACTCAATGCACATTCCTTCGCTGGACGACCTCATGGCATTCCTCGACTTTGACCCCACTGAACCGGCGTGCCTGGACACAGCCGCGGCCTCTAAGCGGGTAAATTAACTTATACTATGGCACACGAACGCGCGAAAAAATCCGATCAGCCTACCGATGAATCCAACCGCTCACCCCTGCTGAGTCTTATTACCACAATCGGTTCCGCGTTCTTCAAAGGCATCCGTACGGGCGTTCGTTTTTTTGCCCGAGGGGTGGCGGCGGCGTATCGGCACGTCCACGCGTGGGATCCACAGCTAAAACGTGACATCGTCGCAGTAGTTCTAGTTCTCCTCGCAGTTTTATTCGCGTTAGGTACCTGGCTGCACACGTCCGGTGGGGTGGGGCAGTGGTTCCAGAACCTGGGGCGAAACCTGGCTGGGGTTTTTGACGTCACGATCCCAATTGCTCTCGTCTACGTGGCGGTACAACTGTTCAATGCCCGGGTAGAAAACCGCTTGCCGGCGCAAATAACAGCACTGATTGGAACCGCTGCAGCCCTAACTGGGATGGTGCAGGCAACGCGCGCAAACCCCCCGCTGTCAAACCTGCCGCGGGTCGCAGACGCCGGCGGTGTGATCGGCTGGTTCTTCGGATACCCCCTCACTGCGCTGCTGACCAGTGGTGGGGCAGTGATCGTGCTCCTACTGGTTTTGCTCGCATCCGCCGTCATCGCTATGCGCACGCCCCTTCGCGACCTGCCCCGCGTCCTCAAACAAGGGTTCCGCCGGCCAGAGGCTGCGGAGCAAACCCCGCATTTGGATGAATACGATGCAGACGAAGCGTTCCGCACCGCCCACGAAGTTGAAGACAACACCCAGGTTTTCCCCGCCGAGCACGAAGTCTACGAACCCTCCCAAGCACTACCAGGCGATGCCGAACCCGCAACCGAAGTGTTCACGCCCACCGGCTCTTCGAAGCGTGACGCTCAGCCGAGTCCAACCTCGCCTGAGCCCTCCAGCGCGGACCTCCCCGTGACTGCAAATCCGGACGATCCAAATGCACCTTACGAACTGCCCGGTGACAATGCACTGGTTAAAGGTGCGCCCCACAAGACCCGCTCTGCTGTGAACGACCAGGTAGTGCACGCCCTCCAACAAGTCTTGGATGAGTTCAAAGTCGATGCCACTGTGGATGGGTTCTCGCGCGGGCCAACCGTTACCCGCTACGAAGTTTCCCTTGGTACCGGCGTTAAAGTCGAGCGGATTGAACAGCTTTCCAAGAACATTGCGTACGCGGTTGCGTCAGCGGACGTGCGGATCCTCTCGCCCATTCCCGGAAAGTCTGCAATCGGTGTGGAAATCCCCAACGCGGACCGCGAAACCGTTGCGCTCGGTGACGTGTTGCGTTCCGCCGCTGCACTGCGCAATCACCATCCCCTCGCCGTTGGGGTTGGGAAAGATGTTGAGGGCGGCTACGTCGTCACAAACATTGCGAAAACCCCCCACCTGCTGGTGGCGGGCGCAACTGGTTCCGGTAAGTCGTCTTTCGTTAACTCGATGATCACGTCCATCATGATGCGTGCCACACCCGCTCAGGTGCGCATGATATTGGTGGATCCAAAACGCGTGGAACTCACCATTTATGAAGGGATCCCGCACCTGATCACCCCGATTATTACCGACCCGAAGAAGGCGGCGGAAGCCCTGGAGTGGGTCGTTAAAGAAATGGATCACCGCTACGACGACCTTTCACAATTTGGGTTCAAACACATTGACGACTTCAACAAGGCAGTGATCGCTGGGCAAGTGCAAACCCCACCCGGTTCCGAACGCGAGCTCAGCCCGTACCCGTACCTGCTGGTTGTTGTCGATGAGCTGGCGGACCTCATGATGGTTGCTCCACGCGACGTAGAAGCCTCGATTCAGCGCATCACCCAGTTGGCACGCGCGGCCGGTATCCACCTGGTCTTAGCGACGCAGCGTCCCTCAGTGGACGTGGTGACCGGGCTAATCAAGTCCAACATCCCATCCCGGCTCGCGTTCGCAACCTCCTCGCTTGCGGACTCGCGAGTTATTCTGGACCAGTCGGGAGCGGAGAAACTCATCGGGCAAGGTGACGCCCTCTACCTACCCATGGGCGCGGGAAAACCAATGCGCGTGCAAGGCGCGTGGGTAACCGAATCGGAGATCCACCGCGTAGTGGACCACGTGAAATCACAAATGGCGCCCGTGTACCGAGAAGATGTGACGGAACCAGCGAAGAAAACGATGGTGGCCGAAGACATCGGTGACGACCTCGACGACCTCCTGCAAGCTGCGGAACTCGTGGTGTCAACGCAACTGGGCTCCACTTCCATGCTCCAGCGCAAACTGCGGATTGGATTCGCGAGGGCAGGCCGCCTCATGGACCTACTGGAATCGCGCGAAATTGTAGGGCCGTCACAAGGATCCAAAGCCCGCGAAGTGCTGGTGGAACCAGAAGCGCTACCACAGGTTCTGGCAATGCTCAGGGGCGAGAATCCGGTAGGCTCAGAAGAGAGCAGTGAAGCAAGTGAAGAAGACGCGTGGCAACTCACTGGAAGATAAGTTAACCCCGGTGGGTACCGGGAGAGGCGGGGACTATGAATAAAGCGCAAATGGACGACAACGTGTCGAAAGCGCGGGGGAGTGAAGAAATCTGGAATCTCCCAAACATTTTGACAATGCTGCGGCTGGCCCTAGTGCCGGTGTTCATAATCCTCATGTTCATCCCCTCAACGGCGTGCCGCTGGGTGGCCCTGGTGGTGTTCATGGTTGCTGCGGCAACGGATCATTTCGACGGTGAGATTGCGCGCAAACGCGGGTTGATTACAGACTTCGGAAAGATTTGGGATCCGATTGCTGACAAGGCGTTAACGCTGGGCGCGTTCATCGTGTTGTCCATAACGGGCCTGCTCGGATGGTGGTTTACGATAATCGTGGGCGTGCGCGAACTGGGGATCACGTGGATGCGCCGCCGGCTTCTGCGCCGCGGCATAGTGGTCGCCGCGAACTCCGGTGGGAAAGCAAAAACCGTGTCGCAGATGTTCCTCATCTTCCTCCTGGTTGGCCCGTGGACCACGTGGATTACCGCTCCCGCGTTCGCTACCGCCTTACGCTGGGTGACCGTGGCATTTATCGCGATCGCATTCGTCCTCACCGTCTGGTCCGGTGGTGTGTACGTGGTGGAAGCGGCGAAAATCGTCCGCAAGCGAAGTTAGTAACGGACATTTCCCCGCCTGTTCCTCTCCCCACCTTTTCTCTCACCACCTGGACCTCTAAACGTGTGATTCCCCACTTATCGACTTGGAATATTGTTTGCTGAACCGGGGTTTACGTTCATATGAAGGAAAAAAGTCCAAGTCGTTATTACATTAAGGTGGCACCGTCAGATCAGACGGGACGCATAACACACCCACGAGCATTAAAGAATCAAGCATCTGTTCGATACGGTAGGAATATGCAGGCATCAAAGATTGAGACACTGTCATTGCGAGAGCACCTTGGGGAAGTGCTGCGAAACATTCGCCGCCACCAGGGGCGCACACTCCGGGACGTGTCTTCCGATGCGCAGGTTTCCCTCGGGTATTTATCGGAAGTTGAACGCGGGCAGAAAGAAGCATCGTCAGAACTGCTGCTAGCAATCTGCAACGCGTTGGATGTACCGCTGTCGTTCGTGTTGCGTGAGGTCTCCGACCGGATCGCCGCACTAGAGAACGTGAAGGTACCCGACACGGTACCCGACTACCTGGAGTCTTCTTTAGCGGAGCGGATGACGCTTCTGAGCTAGAAATTAGAACGGAGCTAGGCAAGTGACGATCTCAGAGTTCTGGAGGAATGTGGAAGCGGTCTACGGATCCTGTTACGGCCGCTCACTGGTTGGGGATCTATTCTTGCCACACTTGGGGGGTACCGCCGAGCAGGCCCTCAAGGACGGGATGGAACCCGACACGGTCTGGAATGAACTCGTAGACGAAACGGATGTTGGCGACGAAGCCCGGTGGGTGCACCGGCAACCACAGCCCGCGCGTTAACATCACACTGTGGCTAACTTGAACGAAACTAATCGGACGAACAATTCCGAGGCTGGTTCGCGAGCTGATCGTATGAGCGGGGCGACGATCGGTTCGCCCGATGAATCGGTGGCCGGTCCGGCAGTTTCTAAGCCCGACTGCGGAGCGTACCTGATTGTTAATCCTCGGGCTGGAAAGCAAAAGTTACACAGTCGCGTGGTGCAGCTTCAAAGTCACCTTGCGCGGGCGCTTAACGTCGACCACGTGCCCGTGTATTTCACCCACGGACCGTGGGATGCTCCGAATATCGCGAGTGATCTAATTGCCCGCTCACCGCGCGCGTTGATCGCCGTGGCAGCTGGTGACGGAACTATCAGCGAGGTGGCGCATGCGCTGGTTGGTTCGCGCGCTCGGTTGTTGGCGCTACCGTATGGGTCCGGAAATGACCTCGCTCGATCCCTATACCGCGGGCATGCGCACCGTCCTCATCAAATTATTGACGCTATTGCCACTGGTGGCTTAGAGACGTACCGGGTGGATACCCTGCGGGTTCGTGCACCTCGATACCGGCTGGGCCGAGCCCGGCAGTGGCGCACCAACTTGGACCGCTACGTTATTAACGCGGTTTCAATCGGCTTGGACTCGCGCGTAGCGGCGATTGCGAACAGCATTCAGCGGCGGTGGCCCGCGTTGTCGAACGTTAGCTATTTTCTTGGCGCTGCTGTAGCAATGGTGGGGCGCAAGCCGTCGGCCATGCAAATGGGCCACAGCGACCCCAAGGGTAAGTGGCGCAACAAAGCGCGGTCCTACGACTTGTGCGCGGTGTGTAACGCGTCTTTCTACGGCGGCGGGTTCGAACCAAACCGCAGGGGCCGGTTGAATGACGGCATGATCGACGTGTATTGGAGTAAACCGCTCAAACTAGAGCAGATTATCCGACTCGTGGGGCGGTTCAAGACAGGTAAGCCGATCGATACGCGCGTGCTGGAGCGCTACCAGGGGGAACGGTTCGACTTCGAATCTCTCAGTAACGAACCTCTCGTTCTCACGCTGGACGGCGAAGTGGCTTACGTGCCGAAAGCGTACGTGCAGGTTGTGTCGCACGCCGTTAATGTGTCCTTACCACGCGTTTGGGGCACCCCATTGGGACTGCGTCCCGGAGCAGATGATTCCATATCGAACGCGCGCGTTCCGGGTGTTTCCAAAGCTGATTAGGGGGCCGCGCGGATCTGGTTGATTTTCAACAGGCGCTGGATTCGATTTCTTATTCGAACAGGTGTTCGGTTAGACTATTGGTGTTCGTGCACTTCGAAAGTTATTCACAATTTTACTTTTGAGGGTTTACAGCTCCTGGTCGGCTAGGCACGATAGGGGTATCCCGGAGAGGGAAGTATCCCTGTAAGACCAGCCCGGTAGTGCGCGGAGAGCGCGAGAGTTAAAGGAAGGGTTTCCATGGCCGCAACAACAGATCGTAATAAAGCACTAGAACTGGCTCTGAGCCAGATCGATAAACAGTTCGGTAAGGGTTCAGTAATGCGCCTGGGGGAAGACACCCACCGGCGAGTGGAAGTTATTCCCACCGGATCCCTTGCGCTCGACATTGCCCTCGGGGTGGGTGGGCTCCCGCGCGGACGTGTCATCGAAGTGTACGGTCCGGAATCGTCTGGTAAAACCACGGTAGCCTTGCACGCGGTGGCGCAGGCACAAAAACAGGGTGGTAACGCCGCATTCATCGACGCGGAACACGCATTAGATCCTGAATACGCGAAAAAACTTGGGGTTAACACCGACGACCTCCTAGTGTCCCAACCCGACACCGGTGAACAGGCACTTGAGATCGCGGATATGCTGATCCGCTCCGGCGGAATCGACATCATCGTCATTGACTCCGTTGCCGCACTGGTGCCGAAAGCAGAAATTGAAGGCGAAATGGGTGACTCCCACGTGGGCTTGCAAGCACGACTCATGTCGCAGGCGCTGCGGAAAATTACCGGCGCCCTTTCTGGAACCGGTACCACCGCGATTTTCATCAACCAGTTGCGTGAAAAGATCGGTGTTTTCTTCGGCAGCCCCGAAACCACGACGGGTGGTAAAGCCCTGAAGTTCTACGCTTCGGTCCGTATCGATGTGCGCCGCATCGAGACCCTCAAAGAGCAGGGGAACCCGGTGGGTAACCGCACGCGCGCGAAAATTGTTAAGAACAAAGTGGCGCCCCCCTTCAAACAAGCAGAGTTTGACATTCTCTACGGTAAAGGCATTTCTCGCGAAGGGTCGATTATCGACATGGGGGTTGAATCGGGCATTGTGAAGAAATCAGGATCCTGGTTCACCTACGGTTCTGACCAGCTGGGGCAAGGCAAAGAGAATGTCCGTAACTTCCTGCGCGACAACCCGCAGCTAGCGGACGAAATTGAAAATAAGATCCTGATCGAATTAGGCATCCGGGAAGATCCAAACGCGGTTTCGGTCGAGGCCGAATCCGATAATAAAGCGGAACCCGAAACTGCGGGCAAGAAGTCCGCGCGCGGAAAAGCGAAGAAGAATAACGCTAAAGTCGCCTCCGATCCGGCGGCAGAGGCTGGTTTCTAGTGAATCTTTCTTACGATCTAGACGAGCACGTAGTTAAGAAACGTCGGGATTGGAAAAAGCAGCAGCGCCGCCGGGAAGAACGCCGTGAGTGGGCCGCCTCGCTAGAAGGGGAGCAGGCAGTGGAGCAGGCAAAAGAGGTGGCGCTGCGGATGCTTGACCGGCAAGACCGCTCAGTCGGGCAGTGCCGGGCCCGCCTAAGTGAACGCGGGTTTCAGCCCGAACCCATCGAGGAAGCACTGCAACGCCTAGTGGACGCGAACATCCTCGACGATGAGCGGTACGCCCGCATGCTCGTTAGAACCCGACACGCGGAACGCGGCCTCGTGGGGCGGGCCCTGGTGGAGCAACTGCGGCGCAAACTAATCCCACCGGACGTGATTGAACAAGCGTTAGACGAAGTGGATGAAGATAATACCGACCGTGTGGCGAGTGAACTCGTGCGGAAACGATTGCGTACGATGGGGGGAGTGGATCAAAAGAGGCAACGACAGAGGCTACTGTCAATGCTGGCACGAAAAGGGTATCCACCTTCACAAAGCATTCGGGTAATATCCGAAGTGATGGAAGAAGACAACTAATAAAAGGCGGGAAAACCCGTCAACGGTTCCCAACAGACGAGCGGAGCGCAAGTGGCTAGTACAGCACGGCTGATTATTCGTGAACTCATCGAGAAACATGAGACCGTGGCAGTTGCCGAATCCCTCACCGGCGGTTTACTGTCCGCAGCGCTAGTGGATGTGCCCGGCGCGTCCGCGTGTTTGCGTGGTGGGGCGTGCACGTACGCGGTAGACACTAAAGCACGCGTGCTGAACGTGAGTGGCGCCGCCTTGGAAGAAACCGGGCCAGTGGATCCAAAAGTCGCGATGCAGATGGCACGCGGAGCAACGGAACTATTCGACGCGCGATACGGCCTGTCCACCACCGGGGTGGCCGGCCCAGGGGCCGCCGATGGTCATCCAGCTGGCACCGTGTACGTGGGTTTTCACGATCGCGAGGCAGGTACCTCAGCGGCAACCCTATTTTCACTAAGTGGAAACCGGATGGAAATCCGCCAAGCAGCCACCCAAGCGGCACTGGACTACTTCTACGACCAACTCAGCGGCGTCGAAGCCCTGTTCTAGCAAGCAAAAGCCTGTTCTAGAAAGCAAAAGCCTGTTCTAGAAAACGTGCGGTCCCCACTGGTGCTGAACTACCAGCGCTAACGTGATTCCTGAGGGGCGCGCTGAGGCCAATCCGTAGGGAAGTGCTAACAAGTCCCCACTAGTGTTAGCTGCGCGGGCGGATAGTGGGCATTCCCAAACCAACTTTACGGGCCTGTTCGGGCGTCGGATTAGCTTGCTGCCAAATGTCACCCGCCCGGGTGCGGCGAACCTCAAACAGCCCGTTTTCAAGTGCTGAATCTGCGATCAAATGGTGCGGCGCCCCGTGGGTGACGCGCGCACTCACCAAATCACCGGGACGCACATCCACCCCGAACTTCACGCCCGCCGGCAAGCCGACGTGCACCAGCCGGTTATCGCGCGCCCGCCCAGACAGACGGGCAGAAGCTGCATCCTTCTTCCCGTGATGCTCACTGACGAGCACCTCAACCGTTTGCCCCTCCAGTGCACGCGCATCCTCGGTGGAAATCCGGTCTTGTAACGCAACTAGACGCTCGTAACGTTCCTGCGCCACCTGCGGCGGTACCTGATCGGGCATGTCCGCCGCCGGCGTGCCAGGCCGCGGCGAGTAAATGAACGTGAATGCAGACGCGAATCGAGACCGCTCAACCACGTCCAGGGTCTGTTGAAAATCCTCTTCCGTCTCACCCGGGAAGCCAACGATAATGTCCGTGGTTATCGCTGCATTCGGAATCGAGGCCCGTACCTGCTCCAAGATTCGGTCAAACCGGCGGGTGCGGTAAGATCGGCGCATTGCCCGCAAAACCCGGTCTGACCCAGATTGCAGCGGCATGTGCAGGCTAGGCATAACCGTGGGGGTCTGTGCCATAGCTTCAATCACGTCCTCACGGAACGCGGCCGGATGCGGACTGGTGAAACGCAACCTTTCCAACCCGGGAATCTGACCGGCTTGGCGCAGCAAATCCGCGAACGCCCCGCGGTGGCCGAAATTGACGCCGTAAGAGTTCACGTTCTGCCCAAGTAACGTAACCTCGATTGCACCTTGAGCTACAACCGCTTCAATCTCCGCCAGAATCTCACCGGGCCGACGGTCCCGCTCCTTACCGCGAAGGTGCGGCACAATGCAGAACGTGCACGTATTATTGCACCCCACTGAGATGGAAACCCACGCGGAATAACTGGATTCGCGCCGCGTGGGAAGCGTGGAGGGAAACACTTTGAGGGACTCTTCAATCTCCACCGCGGCCTCGCGGTTGTGTGCAGAACGTTTTAACAATACGGGCAGCACATCGATGTTGTGCGTGCCGAACACCACATCCACCCAAGGAGCTTTTTGCACAATCTTTTCGCGCATCTGCTGCGCTAAACAGCCACCCACTGCGATCTGCATGTCGGGGCGTTCACGCTTCACAGCAGCTAGCTGCCCGAGGTTACCGAACAGTTTATTCGCCGCATTTTCGCGCACCGAACACGTGTTAATTACGACCACGTCCGCACCTTCGTCACCAGCTTCCGTGGCGCGCGCAGCCGCTTGCGGTACTTCTTGAACCCGCACCAGGCCCTGTTCTTCGAGCAAACCGGCCATACGTTCGGAATCGTGTACGTTCATTTGGCAGCCGAGCGTACGGACCGTGTAGGTTTTTGGGGAAATTGCAGTATTCATCGCCGCCATTGTAATAGACGGGTAAGCGAATGGGAATCTGAACTGGCGGCGCTGATGGGCGCGTCACAACGCATAAAGCGGTAGGCTCAAAGAGGTACGTAACTGAGTAATTTTGTCGGAGGTCTGGTGGATCCACGAATCTACGTGATGCCCGCTTTGGGATCACTACTGCTAGCGACCACGCTGTGTGGCCTAGTTGGGTTGGAACGGCAGATTCGACACAAGAACGCGGGGATTCGCACGATCGCGCTCGTCGGGTTAGGGGCGTGCCTGTTCACGCTCACCGGCCGGTTCGGTTTCGTGGTGCATGAGGCGGTGGCGGGTGACATGACGCGTATCGCCGCGCAAGTGGTTTCCGGAGTTGGTTTTCTGGGTGCCGGGCTGATTTTCGTCCATCGAGATTCCGTGCGCGGCCTAACCACCGCGGCTTCCATCTGGATTTCCGCTGCCATCGGAGTTACCTGCGGGGCGGGCCTGACATATATTGCGTTGGCGGGCACGCTCGTGTACTTCATTCTCACCTTTATTCTGCCGCCGCTGATTCGGCTGCTGCCCAAAGCGGATCCGCAGCGAGTGGTTGATATTGAGTATTTGGAGTACCCCGGCACGCTGCGGCGGTTACTGCTGATCGCATCCGATCTGGGGTTTGATGCGCAAATAATTGCTTCGCGGCGGCTCAATAAAGAAAAACCACCGCTCGTAAACGTGTCGATTCGCTTCACGGGCAGACTTCATTTAACCGAGCTGGCGGCCGAACTGGGGGCCACCGAAGGGGTAGAGGCCATCCACATTGAAGACACCCCAGAGATCGCGGATGCAGATTAGTCCCCATAAATGTTGCGTGACTATTCGGCGCAGGACACTTTTACGTTATGTTTTGCGAGTTTAGGCAAATATGACGCCAGGTTCGGGAATCAGGGGAGGCTACGCCGGGGGAATCAGTTCGGGCAGTTCCTCCATGGCTTGTTTGATGCATGACCGGGCTGTGTTGAAAGCCAACTGGAACTGTTCAATCGTCAATCCAGCTTCCGCGTAGAACGCGCAGTCAAGGCGGATCACCCACTGTTTCCCAACGCGCGCTAGGTACGCGTTCGGGTAGTGACACCGGGCGTTCCACTCATTTGTCGCATCCGTCAGCAGGTGCAGGGCTTTTTCCACGTCCTCGAGCGTGTCGTCCGGTTGCCCGCCGAAAGAAGCGCCGGGGGAGGGCACGGGAAATGATGATTTTATGAGCATCCACACGTGATCGCTTGACACTCCCACGTTTAACGCCATGTCGTCGACCACCACGTCGAATGCCGTTTCTTGCTGCGCGACTATTTGGATTTGGCACAGTTCTAAGAGCTGGCCTAACCGATTCATATCAAGGGGGTAGAACAGTTGGTGGTTACGCATCGCTATCGGGCCTTTCACTCTCCCACGGATCCGGAAATGCGGTGTTGAGCTGGCTTAAAACGTAGTTTGTGGAACCAATAATAAGGTTGAGTTCTTGCAGGATCTGCGTATCTGTTGCCCCCGCGCTCCAGTTGAAAGCCCACGAGGCATTGAACCGGATCTTCCCTTCATCCATCACGTAGTAGGCGATTTTGGGGGCGTAGATAGTGCCGTTTAATCGCTGCACCACGTCCTTAACTTCCCGCAGGTACGCGATGTTCACCGACCGAGCCCAAGGAGCGTGGATGCGCCACAGGTACTGTCCGTTTTCAATCGCCGAGTGTCTGAGTTCCATGAAATGACCGTAGAACGGGATGATTGCGCGACCGTCCGTGCCGGCGACACACTGAACCTTCGCTTGCTCTAATGCGGCGTACACCCGTTGCGGGGTTACCGCTTGCAAAGATGCGGCTTGGTCGAACATGCGTCTAGTCTAGTGGTTTTTTGTTTGGTGAGAAACCACGGGCCGGCCGCTAAGCTGTATGCGTGATAGGGATCGTTGGTTCAACCGCCTCAGGTAAGTCCGCGCTCGGCATGGCGTTAGCGCAGCATCTGCAGGGTGCGATTATTTCCGCGGACGCGTACGCGCTTTACCGGGGGATGGATATTGGAACGGCGAAGCCCTCGGCGCAAGATCGCGCACAAGTACCTCATTATCAAATAGACGTTTTAGATATTCATGAGGTCGCGTCGGTGGCTGCCTACCAGCAGTACGCGCGGGCGGACGCGGATGCGATTGAGGCGGACGGGCAGGTGCCAATCGCGGTGGGTGGTTCCGGATTGTACGTGCGGGCACTGTTCGACCAAATGCATTTTCCGGGTACGGACCGGCAGATCCGCGCGCGGCTCCAAGCGGAAGCGGACGAGTTAGGGAGCGCGGCTATGCACGCGCGGTTAGCGGCGGCCGATCCAAAAGCGGCGCAGCGACTGCACCCAAATAATGCGCGCCGCATAGTGCGGGCCCTGGAGGTAATTGAGCTAACCGGCCAGCCATTTAGTGCAACACTGCCGAAAGAAGAGTTCGTGCGGCCCAGCGTACTCATCGGGGTGAGGCGCGAAAATGACGACGTGGACCAGCGGATAACTGCCCGCACTAAGCAGATGTTCCAGGCGGGGTGGGTGGAAGAAGTGCGCGTACTTATGCGCCGCGGGTTCGCTGCCACACCCACCGCGGTGCGGGCCACGGGCTACCGAGCAGTCATGGACCTCATAAACGGCGAGCTAACCCCGCAGGAAACGGTGGATGCCGTGTGTTTACAAACCCGTCAGCTGGTGCGCCGGCAAGTAAAATGGTTCCGTAAAGACCCGCGCATCCACTGGCTGAACGCCACCGAGATGAGCCAAGACCAGCTGGTGGATCAGGCGTTGCGCATAATCCGCAAAATGCGGTAACCCTTCTTCGAGGCGGCGCGCTGTGCATCCCAACCCTGCGCCGCGGCCCAGCGTTGGAACGAATCCGCACCGAGGTTCCGGGCGATCACCAACCAGGCTTGACCGTTTGGTGACAAGTGCTGCATCCACTGCGTGATCATGGTCTGTAACGCGTCTTTCCCCACGCGGATCGGTGGGTTCGACCAGATGCAGTCGAACTGTAAAGATTCTTCTTGAGCGCGCGCCAGTGCCTCATCGGCTGTTAAGACCGTCAAATTTGAGCAACCGTTAACACGCGCGTTCTGACGCGTAAGTTCCAGAGCGCGAGTATTCACGTCAACGCCCCACACGTGGGCCTGAGGGCGCTCTTTCGCCATCGCCAACGCCAGCGGACCCCAACCGCATCCTAAATCTAAAAACAAACCACTTTCAGGTAAAGGCGGAGCTTTCTTGAGAAGAGAGGCGGTCCCCAAGTCTAGCCGGTGCGCGGAAAACACGGACGACGCGGTTTTCACGTCGAAGTCAAACCCGCGGGCACTAAAGCTCAAAGACTCAGTTTCGGCGTTCGTTGCTGCTTGCGTATCAGTGAAGTAATGGCTCACACGCATTAGGATACCGGAAACGTGTGCACACTCTGGAGATACGCGGAAAGACATGAGAAAATAGAGCCAGTATGGCTAAAAATGAGGTTTCTTTGGCTCACTCTGATGATGCAGAACTAGAACGCGCCCGCGCGGTCGTGCAACGCGTTTTGGAACGGCAAAAACGTCGCCCCGTGGCGCAGGCACTTAGTTCCACTACCGAGCAGCATGAGGAAGGCGCGGGAAGCCTCGAGCGGCAGGCCCGGGCCGCGCGCGGGGCTCTGCGGCAAGACCGCGTGGCGAGCGCGGAACTGGAAGAAGTTTCCGAAGTTGAGTACCGGCAAGTGCGGTTAGAGCGCGTGGTCCTCGTCGGAATCTACGCGCATTCACAGCGGGACGCGCAAAACTCCCTCAACGAACTCGATGCCCTGGCCCGTACAGCCGGGTCCGCAGTGGTGGGCCACATGCTGCAGCGGCGGGACATGCCGGACACGGCCACGTACCTGGGTTCGGGGAAAGCGAAAGAACTCGCGCGCCTCGTGCGGTCAACGGGGGCGGACACGGTGATTGTTGACACGGAACTCGCCCCCTCGCAGCGCCGCGCACTAGAAGACGTGGTGCAGGTCAAAGTGGTGGACCGCACGGCGTTAATCCTCGACATCTTCGCGCAGCACGCCCAGTCGCGCGAAGGTAAGGCGCAAGTTGAGTTAGCGCAACTGGAGTACCTGCTGCCGCGACTACGTGGCTGGGGTGAGTCCATGTCCCGCCAATCCGGTGGCCGCGTCGCGGGTGGTGAAGGCATTGGATCGCGCGGGCCGGGGGAGACGAAAATAGAGCTCGACCGGCGGCGTATCCGCTCGCGCATGGCCCGTCTGCGCCGGCAAATCAAAAACATGCGGCCCACCCGGCAAACCCGGCGCCACCACCGCCGAATGGGACGGATCCCGTCGGTCGCGATCGCGGGGTACACGAACGCGGGTAAGTCCACGTTATTGAACCGGCTCACGGGGGCGGAAGTGATGGTTGAAGACGCGCTGTTCGCCACCCTCGACCCCACTGTGCGGATGGCACAAACCCCAGATGGGCGCGAATACACCCTGGTGGACACCGTTGGGTTCGTGCGCAACCTCCCAACCCAACTTGTGGAAGCCTTCCGTTCTACGCTTGAGGAAGTGGGGGAAGCGGACGTTATCGTGCACGTCGTGGACGCGGCCCATCCAGAACCGTTCGCGCAGATCCGCGCGGTGAACGAAGTGTTAGAAACAATCGACGGTGCCGCGCATATTCCTCAGATCATAGCGTTGAACAAAGCGGATCTAGCTCCCGCAGCGGACCTGGCGATTCTGCGGTCGCGCCTGCCCAGAGCGGTTGCGGTTTCCGCTCGGACCGGTGCGGGCATTGAAGAACTTGCGGAACTGATCGCCCAGACCCTACCTCGCCCCGATGTGCACGTGGACGTGGTGGTGCCATACGAACACGGGGACCTGGTGAATAGTTTCCACGAGACCGGACAGATCGAACAGGAAGAATACCTGGAAACCGGCACCCGCCTCGTAGGGCGCGTGAACGGATCCTTAGCGCACCGATTACAAGAGGTGGACGTCGCAAATGGCCAGTGAAGACCAAGACTTACTGCGCCGCGTAGTTGACTCGTTCAACGGAAAAGAACGGGCTGGCCAGCAGAAAATGGTGGACGCGGTAGCCAGTGCACTGGACGAGCAGCAGCGACTACTCGTAGAGGCCGGCACCGGCACGGGGAAATCACTGGGGTACTTAGTGCCCGCCATGCGTCGGGCAGTGGAACACTCCGAGCGCATCTTAATCTCCACCGCCACACTGGCTTTGCAACGCCAGATCCTCACTAAGGACGCCCCGCAGGTAGCAGCCGCAATGGACGCGGACGTGGACGTGGCCGTGCTCAAAGGGTGGTCAAACTACCTGTGTATGCACAAGGTGTCTGGCGGCTACCCCGATGACGACGACACGCTGTTCGCCCCCGCTCCCTCCTCAACCACCGGCAAACAGGTGGTGCGGCTGCGAGCGTGGGCAGAAGAAACCACCACGGGGGACCGCGATGACCTCACCCCCGGAGTTAACAATGAGGCGTGGCGAGCCGTGTCAGTAAACACTAACCAGTGTTTAGGAACCGCGTGTCCGATGCGGTCCGAATGCTTTCCCGCTATGGCCCGTGAGGCAGCTGCTAAAGCCCAGATCGTCGTCACCAACCACTCGATGCTCGGAATCCACGCCGGTACAGACAACCGCATTCTCGGTGAGTTCGACGCCCTCATAGTCGACGAGTCCCACGATCTAGCCCGCGTTGTTCGCGACCAATCCGCCCGGCAACTCGCCCCAAACTGGGTGTCCTCCCGGGCCCGAAGGGTTACGCGCCGCTCCAGCGTGGACACGCACGCACTCGAGGACGGCTCTGAACTGTTCAACACCGCGTTAGAATCCCTCGACGAAGGCCTTCTTACTGTGCGCCCACCCGAACTCGTCGAAGCCCTCTCCGCCATCGACTCCCAAGTGCGCGACGTAGTGCGACAAATCGGAGCTCAATCCGGGTTAGAAGCAATCGACAAGAAACTGGCGCTCGCGGCCCTGTCAGACACCCAAGCGTTCTTGGATGCCTGGGGGCGGGACCCGGAGCGGATGATCACCTGGGTGTCGCGGTCAAAAGATGAGCAGCAGACGTATCTTAACTGCGCCCCGTTAGACGTGGCGGGAGCCATTGCGCACAACTTGTTTGCCGAACGTGGCTGCGTCCTCACGTCCGCGACCCTCAAGCTCGCGGGCTCGTTCACATCCATGGCGCGCGAGACTGGCGCATCACTGCTGCCAGGCACGGTGCACACCCTCGACGTTGGAACCCCATTTGCCCCAGAAAAACAGGGGATCCTCTACGTGGCTTCGCATCTGCAGGTGCCGGGCAGGTCGGGGGTGAACGCCGATGCCCTCACAGAACTCGTTGAACTCACCCAAGCGGCGGGTGGGGGCGCGCTCGCCCTGTTCTCATCCCGCGTGGGTGCCCAAGAAGGGGCGGCCGCACTGCGCGAAGCACTGGACGTACCCGTTTATGTGCAGGGGGAAGAACAGTTACCCGCACTGATCAATAAGTTCGCAGCAGAGGAAGATTCGTGCCTCGTCGGCACCTTGTCGCTGTGGCAAGGAATAGACGTAAAAGGGCATGCGTGCCGACTCATCACGATCGACCGGATTCCGTTTCCAGTGCCCTCCGACCCGGTGGTGGCAGCCCGGAACCGCGAAGTTGCAAAACGCGGGGGGAACCCATTTAAAGTGGTGTCGCTCGACCACGCGGCCCTTTTGATGCGCCAAGCAGCAGGCAGGTTACTGCGCTCAGATGAAGACCGGGGGATGGTCGCGATTCTCGATTCCCGGGTGGCGAGCCGTGGCTACGGTAAATATCTTCTGACTTCGCTGCCGCGCATGTGGCGTACCGACCAAAAGTCCGTTGCTTTATCCGCTTTAAGGCGTTTGAATAGTGGTAACTGACCTTGATCAGTTTCAGAAATGGAGAAAACAGCTATGAGCAGCACTACCCCTAAGTCGTTATACCCGTCCCACGTGCCAGGTGGCCCGTCGAAAATCAGTGTCGTGGGTGCGGGCGCGGTGGGGACCGCGGTCGCATACGCGTCAGCTATCCGCGGTGACGCGCGCAAAATCGCGCTCTTCGACATTAATAAAGAAAAAGTTGAAGCCGAAGCGATGGACATTGCCCACGGCATCCAGTTCACGGGCTGCGGTTCCGTGGAGGGGTCAGATGACATCGCGGTGATTGAAAACTCTGACCTGGTGATCATCACGGCGGGGGCAAAGCAGAAACCGGGGCAGACGCGTTTGGATTTAGCGGAGTCCACCGTGAATCTGATGCGCAAGATTGTGCCTCAAGTATGCGAATACGCGCCGAACGCGGTGCAAATGTATATTACGAACCCGGTGGATGTGGTGACGTACGCGGCGTTGAAGATTTCGGGTTTGCCGCGCAACCAAGTGTTCGGGTCCGGCACGGTGCTCGACACTTCGCGCCTGCGGTACCTAGTATCACGGCACACGGGGGTTGCAATTAAAAATATTCACGCGTACGTGGCCGGTGAGCACGGAGATTCCGAGGTCGCGTTGTGGTCCAGTGCGGAGATTGGTAACGTTCCGCTGCGTCATTGGGGTCCCACTGTGGATGGACGGATTTTTGACCGCCAGTTGCGTGACGAAATTGCGCATGAGGTAGTGCAGTCTGCATACCGGATTATTGAAGGTAAAGGCGCTACCAACTACGCGATTGGTTTGGCAGCGACTAATATTGCGTCCGCGGTGCTACGCGACGAGAACCGGGTGCTGACTATTTCGTCAATGCTGGATGATTGGCAGGGGATCTCCGATATTGTGATGGCCGCACCGACTTTAGTTGACCGGCAGGGCGCCGGGCGGGTGTTGGAACCGCCGCTGACCCTGCATGAACGCGACGGGCTAACGAGGTCCGCTGAAAACCTGCGTGAGGTTGCGAAGAGCCTGGGGCTGTAGTTTTTCCTGGTCTTGTGTGCGGATGGTTGCGTTCACCCACGCAAAGTGAAGTAAGAGGGGGTCTGTGGAGTTAACTCCACAGACCCCCTCATTTACATCTGCACCCGTGCACTCCGGGCTAAAGTAGATCCGGGTCTGAGTGGTCCCGAAGTCTGGCAACTGGATTGCGCCAGACCGCGGGCACCAAACTCGTTACTACCGGGTCCTGCGCCGGGCCAGTACCAGCCCCGTGCCCAACACCCCAGCGCACGCTGCGAGTGTGAGCCAGCCAGCTACTTGAGCGCCGGTGCGGGACAGCGAACCGTGCTTACCACCAGTGGTCTGCTTGTGCCCAGGCTTACCCGGGGTAGTGTTCCCACCACCGGGGGTCTGCGCATTGCCACCTTCACCAGGGGCGTCGGTCTGCGCGGGCGGTACCGGCTGCTCGGACCCACCTGGCTCGGTTGGTTCCGTGGTCGGCTCATCCGTGCTACCTGGTTCGGTTGGTTCCGTGGTCGCACCGTCGGTCTTGCAGTTGCCACCGAGGCGGATCTCAGCTGCCCCACCGAAGGCCTGGCCATTGAGCGCATTCTTCTGCACCATCTTCGCGTACGAGCCTTCCACCGGGTCGAACTCGAATACCTGCGGTTTAGTGCTGTCGGTCAGCGAGGCGGACACAACCGGGTCACCCCAGTTCTTGCCATCCTTCGAGATGAATAGGTCGAAGTCCTTAACCCGACCGTTCTGCGCGTTCCCACGCGTCGTGTACTCAAATCCCGTGATGGTGCAGCGCGCACCCTTTTGGGCCGCTTCTGCTGGCCGAACTGTAATCCAGTGCGGGTACTTCGCTACCGACGGCGAGTACTCGGTGTGCCAGTAGGTATTGGGATTGCCATCTACCGCTGCACTAGCAGGACCGTTCGGTTCCGGTTCACCCGACTTCTGTTCCGAGCTCACGCCCTGAACCGTCAACTTCTTGAACGGGTTGAGCAGGGTCAAATGCTGCGGGTCGATTGTGAACCGGCGTTCACTGGTGCGTTCTTCACCGTTTTCCGTCCACGTAGGTTGGAATACGATGTCGTCGGCCTTCGCGTTTCGAGGCAGTGTGAGTTCCCAGTGCGCAACTGATTTCTCGCCCGGCTTCACGGCATTAACACCGTCTTTCACCGGTTTAAGCGACCAGCCTTGCGGTACTTTCACCGAGTGCTTCACGTCCTCCAACGGGCCTTGAATTGCCTCCACAGAAGTGGTGACGTCGAACGCGAGCGTTTGTTTATCACCGGAATCCACGCGTTTCACATCCAGGTTGATCGCCGGTTCAGTTTCCACCCGCTCCACCCGGAAGTTGTCGATAACCAGGTCCGCTTGCGGATACTTACCTTGGTTGAGAATCCCTAGGTACACCGGGTCTTTCGCATCAACCGTGAACTCCTGCTTGAACTGTGCGGTACCTTTACCGGCTTTACCCGCACCCGCCGGGTCACGGTCAACCCCCTTGTAGCCCGTACCACGAGCCATCTTCAAAGGCCACTTGTCCGCGGCGTATTCAGACCATCCCTTGTCGCCGGGCTTATCCACCCCGAGGAACAACGTGTAGTCGTCATCAAACGCAGTTTGGTAGTCGAACGATACGCGGTACTTGTAGCCGCGCTCCAGCGGGACAGAAGCTTGCGTGGTGCGCAAGATCAGCCCCGGGTTCTCCTGGTGTGCCATGAGCGACCATTCCCCATCGAGCACGTTGTCGAGGTACTTGCCGCCGTCAGTTGCGGTGCTGTCCTTATCCTCGATAATGCCGTACCAGCCGGATTGTGAGAATGGAACGTGCTTGCGTGCCAACTGGGTGCGTGCGTCACCGGTCTTGTTTGAAGACCCGGTTACGAACGGCCAGTAGCCGTCGTCTACGTCCTCAAAATCGGTGAACACTATGGTCTTATCCGTCTGGTTCGGATCTGTGGGTGGTTGCCATTCGACGATCCGCAGATCATCGACTGCCACTTTCGCGTCCCCTGCTTCGGCCGCAATCGTGAATGTAAACGGTTTCCCATCCGTCTTAAACCGCACCGGGACGCGCTGGAAGTACTTGCCTAGCTTCTCGTCCGAAGCAGTGGCGTTGAGCGCAGAAGAAGCGTTAATCTCCGTCACCGCTTTACCTGTCTCACCCGCTTGGTTAGCGATCGGCGAAACGCCCTCACCGGTAGCGGAAACCGTTACTGGCCGGGTCTTCCCAGGTTGGATTTCTACCCAAGCCCACGCGGAATACGTGCCCGCTGGAACCTTGAGTTCTTGTGAAATCGCAGCCTTATCAGCTCCCAGAACCGCCTGCTTATTGTTGCGGTTCGACGTTTCAACCGAGGTGTTCCCCTCCGTGTCGTACGCGTCAAGGGTTCCCGAGAAGAAACCCGGATCCGTTATGTTCGATCCCTGTCCCCAGTTAGGCTCAGGCTTCTGCGGAAGCTCCGAAGTGGGGTAGAGAACGTAGGCTGCGCCCTTATCCGTTTGCGGAAGAGAGACGGAACCATTCGAAACAGACACGTCCGAAACCTTCTGCCGGCCCGTATCCGTGAGCTTGTACAGCGTCAGCGCGCTCTGCCCAGACCACGTATTCGTAAGCTTCCAGGTGCTTGCTTTCCCAGAATCGTTCCAGTAGTACAAGCGGTCCTTCCCACCATCAGCCCACGGCAGCAGGTAGGAACCGTTTTCGTAAACGGTTGCGCCGTCGAACTCTATCTTGCGGTTCTTCGGAATCTCATCGCCACCGATGGAATCCAGTGGGGAGGTTACTTTAGTGCCGTCCTCAAACTGGATTTCGTGGTCTCCCCAGCGCATAATCTGCGAGCGCTGCAAGAACTTCGCGGGCAGGTTGCGTTCCCACACGTTTTGGATGAACGCGTTGTAATCCACGTGTCCGGTCCAACCCTCGAACTCCACGGTATTTGGGTTCCCAAGCATCGGGTCGGGGTTGAACGTGTCGCGCCCTGAGTTGTAAACCATGCGGAACAGCTTGGAGTTAATCCCCTTATTGCTCGAACCACCGTATTTCTCGTCGTTCGCCCAGTGCGACCACGTGTTCACGGTTGGTAGCGCATCCGACCATTCGGAACCTTGCCGCCATCCCTGCTTAGCGATTTCCTCAGAGAACCGGACGCCTTCCCACCCACGCGGGTAGTAAACGTCCCAGTACAACCAGTTCAGGTTCGAATCTTTCGGGAAGTCTTTGCGCAGTTGCTTTAGCCGCTTGAGGACATTGCCGGTGGCTAGGTCCTTCTGGTTGTTCATGTAGTACGCCTGGTTCATCCATCCCCAAGCTTTTTGCGGCGGCATCTTCAGCAGATCGGGGCCGAACACGTTGGCTTCCGAGTAGCTTTCGGTAGCATTCACGTGGATCCCGAATGTTGCGTTCCAGTCTTTACCTTCGTTCACGAGGGTCCGCAGGTCTTTCAGCCCACCAGCTTTTTCGTTGTAGTTACCCGCGTAGTCACCTTGCGCGGAGTCGTGGCCTTCCGCTTGGTAGCCCTTGAGCAGTACTTGCTGCCCGAGGTTGTCGGTTGCCAGTGCGATCCGCTTCGTGTCATCCAGGGTGCGCAGGAACGGGTGCGTCGCCTGCGACACGATATTGAACGGAATGCGCACAATCACGTTGTTCGCCACGTCTTCAGCACCTTCCACTTCGGGAACGATGTCGCGCGTGGCGATTGCCGCGTCTTGCCAGTCCACTTTTTTGTCATTGTTCTGGTCCGCAACAACTTTGACTTTCACGTACGGGTCTGCGTCCGGGCCGATTCCGTTGCCATCGTCGTAGGTTTGGATGGCTTTGGAACGCCACGTCCAGGTGGCGGGCCCTACGTGTCCGGCACGCTGGTTTTTATTGACCGTGAGGTCGTATGTGAATCGAGTGTTGTTTGACGTGTTCGCTGCCGTGTTATCACCAATCGCGTTAGTGTCGAACGCAGCGGCTAGGTCACTGTTTGCAGCAACCGCCATGTATGAGGTACCGGCTTTCGCCTTGTCTTTTGCCACGTTCAAAAGCGTGTCACCAGAGGATTCACGGTTTACGCTCGTGTTCGCCGCCATCACTTGGGCAGCGGGGTCATCGCCGGTCACCGTCACGAGGGAAAGCCCGGGAATCGATATGTGCCCAACTTTGTGATCGGGGTCTTGAATGTTGGTGAGCTTGTAGGTGAGTGTCCCGTCTTTGACAGACATTTGCACGTCGAGGCTCACCGCGCCCAGGTCTTTGAGTTTCAGTGGGTAGGTTACTGTAGTTCCATCTTCTGAGGTACTGACGTCCCCTACCTGGACCGCGTAGTCTTTGCCGTCCACCTGGATTTTCGAAAGTGGATCACCGAGCTGTCCGATGAGTTGTTTCTCACCGATGCGGTAGTCGATGACCTGCGGGAAATCTGGGTGGGTGCGCACCGTGATGGTGTCGTCCGTAATTTCCTTCGCACCATCTGGCACGGTTACTTCTGGTGCGGGAGCCGGTTCCTCCGGCTCTTCAGCTGCTTTAACTTCGCCGGTAAAAGCGTTGAACTCCGCTAAAGAGGCCACAGTTTCCGCACTGCTATCCCCACCCCAGCTGGACTCGTACTGCACTTTCACGCAGTTCGCCTGCACGGGATCAAAGGTGATCTCTTGGTTGTTTGTGCCCTCACCTGCATCCACCGACCCCGTTTTAACCGGATCGGTCAATTCAAATGCGGCGGCGTTACAGTCATCTGTATCCACGGCATAAATACTGTATTCGTGCACACGTCCGGAGCCGTTGGAGCTTTGGCGGGGGAGTAGGTCTACTCGCGCCAATGGAACCGCTTTGTCAGCGAGTTTCACCACGAACCAGTGCGGAAGTGGATCTTTCCCATCACTCCATTTTGTGTGCCAGTAGGTATCGGGATTTGAATCCAGTATCAGATCCAATGCCCCGTTGGAACCTTCGCCGGTTTTTTCGACTGACGATGCTTCGACAGCCGCCATCGCGCCCTGCTCAATTTTCGTATACTCCACTGTGGTTTCGGCCGTGAACGCGTGAGTGCCTGTCAATGACAGGGTAAGAGCACACGCTGCACCCGCCGCCACAGCGGTAGCCGGTAGGCGTTTTCTCAAGATGCCCCCTTCTTCCTTGAATATTGGGCTTGTATGTACTATCTGGGACTAATCGCGAAATGATCAGTTGTGAGTAGAAAGAAATCTTTCATTCATAAACGCTCAAATGCGATCACGTTCAGCATAGCTGATAATCACAGCTTACGAAACTAGTATAAAGGCCTATTTCTTTATTTGAGCGGCCCGCGTTTATCTAGCACGGAAAGAAAAAACAAATCGTCAAAAATTATTGTGCCCGCAAGACACGGGTTTCGGTCTTGCGGGCACGGTAGCTACTGAGGGGGAAACTAGTTACCTTGGTACAGGCGCAGGAGGCGCTCCACTTCCTGTTCCACAGCCTCCGTCGCTGGGCCGTTGTACTTGCGAGGATCAACGAGAGTCGGTTTGTCCTCCAGCACGTTCCGCAGCACTTGCGTGAAAGTGACGTTCAGGTGTGTGGACACGTTGATCTTCGTCATGCCCGCGGCGATCGCTGCCTGCATTCCTGCATCTGGCACGCCGCTGGAACCGTGGAGCACTAGGGGAACATCTACTTGCGATTTGATTGCGGCAATCAGGTCGTCATCTAGCACCGCGGTGCGTTCCGACATGGCGTGTGAAGACCCCACGGCTACGGCAAGTAGGTCAACGCCCGTGTCTGCAACAAACTGGGCGGCATCGTGTGGATCTGTGCGGGCACTGGGGTCGTGCACTCCATTCTTACCGCCTACCTCACCGAGCTCGGCTTCAACCCCAACGCCGCTGCCGTGCGCGTACTCAACGATTTCGCGGGTGGCCGCGCGGTTTTCCTCATCGGGCAATTTGGAACCGTCATACATAATGGAGGTAAATCCCATATCCACTGCGGCGCGGCACAAATCCAGGTCCTCCGCGTGATCAAGATGCACGGCTACATCCGCGTCAGTGCTCTTCGCCAGTTCCAGCAGCGCGGCACCAATGGGGCGCAAATGGTTGCCGTAGTACTTAATCGCGTTTTGCGATAGCTGCAGCACCACCGGCAGGCCGGTTTGCTCCGCAGCCTGCACGAACGCGTGCGCGTGTTCTAGTAAGACGACGTTGAATGCCCCTAAGCCGCGCTTTTCGCTGGCTGCAGCGCGGGCAGAATCCACGCAGTTAACTAAAGCCATTGTTCATTTCCTCTCGACAAAAATTATTAAACCTAAGCTTGTGCGTGCAGCAGGCGATCGTAAACATCCATAACGATCTCACCGGCCACGGGAGCGGCAACCGCGGCACCAGCTAAAGCAGCGGCGTCCACGAGCCACTTTCTAAGCACCGTCCCATCTTGCGCCGCGGCTAACCCATCGCGTGCAGCGCCGCGCGCTAGAGCAGCGACCGACGCATCTCCAGCGCCAGTTGGGTTACCGGCAATAACTGCGGGTGGCGCCACGCGCACTCGTTCACCATGATTAATCTGAGCGACGAAACCATCCTCACCGCGCGAACAAACCACGCCACCGGCACCGGCACCGAGCAGAAAGTCGATTCCTCGCTGCAGGTCGTGGCTATCCGTTAAGTCCGCTAACTCCTCGTGATTAGGCTTCAAGATATCCGCCCCAGCCTTAGCGGCTTCCAGCAGTGCTGGGCCAGACGTGTCGACGATACAGGTACCGCCCGCCTGCTTCACTGTTTTCACAATATGTGGCAGGTAGTCGCTGTTACCAGGCGGAAAGGAACCGGAAATGGCCACAACATCCGAGTTTCCAACCGCCGATAGCGTGCGGGTGAGCGAAGCGAAATCTGCCTCGGTGAGCCCCGCACCCGCCTCGTTGAGCACGGTCGCTTCGTTTTGCGCAACGATCGCAACCGAACGCCGCGTCTCGTGGTTAGTGCGCACAAACGCGGGGTGAATAAAAGAGTGGCCTTTGCATTCACCTAACAGCTGTTCAAACAGGTCACCGGCGTGCCCGCCGATGAATCCCGTAGCCGTTGTCTGCACCTCTAAGGCCGCGAGCACGCGCGAAACGTTAAGTCCCTTCCCTCCGGGACGCACCTGCACGTCGTGCACGCGATGGACTTGCCCGGGGCGCAGTTCACTCACCCCGTAGGTGATATCGAGTGCAGGGTTAACCGTAACTGTCCAGATCATCATTACCTCCTGATCACGCGTTACGAAGATCGGTATTAGCCTTGGGGCCATACGTGTCGAAAAGCAAAGCGGCCGCACCTAAAACCTGACTATCCGCCCCCAGCTGCGCCAGCGCGACCGGTGGCTTCACCATGGGGTGCACCAGGTCCTCCAAACGCTTCTCAAGAGCGTGAAGCAAATCTGGACCTTCTTTCGAGAGCCCGCCGCCAATCACAATCTGGGCTGGGCCCAACGTGTAGGTGAGTGAAGCGAGGGCTTGCGCGAAACTGTCTAAACCGCTTTCCACTATCCGGCGGGCACTAGCGTGGCCCTGTTTAGCGAGCGTGAACACTTCGAACGCTCCCGCGTGTTCGTCCAACAAGCCCGGTTCCATGGCCTGCAGCCTGGTCGCAAAGGCTTTCGCGGAACAGACTTGCTCCAGTTTCTTCAGTTCCGATGGGGCGTTGGGATCGGGAATTAGGGTCTGCCCAATTTCGCCGCACCACGGATGCGGCGAGTAAAGCTGCCCGGCGCGGATATAGGCGGCGCTTATGCCCGTGCCCACCGCAATGTAGTAGCTATCTTCAGCTCCAGCGCCGTATCGGAACTCGCCGTATCCTCCGGCGCGGACATCGTGGTGTAAGAGTACGGGGGCCTCTAGCCGCTCTTGCAGTGCGCTGCGGAGCGGAAAATCGGTCCACCCCAGGTTCGCGGAATAAACGGCCACCCCCGTTTTTTCGTCTACAATTCCGGGGCAGGTAACGGAAACAGCGTCTGCGAGCGGTTGCTTCTGAACCGAGAGGCTCGTCGTGGGCCGAGCTTGCCACTGGGAGCGGGCTCGGCCCACGAGCTCGACGACGCTGTCGAGCACGGCTGTGCCACCGTGAGGGGAACGCGCGCTCCACCGCTGGAGGACACGTCCCGTGTTCGTGGCGACCACCGCTTTAATGGTGGTACCGCCAATGTCGATGGCGAGTGCGGGTTGGGTCATTACTCGTCGTCCGAGAGGATAACGGAGCGTGTCAGGTGCCGCGGTGTGTCTGGGTTCAACCCGCGGTTTTCCGCACGAGCAACGGCTACGCGCTGAGCCAAAACCAGGTGGGACAGCGGGTTCCACTCAGAGGTAACCATTTCGGCTCCCGTTTGCTCCACCTGCTTGTCGAGGCCAGCGGGGACCTCACCAAACACCCACACGAGGCGTCCGGGTTGGGCAATCGAGATGGGGCCGTGCCGGTATTCCATAGCGGAGTAAGCTTCGGTCCAGGACTGCGAGGCTTCGCGGCACTTCAACGCGGCTTCATTAGCGATCCCGATGGTCCAGCCCATGCCGAGGAACGTGATTTGGTCCGCTTCTACCCACCGCTGGGGGATTTCAGCTTCGAGGGCTTTGCGGCAGTCTTCTGCAGCGGCTTTAACGTCGAAGTCGAGTGAAGACAGGAGCCATGCCAAAGCGGTGGTGGCGAAACGGGTTTGGACAACCGATTCCTCATCCGCTTCTTCGAATACGATCTCGGAATCTACATATGGGCTGGCGGGGCCGCCCGCAACTGCGGTAATCAAGATCGCGTGGATGTCGTTTTCGTGACAGTGCTTGGCCAGTTCAACGATCTCGCTGGTGGTTCCGGAGCGGGAAAGCAGAATTAGCGCGTCGTAATCGTAGAAGTCAGGGAACTCTGTGGCCGTGTACGCGTCAGAGACTGCGTTGCAGTTTAGCTGACGGTAGCGGCAGTACGCCTGCGCCATGAACCAGGAAGTTCCGCAGCCGATTACTGCTACTTTTTTATCGTTGTCGGGGAGGGCGTCAGTGGGGCGCGTGGATAGTTTCAGCCACAAATCCGGCTGGCTCATGATCTCGTCTACAGTCAGTGACATGGTTACTCCTTCGTTTATTCGAATGATTGCGAACGATTAGTTATGATTAGTGTAACGCAAAATCAATCACAACGTGCGTGTGAACTTGTTTTTGAAGGCGAAGATGTCAAGAGTTGTGGTTGTAGTTAGCGAAAACAATCGTAATAATGATTGCGATCAGATTGTTTGATTGGAGAAATGGGGGCGGTATGAATCAGCATGACCGTCAAATGCGCATTGTGAACCTGGTCGTTGAACGCGGTTCTGCCACGGTTGATGAACTCGTGGACGCACTGGGGGTTTCCCCCGCAACCGTGCGCCGGGACCTGCACGTACTAGATAACCAGCAGCTGTTGCAACGCGTCAGAGGAGGGGCACGAGCCGAAACCGGGGCGGAAGTGGACGTGCCGCTGCGCTACCGAGAATTGCGTGAGGGCGACGAGAAACACGCGATTGCGCGCGCGATTGCGCAAAAGCTTAAACCCGGAGAAGTGATCGCCCTCAACGGAGGGACTACGGCTGCTGCGATTGCCGCCGAGATTGGGCGAACGTTTTGCAATAACCAACGGGTCGACGCGACCCCGCTCACCGTGGTGACTAACGCCGTGAATATTGCCAACGACCTCACCATGCGCCCTTCGATCCGCGTTGTCGTTACCGGCGGGGTGGCGCGGTCGCGCTCTTACGAGCTGATTGGGCCACTCGCCGAACACGCCCTAGCGCAATACGGGGTGGACACCCTCTACTTAGGGGTCACGGCTATCAACTTTATGGCGCGTGCCTTCTACACCCACAATGAGGGGGAGGCGATGACTAACGCGGCCCTGGTTAAGATCG
Source organism: Gleimia hominis (assembly GCF_032085515.1). Classification (GTDB taxonomy): domain Bacteria; phylum Actinomycetota; class Actinomycetes; order Actinomycetales; family Actinomycetaceae; genus Gleimia; species Gleimia hominis. The sequence goes on from NZ_JASXSX010000001.1 coordinate 1,314,504, forward strand.
CGCAACGCGTGGTGGTGGTTGCTGACCACACGAAGATGCATCAGTCGGCGTTCGCAAAAATCTGTGATTTCGACGCGGTAGACGAGTTGATTACAGACCGGGGGGCAGACCCAGAAAGCTGCCGGGAACTAGAGGAAAGTGGAATCAAGGTGACGGTCGTTTAGGTGACCAGAGCCTCAATGAACTGAAAAAACGCCCGCGGGCGAGAGGAGAGAAAATGAGCCAAGGACGTCTTACCCTACCGATCGAAACCGGAATCGACGAGCAAATTCGCGAACTCGCGCAGCGGTTACAACCCGACGCAGTCCGAAACTCTGATGGGACGGAACTACCAGAAATCGCCCATGAACTCGTAGACAAGGTCTATTCAACGTACTTCCCGGCCCGTGGTGACAACGAGTGGGCCGATAAGCTCCCTGGGCAGCGTGTGTGCCAGTACCTCATGTCAGAACCGGTTACGGCGCAGACGAGCGAGCCCCTCAAGATAGACGTAATGGAGGGGTACTTTGCCTGGCAATTTGCCCCGGATCTGGACTGTGACCGGGCGAAATACTGGCAGGTTATTGACCGCACAACAGGGCAAACTCTGCCTGTGGACGCGTGGTCGCTCGACCCCAGTGAAGTGCAGTACCCGGACGCAGCGAAGTTGGCTGCCAAACCCGGTCCGAAAGATTCGGAGTCGAAGTCCGCGATTGTGACGATCCACAAGCCGCAGCGGTACCACGTGTACACGGTGAACTTCCTGGCGCGGCAAATCTGGGATTCCACGCAGATGTACAACTACCTCACGAACGATTGGGCGTTGGACCCGAAGCGGCGTCGGGACCGCACGTACGACGTCGAATACCCGCAGGTGTGGGCACACGTGAAGGAGTCGCTTGCGCAGTGGTTGGACGCTCATCCCGAGGTGGACGTGGTGCGTTTCACCACTTTCTTCTACCACTTCACGCTCGTGTTCGATGATCGTGCGCGCGAGCGGTACGTGGATTGGTTCGGTTATTCCGCGAGCGTGTCTATTCCCGCGCTGGAGGCGTTTGAACAGCGGTACGGTTACGCGTTAACCCCGGAGGATTTTGTTGACGCCGGTTTTTACAACTCGCCTTTCCGCATTCCGTCTGCGCACTACCGCGATTGGATGGAGTTCACGGGGCAGCGAGTGCGGGAAAAAACTGCGCAGCTGGTGAAGATGGTGCATGCCCAGGGGAAGGAAGCGATGATGTTCCTGGGTGACAACTGGATTGGGACTGAGCCGTACAGCGAGGATTTTGAGCAGGTCGGTTTGGACGCTGTGGTTGGTTCCGTGGGGAACGCTGCGACCTGCCGGATGATCAGCGATATTCCCGGGGTGCGTTACCGGGAAGGGCGGTTGCTTCCGTACTTTTTCCCAGATGTTTTTAACGATGAGGGAGATCCAGTGGGGGAGGCGCGCGCTAGTTGGCGAGCTGCTCGGCGCGCGATTATCCGTAAGCCACTGGAGCGGATTGGATACGGCGGATACCTTTCGCTCGCCCTGAAATACCCGAAATTCGTGGACGAGGTGGAGCGGATTGTCACGCAGTTCCGCCAGCTTCACGACAAGACAGGTGGGCGCGCTCCGGCGGCTTCGCGCGTGCGCGTTGGCGTGTTGAATGCGTGGGGGAGTTTGCGTTCTTGGCAGACCCACATGGTTGCGCACGCGCTGCCGTATCGGCGCACAGATGCGTACGTGGGGGTTATTGAGGCGCTGGCAGGTTTGCCGTTTGACGTGCGTTTCGTTTCTTTCGACGAGGTGAAGGCCGGGGCGTTGCAGGACTTGGACGTGATTATTAACGCGGGGTCTGCGGGCACGGCGTTCAGCGGTGGTGAGTACTGGGCGGATCCGGACCTGCTGACACGCGTGCGCGAGTTTGTGGCGCGTGGCGGCGGATTCATTGGGGTGGGGGAGCCGTCTGCGCTTCCGGAGTCTCAGACCCGCACGTGCGGGAACGTGTTTGCCCTCGATGACGTGTTGGGCTTGGATATTGAACGCGATTTCGGCTTGTCACGCCACTTGTACACGCAGGTTACCGCGGATCATTTCGTCACTCGTGATCTGACTGAACGTTTCGATGCGGGGCCCGCTGTGGAGGGAGTTTTTGCTACTCGCGGTGGAGCTGAGGTGTTGGATAGTCCCGAGGGAGGCGTGTCTCTCGCGGTGCATGAGTACGGTGCTGGTCGAGCTGTGTACTTTAGCGGTTTGCCGTATTCGGTTACGAATGCGCGGTTGCTGCATCGGGCGTTGTATTGGGCCGGTGGCTGTGAGGAGGCCTTTGAACGCGATTGGACCTGTGACAATCCTGCGATTGAGGTTGCCTACTATCCGAACGTGTCCTTGCTCGCTGTTTCGAACATTACCGATCAGCCGCAAGAGGGGGTTATCCACGGTGAGGGGAAGACGCTTTCGGTGCAGCTTGGGGCCGACGACCTAGTTTGGCTGGAATGTGAGTGATAGCAAGCCCCTGATCGCGATGATTAATGATGCTCAAAGATTGATTGATCGTGATTGGTTTGCTATTCTTTGATTGGTAGCTGGGAGCCAAAGATGGCTTTCACCCATTACCTGGAGGTAAAGATGAGTAAGAGCATGAGGACGTGCTCCGGATTGATCGCCATGGCGGCAGTCGCGGCCCTAGGGCTGGGAGCGTGCAGCAGTGGTGGCAATAGCGGAGATGAAGCCAAGCCGGCTAAATCCGGTGAAAAAGTTGAGATCAACTACATGCACCGCCTGCCCGACGGTGACGACATGACGAAGGTGAATGACGTCGTCAAGAAGTGGAACGACGCGCACCCGGACATTCGGGTCAAGGCCGAGAAGTGGCAGGGCCAAGCAACCGAGATGATCAAGAAGCTCGAGACCGACGTTAAGGCCGATAACGCGCCTTGCTTGGCACAGGTTGGCTACAGTGAAACTCCGGAACTGTACACCAAGGGTTTGCTGAAGGACGTCACTGAAGAAGCGAATAAGTACAAAGACAAGTTCGCTGAAGGCGCGTTCAACATGATGAAGGTAGGCGACAAGGTTGTTGGCCTGCCACAGGATACGGGTCCGCTCGTGTACTACTACAACGCGGATGAGTTCAAGAAGCTCGGCATCGAGGTGCCGACTACACTGGATGAGTTCAAGGAAGCTGCTAAGAAAGCGGCTGAGCAGGATAAGTACATCGCTGCGTTTGAGCCCGATGAGGCCTTGAACTTCTTCGCTGGCCAGGCGGCTGCTGCGGGCGACACCTGGTACTCCGTTGATGGTGACAAGTGGAAAGTTGACACAACTGGTGAGGGTGCAAAGACTGTAGCTGACTTCTGGCAGTCCATGCTCGATGACAAGTCTGTGCTCGTGATGAACCGGTGGGATGACAGCTTCAAGAACTCACTGACGTCGAACAAGCTGATCGGTACCATTGGCGCTGCGTGGGAAGCTGCGTTGCTAGCCGGTGACATGGAGGGTACTGACAATGAGGGCAACTGGATGGTTACGCAACTACCGGATTACGGTGAGGGCGTAATGTCGGGCCCCGATGGTGGTTCTGGCATTGGCGTGACGAAGAACTGTGATCACCCTGCGGAAGCGATGGAGTTCGCTGCATGGTTCAACACTCAGATTGAGCCACTGGTTTCTCAGGGCCTGGTGGTAGCCGCAACCGGGGACGTGAAGACCCCCGAGGGGCTGTCGAAGTTCTTTAGTGGTCAAGATGTGTACGCAATACTATCGACGGCTAATGAGGTAATGTCGAAGGACTTCGCTTACATTCCTGGTTTCAGCGCGGTTGGTCCAGAGATGATCACCGCTGCTGACGCAGCTGGGAAGGGCGAGAAGAAGGTAGCCGATATCTTCACTGCAGCTCAGGATGCGTCTGTGAAGGCGCTCAAGAACTTGCAGCTACCGGTTGCTGAATAGTTCGACACGTAAAACAGTGGTGGGGGAGCTCATCCTCCCCCGCCACTGAACCGCCCATGTAACGCAATGACGCGAAGAGGATTGCACATGACTACGTCCGCATCGGTAGGTACGCGTGCGCGCCGATCATCCGTATCTACAGCACAGCAGAAAAAGAATAAACGTAAGCATCGGCCCAGTAAAAGAGACGCACGAGTAGGTCTGGCGTTCGTAGCTCCATTCGCTATCGGGTTCGTGCTAGTTTTCCTGATTCCAATTGCCGTTTCGATCTATATCAGTTTCTTCCGCACGGTAACTGAAGGCGGTGACCTGTATGGCACGGGTGAGTCCGTCCAACAGTTCGTTGGTTTAATGAACTACGAGTACGTGGTGACGAGCCCACAGTTCTGGCGGGGAATCTTGCGGGTTTTCATTTACACGTGTTTCCAAGTGCCCGTCATGATTATCGCGGCACTCGCGTTAGCGTTAGCGTTGGATTCCTTCCTGGTTCGACACGTTACTATTTACCGCCTTGGCTACTTCCTTCCGTTTGCGATTCCGGGGATCGTAGCTGCAATGATTTGGCTGTACCTGTATTCGCCAGAGCTTTCTCCAATCGTTAAGGGTCTTGCCGCTTTAGGTTTGAACGTTGATTTCCTCAATCAGAATATTATTTTGGCTTCTATGGCAAATATGACCACGTGGACTTACACGGGTTATAACATGCTTATTTTCTTAGCGGCATTGCAGGCGATTCCAAAAGATTTGTCTGAGGCAGCCCGCATTGACGGGGCAAGCGGTTGGCAGATTGTTACGCGGATTAAGATCCCGATGGTGCGCGGTGCTGCACTGCTGGCGGTGCTGCTGTCGATCGTTGGGACTATTCAGCTGTTTAACGAACCTACCGTGTTGGCGGCGTCGCAAACGTGGATGGGTAAGGACTACACGCCGATGATGATGGCGTACAACACGATGATGGGGACGATCAGCCCGTCGGGGGATGGGCCGGCATCCGCTATTTCTATTGTGATGGCCGCGATCGCGGGGGTGCTCGCGGTGGTTTACGCGGTGGCGTCAGAGAAAGTAGCCAAGTGATGAAGCAGATGACGAAGACATTGTTTGGGAAAGCACGGTGGAAGAAGACGGACCACGTGGTGGATGAGCCGCCTCCATCACTGCGGCCGAAGAAGGTTACGAAAGTGATCACGGCCGTAGTACTCACCGTGGTGCTAATCTACTTCTTGTTCCCCATTTACTGGGTGATAGTGGCGGCCACGAAGTCGAACCTAGAACTGGTTTCTACTAACGGCATCTGGTTCGCTTCTAACCTGAGTGAATTGCCAGGGGCAATCGCCGCTAACTACGCGCGCCTCATGGGGTGGACGCAAGGACTGTTCTGGCGGTGGATTGCGAACTCACTGTTCTACTCCACGGCAGCGGGCGTAATCGGTACGTTGCTCTCGGTTATGGCAGGGTACTCGCTGGCTAAGTTCAAGTACCGGGGCCGCAACTTCATCCTCGGGATGATCATGAGTGGTCTGCTGATGCCAGTTGCGTTGCTGACGATTCCGATGTACATCGTGTTCCACGGGATTGGGCTTACAAACACGATGGCGTCGATCATCATTCCGTCTTGTATCTCGCCGTTTGGTGTTTTCTTGGGACGGGTTTATGCGCAAAGCTCAGTGCCTACGGAGTTGATTGAGGCTGCGCGGATTGATGGGGCCAGTGAAGCGCGGATCTTCTTCACTATTGTCTTGAGGCTGTTGGCGCCCGCGATGGTGACGATCTTCTTGTTCATCTTTGTTGCCACGTGGAATAACTTCTTGCTGCCATTGATGATGGTTTCCAGCGCCGAGATTCAACCGGTAACACTTGGGCTGTACGGCATGATGAGTTACTTTAACCCAGAGAAGGGAGCGGTAATGATGGGTGCTCTGTTTGGTGTCTTACCGTTGATCGTTATCTTCCTCGGATTGCAAAAGTACTGGCAGGCCGGGCTGGCAGCCGGATCGGTTAAACAGTAGCCGCGGGTTTGATGCTTGGCACTGTTTTGCCGCTCGACGCGGGCTTGACGCTTGAAGCAAGCTTGTCGCTAGGAGCTGGCTTGTTGCTTGAAGCAAGCTTGTCGCTAGGAGCGGGCTTGCTACCGTAGCTGGTGCGGCAGTGCTTAATGAGTTAAGAACTACAGATCGCTAGGGGCGTCGGGTGAGTTGATTCACCTGACGCCCCTAACTGTATATTTCTTAGCTGTGTATTTGTGCGCATCTGCTACCGTGCGGGACCCTTAACTGTATGCTGAACTTAAGAACCTCAGGTTCGCATTTCACTGGTTCAAAAAGCGGTGCGGTTTAACAACGTTCAAACTTCAGGGGTTCGGCATAATCCTGCGAGAATAAACCTGTGTGAAGCGGGTACGGGCCTGGTGTAAAACGGGTTAGAGTGCGCGAATAACAGTCACAACTTTTCCGAGAATAGTAGCTTCATCACCTAGAATTGGTGCGAAATTTTCGTTTCTCGGTAGTAACCACACGTGCCCATCGGCGTGCGACAGAACTTTTACGGTCGCTTCCCCGTCTATCATCGCAGCCACAATCTGCCCGTCCTCTGCGTTCGGTTGGGCGCGTACAACCACGTAGTCGCCGTCGCAAATCGCGGCGTCAACCATTGATTCCCCAGAAACTTCCAACATGAAGAGTTGACCGCCTCCTGTGAAGCGCTGTGGAAGTGTATAGGTGTCCTCCACTGACTGCTCGGCGGTGATGGGGGAGCCAGCCGCAATCCGTCCGACGAGTGGGGCGGTAGCGGTGGGTTCTGTCGCTTCTGTGTCAACCGACACGGGGAGCACGAGTGGATGCGTCGCCGTTGAAGCCTCCTCGGTGGGAGCAGCTGCGGCGTCTTCTTCCACCAGTTCCATTGCGCGAGGCCGGCCGGGGAAACGCCGAATAAATCCCTTATCTTCCAGCCCATCGAGTTGATGCTTCACAGAAGAAGGGGAGGACAGGCCGACTGCAGAACAAATTTCTCTCACCGAAGGTGGGAATCCCTGCTCAGTGATCGCCGTGCGGATACACGCCAAAATCTCTTCTTGCCGCGCTGTCAAGCTTGCGCGTGCAACGCGCCTGCTGTGCTCAGGCCCAGCCGTGTCCAGCTCGACCGCACCTTCCTTAGTTCTCTTACTCATGCATAGCTCTCTTACTCGTTAATGCTCTGCGGGAAAAGCCCACGCATATGCCCGCGACCTCATTTGGCTATTACCTAGCTTACGCACAAATATAACAAAATGGAACATATGTTCGAAAGTGTCTCGACAAACCTTCCCGATCGGTGTATCGTACAAGTGTTCGACGAACACACGTTCGAAAGGTGGAGTTATGAGCGCCCTGCAGATAAGCCCGCAGATTCCAAGTGCCGGCAGCGAGCACGAAAGAACCCGAATCCGTGTAAATCAGCGCGCGAAAGAGTTACTGAATCCAGCTTCAATCGGAAGCGTGCGGCAAGCGGGTGTCTCGCCCCGGCCCCACTTGTACGTGGTGCCGGACCGGCCCCCTCAGACTTCCGTCGGGAAGTTGTCTCTCGCCCCCAAGGAGGGCAGCTTTTCGGCGGAAACCATCACTGCGTGGTGGAAAGCATTTTTGCGAACCACGCGCTCACTACTTGTAGTGACATTAATCGGCGCACTGGGCATGGTATTGGGCACGTTAATGCAAGATGAGCCGTCGTTAGAAGCCTCCGTCAGCTACGCGGTGCAAAACGGGGAATCCCTATGGGCAATAGCGCAGTCACTGGGGGATTCAAACCATAAAACCACCGAGATCGTTAATGATATTCGCAAGTTGAACGGGTTGAACAACGACGTGGTACAACCGGGGCAAGTGCTTCAAGTACCGAAATACTAGCCTGCGGAGCAATAAAATGTTACGAAACTTGGGCTATGCAGATAAACTTAGTGATGTATTTAAAGCACACGTAGTGGAGGCCCATTTGCATTGCCCGTTTTGTCACCATGAGGATTCGCGCGTAGTCGACACTCGCCTGTCAGAAGATGGGCTAGCCATCCGACGCAGACGCGAATGCACCGCGTGCGGCCGCCGGTTCACCACTCAAGAAACCTCGAACTTCTCCGTAACAAAACGCTCAGGTGTGGTGGAACCATTTTCACGCGAAAAAATCATCTCAGGAGTGGCGAAAGCCTGCCAAGGGCGCCCAGTTAACGAACGGGAACTAGCTAAACTAGCGCAGCAAGTAGAAGAATCACTGCGCACAACCGGACAAAGCACCGTATCCGCCGACGAGGTGGGGCGAGCCATCCTGCCGTACCTCAAAGAACTAGACGAGGTCGCTTACCTGCGGTTCGCATCCGTGTACTCGAACTTCCAATCCCTCTCAGACTTCGAACAAGCAATCACTGCGCTGCGCGAAAACCGTGAAGAACGCGGCCGCTAGCAGCAAAACACCGCCCCACGCAGCCTAAGTCAAGCTTGCTCAGATAGCTCGTGCAGATAAACGCGTGCGGCTAGGGTTTACGCAGGCTTTCAACATACGCCCGCACTCGGAGCTCTTATCTACCTTATGCGTTTAGCTGTTAATCACCCATAGTGTCTATATTCTCTTTGCGTCAGATCCGTCATCGCCCGCGGCGGCAGAGCCGTCACCACCCGCGGCGTCAGAGCGCTCACTGCCCGCAGGCCCACCATCAGCAACAAAACCGTGCTCGTGCGAAGCCTTAGGGGCACCCGGAGATTGCGGGCGGTAATCGCGAATAGAATCCAACACCGCGTCCGCAGCATCCTCAACCTGATCCGACAGCTGACCAGCAAAATCGCGCAACTGATTCAACGCCACTTCCGAACCTGCAGAAAGCTTCTCGCGCACCTCATCAGAAGAACGCGCAATCCGCTCACGCAAATCCAACGTCGACTCCTTCATGGAATCCCCGGCCTCAACTAAATACTCCTTGACGCGGCGGCGCATAACCTTACCAATCTGCGACCGCGGCAACTCCGAAAGAAGCACAATCTGACGCGGTAACGCATAGTGAGCAATAGACTTCTCCGCCCACCGACGCACATCATCAAGCGACACCGTGGCACCGGGCTCCAGAATTAATGCGGCCACCACGTCCTCACCGCGGGTACTACCTTCCAACCCCACGACGGCGACATCCTCAATCCCAGGCATGGTGCGCACCGCGTCCTCAACTTGGGATGGGTAAATATTAAAACCACCCGAAATAATGAGTTCCTTACGGCGGTCAGCCATCTTCACGAACCCATCAACTACCTGCGCTAAATCACCGGTGCGCAGCCACCCATCGTGGAACGCCTCAGCAGTTTCCTGCGGATTATCCCAATAACCAGCAAAAACCTGTGGGCCCCGTGCCAGCAACTCACCCACTTCACCGTCGGCCACGTCCCGATCCGGATTTTCCGGGTCCACAATCCGAACTTCAGTGGACGGAAACGGGATCCCCAAAGTAGACGGACGCCGATCCGCAGATAGGGGAGAGCCAAGAATAATTGGCGACGCTTCCGTCATCCCGTAGCCCTCAATAAGGTAACCGCCGGTGGCATCCTCCCACCGCCGTGCGATCTGCGGATCCAAAGGCATCGCCCCCGAAACGGCGTACTTAATGCTCTTCAGGTCCACGTCCTTGCCCTCCACGCCTTTCGCCAGGCGGTCAAACATAGGAGCCACACCGGGGAAGAACGTGCACGGCAAACGCTTTTGCGCCTCCAGAACAATATCCACATCGAACTTTGGGAACAGTACGTTAGTTGCCCCAATGCGGATCCCAGCGCAGAGGTTAACGCTCAAGCCGAACGCGTGGAAAAACGGTAGTACCGCGAACATAACTTCCGCGCCCTCGTGTAAGTTAGGGACCCAAGCTTGGGACTGGGCCGCGTTAGTACCCACGGAGTGGTGCGTCAACTTCACGGCCTTAGGCACGCCCGTTGTCCCCCCGGTGTGCAAGAGCACGGCAATGTCTTCTGCGGATCCGACAGGATTGTTCGGCCACGGAGCAACCCGCGCCAAAGCCTTGTCCCAGTCTCGCGCCCAGCTGGGTGGGGGCGTACTCATCTGCGCTTTACGCGCCCGCGCCGGCGCTACCGGCAGATTAATAAGCAGGCGTGACATAAACGGAAGTGCCTTCGTCAGATCCACCGTGAACACGGCGCGCGGGCGTAGTTTAGCCACGTCAATCGAGGATAGCGAGTTCTCCCAGCAGATAATGACTTTGCAGCCCGCGCGGTCCAGTTCCGCGGTCAACTCCGATTTAGGTGCCAGCGGATTCGTTTCCACCGCGATCGCGCCCAGCATGAAGATCGAATACAACGCCACCACGTGTTGGGTGCAGTTCGGCAGTGTAATGGACACGCGGTCCCCAGGTTTGACACCAGCCCGGTGCAGCGCCGCGGCTCCAAGACGCACCTGGTTAACTAACTGCGCGTAAGTTAGTTGCGCCCCTAAAAAGTCTGTTGCCACCCGGTTGGGGTACCGTTCGCTCACGTCCAGTAGTACCTGGGCAAGAGTGCGTTTCTCCTCCTGAACTTTAAACGGAACCCCGTCCGCATAAGATTCCCGAAGCCGATCGGTAAGCGTCACAACAAAACTCCTAACTTACGCTTGCGTAAGTAACGTTACCGTAAGTTTGTCTCCGTGTGGCGCTCAAGTGCAAATCCGGTGACCTACAAAAACAGCGGCGAGCGCAACAAAGTGGGGTATTAAGGCCGGGCTAGAATGCGCAGACGTATGTTCTCTTGCAAAGAGTCGATAGCAGTTATCGCTTCCGCAGGAAGCTCTGACGAAATGTCGGTTAATGCGTATCCGATTCCACCTGAGGTTCCTAAAATCTGCCCGTCAATATTTGCACCATGTTCAGCGAACGTCTGGTTGATCAAGGCCAACACACCGGGGGTGTTGCGGTGTATCAGACCCACGCGGTAGCGTGAAGCACTCGCTGGCAGCAACGTCAGGTTAGGTAGGTTTACTGACATGTCCGTGGACGCGGTTTGAATGTAGTCACTGACCTTGTGGGCGACAAACTGACCGATGTCGAACTGAGCTTCCTCAGTTGACCCACCGACGTGGGGCGTGAGGATCACGTTGTCCATACCTGCCAGAGGGGATTCAAACGGGTCCCCGTTTTTCTTTGGTTCCTGTGGGAATACGTCAACCGCAGCGCCTGCTAAACGGCCGGATTCTAAAGCGTCTACGAGGGCGTCAATGTCAGTTACGAACCCGCGTGAGAGGTTGATGAACATGGCTCCGGGCTTCATCTGTTGAAACTCCGCTGCAGTGAACATCGAGGTGTTTTGCGGCCTGCCAGACACGTGGATGGAAACAAAGTCGGACTCTTGCAGTAGCTGCGCCAGTGAGCCCACTGGCCGCGCGTTCCCTAATGCTAAGCGTTCAGCAATATCGTAGAAGATCACTTCCATCCCCAGGGATTCCGCAAGAACGGACAGTTGAGTCCCAATATTTCCGTATCCTACGATTCCGAGAGTTTTACCGCGGACCTCATGGGAACCGGCCGCACTCTTAGCCCACAGCCCGCGGTGCAGGTTCGAGTTTTTAACGGTTAAACGCCGGTTTAATGCAATGATTTCTGCGATCGCTAGTTCCACCACGGAGCGGGTGTTCGAATAGGGCGCATTGAAGACCGCCACCCCCGCGTTTGAAGCGGCAGCAAGATCGATCTGATTCGTCCCAATACAGAACGCGCCTATTGCCAGCAGCTGCGGATTCGCGTCCAGCACCTGCTTACTTACCGTGGTTTTCGAACGCAACCCGAGGATCTGAAAACCGTGCAGCGCTTCTTTCAGCTCGGATTCGTCCATTGCCCCCGTGTGGCGAACAACCTCGATTCCATTGTCTTCGAAAATATTGTCCGCTTTCGAATGGGGATTTTCTACCAGTAACGCTCGAATACTCATATTAGTATCGTCGCATGTTTCAAGAAATAATTATTCTCCCGCTGAAACGAACCGCCCCCTCTTGCAGGCCAGCAAGCTCTTTTGGCCTTAAACGCTGAGTGCGCGTGGAATCGGGTGCTGCGCCACCACGCGCAGGCGTTGGGTTGGGCGCGTCATGGCGACGTAGAGGTCCCCGGCACTTTGTTTCGCAATCTCACCCGGTTCCACGATGAGGACGGTGTCGAACTCCAGGCCTTTAGCAGCGGTGGGCGTGAGGACCACCACCCGCGGGTCCAGGGGCGCACCGTCGTGAATAACCTGGGTGAAGTCCCGGTGACGCTCCGGGTCCAAAATAACTGCCAGGCGCCCGCGGTCAGTGCCCACGAGGGAGTCCAACACCTCGAGTTCTTCCTCGAGCGCGAGGCGCAACTCGTCTTTCCAGTGCGCGCCCTCAGGCAAATGCGTTAAAACATACGCGTCCTCCAGGTCTCTGGCGGCAACCAGGGGGGAAGACAGGGGGAAGCCCAACTCTTCCATGACGGCTTGTGCCCGGTCTAAAATCTGTGCGGGCGTGCGGTAAGAAACCGTGAGCACAGCGGAACCAGCGTAAGCCCGCATCGCCGGGCCCAGCAGGTCCGACCACTGCGTGGCCCGCGTGTACGAAGACTGGTCCAAATCACCCGTAACTGTAAACGAACGCGATGGGCAGCGGCGCAGCAGAATATGCCACGCCATGGGTGAAAGCTCCTGGGCCTCATCCACAATAATGTGTCCGTACGCCCACGAACGGTCCCGCGATGCACGCTGAACTAGCGGCTGATCCGCATCCGGTTCCGTAGAGCGGTCCGCCAGGGTCTGGGCAGAAACCATGCCGCCACCGAGCCCCATTGCTTCAATCGCCTGCGCCGCATCCGCGACCGCGCGACGCCGTTCCTGCTCCCGCTGCTTAGCAGCTGCCGAAGCAGTGGGCAAGTCACCCAACTGTTCTTCGAGTTCATCGAGGATGGGAATGTCGCTTTCAGTGAGGGCACTGCCACGCGGGCGCATTAGCGATTCGACTTGCTCAGCACTGAACCGCGGCGCGCACTGCGCCAAGAACTGCGGAGAAGAAAACAAGCGCTCCAACAGTTTCAACGCACTCATCGGCAGCCAGGCCAGGTTAATGGCCCGCTGCGCAGCTTTTGAGCCGCGGATGTAATCGTAATACCACTCCAAATCCGAGTGTGCACTCACTTGCGCATCCATTTGCCGAGCGAGGTTTTCCATGAGTTCGTACGCGAACGATTCCCACGCCTCGTTATGCGGCCGGCCACTGCGCCGCGCCCGCGACCGCGCCGCCGCCACGTCCGCCGATCGCAACACAACGTTGTAGCCCGCAATCGCTAGGGGCGTGTCTGCGGGGACGCGTTCAAGTGAACGCACCGCGTTTTTCACAACCTCAATCCAGTAGGTGTCGCCTTTGATGCGCGCCACTTCTTCTCGGTCGCGTCCGGCAGCTTTGTAGCCGGGGACGAGTTGGCTGAGGGTCGTGGAGACCACTCCGGTTTCCCCAAGGGAGGGCAATACTTGGTCGATGTAACGCAAGAAAATTGGGGAGGGGCCAACTATGAGCACGCCCGAGCTTTCCAACCGGGCGCGGTGCGCGTACAGCAGGTACGCAGCCCGGTGCAGCACCACCGCGGTTTTCCCTGTTCCGGGCCCCCCTTGGATTACGAGTAGTCCGTCTGCGGGGCGGCGAATGATTTCGTCTTGCTCCGCTTGGATGGTGGAAACAATGTCGGACATGTGGCCGTCACGGGCTTGTGAGAGTGCCCGCATGAGGGCCCCTTCACCTTGGAAGGTCAGGTCGGAGTCCGTGGGGGTGTCTAAGGATTCGTCCTCTAGGGCAACGACTGTGCGGCCTTGGGTTTGGATGTGGCGGCGCCGCACCACCTCGAGAGGGTGCGCGGCGGTGGCTTGGTAGAAGGGGCGGGCGGCGGGGGCGCGCCAGTCCATGAGAACCTGGTTACCTTCGTCGTCACGCAGTCCGGCGCGGCCAATGTAGTTGCGGGCCCCGTCGGTCATGTCCAGGCGGCCAAACACTAGGCGTTCTCCGATTGATTCTAACCGCGCAGCTTCGTCTCCCCAGTGGGCCGAGAGGGCGTCTCTTTCCGTGTATGCCTGCGGGTTAGCGCCCAGGCGGGAGCCTTGGACGCGACGTTGACGGGCGCGGTAGCGGGCCCGGAGCGCATCGAGCACGCTGTACGCCCGGTTCACGAACGCTTGTTCGCCCTCGAGGTCTTGTTGATACGTCAACGGTGTGTTAGCCAATGTGTCCTCCGCGCCCAGTTGAAAACCGACTATCTATTATGCCTTCTTTCGCGTTTGCTTTCCTACGGGGGCAGAACTGTTCACCCAAAGCGTGGTCTGCGCGCCGCTCCTGCCAATGTTGCTAGGCTTTGGATATAGTCTAATTTGCCGTGGAAAGAAGGAGGAGCATGAATCCTAAGGACCTCATAGAAGTCCGTCGTAATACGAGTTTTCAAGCTCCCGTTATGCTCGTCCACCTGAGTGGAGCCACGGACGCGGGGAACGCTGGGGGGATGGCTGTGGACCAGCTGCTTGCTTCACTGCCGTCGCAGCGGGTTGCGGAGTTCGACACGGATCTTTTGATTGATTACCGGTCCCACCGTCCTTCGGCGACACTTGAAAACTGGTCGTTGTTAGACATGGAAGTGCCGGAGATAGCGGTTGATTTAGTGCAGGACGATCAGGGCACGCCGATTCTTGTGCTGCATGGCCCGGAGCCGGATATGAAGTGGCAGCGTTTCGGAGCCGCCGTTGCAGATTTTGCGCATGAGGCTGGGGTCGAGTTAGCGGTGTCTTTGATGGGGATGCCGGCGGGCGTGCCGCATACACGCCCTACCGTCGTGCATTTGCAGTCCACCGACCCGTCGTTGGTGGCCGATCAGCCTTCGATGGAAGGGCAGATTCAGGTGAGTTCGTCTGTGAACACGTTTTTGCAGCACGTGCTGCGTGAGCAGGGGACGCAGTCGCTTAATTTTTTGGCAGCGGTTCCGTACTACGTGGCGCGGATGGATTATCCGCAGGCTTCGCTCGCGCTACTTGACCGCATGGGGGAGAAGTTGGGTTTGTCTCTTCCGACGGGCAATATTGAGGCGGGGAACCAGTTTGTGGGGGCTCAGTTGGCTCATTTGATTGATGAAAATGAGGAAGTAACGGGTTTTATCCATATGCTGGAGGAGCAGTTTGACGAAACTGTGCAGCCCGATCCTGCGGCTAAACCTCAGTTGCCTTATGTGCCGGGTGAGGGGCGTAAGGCTGAGCGGATGGATGCGGATGCGTTGGCGCAGACAATTGAGGCGTTTTTGGCCCGCAGTGAGGGGATATCGGTGGAGCGTTCACCGCAGTCGCAGGAGTCTACACAGCCGCGTCCGCGCCACCGGGCGCCTGGAAAAACGGAGCATTCCCCCCAGGAGGATGCGGACGAGTAGGGCAGCTGTACCTACTGCTTGCCTATCCAATGTCGGTAACGGGTTGGCTGGTACCCACCCAACGTTTCGCTTTAGAGGTGGGGAGGAACCGGGGAGTGAACGCAAGCTTGCGTAGTTCACGTTGTAATAGCTGAAAGTAGTCTGCTGGGGGTTCGTTGAGCGCGATAATGCACACGTTGCCGCGCCGACCGCCGGAGAGGACTTTGCTTTCCGCACAGATCGCTACGTGTTCGAAGGTTGCGAGTGCGCCGGCCACGTCTGTGCGCGCGTCCACTCCTTTACCGTGGGCGGCGTTCACCAGCAGAACCCCGGTGGGGGACAAGACGCGGTGCGCGGTTTCAAAAAATTGTTTTGAGCGCAGGTTCTGGGGCGTGTGCGCGTCGGCGAATACGTCGCGCACAATCACGTCGAAACGACCTGGCGCATACTGGTTTAAAGCCTCACGCGCATCCGCAACCCGGATTTTCAAGTGGGGGCTGCGGGGCAGGTCGAATAGGTTCCGCACCACGCGCGCAAGGTCGGCGTTTATTTCCACGGCCACTTGCTGTGAACCGGGGCGTAAATGGTGCCAGGCAAGCGGGAGGCAGCAGGCTGCGGCACCTAGATGTAGGGCTCGGACCGGGCCGGAGGGGAAAAGCACGCTCATGGCGGCGGTCATTTGCTGCATGTATTCGAACTCGAGGGCGGTTGGATCCGATAGGTTAATACAAGAGGATTCAGCGCCATCAATAAAGACGGTTGCCAGCTGGTTGTCCACCCGCAGTTCTAACGTGGAAGTGCCGATGGATACGCGCAGGCCGTCTTCTAGTGGCTGGTGGTTATGTGTAGGTCGAGCCATGATTAAGACGCTACGTGCCCCGCAGACTAAATCCAAATGAGACAGTTGGGTCACGGATGGTAGGAAAAGTGTTGGGTCATGGACGGTAGGAAAAGTGTTGGGGCTCAGACGGGAGGTGGAAGATGTCGAAAGCTCCGCGGGCTGCTTGGGTGCGGCGCAATTGGGGTCGGGATGATTCGCAGTGCCATATTTTGCACGTGGATATGGATTCGTTTTTCGCTTCCGTTGAGGTTCTGCGCAACCCACAGTTGAAAGGTAAACCCTTGATTGTGGGTGGGAAGTCCGCGCGCGGCGTGGTGACGTCTGCTACCTACGATGTGCGGGCGCGTGGGGTTTACGCGGGTATGCCGATGGCGCGGGCATTGAGGTTGGCGCCGAATGCTTCCGTGGTGCAGTCAACGCGCGGAGTTTATTCACAGTTTTCCCGCCGGGTCATGGCGATTTTAGATCAGATCACCCCGCAGGTAGAGCGCATCAGTATAGATGAAGCATTTTTAGATGTTCGAGGGGCTACGCGCCGGCTCGGTTCCCCAACGCAGATAGGTACCCTGATTCGCCAGCGAATCCGCGAGGAAGTAGGGCTCGTGGCTTCGGTTGGGATCGCCCCCGTGAAGTCGGTTGCTAAAATCGCGTCTTCGCATGCTAAACCCGATGGGCTGCTGCTGATCCCCGCAGCCGCGGTGGTACCATTTTTGCATGCCCTGCCCGTGGGGGCCCTGTGGGGCGTTGGCTCGAGCACGCAAGAGCGGTTGAAAACCGCGGGAGTGGACACGGTTTCAGATTTAGCGCACTACCCGCTGAGCAAACTGGATCGGTTACTGGGGGTCGCGCACGCGCGCCGGTTGCACGACCTAGCATGGGGAGTGGACCCGCGGGCGGTCACGCAGCGGGCGCGAGAGAAGTCCATTGGAACGGAAACCACGTTTAGCGCTAATGTCACCGGCTTGGATGCGCTGCTGAAAATGCTGTTGCGTCAAAGCCACGAGTGTGCTCGGCGGTTGCGGGCAGCGAACCTCGTGGGGTGGACTGTGAGTATTAAAGTTCGGTCCGCAGATTTTAAGACCGCTACCCGGTCAGTTACGTTGCATGCGCCAACGGATCAGGCGCGTGAAATCACGCACGCGGCCGAGCGCCTCCTGGTGGATTACGGCGTGCCCAAAGGTGGGGCGCGACTGCTGGGGCTGCGGGTGGAGAACCTACAGGACCGCGCCATGGGGGTGGCGCAAACGTTCGACTACGATGAGCGCACGCTTGAGGCAGAGCGGGCAATGGATGCGATTGCGCAGCGTTTTGGAGAAACTGCACTGCAGCCCGCGTCTTTACTGAGTGATAGTGGTGAGGAGGATGGCCGGGAGTGAGGCGGCAGGTAGAAAAAGCGTTCGCTTAACTCTTGTTTTCAGTACGGTCGCACAAGTCGATAGGATAAGGTTACAGTGCGTTATACGGAACGCATTTTTCTAGAGGGGAAATACCCGGGGGTGAGAACAGTGGCGTTGTCAGAACAGGAACGCGCAATCCTCGAACAGATGGAACGTGAGTTGCGGCGCGATGACCCACGACTGGCATCAACAATGTCGCGGCAACGCACGAATCGGACTGGGCGGACCTATTCGCCTCGCCGCGTCGGCGGTGGGGTAGCGCTACTGCTGGTAGGCCTGGCGTTACCAATCATTGGTTTAACGATTGGCATACTGTGGTTGACAGTACTGCTTGGAGTAGCGGGATTCGCCCTCATGCTCACAGGCATACTGTTTATAACGGTTCCAACAAAACCAACTGTCCCGGCGGCTCGGACCACCTCAGGGGGGAAGAGCGGTTCCAAACGTTCATTCATGCAGAGGCAAGAAGATCGGTGGGAGCGGCGCAAACGCGGCGAATAACCAAAGTTGCGCCAAAACAGTAATTGCGCGCTGGCGCAGTTGGTGAGTGCCGTTGATGAAATTAAACTTTGAGGGTTACGCACAGCTCGTGCGTAACCCTCATCTGTTGCGCTTAGCGTTCTGAATTATTTCGCGTTGCAAACTCGTCCGGGCTGGCTGGGCCTATCTTGGCTAGGAACGCTCATCCGGACCAGGACGGTGATTCTTAGGTAGAAAGACCATCCTGGTCGAAGATCAATTTTGACTGCAAGAGCGGCCTACGGGTTCACTACGTAACCTTTTGGTACGACCGTGATTCCAGATTCTGTGACAGTCAGGCCCCGCGCCCGATCGTGTTCCACATCGACACCAACTTGCGCGTCTTCCATCACGACCACGTTCTTGTCCAAAATCGCCTTTGACACCACGGCGTTGCGACCAATCCGACAGTTGTCCATCACCACGGAATCTTTGATCTGCGCCCAGGAGTGCACGTAAACGCCAGGTGAGATGATTGAACCTTGGATTCTTCCACCAGAAACAATCACGCCAGGCGACACAAACGAGTCAACCGCGTGTCCCATCCGCTCGTGTTCTTGCGCGTAAACGAACTTAGCGGGCGGTAGGTGGCCGGGAATCTGCGTGTGGGTGGGCCACCGGTGGTTGTAAAGGTTAAAGATGGGGTGGACGGAAATCAGGTCCATATTTGCCTCATAGTACGCGTCCAGTGTTCCAACATCCCGCCAGTAGTCCCGGTCGCGTTCAGTTGAACCGGGAACGTCGTTGTCAATGAAGTCGTATACCCCGCAGCCTCCGTGATCCACGAAGTAGGGAACAATATCGCCACCCATGTCGTGCTCAGACGTTTCATCAGACGCGTCTGCCCGCAGCGCTTTGACGAGCGCGTCAGTTGTGAAAATGTAGTTCCCCATGGAGGCGAGGAACGAGTTCGGGTCGTCGGGTAGGCCCTCGGTAGTTTCTGGTTTTTCTACGAACCGTTGGATCCGACCGTCTTTCGCTTCGATCACCCCAAAGGATTGGGACAGTTCGATGGGCTGGCGAATCCCAGCCACGGTGCAGGGCAAGCCCGATTCAATATGGTGATCCATCATCTGTGAGAAATCCATGCGGTAAATATTGTCGGCCCCCACGATGACGATGTAATCGGGCTTCTCATCGTCCACAATGTTCAGCGACTGGTAGATTGCGTCCGCGGAACCCAAGTACCAGTGCGGGCCCCGGCGCTGCTGCGCAGGGACAGGAGTTACGTAGTTACCCAGCAGGTTCGACATGCGCCACGTGGTGGTGATGTGGCGGTCCAAAGAATGGGACTTGTACTGAGTTAACACCACCACTTGCAGGTAGCCAGAGTTGACAATATTTGACAGGGCAAAGTCAATCAGTCGGTAGTGGCCACCGAACGGAACAGCTGGTTTGGCGCGATCGGTGGTGAGGGGCATAAGCCGCTTCCCCTCGCCACCCGCGAGGACAATTGCGAGCACATTAGGTTTAGCCATGCTTCCATCATAGTGTGAGGAACATAACTTAGGCGAACGAATGGTCTTATACTGTTTATAGGAATGGTAAAAAAGCAATTAAAGATGAGGTAAGACCGATGCGAGTAGATCTGCTGACCCGTGAATACCCCCCGCATGTTTACGGTGGTGCGGGTGTGCACGTTGAAGAGCTGGCGCGCGTGCTCAGTGACCTAATCGACGTGCGAGTCCACGCGTTCGACGGACCCCGCGGCACCGACGCACCCGAGGTGGTTGGCTACGACTACTTACCTGGCCTAGATGAGGCAAATCCCGCGCTGCGCACCATGGGGGTTGACCTGCAAATGGCGCAGGGCGTGGAAGGCACGGACCTGGTGCACTCGCACACCTGGTACGCAAACATGGGTGGGCACTGGGCCCACCTGCTTCACGAGGTTCCCCACGTGGTGTCCGCCCACTCGCTAGAACCCTTTCGCCCGTGGAAACGCGAGCAGTTAGGCGGGGGATACAACCTCTCTTCCTGGGCCGAACGCACCGCTTTTGAAGCAGCCGACGGAGTCATCGCCGTGTCCAACGGGATGCGCGAAGACATCTTGCGCTGCTACCCGAAGATCGACCCCGACCGCGTCCACGTGGTGCACAACGGGATTGACCTTAGCCGGTGGAACAAGCCACAAACCGATGAGGAAAAGCAAGCAGCGCGCCAGACCCTCAAACGATTAGGAATCGACGAAAACCGGCCAACCGTAGTATTCGTGGGGCGCGTGACACGACAAAAAGGACTGCCCCACCTGCTGCGCGCCCTGCGTGAAGTACCCAAAGAAACACAAGTGGTGCTGTGTGCCGGAGCGCCCGATACGAAACAGATAATGGAAGAAGTCCGCGGCCTAGTGGACGAACTGCGCGAAGAACTGAACTCGGTGCACCTAATCACCGAAATGCTGCCGCGCGAACAACTAGTGGCCGTGCTCAGTGCCGGAACCGTGTTCGTCACCCCATCCGTGTACGAACCATTAGGGATCGTAAACCTCGAAGCCATGGCCGTTGACCTACCGGTGGTGGGAACCGCTACCGGAGGGATCCCCGACGTGATCGTAGACGGCGAAACCGGGTACCTCGTGCCAATAGAACAAAAACAAGACGGGACCGGCAAACCACTCGACCCACAAAAATTCCAGCACGACATGGCCGAGCGTCTAACCTCCCTGCTAGAAGACCCAGACTTAGCGGCACGAATGGGGAAAGCGGGACGTGAACGCGCCCAAGCACAATTCTCGTGGGAAACAATCGGTAAACGCACCGTGGAAGTGTACGAACAAGTGCTGAACGCGCGATAGACGCACGCGCACAGACTCTGAGCACGCCACTGCAAAAAGCAAGATCGGGCTGAACAAGCGGTACTTCAAGCAAGTGGGAACGGCGCCGCCCCGGCGCTCGCGGTGCGCGGTAAGGTTAAGGCATGGAAACAGTTGTGACACTCAAGCACGTGGATGTTCGCCGCGGCGGAAAACCGATCCTATCGAACATCGACTGGACGATTGGTCCGAAAGAAAACTGGGTGATCCTCGGCCCCAATGGAGCGGGAAAAACGACGTTAATAAACCTCCTCACCGGCCGAGTTTTCCCCTCCTACTCCAAAGACAGTAACGCGGAAGCGAAAATCCTGGGGTACAAACTTGGGGAAGTGGACGTGCGGGAACTACGTACTTACGTCGGCCTGTCATCCTCCGCGGAACGCTCCTTGATCCGCCCCGAAGCCACGGTCGAAGACCTAGTCTTAAGTTCCATCTACGGTAAAACTGGGCGCGGACGCGAAGAATATGAACAGCAAGACGTTTCCCGCGCACACGACCTCATGCACTTGTTTGGTATTGAGGCCCTTGCGGACCGCAAGTTCAGCACCCTCTCCGCTGGGGAACAGCAACGAACGCAGATCTGCCGGGCCCTGATGGCAGACCCGCAGATCCTGATCCTCGACGAACCCGTGGCCGGGCTAGACCTGGGAGCGCGGGAACTGCTGATGCTAGCGCTCGAAGAGATCGCGAAGGATCCGCGTTCACCAGCGCTCGTGCTCATCACCCACCACCTGGAGCAGATCCCGAAAGGCTTCACCCACGCAGCCCTCATGAAAAACGGATCCATCATCGGTCAGGGGCCGCTCCACAAGGTACTGACCGACGACCAGGTTTCTGACACCTTCGGCTTACCGCTGCGCGTCGGTGAAGACAACGGTCGCTGGTGGGGACGCGCCGAATAAGATCTGGGCCGTAACGTTTGAGCCACCCAAGGCCTCAAGCAACAAAAGAACCCAAGGCAAAACGAGAGGAACGGGTGTGCACCCAGCAGCGCAAGAAGTAATGCGAACCGTAGTTGAATCGGACATCCGGTTTATCCGCCTGTGGTTCACGGACGTATCCGGCCAGCTCAAAGCCGTGGCAATCGACCCGGGCGAACTAGAAGCCGCGTTCAGTGAAGGTTTGGGATTCGACGGGTCCGCAGTGCAAGGCCTCACCCGCGTGTACGAATCCGACATGCTCCTGCGCCCAGACCCGACCACGTTCGCGCTCCTGCCCAACCAGGGGGAGAAAGTGGCGCGCATGTTCTGCGACCTGCTCACTCCCGAAGGGAAACCGGCGCTCTCTGACCCGCGGGGCGTACTGGAACGCACCCTGCGACGTGCCGAAGAAATCGGATTCAGCGTGCAAATCCACACCGAAGTGGAGTTTTACATGCTGAAGCAGACCAGCGACCCCCTCGCTATCGAACCGGTCGACAACGCAGGATACTTCGACTACGTCGCCCGCGGCGGTTCAAACGACTTCCGCCGCAGGGCCGTACAAGCGCTGGAAGACATGGGAATCTCCGTCGAATTCTCCCATCACGAAGCCGGGCCCGGGCAAAACGAAATCGACCTGAGGGCCGCGGACGCGCTCACCGCAGCGGACAATATCCAATCCCTCCACACGGTGGTGCAAGAAATCGCGTTGAGCGAAAACCAGATGGCCACGTTCATGCCAAAACCCTTCATCGACTACCCCGGGTCGGGAATGCACACTCACATCTCCCTGCTCGAAGGGGGCAGTAACGCGTTCTACGACCCCGCTGGGCAACACCGCATGTCCCGCACCGCCCGCGCCTTTATCGCCGGGCTGCTACGCCACGCCCGCGAAATATCCGCCGTGGTGAACCAGCACGTGAACTCCTACAAACGCCTGTGGGGTGGTGGGGAAGCACCCTGCTACATCTGCTGGGGCCACAATAACCGGTCCGCACTAGTGCGCATCCCCCTGTACAAACCTGGTAAAGGCCAAGACGCGCGCGTGGAATACCGTGCAATCGACTCCGCTGCGAACCCCTACTTAGCCTTCGCGGTCCTAATCGCCGCTGGGTTAGCGGGCGTGCAGGGACGCTACGACCTCATGGAAGAAGCCCAAGACGACGTGTGGCAACTATCCGACAGCGAACGGGCCGTACTGGGAATCGAAGACCTACCGCATTCGCTAAAAGACGCGATTGACACAATGGCGCGCTCCGAACTGGTTGCCGCCACGTTGGGGGAGGAAGCGTTCGACTACGTGCTGCGCGACAAGGTTTCGGAATGGAACGCCTACCGGGCCCAGGTGACACCGTGGGAGCTCCGGAAGTCAATCCGCCCTCTGTGACCCATGGAATCGAAGCAGTCACCCACAACTCTCGCGCTCACCATAGGTTTCATGGATCCAGACCGCGCCTGGCGGCAAGCTCGCGAACTCGCCCGCGAACTAGACGGCCCGCCGCCACAGCAGATCCTGCGTTGGTTTAACGTGGCGGACCCAGATGCAGCGCTGCTGGCGTGCCGACGCCTGCTGGACACTGATTCGCACACACTTCGCAGCGTGCTGGCTGATGCTCAAGACCGAGATGCGCTCCTAACTGTACTGGGTGCCTCCCACGCGCTCGCGAACTACATCGTCGCCCATCCCGCGTGCATGCGCATCGGGAGCATTCCCCCGTTGCCGCAGCCGCGCGTGGTTCCAGGCCTGGAGGACGAGGCGGGGGCGGGTTCGCACGAGAGCCAGGTACTCGCGCCGGAGGGCCAGGCGCCAACGCAAGAATCCACGGCGAACAACTGGGGCGACGACAGCGAGCCGGCGGAGCAAATGCTGCGGTGGATGCGAAACCGGATTGAGGTACAGCGCCAACATGACCCTGCGGCGAGCGGGCAGACGCTAATTAGGCGCGCCTACTGGCAGGCGATGATTCGGATTGTGCTGCAAGATTCCCAGGCACCAGACCGGTTCGAACAGGTCGCCACCACGAGCGCCATGATCTGCGACTTGGTGGACGCTACTTTGGAGCTGGCGTTGGAATACGCCAAAACGAGGGTGCCCGAGTGTGCGCACTGGGCGTTCACAATAATGGCGATGGGGAAAACCGGTGGGCAGGAGCTCAACTATATTTCCGACGTCGATGTACTCTACCTGTACGAGCCGGCGCCCGACACCGCTGAGAACAGTTCGACAACCGGAAGCGCGAGTGCGGACGATAATCGGGGTGGCGAAGCGCACGAACACGACCTGTGCCGTCAGCTGATTGGACATGTGCGCACGTGCTGCTCAGCGCCGGGCGCCGAACCAGCATTGTGGACCCTAGACGCCGGGTTGCGTCCTGAAGGTCGGGATGGGCCACTGGCGCGCACGCTTGAAAGCTACGAGCAGTACTACCGCAAGTGGGCGAAACAGTGGGAGTTCCAAGCCCTCATGAAAGCCCGAATTGGAGCGGGAGACCGGCGGTTAGGTAAACGGTTCTTGCAACTCGTGTCGGCGTTTGTGTGGAATATTGCGGCGACCACCGGTTTCGTAACTGAGGTGCGGCAGATGCGAACGCGAGTTGAACATTCGGTGCCGGCAAAGCGCAAGGAGACAGAAATCAAGCTTTCGCCCGGCGGATTGCGGGACGTGGAGTTCAGCGTGCAACTGCTACAGCTAGTACACGGCCGGTCTGACCCGCGTTTGCGCGTGCGTTCCACGTTGGGTGGTCTTGCTAGGCTCGCCCAACTGGGTTACGTTGCGCGGTCCGATGCGCAAGTGTTCTCCACTTGCTATCGCACCTTGAGGGTGTTCGAGCACGGGGCGCAACTGCAAGCGTTCCGGCGTACGCACCAGTTACCGGCCCAAAAGAAGACCGCGCACGTGCTGGCCCGGTGGATCTGGCCGGGTAACAGTGCGGGGAAAGAAGTCTTAGACGAGCAGTGGAATGCGGTCCGCGCACAGGTGCGGGACCTGCATCAACGGTTGTTTTACCGCCCGATCGTGCATACTATTGCGCAGCTAGATGAGCAAAGCGTACTGCTGAGCACCGAGGGAGCAGCCCAGCGTCTGCAAGCCCTGGGGTACCGCGACCCGAAAGGAGTGATGCGGCACGTGCAGTCCCTCATAGCGGGCCCGAGCCGGCGTGCCACCATTCAACGCCACCTGCTGCCCGCGATGCTCGCGTGGATCAGTGGGGGAGCGGAACCTGATCGCGGGATTTTGAACTTCCGCCGCCTCTCGGACACCATCGGGGGGTCGCACTGGTACCTGGCGTTACTGCGCGACTCCGCGCATGCGGCGCAACGGCTTGCACGCATCCTCCCCACCTCCACCTACGCGGTGGAGATGCTGATGGAACATCCGCAGGCAGTGCAGTGGTTGGATGGCAATGGGTTAGAGCCCGTTGACTCCGCCGCGTTGGCACGCGAGTGTTCTGCAGTGATGGAACGCAACGCGGATACGGAGGATGCCCTGGAGCGGGTACGCTACATCCGGGGCCGGGAGTTCACTCGCAGTGCGATCGCTGACGTTTCCACGCGCATTGACGTTGGTCGGGCACGTACCATTTTGACGGTGGCGACGGACGTGGTGATTGAGGCAGCGCTGTTGCGGGCACAGCAGGAGGTGGATGCGGATATCCGAGTGTGCGCCGTGGCGATGGGACGCTACGGTGGGCAGGAGGCTTCGTACGGGTCGGATGCGGACGTCATTTTTGTGCACGAAACTTCTCTACCGCCGCAGCGGGGGCAGGAGTTAGCGACGCAGATTGTGCGTAGAACCATTGACTTGTTGGGGCGCGTGGGCCGCACTCCGAGCGTGCAGTTGGATTTAGATTTGCGGCCTGAGGGACGCGATGGGACGCTGAGCCGAACCGTCGAACAGTACGCGCAGTATTGGCGCGAGCACGCGCGCGCGTGGGAGCGGCAGGCGCTTTTGCGGGCGCGGCCGATTGGCACTAGTGAGCTAGCGCGGAAGATGACGCACGCTCTGCAGCGCCCCCGCTATGAAGCTGAACTGCAGCCCAATGATTTGCGCACCGTGCGTTTGCTGAAAGCACGGATGGAGAACGAACGGATTCCCCGGGGCGCAGTTCACCATTTGAAGTTGGGGCCGGGTGGGCTCAGTGATGTGGAGTGGTTGGTGCAGTGGTTCCAGTTGAACTATGCGCGGCAGCATCCGCAGTTGCGAACCACGGGTACCCTGGCGGCGCTGGAGGCGATTGAGGTGCAAGAACTGCTACCTGCCGATGAGGTTCAGGTGCTGCGCGACGCGTGGGTGTTTGGCAGCCGGCTGCGAGCGGCTAACGTGCTGGCAACTGGGAAAACACGCAATCTGGACAGACTTTTCCCCGGCCAGGCGGAGCAGCGAATGATTGCCCAGCTAATGGGATACGATCTAGACGATTACGAGCTGCTGGCGAACGACTATTTAGCAGCGGCCCGCAGGGCGCGCGCGGTGTTCACCCGGTATTTCACCAAATAGGAAAGGTGTGGTTATGAAGTTAGTTCTGGTTCGGCACGGACAAACCGCTTCTAATCGAACGAGGGCTTTGGATACCGCTGCTCCGAGGGCGCCGTTAGACGAAGTAGGGCGGGCTCAAGCGCAGCGTTTAGCCGAAGAGTTTGAGGCCCGCACCGATGTTTTGCCTGGTTGTATAATCGCTTCCAACTTGTTGCGTACGCAGCAGACTGCCCGCCCTCTCGCCACCCGGTATGACCTGCCGGTGCGTATCAACCCGGGGGTGCGGGAGGTGACTGCCGGCAGCATGGAGATGTCCACTAAACCAGAAGATATTCAAACGTACCTGCAGGTTGTCCACGCGTGGGTCGCTGGCAAATGGGATACGCGCATGCCCGGTGGGTACGGTGGGCAGCAAGTGCTTGACCAGTATTTGCCGGTTATTGAAAGCGCCTGCGAAACCCACCGGTTAGATCCAGACTACGCAAGTGATAAGCGTGCGATCGTGATCGTTTCGCACGGCGCAGTGTCGCGCGTAATTAGTGCGTATTTAACGGATCAGATTGACCTGCCCCTGGTTGCAACGCACCCAATGGATAACGCGTCCACCACCGTGCTTGAGCACGTGGGGGATTCCTGGACAGGCCCGCGTAGTTGGCGGGGCCTCACGTGGAGCGACCGGAAAATCGGGGATTACGACCGCTCCCAACTTTCGACCACACCAACGGCGTCGCGCCTGCGTGACTAGTACGCGTCCGACGCTAGCGATGCCCCGCTCGGGCGCGTAATGCCCGTTGTAGCGGCCACAGCAAGAGCCCGCCCGGACGCGTAATGCGCGTTGTAGCGGCGACAGCAAGAGCCCGCCCGGACGCGTAATGCGCGTTGTAGCGGCGACAGCAAGAGCCCGCCCGGGAGCCCCCGCTCGGGCGCGTAATGCGCGTTGTAGCTGCGACAGTAAGAGCCCGCCCGGAGCCCCCGCGCCCTCCAAGGGGGGCGGGACTTCACAGTACAGTGGACAAAAACTGAGCGGTGCGTTCCTGCTTGGGGCGAGCCAGGATCTGCTCCGGGGCTCCGCGTTCAACGATTCGCCCCTCATCCATGAATACGATCTGGTCGGCAACTTCGCGGGCGAACCCGATTTCGTGGGTAACCACAATCATCGTCATCCCCCCTTGCGCCAGGTCCTTCATGACCCCCAGCACTTCCCCCACCAGCTCCGGGTCTAGCGCGGAGGTGGGTTCGTCAAACAGCATGATCTCCGGGTCCATCGCGAGCGCCCGGGCGATTGCAACGCGCTGCTGTTGTCCGCCGGAAAGTTGGGACGGGTAGTGTTCGGCCCGATCCGCCAACCCAACGCGATCCAACAGTTCTAAAGCGCGTTTTTGTGCCTCAGGCTTCTTCACCCCCCGCACCTGAATTGGGGCTTCCATCACATTCTCGGCGGCCGTCATGTGGGGGAAGAGGTTGAAACGCTGGAATACCATGCCCATGCGCGCCCGCTGAGCAGATACCTCTTTATCTTTAAGCGCGTACAGTTGCGAGGAACCATCCGCGCGCGTTTCTTCCCGCATTCCCAACAGGTCGCCATCGAGGTAGATGCGGCCCGCGGAGATCTGCTCTAAACCGTTCACGCACCTAAGAAGCGTGGACTTACCCGACCCGGACGGGCCGAGGAGTACGCACACTTCACCGTCGTGCACGTTCAGTGACACGTCTTTGAGCACGTGCAGGTCGTCGAAAAACTTATGAATATTTTTGATTTCAATTTTCGCGTTATTTGAGGTCATGGGGTCACATCCAAGAACGGGTCATTTTTAGTTGTATTCGCACTGAGGACTATGCTCTTGCGGTTCTTGCGGTGTTTCTTTTTAGCTGAACCACCGTTGTCGAAGCCGCGTCCGAAGTAGCGTTCGAGGTACATTTGCCCAATCATCAGCACGGATGTTATCAGCAGGTACCAGATGGCCGCGACCATGAGGAACGGCACGGGTTGGAAGTACTGCTGCCCCTTGTCGTTAGTAGCGAATGTGAGTTCTAAAATGAACGGAATCGCAGACGCCAGCGAAGTGGTTTTGAGCATTGAAATAGTTTCGTTCCCAATGGGGGGAATGATGACGCGCATCGCTTGCGGGAGGATAATGCGCCGCATCACCTGGGAGCGGCTCATCCCCAGAGCGGTCGCGGCCTCCGACTGGCCGGAGTCAACCGCATTCAAACCCGAACGGATAATTTCCGATAGGTACGCCCCCTCGTTCAGGGACAGCCCCACTACCGCCATCCAGAACGTGGTGAAGTATTTTGAGGTACTAAACGTCACGAACTCGGGGCCAAACGGAATGCCAAGGGAGAGCGTGGGGTAAAGCACGGGAACGAGAGACCAGAAAATCAGTTGCGTGTAAATGGGGGTGCCGCGGAAGAACCAGATGTAGAACCAAGACACGCCCCGCAGAATCGGGTTTGGGGATTGGCGCATGATCGCCATGGTGATCGCTAGTGCGGTGCCGAACGCCATGGCGAGGACCGTCAGAATCAGAGTGAATGCAACGCCAACCATAACGGTGCGAGAGAAAAACCATTCCCACACCACCGGCCAGTTAAACGTGCGGTTAGTGATCAGCGCGTTTATCCCCATCGCAGCTAGGACCGCCACCACGGCAGCTGAAATGTAGCGGCTCGGCCGGGGAACTGGCTTTGGGTGGATAAAATCTATTTTGTTCGACATTGGTGCTACTTCCCAGGGTTCAGTTGCGCTTCACTTAGGGCCGCAGATTCCGCGCCGTAGGTACCGAGGATTTCCTTCAGATACCCTTCGTCCATGAGGTACTGCATCGCGGCCTGCACAGCCTTGGTGAGTTCCTCATCGTTCTTACTGACCACTATGCCTTGTGGTTCGGATTCGAGAACGTCCCCAACTTGTTCAAGCTGGTCTTTTGTTTGTTCAATCGCGTAGCCGGTTACTGTGGAGTCGCAAAAACCAGCGTCGTACTGGCCGCCCGCAACTTTCGTGACCACGTCCGTGTTGAGTTTGTGGGGCATCACTTTTATTGCTTCTTTCCCATCCGACACGCATTTATCGGATAGTTCCCGCGCGTAGTCGTGCTGGTAGGTACCGGTTTGTACGCCGATGATTTTGCCACACGGGTCTTTGGGGTCAAAGTGTCCGGGGTTGCCTTTTTTAACGGAGTACGCGGAGCCGACTTCTACGTACGCGATCATGTTGGCTTCTTTAATGCGGTCGGGCGTGATGGTGAATGCGGAGGCACCCACGTCGAACTTGGATCCGAGTGCGGGGATGATAGCGGGGAATTCTGCGTGTGAGGTTTGCCCGTCTTTTAGTCCCATCACTAACGCGAGGGCTTTGACGATGTCGATGTCGTAGCCCATGGGGGTTTGCCCATCTGTGTCCCTAAATTCTGCGGGCGCGTAGTCAGTTGAGGCACCGTTGCGTAAGATTCCTTGGTCTTTAACCGCTTGAGGGACCATGGCGGCGATGTTGTCTTGCGGTTTTAGTTTTGAGAAATCGAATGTTTTGGTGTCTGTTGATTGGGACGCTGAGGGGGCGGCGCCGTTCGTGGTTTTGTCCGCGTTGTCATCGGGGTCTGAACAGCCGGCGAGTGCTAACGAGCCGGCGAGGGTGATGGCGCATACCAAGGCGGGTAACTTTTTCACAACTACTCCTAAGAATTACGTATAAACCGATTATCCATACCTATGAATAGTTATGCAACCCGGTTGGGGGATGCGTGCGACATCTCACGAGCACAGCGCGGGCAGCAGCGATAAAAATGGGACGCACTGTGAGTGCGTCCCGATGGAGAGAATAAATATTGAGTTCGGATCAGTTTCCGCGCAGTGCGCGCCGGGAAATCCGTGCTTTAGTTGGATCAATCCCATGCGGAAGCGCGTTACCTTTGTTTGCCGCTATCGCACTGATCCGGTTAGTCACAATCGGCACTTCGTTGCTACGCAGTTTACGCGGGAGCTTACGCAGGGTTTTCTCTAGGTCCTCAAGCTTAACTTGCCCCTTGTTGTTCCCCACGTGGATCACGTGAATGGGGACGTTGCGCATGATGCGTTTGAGGTTGCGTTCCTCCCGGTTAGAAAGCTCACTCGCCCGTCCGGTTGGACCTTCCGTGATGAGGACGATTCCGGGGCGACCGATGATGCGCCACAACAGGTCTTGATGTCGGTTGGCTGCGATCGGTTCTTTCTCGATTGTCCAGCCGCGGCGAATCTGTGACAGCACCCCGTAGACGGCGCCGAGCGTGCCACCTATTTGCCGGTACATGGCTTTTTTAACTAGTAGCGAGAGGATAACCATGGGAATCAGCAGTGCCATCATGATCGCCATGATGATCATGATGACAATGTTCATCTTGCCCCAAATTCCCAAGAGGATAACCAGGGCTGCGCCCAGTATCGCGCCCCCGAGCATGAACCAGGGGACCATTGGGAAGGAACGTTTTGTGACGCGGTAAGCGTCCATCACATTGTGGTACCAGCGCCGCTTCTTCGGTGCCGACGTGTTTGCAGTATCTTTCTCAGCCATGATGTGTTAAGCCTACCTGTTTTTCTTCGATTTCCCTACCTTGAGGGCGATTCCCACGCCAGTTATCACTAAGGTCATAATGCTCGTGGTGATTAGTGCAGGCACATCACCCCAGGTTTGCGCCACGTATCCACCTACCGCGGACCCGGAGGACGTGCCGACGGTGAGTGCGGACTGCATCAGCGTCATTGCTACGGCCATGGCTTGGGTGGGAGCGAGGACCTCAACGATTGAAAAATTCGTAACCAGAGTAGGTCCGATAAACAGGCCGCACACGAGCAGGAGGAGGCAGGTGAGAGCCAGGTGGGTGGACAGGGCGGTGGCAGACATGAAGAGGAACAGTCCGCATCCGCCTATCATGAGGCGTTGGGCGAGGCTGATGCGTTCAGGAATGAGGACGCTCAGGATGGCCATTACGGCGGATCCGACCCCCATGAGGGCGTAGATGAGACCGGCAGTAGTAGGTTCGCCCAGTAGTTGCATCCGCATGGTCAGGCCGGCTTGGGTGGCGCCGAAGAAGAATCCGATTGTTACCGCCACTATGATGCACGGGAAAACGAGCGTGACTATAGATCCGATGCTCGGGGTGGAAGTGTGGGTTCGTGCGGACTCGGGATTTTGTTCAAGGCCGGTGCTGTCCGTGACCTGGAGGTTCTTTCTGTGCCGGAGGTCCTGTGTAGAACTATGGTTGTTTGCCGCGCCGAGCGTTTCTGCCTCCGGGGAGGCCGGCGCGGCGGTGGGATCGAGGCGTCGAGGAGTGCGGAGAGCGAATGCCATTCCGAATGTGGCCACCAAGATTGTCGCGAGCAGTAGGGGGATGGTCGCGTTCGCGGTGGATGCAGCGATTCCAACCAGGGCGGGGCCGAGTACGAAAACGAGTTCGTCGGCCATGGATTCATACGATAGGGCAGCGGCCATCTGCTGCGGTGTTTGGACGCGCGATACCCACTGGGAGCGCGCGAGCGCCCCAATGGGTAAGGAGGTGCAACCAACCGCGGTGCACGCCAGATACAGTGCGGCGGTGGGTGCCGGATACGTGGTGCAGATAAAAAGCCCGGCAAGCGCGAGGGCATTCAACGGCGTGAGGATCAACAGTGGAGCGCGGTGCCCACTGGTGTCGGCCCACCGGCCGATGAGTGGTACGGCAATCGCGGTTGCGATGGCGACAACGCCGGTGGCGAACCCACCTTGGGCCACGGAACCCGTGGACACGGTGACGGCGGTGAGGGTGCCGAGCGGAATCATTGCGTACGCAGCGCGGGCTCCGAAGGCGAATACTAAAAAGGGCCAACCCGCCAGTGCGGGCAAGAGCCGGTAGTGTGTTAAGGCGCGGAAAGGTGAACTCTGCATCTTGTCCCTATGCAAAACTTGGGCCCCACCCGGGACGAACCTGGGGTGCATGTTGGTGCCGCCTAGGCAAACCGCGCAAGCACGCTGGCCGTGCAGGTAGGGAGCTTACCGAAGTAAGCGGTATAAGTTTACTCCTTTGCAGCAATGCTAATCCAGGTGCGCACTGGAGTTAATGCAGGTGAGTACTTAGTTATCCAAGAAAATAGGCTGAAACCGGGTGGGCGGAGCGATCCGGTTATCCACAGGGGGTTCCGCAGTGGTCTTATGCGTGATTGTCTTTAACTATGAAGCGTACTTTTCAGGTTGACGAGCCATACGTGATGACGCAGTCCGGGCCACTGTGGCGGGGCCGGGACGCGCACGGGGCGTGTCTGATTAAGTTTTTAGCTCTTCCACTTCCGTCTGAGCAGCACCAGCGGGTTGAGCAGCTAGCTGCGCTGCGTTGCTCGTCACTGTTGGTACCGCGAGATTTGATTGCCGATGGGCAACGGTTAGCAGTTACTTTCGATGAGGTTCCTGGTACGCCGCTTGCAAGCAGGTTAGAAACCGCGGGGGCGTTACCACCCATGTTGGCGCGCCGCGTGTGCTCTGATATTGCTGCGGCGTTGACGGTTTTGCATGAGGCGGGTTTGGCGCACGGGGATTTATCTTCTAACAACGTGATTGTGTCTGATCGCGCGGTGGTGATTGACACGCTTGAGACCGGTGGTTACACCCCTGGCTACGCTGCCCCGGAGCGGCTGAGCGAGAGTGAACTGACGGTAAATGAGCTGCAGTGCAGTGACGTGTGGAGTTTCGGTAAGCTCGCCGAAGAAATGGGGATAACCCACGATGTCGTGCAACAGTGCTTAGATTCTGACCCGGCTGCTAGGCCAGAAGCGAGTGCGCTGAAAGAGGCGTTCGAACTAGAAACGACTCCCGCGGGGGCAGGAGCGGCGGACACCGATGGTTCCGACACGTGCGTGGCCACGCAACTTCGAAATGAACTCGCCCGCGAACACACGGTGATGCGGACGGCGCCAGGGCGGCACTTGCGTCCAAGTCGGACGCGTGCGCGCAAGCGACTTGGGATGGTTTTGGTTCCAGTCGGGTTGCTGGCGGGGTTGATTACGGTTGGAATAGTTGGGATTCCCGCGTTCTTTTCACCTGAGGAGCAGACGTCGGTGGCGGCTGCGCCCGCGCAAAAAACGGTACCGAAGAGTTCACAGTCCGATCAGTCGGATCCTTCTGCATCTCCGTCTACTTCTGCATCGCCAGCTGCTTCTGCATCTCCGTCTACTTCTGGACCAGCAAATGAACCGAGTGGTGAGCGCGGAGGAAAAGCCGATTCGAAACGTGCGTGCATGAGTGTTCCCGCGGCCGAGCAGATTCTTAGGGAACTGTCCACGGCTCGCACGGAGGCGTTTACGAAGGCGGATGCGGCGCGTTTATCTGCTGTTTACCCCGAGGGGGTGGATGCGTTCAGTGCAGATCAAAAACTGATTACCCAGTTGAAACAAAACGGCGTGAGCTTAAAACGTGTTGAGTTCGCTTACGATATTGAATCGGTGTCCTGTGAGGCAAACCCGCGGGTTAAGGCGAAAGTTACGCAGTTCAGTTCGCAGTGTGTAAAAGAAAAATGCGTGGATAACGAACCATCTACCCAGGACCTAGTGTTCACACTGAAACCCGACCCGTGGCGGATCAACAAAATCGATCGCAACTGATAGGGCAGGAATGACGTGAGTCACAACTGATAGGGCAGGAATGACGCGAGTCCCAACTGATAGGGGGGGGGAGAAAAGCATAAGTTTGGGGCTCCAGATATCTCTGGAGCCCCAAACTGTCTATCGCAGTTAGCTGTGGCCTACAGGCCGAAGATAGTTATGGCTTACAGCCCAACTATGGCTTACAGCCCAACTTCTGCTTCGAAGTCACCTTCTTCAAGGCGTTTCTTCACGGTCATGAGGTAGCGGGCTGCATCCGCACCATCCACCAACTGGTGGTCGTACGACAGTGCCAGGTACACCATTGACCGGATCCCAATCGTTTCGTTCCCCTCCGCATCTTTCACAACGACGGGGCGTTTAACGATCGTGCCCACCCCGAGGATACCCACCTCAGGTGCGTTGAGCACCGGGGTATCGAACAGAGCGCCGCCGGAACCCGTGTTCGTAATCGTGAACGTGGAGCCAGAGAGCTCATCCGGACCGATCTTCGAATCACGCGTGCGGGCCGCCAAGTCGTTGATCGACTTCGCGATCCCCGAAATCGTCAAATCCCCAGCGTTCTTAATCACCGGCACCAGCAGGCCACGCGGCGTGTCAACTGCGATCCCAATGTTCTCGTAATCGTAGTACGTAACCTCTTTACCGTTGATGGACGCGTTGAGCTTCGGGTGCGCTTTCAGAGCTTCCGTTGCAGCCTTAACGAAGAACGGCAAGAACGTGAGTTTCGTACCCTCGCGCTCCATGAAACTCTTCTTCGCCCGAGCCCGCAGGTTCGCCACCCGGGTAACATCCACTTCCACCACAGTTGTGAGCTGCGCGGAGTTCTGCAAAGACTCGTGCATGCGGCGGGCAATGGTTTGCCGCAACCGCGTCATCTTCTCAGTCTTACCACGCAAAGTGGTGTCTTCCTCAATCTTGAACGAAGACTTCTTCGCAGCAGCCGGCGCGCTCGGAGCCTGCGACGGAGTCTGCTGATCGGCCTTAGCAGCCTGTGCAGCTTTCAGCACGTCCTCGCGGCGAATCCGACCGCCAATCCCCGTGCCCTCAACCGTTGACAGGTCTACGTTCTGCTCCCGCGCGAGCTTACGCACCAGTGGAGTCACATACGAACCCGTTGCCTTAGATGCCTTCGGTGCCTGCGGTTTCGCGGGGGCATCTTCCTTCGGTTTCGCGGGGGCCGCGGGTGCCTTCGGTGCCGGGGGAGCAGCGGGCGCTGGCTTCGACGGTGCCTTCGGAGCCGGTTTCGGCTCGGGCTTCGGCTCAGGTTTAGGTTCGGGCTTCGGCTCAGCCTTCGCCTCTTCCTTCGGCGCGCTCGAGCCTCCCTCACCGGGCTTGTTCGCCGAAATAATGGCCACTACCGTGCCCACATCCACGGTCTCATCTTCGTCAACCTCAATGCTCGCAAGGTATCCGGAAGCGGGGGAGGGCACTTCGGAATCCACTTTATCCGTCGCCACCTCCAGCAGAGGTTCGTCTTCTTCCACCTCATCCCCAACGGACTTGAGCCACGCGGAAACCGTACCTTCCGTAACGGACTCACCCAGGGCCGGCATCTTAATTTCAGTGGTCTCACCCAAGTCACCACCAGCCCCGCCCTGGCCAGAATCGCTTGCGTCCGAGGACGCTGAGGAATCAGCGGAGCCTTGCGAATCAGAATCCGCAGCGGGAGCCTGCTCTTCTTCCTGCGCGGGCTGTGCCTGCTCACCGGAATCCGATGAGTCATCGGACACTTCATCCGCGTCCCCAATCAGGCAGAGCTCGGTTCCAACCTCGACAGTTTCATCCTCCTCAACGAGAATTTTCGTGATAACACCCGCGACGGGGGAGGGAACTTCAGAATCAACCTTATCCGTGGCTACTTCGACGATGGGTTCGTCAACCTCTACGGTGTCACCGACAGATTTCAGCCAAGCGGAGACGGTACCTTCAGTAACCGACTCGCCTAAGGCTGGCATTGTTAGCGCTTGCGCCATTTTAAACTCCTCTTATTTCCTTCAGCGGGTGTTCTAGTTGTGTGAGTGCAACGGCTTGCCGGCCAACGCCAACGCCGCTTCACCAACGGACTCGTTCTGTGTCGGGTGGGCATGGATCAAAGAAGCGACATCCTCCGGGTACGCTTCCCAGTTGACCATCAACTGGCCTTCACCAACCTGCTCGCCCATGCGGGCACCGATCGCGTGGAAACCAACGATGGGGCCGTCCTCAACGGCAACCAGCTTCACGAAACCGGTAGTGTTTAAGATCTGTGACTTACCGTTCCCCGCCAAATTGAACTCTGTGGAATGAACCTTGTCCTTGCCGTACTGCTCCTGCGCCTGCTTCTCAGTTAGCCCAACAGATGCAATCTCAGGCTCAGTAAAGGTCACGCGGGGAATACCGCGTTCGTCAATCTGCTGCGGGTTCTTCCCAGCGATTTCCTCAGCCACAAACACGCCTTGCGCGAACCCGCGGTGGGCAAGCTGCAAGCCGGGAACAATGTCCCCAACCGCGTAAATATTCCCCACCCCGGTGTGCAGACGCTCATTAGTGAGGACGAAACCACGATCCATCGGGATCCCAACTTCTTCGTACCCAAGGTTCATGGTCGCCGGCCCGCGTCCAATCGCGACCAGCAAGACGTCCCCGTCGTAAGTCTTCCCATCCTCAGTGGTGACAACCACGCCGTTGTCGTCTTGCTCAACGGACTTGAACATCGTCTTAGTTTTAAAAGTAATCTTGCGTTTACGGAATGCGCGTTCCAAATTCTTAGAGATCGCCTCGTCCTCATTTGGAACCAGGTGAGGCAACCCCTCAATGATCGTCACGTCCGCACCAAAAGAAGCCCAAACGGAAGCGAACTCCACACCGATCACGCCACCGCCAAGCACCACGACCTTGTTCGGCACCCAGTCCATCTGCAGCGCCTGCTCCGAAGTGATAACGCGACCTTCAATATCTAAACCGGGGATCGTCTTCGAGTACGACCCGGACGCAAGCACAATGTTCTTCCCCTTGTACTCTTTTCCGTCTACCGTGACGGTGTCTTGCGCTGTGAGGCGCCCCCACCCGGTCACCAGGTCAATCTTGCGGGACTTAACCAGCCCTTGCAGGCCCTTGTAGAGCTTACCGACCACTTCGTCGCGGTACTTGCCCACGCGTTCCATGTCAATACCCTGAAACTCAGAGTTAATCCCAAACACTTCCGACTGGTTAACCGTTTCCGCTACCTCGGCGGCGTGCAAATACGCCTTCGTCGGAATACAACCGCGGTGTAGGCACGTTCCGCCTAGCTTGTCACCTTCAACTAAAGCTACTTTCATGCCCAGCTGTGCGCCACGCAGGGCGGCCGCATAGCCACCCGAACCGGCGCCCAGAATGACCATGTCGTATAGTTCTTCACTCACGTGCTACTCTCCTTGACATCGTGTTGGTTACACAAACCATGTAGGTCTATTGTCCCACTGTTTGCAAACGAATGCGCCTTAACAGCACGGCATTTTCCGAAGTGCCGGTGACGCGCCGATATGCCAGGTGGGAGGTGTCGGCTCGGCAGACACCTCCCACCTATTGAAGCTACTATCTACTAAACGTTTGTAAACAGCTATTTAATGCGGCTTTCTACCCAGCTCACGAGCGTCAGTAATCCCATGCCGGTAGCGCCCTTATTGTTAGCCCCCCACGGGCTGTTTTCGTTGTACGAAGGCCCCGCTATGTCCACGTGTCCCCACGGTTTTTCGGCAACGAACTCTTGCAAAAAGATTCCCGCAACGAGCATGCCGCCCCACCGCGTTCCAGAGTTCTTCATGTCCGCCACATTCGACTTCAACGAATCCTTTAAATAGCTTGGCAGCGGAGCGGGCCACATGGGTTCACCCACCTGGTTAGCGCTCGTCACGATCGCGTCGCGCACACTGTCACTGCCCATCACGCCCGCGGTCCGTTCTCCCAGACCCACCATCTGCGCACCGGTTAAAGTAGCGACGTCCACAATCGCTTCCGTTCCAGTTTCCGCCGCGAGCGCCAGCGCGTCGGCCATAACTAGTCGCCCTTCCGCATCCGTGTTGGTCGTTTCAATACTCATCCCGTTGCGGGCAATGAGCACGTCGGAGGGGCGTTGCGCGCCGCCCCCCGGCATGTTTTCTGCAAGCGAGAGGTACGTGGTCACTCCGATTGGGGCGCCGAGTTTGGCAAGCGCAATCGTTGTGGCCAGCACGGTAGCCGCTCCGGTCATGTCGGATTTCATAGTTTCCATAGAACTAGAAGGCTTGAGGGACAGGCCGCCGGAGTCGAAGGTGATGCCTTTGCCGACGAAACTCACCTGGTGGGTTGCCCCCGGGTTGTAGGTGAGTTTCACGAGGCGGGGTGGGCGCACCGACCCCATGCCGACCGCGAGAATAGCACCGCAATTTTCTTGCGCAAGCCGGTGCTCATCCCACACTTCCATATCTATTTCCGTTCCTTCAATGAGGCGCTCCACCTCTTTCACGAAGGACTGCGGGTACAGGTCGTTCGGCGCGCAGTTAACGAGGTCCATCACGGTCGTCATCGCTTCGGCCAGCGTGGTGATCCGGTTCTGCACGGACTGCTGGTCAATGTCCTCAGGCACAATAATGGTAATTTCTTCCAAAGCCGCCTGAGCGGACTGGCGGTACTTCGTGTACTCGTAGGCACCTACGATCGCGCCAATACCAGCTTGAACAACGTCCTCTTGGTTCTCGTAATCACCGGCTAGGACCACGTGTTTGGCGCCCGTGTCGCGCACCCCGACCGCGCTGTAATGCCGGTGCGCTCCGGTGCCCACCACCTCAATCGCAGAATCGCGGTCGTATCCGCGAACAGACAGGGACTGCGCGGGGGTAGTGCCAACCATCGCGATACGGCGTGAATGTGAATCTAACGACGGTAAGAGAGTGCGGGAACACGCCGCGGTTTTCGCATCTAAATCAACCAGAGCCTGAGCCACGTCCTCAGACTTTAAAGAAATCTCTAACTCGGATCCAACGTACGCGACGAGCAGATCCGCGCTGATCTCTAACGGATTACCAGTAGAAAAATTAATCTTGACCATATGAACATGGTAACCACATGAACAGGGGGCGGCACGCGTTCTGTGCGGAGGTTAGGATAAAGGAAAGTGGCGAACCCTTTGGTGGATTGGAAGTTAGGGGTGGGGATGTCGAGCAATCTGGATAACGACCCGCAATACGTGAAGGACACGCGCGGAGCCTCGCACGGCCTGGGGCGCATCGTTATCGTCATTTTCTGGCTCATGGCCGCGTGGTCACTTTACGACGCCTTCTTGTTTTTAATGCGTAACCCCTCGGTGCCACTGGGGCCCCGTCTAGTAGGAATTGCGGTAGCAGTGGGGTACGTTGCCGCAGCCGCAGCGCTTACCCACAACGGTAAACGAATGCGGATCCTAGGATGGAGCGCCGTCGGGTTCGAACTAGTAGGTGTGCTGATGACGTCCCTCATGGAACTGGGGATCCCGCAAGCGCAACGGCAGTTAGGGATGTGGACGAGTTTCGGGGCGAACTACTATTTTGCACCGCTCATAGTGCCCGCTATTGGACTGCTTTGGTTGTGGTGGTCTAATCCGCGCAGAATAGTCGAAATCGCGGAACGTTTAGATAGCTAAACCCACTTTGGCAAAGTCTGCGACTCGTTGCGTTTAACGCCAGGTGCCGAAGATGCACGCCTTCAAGATATACACGCCTTCAAAAAAATTCGGCGCGTATGCTCGAAGTCTGCGCCCCGTGCCTTTGAGAGGCGGGGCGGATACCTAAGGAACGCGTATCTACACGCCCCCGGGGAACCCGATTTGCCGCCACGCCTCATACAGGCCGATAGAAGCGGAGTTAGCTAGGTTCAAAGAACGCGCTTTTGGATGCATTTGGATTCGCACTAGGCTCGTAATCCGCGGATCCTCCATAACCCACTGGGGTAATCCAGTGGGTTCGGGGCCAAACAGTAACGCATCCCCATCGTGGTACTGCACGTCCGTGTAATGCGTGTTCGTATGCCCTGTGAAAGCGTATACGTTACCGTCAATGTGCTCTAATGCTTCGTCCAGTGTCTGGCACGTCTTAACGTGCGCCAGATCGTGATAATCCAACCCGGCTCGCTTTAACTTTGTGTCATCCATGTCGAACAATGGGTCAACTAAATAAAGCATGGAACCCGTGCAGGCGGAAAGTCGGATAGCCGCACCCGAGTTACCTGGAATTCGGGGTTCGAAAAAAATAACGTTCAGCACTCACCCCACTTTAGTCGCTGCCGTCCGATTGCCTAAACTCGGTACATGGAGCGATCTGTATCCACTATTTTTGTAAGCGCAGTATTTTGTGGGCGCACTATTTTTGCTGGAACGTGAACGTCAACGACGCCCGCGCTAACGTGTGGAAAAGCGCGTTGAAAGACACGACGGTGGAACTCACATCGTCATCGAGTTCCAACGAGGGCGTATCTAGCGCATACACAGTGAACACGTACCGGTGCGGCCGATCTCCCTGCGGGGGAGCTGCGCCGTAGTAAGAGGCCTCACCACTGTCACCACGGATATGGAACGCAGGCCCGTCCAGTGTTAAATCAGACTCGCCAGCCCCCTCGGGCAATTCCGTAATACTGACGGGAAGGTCTACGATCGCCCAGTGCCAAAACCCAGAGGGGGTAGGGGCGTCTGGGTCAAAACAAGTGACGACAAACGATTCTGTTTCTGCGGGGAAATCGGACCATTTCAGCTGAGGGGAGATTGACCCGCCTGCAGCCGTCATGCTCGGTGGCATGACAGCCCCGTCCTCACCACTTGTGGACGTGAGGGTAAAACTAGGAACGGGTGGTAGAGCTTCGTCAGGATGCGGTGCCTGCGGACGTGCGTTGAGATCCATGAGACTCCTTCTCTAACTGGTTACTGTCCCTTCCATCATCGCATGAAAAGCAGGGAATGTGGTAGAGGTAACTAAAACTCTGTGGGGTAATAGTTTGCTTTGATTCGCAGATGGTGGGCCTTATCAGCAGCGGAATCAGACTTATCCACAGGATGGGGGAGCGGTTTTTAAATGAGGGCAAGTGCGGTACAGTAATTCGAACAGGTGTTCGATAATCCTTGGGGGAGGAAGCGGAATATGGATGGAGCTACAAGCTGCTACTAACTCAGCACCCAAACACGAATCAATGCCCACGCGACACTCAGCGCTCACGCGTCTAGAAAGACTGCGGATGGCCCGAGAAAGCCTCGCGCAAGCGGAATCTAAAACAGGGGTATGCGCATCTAGTGCAGGAGGGGTTTGGCACATCGAAGCGGGAAACCAAGCTATTTTCGAAGCCTTAACCACTCTTAAAGCAGGCACTTGGATAGGCTTCCTCTGCTTCCCTAACGTGGGGTGGGTGCGGGCCCAGCAGATGGGAATAGACCTCGACCGCACACTAGTGGTGCCTCAACTAGAAGAACTTGCCCCTGTTTTAACAGCCTTAATAGACGGGGTAGACGCGGTTGTGTGCGGCCATGCAAATCTGTCGAGGCGACAGCAACGAAACCTAGCGGGAAGAGTGCGCACGCGCGGGGTAACGCTAATTACAGTGGATGCGTGGCCAGGTATTTCACGTCCGTGGAAACGCTCCACACAAGCACCTGTGTTGACCTTCCCTACCCTCCTGCACTCACCCGGTAGCAACAGATCTGCAAGTACCTACCTGCCTGGGCAAGAAAGGAAAGCGGTGTAATGGGTAACGCGGTTATAGCTTTAGTTTGGATACCTCAATGGCCCACCTGCTCCCTTGCTATCGACGTGCCCGCAGGATCCGCCGCCGTGATTAGTCGCGGCGGAAAAGTACTGCACGCAACCATCGCGGCAAAACGGGAAGGCGTACGCGAAGGTATGAAAATAACGCTGGCGCGACACTTATCCTCAAAACTTATTGAACTGGACTACGACCCAGCGCGAGACGCACGAACCTTTGACGTAATTTTAGACGCCCTAAACGCTGTAACCCCAATGCCAGTGGCTATCAGACCCGGAATCGCTTTCTTCAACGCCAAAGCCGCGTTGAAATACGGCACCACTGCCGAGCAACTACAAATCCAAACAATCAACGCGGTTGCAGACGCGGGGGCAGAAGCTTACATCGGATTAGGAACAGACCTGCTCCACGCCTGGGTGGCTGCCACAACGGGAAAAGAACCTACCGAGCAAACCATCGCGAACCTCCCGCTGCGCTACTTGCAGGGGCTCGCGCCAATCCAGAATCTAGTTAACAACCTCCACCCCCTGGGAATACACACCGTGGGGCAAGCTAAAACAGTGGGGTTGAGTGACATCGCTACCCGGTTCGGTTTAGAGGGCATAACTTTGCAGCAACTACTGGAAACCACCGGTGCGGAGCAAGCTTGGAATTACCCGGCGAAAAATATTAAAACAGTAAACAATATAGAAGAACAAATAATTTTTGAATCACCAGTAACCGACGTGGCCCTCGCCGTAGGGCGGATACAACGCCTATCCATAAACCTGATCCGCAAACTAGTAGAACAGCAAGCGGCCCCACGCATAATCACCACCACCGTAACCGTAACGGCTGAAGGGCAAACACAAGAATGTGAACGACACTGGGCACTCCCAGATTTCCCCACGCCCAGAGAAATAACAGACCGCGTGCGCTGGCAAATCCAAGGTTGGTTAGATGCCCTATCTCGAAAAAATGCTGCCCACCAGGTGGAATCACAAGAACCCTGGGGGTTTACCAACATTCACTTAACTGCTAGCGAACTAACTCCCATCGGGGAACAAACCCGTTCCCTGTGGGGACAGCGATGTGCCTCAGACCAACGCGCCAGCCGAACCGCATTAAAACTACAAGCGCAAAACGGTGTAGAAACCGTGCAGCGCGTGCGCGTAACCCAAGGGTATAACCCAGCTGAACGCATGCAGTACTACAACTGGGGAGAGCAAACCCCACAGGAACCCTGGGAAACTTGGCGGCTCCCAGACCAGTATGCCCACCACGGAAACTACCAGCCCACAGACCGGTGGGAAGGTCAAATCAACGGTGCCGCCCCCGCCACCGTGCTAGATACCCCCACCCCCGTGCAGGTATATGACGAAACTGAACAACCCGTATCCGTACGCGACGGCGGAAACATCACCGCAACCCCACGCACCATCACACTGGAGAAACCCTCCTTCCAAAACCCGCCTGGCGCATTAGCCCAATCCTCGTTTGAGACACCTTCCCAACCCTCGCTTGAGGCACCTTCCCAATCCTCGCTTGAGGCACCTTCCCAATCCTCGCTTGGGACGCCATCTCAAGACCTAATTGGACCGCCGTTTCAAGCCCCGTTCCCCTCACCGAACAGGCATACCATCAAACGAGTGCGGGGTCCCTGGCCAATATTGGGACAGTGGTGGAGTGGAGAAGAACCTCAAGTTCTTATGGCATTAGAATGTGAGAACATCCCAGCACTACTCGTCGGGTGGCGAGCTGGAGCATGGACCCTGCGGGCGGTATGGTTTTAAACCAGAAAGGGAAGGAAGGTCGTGGCAAAACTCTATTTCCGATACGGAGCCATGAACTCCGGAAAATCTACCGCACTGCTACAAGCCGCATACAACTACGAAGAACGCGGACAACGCGTAGCATTAGCAAAACCCTCCGTGGACTCCAAAGGAGACCACTACATCATCTCCAGACTCGGAGTGAAACGCGAAGTAGACCTACTCGTATCCGCCCACGACAACCTCCGCACCAGATTCCGCTCCCTAACCCAAGGGGAAGACCCCAACTCCCTAATGCCCAACATAAAAGTAAAACCCATCGCCGCCCTACTAGTAGACGAAGCCCAATTCTTCACCCCCAAACAAGTAGACGACATGTTCAAAATAGCGGTCCTCGACAACGTCCCCGTACTCT
Source organism: Gleimia hominis (assembly GCF_032085515.1). Lineage (GTDB taxonomy): Bacteria > Actinomycetota > Actinomycetes > Actinomycetales > Actinomycetaceae > Gleimia > Gleimia hominis. Next base: position 1,358,241 of record NZ_JASXSX010000001.1, read on the forward strand.
CATACGGAATCCGCACCGACTTCCGCACCACCGCATTCCCCGGCGCCCGCCGACTCCTCGAAATCGCCCACACCCTCGAAGAACTAAAAACCATCTGCCGATGCGGCCGCAAAGCAATCTTCAACGGACGCAGAGTCAACGGACACTTCATCTTCAGCGGAGAACAAGTAGCCATCGACGGCGTAAAAGTCACCTACGAATCCCTCTGCGGCGCCTGCTACCTAGCGGAATCCGGTGGCGTCCTAGAACCGTGAACAACCTCAAACAAACAATCGCCCAAGCCCGCGACCAAGACATCATCGGACTCGTCGGCCCCGCCACCTACGGGCAAGCCCTCCGCACCGTAGACCGCGGCGACGTGAAAACCCTCAACTACAACCACCAACAAACCCAAATAATCGCAAAAGTAAAAGGCGCCGGCGTAACCTACACCTGCTGGATAAGCCAAACCGGCCCACTCATCCGCGACCTAGACCTAACCTGCGCCTGCCGCACCCACACCTACTGCAAACACGCCACCGCCGCACTCCTACAAGCACAAAAACAACTCACCCGAACCCACCAACCCAACTGGCGCGCCACCCTCACCCCACTACTCGAACCCGACACACAAGGAACCCCACTCGCACTCGTCCTAACCACAGGCGAACAAATCCTAATCACCCCCAGAAGAACTGGCAAAACCCACAAATGGATAGCCAAACGCGCGTCCTGGGCAGACCTCACCTCCACCAAATGGGAATCAGTAACCCGCGGAATCAGACCCGACCACCTGAACATAATCCGCCGCATCTACCAACAAGCCCGCACCAGCCCCACATGGACCAGCCCCAACCACGTCACCCTCAACGCCCTCGGCGCACAAGCACTCGAACTCCTCAAAGAAGCACAAACCCAAGGCATCCAACTATTCACACAAACCCAAACCGAACTCGACCCCCTCACCATCACCAGCAACGGAGTCGACCTCCAACTCCAAACCACCACGCACGAACACGGCCTCAACCTCCTCGTGCGCATCCGCGAAAACCAGCTACCCATCAGTAAATACCGCATAATCGAAACCCACCCACCCCTCGTGCTATACGAAAACAAACTCACCCACGTCCGCACCGCCCCCCAACCCCTCCTCGAACTCGCCCGCACCCACAAACCCATCACCATCCCCAACCCCGACCTACCCGACTTCTACCTCAACTACGCCCCCCGCCTCAAACAACTCCTAGACCAAGACAGTCAAGCAGTGCGCGGCCCCAAACTAAAAGGTATCGCCCGCTTCACCCCCGGACGCATCCAAATCAACTTCGAAGCCACCTACCAAGCAGGCAACCAAGAAATCCACCTAACCCCACAGCAAGTGCGCTCGCGGTTCCACTCCGACATCCAAACCTTCCGCCAGCAAATCCGGGACCTAGCGAACGAATTCCACCCCCTACGAGCCACCGAAAAAACCCAGTACCTAGACCTAGCGGACCTGAACGCTTTCCTCCAATGGGCACCCGCGGCCAGTGCACAACGCGACTGGCTCACCTGGGAGATTGACGACCAACTGCGCGATATTGACGTGGTAGACCAACCGGTTGACTTCCACGCGCAAGTTTTGGACGCAGACGACCCAGACTGGTTCGAACTCAAAATAGCGGTGGACGTAGATGGAGAGTCCGTGCCATACGGCGATATTTTGCAGGCCGTGGCCACAAACCGCACGTGGGTACGCACCCCATCGGGACGCTGGGCGCAAATTGACTCAAACATAGTGCAGCGGATCCAACAACTCCTGCACGATCTTGGGCAAGAGCGCGATAACAAAACACACGTGCCCACTCACTCGCTGGGGCTGTTGAAACTCCTAGAAGAATTAGACGTCAAAGTGGTGGGGGACAGCAGCTGGTACCAGAATATGCGCGCGCTCCTCCTCGACGAAGAATCCCACGAGAACAATAATGCCTTTACACCACCGGTTTCACAGCCAGAGAATGCGCAGCTGCGGGACTATCAACTCGGTGGCGTGCGCTGGTTGCAGCGCGTCACCACCCGCGGATTCGGAGCGATTCTAGCCGACGACATGGGACTTGGGAAAACCATGCAGCTACTGGCCATGATTCAAACCAAAAAAGACGAAGGGCAACTGAACCAAGGTGTGCTCGTGGTCGCCCCCACATCAGTGGTGAGCACTTGGCTAACGGAAACGCGGCGTTACTTCCCGAACTTGAAGGCCGCGGCTGTGCCCGGCATGCAATCGCGCAGAGCACACGCGCTGACCACGTTGCTTGACGACACCGATATCCTCATTACCTCGTGGGCACTACTGCGGCTCGAAGCCACGCAATATGAGGAACTGGAGTTGGACGGCGCCATATTTGATGAGGCGCAAGCAATAAAGAACCCCACTACAAACGGGCATAAAGCGGCTCGCAGCCTCAAAGCCCCGTGGAAAGTGGCGGTCACCGGTACGCCGGTTGAGAATACGGTGCGTGACCTGTGGTCTTTAATGCGAGTGGTGAACCCGCCACTCCTTCCCGGATTGTCAGCGTTCAACGAGCAGTATCGCCGGCCGATTGAAATTGATGAAAACCCGCAGGCACTGACTCAACTGCGTGGGCTCACCAGCCCGTTTATACTGCGGCGCACAAAAGAGCAGGTGGCGCGCGAGCTACCCGAAAAGATTGAACAAACCCTCGCGGTAGAGTTGGACGGCCCCCACCGGGAAGTGTACGAGCGGGCCCTCATGAAAGAACGCAAACGTATTCTGGGGCTAGAAGACGACGAATCCAGTGCAGCGGATATCCTCGCGGCCCTGACCCGCTTGCGGCTGCTGGCTTTGGACCCGACTTTGGTTCCACTGGAGGCGGAGCAGGAGAGTGGCGACACCGACACCCAGTCGGCAGACAAAAACGCGTCGCGAGCACAGCGAGTAGAACAATCCGCGTCGGCTAAAACCCGGTTGCTGCTATCGCACGTTGACGAACTGGTGGCCAGTGGCCACAGCGTGCTCGTTTTTTCGCAGTTCACGCGGTATTTGCAAAAGATCCGGGAGCAATTGGAACGAAAAGATATTGCTGTGGCTTACCTAGATGGGCATACGCGCCACCGTGACCAAGTAATAAAGAGTTTCACGTCTGGGCAAAAACACGTTTTCCTCATCTCGCTGAGGGCCGGTGGTACCGGGCTTACGCTCACGCAAGCGGACTACGTGTACCTGATGGACCCGTGGTGGAATCCAGCGGTTGAACAGCAGGCGATCGACCGAGCCCACCGCATCGGGCAGACGAAAACGGTGAATGTGTACCGGTTGGCGAGCGCGGACACGATTGAAGAAAAAGTGCTTGCCCTACAGGAACACAAGCGGAAGGTGACCAGTCAGGTCCTCAGCGATGCGTCGCCCACGTTGACGCGTGAGGATCTACGGGAGCTGCTGCAGATTTAATCACAGGCACTCCCGTTTCGAACAAGTGTTCGATACAATATGGGGGTGTCTTACGCTGAACTGCATGCGCACAGCGCTTATTCGTTTCTACATGGGGCGGACATGCCCAGCCGCATGGTGGAGCGTGCGCACCAATTGGGGCTGAGTGGAATCGCGGTGTTGGACTACGACGGCATGTACTCCACAATGCAGACTAATACGGCGGCCAGGCAGGTGGGGATGCCGGTGGTGCAGGGCACGGAGATACGTTTGGATTCCCAAACTCACCTGCCCATTTTGGCTCGTAACGTGCGTGGTTACGAAGACTTGTGTGCAGCTATCTCGCATTTTCAGCTTGCGGCCGGGCAGAAAACAGATTCTATTTTTTCGCTTGAGGAACTAGCAACTCATTCGCATGGGAACTGGACTGTGCTCACGGGCACGAACCATTCTTTAGTGTGGCGAGCGTTAAAAGAAACTGGGATGGCAGGTGCTGTTCGGGCGGTGGAGCATTTGCGGGAGTTATTTGGGCACGTGTGTGTTGAGTCGGCTCTGAAAAGCCCGGCGCAGTGGGAGGATGCGCAAGCGCTCCACGAGTTAGCAGCTAAAACGGGGGCGGCGCTGGTGGCCACCGGTGCTGCCCGGGCAGCTGGGCCAGAATCTGTGCGCCGCGCACACGTGTTGCGCGCAATCCAGTTGGGGGGCTCACTTTCGCAGGTGCAACCGTACTTGGAGGCGTACCCACCGATCTTGCGAAGTGAAAACCAGATGCTGCAAATCCACCGCGACTACCCTCAGGCCGTGTGGAATGCGGCGGAAATAGCGGAAGAACTGGCGTTTGACGTGCGTTTACTGGCCCCGCAATTACCGCGCGCGCAGGTGCCTGCGGGGTATTCGGAGGAAACTTGGTTGCGCCAGTGTGTTGAGGTTCAGGGGCGGAAGAAGTATGGGACCCGCACGCAGGCTCCGCAGGCGTGGGCGCTGCTCGATAAGGAACTGGGACTGATCTGCAGTTTGAACTTCGCGGGGTATTTTCTGATCGTGAAAGAGATTGTGGATTATTGTGCGCAGAACAATATTTTGTGCCAGGGACGGGGGTCGGCCGCTAACTCGGCGGTGTGTTACGCGTTGGGGATCACCGCGGTGGATGCGGTGCGGCACAAGATGATGTTTGAACGGTTCATTTCGCCGGGCCGCTCGTCCCCTCCGGATATTGACTTGGATATTGAAGCGCAGGCGCGTGAACGGGTGATTCAACACGTGTACGACAAATACGGGCGTGAATGCGCAGCGCAGGTGGCGAACGTGATCACGTACCGCAGGAAGTCTGCGGTTCGGGATGTGGCGAAGGCGTTTGGGTATTCAGAGGATGTGGCGCGCGCGTGGTCTGCGGATCTGGATGTGAAAGCGGATAAGAATGTGATGGAGATGGCGCAAAGCGTGCGGGGGTTGCCACGGCACATGGGGATTCACCCCGGTGGAATGGTGCTGACCCGCAGCCCGGTTTCACGCACTTGTCCGATCACGTGGGCGACGAAACCGGGGCGGACTGTACTGCAGTGGGATAAGGAGGACTGCGAAGCGGCGGGTTTAGTGAAGTTTGACCTGTTGGGGTTGGGCATGTTGGGGGCGTTGCGGCGCATGTACGACGCGTTATCGAACGCGGGGTACCAGTGGCGGGGAAAACCTTATTCGTTGCATAACATGCCGCAGGAGGATCCGAAAGTGTACGACTTGTTGTGTAATGCGGACACGGTGGGGGTGTTCCAAGTGGAGTCGCGCGCGCAGATGAACACGTTACCGCGGCTGCGGCCCCGCTGTTTTTACGACATTGTGATTGAGGTGGCTTTGATTCGGCCCGGTCCGATTCAAGGGCAGGCGGTGAACCCGTATTTGCGTAGGCGCGCGGGCGAGGAGCCGGTTACGTATCCGCATCCGATTTTGAAGCCGGTGCTAGCGAAAACCCTTGGGGTGGCTCTGTTTCAAGAGCAGATGATGCAGTTGGCGGTGGTTGGAGCCGGGTTCACTCCGGCGCAGGCCGATCAGTTACGCAAAGCGATGGGTTCGAAGCATCATGCGCAGCGGATGGAGTCACTGCGTCCACTGTTGTTCGCGGGGCTGGCGAAAAATGGGATTACCGGTGTAGCTGCCGACCAGATTTACGAGAGTTTGCAAGGGTTTTCAGAGTTCGGGTTCCCCGAGTCGCACTCGTTTTCGTTCGCCTATATTGTTTACGCTTCCGCTTGGTTGAAAGTGCATTTTCCTGAGGAATTCTACGCCGCAATTCTAGCTAGCCAACCGATGGGGTTTTACTCCCCGGCTTCGCTCGTGCAAGACGCACGTGCCCACGGAGTGCGAGTGGAACGCGCGGACGTGAACTATTCCCACTTCCACGCGCGCGTAGAGCAAGTGGGCGCGAAGCCAGCCGGCTCACAGCAAATGGGCGCGAAGCCAGCCGGCTCACAGCGTGTGAATGCGGAACAAACCTGCTCGCCGCGAGTTGAGGTGAAACAAACTTGCGTGAGGAAGCGGATTGCACCGGTGGAACCCGATGAGTCTAAGGCCGTGCGGTTGGGTTTGGATTCAATTAGGGGAGTGGATGAAGTGGTGGCGGACCGGATTGTTCAAGCCCGTGGGGACGCGGCTTTTACGTCTTTGACGGATCTGGCTCACCGCGCCGGCCTATCACGTGGGGACGTGCAGCGGTTAGCGCACGCGGGGGCCTTAACCAGTTTGGGAGTATCGCGCCGAGCAGGGTTGTGGAATGCGCAGCTCGTGGCCAGCAGTGCGCAGCAACTGACACTGCCGATCGACTGGGAGTTAAAGCGTGACTTACCTGCGATGAGCCCAACCCAAGCAGTAGTTGAAGACTACCTGTCGACCGGGCTTAGTGTTGACGCGCACCCCATGCAGCTAGTGCGCAGCCAGTTGCAGTCACAAAACATCCTCACGTGCCAAGAAGCTAAAACCCAACCTGACGGTAAACGCGTGAAAACCGCGGGGGTAGTGACGCACAGGCAGCGTCCACAAACAGCCGGGGGCGTAGTGTTCTTGTCGCTGGAGGACGAAACTGGGTTAGTCAACGTAGTGTGCCAACGGAACCTGTGGGAACGCTACCGCAAAGTAGCGCTCACCAGCCGGGCACTAATAGTGCGCGGAATGCTTGAAACCGATCGGGGTGCACACGTGTTCATAGCCGACCAATTGATTGCCTGCCCCATCCCCGTGTCCGGACGCTCCCGCGACTTCCGCTAACCAAGGTGCAGCGCCGTGAAACGTACGCTAACACGGGCGCGACGCTCAGAGCCCCGCTGGCTCAAACGCAATGTCCCAAAACCGAGACAGCTCAAACGCAACGCCCGGAACCCCGATAACTAGAACGTGCCCCGTTGGGGCAACGACACCAACCGTTTGACACTACTGGTCCAGGGACAGCAGCAGCCGCGTTAACTCCTCAGGGGAATGGACCACGTGGTTGGCGTTCGCGAACTCATCCGGGGACGTGCCAGACCACGTGACCCCAATCGTGTCCAAACCGCACGCATTCCCACCTTCAATATCGTAAAAACGATCCCCAATCATAACTTTCGTGGAACCATCCACATCCACGCCCGCATCCCGCAGGCGACGCAAAGCTAACTCAATGACAGACGCCTTAGTGTGATCCGCCGAATCCACCTGCGACCCTGCGAGCACTCGGAAAAAGTGGGTAATCCCATATCGGGCAATAATCGGGTTCGCAACCTGCTCCATCTTCGACGTTGCTGTCGCCATCACCACCCCCGCGTGCGCAAGAGCCTCAAGCATAGGAACGACGCCAGCGAAAAGGGGCGCGTCAAACATAACTTCCTGGTAATGCTTACGGTAAGTTGCAATCGCAGGCTCAATCTCAGCGGGCGCGAGGCCAGCAAAATCACTGAAACTAGACGCCAACGGTGGCCCCACCCAGCGGCGCAACTGCTCCTGTGTCTGCAACGGCAACCCCAAGTGCGCGAGCGTAGCATTCACACTATCGGTAATCACCTGCGCCGAATCGGACAGCGTGCCATCAACATCAAAGAGTGCAATCAGCATGTTCTTCCTACTCTAAAGGCCAGCGCCAAGCGATTGGCGTATCCACATCTCACCATGCTAGAGTTTCACTCGTCGCTTTTGAGTGCAAACTCGAATGTTACCCAGCGCGGGTGGCGGAATAGGTAGACGCGCTAGCTTGAGGTGCTAGTTCCTAATTTAAACGGGAGTGGGGGTTCAAGTCCCCCTCCGCGCACAGCAACAACCCCGGGAAACCGGGGTTTTCGCATATTCGCACACGAAACCACAGCATGGACTCCCTGCACATCTGCGAATCAAACACGTAAAGTTGAGACCATGATGCATATCGATATCTGGTCTGACATAGCTTGCCCCTGGTCCTACCTTGGGGTGCGGCACATGCGTCAGGCACTGCGCGACTTTGAACACCGCGACAACGTCCGACTCACCCTACACGCATATTTACTGCGCCCAGAACTAGAGAAAACCACGGATAAAACCGCGCTCGAATACCTCGCAGAAAACAAAGATATGACGCGCGAAGAAGTGCAAGAAGCACTCGAATCAGTTACGAAACTAGGAAGTGAAGAAGGCTTGCACTTCGACTGGGACCGCGTGCGCATCGCGCCCACCACCAGTGCGCACCGCCTCGTGTTCCTGGCGCGCGAAATCGACCTTGAAAACGACACTACCATCGGCCCGGACACGATGGAGCTAAAAGTTAATGAAGCTCTACAGCGCGCCTACTTCGAAATGGGAGCCGACATCAGCCACCCGGAAACCCTCATTTCCATTGCGCAAGACTTCAACATTGATGGCAAACGCGTGCTCGAAGCACTTGAAAGCCCCGACACGGGTACACAAGTGTTCTCGGACTTCCAAGTTGGTGTGCAGATCGGGGTTAACTCCGTTCCCACATTCGTGTTCAACAGCCAGTTCGTTGTCGCCCAGTCACTACCAGCAAAAGCGTACGCGAACGCGCTCCAAACCGCGTGGGAATCCGCAGCGCAGAAACAAGATCGCTAGCCCCGGGCCGGGAACCGAGCGGCATAAATAATAGGAGTGGGAGGAAGCCAATGAAACTAATTCTGCGTACCGCCACCGAAGCGGACGTCCCCAGCATCACCGCAGCTTGCCAGGACGAAGCGATTCAACGCTACACCTCGGTGCCCAAACCGTTCACCACAGAGGATGCGCAAGCGTTTGTGAAAATGAGTCAAGACAGCGTGCCCCCGCAGTGCCATCCGATTGTGGAAAATGAACGCGGCCACCTGATCGGCACGCTCGGCGCCACCAACTACGATCCCGTTCGGAAAAGCATTGAGATTGGATACTGGACAGCCCGCGCTCACCGCGGACAAGGCCTAATTAAACAGGCATGCCAGCAACTGATCGACACCCTGTTCGCGGACTTCGATGTCCAGATAATCCGCTGGTACGCGAAGGCTGGTAACTGGGGTTCATGGTACGTGGCCCGCGCCCTCGGGTTCATTTTTGAGGGAACCCAGCGGCGACTCGAAAATGGTGAAGTAGTCGAATACTGGTGCGCATCCCTGCTAAAAGGCCAAGACACACCACTCGATGCGGTGGATGCACCGGCGCGTTTCCACTTGGCGTCGAGCCAGCAAAAACCTCAAGAAAAAGAACTGGATCCAAGCCGCCCACTGGAACTCGTACGACAATTCCATGAGGTTTACGGGCTGCCCATAAAACTAGGGGAGCAGCCCACTGCGGATTTTGAACGCGTGCACATGCGGATGGGGCTCGTTGGGGAGGAATACGCCGAACTTGTGGGAGCTGTGTACGGGCCTCGGGCAAGGCAGGAAATTGAAACTGCGCAAGAGCAATTGCGAGAGTTAGACGACCAGGAACGCGACGTGATTGAAACCGCGGACGCGTTAGCGGACCTCGTGTACGTGCTTTACGGCATGGGACTCGAAGCGGGCATCGACTTGGACCGCGTGCTCGAACAAGTGCAAGCCTCAAACCTGTCGAAACTTGGGGCGGATGGCAAACCGATTTACCGCGAAGACGGGAAAGTACTCAAAGGCCCCGGCTTCTTCAACCCAGATATCGCCCGCGCCCTACAAGTACCACCATCAACAACGGAAAACTGAAGGAACAGAATCTAGAAGCAACGCGAAAAACAGGGGGATACACATGAATACTGTGGAACAACTACTACCCGATTTCACCAAACTAGACGCAGACCAAGTACGCGAGCAAGTGTTCGCCGCAATCGAAACCTACGAGCAGGCCATCACCGAGCTGGAGGCCGCGGAACCAACCGTCGCAAACTTCCTAGTGCCGTTCGATGAAGCAACCGGGGAATACGACCGGGTGCTCGGCGTGGCTTTCACAGCTATAAGTTCCATCGGGGGCCCGCAGTGGAACCAGTTGGAATCTGACCTCAACGAACCCCTTACCAAACTGGGGTTGCGCATTGACACGTCCGACGCGCTCTATGAGCGTTTCAAAACCCTGGCGCAACAAGACTTGGATGAAGAAAGCGCGCACTACGTACGGACAGAATTGAAAGATTTTGAGGTCGGTGGAATCACCCTCAGTAAACCCGACCGCGCGAAGCTTGAACAGTTGGATCTCAAAATCGCTGACCTGACAACTGAGTACTCGCAGCGCGTCAAAACCATGCTCACCAAGCCCGCGGTTGTAGACGGGCAAGAATATCCCCTCAATAACTTCACGATGCCTCTCGCGCTCGTGCAGGTGCCACAAGCGAGTGTGCGCGCGCAGATTCTGGAAGCATCCACTTCGCGCGGGTGGGGCGCAGACCCCGCCACCGACACGCGCGAACTAGTGCAGCAAATAACGCAGCTGCGAGACACACGCGCGAAACTCCTCGGATTCGACTCGCACGCCGCCCTCGTGCTCGAAACGGAAACCGCGACGTCAACCGCAGCGGTGCGTGACCTCCTGCAAATGGTTGGCACCCAGGCCCTCAAGCGCGTAGAAGAAGAGGCCCAAACGCTGCAGGCAGACGCGCAAGCGGACGGGCTTGAAGAACTGCGGGCAAGCGACTGGTCATACTACGAACAACGCCGGAAACACCACGAACTCGGGTTATCAGACGAAGCTCTGAGCCCCTACCTAGAACTGTGGCACGTATTAGAAAAAGGCGTGTTCTACGCAGCCCAAAAACTATACGGAATCACGCTGGAACACCGCCCAGACCTGACAGGTATCGACGAGTCCTCGCGCGTATACGAAGTGAGCCGTGAGGACGGTCAGACCCTGGGGCTCTTCGTCGCAGACCCTTATACGCGCGACGGTAAAAGCGGTGGGGCGTGGATGAACGAACTGGTAACCGGATACGCCGGCAACAACTACCAATCCATCATCATTAACTGCGCAAACTTTACCCCGCCTGAACCCGGGCACGAAAAGCACCTGGTGTGGGACGAGGTAGAGACCTGCTTCCACGAGTTCGGACACGCACTCCACGGCTTCCTCTCGCAAACCCGCTACCACGGGACCGGCGGTACCAACGTACCTCGGGACTTCGTGGAATTCCCCAGCCAGCTGAACGAAATGTGGGCATTCAACCCAAGCGTGATTGCTTCCTACGCCCGCAACAAAGACGGCGAAGTATTGCCTGAGGACCTGCGCGTAAAGCTGGCTGCATCAAAGTCGTTCGGACAACCGTATTCCACTGCGGAATACTGCGCGGCCGCACTACTGGACCAGTACTGGTACTCGCGTGAACGCGACCGCGGGCCCGCTGAAGTTGAGGCCTACGAACAGTGGGCACTGCAACAGGCGGGCATGAACCACCCGCTGGTACCACCGCGGTACCGCACCACGTACTTCCCCCACGCGTTCACGGTCGGATACGACGCCGGATACTACTCTTACATGTGGTCGGAAATGCTGGTTGGTGAAGTGGAACAATGGTTCGCCGCACACGAGCACACCAGTGGTGACGGTGGATTGAACCGCGAGGCAGGGCAGCAGCTGGAACGCGCAGTGCTTTCGCGTGGCAACAGCCGCGAACCCATGGATTCGTTCCGGGCGCTGCTGGGCCGTGACCCGCGTCCAGAAGCCGTTGTGCAACGCCGCGGCCTGTAAACACTAGTTGCGGCATCATAGTAGCGTAGCGGCGTGGGGCTTAGGACGATTAGGGAGCCCCACGCCGACCGATCAGGATAGACTAGGGGCATGACTATGAATCCACAAGACGCGTTGAATCGGTTGATGGCAGCGTTTGAAGCGCACGCCCAGGCGGCTCGGGCCGCAGAGTTTTCCGACCCGTCAATCGTTGAAGCTGCCGACCAGCGGCTTCGGGATGCCTTCTTCACTTACGACGATGCCTTGTTTAATGCGTACGAAGTGGAGCTGCCCCTGGAAATAGTCGACGAGGACGACGACGATTACGACGACTTCGACGACGATGATCTGGACGATCTGGATGATGACGACCTCGACGACGACTTAGACGAAGACGATCTAGATGAGGACGACGACCTGGATGACGATCTAGACGACTTGGATGATGAGTACGACTTCGACGACGATTACGATGATGACGGGGAAGAAGACTGAACCCCAACCTCGGGGTAATCACGAGTAACAGGTAGCAGGTCGCTAACCGCCTGGACCAGTGGCTGTGGGAGTTCAAAGTCGAGCCCCGCAGCCACTTGTTGCATCTGGATCTCAGTGCGTGGGCCAATGAGTGAACACATGACCCCAGTTTGGGCTTTCAACCATCCGAGCGCCACTTCAATCGGGGAGGCATCCAAGCCTTTAGCCGCGGCAAATACTCCTTCGACCGCAGACGCGTTTTGTTCCGTCAGCAAGGGTTGTACGAAGCCGGCTAATAAGGGGGAGGCTCCGCGTGAGTCCGCGGGGGTGGAATGGCGGTATTTACCGGTTAGCACCCCGCGCGCTAGAGCAGACCAGGCGATGAATCCGATTCCGTGGCGCTTGCAGGCGGGCAGTAGTTCGCGTTCCACCCCGCGGCGTAGCACGGAGTATTCGGCTTCCACCGCGGACGTCGGGATGGTCAGTTGGCGGGCAAGGTAAAACACTTCTGCCGTGTCCCACGCGCTCATGTTGGACACCCCAAAATAACGCACCCGCCCGGTTCTAGCTGCGATATCGATTGCACTCAGGGTTTCTTCAATGGGCGTGTGCGGGTCAGATCCTTGCAGTAAAAACAGGTCAATGTAATCGGTTTGCAAATGCTGCAGTGACCTGTCGATAGATGCGAGCAACGTGCCTCGCGCGTTCGAATGGCGCCAGTGCGGGTGGTTTGCGAAACCGCCTTTAGTGATCAGGGTGAAGTCTTCGCGGTTAAACTCTTGCGCGAGCACGTTCCCAAGTGTCGTTTCACCTTCACCCCCGCCGTAAGTTGGCGCAGTGTCGATTGTGGTGCCCCCGGCGTCCGCGTAGGCATGGAGTATGCGCGTTGCCTCGTCTTCAGTGGTGTCTTGCCCCCACGTGAGGGTCCCTAAACCGAAGTTTGAAACCTGGAGGCCGGACGATCCTAATCTCACCTGTTGCATGTCTCATAGCTTAACGGTATTTGAAGCAAGATAAGTTAGTGCCCATGACGTGGATCGAATCAATCATCATGGGGCTCGTGCAGGGCCTGACGGAATTCTTACCGATTTCTTCTTCCGCACACCTGCGCATTACCTCAGAATTACTGGGAATGAACGACCCGGGAGCGGCTTTTACCGCGATCACGCAGATCGGTACGGAGTCTGCGGTCCTCATTTTTTTCTGGAGGGACATTGTGCGGATCGTTACGCGCTGGTTCCGGTCCTTACCGTGGATTAGCTCTGAGCGGCGGGTGGATTCTTCTGACCCGGATGTGCGCCTGGGGTGGATGATTATCGTGGGTTCCCTTCCGATTGGGATTTTGGGGCTCGTGTTGGAAAAGTGGATTGATGCGCAGTTCCGGAACCTGTGGGTAACGGTCGCAATGCTAGCGGTATTTGCGGTGCTACTGGGGTTGACGGACTGGTTCATGCCGAAACGCAAACACTTGAACGAGATGTCGTGGAAGGATGCGATTTTGTACGGGTTCGCGCAGGCGATGGCGCTCGTACCCGGGGTGTCTCGTTCAGGGGGGACGATCACGATGGGGCGCTATTTGGGGTATACGCGTGAGGCCGCGGCCCGCTACTCGTTTCTGCTAGCTATGCCCGCAGTATTCGCATCGGGTTTCTACAAGACGTTTAAAGTGGCGGTTGGGGGTGACACGGTGTACGTTGGGCCAACCATTTTGGCTACGTTGATTGCCTTTGTGGTTGGGTACGTGGTGATCATTTGGTTCCTCAAACTGGTGTCAACCCGCTCTTACCAGCCGTTCGTCATCTATCGCGTGGCGCTTGCCGTGCTTGTTGCGGTCCTGCTTGGGATGGGGGTTTTGACGCCCACCTCGGGCGCCGCGGTTTAGTTCGCGTTAGGTCTTCACTATCGTGGGATAGGTGAGTCTTGGCCGTTAAGTGCTTGGTGGATTGTAAATGCCTAGGGGAGTGAGGGGTTGTAGTGGTTTTACCACAAGCATTGCTCTTTGATATGGACGGCACGATTGTCGACACGGAACCGTATTGGCAAGAGGCCGAGAAGACTCTGTTTGACCAGTTGGGGGCCGAGTGGGATCCAACAGCAGGTGCGCAGATGGCGGGCATGTCCCTGGCTGAATCCGTGGTCTTGATGCGGCGCGTGAGCGGTCTGGATTTAGATGAGGCGAAGACGATTGAATGGTTGATTACGCAGGTGACAAACCTGGTCACTCACCATGGGGCACCGTGGCTACCCGGCGCGCTGGAGGTACTTCAGCTGGCTAAAGAGCTGGATATTCCCACCGCGTTGGTGACCTCCAGCTACCGTGCGTTCGCGGATGCGGTGGTGGCGCAAGCACCGCCGGACGCGTTCGACGCGGTGGTGGCGGGAGATGAGGTGCACCGCGCTAAACCGCATCCGGAGGCGTATCAGCGGGCTGCACAGAAGTTGGGAACGCAACCGCAGCAGGCATTTGCGTTTGAGGATTCGCCCGCCGGCGCGTTGGCTGCGCTGCGCAGCGGTGCGAAAACCTTTGTGGTGCCCGGAGTTCACCCCGCGCAGGCAGATGAACGGGCGATCCGGATAAATAGTCTCGAAGTTGTCGATGAGGCGTGGCTTAACGCTCCCCGCGGGTCTTAGCGTTCGGCGTGTGTTTTAACGCTCCCCGCGGGTCTTAGCGTTCGGCGTTCGTTCTAACGCTCCCCACGAGTTTTAACCGTCAGCATTGCCTGCGCACCGTCGGCTGACATTTGCGGGGTGTCATCGGAGTAGAGCGGACACAGGTGTTTCACCCCACACCAGTTACACAATGGTTGCCGTTTTGGCGCGAACTGTTCAGTGTGGATCGCGTTTTCAATCTGCTCCCAAATTGCCACCAGGTGGTGTTCGAACGCGTCGATACTGTCCGCAGTCGGATCCATCGTGAGGATCTTGCCGTCTGCCAGGAACACGAGTTGCGTGCGCGCCGGTAACCCAGCTCCGCTGCAGCGCAAGAGGAGGGCGTAAAAACGCATCTGGAACAGCTTGTCTTCCACGTACCGCGGTTTCGGGGAACGCCCCGTCTTGTAGTCAACTACTCGCAGTGCGCCGGATGGAGCTTTATCGACCCGGTCAATGAATCCGCGCAGTAAAATCCCGTCGCGCATGGGGGCGTCCACCAGTTGTTCGCGCGCAATCGGTTCTAGCCGCTGCGGATTCTCAACGGTAAAGTAGCGTTCCACCAGCGCGTACGCGTCATTGAGCCACTGGGTTTTCAACGCCTCCTGGGGGAACATGGCCTCAAAATCTTCTTTCCCGGCAAACAGTTCACTGTAAGCCGGCTGCACCAAGTCCCGCGCTGCCTGTGAGGTTCTTTGCTCAGCGGGAAGCCCGTATAGATCCTCAAGAACGCGGTGCACCAACGTCCCTCGGGTAGTGGCCGGAGAAGGGGGTTCGCGAAAACCATCTATGTACACTAGCCGGAACTTCATGGGGCATTGCAACCACGTGCTAGTGGAAGATGCGGAGAGGGCTTTAGGCCGGGCTGTATTTGCGCTCATGTCTTTAAACATAGCGATGAGCCGCTGGGAAATCCACGTGGCACAACACCCCGGAAAATCTGAAACTGAGTGCGGGGCAAACTGTGAATGAGCACGAGTTTTGCAGAGAACCCGAGGGGGAGCCAGGTAGACTGTTTAAGCAACGGAATCTGCCGTTAATATAACGGGAGTAAGGTCGCAGTGATAATTGCCGATCGTTCTAGACCAAGCAGTTATCGAGCAAAGGAGGAACTGTGAGCGCAATGTCCATGCCGCGTCGTGTAGGTGTATTGTTGTTCGACCAGTTCGAACTGTTAGACGTATTCGGTCCAGTTGAGATTCTCGGCAATCTTCACGAGCAGTACAACGTGTCCTTCCACGCCGTCGAACCCGGCCTCGTGGAATCAGCAATCGGAGTGAAGGTTGATGCCCCTGAACCATTTGGGCAAGACGTCGATATCCTCCTCGTTCCTGGCGGCATGGGAACCAGAAGCCTGGCGCACGATGCGGAATTCATCAGCAAACTCGCTGACTGGGGAGCGCACACTCCATTGGTTATGTCGGTGTGTACTGGGTCTGCCCTTTTAGCGACCGCAGGCCTCCTCGACGGTTATCGAGCCACCTCGAACAAGCGAGCCTTTGACTGGGCAGCACAGTTCGGCACTGGGGTCGAATGGGTCAGGCAGGCACGCTGGGTTGCCGACCGTGACCGATGGACCTCATCCGGTGTGGCGGCCGGCATGGACATGACCGCCGCCCTGGTCAGACAACTCGATGGTGACCAGGTTGCAGACGACGTGTGCTACCGTATCGAGCTCGAAGTTCAACGAGACCCATCCATCGACAACTTCGTCTAATACCTAGCCAATACGCATTTCAGCAAAGTCCCACACGCGTGACGGTGTGGGACTTTGCTGTACCTGCCCGTCTGAACGAACTACGTCAAGCGCGGCACCAGCGCCACCAGCCAAATCTATGAGAAGGTTCTGTTGGTCAAGATGGCCGAGGCCATGCAGGTGCTCGCCGGGCACAGCCGTACGGGAGTCGATCTGTTCCACCTCGAATGCCTTCTGCGCAGAGAAACAATGCAGCGTGAGCCATTTGAAGCTTGACCTTCTTTTTCTCACCACCTTCAAGCTCATGGGCAAGAACACGACTGCCCGTTCCCACGTAGAAGATGCCTGCAGGGGCGTCCTTGTCCTCATCAGACTTGGGGCACCTTGGGGCGATAAGAACGTAAACATAGAACCTGTCAGTATCGGTTTAGCCATCGTGCTCCCCTCAAACTGAAACTACCCCCTACGCCGCGAGCGCGTATGTTCCGCTATTTTGTATCCAATTGAACCTCGAAGCTTCAAACTGTGAATGAGCACAAGTTTTGCAGAGAACCCGAGGGGGAGCCAGGTAGACTGTTTAAGCAATGGAATCTGACTTAACTTACGATGTCCCCGCGCAAGCGGAGCATCCAATGGGACCCGCAGGCCGGCGCGGAACGCTCAAAGCTGGCGAGCACGTGCAGATTACGGACCCAAAGGGGCGGCTGCACACGGTGGTTTTAACACCAAAACAGGTGTTTCGTTGCTCCCGAGGTGAACTGGCGCACAACGACATTATCGGGCAACCACCAGCAACCGTGATGGGCGATGGGGCACACCGATTTCTGGTGCTGCGCCCCCTTCTGGATGACTACACCATGTACATGCCGCGTGGCGCCGCGATTGTCTACCCGAAGGATGCTGCGCAAGTGGTGCAGTTCGCCGACATTTTCCCAGGCGCCAAAGTGCTCGAAGCCGGTGTCGGGTCCGGAGCGTTGAGCATGTCGCTGCTGAACGCGGTTGGTACTACGGGATCGGTTCATTCGATCGAAAAGCGATCGGATTTTGCGGTCATCGCTCAAGGTAACGTGGACCTGTGGTTCGGGGGGCGGCACCCGGCGTGGACGGTAACGATTGGTGATTTTGAGCAAGTAGCGCTCAGTGAACCAGCAGGCAGTATTGACCGCATTGTCCTCGACATGTTGACACCGTGGGAATGCCTGGACGCGACTGAACACGCGCTCGCAGTAGGGGGAGTACTGTGCGTCTACGTCACCACCGTCACTCAGCTCTCTCGCTTGGTGGAAGACCTCAATCGGTACGGCAGTTTCACGCCGCCCAAAGTGTGGGAGAACCTGTCGCGTGGTTGGCATGTTGATGGTTTGTCGGTGCGGCCCGAACACCGCATGGTTGGACACACCGGTTTCTTACTCACCACGCGAAAGCTAGCTACGGGGAAGCTGAACCCACCGAATCCGAAACGGCCCTCACCAGCCATGGAAGGCAGAGCCGGACAGTGGAATGACGCACAGAACTGGGAAGAATACCCCCAGATTCAAGAAGAACGCGCCCCCAAACGCGTTCGGCGGCAGGCGCGCGAGTTATCCCGCCGCAGCCGCAGAGTCTTACCACACGAGGAAGGGGAATAAAATGTCTGCACAACCAGGATCATCCCAGCTTCATTCGCTGCAAGACGAAGTTAGTTCCCTTGAGGGGAAAAACGCGCGGTTAGCACAAGCTCTCGGTCACGCGCGCGAACAGTTGAGTGCGATGCGAAGCCAACTCGAGGACGTCACTAAACCACCCGCGCAAATCGGCACATTTATCGCCGCCGTAGAGGGAAAACGAGAAGCGGAAGTGAGTGTGTCCGGCCGGTTCATGCATCTGGGCGTAGCCCCCGGGGTGGACCTGAAAGGGCTTGCGTGCGGGGAAGAAGTGCGCATTGACGAACACATGGTCGTGGTGGAGCGCCGCGGTGTGCGCCGCACCGGCAGTCTCGCTTCAGTGGTGGAACTGCAGGGCGCAGACCGGGTGCTAGTGAACGTAGACGGGTCCAGTAAACGCATGTTGAAACTCGCGGGTCCCCTGCGTCACGGCGGCGTGAAACCAGGTGATTCCATGCTGGTAGACGTGCGGGCCGGGGTAGCGTTAGAACGCATTGTGCGCTCGGACGTGGAACAACTACTAACCCCGGAGGTGCCGGACGTTACCTACGACGACATCGGTGGTTTGGCAGCGCAGATTCAGAAAGTGCGCGACAGCGTGGAACTGCCGTTTAAGCACCCGCAGTTGTACCGCGATTACGGGTTGCGGTCGCCGAAAGGGATTTTGCTGTACGGCCCACCGGGATGTGGGAAAACGCTGATTGCGAAGGCAGTTGCCCGTTCACTTGCGATGAACGAGAACGGTGCGGGAACCACGTACTTCCTGTCGGTTAAAGGCCCGGAGCTGCTCAACAAGTTCGTGGGGGAGACCGAACGGCAAATCCGCTCTATCTTCGCTCGCGCCCGTTCCCTCGCTTCCGCAGACGTGCCGGTAGTCATCTTTTTTGACGAAATGGAGGCCTTGTTCCGCACGCGGGGCTCGGGAATTTCTTCTGACATAGAAACCATGGTTGTGCCCCAGTTACTGGCGGAAATGGATGGGGTCGAGGCGCTGGATAACGTGATCATTATTGGCGCGTCGAACCGCGAAGACATGATAGACCCAGCGGTGTTACGACCGGGGCGGTTAGACATTCGGATCCGCATCGAGCGGCCCGACCGGCAGGGCGCCCGCGAAATTTTCAGTAAGTACTTGACGGAGCAGATTCCGATTGCCCCACAAACCCTCGCGCGGTTCGGCAGCGCGCAGCGGGCCACACAGGCAATGAGTGAGATGGTGCTTGAGAAGATTTTTGCGCGCAGGCCGCAAACCGCTCTGTTCAACCTCACCCTCGCAACGGGGGAGCTGCAGACGATATACGCCGATGACCTGATCTCGGGCGCAATGATTGCCGCTATTGTCGAGCGGGCGAAAAAGTTCGCGGTGAAAGCCACCTTAGCGGGGCAGCCCGGGTTGACGATGGATCATCTTCAAGCCGCTTTTGATGAGGAAATGCGTGAAACTAAAGATTTAGGGGCAACAACGACGCCGGCTCAGTGGGCCCGCACCACTGGGCTGCGAGGAGAAGGCGTAGTGTCGGTCTCCGCTGTTGAACAATCCTCAGGAAAATAGGAAGAGGTTGGCATGAGTGACCGCGTGGTTGGAACTGAAACTGAGTTCGGGATTATGGGGCAAACTGGTGCGCAGAACCCGATTCAACTATCTGCCGTAGCAGTTGAATCTTTCGCACAGTCAGTGCAGACAACCCAGGTGGTGCGATGGGATTATGCGGGGGAGGACCCACTGAACGATGCGCGCGGCTACCGGATTGAACGAGCTTCTGCGGATCCTTCCATGCTCACGGACGACCCATACCACTTGGCTCCGTCGGGTGGGGTGGAGTACGAACCGCGCCCCTCAGAGTACGAGCAGCACATGCAGAAGGCCACGTCGGTGGTGCTCAGTAACGGAGCACGGTTTTACGTGGACCACGCACACCCGGAGTATTCCGCGCCAGAGACGACGAACGCGCTCGACGCGGTGCTCTACGACCGGGCCGGAGACCGGATTGCTCAGCTGGCGATGGACACGGCTCGCCAGGCGGGCAGACCGATCACGCTGTACAAGAACAACACGGACGGGAAGGGAGCCTCATACGGCACTCACGAGAACTACCAGGTGCCACGCTACGTAGATTTCGACGACATGGTGGCGGTGCTCATCCCATTTTTTGTCACCCGTCCGGTGGTGTGCGGAGCCGGGCGCGTTGGGCTTGGAATGCATTCGAGCGAGGCTGGATTCCAAATCTCGCAGCGCGCAGACTTTGTGGAGAACACGGTTGGGCTGCAAACCACGTTTGACCGCCCCATCATTAATACGCGCGACGAACCCCACGCAAAACCCAGTGAGTACCGTCGCCTGCATGTGATTAATGGGGACGCGAACCAGTTTGACGTGTCGAACCTCGTGAAAATTGGTTCCACCGCGCTGATCCTGCGGGTAATCGAACGTGGTGTCGGCTTAGACCTAGATGCCCTCAGTTTGGATGAAGACCCAGTGAACGCGTGTTGGAAAGTATCGCACGACACGGATTTGCAGGTGGGGCTCGAAACCAAATCGGGTAAAACCATGACTGCGCTGGCGCTGCAACGCCACTATTTTGATCACGCTTGTGACCTCGACGACCTAACGGATGCGGACAAACTCGTTTTGCGCTACTGGGACCAGGTACTAACCGGTTTGGAAACCGACCGCAGTAGTGTTGCGCACCTGGTGGAGTGGGTCGGTAAACACCTGCTGCTAGATAGAGCCCGAACGCGGCTGCGCAGCGACTGGTCTCACCCGCAGCTGGCCGCTATGGACATTCAGTGGGCAGACCTCAGGGAGGGCAAATCACTGGTGGAAAAACTCGACCAAGCGGGCCGGGTGAAACGGTTGTTCACGCCCTCTCAGGTGCAACGTGCCACTACGGTGCCGCCGGCAAATACGCGGGCGCGGCTGCGTGGGGACGCGATCGCACACCTGCCTACAGTTGCGCGCGCATCGTGGACATCGGTGCTGGTAGACGACGGGCAGCAACTGGTGCGTCTGCCACTACCGAACCCGAATGACGCCGGGTCAGACGCTGCTATACGTGCCTTGCAAGCGGGGGATGCAAAAGAGTTTATTAAGCTGATGTCGTAACCCGCGGCGGTAGTGCCCAACACTGCCAAGCGACGCAAATAGACGGTAACTGCAAATGAATGTGACTAGACAGTAACTGCAAAAGGAGGAACAGTGGCTCAGCAATTGGCGTTTGGGGGCGGAGACAATTCCGATTCTGATAATGAAGAGTTAGCTGCCGGCCAGGTACAAGAAGACGCGTCCAGCTTGGATGATCTTCTTGACGAAATTGATACGGTACTGGAAGCGGATGCACAAACATTCGTCCAGGGATTCGTACAAAAAGGTGGGGAATAGGCAAGACGTTGAAGCGACGGATTTTTGGGGTAGAAACCGAGTACGGCCTAACTTGTGCCAGTACCCGCGGGGAACAGTCCCCAATCGATGCGGACCTGGCTGCGCGCTACCTGTTCAAAGTACTGATCGACAGTGGTCGCAGTTCGAACGTGTACTGGCGCAACGGGGGGCGCGTATACCTCGACGTCGGATCGCACCCGGAATACGCCACCGCAGAATGCGACCGAGTTTCGGACCTGCTGGTTCAAGACCGGGCAGGCGACCGCATCCTCACCGAAATGGCGAGTGCAGGCAACGAGTACCTAGCTAACGACGGGATTGCTGGGAAGCTGCACCTGTTTCGCAATAATGAGGACGCGCAAGGCACTTCGTTTGGCTGCCACGAGAACTATTTGATGCGCCGCAACCGACATTTTCGCGATATCGCAGACGCGCTCGTGTCCTTTTTCGTGACCCGGCAGATTCTAACGGGGGCCGGTCATATTCACCGTGAGGGCGTGCCCCGCCTGGGTTACTCGGTGCGGGCCTGGCATATGGATGACGCGGTTTCGTCCGCTACGACGCGTACCCGCCCCATAATTAATACTCGCGACGAACCGCTGGCAGATGCGAGTGAGTACCGGCGCCTGCACGTAATTGTGGGGGATACGAATGTGTCCGAGAGTGCCAAGGCCCTCAAGATAGTAATGACGGACTTGTGTTTGGCGGCGATTGAGAACGGCGTGCGGATCGCAGACCTTGCCTTGGCTGACCCCCTGAACGACATTCGGCGCATTGACGAGAAGGTGGGGAACAATCCGGTTCTGACACTCAAAGACGGTCGGGAAATGGACACCGTAACGCTGCAGCGACAGTGGCGCGAACGAGTTCTAAACCACGTGGACCTATCGACCGCACCTGCGCTTATCCCCGCGATGGTGGACCTGTGGGGCCGCGGGTTGGACGCCGTGGAATCTCAGGACTACACGTCCGTGGAAACGGAGCTCGATTGGGCGATTAAACACCGCTTCTTAACCCGCGCGTGCGAGCGGCACGGTTTTTCGCTAACCGATCCGCGGATCGCACGCATGGATTTGGCCTACCACGACATCACTGACCGCGTGGTTTCGAAAATGGAATCGGCCGGTTTAATGAAGCGGCTAACCGACCCGCGTGAGGTGGAGGAAGCGACGCAAACCCCGCCTAAAACCACGCGCGCTCACTTGCGCGGGCAGGTAGTTGAGGCGGCGGAACGCTACCACCGCGACGTGTCTGTAGATTGGCTCCACGTGCGGTTAAACGAAGCGGGCGCCACCGGAATAACCCTGTCTGACCCATTCGCAAAGACGGACGAGCGGATTGACAACCTGCTCGAACAAATGAGCCAACCCAGCGACCCGACGCCCGGAGTGTTTGCGTGAACGAGCGGGGGAAAAGCCGACACTTCCCATCCCGGCAAGAGCTGAAACGGTCGCGACGGAAATGCGAGCACTCCTCGGGGGCGCGGGTGATGAAGCCTCTCGGCACGTCCCGGGTTGAGCGCCGCCGCAGTGCTCGTGGGCGGATAAAACGCTGGTGGATCGAAGCGCTCGTACTGGTGGTACTGGCCGCTGTAGTGGGCACCGCAATTCTCGTTGCGGTCAACAGGAAGAACGATGCGCAGCAACCTACCAGCTGGTTAGAGCGCATCCAAGTGTCGGGCAACGTGGGGCGCGTTCCAATCCTGAAACTCAGCGAACCGGTGAGTGTTTCCGAAACAAAAACGAAACTCCTTGAGCGCGGCGGTGGCCGGCAGATCAGTAAAGG
Organism: Gleimia hominis; assembly: GCF_032085515.1. Classification (GTDB taxonomy): domain Bacteria; phylum Actinomycetota; class Actinomycetes; order Actinomycetales; family Actinomycetaceae; genus Gleimia; species Gleimia hominis. The sequence continues at coordinate 1,381,370 of NZ_JASXSX010000001.1, forward strand.
CGCCCCACTGCTCGTGTCTATCACCTCGTTTTCAGGCGAAAACGGACATGTGTTATCTGCGAATCAGCGGTCTACGTTTGACGTCGGCCTGGCGGACACACAGTCTTTTGAACCCGAACTCCTCGACGGCGTGATCGGAAAAACGGAAGGGTCCAGGGTACTGTTCGTCCGCCCGGTGACGAGCAAAGGACGCCGCACTACCGAGATAAATGTGGTGGACATTTTACCGTCGGTCGCTTGGGGCGACGCGGTGAAAGACCCCGGCAAGCCTCTGAGAGTCACCATGACGGAAGCGGGCCCCCGACCGAGCCACGACGGGCAGAAACCACCCGCCGACCTGACGGTTCAGACTCTAGTGACCGGGGGTGGGCAGCAGGTGCGAGCGGACGACACCGTGCTGGTGCAGTACTTGGCGGCCCGCTGGGACGATTCCGTTGAGATTTCGTCTACGTGGGCCACTGGGATTCCAAAAATGATCCCGCTGCGCACTGCAATGGCCGGCGTGGAACAAGCTCTGCTTGATCAGCGGGTCGGCACCCGCCTGGCGATCACGATTCCGCCCGATCAGGCCTCCGGGGATTCAACCCTCATGGTAATAATCGACATCCTCGCAACGCGGCAGACGGACGAAGCAGAAGTCAAACCAGACAAGAAATAATCCCCTAAAAGCTGCTATAGATTGCACCATAACGCGAAAAAGTGGGTCCGATAAGTGCTGATCATATCGCACTTGCGCGACTCTATCGGCGGAACCATCGGAAAGTGGACGGTTACCTACTTGCGGGCTTTTGCCGCTAAACTTTGCGGTGGAAGGAGCCACATGAGTGCAATCGAAACGATCCGCGATCGGGCACTTGCGGGTGTACGAGAGCGTGAACAACGGGACTCGTTTGCACGCGTGAAACAGTTGGCGGAAGCTGCACCGGCCCCTAAAGATGGATATCGCGCGCTCCGGTGTGGCCCGGGTGCCGTGTCGATTATGGCTGAGATTAAACGCTCTTCTCCCGGAACCGGCCCGCTGGCACCCATTGAGGATCCCGCGCAGCTAGCTGCCGAGTATGAAGCCGGGGGAGCGCGCGCCATTTCTTGTTTAACTGCCGCCTACCGATACGGTGGTGCTTTGAGTGACCTGGATGCGGTGAGCCAGGCTGTGAGCATTCCGGTGTTACGCAAGGACATAATCCTCACGCCCTACCAGATCCACGAGGCTCGAGCCCACGGGGCGGACATGATTCTGCTTATCGTTTCTTTCTTGAGTGACGACCAGCTGCGCGGCTTCGTGGAACGCACCACGTCACTTGGAATGACACCCGTTGTAGAGGCACATTCGCGTCTCGAGGCGCTGCGGGCGATCGACTCCGGAGCGCGCGTGATCGGGATTAATGCCCGCGATCTGCTTTCGAACCATATTGATCGCGACAATTTCTCGCAGGTGGTGGATGTGTTACCGGCCGACGTGGTGGCCGTTGCGGAATCGGGAGTGCGGGATCCGCGCGACGTCTTCGAATACGCAAGTGCGGGTGCAGATTGTGTTTTAATCGGTGAGGCACTGGTTACGTCTAAAACCCCGCGCACACTCGTTGGGGAGATGGTGTCTGCCGCGCAGCATCCCGCGATTCTAGATGACCGGAAGGAACGGGTGAAACGGACGGTTCATCAGCGCCACAGCGACGGCTTCCACTTACGCTAGTGGGGGCCGCTAGTTTTATGTGCTCGTTGGGTGGGTAGTTATATGTGCTGCTGGGCCGCTAGTTTTATGTGCTAGTAGGGTCGCGGATTGTATGTGCTCGTGGCGCCACGAGTTTTGTGTTTTCGTAGGACTTCGAGCTTTGTGTTTTCGTAGAACTTCGAGTTTTGCGGATAGTTGTGAACACATTGCGCGCAACTGAGGACCGGTTGATATTCCGGGGCGGTTACCCAGTATAATTTGGAAGTGAGTATTGTTGAGTAGCAGTTGTGGTCTCAGTTGAAAGGTTCCGAATGGTAATGGCCCTGCCGGCGGCGATTCCGTCTCCGCCGTTTTCTGAGTTTAACGTGGGGCCCCTGACCATCCACATTTATGGGATCACCATGGCGTTGGCGATGCTGATTGCCATGGAGGTCACTGAGCGGCGGTATGTCGCTCGGGGTGGTCAGCCGCAACTGGCTTATGAGGTGGCATTGTGGGCGATTCCGTTTGGGATCGTTGGGGCCCGCCTGTATCACGTGTTCACGTCGCCAGCTGCATATTTTGGACCCAACGGGAGCCTTATCAATATCTTTAAAATCTGGAACGGCGGGCTCGGGATTTGGGGTGCGGTCGCTGCGGGGGCCCTGGGCGCGTGGATTTGTTTGCGCCGTCACCACCTGAGGGTCGCCCCTTTTGCCGACGCGATCGCGCCCGCACTGCTATTTGCACAGGCATTTGGCCGGTTGGGAAACTGGTTTAACCAAGAGTTGTTCGGAGGGCCCACCACGCTCCCGTGGGGACTGCAAATAGACGCCGCCCACCTTCCTGCCACAGCGGCGCCCGGCACACTGTTTCACCCCACGTTTCTGTACGAACTGCTGTGGAATGTGCTAATGGCGTTGGTGCTCATTCGGATTGACCGCACCCGACGGTTGGCGGGTGGACAGCTGATGTGGCTTTACATTTGCGTATACACTTTGGGCAGAGGCTTCATTGAGGCACTGCGGATAGATGAGGCGACGCTCATCTTAGGTGTCCGGTTAAATGTCTGGACATCGCTAATAGTTTTTGTCGTTGGTGTTTTTGGGTTCTACGTGGCCGGTCAGAGGTCGCAGCCCAGGAATGTGATTGGAGAGGAATTGGCACAGGAGGCCGTAGACTAGGATCATGCGCAGAGCAAAAATTGTTTGTACGATTGGGCCGGCCACTGAAAGCCCTGAACAGATCCAAGCGTTGGTCGACGCGGGGATGGATATGGCGCGGATTAACCGCAGTCACGGCACGGTCGAGGCCCATGAGGAAGTTGTGCGGCGCGTCCGTAAAGCCGCGCGTGCATCGGGGCGGGCGATTGCAGTCCTAGTTGACTTGCAGGGCCCGAAGATTCGGTTGGCTCGCTTTGAAAATGGCCCGCACAAGTTGGAGGTCGGTGACGAGTTCACGATCACAACGCGCGATGTTCCTGGCACAAAAGAACTGGTTGGCACCACTTTTAAAGGGCTTCCAGGAGACTGCCGGCCGGGTGACCGCCTGCTGATTGACGACGGTAACGTCGCGGTGCGCGTCATTGAAGTGGACGAGACGGATGTGAAAACCCGGGTTGAAGTTCCGGGAATGGTGTCGAATAACAAGGGCATTAATCTCCCGGGCGTTTCCGTGTCGGTTCCCGCGCTGTCAGAAAAGGATAAGGAAGATCTGCGCTGGGGACTCAATATTGGCGCGGATTACATTGCGTTGTCGTTCGTGCGGGATGCGAAAGATATTGAGGACGTGCGGGCCATTATGGATGAAGAGGGAATCCACCGGCCCGTGATTGCGAAGATTGAGAAGCCGCAGGCGGTGGATAATCTTCTGGAAATCGTTGAGGCCTTTGACGGCATCATGGTGGCTCGCGGTGACCTGGGTGTGGAAATGCCACTTGAGAGCGTGCCGCTGGTTCAAAAGCGGGCGATCGAACTGGCGCGACGCCAGTCTAAACCGGTGATTGTAGCCACGCAGGTGATGGATTCGATGATCAAGAATCCGCGTCCCACCCGCGCGGAAGCTTCCGACTGTGCGAACGCGATTTTGGATGGTGCGGACGCCGTGATGCTTTCTGGGGAAACGTCCGTGGGCGCATATCCGATTGAGGCGGTACGGACAATGGCCCGGATCGTGGAGAACGTGGAGGAGAACGGTGGGGAGCGGATTGCCCCTCTAGGCGCGTTCAACGTAGCTAAGTCCTCTGTGATTACGCAGGCGGCTGCCACCATTGCGGAACGCCTGGACGTGAAGTTCATCGTTACCTTCACCCAGTCTGGTTCTACTGCGCGGCAAATGTCGAGGTTGCGCTCTCCGATCCCGATGCTCGCGTTCACGCCGCTGGACACCACGCGTAACCAGCTTGCGCTGTCGTGGGGGCTGCAAACCTACCGGGTTCCTGAGGTAAAACATACCGACGACATGGTGTGGCAAGTGGATCAGGTGTGTCGGCTCGCCGGGTTAGCTCAAGAAGGCGATGAGATTGTGATTGTGGCGGGGATGCCGCCGGGCACGCCCGGTTCAACAAACTCGCTGCGGATCCACACGATTGGTGATGATGTGGATTACAGCTTGGGCGGTCAGGTGCCGTTCGGGATCTAACGCAGTGGGAGTGGCCGGACGCGATTGTTAGGCCGGCAGGTGTAAGTGGGGTTACTCAACTGTGAGTAACCCCACCTTGTTTTACTTGACTCTTCCCTCTTCGCCGCATATTGTTTAGACTTAATGTGTTGCCGAAAGGTGATGCAAACAACTTGGCTAAACGCTCTTGGCTTTTGCCAACGAAGCCCATGCTGCTAGCAACTACCCATCTTGCGCTAGCACCAAGCCGCTGACGACACAGCGCTATAGCCTCGGGCGGTGCCCAAGTACCAAAAGCTATTAGTGGTGTTTACCTGCGCACACTACGCGCACAGCACCACGGAAGAGGAAGGAAGAAGAATGAAGAAATTTAGCATTTATGACACGCACAGCGGCCGGCAGGCACGCAACCTGTTCGAAACAAGTCTTTCAGAGGCGGTTCGCCCCTGGTTCCAAGACATGACGAACCACCGCGTGCTGCAGGCAATCGACGAGCTAGCAGAACCTGCTAAACGTGGGCAAGCAGCCGCGTTCTTAGGGCTCCTGCTGGAACCGGTGGCGTAAAGCCCGCGCACGTACGTGTGTTTGAGTCCGACGGGACAATCAGCGTTGAAGCAAACGGTAAACTCCGCGCACGCACGTGTGTTTGGAATACACGCGAACGCGCGTTTGGAATATTAGGAATCCACGAACGCGGCCTCTAGGCCACGAACGCGAGGTTGAAACATAAAAAAGAGGCCAAGGTAATCGCCTTGGCCTCTTTAGTTAGTAGCTCGGATGGGATTCGAACCCATAACAAGCCGGGTTTGAGCCGACCGCCTCTGCCAATTGGGCTACCGAGCCGCTGCATTAAGCACGTGTTACAGAATAATGCATGTTCGCTATGAATGCCAACGTGTTACCTCGCCATCTGCGAACATGAACTAGAATAGGATACAAGACCTAGATTTCAAAATAAGGATAAGGATGACCAACTTGGAGAAACAGTCGCGCCGCGTTCTTGTAGCTGAAGATGAGACACTCATCCGCCTCGACATAGTGGAAACGCTGAAGGGCGCTGGATACGACGTGGTTGCGGAATGTGACAATGGTGAGGACGCGGTGAGTAAAGCCCTCGAGCTGGAACCAGATGTCTGTGTGCTCGACGTGAAAATGCCGAAAATGGACGGGATCACTGCGGCCGAGAATATTCTGAAGGAACTCTCCTGCGCTGTGGTTATGCTCACAGCATTTTCGCAGACCGAACTGGTTGAACGGGCACGTGACGCCGGTGCAATGGCATACGTGGTGAAACCGTTCTCACCAACCGACTTGCTGCCCGCCGTTAACATCGCCCTGTCGCGGCAAAGTGAAATGATGGCGATGGAAGACGAAATCGCGGACCTCACCGAACGGTTCGAAACCCGCAAGCGCGTTGACCGCGCAAAGGGACTGCTTATGAACAGCATGGGCATGAGTGAGCCAGATGCCTTCCGGTGGATCCAAAAAACATCCATGGACCGGCGCCTGTCGATGCGTGAGGTTGCGGACGCAGTGATCGAGCAGGTCACGGAGAGCTAACCCCTCAAAGCCCACATCTTTTAACCCGGCTAACATAACGAGGATAAGTGGGTGTCTACGGTGGCGGGGAACGACCTCCCGTACGCGCCTGTGAAAGGGCACCACTAAGAACTTGGGACTAATCGAACGCGCCGGATAACGAGCGTAGTGAATGAGCGTAGTGAAAGGAATCTCCACTCGATGAGTGAATCGGAACTACTGGTAATTGACGGACACTCGATGGCATTTCGGGCCTTTTACGCGCTCCCCGCGGAGAACTTCACTACCTCCGGCGGGCAGCACACGAACGCGGTCTACGGATTCGTGTCCATGCTCGTGAAGATGCTGGAAACGCACCAGCCCACTCACCTCGCAGTCGCTTTCGACCTCGCCAGCGGATCGTTTCGGAACCAGGAGTACGCAGACTACAAAGCGGGGCGGAAGAAAACTCCCGAAGAGTTCAAAGACCAGGTGCCGTTGATCGAACAGGTGCTTAAAGCGATGGGCATCGCGGTTTTGACGAAAGAGGGATTCGAAGCTGACGATATCCTCGCAACCCTGGCGCACATGGGGCAGGACCAGGGTGCGCACGTGCTCGTGGCATCGGGCGATCGCGACTCGTTCCAGCTGATCACCGACCAAGTGCAAGTGATCTACCCGGGTCGGAGCCCATCGGACCTGCGGATCATGGACACGGCCGCGATAGAAGAAAAATACGGGGTGGAACCCGCGCGCTACCCGCACATCGCCGCACTCGTAGGGGAAAAGGCCGACAACCTGCCCGGTGTACCCGGCGTTGGGGAGAAAACTGCGGCCCAGTGGATTCGAAAATACGATGGTCTCGAAGGAGTGCTGGCGAATGCCGATAAGATCGGTGGTAAACGGGGCGAAGCGCTGCGTGAGCACGCGGAAGATGTGAAACGTAACCGGCGGTTAAACCACTTGCGTACCGACGTGGACTTGGGGGTGGACCTGGATGCTCTGCGCCGCCAGCCGGTGGACCACGTAGCTCTCGGTAAACTCTTCGACAGCCTTCAGATTCGCACGTTACGCGACCGGGTGCGGGCCGTTGACGTGGGAGAAGCTGGTGAGGCACATGCGCTGCAGAACTCGGCGCCTCAAGAAACCCATCAGGAAACCCCTCAAGAAACGCACGTGCAAACCACCCGTGATATTTCGGTGCAAGAGTGGGCGAAGCAAGTGAAGGCGGCGCGGGGGATTGCTATTGACGTGTTCCCGCACGAACGAAACAAAGAAATCGCGCAAATCGCACTCTACCGCGACAGTCGGGCGCTCGTACTGGATCCCCTGGAACTGGATGCACAGCGAGAAAAAGAACTGGGTGCACTACTTGCGTCGACCCCTCTCGCGGTCCGTGGCGCAAAAACCCTGCGACACCAATTTGCTGAGCGAGGCATGGAGCTTGGCGATGATCTGTTCGACGTGGAATTAGCGGCGTACCTGTGTCAGCCGGGATGGGCGAACTACCGGATATCCACACTGGCGCAAGCATATCTCGACCGAGAAGTACCGGAACCGGAAGATAAAAAACAGCAACCACTATTTGCGGATACCGCGACCCTCGCACAGTTGGCATGCGCCGTGTTTGACCTGCGCGAACAGCTGGAAGAGTGGTTGGACCAGCGGAACGCAAGCGAACTGTTCGCGGATCTGGAAGCTCCCCTGCAACGAGTGCTCTACCGAATGGAAGCGCGCGGCATACAGGTCGATCGGCGCGTGCTGCAAGACCTGGCGGGGGAGCTAGCGAAAGAAACCCAGCAGGCAGCGCAAGGCGCATACGATGCAATCGGGAAACAAGTTAATCTTTCCAGCCCAAAGCAGCTGCAGACAGTGCTGTTCGAAGATCTGAACATGCCGAAAACCCGCAAGATCAAAACCGGGTACACAACTAACGCGGCGGCCCTCGAGAAACTCTACGCGCAAACCCACCACCCGTTCTTAGAGAACCTGCTGGCGCACCGCGACAAGATTAAACGCCGGCAAACCGTGGACGGCCTGATTGACGCCGTGGCGCCAGATGGGCGGATCCACACGACTTTCCAACAAACTGCGGCTGCGACAGGCCGGCTGGCTTCGTCGGATCCGAACCTGCAGAACATCCCGGCCCGCACCAGTGAAGGGATGCGGATTCGCGAAGCGTTCGTCCCCGGCCAAGATTACGATCTGCTAGTTACCGCCGATTACTCGCAGATTGAAATGCGGATAATGGCGCACTTGTCTAGAGATTCCGCGTTGATTGAGGCGTTTAAATCCGGTGAGGACCTACACAAAACCATGGCTGCGATGGTGTTTCACGTGCCGGTTGAGGATGTGGATCAACACTTGCGGTCGCGAATCAAAGCCACGTCCTACGGGTTGGCGTACGGCTTGTCTGCCTACGGTCTGTCACAGCAGTTAGGTACGAGCGTGAATGAGGCGCGTGCGCTGCGCAAACAATATTTCGAACGGTTCGGAGGGGTACAGGACTTCCTCCAAGCCATCGTGCAGCAAGCACGGCACACGGGGTACACCGAGACGATCATGGGGCGGCGCAGGTACTTCCCAGACCTGAACTCCACGAACCGGCAACGGCGCGAAATTGCGGAACGCGCTGCCCTCAACGCACCCATTCAAGGGTCGGCCGCCGACATCATTAAAGTCGCGATGCTGAACGTAGAAAAAGCATTGGCGGATGCTGGTTTGCGTGCCCGCATGCTCCTGCAAGTTCATGATGAGCTAGTGCTTGAAGTGGGGGAAAACGAGGTTGACCAGGTCGAATCAATACTGCGTGAGCAGATGGGCAGTGCCGGCCACCTGGATGTTCCTCTGGACGTGTCAGTGGGGGTGGGGGCCTCATGGAGAACAGCCGCACACTAAAAAACAGTAAAATGCGACCAATCTCTCTTTCTGAATAGGGGGATACGGCTAGTAATTGCGGGCCTGTTACCTGATAGTATCGGCATTGTGTGTCTGACACTCTGCTCTCCCAACTGGGAAATATCCAATGGATATGCACCCCATAACAGGTGTGAGGCACGCATGTACTCTGTCCGATAACTACTATAAGCAAATTTGGGGAACATAAATATATGACCACCTCTACGCCCCAGCAGCCCGAGCAGGTTGCCGTAAACGACATTGGATCCGAAGAGGATCTACTCGCCGCAGTCGACGAGACCATTAAATATTTCAAAGAAGGCGACATCGTCGAAGGTACAGTCGTCAAGGTCGACCGTGACGAAGTCCTGCTCGACATCGGTTACAAAACCGAAGGCGTTATTCTTTCACGCGAACTTTCCATCAAACACGACGTCGACCCAGACGACGTGGTTGAAGTTGGAGACACGACCGAAGCGCTAGTCCTACAAATGGAGGACAAGGAAGGCCGCCTACTTCTTTCGAAGAAGCGCGCCCAATACGAACGTGCCTGGGGCACCATTGAAAACATCAAGGAAGAGGACGGGGTTGTTACCGGCACCGTCATCGAGGTTGTTAAAGGTGGTCTGATCCTAGACATCGGTCTGCGCGGCTTCCTCCCGGCATCACTGGTTGAAATGCGTCGCGTGCGCGACCTGCAGCCCTACATTGGGCGCGAACTCGAAGCGAAAATCATTGAGCTCGACAAGAACCGCAACAACGTTGTTCTTTCGCGCCGCGCATGGCTCGAGCAGACCCAGTCTGAGGTCCGCACAAACTTCCTCAACACCTTGCAAAAAGGTCAAATCCGCACAGGTGTCATCTCCTCGATCGTCAACTTCGGCGCGTTCGTGGACCTGGGTGGCGTAGACGGCCTTGTGCACGTATCCGAACTGTCCTGGAAGCACATCGACCACCCGTCCGAAGTGGTTGAGGTGGGCGACGAGGTTACCGTGGAGGTTCTGGATGTGGACATGAACCGCGAACGCGTTTCACTGTCCCTGAAGGCCACGCAAGAGGATCCGTGGCAGGTATTCGCCCGCACGCACGCCATCGGCCAGGTTGTGCCCGGCAAGGTCACGAAGCTGGTTCCGTTCGGCGCGTTCGTCCGCGTGGAAGACGGAATCGAAGGCCTGGTGCACATTTCCGAGCTGGCTCAGCGTCACATCGATACGCCCGAGCAGGTCGTTAAGGTTGGCAACGAAGTCTTCGTCAAGATCATTGACATCGACTTGGAACGCCGCCGCATCTCCCTGTCACTGAAGCAGGCGAACGAGGGCATCGACCCGAACTCGGAGGACTTCGACCCGTCCCTGTACGGTATGGCCGCAGAATACGACGAGAACGGCGAGTACAAGTACCCCGAAGGCTTCGATCCGGAAACCCAGGAATGGATGGAAGGTTACGAAGAGCAGCGGGACGCTTGGGAAGAACAGTACGCGCAAGCACACGCCCGGTGGGAAGCGCACAAGGCACAGGTGGCGCGCGCACTCGAAGAAGACGCAGAAGCAGCGCCTTCGATCGAGGACACGGCGTCCTACTCCACTCCCGTGGAATCTTCCGGCACGCTCGCTTCCGACGAAGCACTCGCAGCGCTGCGTGAGAAGTTGACGAACAACTAACGCGCGCACTTAGCGAAAAAGCAAGAGTGGGCTCAGCCAGTGGCTGAGCCCACTTATGCTATGGAAACGCTAGAACAATGATCTGAAAGGGCACGCGCATGCTAATCAAACTGCGGCCACTCCCACCAGCTGCACGCAAGCGAGTCTATCGAGTGGGGATCACCGGGGGAATAGGAAGCGGTAAGTCCACGTTCACAACTGCGCTGCGTCGCTTAGGGAAAGTTGTGGCGGATGCGGACCGGATTGCACGCGAGATCGTGGGGCCCGGTGAGCCGGCGTTGGCTCAGATTGAGCACCGGTTCGGAGCAGCGGTGATTGCCCCAGATGGCCAGCTCAACCGCGCGCGGTTGGCAGAAATAGTTTTCAATAACCCTGCGGCCCGCGCGGATCTAAACGCCATCACGCACCCACTGATTCACGAACGAGCGCAAGCACTCATGGCGAACGCACCGGGTCGCTACGCATTCTACGACGCGCCGGTGCTCATAGAATCCGGCGGGGTAAACAACGTGGATGCGGTTGTGGTGATTACCGCGCCGCTAGAGAAACGGAGGGCGTGGGTGCAGCAAAAGCGAGGACTGAGCCGCGAAAAGTTTGACGCTAGGGTGCGTGCACAACTGAGCGATCAAGAACGCCTCGACCACGCCCACATAGAAGTGCGCAACAACGCGACCGCAAGCAAACTGCGCGAAGACGCCCACCGCCTCACGGAACTGCTCGATACGCACCTGGAAATCGCAGACCAAACGGTTTAACGCGGGAAGCGAACGCGCGTGGCGAAAACCCGGTAGGCACGTAGACTAGCGGGTATGGATAGCCCTATTGTGCGCCAAGAAGCAGCGTTCGAAGTCGTTTCCGAATTCAGCCCCTCCGGGGACCAGCCCAGCGCGATCGCACAGTTGCGAGACCGGATTAATGCGGGGGAAAAAGACGTGGTTCTACTGGGAGCAACGGGCACTGGTAAGTCCGCGACCGCAGCGTGGACAATCGAACAGATCCAACGGCCGACACTGGTGATGGCGCCCAATAAGACACTGGCGGCGCAACTGGCGGCGGAACTGCGGGAACTACTACCCCATAACGCGGTTGAATACTTCGTGTCCTACTACGACTACTACCAGCCGGAAGCCTATGTGCCGCAAACGGATACGTATATAGAAAAAGACTCGTCTATTAACGACGAGGTAGAACGTTTGCGCCACTCCGCCACTAATAGTTTATTGACCCGCCGTGACACCGTGGTGGTTGCGTCCGTGTCCTGCATTTACGGCCTCGGGACCCCCGAAGAATACGTGGCGCGCATGGTGGAACTGCAGGTGGGGATGGAAATCGACCGCAATGAGCTGCTGCGCCAGTTCGTCGCCATGCAATACACCCGCAACGACGTGGCGTTCACGCGTGGCACGTTCCGCGTGCGTGGGGACACGATCGAAATCATTCCCGTGTATGAGGAACTTGCAATCCGCATAGAAATGTTCGGCGACGAGATTGAGAACCTCGCGGTGCTGCATCCGCTGACAGGGAATTTGATTCGCGAGGTCGACCACGCGTTCTTGTTCCCCGCATCCCACTACGTGGCGGGGGAGGAACGGATGAAGCACGCGATCGAGTCGATTGAAGCGGAACTGGATGAGCGGGTGGCGTGGTTTAAGAAGCAAAATAAGTTGCTTGAGGCGCAGCGCCTGCAAATGCGCACCACGTATGACCTGGAGATGATGAGGGAGATTGGCTCGTGTTCGGGGATTGAGAACTATTCGAGGCACATTGACGGCCGCGGGCCAGGTACCCCGCCGCACACCCTCCTGGATTACTTTCCGGACGACTTCGTTCTGGTAATCGACGAATCGCACGTGACAGTACCGCAAATCGGGGCGATGTACGAAGGGGACATGTCCCGTAAACGCACGCTCGTTGACCACGGTTTCCGCTTACCATCGGCGATGGATAACCGGCCCCTAAAGTGGGATGAGTTCTTGGAACGCATCGGCCAAACCATCTACATGTCTGCAACGCCCGGCCCGTACGAATTGGAGCAATCGCACGGAGTGGTGGAGCAAATCATCCGCCCAACCGGTCTGGTAGACCCGAAAGTGATTGTGAAACCCACGGAGGGGCAAATCGATGACCTCATGGATGAAATTAACCAGCGGGTGGAACGGAACGAACGGGTTCTGGTAACTACCCTCACGAAAAAAATGGCGGAAGAACTGACAGACTACCTGCTGGCGCGCGATATCCGCGTGGAATACCTGCATTCTGACGTGGATACGCTCCGGCGGGTGGAACTGCTGCGGGAACTGCGCATGGGGAAGTTCGACGTGCTGGTGGGGATTAACTTGCTGCGTGAGGGACTGGACTTGCCGGAAGTGTCACTGGTCGCGATTCTGGATGCGGACAAAGAGGGGTTCTTGCGGTCCACCACATCTTTGATTCAAACGATTGGGCGTGCCGCCAGGAACGTGAATGGGCAAGTGCACATGTACGCGGACCACATTACGGAATCCATGCGGTACGCGATCGACGAAACGCAGCGCCGGCGCGAGAAGCAGATAGCGTATAACAAGGAACACGGGGTGGACCCGCAGCCGCTGCGGAAAAAAATCCAAGACGTCACCGACATGCTTGCCCGTGAGGATATTGACACGGAGGAACTGCTTTCCGGAGGGTACCGCCAGCCGGTTACGGATGCGGATAAGGGCCTTGAGGGACTGTCGACGCGCGCCCAACTGGCAGGTGCAGCGGAGGCGGACCTGGAGGGGCTGATTGACCAGCTGACCCAGCAGATGCATGCCGCCGCGGAAGACCTCCAGTTTGAGGTTGCAGCCCGGTTGCGCGACGAACTGTCGGAACTAAAACAGGAGCTGCGGCAGATGCGGGCCGCTAACTAAAGCACGGTCACAGCTTTTGTGTGGGCACCTGCTGGGCCCGAACACTGGCTCGCCAACTACCTCACATTATGTTGTTGCCGCGAGCGCAACCCGGGCCGATTAAACTGGGTGCGATATTGTTAAAACTGCAGATAATCCACTGAAGGGACCATCGTTTTGGACGTCCATCTTCTCGGCTGGCTCGGACTAGCGGCCGTAGTCGTAGCGCTGGTGGCGGTAGACATTTTTGGGCACGTGCGCACCCCGCACGAACCCACCCTAAAAGAAGCCGCTAAATGGAGCGCCGGATACATTGCTTTAGCGTTAGCATTTGGCCTTCTGATCTGGGGGATTTGGGGGCTGAAGTACGCGGGGGAGTACTGGGCGGGGTGGATCACCGAGTGGTCGCTTTCGCTCGACAACCTGTTCGTGTTCATCATAATTATTGGCGCATTCCGCGTCCCGCGCGCATTCCAACAGAAAGTGCTGCTGTCCGGTATTATCATTGCGCTCGTGCTGCGGCTCGTGTTCATCCTAATTGGGGGTGCGATTATTGCGCGGTGGGCGTGGATTTTCTACATTTTTGGCCTGTGGTTGCTTTACACGGCGTACACGCAGGTGCGAGATGGGTTGCAAGATGACGAAGCGGACGCGGAGTATACGGAACCGAAGTTCGTGACCCTCATGCGGAAGGTGTTCCCGGTTACTGACGGGTTCGTGTCCGACAAACTGTTGCATCGGCATGCGGGCCGCACCTACATTACACCTCTGTTGCTCGTAATCGTCGCGCTCGGCTCCGCGGACCTCATGTTCGCGTTCGATTCGATTCCCGCGATTTTCGGGTTAACGCGCGAGCCGTTCATCGTGTTTGCCGCCAACGCGTTTGCCCTGCTTGGGTTGCGGCAATTGTACTTTTTGATCGATGGCCTGTTAGAAAAACTCGTTTACCTGCACTTTGGTTTAGCTGCGATCCTCGCGTTCATTGGGGTGAAGCTGATTTTGCACGCTATGCACGAGAATACGTTTAGTTTCTTAAACGGCGGCAAGGGTTTCGACGTTCCCGAAATCGGCATCCCTGGTTCTTTAGGCTTCATCATCGTCACCCTGGTAGTCACGGTAGTCGCATCCATTTGGAAGTCCCGCAAAGACAAGTCGCGTTCGTAGCGAACAAACCGGTTTTCCTTTTGATTTTGCTTGAGGGCCGGTCGGGGTCTCCTGGTGTAGTTAGATACCGCTAAGCTAGTGCGTGTGAAAGATGTTAGTGCCATTTCTACGTACGCAGAATCTGGGTTAACTACCGCGCAAGTGAAGCAGGCGCAAGAGCGCGGTGAGTCGAACAAGATGAACACGCGCTCATCGCGGTCGTTCAAAGCGATTTTGCGGACCAACTTGCTGACCATTTTTAACGCGATCTTGGTTTCTTGCATGGTCGTTGTGCTGCTGGTGGGGCAGTGGCAAGACGCCGTGTTCGGCGTGGTGATGGTCGCAAATATCCTCATTGGAACCGGTTCGGAACTGCGGGCAAAACGCACGCTAGACAAGCTGGCGATACTTCAATCGCCGAAAACAGTGGTGGTGCGCGACGGACAGGCTCAGGAGATCGCATCATCAGACGTGGTCACGCAGGACGTGATTTGTGTGAGCGCGGGCGACCAGGTGGTTGCGGACGGTGAGGTGTGCCACGCTGCGGGGTTGCGGGTAGATGAGTCGATGCTTACGGGGGAGTCCGTGCCCGTGGCGAAGCAGGCGGGGGATTCGCTCATGTCTGGCACGACTATCGTGGCGGGCAACGGGGTGTTCCAAGCAACCGCCGTGGGCAGGGATGCGTACGCGGGGCAGCTAACCGCGGAGGCGAAGCAGTTCACTCGCGCTCGCTCCGAGATTGCCGAGGGCATCGATCGGGTGTTGAAGTGGATTTCCTGGGTGATCGTGCCGATGGTGTGCCTGTTGGTGTGGTCGCAGCTGCGCAGTGCGGAGGGCGTGTCGTGGCAGCACGCCGTCGTCTTGGCGATCGCGGGAGTTGTGGGCATGATTCCGCAAGGTCTGGTGCTACTCACCTCCATGAACTTCGCGTTGGCGTCCGCGCAGTTGGCTCGCCAGAACGTGCTGGTTCAAGAGTTGAATGCAGTGGAGGTACTGGCCCGTGTCGATCGGTTGTGTTTGGACAAAACCGGGACGCTCACCACGGGGACAATGACGGTCACCGACATGAACCACTATGTGGATGATGACCAGGCGGGCCGCCGCGCGTTGGCGTACTTAGTGAGTGACGAGGGGAATGACACCGCGCGGGCCGTTAAATCCGCTCTAGAAGACGTTTCCCCGTCGGATCCGGACCGGTATGTCGCGTTCGATTCGTCGCGCAAGTGGTCTGCCCTGCAGGACCATGAGGGAACCTGGTTCTTCGGTGCGCCCGAGATTCTGCTGAAGCAAGCTAGGGGAGAGGCCGCGCAGCAAGCCCGCGAACAAGTCGATGAATGCGCTAAGCAGGGAGCGCGCGTGGTGTGCCTAGTGCGTTCAAAGCAACCGCTGAATGAGGACGAACCAGAGCTGGCAGACGATCTTGCGCCGGTTCTGCTGGTGGTTTTGCAAGAGGAAATCCGTTCGGATGCCGAAGAAACGCTGCAGTACTTTAGGGAACAAGAAGTGGGGTTAAAGGTCATCTCCGGAGACAACCCCACTACTGTGGGCGCGTTGGCGCAGCGCGTAAACTTATGCGGGGACCGGCAGGTGCGGACGTTTGACGCCCGCGAGTTTCCGCAAGATGAGGCTGAAGCCCGCCGCGTGTGTCAAGAATACGACGTGTTTGGCCGCGTCACCCCGGATGTGAAACGCAAAATGGTGAAGGCCCTGCAAGCTGACGGGCACACGGTGGCGATGACGGGTGACGGTGTAAACGACGTTTTGGCACTGAAAGCTGCAGACCTGGGGATCGCAATGGGGTCGGGCACCACGGCTACAAAAGCAGTGGCGAAAGTGGTGCTGGTTGATGGAAAGTTCTCCAAACTCCCGGGCGTCGTGGCGCAGGGACGGCGCATTATCGCGAACATGGAGCGCGTCTCGTCCCTGTTCTTAACGAAGACCTTCTACGTTGCCGCTATCTCCGCGGTGGTTGCCCTTATGGCGTGGCGGTTCCCGTTTTTGCCGCGGCAAATGACGATCATCTCTAGCCTCACAATCGGCATTCCCTCATTCTTCTTGGCACTCGCACCCAACAAGCGCCGCTACACACCCGGGTTCTTGCAACGCACCCTGGCATTGGCTGTGCCTTCAGCCGCAGTGATTGGCATTACCGCCCTGGTGATATACCGGCTTTGCGGTGAAACCAGGGAGGAATCATCCACAGCTGCGACCCTCGCGGTAGTTATTGGTGGGCTCTACTTACTTGGCATCTTGTCGCGGCCCCTAGTGCCGTGGCGCATCGCGCTCCTGACCACCATGGCGGGTTTAGCGGTAGTTACCGTAATGACGCCGATGCTGCGCACCTTCTTCGCACTGCAGTGGCCGACGGGATGGACGTGGCTGATAATCGTCTTGGCCGGCATCGTGCAGGCACTGCTTTTAGAGGGGATTCACCGAACCCACGACCGAGCGTACGGTGCCGTGACCCGCATCGTTCGGTGACCTACCAGGTGGAGGTGTCCTCTGCGTTACCAGCGGCGAGGCGGCGTGACAGCACGGCTGCGACCATGAGCTGTAGCTGGTGGAAAACAATGACCGGGATCGTCACTTGCGCAACTATGTGCGGGGGGAAGATGATCGCCGCCATCGGCAGGCCGGTGGCTAGGGATTTCTTGGAACCACACATGAGTAACGCGATGTTGTCGGGTCGGGACAGTTTGAGGACACGCCCGGCCCGCCAGGTTGCTGACATGACGATAGCCAGGATTATGGCAGCTGCGATGATGAGCATAATCGCGTCTTTCCACGACACAGTGGCCCACAATCCGCGCGCGGTAGCACCGGCAATACCGGCGGCGACGACAATCAGAATGGTGCCGCGGTCCACCGCTTTAGTTAGCCACTTTGAGCGTCGAACCCAGTTCCCTACTTTTGGTTGCAGTAGCTGGCCGATAATAAAGGGGATCAATAGCTGAATCAAAACGTTAATTATCGAGTCACTGCCCACCCCCGTTTTTGCCCCCATTATGAGCATGACCAGCAGTGGTGTAATGACCATGCCGATAATATTAGACACGGTCGCAGAGCAGACCGCGCCCGCCACGTTCCCTCCGGCAATCGATGTGAACGACACGGAGGACTGCACTGTGGAAGGCAGCAGCGTCATGTACAGTACCCCCAGGGCGAACGTGGGGCCAAGCAGTGCCTCGTGCCTCAAAAGCGGATAAAGTGCCCACCCCAGCAGGGGAATGAACACGAACGTGGAAAACATTACGGTCCCTTGAAGTTTGAGATTCTTTAAACCTTCCCAAACTTCAGAGGTGCGAAGCCGCATTCCGTATACGAGGAACAGGGCCATTACCGCAACTTTGCCCGCTATTTCAAGAGCCTTAATCCACCCGGAGGGAATTGGAATCAAAATTCCCAGCACCAAAATGGTCACTAGGGAGACAATAAACGGGTCTATATAACGCGATAACTTCACTTTTGTCACCATAGCAAAGTTCCCCCGCGTTGCCATGAGGGTTGGCATGGGTCACAGCGGCTTTAAGTGCTAGCGTAAAGGCATGGATACAAATCTTTCTTGCGACATTAAGGGACACCCGGAAGCGCCGGTGCTACTACTGGGGTCAGCGCTTGGATCTGATCGGCACATGTGGGATGACGTGATGCCGGCGCTCACCAAGTTCCGCGTGGTTCGCTACGATCTTCCCGGGCACGGCCTGTCCCCACTGCTTGATGTGGATGGGCCCGCCCAGGTTGAGGACCTTGGGCGCGCGATTTTGAAAATGTTGGACGACGTGGGGGTAGACACGTTCCACGCGGCTGGGTTGTCGCTGGGTGGAATGCTCAGTTTGTGGTTGGCAATAAACGCGCCGGAACGGGTTAAATCAGTAACCATGCTGTCGTCGGGGCCGGTGTTGGAACCGTCGAGCGCGTGGGAGGAAAAGGCGGCGGCCGTGCGGTCGAATGGCACGCAGTCACTGGTGGATGCAACGATGCAACGGTGGTTCACCCCCCAGTTCCTCGCCCAGGGTGGCCCGCGCGTGCAGCGCACCCGCAACACGTTCATATCCTGCGCTGACGAGGGGTACGCGCAGTGCTGCGAGGTGATCGCTTCGATGGATAACCGCGATGGTGCGGCAAAACTGCAGCAACCGTTGAATATTATCTGCGCGACGCACGATCAGACGCTCCCGCCCAATGAGGCCCACGAGTTCGCGAAAACGGTTAGAAACGGCGGTAACGACGCTGTGACCGTGCAGGAGATTACGGATGCGGCTCACATGAGTGCGGTGGAACGCCCCGATGAAGTCCGGGTGGCGCTCAGCCAGGCGATGGCACAGATAAAGCCGTTTCGCTTCAAGTTCGGAGCCACTAAGCTCAGCTACGGCATGAAGTAGTTGCCAATCCAATTTTTCAGCCAGAAAGGTCCCCGCGTCTTCGGAAGCGGGGACCTCGCGCTAACCACAGTGCCTACACCTAGTGGGCCAGCGAATTAGAGAAGCGGCCGAGGATCAGGGGTTGGGCTGTGGAAAATCAGCGGGAGTTTCAAATTTCTCCGCCATCTCCCCAATCGTGGGTTCCCATTCGCGGATAATTATGCGCCGCACCAGGCCCTGTGAGAAGAACGGGTCTTTTTCCAGTAGCTCTTGCGCTTCCCGCGCAGTAGCAGTGTGCATGAGCAGGAGCGCGCCGGCGAACGTGGCGTCGCGCAAGTGCCCGGAAGAAATGAGTTTCCCCTGCGCATTCAGCCCACGCAGATAGCTGCGGTGCGAGTGGCGCAGTTCGTTCAAAAATGTTTGCGTCGATGGTTCGTATTCGTAGGTCACAGCATAAATCGGCATATAACCAGTATCCTCCTGAAATCGTTAATTTTCTAGGCCTTTAGTGAGGATTCTCAATCGAACAGTTGTGCGACAGTTTGCGACGATGATCTAGAGTGGGTGATGTGCATGAGAATCTTGTAGTCCGCGGAGCCCGTCAACATAACTTGAAGAGCGTTAATGTCGATTTGCCGCGCGACAAAATGGTGGTGTTCACCGGTTTGTCTGGGTCAGGTAAGTCCTCACTTGCGTTTGACACGATTTTCGCTGAGGGGCAGCGGCGGTATGTGGAGTCTTTGTCGTCGTATGCCCGCCAGTTTTTGGGGCAGATGGACAAGCCGGACGTGGATTTCATTGAGGGTCTTTCGCCCGCTGTTTCGATTGATCAAAAGTCCACGTCCCGCAACCCGCGGTCCACGGTGGGGACGATTACGGAGATTCACGATTACTTGCGGTTGCTCTACGCGCGGGCTGGGATTCAGCACTGCCCGGTGTGTGGCGAAGAGATCGTGTCGCAAACCCCGCAGCAGATTGTGGACGCGGTGATGGAGTTTCCGCAGCGCACCCGGTTTATTGTGCGTGCGCCCATGGTGCGTGGCCGCAAGGGCGAGTACCAGGATTTGTTTGAGGAGCTGCGCGAAAAAGGGTTCGCCCGCGTGGTGGTCGATGGGGAACAGTTCCGGCTCGATGACGTGCCGGTTTTGGAGAAGAAGCTGCGTCACGATATTGACGTGGTAGTGGACCGCCTAGTTATTCGCGAGGGGATTCACCAGCGGCTAACAGATTCGGTGGAAACAGCGCTCGGTTTAACGAATGGGATCGTGGTGGTTGAACGCGTGGACCTGCCCGAAGATGATCCGGCGCGGTCGCGTCGGTTTTCGGAAAAACGCGCTTGCCCCAATAACCATGAGTTGACGCTTGAGGAGATTGAGCCGCGCACGTTCTCATTCAACGCTCCATACGGGGCGTGCCCCACGTGTTCCGGAATTGGTTCGCGGTTGGAAGTGGATGAAGACCTAGTGGTGCCCGATAAGGAACTGTCATTAGCCGAAGGTGCGGTAGCGGTGTGGACAGCGAACAACAAGTACCACCGCAATTTGTTGAAGGGCTTGGCGAAACAGTTAGATTTTTCTATGGATACGCCGTGGAAAGATCTGCCGAAGAAGATTCAAAAAGCGGTGTTGCACGGGCGTGACTACAAGGTACACGTGCGGTACCGCAACCGGTGGGGGCGTGAACGCTCCTACACGACGGGGTTCGAAGGCGCAGTACAGTACATTGAACGCAAACGGGAAGAAACTGAGTCTGAGAACCAGTTGGACCGGTTGAACTCGTACATGCGGGAGGTTCCGTGCACCAAGTGTCACGGGGCCCGGTTAAAACCTGAGGTTCTGGCCGTCACGGTTGGGGGAGTTTCAATCGCGCAGCTATCAGACCTGTCTATTGCGCGGGCGCACGAACTGCTGTCTACCCTCAAGCTAGAAGGGGCGGCGGCGAAAATTGCCAAACCCGTGTTGACTGAAGTACTGGTGCGCATGCAATTCCTGTTAGACGTGGGGCTGAACTACCTAACGCTTTCACGCGCGGCCGGAACCCTGTCTGGCGGGGAAGCGCAACGAATCCGACTGGCAACGCAGATAGGTTCGGGCCTGGTGGGAGTGCTGTACGTACTCGACGAACCGTCAATCGGCTTGCATCAGCGCGACAACCGGCGCCTGATCGACACGCTCCTTCACCTGCGCGACCTGGGGAACACCTTGATCGTGGTGGAGCACGATGAAGAAACGATTGAATCTGCCGACTGGATCGTGGACATTGGGCCGCGAGCGGGGGAAGAGGGCGGCGAAATCATCCACTCCGGCACGGTTGCGGCGCTGAAGAAAAACACTCAATCGTTGACGGGGGACTACCTGTCGGGGCGGAAGGCGATTGCTGTGCCGTCAAAACGGCGGCCGGTGAACAAGAAACAGATGATTACGGTGAAGGGGGCGCGGGAGAACAACCTGCGCAACATTACCGTTAAGTTCCCCCGCGGCGTGTTCATCTCCGTCACGGGCGTATCTGGGTCTGGAAAGTCGACGCTCGTGAACTCCATTTTGTACCGTTCACTCGCGACGCGGCTGAACCGGGCACAGCTCGTTCCCGGCCGGCACACGTCCGTGACCGGCACGGAAGATCTGGACAAAGTGGTGCACGTGGACCAGTCGCCAATCGGGCGCACTCCGCGTTCAAACCCCGCGACGTACACCGGCGTGTGGGACCACGTGCGGCAACTGTTCGCACAAACGCCGGAGGCGCAAGTGCGTGGGTACACGCCGGGCCGCTTCTCGTTCAACGTCAAAGGCGGTCGGTGCGAGGCATGCAAAGGGGACGGTACCCTCAAGATAGAAATGAACTTCCTGCCTGACGTGTACGTGCCGTGCGAAGTGTGCCACGGTAAACGCTACAACCGCGAGACGCTGGAGATCTTGTATAAGGGCAAGACCGTGTCTGACATTTTGGAAATGCCAATCGCGCAGGCTGCGGAATTTTTCGCCCCGATCCAAAAGATCGCGCGGCACCTCAATACGCTCGTGGAAGTCGGGTTGGGATACGTGCGTTTAGGCCAGTCCGCAACCACCCTGTCGGGCGGTGAGGCTCAGCGCGTGAAGTTGGCGTCCGAACTGCAGCGGCGTTCCCGTGGGCGTTCCGTGTACGTGCTGGACGAACCCACCACGGGTTTGCATTCCGAGGACATCCGTAAGCTCCTGTTGGTATTGCAGGGCCTGGTGGATAAGGGCAATACCGTGATCGTGATCGAACACAACCTGGACATTATTAAATCCACGGACTGGGTAATCGACATGGGGCCAGAAGGTGGTGAAGGCGGCGGCACTGTGATCGCGCAGGGTACCCCCGAGGATGTGGCCACCGTTGCCGCGTCTTACACCGGGCAGTACCTAAAGAAGGTGTTGGCTAGTTCACCCGTTGAGGAACGCGAGTCAATCGACTAGTCGTCTTCCTCGTTGTACAGCGCGTCGATTTCGTTTGCGAAGTCGCGGGTGATTACGTTGCGTTTGATTTTCAGTGAGGGCGTGAGGTACCCGTTGTCGACCGTGAACTGCGCGTTGATGATGCGGAACCGGCGAATTGACTCCGCGCGGGACACCGCTTTGTTAGCGCGTTTAATGGCGCGGTCCAGGGAAGCCCGCACGTTCGGGTCGTGGGTGGCTGCGATCGGGGAGATCGGGTCTAGCCCGTGGTTTTCCAGCCAGGTTGGGAGCATTTCTTCATCTAGCGTAATTAGGGCTCCGATGTAGGGGCGTTTCTCACCGACCACCACCACGTGGGCGATGAGGGGGTGGGTTATCAACGCGTCCTCCAGCACGGCGGGGGACACGTTTTTCCCACCGGCCGTGACGATGAGGTCTTTCATCCGCCCCGTAATGGTGAGGTTCCCGCGCTCATCTAACGTGCCGAGGTCACCGGTGTGGAACCAGCCGTCTTGAAGTGCCTCCTGGGTCTGTTCTGGGTCGTCGAGGTACCCGTGGAACACGACGTCGCCACGCACGCACACTTCTCCGTCGGAGCTGATGCGCAGTTCGTTGCCTGGCAAAGCCGAACCAACGGATTCCATGGGGGTCGTGACGGGGTCTGAGAGGGTGGCGGGGCCGGTAGTTTCCGATAGGCCCCAGCCTTGCAAAATCTCGATGCCGAGGCCGTGAAAGAAGTGCCCTAAATCGGAAGACAGGGGGGCGCCACCAATCACCATGTACTGCATTGGGCCGAGCACATCCGTCACCCGGTGGAGCACCAGGCGGTGGGCGAGCGCTTTTTCGGCACGCAGACGCGCCGATGGCCCCAGGCGGGTGTGCTGTGCTTTCGAGAACGCGATGGCACGCGAGGCCGCCCACCGGAACAGTTTTAGACGCAGACCCTTGCCGGCTTTAGCTTCCGCGGCGTTGTAGATTTTTTCGAGTACGCGGGGGACTAGTAGGAGCGCGGTGGGTTTAAAGCTCTCCATGTCCGTGAGGAGGTTCTTCGTGTCGGGGCTGTGAGCGACCACGGCGGGGCCGGCTAGAACCGCGTATTGCACGAAGCGGGCGAGCACGTGCGCGAGCGGGAGAAAGAGCAGCAAGCTCTGATTCGGGTCGCCGATCGCATAAGGAACCCGCTCGTGGATCGCGTAGATCGTATCGACGAAGTTGCGGTGCCTTAGAATCGCACCTTTGGGCTTACCGGTGGTGCCGGAGGTGAATATGATCGTGGCGATGTCATCAATTTGTGGTTGCGACTGTGCCGTGGTGAGCTGATTTTCGTCTACCTGAGCGCCCGCGTCAATGAGGGTTTGTAGGCCGTCTGATTCGAGGGTGAAGAACTGTTTCACAGTGGGTGCGCACGCGTGTTCCAGCAGTTCGTAGCGTTGAATCGTGTCACAGATCGCCATTTGAATGTGTGCTTTACGGGTAATCCACGTGATTTGCTCGGCGGAGTCTGAATCGTAAATCGGGACGATGACTATCCCCAAGGAGGAGGCCGCGTAGTCAAGCAGCATCCATTCGTATGAGGTGGATGCCATGATCGCCACCCGGTCGCCTTTTTTTAGGCCCATCCCGAGGAAACCGCGGGCGCACTCATTGATTTCGTTGAGCAGTTGCCGCGCCGTAACCCCGGTCCAACCGCCCACGCCACGGCGCCGACGGACAGCAACCTGATTCGGTGATTTACGCGCGCGTTTAACCATGAAATCGTAAACGGTGCATTCACTGCGGTTAGGGTGCGAACGGTTGCGTCCACGAAACAACACCACGGTCTCCTTCAAAACAATAGTCGAGTGTAACTTAACAATAGTTGATGAAACGCCTTGAGGTTAAACGCTAGACTGAATGCGTTTAATGGTGAGGAGTAGTAGCCGGTGGTTTTGCGGAGCACTTTGACGGTGAGCCCGATTGGGGACTTGATCTTGTCGGCGCGTTCAGATGAGCTAGTTGCGTGTCAGTTTGCGGATCATACCCGCACGGATAACCCCTACGTCGGGGTGTGGGTGTCCCCGGCAGATTCCGTTTTGTCGAATGCGGCTGAAGAGTTGGCGGCTTATTTTGAGGGCGAGCTGCGCACCTTCGCGGTGCCTCATAATGTGAGTGGCCCAGCTTTTAGTGAGCGCGTGTGGCGGGCTTTAGAAGCGATTCCGTATGGGGAAACGGTTTCGTATGGGGATATTGCTCGTAAGCTCGGTAAGCCGGGTGCTGCGCGGGCAGTTGGATCAGCTGTGGGACGTAACCCCCTGTGCATCGTGTTGCCGTGCCACCGGGTGATTGGAGCGGACGGGTCCATCACGGGATTCACCGGTGGGGTGGAACGCAAACGCGCCCTCTTGCAGCTTGAGTACCGGGCTACGCACGCGCCCCACACGCGTTCCGCCGATCTGCTGTCTGGCCTCTGACCGGGCGTGGTGCGAGCGGCCTAACGACGGTGGTTTAAGATCCACTTCATTACTTTGAGCACCCCCGTGTCCGCGTGATGCTCGGCAACGTAGCGGGCGTGTGGAAACACGTTCTCGTGTGCGTTCGCCATCGCAAAAGAAAATCCGCACGCGTCCAACAGTTCGTTGTCGTTCTCGTAATCACCAAACCCGATGGTTTCGTCGTGGCTGATCCCCAGTTCGGCTTGCAGAGTGCGCACGGCAACGCCCTTGTTTGACCCCAGGGGCATGAAATCTAACCAGTGGTCAGCTGCCCGCACGATTTGCAGCTGGTCCTTGAACGGTGCCAGCCGGGCGTACGAACCCGTGTCCGGGTGGCCGAAGTCGTACAGCGCCATTTTTGTGCATGGGGACGCGCCTGCCTCATGCAAATCACCAATCTGGTTGGTACGCACGTTGTAGTACAGCACCTGGTCCAAGAACGGCTGGTCAGTGCGTTCAACGTACGCACCTTCGGGAGTGGAAAGCAGCAGGCCCACGTCATAGTTTTCTGCACGCAGTTGCCGGACCGCGTCAATCAGCGCATGCACCAGATCGGGTTCGAACACGACGGTAGGTTCGCCGTGGCCATCGCGGCGGATCATCCCACCGTTTTCGCCAATCAGCGTCATCCCCGGGTGGTGTGAGTCGAACATGCGGGCAAGCGTGTACTGCTGCCGCCCCGACACAGGCACAAATGTAATCCCAGCGTCATCCAGCTCGTCCAGCAGGTCCCAGATGCCAGGCGGAAAATCTCCGCCGGGCAGCAAAAGCGTGCCGTCCATGTCCACTACCGCGAGGCGTACGCGCGATAGTGCCCGCTGGGTTTGTTCTGGAAGTGCATTCAGGTTCGTAACGTTGCGCATACCTTCGAGTATGCCTGTTTGTGAACCGGTAAGCACCCTCGGCTACAGGTTGTAATACAGTTCGAACTCGTACGGATGCGGGTAGGCGCGCATCGGCGCGATTTCTTGCTCGCGCTTGTACCGAATCCACGTTTCCACCAGGTCTTGGGTGAACACATCACCGTCGAGCAAAAACTCGTGGTCTTCCTCGAGGGCGTCCAACGCGGCCTCCAGTGACGCCGGTAGTTTTTCGATGTCGTGATATTCCTCAGGGGGCAGCTCGTAGAGGTCCTTATCGATAGGTTCGCGTGGTTCGATCCGGTTGCGGATCCCATCTATTCCCGCCATGAGGCACGCGGCAAACGCCAGGTACGGGTTCGCGGTGGGGTCGGGCACGCGATACTCCACGCGTTTGGCTTTCGGCGACGTGCCGGTAACTGGAATGCGGATGCACGCCGACCGGTTCCGCGCGGAATACACGAGGTTCACGGGCGCCTCAAAACCGGGAACTAGCCGCCTAAAAGAGTTAATTGACGGGTTCGTGAACGCCAGCAACGCCGGAGCGTGGGCAAGCAGTCCGCCAATAAACCAGCGGGCCGTGTCCGACAACTGCCCGTACCCATTTGCGTCGTAAAACAGGGGTTCCCCGTCTTGCCACAGGGAGAAGTGGCAGTGCATCCCCGAACCGTTGTCGCCAAACAGGGGTTTAGGCATGAACGTGGCGGTCTGGTTGAACTCGTGCGTGCGGTTCTTCACAACGTATTTGAACTTCAACAAATCATCAGCAGCGGTACGGAGGGAATCGAACCGGTAGTTAATCTCATGCTGCCCACCGGAACCACATTCGTGGTGCCCGCGTTCCACCTGCAAACCCACTTGCGCCAGTGTGGACGCGATCGAGTCACGCAGCTCCGCCTTATCATCGGCCGGACCCACGGGCGTGTACCCACCTTTGCGGCCAATCGTGTGCGCGAGGTTCGGATGCTCCCGCGTACCTTTTCGCCCCGAGTTCCAATATCCCTCATCGGAATCAATAAAGAAGGACGTGTCGTGCGGCTGGGTTTGATACGAAACGGTGTCGAATACGTAAAACTCCGCTTCCGCACCCACGTAGCACGTGTCCGCAATCCCGGTTGAACGCAGATATGCTTCCGCTTTTGCGGCTACCTGCCGTGGGTCGCGCGAGAATGGTTCGTCCGTGAACGGATCCACAATCGAAAACAGGATCACGAGCGTCGGATGCGTGCGGAATGGGTCCACGTACGCGGAAGTGACGTCCGGAATTAGCTTCATGTCGGACTCGTGAATTTGGGTGAACCCGCGGATTGAAGAGCCGTCGAACATAACGCCTGCTTCCAGAACGTCTGCTAGCTGGTCGGCTGGAACAGTGAAGTGCTGCTGCACCCCCACTAGGTCGCAGAAACGAATATCAATAAACTCGATGCTGTGTTCTTCCACATATGTCAGCGCTTGCTCTGACGATTCGAACATGAAACTGCCTTCCGTAATGCGTTTCAAAACTCAATGCTCATAAAATACCACGTCCGTTTTTCTGCGCGCACACGCGGTCAACAACCGGTTTGAATGGCTCCTACTTGCCAGTTTCGCGCTGCCTAATACACTTAGGGCGTGGCTGATCCTTCTACCTATGCGCCTGCGCGCTCGCAGATCCCTACGGACCCGGGCGTGTATCGTTTCCGCGACCGGCAGGGCCGCGTGATTTACGTGGGGAAGGCGAAGAATCTGCGTAACCGCTTGTCGTCTTATTTCAACGACGTGGAACATCTGCATCCGCGCACCCACCGGATGGTCACGACCGCCAGTTCTGTTCAGTGGACGGTCGTTAAAAATGAGGTGGAGGCCCTCACGCTGGAGTACTCGTGGATTAAACAGTACTCCCCGCGGTTCAACATCATTTTCCGCGACGACAAGTCTTACCCCTACCTGGCGGTTTCAATGGGGGAGGAGATTCCCCGCATGCAGGTGATGAGGGGGGCGCGTAAACCCGGTACCCGGTATTTTGGCCCGTACTCGCAGGTGTACGCGCTGCACAAGACTGTGGACCAGCTACAGAGCGTGTTCCCGGTGCGCACGTGCAGTGCGGGGGTGCTGCGCCGGGCACAAGCATCGGGGCGGCCGTGTCTATTGGGGGATATCGACCGGTGCAGTGCCCCCTGCGTGGGGCGGATTTCGCTCGAGGAGCACCGCGCTATGGCGGAGGAGATCTGCCGGTTCATGGCCGGTAAGGTGGGGCCGTTTATTCGCGCGCGCAAGGAGGAGATGCGCGAGGCAGCGGACGCGTTAGATTTTGAACGGGCCGCACGGCTGCGCGACGACATTAAAGCCTTGGAGCAGATTCAAGAGCAGAACGTGGTGGTGTTGAACGACGGTACGGATGCGGACTTCTTCGCGCTCGTGTCGGACGAGCTGGAATCCGCGGTGCAGGTGTTTCACGTGCGGGGAGGCCGGATTCGGGGTGCGCGCGCGTGGGTGATCGATCGTGAAGAAAACGTGGATGACGCGGAGCTGATGGAACGTCTGCTGCAGCAAGCGTACGCGGACGTCGATCAGGATCCGACAGCGCGGCAGCGAGAAGCAGCGGTATCGGTGGACGACGTGGAACACACGCCTACATCCGCGATTCCAGCTCAGGTCCTCGTGTCCGTGCTGCCCACCAAACAAGCGGTTATGCAGCGGTGGCTCAGTAAGCAGCGGGGGGCACACGTTGAGCTGCTGAAACCTCAACGGGGGGACAAACGCAAGCTCATGGACACGGTGCGTTCGAACGCAAAAGAGACCATGCGGCTACACAAGATGCGTCGCGCTGGAGATCTGACGCAGCGCACGCGGTCTTTAAACGATCTCGTGGACGCGTTGGGACTCGAAGAAGCTCCCCTGCGGATAGAATGCTATGACATTTCTCATACGCAAGGCAGCTATCCGGTGGGATCCATGGTGGTGTTCGAGGACGGAGCGCCCCGTAAAAAGGACTATCGGCACTTCATCGTGCGCGGCACGCAAGAGGGCACGCACGACGACACAGCCGCGATGCGCGAAGTGCTGACGCGGCGGTTCAAACGCCTCTTGGCGGAAGAAGCGGGGATTGAAGGTGAGGACGCGGACGGCGTGCCTTTCGAATCTGGCCCTGTGGATCCCAACACGGGCCTGCCCCGCAGGTTCTCGTACCGACCCGACCTGGTGGTCGTGGATGGCGGGCTTCCGCAAGTTAATGCGGCGCAGGCCACGCTTGAAGAATTAGGCGTCGACATTCCTGTAATCGGGTTGGCGAAACGGCTTGAGGAAGTGTGGATCCCGAACGATGAGTATCCAGCGATTTTGCCGCGCACCTCAGAAGGGCTGTACCTACTGCAGTATCTGCGCGATGAGTCCCACCGATTCGCCATTACCCACCACCGCAAGCGGCGGGGCAAAGCGATGACGAAGTCCGTGCTGGATACGGTGCCGGGCCTGGGGCCGGCGAAGCAGAAGGCTTTGCTGCGCCACTTCAAATCCGTAAAACGCATCCGCGCCGCCACGCAGGAGCAGCTGCAGGAGGTCAAGGGGATCGGCCCGGAGCTCGCCCGTCAGATCGATGAGCGCCTAGCGAAAAAACCAGGTTCTGAACCCAAACCGCGGTGATTTTTGGCACACTTAGACTATGACTTCAAACAACCCTTCCTCCCCATCTGATCCACAGCGGAAAGAATCTGATTCGAATCCGCCCACGTTCCCGGCGGGCATCCCCCTGCTAGACGAGACTTCCCGGCTTCCGAAGAATCCGGATCCGGAAATGCTCATAATCACCGGCCAATCGGGAGCTGGCCGCACGCGTGCGGCAATGGCTCTGGAGGACCTGGATTGGTACGTGGTGGACAATCTGCCGCCAAACCTGTTGCCAGCACTGGCGGGCATGATGACCGCCGATGGCGGTGGGGTACACCGACTAGGAGCCGTCGTGGACGTGCGCAGCCGAGAGTTTTTTCGCGACTTCTCTTCTGTTTTGCACCAGTTGGACGAGGAGAAGATTAATTTTCGACTCATCTATTTAGAATGTGATGAGGCCACGCTGGTGCGCCGATATGAGTCGAACCGGCGGCCGCACCCACTGCAGGGTGACGGGCGGATTCTCGATGGGATTCGGTTAGAACGCGAGACGCTGGGGCCGGTGCGGCAGATGGCGGACGTGATTATCGACACGACGAGCATGAGTGTGCACGACCTGACGCGCCACATGCGGGACGTGGTCGCGGGAGCGGGGGATACACCCCTGAAGCTCACGGTAATGTCGTTCGGTTTCAAATACGGGATTCCCCTGGATGCCGACCACGTGGTCGACGTGCGGTTTTTGAAAAACCCGTATTGGGTAACGGAGCTGCGCCACCTCACGGGCCGAGATGAGCCGGTGGCCCGGTATGTGATGGAGCAAGAGGGCGCACGTGATTTCGCCGTGGGGTACGCTAATCTTCTGGCGCCGATGCTGCGAGGGTACCTGTCGGAGCTGAAACCGTTTGTAACGATCGCGGTGGGGTGTACGGGCGGTAAACACCGGTCGGTGGCGATGACCGAACTGATTGCGCGCACGCTTCGGGATTACGATTTTCCCGTGCGGGTGCTCCACCGGGATTTAGGAAGGGAATGAGGCAGTCGTGGGGCTTCTAGATGAAGAGGGCTGGCCCAAGCGTGGTGAAACCGGGGCGCGCGTAGTTGCGTTCGGGGGTGGGCACGGGCTGTCCGCCACGCTGCGGGCACTGCGGCACATTACGCACAACCTCACGGCAGTGGTGACGGTAGCGGACGACGGCGGGTCGTCGGGCCGGCTGCGCGACGAAATGGACGTGCTTCCACCCGGTGATTTACGCATGGCCCTATCGGCGCTGTGTGACGAGTCAGAATGGGGCTTAACCTGGCGGGACGTGCTGCAGCACCGGTTTAAGACGGACGGGTCGTTGGATAACCACGCGCTCGGAAACCTCTTGATCGTGGCCCTGTGGCAGCTGCTGGAGGACCAGGTTTCGGGCTTGGATTGGGTGGCGCGCCTACTGGGTGCGCACGGCCGGGTTCTGCCGATGGCGGCGGTGCCGTTGCAGATTGAAGCAGACTTGGATTGTGCCGGGCAAAAACGCACGATCCGCGGGCAGGCGCAGGTTGCGAAGGCCGCGGGAAAAGTTGAGCACATCCGGCTGATTCCCAACAACCCTCCCGTGGTTCCAGAAGTGCTGGAGGCCATTGAGCAGGCCGATTGGGTGGTGCTCGGCCCGGGCTCTTGGTACACCTCGGTGTTGCCGCACCTTTTGGTGTCCGATATTCACGAGGCCCTGGTGCGCACGCCTGCGCGTCGCGCGCTCATTTTGAATCTGTCCACGCAAGTGGGGGAGACGGACGAGATGTCTTCAGCAGACCACGTGCGTGTCCTCGCTGAGCACGCGCCCGATTTGGCATTGGACGTGATTATTGCCGAACCCGCCGTTGTTGACGATATTGATGAGCTTGAGGAGGCAGCCCGCAAAGTGGGGGCGCGCCTATTGCTGCGACAAGTGTCGATGGGTGGTAACCGAGCGCTGCATGATCCGCTGCGGTTAGCGGCTGCACTGCGGGACGCGTTCGAGGGGGTACTGGGGCAGGTTGGCCACCCGGAAACGTGGCTGGCGTAGAATAATGTCTTTAGAGCATTCGGAATCGTTGTTAAATGAGGGATAAGCACGCCTATGTCGTTGACTGCTGATTTGAAACGCGAAATTGTGACTACGCCGGTTAATAAACCGTCCCAGGTTGCTGCGGAGGTCGCGGCTACGCTGCGGTTCGCAGGTGGGTTGAACCTGGTTTCGCGTCGCATCGTGATTGAGGCGGAGCTGGATATGGAACTGGCTGCGAAGCGGTTACGAATGTTTATCCAAAAGCTTTACGACATAGATTCCTCCGTGGTGATTGTGTCCGGTGGGGCGCTGAAGAAGGGGGACCGCTACGTAATTCGGATTGTGGAGTCGGCGGAGCGGCTGGCGCGGATGAGCGGTCTCATTGATACTCACGGACGGCCAGTGCGCGGCTTACCCCCGCAGATTGTGGCAGCGGGAGACCGAGAGGCACTCGCAGCCTGGCGAGGGGCATTCCTTGCCCGCGGTTCCTTGATGGAACCCGGCCGGTCCTCATCGATGGAACTGACCTCCCCAGGCCCGGAAGCGGCCCTGGCAATGGTGGGGGTGGCCCGTCGGCTCGGTGGGCACGGCCGAGTTCGGGAAGTGCGGGATGCACACCGCGTTATTATTCGCGACGCCGAGAGCATAACCAATATCCTCACGGCCCTGGGGGCATATAAGACCTTGAAGACGTGGCAGGAACGACGCGACCGGCGGGTGGCGCGCGGGAGTGCGAACCGACTGGCTAATTTCGATGATGCGAACCTGCGTCGTTCCGCGCAGGCGGCAGTGGCCGCTGGTGCCCGAGTGGCGCGCGCCTTTGAAATTTTAGGTGAGGACGTGCCCGAACATTTGTTACAAGCAGGTAAATTGCGCATTAAGCACAAGCAAGCTTCGTTAGAAGAATTAGGTAAGCTGTCCACCCCACCTTTAACGAAAGATGCGATCGCGGGACGTATCCGGCGCCTCCTTGCTATGGCGGATAAATCCGCGCACGAGCAGGGGATAAGCGATACGGAAAGTGCGTTAAAGGACCTCCACATCGAAGAATAAGAGTGTGATACTTTTCACGCTTTCATTCGTCGTTGGAGAAAATAGGACATGTGGGCCTACTAAAAACTCCAAAACCGTGTAAATTTGTAATTGCTGGAACCGCAGAACACTGCGGACCGGGAGGGAAATTTCAGACCCTTTCGGTTTCAACAGACGACAATGCGCCGCTGATGCGCATTATAGGAGGACATAGTGACCATCCGCGTCGGTATTAACGGCTTCGGTCGTATTGGACGTAACTTCTTCCGTGCCGCCCTCAAGAAGGGCGCTGACATCGAGGTTGTTGGTGTAAACGATCTAACTGACAATGAAACCCTGGCTCACCTGCTTCAGTGGGACTCGATCCTGGGTAAGCTCGACCAGGAAGTCTCCTATGACGAGAACTCCATCACCGTTGGTGGCAAAACCATCAAGACGTTCGAAGAGCGCGATCCCTCCAACATTAACTGGGGAGAGGTTGGCGCCGACATCGTAATCGAGTCCACCGGTCTGTTCACCGATGCGACGAAGGCGAAGGCACACATCGATGGTGGAGCCAAGAAGGTCATCATCTCCGCTCCGGCGAAGAACGAAGACGCCACGTTCGTAATGGGTGTTAACCACACGGACTACGATCCGGCTAAGCACAACATCATCTCGAACGCATCCTGCACCACGAACTGCCTGGCGCCAATGGCGAAGGTCCTGGACGAAGAGTTCGGGATTGAGCAGGGTCTGATGACCACGATTCACGCTTACACCGGTGACCAGCGGATCCACGACGCGCCCCACAAGGACCTGCGTCGCGCTCGCGCTGCCGCGCTGAACATCGTGCCGACCACCACGGGTGCTGCAAAGGCCGTGTCCCTGGTTCTGCCCCAGCTGAAGGGTAAACTGGACGGCTACGCACTGCGCGTACCGGTTCCCACGGGTTCGGTAACGGACCTCACCTTCACCCCGAAGAAGAGTGGCGTAACCGCGGAAGACGTGAACGCTGCACTGAAGAAGGCTGCTGAAGGCGACCTGAAGGGCATTTTGGACTACTCGGAGGGATACCTGGTTTCGACCGATATCACCACCGACCCGCACACGTCGATCATCGACGCACCGCTAACCAAGGTGATCGGTGACCAGGTTAAGGTTGTTTCCTGGTACGACAACGAGTGGGGCTACTCAAACGCTCTTGTGAACCTCACGGTTTACGTGGGCGAGCGTCTCTAGTAACTGTTTGACGCTTTAAAGCAATGGCGCCCGCACACGATCTTGATGTGTGCGGGCGCCTAATTGTTTCCGGCACTGCACTGAGGCAGTAGCTAGAAAAGGAGAAGATAAATGCTTAAAACAATTGATAGTCTCGGCGACCTCAAAGGTAAACGGGTTCTAGTCCGCTCTGATTTCAACGTGCCCCTGTCAGACGGCAAAATCACCGATGATGGGCGGATCCGCGCGGCGATTCCGACGCTCAAGAAACTGTTGGATGCGGGCGCGAAAGTAATCGTCATGGCTCACCTAGGGCGCCCGAAGGGACAGGTGAAACCCGAGTTTTCCCTCGCCCCAGTAGCGCAGCGCCTGAGCGAACTCAGCGGAGTTAAAGTAACGCTCGCAAAAGACACGACGGGTGAATCCGCGCGCGCGGAATCCGAAGCCCTTGAAGACGGCCAGATCCTGCTGCTTGAAAACGTGCGGTTTGACCCACGCGAAACCTCAAAGGACGATGCGGAACGCGACGAAATGGCGACTGAACTCGCAGCACTCGCAGACTGCTACGTATCCGACGGTTTCGGGGTGGTGCACCGCAAGCAAACTTCGGTTTACGACATCGCGAAGAAGCTCCCATCTGCTGCCGGGCTGCTGGTCCTCAAGGAAATCGAATCCCTGTCGAAGGCCACGGATAATCCGGAACGTCCCTACGCGGTCGTGCTTGGGGGGTCCAAGGTTTCCGACAAGCTCGGCGTCATCGCAAACCTGCTGAAGAAGGCGGATCGGCTGCTGATTGGCGGGGGAATGGCGTACACGTTCCTGAAGGCAAAGGGCTACGAGGTCGGCACGTCTCTTCTTGAGGAAGATCAGGTGCCTACCGTTAAGAAGTACATGGAGGAAGCACAGGCAAACGGTGTGGACCTAGTGCTTCCGGTGGACGTAGTGGTTGCGAAAGAGTTCGATAAGGACGCCACGCCAACGGTAGTGGATGCGGACAAGATCCCTGCAGACCAGATGGGCCTCGACATTGGTCCGAAATCTGCGGAACTGTACGCAGAGAAGATTAAGGACGCAAAGACGGTAGCGTGGAACGGACCGATGGGTGTGTTCGAGTTTGAGAACTTCTCCGGTGGTACCCGTGCAGTTGCGCAAGCACTGTCGGACGGGGACTGCTTCTCGGTGATCGGCGGGGGCGACTCCGCGGCCGCGGTGCGTCAGCTCGGTTTTGACGAGTCCACGTTCTCACATATTTCTACGGGTGGCGGCGCGTCCCTCGAACTTTTGGAAGGGAAAACGCTGCCAGGCATTGCAGTATTGGAGGATAAATAACGATGTCAAGAACCCCATTGATGGCCGGTAACTGGAAGATGAATATGGATCACCTCGAGGCGATCCACCTGGTTCAGGGCCTACACACAGAACTGTCCGATTCAAACTTCGACTACGGTAAGACCGAGGTTGTGGTGCTGGCCCCATTCACGGATCTGCGTTCGGTTCAGACCGTTGTTGAGGGCGATGAAATGCACATTGGGTACGGTGCGCAGGATATTTCGACGCACGAAAACGGTGCGTACACGGGGGAGATCTCCGCGCAGATGCTTTCGAAACTGGGCTGCAGCTACGTGGTAGTTGGCCACTCGGAGCGGCGTGAATACCACAACGAGTCCGACGCCCTGGTTGGTGAGAAGGCACGCGTTGCGCTGGCTAACCAGATTAAACCAATCATCTGCTGTGGTGAGGGCCTGGATATCCGCAAGGCCGGGAATCAGGTGTCGCACGTGCTTTCGCAGATCGACGGGGCGCTCGAAGGCATGTCCGCTGAGGACGTGCGGACTTCCGTGATTGCTTACGAGCCGATTTGGGCGATCGGAACGGGTGAGGTCGCCACCCCTGATGACGCGCAAGAGGTTTGTGGTGCGATCCGTAAGCGCCTGGCGGAGCTGTACGACGAGGAGACCGCGCAGGCAACGCGGATTCTTTACGGTGGTTCCGTGAAGTCCGGGAACGTGGCCGATATCATGGCTAAGCCCGATGTTGATGGCGCGCTCGTAGGTGGGGCTTCGTTGAAGGCTGACGAGTTCGCGAAGATCGCGCGGTTCGACGCCTAGTTAACATTTTCGAGGTTCGCCTTCCTCCTGGGTGGGGGAGGCGAACCTTCGTGCGTGGTAGCGTTTTGCCCGCTGTATTTGAGCGGGATTTTTCGCTAGAATCCAAGAGATAAATGAGTTACCCCGCTGCGCGCACGGGTTGCGTGGCAGTTGGCGGATAGTTATCCCGCGCCTTGCGGGACAAGATTATAGTAGGGAAAATTGTGACCGCATTGATGATCGCCCTGAGGGTGGTACTGGTTCTGAGCAGCCTTTTCCTAATTCTGACAATCCTTATGCATAAGGGTCGCGGCGGCGGCTTGTCGGACATGTTCGGTGGGGGGCTTTCTTCTACCGCAGGTTCGTCGGGGGTTGCTGAGCGGAACTTGAACCGGATTACGATCGGGTTCTTAGTGGTTTGGGCCGTGACGATTATCGCGATGGCTTTGCTGATGAAGCTGGGGTAAACCAAAGGTTTATGCAAATCGCGTTAATTCGATATTTTTGCGCGCGAGGCCATGTGACAACAGTGCGTTACCGAGCGGACGCACTGTTTTCTGTACCCAGCACGGTGGATTGCGCCACGTGTTTTCAGCTAGCGTCCCGCTCACGGGCAGGTTCGGGCACGGCTGAGGTTTCGCATGCTTCGGCCGAGGTTTCGCACTCTTCGGCCGAGGTACCGAACGCTTCGGCCGAGGTTTCGCACGCTTCGGCCGCCTCACCTGCATCTGATGTCAACCCTGCTTGCGTGCGCGAACGCACCTCAGGGGCTGAACCTGAGTGTGGAAATGACGCTTCTGGATGCAAAGAAACCCAATCGGAACTGGCGGATCGGCACTGGCAAACACTGCGGGAACGGCGGGGTGAAGCGCAAGCAGATCAGATTCTTGCGCGCGCACTGCAGCAGCTGCGCAATCGCGCGCAGGCACAGTAGGCGCAGTGACGCGCAAGCGCGCTAGCCTAAAGAGCCTAAAGTTCCGCGGTGAGTTTTGAGGCCGCGGCCTTGTCGCACCACCACAGGGTTCCCACTTGGTTGAGGGCGATCGCGGGGATTTCCCGGTAGTCGCCACCAGACGCGACGGACGATAGGACAGCGGCTTTATCTTTACCGGCAATCACGAACCAGGCGAAGCGAGAGCGTTTCAACAGGTTCATCGTCATAGTGATCCGCTGCGGTGGTGGCTTCGGCGAGTCGTCTTCGAAGGTCACCAAACCCGCGGCATCCAAAGTTTCATGTGAGGGAAACAGGGAGGCGATGTGCCCATCGGGGCCCATCCCCATAATTAGCAAGTCCATTTTCACAGCCGCACTGTTGCCGCCGAACTGGTCGATCAGCTGCTGCTCATAATCTGCTGCCGCCTCTTCCAGCGTGCCTTCGCTTGGACGCAGGGGGCGATGCAGTGTGACTGCAGGAACTTTAGAGCTGAACGCGCGTTCAATAATGCTGTCAGTGCGGTCTTCGCCGTCGAGATCAACGAAACGTTCGTCCACGAGCCACAGGTGGATTGGACACCAGTGGTTAGTCAGTTCCGATTTTTGCTCAATCAGTCCCACCAGTGCCGGAAGTAGCCGGGTCGCGATCGACCCTCCCGCCACTCCCACGTGCAGGTCCGTTTGCTGTGCCCGCGCTAACGTATCGAGTTTTTTCAACAGCGCGAGTGCCGCAGTGTCGTATAGTTTCTGCTCGGTCTTGTAGGTTCTAACGTCTAGATCCATTTAGAGTGCTATTTCCTTCCCGCATTCGCTAACTCTACTGCGTTTACTAGCGATCTATCTGCGTTCGCTCGAGCGAGCTGCGCATTCACCCGTATTTCTTGCGCTAGATCGCGTTTAGTCGCGTGAGATACCACTTGTGATCACGTCTCCGTACAGGTCGTCTGGATCCATTATCCGCAGCTCCTCCATTAAGCAGTCACCCACGGAACGCCGGGGGAGTCGCACTGGAAGCGCCGGCAGGTTCGGCCTTTCAAGCTGCGCTACGGACGCACCGTTTTCGCGCCTGAGGGACACGGAGGAACCATCACGGCGGCGCAAGCTCACGCACTCGATTGAGTCCGCTTCCGTAGCATGCAGGGTCACGGGAATCCCCAGTAGGGTCCGCATCCATTGGGCTAGTAAATGGCATGAGGGGTGCGCTTCGTTGCCGCTAACGCATGCGCTTTCAATCTCGCGGCGGGGTTTCTCATCCACCATCGCGGCAACCAGGCCCCGCCAAAGCGTACTCGCAGCCCACGCGAGGTCAGTGTCACCAGGAGCGTAATGGTGGGCCAGGGCGGCGATCTTTTCGTTCCCGTCAGCCACGTAGCGTGAGTCCGTGATGCGGCGCGCCGCGATCTTTCCAAGCGGATGTTCGACGGGGGAGTCGGGGGCCTCAAACGGCCAGAACGCAACTATCTGCGTGTCCGCTAGCAGCAGCGGCATAACGAGCGTGTCTAGTTCGCTGGCGGATTTGCCCGAGGGCTGCAAAACAATCACTTCGGAAGGGCCAATATCAGGCCCCGCGTGGATCTGCGCAGTGAGTGAGTCACCATCCGCCTGCGTGTTTTCCACAACAATGATGACGCGGCACGGATGCTCGTGTGACGCCGCTCCGCAGACCTCGATTGCAGCGTCAATTTGTTCATCCCGCTGGATTATCGCCACTAGGTTCAGCACGGAACTAACGGTTGCGCTTTCTTGATCCCGCAACTCGTGCAGGCGCATCGCTACTTCACCTGCGGACGTGTTCTGGTAAGTGATTTTCACGGTATCCTCCAAGTGCGTCCATCGTGAGCCATCATTTGTTCCGCGCTTTCTGGCCCCCACGTGCCCGGACGGTAGGGTTGCGGCCCACCTGTTTGCCCCCAGTATTTCAACACCGGGTCTAGTGTCTGCCAGGACAGCTCCACTTCCCGCTGGTTCGGGAACAGGGGAGAGTCACCCGCTAGCGCATCCAAAAGCAGCCGCTCGTACGCTTCCGGAGAGTCTTCCGTGAACGCGTGTCCGTAGCCGAAGTCCATCGTTACGTCACGCACCCTCATGCCAACGCCGGGTACTTTGGATCCAAAGCGGATCGTCACGCCCTCAAACGGTTGGACGCGAATAACCAGCGCGTTGTTCCCCAGTTCCTCAGTGGATTCCTTGTCAAATGGAATGTGCGCGGCCCGCTTAAACACGATCGCGATTTCAGTCACGCGTTTCCCAAGCCGCTTCCCAGTTCTGAGGTAGAAGGGTACGCCCGCCCAGCGTCGCGTATCTACAAATAGTTTGAGGGCAGCAAACGTTTCGGTGCGTGAATTCTGGTCGATGTTGTCTTCCTCGAGGTACCCGCGCACGTGTTCACCACCTTGGTAGCCGGCGGTGTACTGTCCAATCGCGCTCGCACTTTCGAGGTCTTTGGGTAGGCGTAGGGCCGAGAGGACTTTCTCTTTCTCAACGTGCACGTCGCTGGCGCCAAATGTGACGGGCTCTTCCATGGCGGTCAGAGCCAGGAGCTGCAGCAGGTGGTTTTGCATGACGTCGCGGGCTTGCCCGATGCCGTCGTAGTAGCCTGCGCGCGTACCAATCCCGATCTCTTCGGCCATCGTAATTTGCACGTGATCGACGTAGTTCGAGTTCAGCAGGGGTTCAAACATGATGTTTGAAAACCGCATCGCCAAGATATTCTGGACGGTTTCTTTCCCCAGGTAGTGGTCGATGCGGAACGTGTCTTTTTCAGAGAACACGCCGTGCAACAAGTTCGACAGCTCTTTGGCGGATTCCAGGTCGTGGCCAAAGGGTTTTTCAACAATTACCCGGCGGAACCGGTCTTCGCCCCATTCGTCGTTCAGCCCCGACCGCACCAGTTGCGACACGACCTTTGGGAATGCCGCCGGTGGGATAGCCAGGTAGAACGCGTGGTTACCACCGGTTCCGCGGGTGTGGTCGAGTTCTTTTACGGTTTGGGCGAGCTGGTCGAAACTCTCGGAATCGTCAAAACTACCGGCTACGAACCGCAGGCCTGCGCTGAACTGTTCCCACGTGTTCTCGTCCCAGTCTGTGCGCGCGTTCTTCTTTACAGAATCGCGGATAAAGTCTTCGAAGTCTTGGCTGCCCCAGTCGCGACGTGCAAATCCCGTGAGGGAAAACGATGGGTGCAGCAGACCGCGGTTAGACAGGTCGTACAGTGCGGGAACTAGTTTCTTGCGCGCTAAGTCTCCGGTAATTCCAAAAATCACGAGCCCGCACGGCGGAGCGATTACGGGTAGGCGCTTGTCACGCGGGTCGTGCAGCGATTGGGATGGTGGTTGGTGAGTGCTCACGCATTCTCCTTCACGTCGATCATGAATTATTGTTAGCGACGGTATGCGACTCCGTCACGCAATTCGCCGCGTCGGAGCACCTCAAGCTGTTCTTGCAGGAGCACTTCCAGTTCTTCCTCTGACCGCCGTTCCAGCAGCATGTCCCAGTGGGTGCGCACGGGTTTTGGTGGTTTTGAATCGTCGGGCTCTGCGTCACCTAGGAACTCCGCAGGAGCGCCACATTTACATTCCCACGTTGCGGGCGCGGATGCATCTACGGACATGGTTACGGAAAACACGTGTCCGTTTTCGCACCGGTAACGTTTTTGTGTGCGGTCTGCAAAGACAATGCCGTCTTCAGTTTCTAGGGACTTGGCACCGATCTGCATGCCGCGTAGGGCGCGATCTGACATTTATATTCCTCCTCGTTTGTTTCTCCAACTAGTAGTTAACCTATCGAGTTAGGGTTTTATTTCCATTGCTGATGGCCTACAGAAGTGGGTTTAGCGCGAGTTGGCACTGCTACGGAGAATCGCCGCACTAACACACGCATCCGATAATGTACATTATGTCAGAAATAGATATTTGGATATGAGGCACTTTAGCCCCCACCTGCTTGAGGGGTATGTAAAATCATTCACTCGTCTTCCGTTGCGCCACTACCCTTAGGCTGGCGCACGGCCTCAAGCAAAGACACGATTGTACCCACTAGACGCTGCGTAGAATCAACGCCTTGTAAATGCTCTGCGATAATCGCTTCTGAGTACGCGCCTACGCAAAACGTGGCTAACCGGCGCGCGTCCACCGCACTGGCCTTGGGTTGCCCGGATGCAGCTTCCGTGCGATTTGCCAGCTCGGTGACAATCACGTCTGCAACTTGTTGTCGGCTTCGCAAATACACGCCACGAATCTGTTCGTTGTGAAGCGACTGGCGAACTGCTTCGGCATCCAGTAGTACCCACAGACGCCCCATTGGGCGGATTGACTCCAAGATGGAACTTACCGCTTGTGCCGGCGGATCCTGCAAGGACAACTTATGTGCGTCGGTTGTGATTTTGTCCACGAGCCGCGCGGTGAAGTCTTCGAACGTAGCGGCGAACGCCTCTTCTTTAGAGGAAAAATTCGAGTAAAACGCGCCGCGCGTGAACTCGGCCGCAGTAGTCAGGTCGTCTATTGTAGCGCCGGCAACGCCTTTGTTGGCAAATACGCTTGCCGCTGCGGCGATCATGCGTGCGCGAGTGTTCTCTCTAGTTCGTTTCATCGCTACCTTCTGTGTTGATTCCACCTACAGAATACAATAGTATATTGAATACAATAATGTATTGGATTTGGAGTTGCTAATGTCGTCGTTCCTATACCGCACGGCAGCGTGGGTGATACGCCATGCGAAATCCGTTTTAGCGGGTTGGATAATTGTCCTCGTTGCCGCAGTGGGTGGCATGGTTGCAGTTGGATCTACCCTCGGAAATGATTTCACCATCCCAGGCACTCAGGGACAACAGGGGCTAGACACACTGGATGATCGATTCCCAGAGTTCGCGGGAGCCTCCGGACAAGTGGTTTTCGGTGCCCCCAAGGGCGAGGATATTCACAAGTACCAGAGCACCATTGAAGATGTAACCAAGAAGATATCAAAGGTGCCGCACGTGATCGCGGCCCCCAGCCCGTTTGACGACACCATGATGGACCCCATGGTGTCGGACAACAATCGGTATGCGATGACCCAGGTGAACTTTGATTTTGGAATCGACGAGCTCAATGATGCCTCGGTTAACCAGGTTGAGAAGATCGCGCACTCCGCACAGGACGCCGGCTTGAGCGTGGACGTGGGCGGACAGATTAAACAAGTTACCTCCATTCCCCTGTCAATCATGGAAGCTGTGGGGGTGCTGGTAGCGCTCGTCATTTTGGTGGTGACGTTCCGCTCCCTAATTGCGGCGTTCATCCCCATTGCGACGGGGCTGCTCGGTGTTGGGGTTGCAATGTCGATCATCATGATGCTCGGCGAAGTCGTAACGATTTCCACCACTACCCCAACGCTCGCAATTATGCTCGGCCTTGCAGTGGGCATTGACTACTCGTTATTTATTGTTTCGCGCCACCGCGACCAGCTGGGCAGCGGCATGGACGTTAAAGAGTCCATTCCCCTAGCGATTGCCACTTCTGGTTCCGCAGTCACGTTTGCTGGGGTTACCGTTGTGATTGCCCTTGCTGCGCTCTTTGTTGCGCGGATTCCCTTCTTAACGATCATGGGATTGTGCGCGGCTTTAGCTGTTGCGCTGGCTGTACTGGTGGCAATCACGGCGCTGCCAGCTATCCTCATGCTGCTTGGAACCCGGGTAAAACCAAAGGCGCGTAAAAAGAAGAAAAATGGACTTCTTGCCAGATGGCCCAAAGTGGTGACGGCGCACCCGTGGTTCGCGATCGTGGGGGTCGTGGCTGTTCTGGTGGCAATGACGGTTCCCGCCTACAACCTGCGTTTGGGTCTGCCTGATAACGGGGTGGACCCGGTGGGAAGTGCGGGCCGCGACACCTACGACCTGGTTGCGGAAGAGTTCGGACCGGGCATTAACGGGCCGATCCTGGTGATTGGTGACATTGTGACGTCAACTGATCCGCTCGGGTTGATGGACGATCTGAAAGGCGAAATCGAGTCCATAAAAGGGGTGGACCACGTGCAACTCGCAACCCCGAACCGGACTGCGGACCTGGGGGTGGCCGTGGTGATTCCGCGGGAGGGCCCGGACTCGATCGCAACTGAAAACCTCGTGCACGAACTGCGTGAACGGGCACCTAAGTGGGCTGACGACATCGG
The DNA here is from genome assembly GCF_032085515.1 of Gleimia hominis. Classification (GTDB taxonomy): domain Bacteria; phylum Actinomycetota; class Actinomycetes; order Actinomycetales; family Actinomycetaceae; genus Gleimia; species Gleimia hominis. The sequence continues at coordinate 1,423,840 of NZ_JASXSX010000001.1, forward strand.
GATTAAAAACACGTTCGTAACCGGTATGGCAGCGGTGAAGATCGACGTATCTGAGCGGCTGTTTGACGCACTCCTGCCCTTTGGTGTGGTGGTAGTTGGTCTCTCGCTAGGATTATTGACGATCGTATTCCGCTCCATTTGGGTGCCTTTGAAGGCGACCTTGGGGTACTTACTGTCGGTTGGCGCCGCGTTTGGAATGACGACCCTCGTGTTTATTGACGGTTGGGGCAATACGGCGCTGGGCATTAACCAAGTAGGTCCCGTCATTTCCTTCATGCCCATCATCCTCATGGGCGTGTTGTTTGGGTTAGCGATGGATTACGAGCTGTTCCTCGTGTCGCGCATGCGGGAAGACTACGTACGCACCAATGATCCGCACCATTCCATTTTGACTGGCTTCCGCGCTTCCGCCCCGGTGGTTATCGCGGCGGCGCTGATTATGATTTCGGTGTTCTCTGGCTTCTTACCCGAAGGCTCATTCTACGTCCAACCGATTGCATTTGGCCTGGCAGTAGGCGTGTTCGTGGACGCGTTCTTGGTGCGCATGACCTTGGTGCCGGCCGTAATGCAACTGCTTGGAGCACACGCGTGGTACTTACCCAGGTGGATGCGCAAGATTCTGCCGGTATTTGACGTTGAGGGAGCTGCGATCGAAGCGCGATTTGAGCACGAGAAATGGCAGGAGGAACACGGACACGTGGCAGCGCGGGCAGAGTCTCTGACGGTAACCGCAGGGCGCACTCCCCTATTTGAGAACGTTGACTTAGTGGTTCGCCCCGGTGAGATACTGCGTTTAAGCGGTGATGAAGCGCAGGTGCACGCCTTATGTTCGGTGTTGGCTGGCAGGTTGCGTCCGGATGCTGGCCAGGCGTTTGTCGGTGACGTCTCAAGTGTGGATGAGCCAGGCCGGGTGCTCCCCCATGTGGGGTGGATTGTTACTTGCCAGCCGGTTGCCTCAACTAACGTGTCGCTCTACATTGTGCGCCGGACGTTGACGGACGCGGAAACCCAGGTATTGAAGGACAATGTGAGTGGTGGAAGCGCCGTGGTTTTGGGATGCGGCCCGGTTGCTGGTTTGGAAGAAGATCGAGTTTACGAGTTTGAACACTTACGCTCAGCTCAACTTCAGAAGGAAGGTGCACGATGAGGCGGATGAGGCCGCGTGATTGGCGTGCTTTGGTAGCGGTTTTGCTGCTGCCTATACTCGCGTCTGCATTGACCCTGTGGGCGGTGGGAACGCGCACGGATAATTTTGATCAGGTGCAGGCTGCGATTGTGAACCTCGATAAGGGCGCGAAGATGCAGGTCGATGGCGAGGAAAAAACGGTGCCACTCGGCCGTCAGCTCACTGCGGGACTAATGTATCCGCAGAAGGAGGTGCAGGGGAATCTTGATTGGAACCTCGTGCCAGAAAAAGATGCTGAGCAGGGTTTGAAGGACGGTACCTACTCGGCTGTCATTACGATTCCGAAGGATTTTTCGAAGAATATCGCTACGATCGGCACGGCAGATGCAACGCCAGGTTTAATTACGGTGACCAGTAACGATGCGTCTTCGCCGATTATGGGGATTATCGGTAAGCAGATTAGCGAGACCGCTGCGAAAACGTTCGGGGAAGCGCTGACTAAGAACGTGCTGGACAAGGTGTACTTGGGGTTCAACCAGATGCAAGACCAGTTAAATACAGCTGCTGAGGGCGCGGATAAGCTAAACGACGGTTCACACAAGCTTGCCGGTGGCGTTCATGGTCTGGATCAGGGTTCTAAGAAACTTGCTGGAGGTGCTGGCCAGCTGCAGGGTGGAATCGGCCTGCTCAGTGATGGGATTGGTCAAAGCGCCGACGGTGCGTACCAGTTAGCCGGTGGGGTTAATCAGCTCACCGGTGGCCTCGGGCAGCTGACCGGGGGCGCGAAGAGCCTCAGTGATGGGGTTGCGAAGGCCCGTAATGGTTTTGTTGGAGCCAATGGTTCGGCTGGGCTCTTACCTGGGATCGCGCAGCTTAACGCAGGTGTGAATGGTAAGGGCGGTTTGGCTGACGGCAGTAAGCAGTTGGCAGATGGAACTGCGAAGCTTTCTGCGAATATCGGTCAGTTTGTAGACACGGCGAACGGTGTTATCGAACCGATCCTGGGGTTTGAACAGGAGATCGGGAAGATTGATCCGGCTGAGATTCAGGCGATTATTGATCAGATCCGCGATGAGCTTGGGGATTTGGAGGGGCTTGAGGCTCAGTTACAGCAGTGGCGTGAGCAGATTCAGTTGCTGGCCGATATTGTGCCGGCGGCAGATCACGTGGTTGCGGTGGCGAACCAGTGCCCGGTTGCGCAGGCTGGTGCGTATTGCGAATCGTTGCAGGATTCTGCAAAGCGTCTGGATGCGAGTGTGCAGCCGTTACGTAACTTGGGGCAGCAGCTCTCCCCCGGTCAGCGGGCGGCCTCTGGTGAGGGGGTTAACGCGAGCGCGCGTAGCCTTCAGGGCGCGTTAGATCAGTTGAAGCAGCTGGTTGCGAAGTTGCACGATTTGGCTTCCCAGATGCATAACACCGGTGGTTTGCAAGGGATACACGAGCAGTTGCAAGAGCTGAAGGCTGGGACAGCGCAGTTGGCTGATGGAGCGCAGCAGCTTTCTGACGGGGTTAATGGCACTCAGTCTAAACCTGGTTTAGCGCAGGGCTTGGCTCAGCTTTCTCAGGGAGCGCAGCAGTTCAAGGTGGCGTTTGATGGCACGCGTTCACAACCCGGGTTGGTTTCCGGGTCGCGCCAGTTGTATGAGGGTCTGGCGCAAGCTCAAGCGCAGGTACCACAGTTCCAGTGGGGTGTGAACCAATTGGCCGCTGGTTTGGGTGAGATGAATGCGCGCACCCCTGAGCTGCAAAGTGGGGTTGGTCAACTTGCTGGTGGGATTAACCAGCTCAGTGACGGGGCATCCAAACTGAGCGCCGGCGCGAATGAGTTGACTGAGGGAACCAATCAGTTTGCGTCTCAGTTGAAGGATGGGGCGAAGCAGGTACCAACTTATACGGATGCGGAGCGCACGCGGATTGTGGATATGGCGAGTATTCCTGCTCGGGCACAAGCTCACACGTGGAATGAGGCTTCTGCGACGTATAACGCGATCTTCCCGTGGGCAGCTGCGTTTGTATTGTGGATTGGCGCGTTGGGAACGTTCTTGGTGATGCCGGGCCTGAGGCGGCGTGAGCTTTCTTCTGCCCATTCGAGTATGAATGTGGTTTGGCGCTCGAGTGCACCCGCGATGGTTTCTGCGGTTGTGCAGGCTTTGGGCGTGTTCGGGGTTGCTTACGCAGTGGGGGTTCGCCCCGCGAACTCGTTTACGACACTGCTGGTGCTGTTAGTTGCAGCAATAGCGTTTGCATTGATTAATCAAATGCTGCTCGCTGTCTTTGGCTCTCGAATCGGGCGGGTCTTGGCGTTACTTCTACTAGTTGTGCAGGTGGTTGCACTGGGTGGGATTCTGCCAATCGAAACGGCTCCCCCAGCTTTCCAGAGTTTAAACGCGGTGATGCCGTTGTCTATTGCTACGTCTGGGCTTACGCACACTGCTATTGGTGGCCAGTTGACGTCATTGTTTGCCACGTTGATGCCGCTATTGCTTTGGGGCGTTGCGAGTTTTGTTTTGAGTTTCGTTGCCGTTCCCGCTGCACGTCAGCGCGCGGCGCTAGCTGTGTAAATATTAGACTAGTTATTATGACAACATATAGTTTATCTAATTCCTGTTATTGCAGGTGAGGTTCTGTGGGGCGTCGGAAGTTGCCGGCGCCCCACAGTTTGTTTTTGCCTAGTCAACTTGCTATTGCGTTGAAAATAGTCGTATAAAAATTATCAGTGACTGGTAAGTTGACACCCCCCCCGGCAATGTCATACTAACTCTGAGACCTGCCAACACAGGTTCGTTCCGATACAACTAGGACGTAAAAATGAAGAAAAGTATTGCAACAGGTATTGCTGCGGCATTCGTACTTACCGGACTCGCAGCTGCACCCGGAGCTTTTGCTACGATTAGCAACGACGAGGTTCCGGATCCCGTCGAAGATGTGCGACCGGCAGATGGAGCGGTGAACGTACCGACGTACGAAGAATCCAACCTTGTCCCAGAAGAGGACCCTGCGGATGTGCCCAGCACTCCTGCTGGTATAACAAACGAGGGTGTTCCGGATCCTATTAGCGATGTCACTCCGGAAGATGGTTCGGTAAACGTACCGACGTACGAAGAATCCAACCTTGTCCCAGATGAGGATCCCGCTGGTAACACGGCGATCACCAGTGGTTCGGAGAAGCCGAGCAAGCCGGTCATTAATCCTCCGTTGAAGGATGAGGACCCGGCTGGTAACACGGCGATCACCAGTGGTTCGGAGAAGCCGAGCAAGCCGGTCATTAATCCTCCGTTGAAGGATGAGGACCCGGCTGGTAACACGGCGATCACCAGTGGTTCGGAGAAGCCGAGCAAGCCGGTCATTAATCCTCCGTTGAAGGATGAGGACCCGGCTGGTAACACGGCGATCACCAGTGGTTCGGAGAAGCCGAGCAAGCCGGTCATTAATCCTCCGTTGAAGGATGAGGACCCTGCTGGTAACACGGCGATCACCAGTGGTTCGGAGAAGCCGAGCAAGCCGGTCATTAATCCTCCGTTGAAGGATGAGGAA